>PASR01000011.1 GCA_002713365.1 Rhodospirillaceae bacterium
TGGAGGAATAGCGCCTGCCAGTGATGCAATTGTCGAACTAAGTCGTCAGATACACTCTGGAGAAATAAAGCCTGGATATAGTAACCTTGACTTAGTTGAGCAGAAATTGGCAGAAATGAATTAGCTAAAAAATTGTTGGTAGGGTTTAATTCTCTTTATAATAACCTAGTGCATTGTGCTGGAGGATGAAATCATTCTGGTTTGATATACCCGGGAAGTAAATCTAGAAAGAAGAGGGTTTGTTTTGTATAGAGGGGCCAGCAATAATGGGAGTAATCGAATAAGTAAATCTGAAGTAGTGGAGATTTCATTGTACGATATAAAGTATGAGTTAGGTTGAACAATGGTGCAATTATCCGTACTTGACCTCGCGTATATTGGTGAAGGTTTTACGCCAGCGGACGCGTTGATGAACGCGCTAGACCTAGCACAACATGTCGAGGCTTCTGGTTTTAAACGCTTCTGGATGGCCGAACATCATAATCTTTCGGGTATTGCTAGCGCCGCTACATCTGTTTGTATGTGTCATGTTGCAGGTGGAACTAAGACTATTCGTGTCGGAGCCGGCGGAATTATGCTGCCTAATCATTCACCGATGATAATTGCTGAACAGTTTGGTACATTGGCGACATTGTTTCCAGGACGTATTGATCTTGGCTTGGGTAGAGCACCAGGAACAGACCAGCGTACATTGCAGGCGTTAAGACGAGGTCCTGATTCTTCGGAATATTTTCCCCAAGATGTGGTTGAGTTGAAAGCCTTGCTTGGTCCACCACAAGAGAATCAGAGCATACACGCTATCCCTGGAGAGGATACTAATGTACCGCTTTGGATTCTGGGGTCTAGTCTGTTTGGTGCTCAACTTGCCGCTATGCTAGGTCTGCCTTTTGCTTTCGCGTCACACTTTGCGCCTCAAGCGCTTATGCAAGCAGTATCTATTTACCGTGAGAAATTTGAGCCATCCACTCAGCTTGCTAAACCTTATGTAATGATAGGTTGTAACGTTATTGTTTCTGATACTGAAGATAAGGCGAAGAAGCTTTTTACGACACCACAACAAAACGTAATGAGAATGGTGCGTGGCACTAGAGGTCAGTTGCCACCACCGGTTGAAGACATTGAGAAAATATGGTCTCCAATGGAAAAGGCTCAGGCATCATCTATGTTGGCCTGCTCTTTTTACGGGTCAGCAGAGACGATAAAATCTAAGTTATCACCCCTCATTGAGGCTACGGGGGCGGATGAGCTAATGGTAGCGGCTGCAATATGGGATCATCCGTCGCGGGTACGTTCATTCGATCTATTAGCTCAGGCAATGATTTAAATTCAAAAGGATAAAATTAAAAAAAAGTTTCATTCTAAAAAAATAATCTAAGGACAAGCTTATGACAAAGTATGATGGAGTGATTATTGGCGCTGGCCATAATGGTCTTACTCTAGCTGCATATTTGTCGTTAGCCGGTCTTAAAATTGCAGTTATTGAAAGAAACTCGCAAGTTGGCGGAGGAACAAGCACTCAGGAGCCACTTCTTCCTGGTTATCGCTTCAATCTGCACTCCAATTTCTTTATGGGCTTTGGAAATTCGCCTTTAATAAATGACTTACAACTGCATCGTTATGGATTTTCATATATTGAACCTTTAGTGCAGCAGGCTGCTACATTTCGTGATGGTTCGTGTGTCGTTATACATCAGGATTTAAATAAAACTTGTGATTCTCTCTCGAGATTTTCAAAAACAGATGCTGATACTTTCAGAGATTTGTATCACTTATATGGTGTGAAGATGAGGCCTCTGTTGGGTTCTATGATGTATAATGCACCGCTACCCATAGATCAATTAAAGGATCGTTTGTCAGGACCTGAAGCAAAAGAATTTTTATCTCATGCAGAGCATGATTTGTTTAGTGTTGTAGAAAAATATTTTGTTGATGATCGTATACGCACTCTTTTTTCTTCATATATGCATGTAATCGCGACTGAAAACCAACCTGGCGCTGGTATGGTTTTTCCTGCTATTTTTTCTAATGTAATGGGTTTTACGTTACCAGTGGGAGGAGCAGTATCCTTACCAAATGCACTTTTGCGTATCCTTGAGAAAGGAGGAGGAAAAGTATTTTTAGATAGTGATGTGCAAGAAATAGGACTTAAAAATGGACGAGCAAGTAATGTTATCCTTGATGATAGTAGTGTGATCGAAGCTAACTATTTTGTGGCAAGTGCAATAGATGCTCCGACAACAATGAATATGATTGGCAATGAATTATTTTCTGATGAAGTGCAAAAGAAATTAAATAATTGGCATTGGGGTAATCATAGTCTTGTAACTCTGCATTTAGCATTACGTGATAGGCCGATATATAAATCGCGTGAATTTGACCCAGATATAGATTCTGCTTTTAATATATTTTTTGGAATGGATACTATAGAGCAGGTAAAGCAGTGTTTTAAACATTGTGAAGACAAACAATTTCCAGATGTATTAATGGGCAATGGGGCTTGTAACAGTTCCGTTGACTCTTCGTATGCTCCAGCAGGAGGCCATTCTGCTTTTTGGTGGCCTTTTGCTCCCTATGAAGTCGATGGATCAGCTCAAAACTGGGACGAACAAAATGATTATTACATGGAATGTATTTTAAATGTTTGGCGTGAATACGCTATAAATCTTCAAGATGATAATGTACGAGGAAAGTTTTTGTTTACTCCTCTTGATGTTGAGCGTTTAAACATAAATATGCGAGGAGGTGCTGTCAGAATGGGTGCTTATATTCCGTCACAGCTTGGAATAAATAGACCCCATCCCGAACTTTCAAGCACTCGTACTCCTATAGAGGGTCTATATTTATGTGGATCTTCTTCAGGCAATGGTGGAGGTGTAAATGGCGCCCCAGGTTATATTGCAGCAAATGCTATAACTGAGGATTTTAGTATAAATCGTCCATGGAAACCTGTGGCATTACCCGAGTGGAAAAACTGAATTACTTTTATTAATAACGAAGAAGTTTTACTATGGAAAAAATAGCTCTCATTGGTTCCGGCCTCATTGGTACTGGCTGGGGAATTGTGTTTTCTGAATCTGGACGTCATCCCGTTCTTTTTGATACCGATCGCAATGCTACAGATAAAGCTTTGATTGAAATACAAGAAAGTCTTAATCATTTAAATGATTATGGATTAATTGAAGAGTCTCCTGAAAAAATTTTTTCGCGTATATCTACTTCTACCAGTATTGAGGATGCTGTTGATGGCGCTGTGCATGTTCAAGAAAGTATTCCTGAGCGTGCTGAATTAAAAAAAAGTTTATTTGAAAAACTTGATAAAATAGTTCCAGATGATGTTACTATTGCAAGCTCAACTTCTACTATTCCTATTTCTTCATTTACTGAACATTTATCTGGCCGCGCTCGTTGTATTGTTTTGCATCCGGGTACACCTCCTCACTTACTACGACTTGTTGAGATTGTTCCGTCGCCTTGGACTGCACCTGAGGTAATAACAAGTAGTAAAATTTTAATGGAAGAATGTAGGCAGGCGACTAGTGTTTTAAAAAAAGAAATTCAAGGATTTGTTCTAAATCGGATTCAGTATGCAGTAATTTCTGAAGTTTATCGATTATGGGAGGACGATGTAGCTGGCATCGAAGATATTGAAAAAACAGTTCGGGAGGCGTTAGGTCTGAGATGGTCTTTCATGGGCGCAATGGAAACTATTTCACTTAATGCTCCGGGAGGAGTGCCAGATTATAATGAACGCTACGGAAATTGGGTAAATGAGATTAATGCCACACAGCAAGCACGGCCTTGGAAAGGAGATGCTATTAAGAGGTTGGATAATGAAAGGCTTAAAAGCGCGCCGGTAGTAAACAATAGTGATCGCAGAAACTGGCGGGACAAACGTTTGATGGCTCTGTTAGCCCATAAACGAGAGCGTTCTAAAATTGAAGGTGACTAGTAGTTGCTAGAAAAGAATATCACAATTTAAGTTCTACATTTAAGTGTAATAATAAAAGAAAATAAAATTAATGACTTATGAAGATCAATAAGAGTTGGGTAATGAACAACTGGCACATCGACTACAAAGTAAAATATCACATCACCTTTGTACATACTGATGGAAGAACAGAGGTGGTGAATGATGAAATGATTATTCACTCACGTTCCCCGAAACAAGCTGAAGAGATGTTGTGGTACCGATATGAAAATGGTGATGGTCCATTGATTGATATTCCTGATGGATGGTTAGGTAAAACCATTAGTAAAAAACTTGAGATTGATGAAATTATGAAAGTTTGGGAATACTGAACTGACAGTTTGCGAGGACATATGCAGAGGTTAATATGAAACGCAAAATTGAAAAAACATGGAAAACTGGACTGATTGATATTGGCAATGACTGCTACGCTTATATCCAGACAGGAGGTCTGAATGTTTCTAATGCCGGCCTAGTTTTAGGTCCTGACTCTTATCTTGTGATAGATACACTATTTGTTAAACCTATGACTGAGGCCTTCAAAAGTTCTATCCTTAAAGTAACTGACAAACCCTTGAATAGTATCATTTGTACCCACCACCATGCCGATCATACGCTTGGGCTCGCCTGGTTTCCTCGAGACATTCCAGTAATTGCTCACGAACACATGCGAGAACGAATGATACACGCTGGCTTAGATCTGAGTCATTTTCGTCAAGTTAACCCGGAATACGCAAAATATTTAAAAGATGTAAATCAGTTTTTTCCTACTCATACCTATAAGGGATCCATGACGTTGTACCTCGGCAACAGACGAATAGAACTGCACAATATGGGGCACACCCATTCCGTCGGCGACACTATGGTATATCTGCCCAAAGAAAAAATTCTTTATTCCGGAGATTTTTGTTTTAATTTTGTAACTCCGGCTACTTTTGATGCACATATAGGAAACTGGATAAATAAAGCAAAAAGAATTCTAAAGACTTTTCAAATAGACATAATCGTACCAGGCCATGGCCCCGTTGGAGACCGAGCAATACTCGAAGACATGGTTGATTATCTAAGTTTAGTAAAAAGACAATCTAAGAAAATGTACAAAGATGGTTTAACAGCCCAAGAAGCGGTAAAAAGAATAAGGCTAGGAATATACAGTGATTGGATAAAACCAGACCGTGTTGAACAAGCAGTTCTAAAACTTTACAACGAATTTCAAGGTAAAGGAGAACAGGGTATATCTCTAGAATTAGCGAAGGGGGGATAGATGTGGCTCCGATAGAAAACGTGCTCGTCTATAACTATGAAGGTATCGCCTACTAGGTCGATGCTATCGTTTAAGATTATTTCCATGGGAATAATAGTTTGATTATTTGATTAATCAGATAATCAATTAATCGCCTAATAATTGACCCCGATTAAACTCTTGCTACGGAGCAAGCATTTTGTTGGTTTGTCGGATCCTTGCTGATATGATGAAACCAGAGGCAGGGGTGATCGCACATGGATAAACTACTATTCTTCTATCAACATCAACGTAGCGATGAGGGTGTCTATGAGTTGTCAAAATATGTTCTTTTTGTGTAACAAATGTGTTACATCACTTTGTAAGTTATTGAAGTACAACACATTTTGTGTAATGTCGTTCAACAAAAGAATCTTATAAAATCAATGACTTATGATAGTAAGTGGGAGTTCTGGATAGATAGGGGTGGAACATTTACGGATGTTGTAGCTCGTTGTCCAGATGGATCGCTTGTTACTCACAAACTACTGTCGGAGGATCCAGAGCATTACCGTGATGCGGCTGTACAAGGCATTAGATATGTACTGGGTCTTAAGGCCGATCAACCTATTCCTGCAGATAGTATTGCAGTGGTTAAGATGGGCACTACGGTGGCTACGAATGCCCTACTCGAAAGAAAAGGTGATAATACCTTACTTGCTATTACCAGCGGGTTTAGAGATGCTTTACGCATTGGTTATCAAGCAAGGCCAAGACTATTTGATTGTAATATATTATTACCAGAAATGTTATATGAAAATGTTCTGGAGGTTAATGAAAGAATTGATTCTCATGGTCAGATTTTAGAACCTTTTGATAACTTAACCGCACGTTCTGGATTGTTGAGAAGTTTTGAAAAAGGTGTTCGTGCAATCGCCATAGTGTTTATGAATGCTTATCGATATCCCCAGCATGAACTTGAAATGGCAAGGTTGGCTAGTGAAATTGGTTTTACTCAGATTTCAGTTAGTCACATGGTTAGCCCACTTATAAAACTAGTTGGAAGAGGTGATACTACTGTTGTTGACGCTTATCTATCTCCAATATTAAGGCGTTATGTAGATGAGGTTGCTAGTGAATTGGGTGGCGTGAAGTTAATGTTTATGCAGTCGAATGGCGGTTTAACCAATGCTAAAATGTTTCAAGGTAAAGATGCTATTTTATCTGGGCCGGCCGGCGGAGTAGTTGGTGCAGTAGAGATTAGCTCTGAAGCAGGCTTTGATAAAATTATCGGTTTTGATATGGGAGGAACTTCTACGGATGTTACTCATTATGCGGGAGAGTATGAGCGCGCATTTGAGACGTTAGTTGCTGGTGTTCGGATGCGAGCACCTATGATGCAAATACATACAGTTGCCGCCGGAGGAGGTTCTATATGTGCATTCGATGGCTCACGTTACAGGGTGGGGCCGGAGAGTGCTGGAGCTAACCCTGGACCGGCGAGCTATGGCAAGGGGGGACCATTAACAGTAACTGATTGTAACGTCATGTTAGGTAAGCTTCAGCCGGATTACTTTCCTGCTATATTTGGTCCAAACCAAGATAAAGTACTTAACAAACAAATTGTTTATGAAAAATTTGAAACTTTATCTAATAAAATACATTCTTCAACTGGTGATTCTCGTTCTCCGGTGGAGGTGGCTGATGGATTTCTGAAAATCGCTGTGGAAAACATGGCTAATGCTATTAAAAAGATATCGGTACAGCGAGGTTATGATGTAAGTGAATATAGTCTTTGCGCTTTTGGGGGGGCTGCTGGACAACATGCTTGTTTGGTAGCTGATGCTCTAGGAATGACTAACGTTATAGCCCACCCGATGGCAGGTGTATTGTCGGCTTACGGAATGGGTTTGGCTGATGTAAGGGCTCTACGTGAACAATCGGTTGAAAAACTCCTTACAAAAGATAACATCCGTGAAACCCAAGTTATACTTGATCGTTTATCAATAGAAGCAATAGAAGAAGTAAAGGCTCAGAGTGTAAGTGAAACTAATATTGAAACTATATGTAACTTACATTTAAAATATGATGGTACTGATACATCACTCATAGTAAATTTTTCGTCTTTAGAATCAATGACGGAACAATTTCTGTTATTGCATAAACAACGGTATGCTTTTGTGATGCCTGATAGGCCGCTTGTAATTGAAACAGCTGCAGTTGAAGTTATTGCCGCTAAAGAAAAGGTGGAAGAAGTATCGTTTGCACAGAAGGCTAAAAATAAACAGCCAAAACCACTAACAAATGTGGAGGTTTATATAGACGGAGGGGAACGTAATACTCCAGTTTATGATCGAAAATATCTTGACGCCGGAACAAAGATACAGGGTCCCGCCATCATTCAAGAAGCTGTTTCTACTATGGTTGTTGAACCGGGCTGGTGTGCTAGTGTAACAGATGAAGGTAATTTATTACTAAACCGCATTGTTCCACTTGAAAGAAAATCAGCTCCCGGAACTTCAGTAGACCCAGTTATGCTTGAGGTTTTCAATAACCTCTATATGTCCATTGCTGAGCAGATGGGTTTTACTCTTCAAAATACGGCGCATTCAGTAAATATAAAAGAACGACTAGATTTTTCATGCGCCATATTCGATCCAGAAGGAAATTTAGTTGCTAACGCTCCCCATATGCCTGTTCACCTTGGGTCAATGAGTGAGAGTGTGCGTACCGTAATTCGTGAAAATCACTATTCTATGCGACCTGGGGATGTTTACGTTTTAAATGCTCCATATAATGGTGGAACTCATTTGCCTGACGTGACTGTAGTTACACCAGTCTTTGGTGAAAAAGAACATGACATACTATTTTATGTTGGAAGTCGCGGTCATCATGCAGATATAGGAGGATTAACACCAGGCTCAATGCCGCCTCATAGTCAAATTGCAGAAGAAGAAGGTGTGTTAATCGATAATTTTAAGTTAGTTGATAGCGGTTACTTCTGTGAAACTGAGTTCCGCTCGTTATTAGAATCGGGACCTTACCCAGCTAGAAATATAGATCAAAATATAGCTGATGTCCGAGCACAAATTGCAGCTAATGAAAAGGGGGTAAGTGAATTAAGAAAAATGGTTGTGAATTACGGACTATCAACAGTGCACGCTTATATGAAATATGTACAAGACAATGCTGAAGAATCAGTTCGTCGGGTGTTGGATGTGTTAAAAGACGGTGAGTTTATTTATCCTATGGATGACGGAAACCAAATTAAGGTACGTGTAAGTATTGATAAAGAGGCTAGAAGAGCGACCGTCGACTTTTCTGGAACTAGCGATCAATTGGATAATAATTTTAATGCTCCTTCTGCTATATGCCGTGCCGCAGTTCTATATGTTTTCCGTACGTTGGTTAATAAAGACATACCTATGAACGAGGGATGCCTAAAACCGATCGATATAATAATTCCCGAAAATTCATTACTTTCACCACAATATCCTGCTGCAGTAGTTGCCGGAAATGTGGAAACGAGTCAGGCAATAACTGATAGTTTATATGGCGCACTACGTGTCATGGCCGCAGCTCAAGGAACAATGAATAACCTTACATTTGGAAATGATAAATATCAGTATTATGAAACTATATGCGGTGGCTCCGGCGCTGGACCAAGTTTTCATGGAACCTCAGCAGTACACACTCACATGACCAACTCAAGGTTAACAGATCCTGAGGTGCTAGAACTGCGGTTTCCAGTAATGTTAGAAAATTTTGAGATTCGTAAGAGTTCTGGTGGTGATGGTTTATTTAGTGGAGGCAATGGTGTCGTAAGAAAGTTACGTTTTCTTGAAGATATGCAAGTTATGATATTGTCTAGTCATAGAACGGTTGCTCCATTTGGACTTAATGGCGGAAATCCAGGTTCACTGGGACGTAATTGGATAGAGAGGAGTAATGGAACTAAACAACAAATGACAGGCACCGATAAAGCTGACGTATCTCCTGGAGATAAAATTATTATTGAAACACCAGGTGGTGGTGGATACGGAAAATCAGATATCAATAGCTAGATTTAGACTTAAGAATTTTAATGTAGAAATACATATGCATTTAATATGATTTAGCTTAGAGAATGTATAAATATTTTAGATATAAATTTTTACTAATATTTTTTATTCATGCTAAATGATATTTGCGCTTACCACATAAACTAAAGATGATAAAAATTAATGCCGGTTTCTAAGGATAGGGTCAAATCTCGTGTTGCACCTGATTAGGTTTTTTTGTGAATAATGCTAATTCTTCGCGCATACTTATCTTTATTCTTGCGGCTATAACTGCTTTGGGCCCAATGTCTATGCAGGTTTTTCTGCCTGCTTTACCGGCTATACAAGACGCTTTTAATGTTTCTCATATGCAGGCTCAATTAGTATTGTCGGCTTCCCTTGTTTCTATAGCTATTTCAGCCCTGGCTTATGGGCCTGCTTCTGATCGATATGGAAGACGTCCCGTTATGTTAATTGGTTTAACTATTTTTTTAATAGGTAGTGTGATTTGTGTTATATCAACATCAATATGGGTGTTGATTTTTGGACGTATTGTACAGGCAATAGGCGGTGCGTCAGGAATGGTGCTTAGTAGGGCAATCATACGTGATTTATATGACCGTGAAACAGCTGCCAGAATGTTAGCATATATGGTGACGGTTCTAGTTTTTGCTCCAATGGTTGCCCCGGTGATTGGCGGAGTAATTAACGATCTAGCAGGGTGGAGAGCAATTTTTTGTTTTACATGCTTAGTTGGATTAGCAGCTATAACATTAGCTTATCCAAAAGTTCCTGAGACTATGGTCAAGACTACCCATGTCCAGTCACAAAGTGGAATGTTTATTCATTTTATTACACTTATTAAAATTAGAGAATTTCTGGCTTATGCTGGCCAATTAAGTTTTGGCCTTGGAATGTTCATGGGACTAATTGGTGGCGCGCCATTTGTGGTCATAAGAGTTCTGGGTAAAAGCCCGACAGAACTGGGCTTTCTATTATTAATATTATCTGCGGGTTTTATGCTTGGAACCTTCATTACGGCCAGAATAGGTGGGGGTGTTGGTGTAGACCGAATGATAAAATTTGGAAGTATTCTATCCGTTATTTCAGGAATAATCATGTTCATATTAGTATTAGCTGGTGAATGGACAGTTTGGGCTATATTTGTCCCAAGCACTGTTATGGCTTTTGCCAATGGTTTGATTATGCCCAACGCACAAGCAGCTGCAGTTAGTATTAATCCGCAGATAGCAGGCTCAGCATCAGGTTTGATGAGTTTTATGCAAATGATGACTGGTGCAGTATTTGCTCAAACAGTGGGTGTTATACAGGATGGCACTCCTTTGCCTATGGTTTTTGTAGTTACTATTGCAGCGCTATTGGGGTTCGCTTCAATTCTTTTTTTACCAAAGACAAAGATCTCAGAGAATTAAAAAATTAATTTTTGAGAGTTTTATTCTTAATCGCCCTGAGCTTTGCCTTCACGACGTGGATCTGCAGCGCCATATAAATTTTCTTTATCAATAGCAATGACGTGCAAACCGCTATTAAGATTTCGTTTACGTATTTTATGTCCGCGTTTGATTAGTGGTTTTGTAAAAGTGATTGCTTTTGTTTCAAGCTCAATTTCAGTATCAGTATTACGGTTGACTACGTGACCTAGGTTAATAGCTGTTTGTATGTCCAAGCCCCAGTCTAATACTGCAATAAGTGTTTGAGCTACATAGCTGATTATTCGACTACCACCTGGCGATCCAATTATTAAAATAAGATTACCTTCACGATCGAATACCATGGTTGGAGACATAGAACTACGCGGTCGTTTGCCTGGTTGAACTCGGTTAGCAACTAGTTTGCCATCTATCTTAGGTAAAAATGAAAAATCTGTTAGTTCACTATTTAGTAAAAACCCTCTTACCATTATTTGCGAACCAAAAGCTCCCTCAATGGTAGTTGTCATAGATACTGCATTACCTTCTTTATCTATTATTGAAATATGGCTAGTACCAGGCCTTCCAATTGATGAATCTGGAATATAACTAGACTTTGTTTTCTGTGGAAGGGCTCCTGCCATAGCGGGAACCGATATTGATGAACTTAAGTTAATTAGTTTTGCTCTCTCTGATAAGTAGGACTTATCGAGTAATGCACTTATTGGTACGGGTACAAAATCAGAGTCTGCTATGTAGAGTGCTCGGTCAGCAAAAGCTAGTTTCCCAGCTTCAATTATAATATGCCAGCTATCTATACTGTCCGGCCCGAGTTTTGGAAGATTAAAATTTTCTAGTATTCCAAGTATTTGTCCAATACTAATAGCTCCAGAGCTTGGAGGAGGCATACCACATACTTTATATTTTCTATAGGTATGACATATAGGTTTTCGTTTTATTACTTTATAGTTTTTTAGATCTGATAACTTAAGTTTTCCCGGATTTCTGTTGTTGCTTACAACCTCGGTTATTATGTCTTTAGCTATTTCACCCTGATAGAATATCTGTGAGCCGTGATTAGCAATTTTAGATAAGGTTTCAGCAAAAATTCTATTTTTTATGACATCTCCTGGTCTAAGAGTTTTTCCTGAGGGAAAAAAATAGTCAGCGGAGGCTTTATTCGTTTGTATCCTTTTTTTCCGTTTGCCTTTTAATGAATTTATTAGTCGAGTAGAGGCCGGAAAACCATTGTTTGCTATTGCTATAGCTGGTTGGAATAATCTTGTCCAAGGCAAACGACCGTGAGCTTTATGTACTCGTTCTAAAAGAGCCAATGTTCCAGGAACTCCAACAGATCGACCACCTATAGCGGCATCATAAAATCTCATACTTTCTCCCTCAGAAGTTAAAAATAGTTTTTCTGTAGCTTCTGCAGGAGCTGTTTCACGTCCGTCATAGGTTAGAAGTTCTTTGGTTTTGCCATCTAAATACATTAGAAATGCACCCCCACCTATGCCAGAGCTTTGGGGCTCTACTAAGTTAAGAACTAATTGTGTGGCTATTGCCGCATCAACAGCCGAACCGTTTTCTCTAAGCATCTCAATGCCTGCGGAAACAGCTGCCGGATGAGCTGCGACCACCATATGATTTTTAGCTTTAATAAGGTTTTGTGAAATTAGTTTATAACCATCTTCTGGTTGTAAGTCCTGGGAATATGCTGAAGAGGTTAAAAATAATGAAAACAAAATAACTTTGTAGAAAAAGTATTTAAGGTCTCTTAGGAAGTTTATATTTAAAAAGTCGTACATTAATCATAGATTACCTTAATTAATTCTATTACAAAGTTGGGTTAACCATAATATTTTTACTAAATACTGGGTTATAAGTTTATAAATCACTATAATTTATGAATATTTTGTAAAACGTACACACGCAGTGCACTAGATAAGCTGCCTTTGCAATGCTGATCAATTTCCGTTATTAGTTGATTAACTGATTTGTGCCGTTGTAAGGCCAAACTTCGTAATTTATCCCAGAAGATTGTTTCTAGAGAAACGCTAGTGCGATGCCCTGAAACGACTACGGATCTTTTCTTTATAAGATCCTGATCATAGAGATAGTCAGTTACCTGTAAATTCATTTTGGTTCTATCATGTATTCTGGTCTCACCCATTCATCATATTGTTCAGGCGTTAGTAGGCCTAATGAAATAGCTGATTCTTTTAGCGTAGTTCCATCTCCATATGCCTTCTTCGCGACTTTTGCGGCATTATCATACCCAATGTGGGGGTTTAATGCTGTCACTAACATCAATGACTGTTCCATTAGGAGATTAATATGCTCTTTATTGGCGATGATTCCATCGACACAGCGCTCTGCAAAACTACGAGCTGCGTCGCCAAGAAGTTGAATTGATTGTAGCAGATTATAAATTATAACAGGCTTGAACACATTTAGTTCAAAATGTCCGTTACTACCTGCAACAGTGACCGAAACATGATTACCCATAATTTGTGCAGCAACCATTGTAATTGCCTCAGATTGTGTTGGGTTTACTTTCCCTGGCATGATTGATGATCCTGGTTCATTGGCAGGTAATGTTAATTCCCCAATTCCACTGCGAGGACCTGAACCTAAAAGACGGATATCGTTAGCAATCTTCATAACTGCAGTTGCCCCGACATTCAATGCACCTGAAACGGCAACAAGCGTATCATGAGCTGCTAGTCCAGCAAATTTATTAGGCATAGTTATGAAATTTTTTCCAGTTATATTACTGACTTCTTCTGCGAATCTTTCGGAAAATCCGAGTGGCGCATTTAGGCCTGTTCCAACTGCTGTTCCCCCCTGAGCCAATTTAAGTAATTCAGGTATATGACGTCTTACTTCTTCTATTACATTATCTATTTGAGCAACGTAACCGGAAAATTCTTGTCCTAAAGTGAGTGGGGTTGCGTCTTGTGTATGCGTACGGCCGATTTTAATAACTTCGTTAAATTCTTTTTCTTTTTTTGATAGAGAAGTAGATAATTTTTTTAGCGAAGGTAACAGCTGATTTTCTATTTCTAACGCGCTAGAAATATGCATAACTGCTGGAAAACTATCATTAGATGATTGGCTAAGATTGACGTGGTCATTAGGATGAACTGGTGATTTATCTCCTCTTTTACCACCAAGAATTTCATTGGCCCTATTTGCTATGACCTCATTTGCATTCATATTAGTCTGAGTACCTGACCCGGTTTGCCAAACAACCAAAGGAAAATTATCGTCTAATTTTCCATCGATGATTTCTTGTGCAGCTTGATCAATTGCTAAAGATAATTTTTTGTCTAGTTTCTTTAAGTCAAGATTTGCCCTAGCAGCGGCCTGTTTTTGAATGCCAAACGCATGAATAAGTGATAATGGCATCTGTTCATTGCTAATTGGAAAATTTTCTATACTTCTTTGTGTTTGAGCTCCCCAATACTTGTTAATTGGTACTTCTATTTTGCCCATAGTGTCAGATTCGATTCGGGTGTTGGGAGCCATTTTAACCTCTTTTAATAACTTCTGCTTTCTATATGAATGTGAATGCTATGAGGTAACATCTTAAATTCTTATTGAGAAAAACATATGTGTTTATTTTTTACGAAATGTTTCTATACTTACTATTTCTGCACTTTTTTTAATGGTATTTTCGTCGCTATCATTATCTGCTTCTTTAATATTAGCTGTTGCCGGAATATTATCGCTTTTTATTTTATCTGATGGGTTTTGCTCATTTTCTTGAGAATTTGTGTTGAATTCTGAGCCTTGTGCCAAATCATTGGCTGAAAATTGAAGACCAAACTTAACGGATGGATCTACAAATGCCTTTAGCGCGGCAAACGGCACCGTCATTTCAACAATTTTATTATCAAAACTTAAGCTGACGCTAAATTCAAAAACATTTACTCGTAAATTCCAATACTGGTGTTGTATTATTATGGTCATTTCATCGGGATAACGCTCCAGTAAAAAGTCAGGCATAATGATCCCCGACGCACCGGTACGAAACGTGATATAAAAGTGATGATCCCCAGGAAGTCCATGCTCAATAGTGTTTTCTAAGGCTCGACGAACTACGCCTCTTAAAGCATCTTCAACCATAAGGTCATATTTGAGAAAATTATTATTCATAGTGATGATGGAAGCGAAATGTTTCCTTTACGTCAATGCCAATGATCATGATTATTTAAAAAAATATTAAATTATACCTGTATATCGCAAAAGTGGGGGGCTTCTGTTGCCCGGTGCCCCCCGAACCGCGCTTATCGACGCTTATTAGGCGGCAACAGCGGTGGGCTCAACATTATCGTTGGCACCTATAGTAATGGCCCGATAACGACGGTACCATGCCGAGTGAAAGTTAAACCTTTACGCGCGCGTCGATCCTATTTCACCCCCCTAAAAACTTCATACTAAAGACCAAATAAATTTGGTGGAGGTGCCGGGTACCGCCCCCGGGTCCGCATCGTTTATTATGTAGAACGTTTATCACTATATCTGGGAAAACCCAGCAAAATATTTATAGTCAATAAATAAGCTTGAAGGAAGGGGTTCATAGGTTTTAAAACGTGATAATGTTTTCCACAGATATTACATTTTTATAATTAGATTTTAGAGATATAATATATTTGTGAAGGTGTGCTTAGTATAAAATTTCATACAAAAATCGATTGAGCTCATAAGAATGCAACAATATTTAGATCTACTGAATCATGTGCGATATAACGGTGTTGAACGCCCAGATAGAACTGGTACGGGAACATTAAGTGTATTTGGAGCGCAGATTCGATTTGATTTATCAGACGGGTTTCCAATACTTACTACCAAACGACTCCACTTAAAATCAATAATTTACGAATTACTTTGGTTTTTAAAAGGCAGCACTAATATATCTTATTTAAATGATAATGGCGTAACTATTTGGGATGAATGGGCCGATGAAAATGGTGATTTAGGGCCTATATATGGTCATCAGTGGAGGTCTTGGCCAAACCCTGATGGCGGCAGCATAGATCAGATTTCCGCCTTGATTAACCAAATCCATGATAATCCGGAATCTAGAAGGCTTATTGTTAGTGCTTGGAATGTTCCGGATATATCTACTATGGCTTTACCTCCATGCCATTGTCTTTTTCAATTTTATGTAGCTAAGGGAAAACTTTCTTGCCAATTGTATCAGAGAAGTGCTGATATTTTCTTAGGAGTGCCTTTTAACATTGCTTCCTACGCGCTTCTTACCTTAATGATAGCTCAGGTATCCGGACTTGAGCCAGGAGAATTTATCCATACTTTTGGTGATACTCATCTTTATTTAAATCATATTGAACAAGCTGAAGAGCAGTTGCAAAGACCGCCATTAGGATTGCCAAAAATGTATTTGAATCCAAATATTGATAATATTTTTGATTTTGATTTTAGTGATTTTCAATTGGAAGGTTATAAGTTCCATCCGCATATTCCGGCTAAAGTAGCTGTTTAAAGGCCATGGGGTTTAGTATTTCGCTTATTGTTGCAGTTTCAGAAAATGGGGTTATTGGTCATAATGGGCGATTACCTTGGCGCATACCTGAAGACCTTAAGCATTTTAAATCTATAACTATGGGTAAACCAATTATAATGGGACGGCTAACATTCGAGTCTATCGGTACTGCGTTAGAAGGTCGTCAAAATATTGTAATATCTCGATCAAAAGGAAACATTAATGATGAGGTTGAAGTTGCTTGCAGCCTTGATAAGGCTTTAGAGATAGCTGGTAGGGCTAAGCCTGAAGAAGTAATGATAATAGGAGGTGGTGAAATTTATAAACTAGCATTAAATAGAGCACACCGAATATATGTCACAGAAGTTCACATTGATGTTAAAGGAGATGTTAAATTTCCTAAACTGGAATCAAAATATTGGAGAGAAGTTTCCCGTAAGTTTATTCCTGCTGGAGGTAATACTCCTGGACATAGTTTCGTAGTTCTTGATCGTAATTCTTCAAATTTTTAATAAAAGGATACGCTTTTAAATTTAGTGTATTTAATAAAGAACTAGTCTTATTCCATGATTATTTTAGGAGCTATGCGCGGTTGTTCACCAGACAAGGTATAGATAATTTTATTAGCTATTTGGCTGTAAATATTGGAGTAAGAACTTTCAGGTTGGCTAATTACCACTGGTTCACCAATATCAGATTTAACTCTAATATCTAGTTCAAGTGGAATTTCTCCAAGAAAATTACAGTTGAGCTTTTCTGCTTCTATTTTAGCTCCTCCGTGTCCAAAAATGTCAGTTCTATGGCCGCAATTAGGACATAGAAAAGTACTCATATTTTCAATTATACCGAGTACTGGAACATTAACCTTTTGAAACATGTTAAGTCCTTTTCGGGCATCGATTAAGGCAATATCTTGCGGGGTTGATACTATGATAGCGCCAGCAAGAGGGACACGCTGTGCCATAGTAAGTTGAGCATCTCCAGTTCCCGGAGGCATATCCACAACTAAAATATCTATTTTACCCCAGTTTACATCTCTAAGCATTTGTTCCAAGGCACCCATTACCATAGGTCCGCGCCATATCATCGGTGTTTCTTCATCAATAAGAAAACCAATCGACATTAACTTTATTCCATGTTTTTCCATAGGTGCAATTTGTTTGTTTGGCAAAGGCTTTGGTTTTCCTTTAATGCCCAACATACGTGGGATGGAAGGTCCATAAATATCTGCATCTAACAAACCAACACTGAGACCGATCTTTTCCATAGACAGTGCTAAATTTACTGCTGTGGTAGATTTACCTACTCCTCCTTTACCACTAGCAACAGCTACGATCCATTTAACGTCTGGTGCTAATTCCTTTTGATTATTGGTTTCTTTTGGTTTTACCTTAGATTCAGAATTCGGAGCAGTTTTGTGAGCTGTAAGGGCTACTGTAGCAGTTGAAACCCCTGGTAAATCTAGAATTTTTACTTCTGCCGCTCGCCTAAGCGGTTCCATTATTTCTTTTTCGGAAGGATTAATTTCAATAACAAAACTTACATTTCTATCTTTTAAAATTAGGTTATTAACCATATTTTTCTCTAGGATATTTTTATCCGTATTAGGGACATCTAATTCCGCAAGGGCAGCCCAAATATCGTCTTCCGAAATGGCTGTCATATTAGTAAACTCCTATTTAGTATAAATATCTTCATTAAATTCATTGCTTATCTGGCAATAAACACAATATGGGTATGGTATAGGCTTTATAACACTCATTGAAAAGATTAGGCTTTAGTTTCATCTATAGAATATATTATAATTTCAATTCCTATTCTATGGATGTAAAATTAGTGATTTAATACTGACAGGGGATTAACGGATGTCGTGGAATAACCAAGGTAGTGGGGGCGGTGGCCCATGGGGCGGTGGCCCAAAAGGACAATGGCCTCCTAGCAGTGGAGGTGGTGGGGGTAGTGCCACGCCGCCAAATATTGAAGAAATACTGCGTCGTAGTCAGGATAAGCTAAAACGCTTTTTGCCGGGAGGCTTTGGAAGTGGCCGCTCTATTGCTCTTTTAATTGTGGGTTTAGTAGCTTTATGGTTAATGAGCGGGCTATATAGGGTTCAACCTGATGAGCAAGGTGTTGAGCTGCTATTTGGCAAATGGGACGGTGTTATTACAGAGTCTGGTCTTCACTGGCGCTGGCCTGCGCCTATAGGCGAAGTACAAACACCTAAAGTTACTGTAATTAATCGAGTTAATATTGGCTTTCAAGACAGTAGTGATCTTGGAGGGCGTGTATCTGGATCTAGAGATGTTCCACGTGAAAGCTTAATGTTGACAGGAGATCAAAATATCGCAGATGTAGATTTTACAGTGCAGTGGCGTATAATTAACGCCGGTAATTATCTATTTAATATTCGTGATCCTGAGGCAACTGTTAAGCTTGTTGCTGAAAGTGTTATGCGTGAAGTTGTGGGACAGACTAAACTTGATGATTTAATTACTACTGCACGTGAGCAAGTACAGGGACAGGCAAGAGTATTACTTCAGCAAGTGCTTGATGGGTACGGTGCTGGGATAGGTATAGAGCGTATTCAGCTGCAGCTGACTAGCCCACCTCCGCCAGTAATTGATGCATTTAATGATGTTCAACGGGCTCGACAAGATAAAGAAAGGCTTCAAAATGAAGCCGAAGCATACCAAAACAGAATAGTTCCAACTGCACGTGGTGAAGCGGCAAGTGTTATTGAGGAAGCTACAGCATACAAAGAGAGAGTTACCAAAGAAGCAGAGGGAGAGGGTGCTAGGTTTAAAGAAATCTATCAATCTTATCTTATAGCTCCAGATATAACACGAAGGCGTTTATATATTGAGACCCTAAGAGACGTTTTGAAGGAAGCAAATAAGGTGATTATTGATGAAGGAGCTGAAGGTGGGCAAGGCGTTGTACCCTATTTACCTCTCAACGAAATCAACCGTAATCGTAATACCGATAGTGGAGGCCAATAATGTCAAGAGTTAAGTTAGCAATATTTGGTGCCATCATTATTGCGCTAGGTATTATAATTAGTGTTTCTGTATTTACAGTCCGTGAAACGGAGCAGGCCTTGGTTTTGCAGTTTGGACAATGGAAACGTACAGCTTCTGATCCTGGTATACAGTTTAAATGGGCTTGGCAGAGCGCTCAAAAATTTGAAAAGAGAGTGTTGAGCGTAGATCCGCCGGCGGAAGAAGTACTGTTAAGTGATCAAAAGCGTATTTTAGTTGATGCTTTTGCACGTTATAAAATTAAAGACCCCTTGAAGTTTTTTCAAACGGTTCGTACAGAATCAACTTTTCAAAACAGGTTTGGTAATATTCTTACCTCAACGGTGAAGGAGGTAGTTGCTCAGCAGGCTCTTGAGGATATGTTATCTGAGAAGCGAAACTCAATAATGGAAACAATACGAGATAGCGTTGCTAAAAACTCTGTTAGTTTTGGAATCGAAGTTGTTGATATACGTATTGGGAGGTCTGAATTGCCTGAAGCAGTCTCTCAGAACGTATATGATCGTATGCGTACTGAGAGAGAACGTGAAGCTAACTTGCTGCGTGCGGAAGGTGAAGAGAATGCAAGGCGTATACGTGCCACTGCAGATAGGCAACAAGTTGAGATTGTTGCTGAGGCAGAACGAGAAGCACAAGTTTTAAGAGGTAATGGTGACGCCGCACGTAATGGTATTCTTGGTGAGGCTTATGGCAAAGATCCTGAATTTTTTGAGTTTTTTAGATCTCTTGAGGCATATCGGGAGACTTTTTCAGATCCCGGTACTACTATGCTTTTAAAGCCTGATAGTGACTTTTTTCGTTACTTTGGTGATGTCGGTGGATTGCCTGAAAGAAGATCCTCGGGAGCTACAAAAAGAAAATAGAGATATATGATTTGTATTTAATTGTTTTTCTATGTTAGGGCTATGCATTGGTTGTAAATTATTTAGGCAGAGTTTTGTTAATCTTAGATTTTAAGCCTGCCTAAATAATTTAAGTGAGTATTTCTTTGTTAGATTTGTCGCGGTAAAGCCTGAGTCGTGCCCTAATTCAAACATATTAGAAATCTAAATTAGCCTTACTAAATATGGGATTAATAACTTAGTGCTTTTTGTGCATTATTCTAAGTAGTTATATTTTAACTTGGCAAGTTAGCTAGGAAAATTACAAAGTAAATTAGTTTGATAATTAGTTTATTAATAGGAGAAATGAAAAAAATGCTGTCCAGACAAACCCATGATGTTCATAGGGCTTTTAAGAAGATGGTCAAAATTAATTTTTGTCTGAGCTCCTATTTGTGGATATCATATTTTATAGTTGCTCTTACTTTATTTGCACTGCCTGTTAGCGCCAGATCAACTCCTGATTCATTTGCTGATTTAGCGCAGAAACTCTCGCCAGCAGTAGTTAATATATCGAGTTCACAATTAATTAGCAAAAACCCTAGACAAGGACTTCCTAAAGCTCCTCCAGGTTCTCCTTTCGAAGATTTTTTTAAGGAATTTCTTGAAAAAAATAGGAAGGATGGAGGACGTCGTCAGGCGACTTCTTTGGGTTCCGGTTTTATAATTGATAAATCAGGTTTTGTTGTAACCAATAATCATGTGATTGCAGAAGCAGATGAAATTAAAGTTAAGCTGCATGATGATAGTATTCACGTTGCAAAATTAATAGGACGAGACCCTAAGACTGATTTAGCCTTATTAAAAATTGAACCTAAGAAAGACTTGCCTTTTGTTAGCTGGGGTAACTCTAAGTCTGCAAGGGTGGGTGATTGGGTTCTCGCCATAGGGAATCCATTCGGACTTGGTGGAACCGTAACAGCAGGTATTATTTCCGCAAGACAAAGGGATATTAGACAGGGGCCCTATGATAGTTTTTTACAAACTGATGCTTCTATTAATAGGGGAAATTCTGGCGGGCCTATGTTTAATATGAGAGGCAAGGTAATTGGTGTTAATACTGCTATATTCTCTCCAACTGGAGGAAGTGTGGGGGTTGGGTTTTCTATTCCATCTTCTATTGCTAAGAGTGTTGTAGCTCAATTGAAAGAGTTTGGTCGTACTAAACGAGGCTGGCTTGGAGTTAGGATTCAAGAGGTTACTTCTGAAATAGCTGATAGCTTGGGTCTTGAAAAAACTATAGGCGCACTTGTTGCAGAGGTTTCAGTTGGAGGACCTGCAGAGAAGAGTAATATTTTAGCAGGAGACGTAATTTTACGGTTTGATGGTAAGACAGTTCAACAGATGCGCGATCTTCCAAGAATAGTTGCTGAAACTAGAATTGGAAAACCAGTAAAGGTTGATGTTTGGCGAAAAGGTAAGCGGCAGATTATTAATGTACTTGTAGGAGAGCTGGAAGAAGAGAAACCCGTTCTAAGTGCTACATCTCCTGCAGAAAGTTCTGGTAAGCCTAAAAACAGCGAAATAGAATCAATTGGTTTGGCGGTTACTGAAATTACAAAATCAATGCGTGAACAATATAATGTACCAGATGATATAAGAGGTGTATTGGTTACAGGTGTTGTAGCTGGATCAGGATCAGCTGAGAAAGGTCTTAAGCCTGGTGATATCATTGTAGAAGTAAATCAGGAAGAGGTTTCTCTCCCTGGTCAGATAACCGCAAAAATAAATCAAGCAATAAAAAATGGTCGAAATTCTATACTGTTATTAGTGAATCGTAATGGAACTTTAAGATTTCATGCAGTACGTATCGATAAGAACTAATGAAAATCATTACTTAATTTAATTATTGTAAAAGATTAGAGTTTATGAGGGTTATAATTTGACACATACAAGTGATACAACTGTTTATCATTCGCGTCTAATTTATCCCTTTCAAGGGTTACGACCCCAGACAGAATCAGTTGATGAGGTCGCAGCACCGCCCTATGATGTTTTATCTAGTTCTGAAGCTCGTCTACTAGCACATGATAAGCCGCTAAGCTTTCTTCACATATCAAAACCGGAAATTGATTTACCAGAAGGCACTGATCCATTTTCTAATGCTGTTTATGAAAAGGGTGCAGAAAATATATGCAGTATGCTTGAATCTGGGGTCTTAGTTAAAGATAAGAATTCTTGCTATTATATTTATAGATTAGAAACTGAAAACCACAGGCAAACCGGGTTGGTAGGTGTTGCTCCTATAAGCGCCTACGATGAAAATCGTATTCGAAAGCACGAATTTACACGGCCAGATAAAGAGACTGACCGGGTAAAACAAATCGATTATGTTAATGCACAAACTGGACCTGTGTTACTGGTACATCGACCCTCAGAACCTATTTCTATGATTTTACATGAAATTACTATGGGGCCATCACTTTATGAGGTTGAGTTAAGTGATGGAGTTAAACACTCATTATGGCTTGTTGAAGATAGTGCAGTTAAAAGCCGTATAGACACAGCTTATGAAGATTTGGATTGTTTATATATAGCTGACGGTCACCATCGCTCGGCTGCTGCTTCGCGGGTATGTGATATTAGACGAAGTGCTAATCCTAATCATAATGGCAGCGAGGCTTATAATAGGTTTTTGATTGTGGCTTTTCCATCTAATGAATTACAAATATTAGATTATAATCGTATTGTTCTCGACTTGAATAATCTATCTTCGGATAATTTTCTCGATCGATTAAATAAAGATTTTGAGGTTATACATTCTGATCATCCAGTAAAACCCAATTGTCGAGAAGTTTTTGGTATGTATTTAGAAAAGAATTGGTATAAACTTAAATTACGTGTATCTCCTCGCAGAGAAATATCTATTATAGAGCAGTTGGACGTCCGTATATTATCTGATCGTATATTAGAGCCAATACTAGGGGTTGGTGACTTACGTACCGATCCACGCATTAATTTTGTGGGAGGTGTTCGCGGTCTTGAAGAACTAGAACTAAGCGTTGATAGTGGAAAATGGGAAGTTGCATTTTCTCTTTTTCCAACAGAGATAGAAGATTTAATGACTGTTGCTGATATAGGCGAAGTGATGCCACCAAAATCAACTTGGTTTGAACCTAAGCTTGCTGATGGATTAGTTTCATACCCTATAGAATAAATTAATCTCTATGGAGATATTAGCCTATGAAGCAGTCCCCGGTCATTGTGATTGGTGGGCCGACTGCCTGCGGCAAGTCTGGCCTGGCTCTTGCTATTGCAGAAAATTTTGATGGTATTATAGTTAATGCTGACGCAATTCAGGTCTATCGTGACTTAAGAATTCTCACAGCTCGTCCTACTGAAGATGAAGAAAAAAGAATACCCCATCGTTTATATGGAATTTTAGATGCTAAAGAGAGCTGCTCTGCGGGGACCTGGCAAGCTTTGGCTTTGAAAGAGATTGAAAATATTCAAAATATTGGGAAACTGCCAATTATTGTAGGAGGAACAGGCTTATATCTAAAAGCTTTAACTGAAGGAATTGCTCCAATCCCTAAAATACCTCTTTCAGTTCGTAAGTCAGTGCGTGAGTTTTATTCTGAGGTGGGAAAAGCAGAATTTTACACCCAATTTACAAAAAAAGATCCAATTACGGCTGCAAGGATTCAACCCAATGATGCGCAACGTCTTATGAGAGCTTGGGAGGTAATGGAGGCGACAGGTAAATCAATTTCATTATGGCAAGAAGAAAAAATGCAGTCACCCAACTTGAAGTTTACTATGGTTGTCGGCACACCACTACGCGAAACTTTGTACGCGGCTTGTGATAAAAGAATTTTCAATATGATCTCTGATGGGGTTCTGGAAGAGGTTAAGGCATTAATGATACGCTTTCAAAATGAAAAGTTTAATAATCTTCCAGTATTTAAAGCTATTGCGTTTAAGGAGTTCTCTTCCTATTTAGCTGGAGACACTACTCTTGATATAGCGATTACTAAAGCACAACAACAAACTAGAAGATATGCTAAACGACAGATGACGTGGTTTAGGAATCAAACCAATATTGATGCAGGCAATAAAAAAAGAAATGTAAAGGTTTTGAAATATTCTTACTTGAATCATGATAAAATCATTTCAGATATATCTTGACAACAAAATATTTGTTATTATGTTGCGTGCCGGTGTTGAGCAATGGTTTGGATAGTTAGCCAATTTGATGACTTCTGATGGTGTAATATTAATTTCTAGGTTAGAAGTTTTATTGTAATATCTAATGCCTATTATAAATATTTGATGGGATACTGAGGTGGGTCAATATTTTTGGGCTTTTTTAAGTAATATTGTTGGTGTAGTGGTATAATTATCTTTACGACAGTTTTTGTTAAATTTGGAATCTTTCGGTGAATATTTTGAAAGGTAGTATGGGATGTCTGAAAATCGTATGTCAGGCGCTGAAATAGTTATAAAAGCGCTTGCCGATCAAGGTGTTGAAGTTATATTTGGTTATCCTGGTGGTGCAGTATTACCATTGTATGATGCAATTTTTAAACAAAATAGAGTAAAGCATATTTTGGTGCGTCATGAACAAGGTGCTGTTCATATGGCTGAGGGATACGCCCGGTCGACTGGTAAAACTGGCGTGGTACTAGTCACGTCAGGACCAGGAGCTACTAACGCGGTAACTGGTTTAACCGACGCTTTGATGGATAGTGTGCCCTTGATATGTTTAACTGGACAAGTTCCTACGCACCTAATTGGTAATGATGCTTTTCAAGAAGCAGACACTACAGGCATAACAAGACCTTGCACTAAGCATAACTATTTAGTTAAAGATGTAGCAGACTTACCTTCTGTTATGCATGAAGCTTTTTATATAGCTGCATCTGGGCGGCCAGGGCCAGTAGTTATAGACTTACCAAAGGATGTTCAATTTGCTGAGGGTGAGTATATTGGACCTGAAAAGGTTGAACAACGACATTATCAACCACAAAAAACTGGAGATCCTCAGAGCATTAAAGAGGCGGTCGATTTAATAGCTAAGGCTAAGAGACCAATATTTTATATTGGAGGAGGTTGTATCAACTCTGGAATAGCTTCTTGTAGAGCTGTAACTGAGTTGGTCAAGCTCACTGGCTATCCGGCAACTACCACTTTGATGGGATTAGGGGCAATTCCATCATCATCACCACAGTGGTTGGGAATGCTGGGTATGCATGGAACTTACGAGGCTAATCTAGCTATGCATGGGTGTGATGTCATGATTGCGGTTGGCGCTAGATTCGATGATAGAGTAACTGGTCGAATTGATGCTTTTTCTCCAGGGTCTAAAAAAATACATATTGATATTGACCCAAGCTCCATTAACAAAAATGTTGCAGTAGATATACCTATTATTGGAGATATTGGATCAGTAATTAGTCAAATGCTGGATGTATGGAAAAAGAAATCTCCTAAAATAGATGGTAAAGCAATAGAAAATTGGTGGAAACAATTAGACGAATGGAGATCCGTTGATTGTTTGCAATATGAGCAAGGCTCATCACCCAAAGATTCTATTAAGCCGCAATATGCAATTCAAAGATTATATGAGCTTACTAAGGATCGTGAGACTTTTATTACCACAGAGGTTGGTCAGCATCAAATGTGGGCGGCTCAATTTTATAAATTTGAAGAACCAAATCATTGGATGACTTCTGGCGGTCTTGGAACAATGGGTTATGGGCTGCCGGCAGCAATTGGCGTTCAGGTTGCTCACCCAGATAAGTTGGTTGTGGACATTGCTGGCGAAGGTTCAACAATGATGAATATACAGGAATTGGGAACTATGGCCCAATACAACTTACCAGTTAAGGTTTTTATCATTAATAACGAATGGCTTGGAATGGTACGTCAATGGCAAGAATTGCTTCATGGTGGAAGATATGCTGAATCATACTCAGCAGGTTTACCAGACTTTATTAAACTTGCTGAATCTTATGGAATGACAGGGTTACGAGCAACACAACCTGATCAAGTTGATAGTGTCATTGCTCAGATGTTGGAAACGCCTGGACCAGTAATAGTGGATATGGTTGTTTCAAAGGAAGAAAATTGCCTGCCTATGATCCCTGGAGGAGCAGCCCATAATGAAATATTACTGGGTCTTAATGAACATGAAGAACAGACACAATCTGAAGATGGAATGGTACTGGTATAGGCTAGTAATACTTTCTTATTCCGTTTTATAAGTACGAGTGTAAAATGAAAAATAATATTGAACGACATGTTCTGGCAGTACTAGTTGATAATGAACCTGGCGTATTAGCTAGAGTTGTTGGTCTATTCTCAGGTCGCGGCTATAATATTGAAAGTTTAACTGTTGCTACGGTAAGTGAAGATGATTCATCTTCAAGAATAAATGTAGTGACATCGGGTACTCCAATGATTATTGAGCAGATTAAGGCACAGTTGGAACGCTTAGTTCCTGTACAAGAGGTTAATGATTTAACAGCTGAGGGACCTCATGTTGAACATGAGTTTATATTGATAAAAATTACTAATACCGGTCCCGAAAGGCTAGAAGCCTTGCGTATTGCCGATATATTTCGTGCTAGAGTTGTCGACACAGCGGTAGATTCTTTTGTTTTTTCTATAAATGGTTCACCTGAAAAAATTGAGAGTTTTTTAGAGTTGATGCGTAATCTTGGAATGGTTGAAATTGCTCGATCAGGAGTTGTTGCGATAAAACGTGGAGAAAAAAGAATAGATAATGATTAATTTTTTTTAAGTCATTTTAAAGTCCGCGTTGGCAAATGGTACTTCGACATGTAAATAACATTTATTATTGAACATTTAGATTTAAAAATTATAACACGAACAGACAGGGATTGATAAAATGCGCGTTTATTACGATCGCGACGCCGATGTAAATTTAATAAAGGGAAAAAAAGTGGCTATTATCGGTTATGGTAGCCAGGGACATGCTCACGCGATGAACTTGCGTGATAGTGGATCAACTAATGTCGTTGTTGCATTACGCGACGGTTCCGCTAGCGCTGCAAAAGCAGAAGCAGCTGGATTTGAAGTTATGAATCCTGCAGACGCTGCAGTATGGGCTGATGTTGTTATGGTTTTAGTTCCTGATGAACTTCAGGGAGATCTTTATCGTGATCATTTAGTTAATAATATGCGTGAAAACACAGCAATAGCATTTGCGCATGGCCTAAATGTTCATTTTAACTTAATAGAACCAAGAGCCGACCTTGATGTATTTATGATTGCGCCTAAAGGACCTGGACATACAGTCAGGTCAGAGTATGAACGCGGCGCTGGTGTTCCTTCACTTTTGGCTGTTTATCAAGATTCTAGTGGTAACTGCCATGATATCGGTTTGAGTTATGGAGCAGCTATAGGATCTGGTCGCGCAGGTATAATTGAGACCACATTTAAAGAAGAATGTGAAACAGATTTATTTGGAGAGCAAACTGTTTTATGTGGAGGATTAACTGCACTTATACAAGCGGGTTTTGAAACATTAGTTGATGCTGGCTATGCCCCTGAAATGGCGTATTTTGAATGTGTACATGAGGTAAAATTAATTGTTGACCTTATATATGAAGGTGGGTTGGCAAATATGCGCTATTCTGTTTCGAATACGGCCGAATATGGTGACTACACCAGGGGGCCGCGAATAGTTACTGACGAAACAAGGCAGGAGATGAAACGTGTTTTAGCAGAAATACAATCAGGACAGTTTACACGAGAGTGGATGCTTGAGAATAAGGTCGGACAAGCTGGATTTAAAACTGTTCGTCGTCTTCAGGCTGACCATGGCATTGAAGAAGTAGGTGAACGCCTCAGATCTATGATGCCTTGGATTGCAGAAAACGCTATGGTCGATAAGAGCAAAAATTAAATATTTATAGGTATAAGGTAATAAATTTAACTATAAAAAAAATAGATATTTTCGTATTTATTATATTTTATAGGCATAATTTTTAATAAAATCATTGCGGTAAACAATAAAAAGGGCCTAGAACTAAGTAATTAATATTAATTTTTTGATAAATTGCTTACTTAGTATTTGCATGTTTAAATTTTTATGGGTTAGTGGTTGAGTAGATTTATGACTAACTCAGATGAACTTAGATAAGGAATTATAGAGATTGCGTCATTTATTTGCGGGGTATGAAGTGAATAGATTTTCGAAAATTTTTTTCTATTCCATATTAATAAGTAGGTTTTTTTATTTTACGAAGAAGATGTTCAGCGGCAGCTTTAGTCAACGACTTAGGTGCCCCTAAACATCATTATAACCCATAGTATTGGGTTGTCATGTTTAGGGGGAGTCGTTACGAGCGCTAAAGTTAACGAACCTAAATTGGAACTGGACCAATGACTGCCAAAGATATTAAGTCAGTAAATTCTGCGCCTCAATTAGAAGGTAATAATAAGAACTACGTACGTATTTTTGATACCACCTTACGTGATGGTGAGCAATCTCCTGGCTGCTCTATGAATTTAGAGGAAAAAGTGAGAGTTGCTTTAATGCTTGAAGAGATGGGTGTCGATATAATCGAGGCGGGTTTTCCTATCGCATCAAATGGTGATTTTGATTCTGTAAGAGAAGTAGCTAATGCTGTTAAAGAAAGTAGCGTTGCTGGTTTGGCTCGTGCTTCAGTAAATGACATAGATAGGGCTTGGGAAGCGTTAAAGGGAGCAGCAAGACCTCGTATACACACTTTCTTATCTACTAGCCCTTTGCACATGAGGGTGAAACTTCAGATGGATCCAGATGAAGTTCATCAGGCTATAATTGATAGTGTAACTCATGCGCGTAATCTATGCCCTGATGTAGAGTGGTCTCCTGAGGACGGCTCTCGTACGGAACATGATTTTTTATGCCGTGTTGTAGAAAGTGCTATAAGAGCTGGAGCAACTACCATTAATATTCCAGATACTGTTGGTTACGCCGTACCTGATGAATTTGCAGATTTGATTTCTATGCTATTCAATAGAGTTCCTAATATAGATAAAGCTATAATATCTGTACACTGCCATAATGATTTAGGACTTGCGGTAGCCAATTCCTTAGCTGCTGTAAATATGGGGGCCAGACAGATTGAATGTACCATTAATGGAATAGGGGAAAGAGCTGGAAACTGCGCACTAGAAGAAGTGGTTATGGCTTTAAGAACACGACCTGATTCTATGCCATATGCTACCGGAATAGATACCACTGTTATAACTCGTGCCAGCCATTTAGTTTCAACCATTACAGGGTTTTCTGTTCAACCTAATAAAGCAATTGTTGGGGCAAATGCCTTCGCCCATGAAGCAGGAATACACCAAGATGGAGTGCTTAAAGACGCACAGACCTATGAAATTATGACTCCTGAATCTGTCGGTTTAACCCATTCTAATCTCGTAATGGGAAAACACTCAGGTAGCCATGCTTTTCATGAAAAGTTGAAAGAATTAGGGTATGGGGACTTGGGGCAAAACGCTGTAGCAAATGCTTTTCAACGCTTTAAAGAGTTAGCAGATAAAAAGAAGGATGTTTTTGACGAGGATATCGTGGCCTTAGTTGATGATACAATACAACATGATAGTGATCGTATAAAATTTATATCATTGCAGGTTGTAGCCGGATCAAAGGGACCACAAACTGCCGAATTAGAGCTTGAGATTGATGGAAATATTATAGCTACTAAAGCAGATGGAAATGGACCAGTTGATGCAAGTTTTAAGGCTATTAAGGAGCTTTGTCCCCATATAGCTACACTACAATTGTATCAAGTCCAAGCCGTAACTGAGGGAGCGGATGCTCAAGCCGATGTTACGGTAAGATTAGAAGAAAATGGAAAAACAGTTAACGGACAAGGCGCTGACGCTGATACTTTGGTTGCGTCGGTGCGTGCTTATTTGCACGCTCTTAACAAATTAAATATCAAAAGAGAAAAGACTGCACCAGAAGCACTTACTGCATAGGTGTAACCCCGTAACCGTGTGGTTTTTAAGCCAGTAAACGAGGCGATAAATAATGTTTTCTAGAATATTGGGATTTAGATCGACTGATATAGCTATTGATCTCGGCACTGCAAATACACTGGTTTATGTAAAGGGCAGGGATATTGTACTTAATGAGCCATCAGTTGTTGCAATATCTGAAGTCAAAGGTAAAAAACGTGTGCTTGCTGTAGGAAATGAAGCTAAACAAATGCTTGGTCGGACACCCGGCAATATTCAGGCCATTAGACCCTTACGAGATGGAGTGATTGCAGACTTTGAGGTGGCCGAGGAGATGATTAAAGAATTTATTCGTAAAGTTCATAATCGTCGTGGCTTTCATAGCCCACAAATAATAGTTTGTGTTCCTTCTGGTTCTACCGCGGTAGAGCGCAGGGCAATTCAAGACTCTGCGGAGAGTGCAGGAGCGCGTCGAGTATGGCTAATCGAAGAGCCTATGGCGGCGGCTATAGGAGCTGGATTGCCTGTTACTGAGCCTACAGGATCAATGGTAATAGATATTGGAGGTGGAACAACTGAAGTGGCAGTTCTGTCTTTGGGTGGAATTGTTTATTCACGCAGTGTTCGTGTTGGTGGTGATATGATGGATGAGGCTATTATAAGCTACATTCGCCGAAACCATAATATGCTAGTAGGAGAAAGTAGTGCTGAACGCATTAAGATAGAGGTTGGATCAGCTTGTCCCCCAGAAAATGGAGATGGTCGTACAATTGAGATTAAGGGACGCGACCTGATGAATGGAGTTCCGAAAACGCTTGTAATATCTGAACGTCAAATTGCAGAGAGTTTGGCCGAGCCTATAAGTGCAATTATTGAGGCTGTTTCAGTCGCTTTGGAAAACACGGCACCTGAATTAGCGTCAGACATAGTCGATACGGGTATTATCTTAACAGGTGGTGGGGCTTTACTTGGAAACCTTGATTACGTGCTGCGCCATGCTACAGGACTACCAATATCTATAGCTGATGATCCTCTAGCTTGTGTTGTTCGCGGGACAGGGAGAACTTTGGATGAGTTGCCAAAGTTTAAGGGTGTTCTCGAGAGTATGTATTAATATGCATGAACGAATCGTAATTATTTTAAGGAAGGGTTGTGGCTAAGCGCAGTGCCAAAGTAAGTATAGCTGGAATGGTACTTCCCGTTCGTTTGTGGACTCAAAGATTTGCATTTTTGGGCTTAGTGTTACTATCGCTTACACTTATGCTCTTTAGCAGAGCAGAGATATCTAGCGTTAGTCAGGTTAGATTAGCTATCGTTGATCTTGTTACTCCAGTGATATTTGTTTTTAGCAAGCCAGTTCAGGCAATGGAGGGACTCGTTTCTAATGTGGAGAGGTTGTTTTTTCTTAATCAAGAAAACCAGAATCTTCGTGAAAGTAATGCAAGATTGATACAATGGGTGGAAGAAGCGCGAAAATTAAATATTGAGAATGCTACGTTGCGTGCACAACTCGAATATGTACCTGATAAGCGCTCACAATTTGTTACTGCTCGTATTGTTGCGGATACGGGAGGTGCATTTTTTCATTCCTTATTGATAAATGCTGGTGCACGTCAATTTGTTCGTAGAGGACAAGCGGTTGTATGGCAGGGTGCACTAATTGGACGGATAGCTGAGGTTGGCAATAGAACATCTCGAGTTCTGTTGATGATAGATATAAATTCACATATACCTGTTATGGTTGAATCTACTAGTGATCGAGCGATCCTCGCAGGCAATAATACCTCACGACCCGTATTAGAGTTTTTACCTGATAACTCTCCTATTTCAAGAGGAGATCGAATTGTTACATCGGGTCACGGAGGAGTTTATCCCCCTGGTCTGGTAGTGGGTACTGTAGCACAGGCAACTGATAGTACAGTTAGCGTAAAACCATTTGTAGATTGGTCTAAGTTAAATCAGGCAGTAATACTAGATTATGGACTTGATGGAATATTACCTCCGCCTGAACGAGTCCCAACTAGTGCTTTGCAGACTGAAGTATCTTCGGATTTAAAAACAAAACAATGAATTTTCTTTCTGATTTTGCATGGTTAATACGTTATCTTCAGAGTGCCATACCAATAGTTATAACTTTATTTTTTGTTCTTCTTGGTCAGTTACAAATGCCTTTGCAATATTTGAGTGATATAATTACTGGTTTTGCAGTTATTTCAATTTATTATTGGGTTATGTTTAGGCCTGAACTTATGCCTATTATATTTGTTTTTTTTCTAGGTATTATCCAAGATTCATTGTCAGGCGCTCCGCTTGGACTTAACTCACTTGTTTACTTGTTTATACATGCCCTGGTCTATAATCAGCGCAGGTTTATAGTTGGAAAATCTTTCTGGTTGTTTTGGGGGGGATTCGCCATAGTTTTAGTATTGGCAGTATTTTGCACATGGTGCTTGGCGTCAATAGTGCAAGGGTCTTACCTTGCTCCAGAAGCTGCAGTTATAGGTCTTATTATGACTATAATTATTTTTCCTGCTATCGTTTGGCTATTAGGTAATACGCAGAGAAGATTTATTGGGTCGGCAAGGTTCTACTAATGCTAAATCGTGGAGAAGATCAGTACCGTGTATTTTCTCGCAGGGCAGCAATACTGGTGGGAGGTAAAGCCGCTTTATTATCTGCTCTAATCGGGCGTATGTATTATTTGCAAGTTATTGAAGCTGATCGTTATCAGTTAATGGCTGAAGAAAACAGAATAAATCTTCGACTTTTAACCCCTTCACGGGGACAAATTTTTGATCGTTTTGGTGTCCCGCTGGCCATTAATCAGCAGAATTATCAAGTTCTAATAAAATCAGAAAACAATCCAGATATTGAAAAAACATTAACTCATTTAGGGCGTTTAATCCCTCTATCTGCTAATGATCGTAAGCGTATTTTAAAAGATGTTTCTCGTAAAAGGAAATTTGTGCCTGTCTTGGTGCGGGAATATTTAGAATGGGAGGATGTAGCTAGAATTGAGGTAAATGCTCCAGATCTACCGGGTATTACCATTGAGTCAGGTTCACTGCGGTTCTATCCACAAGGTGAAGCGGCTTTTCATGCCTTGGGCTATGTTGGAGCTGTTTCACCTAAGCATAAAACAGGCGATAGATTGCTCGAACTACCAGGTTTTAAAGTTGGCCTAAGTGGTGTTGAGCAAACTTTTGACCTTGCCTTGCGCGGTAAAGCTGGTTCCAGCCAGCTTGAAGTTAATGCACTTGGCAGAGTGATTAGGGAGTTAGATAGAAAAGAAGGAAAAACGGGACAGAATATAGTTCTTACTATTGATACTTCTCTGCAAAAACAGGCAATGAAGGCGCTGGAAGGTAAGACAGGCTCGATAGTGGTTTTGGACGTTCATACGGGAGCGACTATGGTTCAGGCTTCTAGTCCCAGCTTTGATCCTAATAACTTCACTAATGGTATTAGTGAGAATGAGTGGAAAGAACTGTCTGAAGATGAACGCGCTCCTCTTCGTAACAAAGCGATTGCAGGAGAATATGCTCCGGGATCAACCTTTAAAATGATTGTTGCTCTGGCTGCTTTAGAGGCAGGAATAATAAATAAAAATACATCATTCTTTTGCTCTGGAAGTTTAACATTAGGTGATGGTAAATTTCATTGTTGGAAGAAACATGGACATGGCTTAACAAACCTAAAAAAAGGTATTGCTCAGTCATGTGATGTTTATTTCTATGAGCTTTCAAGGCGCGTCGGTATAGATAGAATAGCTATAATGGCTAAACGGTTTGGGCTAGGACAAAACTTAGACCTCGATATTCCTGGCTCTAGACCAGGTTTAATTCCCAACAAAGCATGGAAGAAGGCTGCTATCGGAAAGTCATGGGTAAGGGGGGAAACATTATTAGCAGCAATTGGACAAGGTTTTGTTTTAACTACCCCTATGCAACTTGCAACAATGGTGGCTCGCCTAGCCAATGGGGGTAAAGCCATTACTCCGTTTGTTGCACGTGATATTATTTCTAGGAATAAAATTATAAGCCGTACAGATTTGCCTGCTTCTGATATGGGTTTAAATCCTAATCACCTTAGGATGGTACTTAAATCCATGGAAGCGGTAATAAATAATCAATGGGGTACAGCCTATCGTGCAAGGATTATGGTGCCTGGTATGGGAATGGGGGGTAAAACTGGTACTTCTCAAGTACGAAGAATTACGCAGGCTGAAAGAGATTCGGGTATAATAAAAAACGAACAACTACCATGGAAACGTCGTGATCATGCTTTGTTTGTTGGTTTTGCTCCTATCGTGTCTCCCCGTTACGCTATATCAGTAGTGATTGAACATGGAGGCGGTGGTTCAAAAATCGCTGCGCCGATAGCCCGCGATATAATGGTAGATACCTTGAATAGAGATCCGGCCGGTCAGGCCCCCGGCGCTGATGTTGCTGAGTGGCAAACAGTCCCAAAAGAGGCTTAGAATCGTGTCACGTATGACAGAATTTGGAAGCTCCGATAAGACATATATGGAAAAGATTTTTCAGCTCAATTGGCAGATAGTATTGATTATTTTTCTAATTGCAGGTGTTGGATTTTCTATGTTGTATTCAGCTGCAAGCGGAGATTTAAGTCCCTGGGCTTCCCGCCAAATGTTACGTTTTGGTATTGGCGTGATATTAATGTTAATTATATCCATAATAGATATAAGATTCTGGCTTAAAATGTCTTATGCACTTTATGGGATAAGCTTTATTTTATTAGCTACGGTCGATGTGCTTGGTTCTGTAGCCATGGGAGCGCAACGCTGGTTAGATCTCACTTTATTCCAGTTACAACCATCAGAAATTATGAAAATTGTAATGGTTATGGCCTTAGCCAGATATTTTCATGGCCTAGAAGTAGGTGACGCCGGGAGGGTGCGCTATTTAGTAATCACTTTAATATTAATTTTAGCACCAGTTGCATTGGTATTACGACAACCGGATTTAGGAACCGCTGGAGTACTAGGTTTAATTGGCGCTGTTATGCTTTGGTTGGCTGGTATAAGAGTATGGCAATGCCTTATTTTTAGTTTTTCTTCGATTGCGGCTATCCCCATCGGATGGCAATTTCTACATGAGTATCAAAAACAAAGGATTTTAACATTTCTCAATCCTGACTTGGATCCATTATGGTCTGGTTATAATATAATTCAATCAAAAATAGCTATGGGATCTGGAGGGTTATTCGGTAAAGGGTTTATGGAGGGGACCCAGAGTCACCTAAATTTTTTACCAGAAAAACAAACAGACTTTATTTTTACTATGCTAGCTGAAGAGTTTGGTTTTATTGGTGGTACAACATTAATTGGACTTTATGCTCTATTAATTAGCTATTGTATTTTCATATCTTTCAGTTGTCGTAGTCAATTTGCACGCTTGTTATCTATGGGCTTGGTTGTGAACTTCTTTCTATATTTATTTATTAATATGGCAATGGTAATGGGACTTTTACCAGTGGTTGGCGTTCCTTTACCACTTATCTCACATGGAGGTACGGCAATGCTTACTGTACTTATTGGATTTGGCTTAGTAATGAGTTCTGGTATCCATAAGGGGGTTTATATAAATCGTCGCGGTGCCTCTTTGATAATGTAGAAAGGTATAATACCTATCGACAGTCTTAAGTCTCTTTGTTATATCCGTTACTCCTAAGATGGGCCGTTAGCTCAGTTGGTAGAGCGGGTGACTCTTAATCACTAGGTCGAAGGTTCGAGCCCTTCACGGCCCACCATTTAAGTTTTTTTATTATTTCTTAAGATCATAGTTTATTACAGAATTTACTAAATATTGATTTAACTAAAGTAATATTTTTAGGAAAATAAATTCATGTTTACCGAAACTATTAAATTAAATCTCACAGATGGACAGATGAGTGCCTACATAGCATATCCTGAAAAGTCTCCTATTGGAGCTGTTATTGCAATAATGGAGATATGGGGAGTTAATAATACTATGAAGGCTCACGCTCTTGAATTTGCTGAGGCAGGTTATATTTGTTTGGTCCCAGATCTATTCTGGAGACTTGGCCCTGATATTATTTTAGATGCAGATAATCCGAATGATTGGATGTTGTCATTAGACCGCTATTTTAATTTTGATTATGATTTAGGGGCTAAGGATATGGAAGAAACTATGGAGTACTTGCGAAAACTAGATGTTTGTAACGGTAAGGTTGGAGCAGTGGGTTATTGCCTGGGTGGAAAAATGTGCTACTTGTTATCTTGCCGAACTAATATTGATTGCGCAGTTGCTTACTATGGAACTTACATCGAACACGCAATTTCGGAAGCATCTCAACTGAGCCAACCTTTTATGTTGCATCAGGCTTTAGCAGATACTTGGGTTCCACCTGCTATATGTAAATTTATTGAAGAAAAAATTAGCTACAAGTCCAATGTAGAAATACATAAATACCCTGAAGCAGAGCATGCCTTTGCAAGGCATGGTGCAGAATCTTATTCGAAGGAAGAAGCTGATCTTGCTTTAGAACGGTCAGTTTCTTTTTTGGATATTCATCTAAAGTAATTTTACTTTTATCTGATTTTAGAAGACTAAACAAAGGGAGGTTGGCTATGTTAGGGGGTATAGTAAATTTGTTTTGTAAATTATTTGGTTTAAAATTAGATAAAGTAGTAAATAACAAAAATGAAGCAAGTTGCCTATATAAGGGGTATACGATTTATGCTAAGCCACAAAAGGAAGGTGTTCAGTGGTTAACAGCTGGGGTAATAATTAGAACAGATAATATGGTAGTAAAAGAACATAAATTTGTTCGAGCTGACTTTCATGCTAACCGAGATACTGCAATTGAATTCTCTATATCTAAAGCACAACAAATAATTGATTTAGAAGGTGATAAAATATTTAATTAAGTGAAGTATAAAATATATTAATTATTTTTTTCGGTTAGTTTCAAGCCTAGCTAACAAAGCTTCTATGGCTTGGTCATGTTCTTCTGTATGGTGAGCTATTGCCTGAAAGGCAGCAGACATTTCTAATAATGTATCTAACTTTACATGCGCTCCCTCACGCATGAGTTTTTTAGCCATCCTTAATGAATGCACTGGATTGGCCGCCATGCGATTGGCTAAATCAATTGCTTCATCCAACAATTTATTATCTGGTACAACTTTTGATACTAGCCCGCAATTTAGCGCTTCTATTGCCCCTATAGTATCTCCAGTGAAAGTTAACTCAGCAGCCTTTGATTGGCCTATTAGGCGAGGTAGAAGCCAGGCTCCCCCATCACCTGGAATTATACCAAGTTTCACAAAACTTTCTGCAAATTTTGCCTTCTCTGAAGCTATTCTAATATCACACATACAGGCTAGATCTAAGCCTGCTCCAATGGCAGCACCATTAACCGCTGCTATAGTTGGAACATCCAAATTGTATAGGCTAAGCGGTATATTCTGGATATCATGACGGTAATTATTTCTTATTTGATAGGGGTTCCCATTCGAAAGCCCTTTGCGGTCACGCATATCTTTTACGTTACCTCCCGCACTAAATGCAGATCCGGAACCGGTTAAAATTACAACTGAAACACTTTCATCTTTTTTTATTCGCTCACAAACATCAACAAAGGCTTGGAATTGTCCATCACCTGAAAGCGCATTGCGTTCTTCTGGGCGGTTCATAGTTAATGTAACTATTGCATCTTTTTGTTCATATTTTATAAAGTTAGTCATGCTTATCTCCGGAATATTTAGGATTAATTAGCACATTCTTACTATTCGTCTAAGTTATAAGTGTAGTAATTAAAATTGTATTTATTAGAGAGAGTAACTTTATGCAGGCATTTAATCTGGATTTGTGTGATTTACCACCTGGAGTGGATGTTTTACGGGAAGAAGTTCGTTCATTTCTTTTTGAAACATTAGGCTCCTACTCAAAACCTAATCGTGCTCGTTCTTGGTCAGCATTTGATGCTGACTTTAGTGGTAGGCTAGGTGATAGGGGTTGGCTAGGTATGACTTGGCCAGAACCTTATGGTAGTTCCCGCAGCGCATTAGAACGCTACATTGTTATAGAAGAGTTATTAGCATTTGGAGCACCTGTTGCAGCGCACTGGATTGGAGAACGTCAAAGTGGCCCTTTATTACTTAGGTTTGGTAGTGATAAACAGCAAGAAAAATTGTTGCCTGGTATTGCGAGTGGTAAAAGCTTTTTTTGTATTGGCATGAGCGAGCCAAACTCAGGATCTGATTTAGCATCAATAAATACTCATGCAAAACGTGATAATGATGGATGGGTGGTTAACGGACAAAAAATATGGACTACGTATGCGCAAAAGTGCCATTACATGATTGCTCTTGTACGCACTAGTGGTTCTGTAAAAGATCGGCATGATGGTCTCTCACAACTTATAATTAACCTACGTGATCCGGGTATTACCATTTCGCCTATTCGTAATATGATTGGTGATAAGGAATTTAACGAAGTTAAATTTGATAATGTTTTTGTTTCTGATTCGATGTTAGTTGGTGAAGAAGGTAACGGATGGCAGCAAGTAATTGCTGAATTAGCATTTGAACGTAGTGGTCCAGATCGCTTTCTAAGCGCTTACCGACTTATGGTTGAACTGATTCGTATGTTTCACAAAACCGAAGATAAACATGCAGAAGTTGCTATTGGTCGATTGACAGCACATCTTGTTACATTAAGACAGATGTCACTTGCAGTTGCTGCTGTTCTTGAAACAGGTGAGCAGCCCACTATAGAAGCTACAGTAATTAAGGACCTCGGTGTAGCATTCGAACAATTAATACCTGAAATAGCCCATGATTTAATTAATGTTGCGCCGAATATACTGCATGGAAGTGATTATGAAAAATCACTAGCATATATACAGCAAGCTTGTGTTTCTTTTTCTTTGAGGGGTGGAACAACAGAAATATTAAGGAGTGTTATTGCAAGAGGCCTAGGTTTAAGATGACTGAAATAAGTAAAACTTTAGCTGAGACCTGCGATCGATTGTTTTCTAATTTAATTAACAATGATGTGCTAAGGGAAACTGAATTAGCTGTATGGCCTGATCCTATATGGCAACAAATAGAGGAGAATGGACTTACTTTTGCTATGGTAAATGAAAATCATGGTGGTTCAGGGATAAAGTGGATAGATTGTTTTCAAATTATATATTGGTCAGGGTATTATTCAGTACCGGTGCCGCTCGTTGAGACCATGGTTTCAAGTTGGTTTTTATCGCAACATAATCAAGCACCTCCTAAAGGAGTAATTACATTTTTTTGTGATGGTAAGCCACTAGACCTTATTGAATCAAATAATAGCTATAAAATATCTGGTATTATTGAACGTATTCCGTGGGGTGCTTCAGCAGACTATGTTTTGGCAGAAGCCTATAACAGTAATAAGCAGGTGTACGTTCTACTCGATGCTAAAAAATCTAAAATCGTAAAAGATAAAAATATTAGTGGTGAGTCAAGAGATTCAATGACATTTGATAAAGCGTCTCCACTGACTGTAATAGATATTTCTGATGCTTTCAGGTCAAACTCACTATTAGTCTATGCTGCGCTAGCTCGTTCAGTCCAAATGTCTGGAGGAATTTCAGCTATACTTGATAATTGTATTAGTTATTCTAGAGAACGTGAACAATTTGGACAGCCCATAGCAAAGTTTCAGGCTATTCAGCACCAGCTTGCAATCTTAGCAGCTGAGGCTGCAGCTGCTAAGATTGCATCCCAAATAGCATGTAGAGCAGCCGATTTAATAGATGTGAGTTCTGGTCTAGAATTTGAGGTGGCCACAGCTAAAATTCGTGCTGGAGAATCAGCAGGATTAGCAGCTTCTATTGGTCATCAAGTTCATGGAGCTATAGGATTTACAGATGAATATAGCCTTCATTATATAACTCGACGACTGTGGTCATGGCGTTCTGAGTATGGTTCAGAAAGTTATTGGGCACGAAGAATAGGAAAAGAAGTTATAGCTGGAGGTGCTGATAACCTCTGGGCAGATATAACAGCCCGATTATAGGATTTAGAGGGAATTAAATGAAAATTATAAGTTTCAGAGATAAAAAGGGTGAGTCATTTGGCATAGTCGATGGTAATGGAAGAATTGTCGATGTTGGACGTAAATCACCATACTCGAGCATTCGTGACGCTCTAAAGGCAGATGCCTTAGAAGAGTTAGCAAAAATCGCGGCTGATGAGGTGCCTACAACTGGCATGGGTGATATAGAGCTCCTGCCGGTAATTCCAAATCCAGATAAAATAATTTGTGCTGGTCTAAATTATAAGGATCATGCAGAACAATTTACCGATGAAATGCCTGAAAACGTTACTTTATTTAGTCGACTTAATAATACATTGGTAGCTCATGGTGATCCTATTATAAGACCTCAGATCTCGTCTAATTTTGATTTTGAGGGTGAACTTGCTTTAATTATAGGTAAAGGCGGGCGTCATATAACTGAAGTAGATGTCTTATCCCATATTGCCGGTTATACTTGTTTTTTGGATGGCAGTGTTCGTGACTATCAACGTCATTCACTCACTGCAGGTAAGAATTTTTACCGGACTGGCCCATTAGGTCCTTGGATGGTTACGGCAGACGAAATACCTGATCCAACTAAATTAGTGTTGACGACGCGTTTAAATAATAAAGTTGTTCAAAAATGTTCTACTGGCTTAATGATATACTCCATACCTGAAATAGTATCGTATATTTCAGATTTTACACCTTTAGAACCTGGCGATGTAATTGCAACTGGAACGCCCGCAGGAGTTGGAAATGTAAGAAGCCCAAAATTATTTATGAAAGCGGGTGATATTATAGAAGTAGAAATTACTGAAATTGGTAAATTAAGTAATACTGTAATTGATGAGCAATGATATAGATAACATTACTCTATCTTAGGTCTTCTACGATAGCTGCGATAGCTTCAATATGAACGGAACCAAATTTTTTTGATCTGTCAGGAGACCAGCCGAAAATAGGGTCAGGATTATTGTCGTTATCTTTAAACGGCATTTCTAAAGTTAAGGCAAGGCAACCAAACTTCTCTGCAATATAGTTGGCACACATCGATAAATTACCTTTTCCTGGAGGACTAGCTGGATATCCGTGCTCCGTCTGAAATTCATTACTAGATTCTAATAGAGCTTTTTCAAATTTTAACTTTAATGACTTTTGTCTTTCGTTTAATGAAGGTATTCCCATCATGCCTGTAAGAAAATTGTAGGGAAGGGCCTCGTCACCATGAACGTCTAAACAAAAATCAACTCCAGTTTCCAACATTTTTTTTCGAACCAGAAAAACTTCTGGGCTTCTTGCCATGCTTGGTGATAGCCACTCCCGATTAAGGTTTGTTCCGACAGCATTAGTTCGAAGATGACCACGTTTAGTTCCGTCAGGATTCATGTTTGGAATTAGATAAAAAACTATTTTTTCTAATATTTCTGCGCTTATGTTATCGTCAGAGAAAATTAGTCGCTCAAGTAGACCTTCCATCCACCATTCGGCCATACTTTCCCCGGGATGTTGCCGGGCTATTATCCAACAGACTCTTTTATTAGGTCCTTCTTCACCAATTCTCACAAGGTCAATGTCTTGGCCATCAAGCGTTTTTCCAAGAACCGAAATTTTAGCCTTTGTTGATTGTTGAATCATGGCAATTAGATCATTATGACGCTCAGTGGTGTAGGGAGCAAAATATGCAAACCAAACAGAATCAGTTTTTGGTGTATACTCAAATGTTAAAACCCCATCTATAAAATTAGTTTTTATCCTTCTCCAATCTTTTTTATTTTCAGATGCTACTGCTTTATAATTTGTCCAGCCTTTCGTATAAGCAGATCCGCTGGCATTAGTTATATGAAGTTTACACTCTTGATCTCTCGCGCCACTCAAACGAAAATAAAACCATTGATAGAAATCAGAATTATGATCTTTCAGTATCTCTAATTGTATATTATCTGATGAATCTGCAGATAAGCATGAAATGTTACCACTATCAAAAGCACTACTTATTATAAAGGGGGGCATATTATTACTTTCACTAAGGTATAATGTTAATGTCGCGTAGCTTTTGTATTTGGTTTGTTATAGTAGTTTCGGTGTCTAGTGAATTATTCCATCCTGCTTGTCTTATTTTTGTAATACTAGACATTTGATCGTAGCCGTTACCTAATGCCATATCTAAATAATCCCAGTTAGTTAGTTCTGCTAGAGTGTAGTTTTGAAGGTCATATGTTCTCACTATCTCTGACCAAATCGCTTCTTTATCAAGCATTACCTCTTTTAAAGGCAATGTTTGAACTGGTCCTATCTCCATGTCGAAAAAAGATGCAATGCTTGGCCAAACTTGGTTCCACCGAAAAAAATCACCATTACTTATATTATAGGCTTCATTGACTGCATTAGGAGTGGTGGCGGCCCAGTACATGCCGTCAGCTAGTAATTCAGTATCAATTATATTATATAGGCAATCGTAAAACTCTTGTGTACCTGGCCAGCGTAATTGTAGACCCAAGTGCTTTGAAATAACGGCATAAAGAACTATGCCAGTCATTAAATTCATTCTGCCGCCTATGGAAAACCCCCATATTCCATGCGGTCTTAGTGCTGACCAGTTCCATGCCTTTTCTTTTTGCCTTTTCTTAATCCAATCTTCTTGTGCGTGATAGAAATTTTGAACTAGCGGTCGGGGGTCATCTTCTTTCGCTGGTGTTTTATAAGGACCCAAGTAGCTTCCATACCACTTGGCACCATGCATTAATTGTACATGCTCTAATCTATTATTTACTGGTTCTAGTGTGTCCAAAAGGTTAGTCAACATTGATACATTTGGCTTTATTTCTGCTTCAACTGAGTTTCGTGGAGCATAGGCACAAAAAAAGACATGGGTAGTTTCAGCTAGGTGCTCAGCAATACTATTGCATTCAGATTTGTTAAGTAAATCTACTGAAAGAAATTTTGCATTACTATTATAGTTCGATGGTCGGCGTGACAATCCTATAATATTCCAATCGGGATTATAATCTAGATATTCTATAATTGCTCTGCCGGTAACACCTAGCGCTCCTGGCACTAGTGCAGTTTTTTTTACCACTATCTTCTCCTATGCCTAAGGAATAATCTTTTTGTCTCTCATGTATTGCAGTTGGTGGGTTATAGTATCTTCTGTATCAAGTACCTCATGCCAACCAGCTTGACGAATTTTTGTTAAGCTAGACATTTGATCAAACCCATTACTAAAGGCGTAGTCCATAAATTGCCATGTAGCTAAGTCATTTATAGTATAGGTATGGAGTTGGTTTTCCTCACAAATTTTGGCCCATATTGATTCTTTTTCTGACATGACTGTCTCTAAATTCAAATTTTGTATAGGGCCTACTTCCATATCGAAAAACTCTGCTATGCGCGGCCACAAATGACACCATCTTGTAAAATCGCCATTAGTTATATTAAATATTTCATTCTCTGCTTCTTTTGTAGTAGCTGTCCAAATCATAGCTCTTGCAAGCAAGCTGACGTCTACTATTTGATAGACTGCGTTATATAGGGCAGGAGTTCCAGGAAATTTTAATGGTAGGCCAGCATATTTTGATAATGTTGCATATACGGCAATTGATGTAAGCATATTCATCTCGCTACCAATCGAAAATCCCCAGACACCATGTGGAAGCAAAGCTGACCACGTCCAGGCCTTACCCAGTTGTTTTTTAGCAAGCCAGTCATGCTGTGCGTAATAGAAATTAGGCGGCATATGTCTAGAGTCGGTTTCTTTTGCCGGGGTTTTATATTGCTTGCCAAACTGCACACCGTACCATTTTGCTCCAAGCATTAATTGTACGTGTTTTAGATTGGGTGCAATCTGTTCTATAGTTTCGACTAGATTTTGTAACATAGCCAGGTTAGGAGCGACCTCTTCACTAAATGTTTTTCGAGCTGCATAGGGGGTGAAAAATATGTGCGTAACGCTTTTGAGCATTGCAAGTTTAGTTTTACACTCCTCTAAGTTAAGTAAGTCTAGAGATATAAATTCAGCAGTTGTTTCAAAGTCTGGCTTTCTTCGAGACAAACCATAAACTGACCATTCTGAGTTGTTTTCTAAGTTTTCAACAAGAGAGCGTCCTATGACACCTAGGCCTCCAGCTATTAGTGCGGTTGGCATTATTTTATGATCTCCTAAGAATATTCTATTACTCGGTCTTCTTTATATTATTAATGTAAGCTATTAAAAGGGAATATAGCGGCTTTAAATTTGAAAGGCGAACAATGGTTAGTCAAAGAATGAAATATTGGGGTTGGGGCTATGAAAATAATGGCCTTAATAAGAATCAGGTGCACAGCCTTATAAAAATTCTAGCCCAAGATTTTGGTGTTCTAGCAAGTAGTAATATTAAGAAACCTGAAGTTTCTGATATTAAATTACATAAACCAAAACTGATACCACCCGATAGTCTTCTTAAATTTTGTACAAATGAGCCATATGAAAGAGTTCTGCATAGCTTTGGACAATCACAGCCGGATTCAATTCGTATATTTGATGGGGATTTTAAACACGCTCCTGATGTTATTGCCTATCCAGAACGATCTGATCAAATAAATGCAATTTATGATTGGGCAAGTGGGGTAGGTGCAGCGATAGTGCCTTATGGGGGTGGTTCGTCGGTTGTGGGCGGAGTTACCCCGGATATTGAGGGTCATTACAAAGGTACGGTGATGGTTAACATGACAAAATTGAATAAAGTCCTTGAAGTTGATGAAACCTCTCGTGCTGCACTAATTCAAGGGGGCGCAAAGGGACCTGAATTAGAAAATCAGTTAAAGCCCTATAATCTAACCCTTCGTCATTTTCCTCAATCATTTGAACATTCAACTCTGGGTGGTTGGATCGCTACTCGATCGGGTGGTCATTTTGCTACTCTTTATACTCATATTGATGATTTGGTAGAGAATATCACATCAATCACGCCTTCTGGTTGTTTTGAATCGCGTCGATTGCCTGGATCAGGTTCTGGACCTAGTCCTGATAGGTTTATTATGGGAACTGAAGGGGCTTTGGGCATTATTACTGAAGCATGGGTTCGCTTGCAGGGCCGTCCCGTTTTTAAATTAACTGCTGGGTTTCGTTTTGCTAAATTTTTAGATGCATCTCTTGCCGTGCGATCTATCTCTCAGTCAGGTTTGTTTCCAGCAAATGTAAGAATTGTTGATGCTACAGAACTACAAGTAAATGGAGCTGGTGACGGGACTTATACATTAATGGTAGTTTCGTTTGAATCATCAGATCATTCAGTTGAACCATGGATGAAAAGAGCTGAGGAATGTTGTCTTGATCATGGTGGAATAATAGATATTGATTGGCGAGAAAATCCAGATACAAATTTGAAGGGAGCGGTAGGTGCTTGGAGAGACGCATTCATTCGCATGCCCTATAATCGTGAGAATTTAACACCTCGTGGAATTATTTCTGATACTTTTGAGACAGCTATAACTTGGGACAAGTTTGAAGAATTTTATTGGGCAATTAAAGATGCTACGCAACAAGCGATTAGAGATGTTACAGGCCAAAATGGTGCTGTTTCATGCAGATTTAGCCATGCTTATCCTGATGGGCCTGCGCCATATTTTGCATTTCACTGCACAGGGAAGCCTGGAGGCATGCTTGAACAGTGGAAGGCAATAAAATATGCAGCATCTGAAGCTCTTATTAAAAACGGTGGCACTATTACGCATCATCATGCTGTAGGACGAGATCATCAAAAGTGGTATGAGAAACAACGACCAAAATTGTTTGGTCATATACTTAAGGATGCAAAAAACCGTCTCGACCCAGATGGTATTATGAACCCAGGTGTGGTGGTTTAAAAAAAATAAAGTTAGTATTATTTATAGTATTTTGAAATTATAAATAAATAATAAGACCGTAATCTAAATGGCATAAAGTATAAACAATATAAGTTCGTTAAGTTAAAATAAATAAAATAGGGATAAGTATAATGGCAGACCGGATTGAAGCTGGCTCACTCAGAGTTGATAAAGAACTATATGATTTTATTAATGATTTTGCTTTACCGGGAACAGATATTAAATCTCAGGAATTTTGGCATGGTTTTGAAAAAATTGTTAACGAACTAACACCTATAAACAGAAATTTATTGGCTAAACGGGATGAACTACAAATAAAAATTGATGCCTGGTATGAAGAACATCGTGGCGAAACATCAGATCTTGCAGCTTATAAACTATTTTTAAAAGAAATTGGTTACTTAGTGGAAGAAGGTGAAGAATTTACAGTAACAACTACCAACATTGATACTGAAATTTCTCAAATAGCTGGTCCGCAGTTAGTAGTTCCAGTAACAAATGCACGTTATTCGCTTAATGCAGCTAATGCACGCTGGGGAAGTTTGTATGACGCTCTTTATGGAACTGACGCTATACCAGAGTTAGATGGAGCTGAGAGGAGCAGTGCATATAACGAAGTGCGTGGGGCTGCTGTTATTAAATTTGCTAGAGATTTTATTGATTCATCTGCACCGCTTTTAAATGGTACTCATCATAACGCAGTATCTTACAGTATTAAGAATAGTCAGCTAGCTGTAACGTTAGATGATGGTACAATTAGTTATTTGTCTGAACCCGAAAAATTCATTGGTTATCAAGGAGAACAAGATTCCCCTAAATCAGTTTTGTTAAAAAATAATAACCTTCATTTTGAAATCTCAATTAATAGGGATCATGTTATTGGCAAAGATGATCCTGCTGGGGTTAGTGATGTTATTGTCGAATCAGCAATAACTACAATAATGGATTGTGAAGACTCTGTTGCTACAGTTGATGCTGAAGACAAGGTTGTTGCGTATCGCAACTGGTTAGGATTAATGAGAGGGGATTTATCAGAGACATTTGATAAAGAGGATAAAACTATAAAACGTTCTTTAAACCCCGACCGTAAATATATTTCCTCTGATGGTTCAGAACTTGTATTACAGGGCCGCAGCCTAATGCTAATCCGTAATGTTGGTCATCTTATGACTAACCCAGCTATTTTAGATAATGATGGTAATGAAGTTTATGAAGGTATTCTTGATGCCATGATTACTTCTATGATTGCTATTCATGACCTAAAGCAAGGGAAAAACAGCAGAACCGGTTCGGTATATATAGTTAAACCAAAGATGCATGGACCGGAAGAGGTTGAGTTTACCAACCAGATGTTTACAAAAATTGAAGAAGTTTTAGGCCTAGATTCTTTTACTCTTAAGATAGGTATTATGGATGAAGAGAGAAGAACAACAGTAAACTTAAAAGAATGCATTAGAGCGGCTAAAGATCGGGTATTTTTTATTAATACAGGATTTCTTGATCGAACAGGAGATGAGATGCATACGGCCATGGAAGCAGGGCCAATGATAAGAAAAGCAGACATGAAGTCTGCCGTTTGGATACAAACCTATGAGGATTGGAATGTAGATATTGGCCTAAAATGCGGCCTTCCGGGCCGTGCGCAGATTGGTAAGGGCATGTGGGCCATGCCAGATTTGATGGCTGATATGCTGGATACTAAAATTGGCCATCCTCAGTCAGGTGCTAATACAGCCTGGGTGCCTTCTCCTACTGCAGCGACACTTCATGCCACGCATTATCATCAGGTTAATGTAGTAGAACTTCAAAAGAAACTTTATACAAGGTCTCAAGCTAGTTTGGATAACATACTGACAATTCCATTATCTGAACGTCCAAATTGGCCTGAGAATGAAATACAACAAGAACTTGATAATAATGCCCAAGGAATACTTGGTTATGTAGTTCGTTGGATAGATCAGGGAGTCGGTTGTTCAAAAGTTCCTGATATTAATAATATAGGGTTGATGGAAGATCGTGCTACTTTAAGAATTTCAAGCCAACATATAGCCAATTGGTTGCGCCATGGTATTTGTAGTGAAGAACAGGTAGTAGAAACATTTCAGCGTATGGCAGCAGTTGTTGATAAACAAAATACTAATGACCCGCTTTATAACCCAATGGCTCCTAATTTTGATAATAACATAGCTTTTCAAGCAGCATGCGACCTAGTATTTAAAGGCCGTGAACAGCCAAATGGTTATACAGAACCAATTTTACATTCACGTCGCCAGGAGGCTAAGGCAAAGCAATCGGCAATATAGATAAATTAATTAGTTTATAATCGGGTTAATTAATAATCGTGAAAAATAGCTATTGGACTTTAAACTCGTGGGAGAAGAGATATGCAATTAGCTGACTCTAAACTATTTCGCCAAAAATGTTATGTAAATGGGGATTGGATAGACGCCGATGATGGAAATACTATTGATGTGACTAATCCAGTTGATAACTCGATAATAGGTACTATTCCTAAATTAGGTTCTGAAGAAACAAGGCGTGCTATAGAAGGTGCTGAAAAAGCACAAAGGAATTGGCGTCAATTAACCGGTAAAGAACGCTCTACAATATTAAGAAACTGGTATAATTTGATGATGGAGAACCAAGAAGATCTTGCCATCTTGATGACAATTGAACAGGGGAAACCACTAAACGAATCCCGTGGAGAAATCTTATATGCTGCATCTTTTATAGAATGGTTTGCAGAAGAGGGAAAACGAGTCTACGGAGATACAATACCAGGTCACCAACGTGATAAACGTATAGTAGTACTTAAAGAACCAATAGGAGTTTGTGCAGCAATTACTCCATGGAATTTTCCTTCTGCTATGATAACTCGTAAAGCAGGACCGGCACTTGCTGCAGGCTGTTCAATGGTAGTTAAACCGGCTACTTCCACTCCATATTCTGCGCTAGCCATGGCCGAATTAGCAGAAAGAGCGGGTGTTCCTCCAGGTGTCCTAAGTGTTGTTACAGGTGGATCTTCAGATATTGGTGGAGAGTTAACCTCAAACCCAATTGTTCGAAAACTTACTTTTACTGGTTCCACAGAAGTAGGCAGAAAACTAATTGAACAATGCGCTGGTACTATTAAAAAGGTATCTATGGAACTTGGAGGAAACGCACCTTTTCTAGTTTTTGATGATGCTGACCTTGATGAAGCTGTTGAGGGGGCAATGGCATCTAAATATCGCAATACCGGTCAAACTTGTGTCTGTGCAAACCGTATTTTAGCTCAAGACGGTATATATGACGAATTTACAGAAAAACTAGCTGATGCAGTTAAAAATCTTAAGGTAGGAAATGGTTTAGAAGATGGTGTAACACAGGGCCCGTTAATTGATATGGCTGCTGTTGAAAAAGTAGAACAACATATTACTGACGCTGTTTCTAAAGGCGCACGGATTGTAGTTGGAGGAGATCGCCATGCAATGGGTGGTACATTCTTTCAGCCTACATTATTAGTAGATGTAACACCTACGATGGAAGTCACGCGAGAAGAGACTTTTGGGCCGTTAGCTCCTATATATAGATTTAAAACTGATGAGGAAGGAATTAAACTAGCTAATGATACTGAATTTGGCTTAGCTGCATATTTTTATGCTAGAGATGTTAATCGAATTTGGAAAGTCGCAGAAGAACTAGAATCTGGAATTGTTGGCATAAATACTGGTCTTATTTCTACTGAAGTTGCACCATTTGGTGGGGTTAAAGAATCAGGTATTGGTCGCGAAGGCTCTCACTATGGCCTTGATGATTACCTCGAGATTAAATATTTATGTTACGGCGGTATTTAGCGACCAAGGAAAATAATTAAAGGAATACATAGCATATTTTTATTCTGCGGCGGCTCCTAGTTTATCAAGTTCAAGAATCTGACGAGCTTCATTAACGCTAGCTGGATATTCCCCTATAGCTTCAATTATTTTGACAGCTCTTTCAACCATAGGTGTATTTCCAGGGGTGAGAACGCCTCGGGATAGGTATAGGTTATCCTCCATGCCGACGCGCACATGTCCTCCCAATACCACTGCTGCAGCTACCATAGGAAATTCTAATCGAGAAATACCAAAGGCAGCCCATTTGGCATTGCTAGGTAGCTGATCTCGCATTAATTGCATTGATTCCATAGTAGCTCGACCCCCCCAGGGAATTCCAAGGCAAAGTTGAAATAAGGGATTAGGATCAGTTATTATTCCTCTATTACACATATCAGAGGCTTGCCACAGCTGTCCTGTATCGAAAACCTCCATCTCAATTTTGACACCGATTTTTTGAATTAAGCCCGCCATTTTTTCTAACATCGCTTTAGTATTAGTTACCGCAACATCAGAATAGTTCATTGTCGTGACGTCTAAGGTACATAAATCTGGTTTATTTTCGTATATATGTTGAACCCTTTCCTCGGCACTACTTAGAGCACTTCCACTAATAAAATCATGGGGAGAATCAGTTTCGACCGCAAGAATTCCGCCAGGCCCGGTTGTTAAATTTATAAGAATTGGACAACCGGCGTTCCTTAATCTATCTACTACCTCCTTATATAACTTGGGATCCATACTAGCTTTTGCCGTTTTGGGGTCACGCACATGGATATGGGCTATTGATGCACCTGCATGGTGTGCGGAGATTGCTTCATTAGCGATTTCTTTGGGGGTAACAGGAACAGCCGGATTCATATGTTTTGTGTCTGATCCACCTGTTATGGCGCAAGAGATAATAACTGGACGTGCCATCAGCTTAAACCCTTTCTCTTTTAATTATTTATTAGAGAATTTTACTATTCTGCTGCATTCCTAGAGTTATTACTTGTTGTTATTCCAAATATATCTCTTGCTTCTGCAGGGGTAGCAACTGTGTCTCCCAGTAATTCAATGATTTGAACTGCCCGGTCTACGAGTTGAGCATTACCTGAAGCTAATTCACCGCGTTTAATATAGAGGTTATCTTCTAAACCAACACGCACATGACCACCCAGAATAGCGGCTGAGGCAACCATTGGGAACTCAAACCTTGAAATACCAAATGAAGCCCATAATGCATTTTCAGGAAGCATATTACGCATTAGTGTCATTGCTTCAGCTGTAGCTGGTGCTCCCCAGGGAATACCTAAGCATAGTTGATACAAAGGATTTGGATCTTTTATCACGCCGGTTTTTACTAGATGGTTAGCTAAACTAACGTGGCCAACATCGAATACTTCGAGTTCGGGCTTAACGCCTGCAGATTGTATTAGAGAAGCCATTTCTTCTAACATTTCAGGAGAATTTACCATTGGGCGATCTCCAAAATTCATTGTAGCTACATCTAGAGAACAAATATCCGGTTTATTTTCTAATACATGTATAACCCTCTCTTCAGCAGTTTTCATTACGCTTCCTGGCCCAGGCTCTAATGGAGTTTGTATATTCACGTCCAAGCGAGCACCTGGCCCTGTTGTAAGGTTTATCACCACATCACAATTTGCGTCACGTATACGCTTAACAACATCCGCATAATAAACCGGATCCATGCTAGCTTTTCCAGTTTTTGGGTTTCGGACATGTATATGGGCAACTGCAGCCCCTGCCTTATGCGCAGCAATAACTTCATCTGCAATTTCTTTTGGGGTAGAGGGAACGTTAGGGTTCATACCCTTAGTATCTGCGCCACCGGTAACTGCACAACTAATGATAATTGGACGAGCCATAATTCACATCTCCTAGTCATATTTTCTTTAATTATGAACTTATATCTCTGTATAGACTATTAGGGTCTTTGCATTTGAACAAGTCAGCGTGAATAAAAGTGCTTATTGAATATACTAGCTATACAAAACCTCGACAAATAATTATGAAAAACTATTAAAATAAACTAATAACTTGTTATGATTTTAATATAATAGGTTACTCACATTTTGGGGAAAGATAATGGTCAAAGCAATGCGAATACATAAATTTGGTGGACCAGAAGTTCTCAAGTGGGAAGATGTTGATTTATCTGAACCAGGACCAAGTGAGCTATTGATTAGACATAATGTAACCGGGTTTAACTTTCTTGATATTCAAGTAAGAAAAGGAGCTTATCCTGTCTTACCTAAACTACCTGCGGTGTTAGGAACTGAAGCTGCTGGAATTGTTCAACAAGTAGGCAAAGAAGTTAATAATTTTTCTGTGGGTCAAAGAGTTGCATATGCGTCAACCTACCCTGGGGCATACTCTGAAGCTCGTTTAATTGAGGCCTCGAATGTAGTTGCTTTGCCAGATAATATAACATTTGAAGAGGCTGCAGCCAGCTTGCTTAAAGGTATGACTGCTGAATATCTAGTAAATAGGTGCTATTCAATTGCTGCTGGTGAAGTAGCGATAGTACATGCAGCAGCCGGAGGAGTTGGTTTGTTTTTGTGCCAGTGGCTTAAGGATAAAGGAGTTACGGTTATTGGTACTGTTGGTTCTGATGAAAAAAAGACTACAATTCTTAATAATGGTGCTACTTACGCGGTTAACTATCGTAAGGAGAATTTTAATGAAGTAGCATTGGATATTACTAATGGTCTGGGAGTTCATGTCGTATATGATTCTGTTGGCCCTGATTTATATATTGAATCAATAAATAGTTTGCGGCCGCGTGGTTACATGGTGAATTTTGGAAATTCCTCTGGACCTCTAGCACCTATAGATTCTGTTGAGCTTAATGTGAAAGGCTCGTTATTTTTTACTAAGGCGTCTATGCGTTTTTATCAGTTAAACCGGCAAGAGCTAGAAGATAGTGCTACTTCTTTATTTAATATAATAGGCCGCGGCGCTGTTAAACCTTTTATAGGTCAGCAATATAAACTGGCTGATGCAGCTCAAGCCCATAAAGATGTTGCTGAACGCCTTACAGTAGGATCAACTATATTAACTATTTAAATGCTATTTTATTATCTGCTATTAATAAACTTACTAAATGCATTTAGGGTTTCTTGGCTGACATAATGTTCAATACCTTCTGCATCCAACTGAGCGTTACGTTCGGTAACTCCTATAGCTCTCAAAAAATCTAATACTATCTTATGTCTTTCTCTTGATGTATTCGCTAAGTTTTCGCCATCTGGGGTAAGAAAAATTGATCGGTAAGGGCGTGTATGAACTAGACCATCTCTTTGAAGACGCTTAATAATTTTGTTTACAGTAGCATGTGAAACTCCAAATCGCTCTGCTAAATCAACTATCCTAGCTTCACCATAAGCGTTAATTAAATCATCTATCATTTCTACATAGTCTTCCGCTTTTTCTGTTTGCTGGGCTGTTCTAACACGTTCAAACTGTGCGGCTTGCAGATTGGCCTCTATCATTTTATTTGGTGTTTCAGAGGAGGTGTCATCTGATTTATCTTTTGTCTTTTGTGCGCTTTTGTTCATGAATTAGACCTGAATCAGAAATGCGGTAGTGTACATTACCAAGATTCCCATACCAAAACCAGCGAAAGCGTTACTTACTATAAACTTATCACCTAAATTAACTCTCATAACCCATATTGAACGAGTCACCTCAATTATAACTTGAGCTATTGCGCCTGCAGCAATGCCAAAGAATAGTGCATTCCAATGTGGAGCAAAGGTAAAAGTCCCTATCCATGTTCCTGCTATTGCAGGAAGCCCAGCCAAACATAACCAGCATAAAAGCATCCCAAAGGTTACTTTTTGTTTTGTAATTGGGGCTATTATCGCTACCCCTTCTGTAAGATTATGTATAGCAAACCCAATTAATAACATACTCCCTAATGCAGCATTTCCCAGAGATAAGGCGGCACCTATCGATAGTCCCTCTCCAAAATTATGTAAGCCAATGCCAATTGCTAACCAAGTCGCTAGTATAATACCGTCAGTTGAAGGTTTTGATCGCCAACTTATAGCTAGAATGCCTAGAAATGTAAGTACACTCGCAAGTAAAACACTTAAACTTCCTTGGAATGCATTTGCAGATATTTTTGTGAGCTCAAGGCCCTCTTCTAAGGTATCAACAAATAAATAACCTAGTAGTCCAATTGTTAGCGACATAAAAAATACAATGCTATTATCACCTATTAAGCGTAAGAGAGGCAAAGATAACATTCCTAGTGTAATTGGGATTACCCCAACGCATATCCCAATGAGCGCTAGACTAAATAAGGTTTTTTTATTTGGACTAGGCGCCTTATATGCAACGTCAATTGTGTAATCATACGTTGCTCCAGTACTTGACAGAAAAAGTAGATGGTGTGTTTCGTTCTGTACCCAAGGATAGGGTATTAATATCTTTGCTGTAGCTAACTGATTTATTGGTCCTTCAGGTATTTGCCGAAAATTCCAAAAGGCCCCATCAACTTGTACTTGAGAAATTTTTATTGGTTCACGGCCGTTTCCTCTGACATAGGCAGTAAAACCATCAGGGCCGGAAGTTACTCTTTCAATTATAAGCGATTCTTCCGGAGGCAGATTGTTATCAAAATCATCTAGTGGATTAAATACGTATATCGCTAAGCTGATTACACCTAACATTATTAAAACAACAAAAAATGCAATACGATTATAAACCATTAGACGACCTCAAACATGCTCATCCAGCCTAGCTCAGCAAACTCACTTTGATGTGCGTGGAACATGTAATGTCCTGGTTCATGATTACTAAAAGACATTTCTATAATGCCTCTTTGGGCTTGGCATTGCATTACTGTATCAACTTTATTGAGAGTTGGTGTTAGTGTGGTTCCATGGTCAAAATAGTCAAAGAAATTTCCATGAATATGAAACGAGTTTATTGGATCGAATTCAGTTACGTTAATTAAATAGATGCGAACTGGACGTTGTTTATCTATTTTGATAGGTCTTTTGCTATATTCATGAGCTATGGTATTTACAGCATAAATTTCATTCTCTTCATCAAAGTTGGTATCAAACGCATTCATTACCATTACTAGTTCTTGCCAATGCATGTTCTCATCTGTTCCTAGCTGACGGGATAACGCAGTAGTAGTATTTTGTGGATGAAGTTTGGGGTCAGGGTCTACAATAAAAGCTCCGTAAAGGCCTTTGTGAATATGGCGCTTAAGTGGTGCAACATGGCAATGATATAGATGACATCCAAATGGGTCTGCCCTAAATTCGTAGACAAACTCTTCTCCTGGATCTACTAAACCAGCTCCGGATATGCCATCCATCTTAGCACTATGAATTCCATGAAAGTGCATTGAGTGGGGATGACTGCCCATGTTAATAAACTTGATTTGCAGAAACTCGCCTTCGGTAGCTCGTATTGTCGGACCCGGTACCCTGCCATTATAAGTCCAGGCAGGAAAAAACACCCCAGGAGCAATTTCAATTTCGGTGTCAACTGCTATAATTTCGAATTTACGAATAGTTTTGCCAGCGCTATCTTTTTCAACCGTGCCAGTTTCCCAATCAGTCAGCAAATTATGTGGATCAAATCCATTACGCAAATGATCAACGTTTCCTACGGTGGTCATACCACCTGCGTGAGCGAGTGGACTCTTACATATAGATTTCGGATCTGCTGGATTGTCAGCACTAGTGTTGGTGCTGCTAAATAAGGGAACTAAAGGTAACAAAGCACCAGCCCCGAGAAAAGATCGACGATTAGATACATTTTTAAACAATTTAGAAATCATTTTTTTTAAATACTCTGAATATAGTTCAATTTAATCATTAATTAATGTTTGATACAGTTTAATATTAAAGCATTACCATTAAAGTATAGCCATGGCTACATCTCAATGAATGGTTTTATATTAAAATTTTTAATAAAGAAATTTATTTAAACTTTAAAAAGTAATTTTAGGGTGTTTAATTAATGTACCTAATGCACCTTTTCTCTCTTACCTGAGACAAGAGAGCGTTCAATAGCTGCAAGTACAGCAACATCATGTATCATTTGTTCATTAGTAAATTTATAATCATCAGTGCCCGCAATAGAATCAGCAAAACCTTCCATATTAGCTTTAACTGGATTAATTGCTGATACTTTTTTTAACTCAGGGTTTCCGTCGACCATACAAATTTCAATTTTATCATGGTCTACTACTTTGACCCAACCTTCTGAACCGTAAACATTAAGCATTCTGCTACTTGGAGTTACCATTATGTTGCCTATGTAAGCGCTAGCGCCGCATTCAAAGGTTAGTAATGCTGAAGCTGAATCAAGAGCTTGTATTCTATCTAGAGCTTGTGCATACACCTCACTAACAGGCCCTAAAAAAGAACTAAATAAATCTATATAGTGACTACCCATATGGTAGAGGCCGCCTCCCGGTGCTTCTTTAGGATCATGTCTCCAGCTAACAAAACCAGAAAGGGTGGAATGGCTAGTGTTTCCTTCTAAATGCATTATCGTACCAAGTTGATTAGAATCAATCATCTTTTTGATTTCAGTTTGAGGGGCCGCGTATCTTTGGTTATGTCCTAAACCCAACTTAATACCCGCTTTTTCTGCCGCTAGTACCGATTTTTCGGCATCTGATTTATTTAGAGCGAATGGTTTTTCTGTAAATACGTGTTTTCCTGCTTCTGCTGCTGCTATAATTTGTTCTGTATGAAGGCTATGTGGGGTCACCAGAACAACAGCATTTACATCAGGGTCATCAAGTGCGTCTTGATAATTTGCAGTTAATTTTAGTCCTTGTTCAGATGCATAATCTTTTGAGCCTTCTGTATTAAGGTCAATAACTCGAACAATTTTTACTTTATCACTTTTGTTATGTATTGCATCTATGTGGGTACGGCCCCACCAACCTAGCCCTATTATAGCTATATTTAGCATTTTCTTCCTCAAATAATAATTTTAGTAGCTATGACTATGCTCAAATCATAATATTATAGCTGCACACCTAATATACTGACTACAAACTAACTCTACTTTATTATAAAGTATTAATAAGATAATAATTAATATATAGTAATCAATTTTTGATATGGCAGAAATGTCTAGCTTTTACTTCTGTTAATTAGCGGATGATATAAATAAATTAAGTTGCTGTTGGAGTGATTAGATGAAATTTGGGTTATTTGGTAGTGCGCAGGCAAAGCGTGGTGGTGGTCCTGATGTAGATAGTGCTAAAGGTTATCATGATTGGCTAGAATTCAACATAGAGGCAGAAGCACTTGGTTATCATAGTGCATTTGCAGTTGAACATCACTTTACTGGCTTTGGGCAAGTATCGGCTACTATAAATCTGCTAACTTATTTAGCCGCACAGACAACAACTTTGCGACTGGGCACGGCAGTCATGGTATTGCCTTGGCATAATCCAGTATTACTTGCAGAACAAGCTGCTACTCTAGACCTTCTATCTGGTGGCCGGTTAGACTTTGGTGTTGGAAAAGGATATCGGTATAATGAATTTGAAGGGTTTGGGATACCCATGGAAGAAGCTGGGGAGCGTTTCGAGGAATCTCTTGATGTTTTAATACGCGCTTGGACTAAAGATGAGCCATGGTCGCATAAAGGTAAATTTTGGAATTTTAAAGATATCATTGTTGAACCACCAACGATACAAAAACCACATCCGCCATTCTGGATGGGTGCAGGTAACCCCAAAACAATTGATGGTGTAGCGGCTCGAGGTTGTAACCTATTGTTAGATCAATTTGCTCCAGTAAAAGTTATACTTGAAAGAATAGAAATGTTTCGCAATGCCGTTGAAAAGCGAGGCAGAATATTTAATCCTAATGAGGTGGGGGTAGCTCGAGGTCTTTATGTAGCTAAGGATTTTTCTGACAGAGATTCAGCAATTGAAAGACGTATTGCCGCTCGTGCCAGAGTAGATAATTTAGCTCAGAGACCTGACGGCGCTAATAAATCATCGATAATGTCTTACGATGATACTGCTGAGACAGCTATGGAGGCAGCTCTTTTTGGAACAGTTGATGAAATTACTGAAAAAGTATCGAAGTTAAGAGAGGGTGGTGTACGCTATTTATTGTTATCTGATGGTGGCTCAGGAATTGAAGGGTTACGCAAATTTTCACGCGAAGTTATGCCAGTTTTTATTGATAGTGATACAGCAGAGGCTGCAGAGTAATAAAATTGACCAGCCTTAGATAAGCATATTTACAAGGATAGCGTATTTTCTTTCCCAAAATATTAGGTTTATATAAATAAAATATGTATTACTTAGGCTTTGGTAGTTTTACTTCTTTTTCTATTGTTGGACCTCCAGCTTTTACCCACGCACTAAAACCACCAGCCATGTGAGAAACAGGTGATAAACCCATTCGATGAACTGACTGTGCTGCCAATGCAGAACGCAAGCCACCAGCACAGTAAAAAATAAACTTTTTTCCGGAGTTAAAGTCTGCACGGTGGTAAGGACTATCTGGATCCACCCAAAACTCTAACATGCCGCGCGGGGCATGCATGGCTCCAGGTATAGTGCCCTCGCGCCATAATTCACGAATATCACGTATGTCTACTAATACCACTTCCGGATCTTTTCTTAATTGAATTACATCCTCTGCTAGTAAGGTTTCAATTTCTTGTTCTGCCTCTTCGCAAAGCTCTTTTATACCTTTAGTAATCATCTATATTTTATCCATTTATTTTCTATTAATTTATCAATTTAAAATAAGTAAAATTAATTTTCTAGGGCAGTATATTTTATAACTATTAATTTAATTTTTTTTCTTAATTGAATAAAAAACTATTAAAATACCGATTAGAGTCGCAATTGAAAGTACTACTAATGTTATAGCATACGGTTTTATAGTATTGGTTGGTAACGTACTAATTAATAAAGCCACTATTGCACCAGTTCCTAGTTGACAGAACCCAGCGAACGAAGCTGCTGTACCTGCAATTCTTCTATCTACGCTAGCGGCGCCAGCCATAGCGTTAGGAAATATAATGCCATTTGAAAATGCATAAAGTATCATTGGAAATAATATTGCCCATAAAGATGTTAAAGGCGAAAGTATCAGAAACATTATTGAAGCTCCTATTCCTAAAATAGCACCCCATAATAATGTATGATTAATACTTATAAATGAGATCATTTTGCTTGCCACATAATTACCAGCAGGAAACTGAAGAGTAATTAACATTAGCAAAATGCTGAATAATATTGGTGCTAAGCCCATGTTCTCAATAATTAGGCTGGGTCCTACTGCTAGAAATCCAAAAAATCCGGATGTACCTGCTGCAAAAGCGAGTGTATAGCCAACATAAATGCGCGAAGATAGCAAACGCCCATATCGCACAAATATATCAGACCAACTTGCGGTATTACCATCATTTTCGAGTGGACGTGTTTCTTTAAGTACAACCAAAGTCCATAGCCCCAAAAGACATGTAAATAACGTAAGGAAAGCAAATATTGAACGCCACCCAAAAATAGCGTCTAAAACTCCGCCTATAATTGGGGCTGTTAACGGAGCAATTGATTGAATCATAGCCACAAGCGCCATCATTCTAGCTGCTTCGTTTCCTTCATAAACATCTTGTACTATAGCTCGAGGCACTACCAGTGTTGCACACCCCCCTAAAGCTTGCAGAATACGAGCTATAATTAGAAGCTCTATGCTTGGAGCAAAAGTGGCTCCTAGACTGGCAATTCCTAGAAGAATTAGACCGCTAAAAATGACTGGTCGGCGGCCAATTTTATCTGAAAGGGGACCAATAAATAGTTGTGATGTAGCAAATACAATTAGAAAAATTGAGACTGTAAGTTGAGCTACTGCATAGCTAGTATTAAAGTCATGTGAAATCGTAGGTATGGATTGCACATGAATACTTAATGCTAATGGACCAGAGGCAGCAAGAGACCCTAATAGAATGGTTGAGGGTCTTATATTTTTATTATGAAATATCACGGATAGTATTTAGTAAAGCTACGTTAGTTTATGGCATGTCGCTGAAATATTCAGCTGCACCGCCTTCAAGCTTATTTTCATCAACTTCAAATAGTTCAAGAAGTACATTATCTGGAGCAGGGCACATTATATATTTCCATGCCCCAAAGTCATGAATGTTGCTGCGAAATTTGATGCCGGAATCAGTTAACTTTTTTGCTAGTTTTTCAAGATTATTAGTCCTAATTCCTAAGTGATGAACAGCGCCTTTACCATCATCACGCAAGCTTTGTTCATAAAAGTGTATTCTGCCACTTCCTACACGCATGAAAATATTACGAGCTCCACCAAAATCGCCATCATATATTACTATACCTCCAAGCATATCGCGCCACCAGTTTATGGTCGTATTTATGTCTTTGGTAAATAAATGCACGTGATGAAAATGTTCAACCATTTGAAAAATCCTGGTATTTGTTATAGTTAGCACAAACCCTAAACTACCCCTACTATTCAACAGAAGAAGCATGGTGGTTTTTAAAACTAAACTATCATATTTATATTACTGCTGGACTAGTGTTGATTGTTAACAGTGAGACAAACTAAGAGTCTAGAGCATGATTGATTCAAAGTTACATTATTCTAAAAAATCTATCACAGTAAAAGATAGAAAAATGGCATTTATTGAAATTGGTACAGGTGATCCTATAGTTTTTATTCACGGCAATGCAAATTCATCCTACATGTGGAGAAATATATTACCCTATATGGAAGATTTGGGGCGGCTAATTGCTATTGATAATATAGGTCAAGGTGATTCTGATAAGCTTCCGGAATCTGGTCCTGGATCATATACGTTAGCAGAGCACCAAATTTATATAAATGGAATAATGGATGCTTTGAATATTAACAAAAATGTGACTTTGGTAATGCACGATTGGGGAGGGCCTCTTGGTTTAACCTGGGCACGTTCTAATTCTCAGTATATAAAGGGACTCGTTCATTGCGAGATAGTTGTAGGTAATCATTCCAGTTATGATGAATACCCAGATAGTCATGGTGAGCGTCTTAAAAGAGTTCGCGGGCAAGATGGCGAAGAATTGGTAATGACAGATAACTATTTTATTGAAAAAATATTTACTGGTGGAGTAATTCGTAATATTGATGACGAGACTATGGCTGAAATCCGTCGGCCTTATGAAGGGTCTCGAGAGAATCGTCGACCAACATTAACATGGCCTCGACAGATACCCATTGAAGGTAAACCGAAAGATGTTGCTGACTTAGTAAATAAACTGTCTTTGTGGATGACTGAGAACAATATACCTAAGCTATTTATTCGTGCTGAACCTGGTCAAATTTTATTTGGTCGCGATTTAGAAATTATTGATTCTTGGACTAATCAGAAAACTGTTACTGTACATGGTTTGCATCATCCTCAAGAAGATTCACCTGATGATATAGGGGTTGCATTGAGAGACTGGTATAAATCAATTAGTTAGTTTTTTATGGAAAAATAGCTGAGTATTAATATGATCAATCATGAAAAAGTTTGGGAAGAAATACATTATTATTCTGACGGCCTGAAAATTTCTGGATTTTTATATAAACCTAAAGATTGGAAGCAAGGTGATCCTGATCGTCCTGCCATAGTAGTTTTACATGGTTATAGTGGTATGAAAGATGTTTATGGAATGGATGTACCGCATTGGTTATGGGACGCTGGGTACTTTGTTTTATCTTGGGATTATCCAGGTTTTGGAGTTAGCGAAGGTGAACGTGGTCGTCACCGGCCACTAGAGCAGGCTCAAGCAACGTATGATTCAGTAACATACCTGGAAACTGTTGATGGGGTTGACCCTAGCAGAATTGCTTATTATGGCTCCAGCTGGGGAGGGGCTAATGCTATATGGTGCGGCGCTTTTGACGAAAGAGTTAAAGTTATTGTATCCGCTGTAATGGTTTCTGATGGAGAGAGATGGATGCAAAGTGTTCGTCGTCCTCATGAATGGCAAGCATTTGTAAAACAGATTAAAGATGCTGAAAGAAAACGAGTTCTAACCGGAGAGAAAACGACTGCTCCATTGGGTGATATTATGTTATTAGACCCTCATACGCGTGATGTCATTGAGAATTTTCATTCAAAAGATCATCGTTTTAACCCTGAATATGATTTAGAAAGTGCTGCTGCCTGTTGGCGCTATAAGCCGGAGTGGGTAGCCCATCGCATTTCGCCACGACCAGTGCTTTTGGTCTATTCTGAGTTTGATATGTTGGTTCCGGTTAACGAGCAATTAAAATGTTATGAAGCCTTAGGGGAACCCAAAAAATTAGTTAAAATACCTAATGCTCAACATTACGATTCTTACTATATGACTAATCCTGAACTGCATGAAATTCAGAAAATTGAAGTTCTGGAATGGTACGCTAAATATCTTTAGGTTTAAGTGGAGAATAATATGGAACGTACAGGTGGACAGGTTTTAGTAAAGGCCTTGGAGCTTAATGGTATTAATACAGTTTTTTGCGTTCCTGGGGAAAGTTATCTTGGAGCACTTGATGCGTTTTATGATGTACGTGATTCTATACGAGTCATTACTTGTAGACATGAAAGCGGTGCATCCTATGCAGCTGAAGCACATGGAAAATTAACTGGTGAGCCAGGAATTGCATTTGTTACAAGGGGTCCTGGTGCCTGTAATGCAAGCATTGGTGTGCATACAGCTTTCCAAGATTCCTCTCCCATGATACTTTTTATAGGTCAGGTCCCGCGAGATTTTAGGGGTCGTGAGGCTTTTCAGGAAATTGATTTTACTTCCATGTACCAACCTTTATCTAAGTGGGCAGTCGAAGTTGAAGATCCGAAGCGGTTACCTGAAATTATTGCTAGAGCATTTGCTGTGGCCAAAGGTGGTCGCCCAGGTCCAGTGGTAATTTCATTGCCAGAAGATATGCTTGTTGAGAAAGTAAAAGTTGAAGACGCTTTAGCTGCTGAATTACCACACCCTGAGCCAGCAGATAATGATCTTAAAACCCTTAGCGATATGATGTCAGACGCAAATAAGCCGCTTGTTATATTCGGCGGTGGTGGCTGGACAGAGGAATCAGTAGAAGACCTGGAGGCTTTTTGCGAAGGAAATAGTTTACCTGCTATTGCTTCATTCAGAGTTCAAGATATTTTTAACAATGATCATCCAAATTTTATAGGTGAACTTGGTTACAACACAAACCCAAAATTAGCGCAACGCGTAAAGAATTCAGATTTTATTTTAGCTATTGGCGCAAGGTTAGGAGAGACTGCAACGCAGGCATATACGTTAATTAAGGCTCCCAAGCCTGAACAAAAGCTAGTTCATGTTTTTGCAGATCATACAGAGCTCGGTCGTGTATTTCAGGCCGACCTCTTAATAGCTTCAGACGTTTCGGCATTCGTTAGTTCTGTTCGAAGAAATATTCAGGTGGATTCTAGTAAATGGGTTTCATGGCTAACAGAAGGTCGGTCAGATTTTGATGAGTGGACCGTACCTGGAAAATATCCAGGATCATTGAATCTTGCTGAAGCATTTTTGGCACTGCGTGATATTTTACCTAATGATGCAATTATAACTACAGATGCTGGTAATTTTGCAGGATGGATAAGTCGTTTTTTTAAATTTCGAAAATATAGAACTTTGCTTGGCCCAACAAATGGATCTATGGGATACGGCATGCCAGCAGCTTTAGCAGCTAAGGCCGAGAGACCCGAACTACCGGTTATATGTTACGCAGGTGATGGAGGTATTTTAATGACCGGAAATGAGTTGGCAACAGCCGTTCAGAATGATCTAGCTGTTGTACTTATTATTGCTAACAATAGTATGTATGGAACAATACGGATGCATGAGGAAAGAGAGTTTCCAGGCAGAGAAATTGCTACACAGCTGCAAAACCCTGATTTTGTAAGCTGGGCTGAATCCTTCGGTGCACTAGGTGAACGCGTTACTAAAACAGATGAATTTAGGCCGGCAGTAGAACGTGCTTTAGCAGCAAACTGTCCTTTTGTTATTGAGTTAATTCTCGATCAAGAGCTAATTTCTAGTAATATTACCTTAACGCAATTACGAGCCCAGGCACAAAAATAAAATTGAGAGATTCTCTATGGGTCTAAAAAAGAAAAAAGCTATTTTTCTTGATCGCGATGGAGTGATTAATGTTGATAGTGGCTATATATGGAGAATTGAAGACTTTGTATTCTATGAGGGCGTTTTTGAAGCTTGCAGATACGCTCGTGAATTGGGCTATGTTTTAATTGTAGTTACTAACCAGGCTGGCATTGGTCGGGGCATTTTTAGCGAGTCAGACTATCAAAATCTAACTTCGTGGATGTGCAGACGTTTTGCCGATCATGATATAGAATTAGCAGGTGTTTTTCACGCACCCACTCATCCGCAAGAAGGTATAGGTATATACAAAAGAGAATCTATAGATCGTAAACCTGGACCTGGAATGATACTAAAAGCTAGCAAAACAATGGGAATTGATTTAGAAAAATCAGCTATGGTTGGCGATCGTGAAACCGACATTGAAGCTGCAATAAATGCTGGGGTAGGAAAAAAAATACTGATTAATTTAGGCTTATCGGCTAATTCTACAAAAGCTGATGTTATCTTACCTTCTTTGTCAGAGGCTATAGACTGGTTATCTAAAAATAACTAATTTAACAACACTAGTTGCCATCTAATCGCCAGATCATCATCTCAAGACGGTCTTGTCCAAAAAATAATTCTCCATCCAAAACCATCGAAGGTACACTCCATACTCCCAGTGACAAAGCTTCATCAGTATTGGAAGACATTTCATCAGCAACTGACTTATTTTCTATTGCTGACATCAGTGTTTTACTATCCAAACCGACACTTTCTATTATCTTTGCTACATCTGCCTTATCGTCAATATTCAATTCATCGACCCAACAGCCGCGCATAAGTGCGCGTGTTAATCTATAGACATCTTGTCCCGATTGTAAGGCAGCAATAATTGCGTATGAAGATAAATGAAAAGCGGCAGGAAAATATTTGGGATGAGAGTTTATTTCTGTTTTTCTCCAGGCTGCCCAACGCGGTAACTCTAATAAACGATAATCTTGTAATACTTGTGGTCTATTACCCAGAGGTTGTCCAGCTCCTGCTTCCTTCCACGATCTACCAACATCAATCGGTTTAAATGCAATCGAACGATCGTATGATTCAGCAATACTATTAAGTTTATCAATTGCCAAATAAGACCATGGCGACACGCAAGCAAAGTAGAAGTTAATAGGGTCAGCCATAATTACTCTCCGGTTAATTTAGAATTCATTAATAATATATTTGTGTTTGTCTAGAAAGAGTTTTCAGGTAAGGCTAGAACTGAGCCACTTCCTCTAGTTATCTCTGGTAAAAATATATTTGCACGTGGAAGCACATGATCAGCATAAAATCTTGCAGTTATAATTTTGGCTTCTAAAAATGGCCGATCTTCAGAATTTGGAAGATTTCTATGAGCAGCAAGAGCTGAGCGTGCCATAAGCCAACCACCAACAACAGTGCCAGTTAAGTGCAGAAAAGGGGTGGCCCCAGAAAATTTTGTATCTATATCGTTGTTCTTCGGATCCAGTAGCCATTCTGATGCTATTCGTAGAGAATTAAGTCCTTCACGCAATGATTTTTGTATTGCTTTGCAATCAGCATCCTCTGTTTCAGTTAATTCTTCATCTATTCCTTCAATCTCACTTATAAGATTATCCATTGCGCTGCCTCCATCACGTAAAAACTTTCTACCCAATAAATCTATAGCTTGAATACCATTCGTGCCTTCGTAGATTGGGGCTATTCGGGAATCTCTAAAATACTGCGCTGCACCAGTTTCTTCTATAAACCCCATTCCACCATGTACTTGCAGGCCCATGGAAGCTATTTCTACTCCCAAGTCAGTGCACCAAGCTTTAACAACTGGCGTAAGTAAATCCATTCGGGCATTATTAATATCTCTAATTTTTTTATCCGTGTGGTTTCTTGATATATCTAGCGTTGAGTTAGTATAATATGCGAGAGCTCTCATAGCTTCTACTTGAGACCTCATCATCATTAACATCCTTCTAACGTCGGGATGTTTTATGATCGTTGTTGATTCTTTATTTCCACTTATGGCTGCAGATTGAACTCTTGATTTTGCAAACTCTACTGCTTGTTGATAGGCACGTTCGCCAATTGCCACTCCCTGAAGCCCTACATTTAGGCGGGCATTATTCATCATAGTAAACATACATCGCAGGCCATCATTTTCTTTTCCTACTAGATAACCGATAGCTCCTTCATTATCACCGTAAGCCATTACGCATGTTGGACTGGCATGAATGCCCAGCTTATGTTCTATATTTACAGCAAAAACATCGTTCCTCTTTCCTAGACTTCCATCTTCGTTTACTAAGAACTTTGGCACTAAAAAAAGGCTGATACCTTTTACACCAGGGGGGGCATCTGGTAGCCGCGCAAGAACCAGATGAACTATATTTTTAGTAAAATCTTGTTCTCCATAAGTAATGTATATTTTTTGACCTGTAATTCGGTAATTTTCTCCATCTCGCTTTGCTCGAGTTTTCAATAAACTCATGTCGGTACCGGCTTGTGGCTCTGTAAGATTCATGGTGCCAGTCCATTCACCGCTTATAAGTTTTGGAAGAAATTTCTTGCTTAGTTGTGGTGTTGCATGTGCTATCACGGCCTCGATTGCCCCAAGAGTTAGAAGGGGACAAAGAGCCCATGCTAAATTAGCTGACTGCCACATCTCTTGTAGTGAAGTTGTTAACGTCCATGGTAAGCTCATTCCTCCATGTTTTGTTTCAAATGGAGTGCCATTCCAACCTCCTTCAATAAAACTTGCGTAAGCCTCTTTGAAACCAACCGGGGTCGTGACATTGCCATCTGTTAGAACCGATGCCTCTTGGTCGCCACTTTGATTTAAAGGCGCTAGGACCTCACTAGTAAATTTAGCAGATTCGTTTAGAATATGATCAACCATGTCGCGGGTTATTTCTGAGAATGTTGGCAAGCTACTAAGCCCCTTAAGGTCGCATAACTCATCAAAAACAAAGAGCATATCTTTAACAGGAGGATTATAATCAGACATAAATATTTCCTATTTGGAGGTATTTGGTTGAATTAAATTAAGGATATAATTAGTTCTCTATTTTAACGCTAAAGGAATTTATTCATAGAATTTTACCAGGGTTCATTATACCAGTTGGATCAAATGATTTCTTTATATTTTGCATAAGTTCTATCTCTACTGCTGATTTGTATTTTAGGAGTTCATTGACCTTGAACATGCCTATACCATGTTCGGCACTGAAGCTACCTTTTAGATCGTCAACAATTTCAACTACTATGTCGGTAATATCATGCCACCTTGAAAGAAATTTTTCATTATCTGCGCCAATAGGTTGTTGTAAATTATAGTGAATATTTCCGTCACCAATATGGCCAAAGGCAATAGGACGGATACCCGGAAAGTAATTAGAAAGTACAGTATTAGCTCGGTGAATAAATTCTGGAACTTTGGATATTGGAACTGAAACGTCATTTTTTATACTAGCACCTTCTAGGCTTTGTGCTAATACCATACCCTCACGTATAAACCACATCTGCTCCCGTTGATTTACTGATTGGCAAATCACGGCGTCCACTAATAGTTCTTCTTCATGTGCCTCTGATAAAAAACGTTCCATTACTAAATTAAGTTCACTATTTTTAGATCCGGACTCAAACTCTATTAGCGCATAATATTCATGTTTATCAAGCATTGGATCAACAGTGCCTGGAAAATGTTTTAAAGATAGGTCCAAACCTATTCTTGGGATTAGCTCGAACGTCGAAATAGTATCGGCACTTGCTAAACGTGCTTTGCTTAATAGTTCAATCACTGTCTCCAGGTTTTTAAGGGCAACGAAACTAGTTTGACGTTCTAGAGGAATTGGAAATAACTTCAAGACCGCGCCAGTTATAACGCCTGAGGTTCCTTCAGAGCCGATAAATATTTGTTTTAAATTGTAACCAGTATTGTCTTTACGAAGAGATTTTAGGCCATCCCAAATTTTTCCATTAGGCAGTACTACTTCTAGACCTAGCGTGAGTTCACGTGTGTTTCCATATCTAAGAACAGCAGTACCTCCAGCGTTGGTTGCTAGATTTCCACCAATTTGGCACGAGCCCTCCGCTCCTAAACTTAGAGGAAAATAGCGACTGTTTTCTTCAGCAGTTTTTTGTAATTCTGCCAAGATACACCCTGCATCCACAGTCATTGTATAATTATAAGGGTCTACATCCCGTACTTTATTTAATCTTTCTAAGTTAATTATTATTTCTCCACTTGCTATACCACCACCGCATAGTCCCGTATTTCCGCCTTGCGGTACCATAGCAACTTTATGTTCACTACAGATATTAACAACCGCTGCTACTTCAGTAGTAGATTTTGGCCTGATTATGGCTGGACTATTGCCTACAAAGATTCCTCTAGATTCTTTAAGGTAAGGCTCCATATCAGTTGAATTTATTAAGATACCATTTACACCTACGACCTTAGTGATTTTATCAAGAATATCTTTTGACAATTCTGGTAATTTATCTTTGGAAAATATATTCATAGGATCAAATTTAATCCTTATATAAATTGTCGGCAAGTGAGTTAATCAATCTAAATCAAATTAAGCTAGTATCGCTGCTCTTTTTAGACGGTCGTTAATAGCTCGGCCTAGTCCATATTTAGGAATAGGAGCTACTGCAATACCAGTAAATTTTGGTAAGTCCAACGCTCTTAGCATACTAAATAAATTAGCCGCTGCCTCACTAAGATCTCCGGAATTACTTAAATTTGATGTTACTGCAGCATTTGTTTCTGCTAACGCTCCAAAAGCCAGAAATGCTTCATCAGGTTCAGCAGACATTGCCTCCATCCTGAGCGGTAGTTTAGTTGCATAATGACGGGTTAACATCCCAGGAGATTTTATGGATATGCTTTTATCATTGCTCAAATCAGAAATAGGTCCATATCTATCATTTAGATCTTCAAGAGTTACCGCTCCATGTCTTAGTAAACTGGGGGAATTTCCAGTTAAGTCAATTACTGTAGACTCTAGCCCAATTCTACATGGTCCATCATCAATTATGATATCGGTCAAGCCCTCAAGGGATTCTATTACATGTTCGGCTGTTGTTGGACTAACTGAGCCTGAAGCATTAGCGCTCGGAGCAGCAATTGGACCTCCAAAGCTTGATAGCAAGGCATTTGCTGTTGGATGAGATGGTACTCTTATGGCGACCGTGTCAAGACCAGCAGACACTAATAATGATAGATCGCTATCTTCACGTCTGGGTAGCACTAATGTAAGAGGTCCCGGCCAAAGCTCGTTAGCTATTTTTCGAGCTGAATCAGTGAAGTTTACATATTTTTCAGCGAGTTCTTTATTATGCACATGAACTATAAGAGGATTAAATTGAGGGCGTTTTTTTGTAGAAAAAATGCTTGCTACGGCAATATCGTTACACGCATCCGCACCTAATCCATAAACAGTTTCAGTAGGAAAAGCTACTAGGCCCCCATTAGCTAAAACTTTTACCGATTTATTTATTAATGACCTTCTTACGGTATTCATTTTAAACGTTTTACTTACCATGAGAAATAAAGCTTGGATTCAAGAATTTATTTTTATATTTACCATAGACTAGCGGTTTACCATCTAATGTTTCTATATAGCCTCCTGCAGCTTCTAGGATTGCATGGCCAGCCGCTGTATCCCATTCGCTAGTTGGTCCAAAGCGGGGATAAATATCGGCTTCTCCGGCTGCAAGTAGGCCAAACTTTAAGGCACTACCACAAGGAACATAACCATTTACCTTTTTATCAACTAGGTAATCTTTCAGGCTATCATTTCTACTATGAGATCGACTGACTAGAACATCTATTCCTTCTATTGGTGTACTACGGCATTCAATTTCAGAACATTTCTCGCTATTAACAACTCGTTTTGCAGACCCAAAGCCGGCACCGAAAAAAAGTATATCAAGGGCAGGAGCATACAAGACACCTAATACTGGTTTTAAATCAATTATTAATCCAATATTAACTGTGAATTCATCGTTACGTTTTACAAATTCTCGAGTGCCATCCAATGGATCAACGCTCCAAAAATTTCGACCAGAAATATCTGGAAAATCTCCAATTGCGATACGTTCTTCAGATACGATAGGGATATTGGGTGTAAGGGAAGTTAAAGCCGATAATATTATAGTTTCGGCAGCCGTATCCGCTTCGGTAACTAGAGATCCGTCTGTCTTTCGCTCCGATGAAAAATCGGTAGCATAAATATCCATAATAGCTACACCTGCATCCCTAGCAATGTTACAGACAGGTTCTAGTAATAGATTATATTCTTTTGACAAAAAACACCCTTAAAAGGTTAGATCTTAATAATTTTATTCTGCCGCTAGAGGACTATTAGCTGCTTGCCATATTACATCAGGTGTAGCAGGCATATCTATTTCTAGTGAACCGTCTGCCTTATGAAGAGCATCTATAATTGCATTAATTATAGATGCTGGTGCACCAATCGCTCCTGCTTCTCCTGAACCTTTTATACCGAGCGGGTTTGTAACACATTTAACATTTCGCATATTAAAATCGAAGTAAGGAAAATCATCGGCTCTAGGTAACCTATAATCCATAAATGATGCTGTAACTAGCTGTCCCGAATTGTTTTCGTATACGGTATGTTCCTGCAGGGCCTGCCCAATTCCTTGTACAATACCACCATGAACTTGGCCTTCAATTAATAGTGGATTTACTACGTCTCCGAAATCATCCATTACTGTGTATTTTATTATTTCCAGAATGCCAGTTTCAGGATCTATTTCTATCTCACATATATGGCATCCATTTGGATAGGTCGGAGCATCGGGAGTATGACTATAGGTTTCATCTAGACCTGGTTCTATACCTTCAGGAAGGTTTTCCGCTTTATTAGAGGCACGAGCTACATCGAATAATGACATTGTTCGATCTGTGCCTACTACACGAAATGTACAATCGTCGTATACAATATCAGCTTCTGCAGTTTCAAAAATATGAGCGGTAATTTTACGGCCTTTTTCTATAATTGCCTCTGAGGCTTTGGACACTGCTACTCCACCTACAGTAACTGATCGTGATCCTCCTGTCATTCCAGGAGGCACTTTATCACTATCACCTTGAACAAGAGTTATATTATCTGTATCAATACCAAGCCTGTGGGACATAATTTGTTTATACGCTGTGTCATGTCCCTGGCCATTGGTCACTGTGCCTATATAGATAGTGATATGATCGTTAGCAGTATCAAACTTAATATCTGCTACTTCTGCGTTTCCTCCACCACATTTTTCAACGTAAGTTGCCATGCCTATGCCATGCAGTTTACCTCTATTTAAACTATCTTCTTGCCGACTGGATGCGCCCGACCAATCAGCGCGTTTCATACCTGCATCCATTATGTTTGCAAATTCACCACTATCGAATACGTCACCCAGGGCGGTTGTATAGGGTAATTGATCAGGATTTATAAAATTTCTCCTTCGTATTTCGTCTTGGGATAAGCCCATTTCACGTCCACATTTATCGACAAGTCTCTCTATACAGTAAATAGCTTCGGGACGTCCTGCTCCACGATATGCGTCAGTTGGAACTGTATTTGTATGAATACCTTTGACATTAGCCCAGATACATGGAATTGAATAAAGACCATTAAGCATTCCAGTCCCAGCTTCAGTAGGTATGAAAGCACCAAAATGGGACAGATATGCACCAAGATTAGCATGAGTAGTAACTCTTAGGCCTAAAAATTTGCCAGTTTCATCCATTGCCATTTCAGCTACGGTTTCATGATCACGGGCTTGAATGTCAGACATAAAGCCCTCACCTCGATCTGAAGACCATTTAACTGGACACTTCAATTTTCTGGCGGCCCAGACAACAATAGGCTGTTCAGGATGAGGAAAAATTTTCATACCAAAGCCACCACCTACATCTCCAGTAATAACTTGCAAGTTTTCTTTGCCTATTTGTAGTATATGATCTCCAATAGTATCTCTTAAAATATGAGTTCCTTGGGATGAAGTGTAGAGAGTGGACCGTCCAGTTTTCGAGTTGTAGTCACCTATAGCACCTCTTGGTTCCATCGAATTAACTACGATGCGGTTATTAGTCAAACTAAGTTTTGTAACTCTTTTTGCCTTTGCAAATGCTTTTTCTGTTTCTTCACGGTTTCCTTTTCCCCAATTGAAACAAATGTTATTAGGGATATCATCATGAACTAGTATTGCTCCTTCTAGGGACGAATTATATGTATGAGTTGTTGATGGCATCTCTTCATATGATATTTCTATAAATTCAGCAGCGTCACGGGCTTGGTGCAAAGTTTTAGCTACTATCACTGCTACAGGCTCACCCACATGCCTTACCCGTTCTTGGGCTAAGATGGGTCTATATGTATTTGCTCTGTCACTGCCATCTATATTTTTAACAGGTGCCATACTAGGCATAGGTTTTATACCCTCTTTGGCTACGTCATCACCTGTCAACACTAGTAAAACACCGGGCGCTAATTTAGCTTCATCAATATTAATAGAATTTATTTTAGCATGCGAATATGGTGAACGCAGTATGTACGCATAAGTCTGGCCTTTTAATGATATGTCGTCATTATAACGACCCCCACCTGTTAATAGGCGTTGATCCTCTATTCGTGTAACAGCTTGACCTATGCCGAATTGACCCATTTCGCTATCCCCTTTTTTAACATTAAATAGAATATACTCAGAAATTATTTAAATAATAGTGAAAGTATTACTGCTGCTCCAGCCTTGATTTGTATTTTGCAAATAGAATCTTTAGGTAATTTTATGGTTTGCATGTTAAACATAGTAAAATAAATAATTTGATGGAATAAGTTTCATGATAACTGTGTATGGTCTTAAGACCTGCGATACCACAAAAAAATCATTAAAGTGGTTGGAACGCAGAGAAGTTCCTCATCGTTACCTAGATGTGAGGGCCGATGGTGTGGATTTAGAACGCTTAACTCTCTGGGCTATGGAAGTTGGTTGGGAAGTGCTTATGAATCGCGGTAGTACAACATGGCGAAATTTACCTGATGTAATCCGTGAAAATGTTAATGAAGACACAGCTCTTGCTTTGATGGTTGAAAATCCGACGCTAATTAAGCGCCCTGTTATAGAAATAGATGGTGGATTAATCGTTGGGTTTAAACCCTCGCAACAACGTGAGCTTGAAGAAGTAATATAGACATTTCGGTTTATAGCGGCCAAACCATAAGTATTAATGGTACCGAAACAATTACTATAAGAATTTCAAGTGGAAGGCCCATACGCCAGTAGTCACCGAATTTATAACCACCTGGACCCATTACTAATACATTATTCTGATGCCCTATTGGAGTTAAAAAGGCGCATGATGCTCCTATGGCTATAGCCATTAAAAAAGGGTCAACGCTTACTTCTAATTGTTGGGCTATAGCAGATCCGATAGGGGCCATAACGATTGCAGTGGCTGCGTTATTCATCAAATCTGATAATGTCATAGTAACTACTAGCAGCATTGCAATAATTACAAAAGTTGGAACTGAGGAAGCAAGATCAGATATTCCGTGCGCTATAAGCTCTGTACCTCCAGTTAATTGCAATGCATTTCCGAGAGGAATCATTGAGCCAAGTAAAATGATTACTGGCCAGTCAATTGATTCATAAGCATCACGAGGAGGTATTGTTCTTAATAATATTAGAACAATAACGACAGTAGAAAAAGATATATGTATAGGAACAAAGTTGAAAGCAGTAGCTAATATAGCGAAGGTAAATAATGTTATTGGTAACCATACTTTTTTAGGGCGTCCAAAAGAAAGTCCTCGTTCGGCAAGAGGCAGACAGCCAAGGGTAGTAGCTATTTCTGCTAGCGAATCCATTTCGCCTTGCAAGAGAAGTATATCTCCAGCTTTAAAAATAACGTTACCTAATTTTTCGTTTACAGGTTGGCCTTGTCTCGCCATTGCAATTAAGGCAACGCTATAGCGTTGCCTCAGTTTGAGTATTTGAGCAGATCGACCTTCGATAAATGAACTAGGAGGAACTACAACCTCAATCAGTCCTATTTCATCGGATCGGAGATTCTCATCATTAAGCTTGTTATCATTGGCGAGTTCTATGTCTTTTTCATTTATTAGTTTGTCAAAAATAGCCGGATCAGTTCTGATTAGTAATCGATCATTAGCTTTTAGAGCTACTCTACTTAAATTATTAAGAATTCGGGTATTATCACGAATAAGACCTACAACAATCGAGCGTTCCTCAGTATAGTTCTCTAACTCTGATATAGATCTGCCGATAAAATTAGAATCACAAGGAATTTTTACCTCCGTTACGTAATTATCTACATCAAACAAATCTATGGCTGATCTACGTCCTTTTCTATTTTTTGGTATAAAGCGCCATCCTATTAAAATAATATAAATTAGACCTACAACTGCCACTGGCGCACCGACGGGGGCAAAATCAAATAAACGAAATGGCTCTCCAGTTACGTTAGTACGATAATTAGCAATTATTATATTAGGTGGTGTTCCAATCAGAGTTACTAATCCACCTAATATTGAGCCAAAAGACAAGGGCATTAATAAAGCACTGGGTTTTTTATTAATACGCAGGGCTATAGGCATTAGAAGAGCGAGTGCACCAATGTTATTCATAAAAGCTGATAGAGTGGCGCCTAGGCTGGATAAAACTCCTCTTTGAATTGATTGGCTATAATTTTTACGAAATAAAGAAACAGCAATGTAATCAATTATACCAGATGTTTGTAAAGCTTTGCTTATTACCAGTACTGCTGCAACGGTGATAACGGCCGGGTGGCTAAATCCACTAAATGCATTTTCAGATGGTATTACACCAGAAATTACAGCGGATAATAAAGCGGTAAAGGCAACAATATCATAGCGCCATTTTCCTAGTGAAAAAAACAGCATTGATAAGCCAAGAATCGAGAAGATAATGGCTTGATCAGACGTCAATTTATTTACCGAAAATGAGAAAGTGCCTAATATATATGAGCATAATTATCACACGGTTATATTTGCCTTAATAGTTGAGACATATAAGTAGATAAGCTTATTCAAAAGCTTCTTCCCAATTACCTTGGGTAGCAGCTTTAGAATATTCGGTGGCACGGTTTTCAAAAAAGTTTGCGTGCTCAACACCGTTAAGCATTTCTTCCATCCAAGGTAATGGATTCTTTTCTATACGATATACTGGTTGAAGGCCGAGCTGAACTAAACGTCTGTCTGCAATATACCGAATATACTTTTTAACTTCACGGCCTTCGAGACCCTCTATTCCTCCCATTTCAAAAGCCAGGTCGATAAATGCATCTTCATGGTGTAATACTGTTTCACACGCCACATATAGGTCACGTTGGAATTCGTCATCCCAAATTTCTGGGTTCTCGTGTATGAAGGTACGAAATAGTTTAATAATTGAAGCTGTATGCAGACTTTCGTCGCGAACGGACCAGGTAACTATTTGTCCCATTCCTTTCATCTTATTAAAGCGAGGAAAGTTTAGCAAAATTGCGAAAGAAGCAAACAGCTGCAGTCCTTCTGTGAACGCTCCAAACATAGCCAGAGTTTTAGCTATGTCTCTGTTAGTAGAGACACCAAACTCTTGCATATAATCATATTTATCTTTCATTTGCTGATATTTTAGAAAAGCCGAGTACTCGGTTTCGGGCATTCCAATTGTATCAAGTAGGTGGGAATACGCCGAAACATGAACTGTCTCTATATTAGAAAAGGCAGCCAACATCATTAGAACTTCTGTAGGTTTGAAAACCTGCGAGTAATGTTTCATATAACAATTATTTACTTCTACATCAGCTTGAGTAAAAAAGCGAAAAATATGCGTAAGAAGATTTCTTTCACTATTGTTAAGAGTTCGATGCCAATCTTTAACATCATCTGCTAAAGGTACTTCTTCGGGAAGCCAGTGGACTCGTTGTTGTTGAAGCCAGGCATCATATGCCCAAGGATATTTGAAAGGTTTATATTGTATTCGTTCTTCTAGTAACGACATTTTATAGTTCCCAAAACAAACTTCTCGGATAAAACACAAGATTTTATGCCGAGTAGGTAATAATTATAATATTAGCAAATAGATTACATCATATATATTTTACTGGCAGGCCAAACACTCCTCATAATCATTATGGCTTGCCGCTAAGCGATCAGCTTCTTCATCATTTGTTAATGCAGCCGTGTTAGTAGAGGCAACATTCTCAGAACGCTGAAGTGATTTTGAACGACAATAGTAAAGACTTTTTACACCCTTTTTCCAAGCTTGGTAATGAATTTGATGAAGGTCACGCTTATGAACATCAGCTTTTAAAAATACATTAAGAGATTGTGACTGACAAACTTGGTCTGCCCGATCTGCTGCGAGGTCTATAACCCAGCGTTGATCAATTTCAAAAGCTGTTTTAAACACAGCTTTTTCATCATCTGATAAAAATTCTAGATTCTGAACAGAACCTTCATTTGTTATTATTGATGACCATACATCATCTGTATTCTTACCTTTTTCTTCTAGTAGTCTAGTCAATGCTTTGGATCTTACATTAAACGAGCCGGATAATGTTTTATGGGTAAAGCTATTAGCAGCAATTGGCTCTATACCTGGAGATGAGCCACCGCAAATAATTGAGATTGATGCGGTAGGAGCTATAGCTATTTTATTAGAAAAACGTTCCATAATTCCATAGTCTTCAGCATCAGGACAGGCCCCACGTTCTTTTGCCAATACAACAGATGCAGCATCAACACCAGATTTTATGTGCCGGAACATATTGTTGTTCCAACCTTTAGCTATAGCAGATTCAAATGGAATCATATGGTCTTGAAGAAAAGAATGGAATCCCATAACACCTAAGCCTACTGATCTCTCACGCATAGCCGCGTAAGTAGCTCTATCAAAGGAATCTGATGCATTATCAATGAAATCTTGGAGTACATTATCTAAAAAGCGCATAACATCTTCAACAAATTTTGGGTGCTCTTTCCACTCAGTAAATTTTTCTAGGTTCAGTGATGATAAACAACATACTGCTGTCCGTTGTTTTCCATGATGATCGGTTCCTGTAGGTAGTGTAATTTCTGAGCAAAGATTAGATGTTTTTACTGTAAGACCAGCCATTTTATGATGTTCAGGTATGCTTTTATTAACTGTATCGGAATAGACAATATAGGGTTCACCGGTTTCTACCCTGGCTGTTAGGACTCTTATCCATAATGAACGGGCTGAAACACGCGAAATTGGTGCACTGTCCTTTGGGCTGACTAGAGCCCAATCTTCATCAGCTTCTACAGCACGCATGAAGTCATCAGAGATCAAAACACCATGATGTAGGTTGGGAGTTTTCCGATTTGGATCACCACCAGTAGGCCGACGCATTTCAATAAATTCTTCAATCTCTGGATGAGAAATAGGTAGATATACTGCAGCTGAACCTCGTCGCAGTGAACCTTGACTAATTGCTAGTGTTAAAGAATCCATTACTCTAATAAAAGGAACTACTCCTGAGGTTTTTCCATTACGTCCAACTTGTTCTCCTATTGAACGAAGATTTCCCCAGTAGCTACCAATACCTCCACCACGAGCAGCCAGCCAAACGTTTTCATTCCATAGATCCACGATTCCTTCTAGAGAATCTGAGGCTTCATTTAGAAAACATGATATAGGTAAACCTCGTTTACTCCCTCCATTAGATAAAACTGGTGTAGAAGGCATAAACCAAAGATTTGAAATATAATCATAAATACGTTGGGCATGCTCAGAATCATCTCCATAATGAGCAGCGACTCGAGCAAACAGTTTTTGGGGTTCACCAGCCTCTTCAGGAAGTAGGTAGCGATCTTCTAAGGTCTCTTTGCCGAATGCCGTTAAGTTTTCATCACGAGACGGATCTATAATAATACGAACACGTTCAGTCTGGTAAACATTTGCCGTGCTATCTTCTTGGCTTATTTGATTGTTTTGAGTTTCGATGTGCTCATCAAATAGGGAGGGCTGTTGATTTTGTAATGATTCTGGCTCAACATCTTTATTTTGTTTAACTACTTCATTGTCAGGACTCAACTTCTGACTTTCTTCTTTAATAAACACTTTATCCACAGCTTCTTCTTCAGCTGAAATACCTACAGACCCATCCATACGCCATGCCCCTTTTGAAACTCTAACCAGGTCGTCCACATGCTGTGAGTAATTCCCAGCTAATAATCTGGAAGATTTACAACATATAGTCACGAGTGATCAGTGTAACACTAAATATTGACCTGCTGTCACCGTGAACAATACATGAACATCTTACTCTAATGAATTTTTTCGTCAATAATATCTATTTAAAATGTATAAAATTTTTTTATTATTATAAATTTTTGGCTGTTATGCTCGGGTTTGGCTCTATAAATGGATAATTATTTATTTTTTAGATACTGGATAAAAAATATATTTATTTTTTATTTTTTATTATTTTTATTTTAGTGTGTCTTATATGTGCGGTCGTTTTGGACTAATTCACTCTTTAGAAGAGATATTACGAGTCTATTCATTAGATATGGATATGATTAATTTTCAGCCACGTTTTAATATAGCTCCTGGCCAGGATATATTAACTATTACTTCACAAAATCACCGTGAAAAAATTAAAAATGTTGCAAGCATTTTTAAATGGGGTTTTGTTCCATCCTGGTCTAGGGATAGTTCTGTGGGCTCAAAAATGATAAACGCTAGGGCTGAAACTATCTATAAAAAGCCCGCTTTTTCTTCTGCCTTTAAAAGTAGACGCTGTCTTGTTCCCGCTAGTGGCTTTTATGAATGGCAAACTCAATCCACAGGTGCTAAGCAACCATTCTGGATTTCTGCGGCTGATGGGGGTCTTCTTACATTTGCAGGTTTATGGGAAAGTTGGGTATCAAATGGCGGTGATAATCTACAAACATGTACTATAATAACTACTAGCGCTAACAATAGTTTATCTAATATACATGGTCGTATGCCTGTTATTATCGGGCCAGATAATTTCAATGCTTGGTTGAAAAGTGATTACAGCTCAATCCAATCATCAACTATTACAACTGATCTTTTAAGAAGTTCTCCTGATGCGGTAACATTAGCATGGCCAGTTTCAAGAATGGTTAATAATACCTCTAATGGAGGAGCTGATCTAATTTCTCCTGTTGATTTATCATTAGAAAATAACGATCAATATAAACCCCAACTTAATAAGCAAGGCAAATTGTTTCCGTTTTGATTTTTATAACTATTTATGGGTTTATATTTTAGATTATTAGGTTTTATTTAGTATAGGTAAAAACCATCTTGCATTACTTCCATTAAACAACCACTTCATTAATTTTTAAATATTTAGAAAGTATACCCATAGTCTATTTAGTTGATAAAGGGCTATCCATATTCGACTTATGGTTTGATATAGAGGTTTTTGTAATAAAACTGAATAATTAGTGATTTGGATTGATTATGACTAATGTGTCATTCTTATATTATCAGGTTTTGAGTGTGTTTTTTCTGTAAAAAATAATTAGAACTTATCTGAATGTACGATGATGTCTAACATCTCCTTTGCTACAATTATTCTTGCCGCTGGCCTTGGCAAGCGAATGAAATCTAATCATTCAAAGGTAATGCATAAGATAGCTGGGCAACCAATGATATTGCATCTACTCAACACTCTAGAATCAATTTCTCCGGAGAGTGTAACTATAGTTGTCGGAGAAGATATGGATGAAGTGACTAACATCTTAACTCCTTATCATGTGTGTATTCAACCCGATCGTTTAGGTACTGGTGATGCGGTAAAGGCTACGTATGAACTTCTTAAAGATTTTATAGGTCCGGTTCTTATTCTGTTTGGCGATACACCTATGGTTAAAAGTGAGACAATGTTTGCCTCAGTTAAAGCATGTTCAAAAGGAGCAGACGTGGTAGTTGTTGGCTTTCAGTCTGATAATCCCAAAGATTATGGTAGGTTGGTTACTGATAACAAAGGAAATTTAATTAAAATAGTTGAGTCGGTTGAAGCTAGTGATGAACAACTAGAAATTAGTCTATGTAATTCTGGTCTAATGGTGATATCAGGAAGGCACATGTTTGATCTGCTTATGAATTTAAATTCGCAGAATAAAAAGGGTGAATATTATTTGACTGATATAGTAAGTATCGCTCGAAATAGGGGGTTAAAAACTGTGGTTGTGGAAGCAGAGGAAGTTGAACTAATGGGTATTAACAGCAGAGATGAATTATCTATTGCTGAAGCTAATCTTCAAAAAAAATTACGTAAAAATGCTATGGAAAATGGCGTTACATTAGTTGATCCTACATCAGTGTGGTTATCCTATGATACGGTTTTAGGTCGTGATGTAATTATACATCCGAATGTAGTATTTGGAAAAGGCGTTACTATTGGAAACGGTGTTGAGATAAAGTCTTTTAGTCACATTGAGGGAACAACTATTGATACAGGTGCTATAATTGGACCATTTGCGAGACTGAGGCCTGGATCTGAGATAGGTTGTGATGCAAAAGTTGGAAATTTTGTTGAGATCAAGAACACAGTTCTTGGACCCCGATCTAAGACAAATCATCTCAGCTATATAGGAGATGCCAATGTTGGCTCAGATACTAATATAGGTGCTGGAACTATTACCTGTAATTACGATGGCTTCAATAAACATCAGTCAATAATTGGAAATAATACTTTTATTGGTTCTAACACTGCATTGATCGCCCCCATTAACATTGGTGATGGTGCTGTGGTAGCTGCAGGTAGCACTATAAGTCGTGATGTTATGGCTGGTTCACTTGCTTTGGGTCGTGCTGAACAAGAAGAAAAAAAGGGTTGGGCTATATCTAACAAAAATAAACAAAAACAGCTAAGCACTCCTCAAAAGCCTAAGAGATAGTTACGAAATGTGCGGTATTATTGGTATTTTAGGAATAGAAAATGTCGTTTCTCAACTGATTTTTGGTCTTAAGCGGCTTGAATATAGGGGCTATGATTCAGCTGGGTTGGCAACATTAGTAAATGGACGCATAGAACGAAGACGTGCAGAAGGAAAAATAGAAAGATTAGAGGCTGAATTAAATTCAAATTCCTTAAAAGGGGATGTTGGTATTGGACACACTAGATGGGCAACTCATGGCGCTACTAATAAAGTAAACGCTCATCCTCATGCAACTGATAGGGTGGCTGTAGTTCACAATGGAATTATAGAAAACTTTCAAGCTCTTCGTCTTGAACTTGCATCGAGTGGTTATAATTTTGAGAGTGATACTGATACAGAGGTAATAGCTAAATTAATTACTAGAGAACTAGATAATGGGGCTACAACAAGGCAAGCGGTAGCTAGAACATTACAGCGACTGGAGGGGGCATTCGCTCTAGCAATTATTTTTGCTGGTGAACATGATATGATGGTTGGAGCGCGGCGGGGGAGTCCACTTGCTATAGGGTACGGCGAAGGTGAGATGTATTTAGGTTCTGATGCCCTAGCACTTGCGCCACTTACAAAACGAATTTGTTATTTAGAAGAGGGTGATTGGACGTTAATTACCTCTCAAGGAGCTAAAATATTTAATGATAAGAATGTATTAGTTGACCGTGAAATTTGTGAGACCCAACTATCGGGCGCGCTAATTGGTAAAGGTAATTATGATCATTTTATGCAGAAGGAAATTTTTGAACAACCAGCAGTTGTTGGAGATACTCTTCAGAGTTTTATAAATGCCAATACCTTAGAAGTTTCTCTTCCAGTTCTTCCTTTTAAACTAAGGGATATACCACGAATAACTGTAATAGCTTGTGGAACAGCTTTTTACGCTGGCGGTGTAGCTAAATATTGGTTAGAACAGATTGCTAAAATATCTACCGAAATAGATGTGGCATCCGAGTTTAGGTACCGTAAGGCACCGATGTCAGAGGGAGGGGTCGCACTTTTCGTTAGTCAATCTGGTGAAACTGCAGATACTCTTGCAGCTTTAAGACATTGCCGTGAAAATGGACAGTATATAGTTTCGGTAGTTAATGTAGCAGAAAGTTCGATTGCACGTGAATCAAATGTTATTTTACCTACTTTAGCAGGTCCTGAAATAGGTGTTGCGTCAACTAAAGCATTTACCACTCAACTAACGTCCCTAGCGTGTTTTGTGATAGCTGCGGGTAGGGCTTCTGGTGCACTTAATTCGGCTGCCGCTGCATCATTAGTTAAATCACTTACTGAAGTACCGTCTAGAATGGCAGAGGTGCTAAACCATGACCAAGATATTCGACATTTAGCGGCAGATATTGCAAAAGCGAGAGACGTACTTTATTTGGGGCGAGGAACAGCTTACCCTTTAGCCCTAGAGGGTGCATTAAAGTTGAAAGAAATATCTTATATTCATGCTGAAGGTTATGCCGCCGGAGAGATGAAACATGGGCCCATAGCCCTGATTGATGATGGGGTACCAGTTATCGTTTTAGCCCCACCTGGAGCACTTTTTGATAAGACTCTTTCAAATGTTCAAGAAGTTATAGCACGAGGTGGTAAGGTAGTTTTTATATCCGATAGTGAAGGAGTAAGACGATTAGGAAATAAAAGCTGGGTAAGCATAACTATGCCCGAAGTTGACGATTTCGTCGCGCCACTTCTATATGCTATACCAATTCAATTATTGGCTTATCATGCTGCTGTATTTAGAGGTACAGATGTGGACCAACCCCGAAATCTAGCAAAAAGTGTCACAGTAGAATAAATTTAGTTTGCAAAAAATGAGGGTTTCATAAAAAAATTTATAAAGTAACGCATCTATTTTCCTCACCCGAACGTATAAAAAACAGTGTACAGGTTGAATTAGTATTATTTGGAGCAATTCAAAATGAGAATATTGTTTTTTTTAATAGTTTTTTTATTTTCGGGATCAGCAATGGCAAATACTTATTCCGAATCTACCGATAGAGTGCAATCATTAACATATAAAAACCTGCATAATACTGAGCGTTTAACCAGTATTAGAACTCCCATGAATGAAACATTAAAGATCGCACGCGAACCAATAACTGATGAAACTGATGAGTTGGAGGTCAACGAGATGATGGGTGATGGAGGGGGATATTAAATCCGAATAAATAAAGTTATTTCTGTAAATGGATGTTTCTGGATAAAGATATGAATAAGTGCGCATACTCTCTTTTGGGTCTGATGGTTTATTTAATTTTTACCAGCAACGTCCGAGCAGAAGTAATTTACCATGAAAAAATTTATCCTGATGGTGCTGGTCCATTTCCAGCAGTAATAGCACTTCATACCAGTGGTGGATTCAAAACAGTAAAACATCTTATACAGCGTTATGTAGATGATGGTTTCGTTGTTTATGCTCCAGATTTCTTTATTAAACATGGTATAACCCTCAGATCTCGGATGGACACATTCGAACGTTTTAGGGAAGACATAGAAAAAGATTTATCCGAAATAGTTGATCTCATAAAAAAAGATCCGAAGGTTGATACAAAGAATGTATTTGCAACAGGTTTTTCCAATGGAGGTTTTTGGGTTTGTTACTTGACAGGAAGTGCGAAGGTGAGTGCTGGTGTCTCCCACTATGGCGTTTGGAAAGCAAATTTTGGTAGAGAGATGATTAATCCCTATCCAATGAAATATTTTTCAAGATCGAGCACCCCAATATTAGCGTTACATGGCGATGATGACGGAATTCAAAAAATGGATTTTGCTGAGGAGGCGTGGGATCAAATAAAGAGAAACAGTGGAACACTTGAAAAGCATGTTTATTCAGGTGTGGGTCATGTATGGGATCGAAAACATTCTCCAAAATTCGCTTATATTGAAAAAGTAGATAAAGATTCTCACAAAAGAACGGTGGATTTTTTTAAAAAGTATATGAAATAGTCACCTATCATATCTCTTGGATATTACACCCATTAAAACCCTCTGTTTTACCCAATACGTTTTTACACATAAATATGATCTGGATCTAATCCATGTTGGTGTCTGTCATATATAGTCAAATAAGCAGACTCGAGATGTCGTGTAAACAATGGGGTGTCATATAGTGGCGCTGTGGGTAAATTATTGATCAACTTGTCTTTGATGATTTTTAACTTTTCTGGGTGTAATGCTAGTTGGATAGCAAGTGACTCGTATTGCTCTTGGGTCGTGGTAATCAATTCCGGTAAATTAACGGCATTTAGAAGACTTGCGCCAACTCTGCTGGCAAAAGAGTTTCCAATACAACTTAATACCGGCAACCCCATTCTAAGTGCATCGCTAGCAGTAGTGCCCGCATTGTAAGGAAGTGTATCTAAAAAAAGATCTGTAATCCTATATCTTGCCAAATATTCAGTCATAGGCAAACGTTTTCCGAAAATAAGTCTATTTGGGTGAATACCCTTACGGACACTTTCTCTAGTTAAATTTATTTTTGCAGTTTTATTATCTTCCAAAAGTAGTAACACACTGCCTTCAACCTGTTTGAGTATCCTCGCCCATCCATCAAAAGTAGTTGGTGTTATTTTATAGGTGTTATTGAAACAGCAAAAAACGAACCCTTCCTCAGGAAGTCCAATATCTTCTCGGGTAAATATAGCATCTGGGATACATTTTTTTGAATCATTTACTTGATAACTTGGTAAATAAACAATCTTTTCTGAATAGTATTCTTTATTATTTTCAGGAATTATTGTTTGATCTGCTAATAAATAGTCATAATAGCTAGCGCCCATTGTTCCAAGATAACCAATATAACTTAATTGGATAGGTGCTGCTGACATTGCAAATATCCCGGTTCTGGAATCTCGGGTAAATCCTCCCAGATCTATCGCAATATCTATTTCAACCGACCTGGCAAGTATGGCTGCATCTTTATCAGACATCTCTCGGATATCATGAAAATGATCAACTCCTGTTTGAATTCTCAAATGCATTTCATCTTTGGCATCAGGACCATATGAAAAAGCATAAACTTCAAATTTATTTCTATCATGAATTTCGTAAAGTTCTGCAGTTAAATATGATACGGGATGATTTCTAAAGTCTCCAGAAAAATACCCAATTCGAATTCTTTCGTGCCTATTATTTCGGTTTATTTTGGTTTTTATATTTCTCTTTGGGTACTTCTCCTTAACATATATTTCTGAAGTTCTTCTATGAATAAGAGAATCGTCAACCAGAGACAGCATCTGAAGAGGATGAGAAACTATGTTTCCATTATTAATCTTATTTATTAATTCATTAAGATGTTTCTGATGGTTATTCCATATAAAAAGAGATCTTTTGGTATACGACAATTCGCCTAAGACAAAGTCCATATCTGGGTTTAGAGAGTTGGCACGTTCAAAACTCACCAATGCTTCGTCTAGTCGCTTGAGAAATTTTAGAGTAACACCACGATTAGCGTGCGCGTTGGCATTATTAGGATTTAAAGTAATAGCGCGATCAAGACTTATTAATGCTTCATCCAGTCGTTTGAGCTCATTTAAGATAAAACCTCGATTCGAATATGGATCAGCAAAATTCGGTTTTAAAGCAATAGCACGGTCATAACTTATTAGTGCTTCATCTAGACGTTTGTGGTCTAGCAGGGTATTGCCACGGTTAGAATGTGCCTCAGCAAAATCCGGTTTTAGAGCTATAGCATGATCAAAACTTTCTAGTGCTTCATCCAGTCGTTTGAGGTCTCGTAAGGCATTGCCACGATTATTAAGAGCATTAGTTTGGTTCGGATCTATTTGTAGAGATTCACCTATAATTTTTACTGCATCTTCTAATCTTCCTTTTTGGAGTGCAAGAGTTCCAAACATAGTTAATAGTGATACATTCGTAGGTAGATAGATGAGTAGTTTTTTATACTGAATTTCTGCTAGATCCAACTGACCCGAGTGATGTAATGCAAATGCCTCTTCGATCATCTCGTTTTGTTTTGGTGTAGGTTCTATAGGTTTTTTATGTTGCATGATTATGACGTATTTGATTGACTGTAAAATAATGAAATTATTATTATAATAACTACTAACATAGGTTTAAGTCTATTTACCCAATTTGCTGAGTATAGGTTTATTGTATGCATATGTAGAATTAAAAGTTTATTAGACTCCTCAACAACACCAAAATATGCTAGAGTTTCTGTATGAGAAATCTCACCATCACATTTCTGACTATTGTGTTCTGTCTCACATCCTCAATTGCGTTCAGTGAAACAGTTAAACCAGAGTTTTTGAAGGAACGTAATGGAATTATCTACAAGAAGAAGGTCTCTAACAAACCTTACTCTGGTTACGTGGAGGGTAAAAAAGAGAATGGATTCTTAGTGAGAGGAACTTACCAGAATGGTAAGAAAGAAGGTGTTTGGAAAACGTATGACTGGGATGTTCAGTTATGGACAAAAAGAACCTTCAAGGACGGTAAGTTAGATGGTATTTCGGAAACTTATTACGACAATGGTCGGTTAGAAAACAAAATAAATTATAAGAACGGTAAGATGAATGGTCTTTCCGAATTTTATGACGACAAAGGTCAGTTAAGGTTTCTAGAAACATGGAAGAACGGTAAGAAAGAAGGTGTTTGGGAATTGTATCATCAGAATGGTCAGTTATGGAAAAAAGAAACTTACAAGGACGATAAGTTAATCAAGACAGAGAAGTTTTAAGACTTACTAGTCCAACGCACGATAAACTGATGTACGACCTATTCCTAATTCCTTTGAAATCGCAGATGCACCTAAACCACTAAAGTTAGACTCCTCAACTTTATCAAAATATGCCAGAGTTTTGGTATGAATAAAGAAACCCCCAAAGTATCTCCTGACGATTTAGTTGTTCGTTATGGAATTACCTACAAGAAGTTCACTAACATTCCATTCACTGGTTATGTGGAGGGGGTACCAAAAGGGACTTATAAGAACGGTAAGAGAGATGGTGTTTGGGAAATGTATCACTTGAATGGCCGGTTATGGATGGAAGGAGCTTACAAGGACGGTAAGAAAGAAGGTGTTTGGGAAGAGTATGAAGACGATGGTCGGTTATATAGAAAGGGAAGTTACACGGACGGTAAGGAAGAAGGTGTTTGGGAATTCTATTACCAGAATGGTCAGTTATATCAAAAAGGAACCTACAAGAACGATAAGAGAGATGGTGTTTGGGAATTTCATAATGAGAATGGTTCGTTATCATCCAAAACAACTTACAAAGACGGTGAGATAATTAACATAGAATAATTTTAAGACTTACTGTTCTAATGCACGATAAACTGATGAATTAAGGATAAAGTAAGTAATGGATCCTATAACCACCGAATCCCACCAATCCATCACCGTGGAATAGTGGTGTAGGGGGGTAAGTTTACACTTGATTCCCTATTGAACTAAACTATTACTCATCTTTCTCTAGATTACCCATTTCTATAATTTCGTCTATATGTCTATTGCAACCTATACAAATATTCTCCTCATTAAGAGTACATGTCCCGATACAGGGACTATCTCTCCGTATATCCTCTTTAGTTCTTTTCATTTGGCGTAACAAGATATCTCTCCACAACCATTTATATCTACCTGATTTGTTTCAAACTTACCCATTAAACTTAACTACGTATCATCTGAAACCTTCCAAATGAGTTTTTGGATATAAGAAGTATTATGATTTATAAGTGATATATACAATGCTCTTCCTCATTTTAGTTCAATTACTATACTTTTGGATAACTTCATTAGTAGAGTTAAATTCTAGTTCAAAAACAACTCTATTATATTTTAATAATTAGGGGGAAATTATGAATATATGCGTCGTATCAACTTTTGACGGTACCACTGATGACTATATGGAGATGTTTAATGTCACTAAAGAAAAGGCAGCAGATTTTTTCACTGATTACGATATAGGTATTATAAGAGAAGGAAAGATTACTTTGATGATTCACATAACCGATATGGAAAAATTTCAGAAATTAATGACTTCTGAAGAAATGCAAGCATGGGATACAAAATTCAATTGTGTTGATGAAGTCTATTCTTTAGAAAAAATGAATTAATAAAAAATTGGAGGGGTTCAACTACAATCACTACTTCGAACCACTCCGTATCCGTGTAATAGTGGGTTCGGTGGTAAGTCATCCACAGAGTCCAACACAGAGGTTAACCCAATTGATTATTGATTTATATAAGTCTGTGATAGGAAAAGGTGATATTATTCGTTACTGCACTCCTCTAAAGTCAGACTCCCCAACTTCACTAAAATATGCGAGAGTTATACAATGAGAAAACTCAACATCATCATCTGTCTATCATTTGCTTTCATTCTTGGAAGTGCAGGAAGTAGTGCTGCTTTGCCTCAGTGTTCAGCAGAGTCAGATTACTGGAATAACTGTTTTGGAACTAGAACGTATGATAATGAATATAAATACGTTGGTGAATTCAAGGATAACAAGAAACACGGACAAGGCACTTATACTTGGGCGACTGGAAACAAATATGTTGGTGAATTCAAGGATAATAAAATTCATGGAAAAGGAACTTTTACCTCTGCCGATGGTGAAAAATACGTTGGTGAATTCAAGAACAATCAAATTCACGGACATGGCACTCGTACCTATTCTGATGGAAGGATAGATGAGGGTGTATGGGAAAATAATAAATTCAAATATACGCAGTCTGTGGCTGAATACCGTAAAATAAAACTTGCTGAAAAAAAAGCACTTGAAAAAAAACAACTTGCCGAAATAAGAAAGCGTGAAAAACAAGAACGTGATAAAAAACTTGCGGAACAGAAAAAACAAAGAAAATTAGTAGCCCAGGCAAAACAAGGAAACGCCGATGCTCAATTTACTCTGGCTGTTATGTATGAGAACGGGGATGGTGTCCCACGAGATGAAAAGACTGCTATGAAGTGGTACCGACTTGCAGCAGAACAGGGGCACGATGATGCCAGTGAAAGGTATAGCACATTTATTTTAGAGGATATTATTTATAAAAGTGATGTTCGGGCATTAGTAAATCTTGGTGACTCTTTGGAAACAGAATGTAAAAAAGATATAAAATGTGCCTTTATAAAAATATGGACATATATTGATATTACTAAAGATGATCATCTATCAGCGGCTGAAATTGCTCGGTTCCAAAGAAATATTGTAAAGTTTGCTGCAGCAGATGAGGGTGAAAATGTATTGGAGACTGAAGACTTCGCGGCAATCCAGTTAGCATCAATAATATTTTTGCCAATTACTGCATCATCAGTTTTGAATAGTTTTGATTACGATAATGATGGGTTGCTCTCAAAAAATGAAGTTTTTGGGGATACAGAGTTTTCTAAATTAGTAGGAATTAATATAGATATATTTTCAAATGGCTTTGAATTTAAATCTCTGGGAAAAAAATTGCAGGACGCTATGGAAGTAATTCCATTGCTTAAATAAAAGATAGTATTCAATAAAATTATTTACCCCAATTTTTTTATAGTCTGCCAGGGTTTTAAAATGAATAAAAACACTTCGACAATTACTCTATCTGATTTGGTAGAACGTGACGGAATTACCTACTTTAAGTTAAATAATTTTCCTTTTAGTGGCTCTGTAAAGGGCAACCAGGTAGGAACTTACAATAGAGGTTTAAAAGAAGGTCTTTGGGCATACTATTATAAGATGATGGGGCAGATAGAAAGAAAGGGAACCTATAGTAAAGGTTTTAGGCAGGGTATTTGGAAAACGTATTTCAAAAATGGTCAGTTATACAGCAAAGGAACTTACAGTGACGGCAAAAAACAAGGCCTTTGGGAATATTTTCATAAGAATGGTAAGAGATGCCGTAAAGCAACTTACATTGATAACGCAGAAGAAGGTATTTGTGAATATTTTGATAAGAATGGTAGGCTAGAATACAAAGAAATGTACAAAGACGGTATGAAGATACCAGACTAACTATCCCTATAAACGATAGAGTGAGTATAATCTGAATACCTGCGCTCCTTGTTATCCTAACATTTACCAATAGTGATAAAGTAGGGAAAACTATTTAGTATAATCACCTTACCTATCCATTAAAACTAGAGCCCCTATTTAAATCAAAGTCAGCTAGTATTTTCGAATGAATAAATTTACTATCATAGTTCTTGCTATTGTATTCTGTTTAACTACCTCGATTGCTTGGAGTAAAACTGATGAAGTTTTGGTTCCAAAAACTTTAATTTTAGAAGCTAGGAAGTCTGAAGAAACCTATCGCTTGATAAACTCTCTATTTACTCAAGGTGGTAATGCAATTGAGGTTTCAGATTGCAGTCATCCACAGTTTGGACCACATATAACTCAGAATTTTGATAAAAACCTTAAAAAATATGTATTCCGTTTTCATATTCATCGGGACCATGATTCTGATAGATGTAAGTTATTTGGACGCCAAAGAACTGAAATCAAAGTATACGATAAATCCCCCGACTGGTTAAAAGCCAGGAAACAAAGTAAATTTATTTATAAATGGAAGTTTAAATTAGATGAAAAATTTCAGTCTTCTCGATATTTTACACATTTGTTTCAGGTGAAGGCTGTGGGCGGTTTATATTTTAAACACCCAGTGATTACATTTACCACTCGTAAAGGGCTTGCAGGTCAAGAAGATAAATTTGAACTTCGTTATGGAACTAAACATAAAAGTGAAAATATTCTTGTTGCACAATTATCGCCTTTTTTAGGCAAGTGGTTACAAGTAGTTTTTGAGGCAACATTTGCAGAAAAAGGTAGACTTTTTGTAAAAATAACTTCTCTCGAAAACGGTACTGAATTACTTAGCTATAAAAATACATCCATTAAAATATGGAAAGATGAATCCAAATATTTGAGACCGAAGTGGGGGGTTTATAGGAGTTTAAAAGATAAGAGTATGCTAAGAGATGAAATTATAGATTTTGCTGATATTGAAATTCAGGCTAATTAGGGTAAGAAATCCGATTAGTGCATCGTTAATAGTTGATATATGAATGAGTGCAAATGTTATTTGATTTAATAGTTATCAGTTTTCATATGGGTAAAGTTGTTTGAATGAATTTTTATAATTTACGAGATAAGGTTAAAATATGTGTTTACGGCTTTATAGATATTTAATTGATATCTGTTATTGATTGAGTGGAGTGTAACCTTGCGATGTTTCAGTTTTCATCATTAAAGTTGCCTATTATTCAAGCGCCTATGGCAGGTGGTGTTAATACGCCTAGATTAGCTAGTGCTGTTTCTAATGCTGGCGGTATAGGTAGCTTTGGATTTTCCTACAGTAAACCTGATAAAATTAATAAAGATTTAATAGAAACCAAGGCGCTTACAAATGGTGCTATTAATGCCAACTTTTTTGTTTTTAGCGATGTGGAATTACCGAGTAAAGAATTGCAGAGCGCTGCTTTAGAAGCAGTAAGGAGCTTACCAATAGACGGTGATTTTAACGTTTCTATTCCACAAGAACCTTTTTTCCCTGATATTGAGACCCAGTTAGACCCGATTTGGGAGCATTGTCCAGAGATCCTTACATTCCATTTTGGTATTCCCAAGAAGTCAATTATTGAAAGGGCTCTTTCCTTAGGGATTAGTGTAGGAATAACTGCTACTAGTGTAAAAGAGGCATTAGAAATCGAAAGAGTCGGAGCGAGCTTTATTATTGCGCAAGGTGTTGAAGCAGGAGGTCATAGAGGTACTTTTAATCCTGAAGGAAAAGATGATAATTTATCTCTTGCTGAATTAGTTAACAAACTAGTTAATGTAACTTCAATACCGATTGTAGCTGCAGGAGCTATTATGACTGGTGCCAATATTGTTGCGGCACTTAAGATAGGAGCAACTGCCGTACAAATGGGAACAGCATTTCTATGCTGTGAAGAATCAGGAACATCAGAATCTCACAAAGAGTTTTTACTAAATAAGAAAAATAGAAAAACCTTATTTACTGAGTCATTCTCTGGTCGGCGCGCACAAGGCATTGAAAATGAGTTTATAAAGCTTATGGAAGGTAAATCTATTCTTCCATTTCCGATTCAAAATACTCTTACCAATTCAATTCGAAAGTTAGCAATTGGTATTAATGACGGTGAATACCAGAGTTTATGGGCAGGCCAAGCCTATGATAAAATACGATCGTTACCGGCTAATGAATTAATGATTAAATTAGAAGAGGAAATTAAAAAGTTCCAATAGAAATAATGAGTAACTATATAAAAGTATTTGAAATTTTATTAATAGGGTTTTTATTTCCTCTTTCTATAATTTATTTTGGATTAAGCAAATATATTTTATTTTTTATATGGATAGTTTTTTTCTACACTATTTTTGTTTATCTGTTTTTTTATAAAAGTAAAAAAATCCTATTTTATGTTTACGAGGTTAAATATAATTTTAACCTAAATTATTTTTGTATAATAATTATTAGATGGATCGTTTTAAGTATCCTTCTTTACTTCTTTACTGCAAAAATTTTCCCAGAAAAATTGTTTATTATACAAAGAGAAAACCCTACAGTAATGTATGCAGTTCTATTTTTGTATCCCATTCTTTCTGCATTTCCACAGGAATTCATCTTCTGTACTTTTTTTTTTAAAAGATATGAAAGTCTTTTTAAGAAAGAATATATATTGATATTTATGAGTGCCTTAATATTTTGTTTTGCTCATGTTTTTTTTATTAATTGGGTAGCCCCATTATTAAGTTTATTTGGCGGGCTTATGTTTGCATCTACTTACTCAAAAACCAACTCATTGCTGTTGGTGAGTATAGAGCACGCATTATACGGAAATACCCTATTTTTTATTGGTTTGGGATGGTTTTTTTGGGGGGGATCTGTTTAAAAAAATTATAAATTTAGATGTTCTGTGATTTTTTTTAAATTTAAATAATATAAAATATTGATATATTCATTTTTTCTCGATTAATCAGTGATATATACGTTTTACCATAGGTGGTATCTTATCAATATTATTAATAGAGTTAATGGCATCTTCTTTGCTTTTTCAATAGACCGCGACTAGCCATTTGTTATCTTCATTCTTACCAATTTCTCTGTATAAAAATGCAGACTGATTTCTAGTAAATTCATCTCCAACTTTTTTATTAATTATTAAGCCGCTTTAATTCTTAACTAGATATCATATGGCCTTAATATATGGGAGTAAATTTGGTGGCTCCCAACCTTGTGGTTTTAAAACTTTCCCATCCTCCCTCTTTATAACCTTACCTGTACTACTATCAATTTTAGCAAGGTTCGTTTTAAGAACTTCTTGCCAGGCACCTTCAGCATCAGCTCCCATAGAATGTATTGCTCCGATAGTTACGACTAGAATATCAATTAATGCATCAAGTTGTTCTACTTCATCATTTTCTTGTATAGCAGCATTTAGCTCTTCAACTTCTTCTTTAATTAAATCTCTGTATAGAGCATATTGTTCTTCATTTTTGATTCCATTGGTTGTTTGGTCACATGCTTCCATAAATACTCTTTGATCGGAAAAAGGGTTTACCATACCTGTATCCTTTAATTTAAATATTATTAAGGTTTCATATAGTGGGTTAGCTTACTATTCTTGTTTAAGCTATTTACATTTTTTTCTATATTTCTTTTACTTTCTTTATATGTTTTTCAAACGCAGTATCAGCAAACTAAAAAAAATAAAAAACAAACTGCGTATTGTTAAATCGGGATAGATAAATGACTGCTGCAAAGCAATATAATAATAATTCAAGCCTAGCGCCATTCTATTTCAGAAGTTTTCGTTTTCAGTGGTCAGCGGATTTAGGTACTGCGTGGGCTTTTGAAATGGAAACTATCATTCTGGGTTGGTATATTTTAGATGAAACCGGCTCAGTACTCTTACTAACCATTTTTGCCTCACTTCAATTTCTTGGAACGCTTATAGCGCCATTAATAGGGGTGTTAGGTAACAGAATAGGCTACCGAAATGTACTCTGTTTTCTTAGACTTGTTTTTACACTTCAAGCAACAGTAATAATGATTTTGGCAATTAGTAATTATCTCTCTCCGTCTTATGTTTTTGCAATAGCTTTAATTATGGGTATTTTTAGACCATCAGATTTAGTTATGAGATATGCTCTCATTGGGCAAACAATTCCGGCTAAGAACCTAACTGGTGCAATGAGTATTAATCGAATGACGACTGACTCGGCACGTATTGCAGGAGCTTTGGCTGGGGCTGGTACTGTAGCCGTGCTAGGGATTAGTTCTGCTTATTTAATAATAGTCATATTATATGCAACCAGCTTATTTTTATCATTTGGTATATCTAAATTAAACCTAAATCATAAATCTTCAGATACAGAAAAATATTTACAAAATCCTACTAGTCCCTGGAGAGACCTTAAAGATGTTTTTATTTATGCTGCTAGGACGCCACATTTATTAGCTGCCTTGATTATTGCATTTTTAGTAAACCTCACTGCTTTTCCGTTAACTGCAGGACTTTTACCGTTTGTGGCTAAAAATATTTACTTAACCAATCAAGCAGGTCTGGGGTATCTTGCGGCAAGTTTTGCATTTGGAGCAATGATAGGGTCAGTAATATTAACACGTATTGGTAACGGTGTTATGAGCGGTCGTATGATAATTATTTTTTGCTCCCTATGGTATGTAATGTTATTTATATTCTCTCAATTTAATAATCTACAAATTGGAATACCAATTCTTATAGTCACTGGTTGTGTGCAGGGTTTGGGGCTAGTTCCAATGTCAGCAATGTTAGTAAGAACTTCTGATAAACGATATAGTGGAGGAATTCTTGGCTTAAGAATGCTTGCGGTTTATGGGTTGCCCATAGGCTTACTTATTGCTGGCCCAGTAATCACTTTTTTTGGCTATAAAACTATGGTTGCGATTTATTCATTATTTGGTCTTACATCGATTGGTTTAATTATGTGGCGTTGGCATGACCATCTGTGGGCCAAAAATTCACCACCTAATTTAAGATAAATTTATAAGGTATTGTTAATAAATACTTTTTATAAATTAATATCAAAATAAAATTTCTGAATGGCATTGATATGCTTAGTTATCCAATATTTATTTTAAAGAAGTTTCTTAATTACATAGAAAAAGATAATTAAATATTCTTACATTCCCTGTGATAAATCGACACAGGCAGCATATTTTTTGTAGGTATGTAGTAAATAATAACTACATAAATTATAGATAGATGTTTGGCTAAGAAATAGCTCATAACCCTATTAAGTCTAGATGTTTTAAGTCTCGTATGAGTTGAAATACAGATTATACAGTAGAGAATTTAGTTTAAATTAAATCAAGAAAGGTTCTTAATTCTATGAAATTATTTATTTCAGCCCTAATTGTTTTGTTCAGCTCAAGCTTCGCAATGGCAGCTGATGTTACAGTGGATATGCTCAATAAGTTAGGTAAAGAGAAGATGGTCTACTCTGAAAAAATAGTAAGAGTAGACGTTGGTGACACTGTTTTTTGGAAGGCTAAAGATAAAGGTCATAATGTTGAATTCATAAAAAAAGGTGGTGCTCCAGAGGGAGTAAAAAAATTCAAGTCTAAGCTTTCAAAAGATACGAAGTATAAGTTTGAAGTACCTGGAATTTATGCCTACCAGTGTACCCCCCATAAAAATATGGGAATGATTGGATTTGTTATAGTAGGTAATAATCTTGATAATTTAGAAGCGATTAAAAAGATTAAATTTAGAGGTAAATCAAAGAAAGTTGCTGAAAAGCTAATGAAAGAAATAGCAGCAAAACACTAAAACAATGTTAATTGGAAATAGTTATTTATACCTCAGCTGTTTCCAATTAACAAAATTATATGGATAGTAAAATTAATAAAGAAATAGTTTAGTTCAGATTATAATCTAGGCTATTAAAATCTAATAATTAATCAGATTTTATTATAATAGACTGCGCAGATGGTTAATTCCTAATTTTGCTGCAGTTTTAAAATCTGGTTCCATAAGACACTGTAAAGATAAATACCCACTAAAATCTATTGCCTTAAGGCTACTGATAACCTCTCTCCATGGAACATGTCCTCCGCCTGGATATAAACGGTTACTGTCGCTCATTTGTAGATATTTAAGGTAATCTTTGGAGTCAAAGATGCTTTTAGAAAACGAAACATCTTCAATATTCATATGAAAAGTATCGAGGATAAGACCCATTCCGGGACTGTCTATTGATTTAGCAAATTCCACACCGTCTTGAGTAGTTAAGCCAAAGTTAATATAAAAACGTGTTTGCGGTTCAAATAGTACTGTTGACCCAACCTTGGCGGCATAGTCTGCTCCCTCCTTGAAGGCTTCATGCATCCAAGATAAGGATTCTTCTCTACCCTCTCCATCTAGCAATTGTCCTCGAAAAGAACCAATTATAACGTCTACCCCAAAAAAGGCAGCTGCATCCAAAGAGCCTTTAAGTCGGATTAAAGCTTCGTCTCTTATGGATTTATCTGGATGACAAAGCCAAATTTTATCTTGGAAACCTATTGCAGCTGTATGAATAGAGGCTACTTCTAAATTTCTTTTTTCTACGTCTATTTGAAGTTCATCAAGATCAAGATTTTTAGGTTGGCGAATAGATACTTCGACTCCATCATAACCAAGTTCTGAAAGTACATCGAGGTTGGCAGCAAATTCACCTTGCTGAGCAGGAAGTTTTTCAGTGCTTACATCAGATGTTGCTACGCTAAATCCTATTTTCATTATGGCCCCTAATTATTTTGAAAAGTTTCTATAAGATACATAATCTCGTCGTTAAATTCTACGCCCAACCACAGTCCAATACATATACCTATAATCAATTTAATCATTTTAATATAACTATTTTTTTTAATTGAAATAAAGGTAGTTATACCTTTGAATTTGTATTTTGAGCAATACAATATGAATCTATAATGGCTTAATTCTGTTATAAAACAGAATTAAGCCATTATAAATTTTCGTAGATTACATATTTGGAGTAAATAAAGTATAATTTTCTTTATTGGGGTAACTGGACAGTAGCAAGTTACCCCAATAAGAAATTACATTTAGAATAAGAGGTAATAATATAAGTTATTGGTGAAAATTTATTTACTAATCTTATCTTATGTTTGTTTCCTTAGAACTATCTCACAGCGTTTAGCTATTTCAAATGTGCCTATTGTTACCAATAAACCAAAGAATAAAAGTGTATGTAGAAAAACAGAAACACCAAAGTAGAATATGGCTCCGGTCCAAACTGAAAATATTCCACACCACATCCACATTAGACTTAGCATAATTACATGTCTTGTGTTCTCATCCTGAATATGTCGAATAGGATTATATTTCGCATTCATTACACTATTGTAGCTTTCAACTATAAACTGTTTCATAATAAGTATCTCATTTCTGTATAAATTGCTTTGTACTTTTATATACGTGGAAATGAGACTGTTAGATCTTTTTTAAGCATAAAATAATTTATCAAACACTGTATAAAACTAAAAAAGTAGTCCGATTTACTTTTAGATTTAACATTTTCAAAAATATATTTCCTAATAATAGGGTTTTTTTCAAACTTCACTTGATAATGATAGTGATTCGCATTATCATTATTAAATGGAAGACGTAACTAATATATTTGGACTGCTATATGCAAACAATTAACAATGAAGCATGCGATCATATTTGCAATAGTTCGTTTGTTAATAAAAATGGACAATTATTTGTTCCTGATCAATCACCGCCTGAGGTATTTTGGGCTTGGGCGAGCCAACATTGGATTCGAAATACAAGACAGAACATCGATCCCCAGCCACTAATAAATCAGGCTTTTTATGATTTAGGCCTGATAGGTGACAATAAGGAAGATATCAGTGTTGCCTTTATATTTTGTTTAGATCTAACCATAAGCTATTCAACTAAGACGCTAAGTGTCGGTTGCCACGGCTGCGGAACCCATGGTCTTCTTGAGCAAATTACCATAGCTTGTCTAGCTTTTCAGCAGGCTGATGAAGCATTTATGGCACAAAAAATAATTCATAATATTATGAGTGAGGTTCCTGCAGAGGCTGTTATTGCTCTCCTGGATAAATTATCGTCGGCATTCCTATCAAAAGATATGTGGTTACCTATACGTTGTCATTATTTGGACTTAGCTGCCCGTATACCGGACTTAAATCAAGAAGCTATATCCACTACAAGAATTGTTAATTAAAGAGTTATATTATGATAAAAAAAACTTTACCGAATATTATTTTTAAAACACGCGTAGCAGAAGATTTATCTGATATTAATTCACCATATATATGGAAACATGTAACCACTGAAGAAATATTTAGTGGTATTCGTGCGATTATATTCTCACTACCAGGCGCTTTCACACCAATTTGTTCTAGTTATCAATTACCTGGATTTGACAATATGTATTCTAATTTTAATTCTCATGGTATCGAAAAAATATTCTGTGTATCGGTTAATGATACATTTGTCATGAATGCTTGGAAATCTAGTTTAAATATAAAAAATATATCTGTTCTTCCAGATGGATCTGGAGAGTTCACTAGGAAGATGGGTATGCTGGTAAACAAAGATAATCTCGGCTTTGGTATGAGGTCGTGGAGATATGCTGCAATAGTTAACGACTGTTCAATAGAAGAATTATTTGAAGAATCTGGATTTTCAGACAATTGCCCTGACGATCCATACGATATTAGTAAGCCAGAGAATATATTAAAGTTTTTAGAAAATAAAATATGAATTTATGAAAATATTTTTTTATAAAAATACACTTATAATTTAAATGTATTCATTAATAAATCTATAATTTACTATTAAAAACGACGACTAGAGCGCCAGTTGTTAGCCGTGATTCTAGATCTGTATGAGCTTGAGTAATATCTGATAGCTCATATCTACCTGTTATACTTAATTTTACATTTCCTTCTTTAATCACTTTTACGACCTCTTCCATCATCATCTCTTTTTCATCTGGGTTAATCATGTAATCTTTTAGAGATGCTTTTGTAAAAATTAGAGATTTTTGATTCAATTCTATGGCATCAATGGGTGGAGGACCGGATGCATGTCCATAATTTACATACCACCCGCGTGGGGATAGAGAGGTTATGTTCCCTTTATAAGTATCAGCTCCGACGGCATCGAAAACGACTGGTACACCCTTGCCATTAGTAATATCTAGAACTGCCTCACTAAAGTCCTCTTTTATGTAATTAATAACATGTTCACAGCCGTTATTCTCAGCAGTGATGAATTTATCAGGAGAACTAACCGTACCAATAACTTTTGCTCCAATATTATTAGCCCACTGAGATAGAATACTACCCATACCGCCAGCAGCCGAATGAATAAGAATCGTTTCTCCAGGTTTAATGGGGTAAAGACGTCTCAATAAATATTGTGCTGTTAGAGCTCTTACAAAAGTCGCGACTATTGTTTCCGAATCTAGTTCTGCCGGAGGTTTATAAAGCTGATTGGCTGGAATTATTCTTATGTCAGCATAAGCACCGAGATTAAATAGATAAGCCACTCTGTCACCAGTTTTGTAGTCCTCAACGTTAGCTCCTATTGATATTACTGTTCCAATTCCCTCTAAGCCTAGAACATTAGGCAATGGGGGTTTTAAAAAATATCGGCCCTGACGCATATAGGAATCGGCTAAATGGATGGCACAGGCAGTCTGTTCAATTAAAACTTCTCCTGGCCCTGGAGAGGGAACAGATTCAGTTTCTATTTTAATAACATCTGGATTTCCATACTCGTATATTCGTGCCACTCGAGTTTGCATAAATAACTCCTCTAGTTCCGGTAATATACTGTCAATAAACTTTAATTATTTAATTGAAAAACTATCTATTATTTGGATCAACATTATAACCAAACTGATTCATCCATAATAGACTGGTCCATGTATCTTTAGAAGGGTCAAGTTCCATACCTATAGCTCCTTGATATCCTTTTTCTAAAGCCCTCTGAACTATCCATAATAAATCTAGTTCACCAACGCCTGGTTCATTGCGGTTAGGGGGATTACCAATTTGTACATAACCTATATATGGCCAAAACATATCCATAATATCAGTTAGGGTTCCAGTTTCCTCATATCGCATATGGAATGTATCGTAAACTAAACCAACATTATTACCTCCCACCAGGTCTACAATCTCTTTTGCTTCAGACATTTTCTGCATTGGCCAATTTTCTATTCTTTGACGACATACAGGTTCAAGCAAAAACTTACATCTATGATCGCCAGCGCTTCTAGAAATATAGTCAATATTTTCTACATATGTATCAACGCATCTTTGTCTATCTACACCTTCTGGAATTGGGCCAGCTCCAACGTTAATAGAGTAAAAATTACAGTGATGAATATATTCTAATACTTGGTCAGCTGAGCGTTTGAAATCATCTTGTTTACCAGGCTGAGCGCCTAGACCGCGAACTGTTACATACTCTCCATTATTTTTTTCTGGAGGCACTACGCAATATGTAAATTCAATACCATTATCATCAAGTAAACATTTTAGTTCCTCTTTGGGTAGCTCGTAAGGAAAATGCCATTCTATGTTGGTGATTCCTATTTTAGCTGCGGCAACAAATCTTTGCTCAATAGGAATTTCAAGAAACATATGATAAAAATTTGGAGCAAAGTGGATCATAAAGCTAAGGCCTCTGTGGTTGGCAGTAATTATAGAAGTAATAAATAATCATAAATTCTTATTATAATTATTTTTAGCAAAAGAACTTAATAAGCATTAGAGATAAATAATGGAGGCTCCTAAATTATTCCATCATCGGAGAGTGTTTCAATTTCATCGTCAGTGTAGCCAAGGATATTTCCGTATACATGTTTATTATCTGCTCCGAGTAATGGGGCAGGTTCTATTGATACCTGTGACTTGGATAGTTTCACGGGAAATGTAGGCATAGTAAACTTTCCATGAACAGGATGCTCAATTTCGGTGAAAACCCCTCTATCAATAAGGTTGGAATCATTTTGTAATTCCATTGTATCAAAAACCGCACCGGCAGCAACGCCAGCTTCACCCATAATTTTCATTACTTCCATTTTATCATACCGGATAACCCATTTTCCTATAGCATCATCGACCTCTTTAATATTTTCTGCACGGCTTTCGGCAGTTTTAAATTTGGGATTATTTAGCATGTCTTCACGACCTATAACTTTTACAATTCTTTCCCAGTGCTGGTTATGAGCTCGTGTTGAGTAAATATAACAATAGTCATTTGGTCCCCCGCCCTTACATAAATAGGCCTCACTTGGTGCTGAAGAACCAAGAATAACCTGATTGCCCCTTCTCACTGCTGCTTTGCCTGTATTAGCTTGAGTTGCATAAGCCACCCGACAAAAATTTGTCATTGCTTCTTGCATCGCAACTTCTACTAATTGACCTTCACCAGTAGTATGTCTTTGAAATAAAGCTGCAAGTATTCCTATAGCGCAATGAAGGCCAGTTCCTGTATCTCCAATTGTTGTTCCAGGCTTTAATGGGCGGCCGTCGGTTTCTCCAGTTATACTCATAACTCCACCAGTCGCCTGCGCAATCATATCAAAGGCTAAAAAATTTTCGTAGGGACTGCCTCTGCCAAAACCTTTAATACTTGCATATATAATTGAAGAGTTTTTAGATTTTACTGCTTCGTAACTATAGCCCAGACGTTCTATTACTCCTGGCCCATAATTTTCTATAAACACATCACCAGTTTTGATTAACTCATCAAGAATCTTTCTTCCCTTAACACTTTTAAGGTTACAAGTAACACTTCGTTTATTAGCATTAAACAATAAGAAATAATATGAATCCCCGCCTTTCGTAGGAGGGGTTCTTCCCTGTTCACCTCCATTAGGGTTTTCTACTTTTATTACTTCTGCTCCTAACCACGCCAGAGTTTCAGTACATGATGGCCCTGCTTCAAACTGACTTAGGTCAATAACTCTAATTCCATTTAGGGCTCCCTGTTTGATTCCTGATTTTTGTAATTTTTCTTCTATAATATTAGTCAAAACCTGAATCTCCCTTTGGTTATTAACAAATTTTCTAATTATGAAGATAACTAAAATATAATTTATATTAAGTTATATAACCGCTATATCAGATAAAATGCTTGTAATCACTGAAAAGAACAGCGACGATAATCACCTTAAATTAGTATTCCATGTTTTATTATGATTAATCTTATTTAAATAATAAAAGCGGGAAAAGCTTTGATTAAAAAGATTGCTATACTAGGTACTGGTGCTAATGGCAGTTGCGCTGCAGCCGACCTGACTAGTATGGGATACGAAGTTGATCTTTTAGATCAATGGCCAGAGCATGTTGAGGCAATGCGAAGAGATGGCCTACGAATATGTATGCCAAATAGAAAATTAGAGATAACCGTATCTGCATATCATTTGTGTGAACTGGCTGCTATGTCACCTAAATACGATTTGGTTCTACTTTATACAAAAGCCTATGATACCCGTTGGTCTTGTGAACTAATTAAACCATATTTGCATGAAAATGGACTTCTTGTAGGCATGCAGAATGCAATGACAGTTAATGACATAGTTGAAATTATAGGAGCAGACCGAACAGTAGGAGTGGTAGTGGAATGTTCCTCAGAAATTTTTACACCAGGAGTAGTTCAAAGAAATACACCTCCAGAAAAAACATGGTTTGGAGTTGGTGATCTAGAAGGATCAAGGGAGGGTGGTAGCGAAGAGGTTGCTGAAATACTTAGTAATGTCGGTAATGTTTCTATTTCTTCAGATATAATGTCTGCAAAATGGATCAAACTGGTGATAAATACCACAATGGCCGTTGTTGCGACATCAGGCCTTAATGGAGTTGAAGGGCTGCGTGCTAACGGTATGAGAGAAGTACTCATGAGAGTTACTACCGAAGCTTTAAATGTATCTCAAGGAATGGGTAACAAATTAGTGCCAATTTTTGGTTTAAATGAGGAAGATATTAAAGACACAAATAGATTTATAGAAACTCTATTTGAAAAAATGATGGCAGATGTAGGACCCGCTGCGCGTGATTGTATTTTACAAGATCATTTAAAAGGTAGAAGGAGTGAAGCTGAAGAAATTAACGGCTTAGTAGTTGAATATGGTGCTAAACTTGGCCTACCAACAGAAGTAAACTCTACAATAATAGAAGTAAGTAAACGTATTCATTCTGGTGAATTATCTCCAGGTCCTGAAACGTTTGAGTTAGTAAAGGAAATGGTTTCCAGTTAAGAAAAGCATTTAAATTTGTTCTTAATTAATAATGTTTTTATCGAAAGACTTATATGCTTAATGGTTATGTATGTAAGTGGTTTAAAATCTAAAATAAGATAATAAAATAGGGAGGATAAAGTGTTTATTAACAAAAAAATATTTAAGTCATTTATTTTTAGCTTTGTTTCTGTTTTTTTAATAACTTGTTTTTTTCCCAATAATGATATTTCTGCTGGCGAGAAAGGTGGAACTCTAAAATATGGTGTAAAATCTAAAATTGAGACATATGATGCACATGGTGCTAACGCCTATGGTGTAATGCATTATATTCCCCAACACTATTCAACATTGGTGACTTTTAACTGGGATAATTTTCCTGAACTAGAGGGTGATGTAGCAGAAAGTTGGAATGTCTCTACTGATGGTCTAACTTATGTATTTAATATTAGGAAAGGTATCAAATTTCACGATGGAACGCCCCTTACAGCAAAAGATGTGAAGGCAACCTATGACCGTTTATATAACCCTCCAGAAGGTGTTCGGTCTGCTCGTAAAAACCTTTTCAGCAGTATTAAAAGCATAGAAACTCCAGATGATTTTACAGTTGTATTCAAACTTAAGAGCCCTGATGGAGCTCTATTAACGGGGTTTGGATCACCCTGGAATTCTATATATTCAGCTAAAGATATTGCTAAAGGACCAAGATGGCATGCTGATAATATTAATGGAACAGGCCCCTTTCGTTTTGTTGAGCATGTCAAAGGAAGCAAGTGGGTAGCCAAGAGATATGAAGATTATCACTTTGATGATAACTATCTTGATGAAACAGTGGGCTTTGCGATTAAAAAAATAGTTAACCCTATGTTGGGAGGTCAGATAATGGCCGAATGGAGAGCAGCTGTTCCACCTGTAGTTAAAGTGCTTAAAGAAAAGATGGGAGATAAGGTTGCCTTTCAGACCATGCCAATGCTCTCTCTTATGATGATAACTTTGAATGCAGAATTTGAGCATTTTAAGGATAAAAGAGTAAGACATGCACTGACACTTTGTATGGACAGACACAAAGGTTTACCTACACTCGCAAAGTTAACCTGGACAGCTCCTCAGCCGGCTGCTGCCGTGATGCCTGGAAGTGAGTTTGCTTTACCAAGTAATGAGTTAGAAAAGTTGCCAGGATTTGGTCGGGACATGGCTGCTAATAGGGCAAAAGCAAGGGCTCTTTTGAAAGAATCTGGTCATCAAAACTTAACGTTTAAGTATAGTAATCGTGCTGTGGCGCATCCTTATGAACAAATTGCTATATGGTTGATTGATCAATGGAAAAAATGTGGTGTTAGTGTAGAACAGATATCTAGTCCAACACCTAAATGGGTCAAAATGAGAAGGTCAGGGACTTTTGATGTTACTATTGATTTCGTTAGTGGATTTCTCCCTGATCCAACAATTCTTTTGGCAAAATATACTTCGAAGGACCGGAACCCACAGAACTATTCTGGGTATATAGACCGGAAGCTGGATGATCTATATGAAGCTCAAAAGAAACAACCTGATCCTCAAAAGAGAAAAGCATTAATACATGAGTTTATTAAGCACAGTACCGACTTATCTTGGACATTACCCTTATCCTTTATGAATCGTACAATAGCCCTGGATAAAAAAGTCAAAGGCTATAAAATTGCTCCTTCATTGGTCTTAAATACTGATTGGCGGGGAGTTTGGATAGAAGACTAAGTCTTGTGGGGAGGTGATTTATTACATCTCCCCATTTTTTTCTAACCAATACACGCGCTATTAAAATAAATACCCTATGACTATAATATTACTATAGATATCAACAACACGCACTTGTGAGCAGACTTAACGTGTGGCAAATAAATTAATTATGTCTATTCCATATCTATGCGTAATAATTATTAATTATAATAGCGGTGAATGTCTTTCTAGATGTCTGGCAGCTTTAGAGCTACAAACTTATAACGATTTTGAAGTTATAGTCGTGGATAATAATTCTACCGATAATTCTATTAAATCATTAAAGAATTTACCATCTTACTTTAAAATTATTAAAAATGAAAATAATATGGGATTTGCAAGTGCAAACAACCTGGCTGTGGGAAAATCACAGAGTAGTTGGATTGCGTTACTTAACCCTGACGCTTTTCCCGAACCACAGTGGCTAGAAAAACTTGTTGCTGCAATTAATCAATATCAAAAATTTAAATCTTTTGCATCAGTGTTAGTAGATGATAGTGATGATAAAAGATTGGATGGAGCTGGTGATGTATATCATTTGAGTGGTTTAGCTTGGCGAGGAGGGCATAGGCGTCATGTTAGTGAGTTAACCCATGGTGGGGAAGTATTCTCGGCATGTGCTGCTGCTGCTCTGTATGATCGTGATTTATTTAATCTTATTGGTGGATTTGATGAACGATTTTTTTGTTATCTTGAAGATATTGATTTAGGGTTTCGTATGCGCCTTAGAGGTGAGAGTTGTTTATTAGTGCCTGATGCAATTGTCCGCCATATCGGTTCTGTCATTACTGGTCGTCATAGTAAGTTTACAATATATCATAGCATTCGAAACTTAATATGGACCTTTATTAAAAATATACCTGGACCTTTATTGCCTTTTCTTATTCCTTTACATGCGTTGGTAATTATTCTTTTGATACTTATGGCTATACGAAAAAATGTTGGTGGAGAAGCTATCCGTGGTTTGGTTGATAGTTTGCGTAGCATGCCCGATATTTGGCATTCAAGGCGAATAATACAAGAAAAACGTACTTTATATTGGTGGCAGGTATTACGATTGCTTAACTGTAAGCCCTTTGCGCCAATGCTTCGTTCTTTTGATATAATTTCTAATAAATCTGATAAAAATACTGTCTAAAACTAAATCACCGATAAATAAATGTAATTATCAAAAACTAATTAGCTTATAATTTTGATACTAGCTAAAATATTTAATTAGGTGTCCTTAACTTTATTAAGAGGGGCTTATTCAAAATGGAAATAGAAAGACTAACAATACCCGAAGTTATTTTGTTCTATCCTGAGAAACATCAAGATAAGCGCGGTTATTTCTCTGAGACTTACAATAAGAAAAGCTTAATTGATCTTGGTGTTAATATAGATTTCAAGCAAGATAATCATGCACTTTCTTATTCTAAAGGAACTATCAGAGGGCTTCATTTTCAAATACCGCCTTTTGATCAAGACAAGCTGATAAGAGTAATTGCGGGAGCAATTTATGATGTCGCGGTAGATATTAGGTTTAATTCGCCTACCTTTGGGCAATATGTCTCTGCTATCATCGATTCTAAAAAGTGTAACCAAATATTAGTACCTTCAGGTTTTGCTCATGGTCTTTGTACTTTAGAGCCGAATACGGAAGTAATTTATAAGGTGAATAATTACTACTCTCGCCAGCATGACAAAGGTATTGTCTGGGATGACCCGGCAATTGGAATTAATTGGCCAGTAGCGGACGCTGATGTTGTAGTATCAGAGAAGGACCTTAAATTGCCACTTCTATCAGACTTACCTAGTTATTTCGTTTGAAGTATAACAACAAGCAGTTGAATGACATAATACAAATAGAATAGATTTGGGTTATTAAGCATTTTCACCTTTCCTAAAATATGAACGAAAGTATACAGTGCACAGAAATACCGATTCTAATCTGCTAGCTAGTTCAGTTAGTGTGGTGATGGTTACTTATAACACTGGAGCCGTGCTATTTGAAGCAATAGACTGTGTCTTGTCACAGGATTTATTAAATGAGTTAGTGATAATTGATAATGGTAATCCTCATTCGGTTCTTAGTGAACTTAAGCTGCGGTCTGAGGAAGATAAAAGAGTAAAAATATATTCCGGTCATGGAAATATAGGTTTTGCGGCGGGATGCAATTTAGGCGCAGAGATGATTAGCGGATCATATCTTATGTTGTTAAACCCGGACTGTCTTATACCAGAAGGTGCTTTGCGTAAATTTTTGGAGGAGGCCAAAAGTTTTCCTCGTCCATGGATGATGGGATGTCGATTAATTGGTCGAGATGGAACAGAACAGTCTGGCGCCAGACGGGAGGCATTAACCCCTTGGACCGCAATAGTGGAAGTTCTTTGTCTTCACAGAATAGTATTTATTCAACAAAAATATAGGCGTTTTAATCTAAATAGTATGCCCAACCCAACGCAGACAACAAAGATTCCCGTAACCAGCGGTGCATGCATGATAATGCCAGTTGATGATTACCGAGCAATTGGTGGTATGGATGAGCAATACTTTATGCATGTTGAGGACATTGATTTCTGCCATAGATTTCGTAAGGCTGGTGGTGAAATTTACTATGCATCTGATATCAGCGTTATACACATTTTAAGTTCTAGCGACACTTCACCTTTTTTTATTGAGTGGCAAAAAACAATTGGTTTTATCAGATATTTTAGAAAAAACTATTCAGATGATTATCCAAAATTATTTTTGTTTTTATTTAATTTAGGGATTATTATCCGCTTTTGTTTAAAAATAGTTAAGCATTCTATTTTTTTTATTTTAAGAGTTTTGAAAAATAAATTATTTCATAGCCGCAGGAGTTTTCCTTTCGGTAAGTAATGAGGTCCAAATGCCGGCTGACAATATGGCTGTAGCTATCCACCAGCTAGACCATATACTATACGAAGTTAGACCTATTACTATATATGCTGATGTAGCACCAAACAAAACGGCAGTTGCCGTTTGTTCCTTAACTATGCGTACTATTCGTTTCATAATAAAATGTATTAAAATAGCTAGTGCCAGTGCACCAACTAATCCTAGTTCTACCCATATCTCAAGGATACTATTATGCGGGTGTAGTGGGAGAAGTTCTCTATTTAACTCGGTTATCTGCTCTTGGCTTCCTGGCAAACTCCTAGAAACACCTATTCCCCAACCCAATATTGGCTTATCTGAGATATTTTGTATTACAAAGTCATAGATATAGGTTCGATGAATTGAAGAAAGAGGTAGGTTAACGTTTAGAGAAGATAATTGATTACGCATATACGTGAAGGGTGTATTGTTTAAAAATCCAATAGTTGGGAGTGCAAGAACAAAAAACATTATACCTAGTGTAATAAAACGTATTATTTTTTTTCCTGCGCAGAGTACAGCTATAGTTAATAAAAAAGAAGAAATAAAACCTGCAATAGCAGCAAGGCTGTGAGATAGAAAAATAATTGTTGCTGTGACTAAAAGAACCCCGATAGCAACAGGAGCACCTATACCTCTCCATATTAATAGACATCCTGGCATCGCAAGAACTGCAAGGACTGTAGCAGTTGGATTTGTAACAGATAGAAATATATTATTTCTTGTTGTTTGTTTAAATATTTCAAAGTATTCAATATTTAAATGGTTTGAAACTGTTTGGAACAGAATTAAAGCTAATGTTAATAATAGACCTAAAAGATAAATAATCGCTGAGTATTTAATATTCAATTTGTAATGAGTTTGCCTGCATGCGGTGCCGATAACTACCCAACCAATAAGAAAATTTCCCAATAGATGGAGTAGTCTTTCTAAAGAAACATCAAAATTATAACTCCAGATAAGAGATAGGCTGCCTATAAATATAAGTAGAAGATATAAATAGAGTGGTTGAATTTTTATGTCTTTAAAATTGAAACCTCTTTTTATTTCAATTACCAAAGCAAAAACACCGAGTAGTATCGCCAGTAGTGTTAAGCCATGATAGTCCATCAAACTCACTGGTAATGCTAACGCTAGCGCAGCCGAAAACGGCCACGAAACATTACGTAAATGTTTCCTGCTATTTGCTGATATTGAAAAACTTATATCTTTAATATTAATTATATTTTGTTATTCCTTCTAATTTATATATCAGGTTTTTTATTATTTAAGGGACGAGGGTTATACCTTAAGATTGAATTTGCCGGCGTGAAATCAAATACAAAATCTTGATTCATTCGGTAAAAAAGAGCTGGGCTATAAGTTGATTGGAAAACTAGATTAAAGCAGTACAGTGCGAAACTAAGTAGCCCACTTGGTAAGTATATAATAATTGGTCTGCGGCCTGTGGATTCGAAAATACGTTTTACCATATTCAAATAAGTAAGTGTTTCCCCTCCTCCTAAGTTGAAACTGGTATTACTTGCGTCTTTATTATTAATGGCTGCAACTATAGCTTGTGCAACATCGTCGGCGTGGACTGGTTGACGAAGGCCACTGGCAGGACGCGCCACTATAAAAAAACCAAATTTTTTAATAAAATATGAGATTGCACTTATATTATTATCTTGGCCAGCTCCATAAACTAATGTAGGGCGCATTATTGTCCAATTTATTTTAAAGTTAGTACTGAACTTTATTATTTCTCTTTCACAACTAATCATACAATTAATTAAATTTCTTTCCTTACGATCGTTACTTTGTATTTTTGTGAATACACTAGTTGTACTAAGTGCAATAATTTGGTCGGCTTTCTTAAGTCTTGGTAATAATTGAAATAAAATTTGTAAAGGTAAGAGTGATATAATTATAACTCCAGCAGGTGCATGCCAATCACCGGGGTTTTTAATGTCAAATTCACGCCAACGAAACGTAAGTTTAGATGAACATTTTATTATTTTTGGTTTGCGACTAAAGCACTCTACTATGAATCCTTCATCTGCTAATCTAGAGCAAACATAAGGCCCTATAAGGCTAGTAGCACCCATAATAATTACATTTTTTGGTTTGGGCATTGCTCAAGAAATTATTCTTTGTGTATCACTCATTTATGTTTTCTATTTAACCTTTATAATCTTTATATAATTATGATGCATTTTTCTAATACTTTTAAAGCTAATGCTATAGATTCGCATCTAACTCTAAATATTAATTATTTATCTGGGTGGCGTCTTAAGAGTTTTATAATTATTATTTTAAGATTTCTTATAGGCTTAGTAATTCTCCATGAAGTAGACTGATAAGTTTGTTCTAATTGACGAGTTTTATTTTCAAATTTGTGGGTAATTTCTTCTAGTTTTGCGTTAGAGACTAATAGATTGGAATTAGACATAGAGAGTTGATCATTAAGAGCATCTTTTTCAGAAAAAAGTTGCTTATTTTGTTCGGTTAAGAGTCCCACGGTTTTTTCAAGATCAAGGAACCGTATTTGCTGTTTTTGTTCCCATGTATCCATTTTTATATTTGGAACGCTACTTAGCATTTCATGTTTGCTAAGATCTTTATTAGCACCAATAAAAATTTTTTCAAATGTTACAAAAAACTCTAATTCATTTTCGGAGGTGTCATGAAAGTCTATGACACGCAAGTTAACCAGTTCCAGTTCTAACATCATTTCAATTAGTTGAAAAAATGTTTGTGGAGTAAACACTGTGCAGTGGACGTCCGTATATTCTTCATTCTGAAAAGCTTTTTTTGCCATTTTAGAAGCAAACTTAATTGAATGCTGTTTAGTGAGTTTCGATTCATTTAGTCTTCCGCTCCAACGCAGGCCTGTATCGAGGCTTACAGCATTGGAGAAAAAATCAAATACCTGTTTTGGTGATGGTCTACTTATATTCTGCATATGAGCTTCTATTAGATCACCACATGTAGTGGGAGTACGCAGATAATCGAAAGTAAATCTTTTATCAGGTATAGCTAGCGAGAGTATTCCGCCGTCATATAGGATTTCAGAAATATCTTTTAACCACCCTATGACATCTGGAACGTGTTCAATGACATGGCTGGCAATAACATAATTAAATTTATTTTCTCTTCCAATTGATTTAGCTAATGAATTTCCTTCTAGAATAAAGTCGACATCTACAATTTTAGCTGTATCGACGTTTTTATCATCTTTATATTTAGCTACTAAGTCACTGGTAGATAGGTGATCTGCATATTTTATGTTGCCCTGGTTAGCCTTTACTATTGGCCTATCAAGGGCACCAATCTCAAGGCCCTTATGGTCCTTAAGGTTAACATTTTTAAGAATTTTATCTTTGCGTTCTATCAAAAGTTCTCTCTATCGATGATTCTATATGGCCATAATTATTAGAAAATTTAATTAATTTAGTTTAACCAAGGTTTTATTATTCTTGGTCTATTACCAATTGAATAATATCCATCCTTAAGTGAAAAGTTAGGATTATAATATGGGTCTTTTTCTAGTTTATCATTCCACTTTTCTTGCATATACTTCACTTCTCTTGTGAAGCGGGCAATTTTATCTGAGGTTTGATCACTTCCTCTGCTGGCTGACTCATGATGTAACATTTCTGCATATGGCGTCCAAACAATCGAGTACCCGCATTCTCTAATTCGTATACAAATATCAATATCATTGAATGCTACGGATAGGTTTTCTGAATCAAGTCCTTTCACTTCATTATATATTTCAGTTCTCATTATCATACAGGCTCCTGTTACAGCTGAATAATTTTGTATGAGTTCAGTCCTGCCAAAATCGCTATAATCGCCTCTTAACTTGTTGAGGTGGAGATGGCCAGCAACACCACCAATACCAAGAGCTACGCCTGCGTGTTGAATAGTATTATTCGGATAATAAAGCATTGCTCCCACTACACCCACTTGAGGCCTTAATGCATGACTCACCATTTCCTTTAACCAAGAGGGCTGGATAACTTCTATGTCATTATTAATGAGTCCTATTAAAGAACCGGTGGCATGTTTCACAGCATAATTATTTATAGCTGAATAATTAAAAGGTTTTTCGTAATCTAAAACCCTAACCTTTGAATTCTTCTGTATTTCTCTAAAATAATTTATGGTATCTGGATCTATACTTTGATTATTAACAATAATTATCTCTAAATTACTGTAGTCAGTATTATTTAATAAACCATCAACGCAAACTCTTAGTAACGAAAGTTTATCGCGGGTTGGTATTACCAGGGTAACTTTGGGTAATTCATTCGGAAGTGCATAACGGACCCTGTGGTATACTCCACTCGGGCTTTCTTCAACTTCCGCTTTAATTCCTTGTCGTGATAAATGTTCTTTAATAGCTTTTTGAGCTCTTTCATGAGGATAAGACTTTTCATCCTTATTTAAGGCTACTGAGCCAGGAATTGCTCTCCAATGATAAAGAATATATGGCAGGTGATGTATATTATTTATTTCAATTTGTTCCAGAACTCGTAAAACTAAATCATAGTCCTGACTGCCTTCAAAACCGGACCTGAATCCACCAATTTTATCTATGATTTTTCGTCTATATACCCCCAGATGATTAATCATGTTTTGTGATAAAATTAGGTCAGAATTAAAGTTTGTTTTGAAATAAGGCGCGTAGCGCTTACCTTCAGGGTTAATCTTATCTTCGTCAGTATATATTAAATCGGCATCAGGATTCTGGTTGATTTTTTCAGCAATTAGGTAAAGGGCATGAATGGCTAATTCGTCATCATGATCAAGTAGGGCAATAAAATCCCCTTTTGCTAATTCTAGCGCGCTATTTGATGCTGCAGAAATATGTCCATTATTTTTCCGGAAAATCACCTTGATGCGGCTATCTTTTGATTGAAATTCATTTAATATATTTCGTATATCAGGATCCGTTGATGCATCATCCGCTATACACAACTCCCAATGCGGGTAAAGTTGGTTAGAAACAGAATTAATAGCCGCCTTAAGAAAATTTATAGGAGTATTATAGACGGGCATCAAAACGCTAATTATTGGTTTATGACTCATCGCATCTATTCGTTTATGGATATTAATTATGTCTGATTCTGAAAGTTTCTCATTACGTTCGATCCAGTTGTAGTAATGATCTTCATGAAAATCGGTATTTTGTTCTCCTAGTAAAGATCTTTTAACGCCTGTAAGGCCATATTTTCTAAAAATCTTTACCCCTTGTAAGACAAGACGGACACAATTACGTGGATTGGTAATACTTGGTTTAATTTTTTTCCAACTGAGTCTAAATAATGCTTCAAATTTTCCTATTTCTCTATAGTAAATATCCGTTATTGGAATAGGATCTAATGAATTAATTATTTCAATGAAAAGCTGGTTTGAGTTTTCAGATAAACGCAAAATTCTTTGAAATGTTTGATCTTTATTTATCTCTAGGGGAACGCTTGGCTGTCTTATTAGCTTGCCCTCAATTAAAGAGTAGATAACTAATCTGGGTATGTCTTTCTTTCTTCTAGCTTTATATTTTATTATTACCCAACCTGCTGGCATGTTTTTTAAACCAGTCTTTAATTCAAAACATTCTATATCATTTATTTCTTGGATCTGTTTTGAAGCCTCTATATTTAGACTAATAAACTTCCCCCAGAGAATAAAGGATTTTAGCCACTTTAATACTTTTCTTATTTGGCGTAATGCAGCTGTAATTTTCCAGGAGGTTGAGGAATATACAGCATTCAGTTGATTAGTTTTTTGTAATAAGGCCAATTGCAATGAATGCACATCATTATTAATTTTATGTAATTTAATTTCTAATTCAGAAATAATTGTATCTCTTTTAACTACTCTAGCTTTGTGTTCTTCAATTTCTTCTGACTTGTTTATTAGTTCCTGGTTCTTATTGGTTATTTTTGTATTCCACTCACCTTCCTGCTGACGAAGTTTTTTATTAAGAGTTTCTAAATTATTTGTTTTCTCTTCAACTTCAATGGCATGACGAATTTTTTCACTGAATAAAATTAAAGTTTCTTCTGAAGGGGGGGATGAGGCCTTTTTAAAGAGGATCGCGTGTTTAGTTAAAAATGAGGCATCGTAAGTTAGATCAGGGGAAAAATTATATTCGGCAAAAAGTTTTAGCCAGTAGATAGTAGGTTTCACATTGCAATGCGTTGGTTCATCAAAATCTTTTGGTGTAGAAGAAAATAAAATCGTATTTGAAGCTGAAGTCAGATTTTTTATAGCATCTCGCGCTTGTTTTTCTGGCATATGTTCAAGAACTTCAATGCAGGTAATCAGGTCATATCTATCCTCAATAGGATCAGTTAGAGAGCTAACTTTACAGTAATTTTCCATATCTGGTCTGATTTTAGATATTGCGTATGGAGAAATATCAATTCCCCACGATTCTACCCCGCGATCCCATAGAGATTCAACTAAGAATGCCCAAGCACAGCCAGCATCCAGAACTTTTTGTGGTCGCAAACTGCGAATAATTTCATCCGCTATACTGCCAAAGAATTGTATCCAATGTTCATTACGTTCATAAGGAATACCGCATCCAGTTCGATAGTATTCATCATCATATAAACTACCAAGTTCAGATACGTTTTTAACATTATTATTTTTTCTAGTTTTATTAGCCATTTCCCTTATGCTCTCTCATTTATTGGGAAAGTTTATTTGCAGAGAGGTACATCAATCATTTCCATTCTTAGAAACAGTAAAATTAAAACCTTCTAAAAGCCAATCGTTAGAGTGTTTTTTCATACATCTCGAGGACTTCAGTTACCTCGCCATATGATATTATACCCCCTTTATCTATTAAAACCGCCTTATTACATACTTGTCTTATAAGATCATTTGAATGTGATGCTAGAGCTAATATTTGTGATCTGCTAACAAAATCATCGAGACGAGATTTTGCTTTTTCTAAAAATTTTGCGTCGCCAACGCCAATCCATTCATCCATTAATAGTATTTCAGGTTCAACCGATGTGCATACAGCGAATGCTAGGCGTAATAACATCCCGCTTGAGTAAGTCCTTACAGGAATTTTTAGATAGTCCCCCAGTTCGGTAAAATCGGCTATTTCATCGACTTTACTATTAATCTCAGAACGACTAAGACCTAATAACATTCCCCTCATTGTTATATTTTCATAGCCCGTAGCTTCTGTATCCATACCCAAGGCTACGTCAAATAAGGCTGCAACTTTTCCACTCCTAAATATTTTTCCACTGGATGGTTCGTAAACACCGGACAGGACTCGTAAAAGTGTTGTTTTTCCGGCACCATTAGGACCGACTATACCCACTCTGTCTCCATTATTTAGCTCAAAAGAAATATTATGTAGAGCTTGTACACACATCCTATCGCTTAGATCACGTCCAATACGTCCGCCACTTCCCAGATGGAGTAGGCTTGTTTTAAGCGATCGACTAGCGCCACTATATAGTGGAAAATCAACTGCAACATCTTCGAGATAAATGTGTGCCATTATTATGTCTTAAATCCAGTAAGCTATTCTATTGCGAAAACGGCGGAAAATAATAAAAGTTATTAGCCATCCGGCTAAAGTTATTCCTAACGTTACAATCCAAGATATTGTGTTGGGTGCATTGCCGAGTAAAGGGGCTCTTATTAACTCAACAAAATGAAAAAAAGGATTAAATTGAACAAAACCTATTCTGTCTACTAAGAGCTCTGGTTTCCATATAATTGGTGTTAAAAAGAAAGCTACTTGGATAAAACTTGCCACTATTTGTGGTACGTCTCTAAATCTTGCACATATCATACCCAGTAAAATACTTACCCATCCACCAGTTGCACAAATTATCACAAGTCCGGGTAAAAGCAACAATCCTGTCCAACTAGGCCAGATATTAAATATTAGAGCAACAATAATAAAAACTACTATATTATGGCCAAATATTATTAAATTTCTCCATATAAGACGGAATATATATACTGAGAAGGGTAAACTAATCTGACGAATGAAGGACTCTGATCCAATAAAAGCTACACAGCCATCTGTTACGATACCGGCAATTAATCCCCATGCAATAAAGCCAAGACAAAGGAACGGAAGGTAATCATCGATATCTAGGCCAAATAAAGTACCGTACAATAAACTAAGAGTCCCAACCAACACAGCCATACTTAATGTCAGCCAAAATGGACCTAGTAAAGATCGACGATAGCGTTGTTTTATATCTTGCCATCCAAGCAATCCCCATAGGCGCCAACTAATCAGGCCTTCGAACAAATCATTTATAGCTAGAATTTGTATACTTGGATTATTTAAAAATGCATTATTTTTGATAGAATCTTCTCTTATATCAGGATTTTCATCTATTTTTGCGTTTATCATAGAGGGATGCATGTTTTCCTGTTTATTTTTCATAGCGGTATTTTTCTAAAGCGAACAATGGTCGCTATAATTCAGGAAAATATAACCTAACACTGACAATAAATTACTATGAATTATACTTTCGATATTAGTCCCGCAGCTTCAATACCCGCAATAGCACATGATTCGTCATTATCCGATGAGTCTCCTGTAACTCCAACCGCCCCAATAACATTACTATTTTCATCCAATATCAACACCCCGCCAGCTACTGGAATTATACGGCCACCTGATGCTGCAGCAAGCGCTACGCCAAAATGTTCCCGGGTTAATATATCAGTTTCATTAGCACGAGATGACCTCCCAATAGCGAGCCCTCCCCATGCCTTTCCAAAAGCAATTTCGAAACGTAATATTCCACTTTTATCCTCGCGTTGCATTGAAACAAGATGTCCACCATCGTCGAGTACAACTATTGTTAGTGGACCAATGCCCATCTCTCGGCCTTTTAATTGCCCAGCTGAAATAATGGTGTTTGCCTGTTCAAGTGTGACTTTAGCCATTTTTAATTATCCCGATATTATTGCTTTTGATAAAGATTTCAAACGTACCTATGCAAATTGTTAAAAACCAGCCCATAAGGTTATATTTTTATACTTTAATTACATAATTTTCGATAATTAGATCTTATTCTAATATAATTAGCATAAATTCAATATAAATATTTAATAGCTATCAGCCCAGAGGGGTTTTACTTAATATTTTTCTTATCATTTGGTATGTTTATAAATAGTTATACATTGAAAATTAAGCTTTATGTAATATTAAAGTATTATAACTGAAGAGGCATAGGGCTTTACTTATTAATGATGGAGTTTTAACGAAGTGTGAGATATAGAAACTCCTCCTTATTGCACAAATTATTAATTTCCTTGAGATATATCAAATAAAGGGAAATATATGAAAATTCTAGTTACCGGTGGATCAGGGTTTATTGGCTCAGCACTTGTTAGGTTTCTCATTAGTGAAACTAATGCTTCTGTCGTTAATGTAGACGCATTAACTTATGCTGCAGTGCCTGGTGCACTAGATATTGTAGAAAATGACAGTCGCTATAAATTTGAAAAAGTAAACATCTGTGATGGAATTTCTCTTGGCGCTATATTTGCTAAACATTCTCCAGATATAGTTATTCATCTTGCAGCAGAATCTCATGTTGATCGTTCTATAGATAACCCAGCGGCATTTGTTGAAACAAATGTTATGGGCACTTGCACATTATTGGAAGTTGCACTTTCGTATTGGCGAAGTCTTAGCTCTAATTCACGAGATAAATTTAAATTTCATCACGTATCTACTGATGAGGTATACGGTTCTCTTGATTCCTACGGAGCATTTACTGAAGATACTTCATACAATCCTAATTCTCCATACTCTGCAAGTAAGGCATCTTCTGATCATTTCGTAAGGGCTTGGAATACAACTTATGGTTTACCTATAACTATAAGTAATTGTTCCAATAATTATGGAATTTATCAATTTCCAGAAAAACTTATTCCATTAATGATTATAAATGGAATTTTATGGAAACCACTACCAATTTATGGCAAGGGTGAGAATATTCGTGATTGGCTTTATGTTGATGACCATGCGCGAGCTATTTGGTCAATTATTAATCAAGGTACTATTGGAGAAACTTATAATGTAGGCGGGGGAGCAGAAATGAGTAATTTAACGGTTGTAAATATGATTTGTGACATCCTAGATGATCTCTTACCCGATCCAAAAAACCGTTCTAGAAGAGAACTAATTACTTTCGTAAAAGACAGGCCTGGACATGATTTTAGATATGCAATTGATTCTACTAAAATTTGTGGTCAAACTGAGTGGTTTCCTCAAGAAAGCTTTCAAACAGGCCTAAGAAAAACTGTCAGTTGGTTTATAGAAAACGAGAAATGGTGGCAGTTAGTTCAAGAGGGTACCTATGATGGTGGGCGTCTTGGTCTTGGTCCTAAACTAAAGTAAATTGATTTTAGGTATTATTTATGACGGAAAAAATTCTCGTTTTAGGTTGTTCTGGTCAAGTGGGAAATGAACTTGTTAGGTTTATTTGTCCTGAGGATTTTATAATAATAGGTCTTTCACATGCTGATGCTGACATAACAAAAAAAAATGATATTTCTAATATTATTAAGAACTCTGGATGTTCATTAGTTATAAATGCTGCGGCCTTTACGGAAGTTGATATAGCAGAAAAGAAAAGAAATCTTGCTTATAAAATTAATGAAAAAGGTACTTATAATGTCGGTGAAGCATGTCGTAATGCCGGCATACCACTAATACATATTTCAACAGACTATGTTTTTGATGGAAATAAAAAAACTGGGTTTATTGAAGACGATTTAGTGAATCCTTTAGGCGCATATGGTGCTAGTAAAAATGCTGGTGAGTTTGCTCTTCGTGAAGTTTTAAAGGAACATATTATATTAAGAACATCTTGGGTATATAGTTCAACAGGAAAAAACTTTGTAAAAACGATTCTAAGGCTGGGTAATGAGCGTGAAGAGATAAGTGTTGTTGACGATCAGTATGGTTGTCCAACATCGGCCCACGAAATTGCGCAAGTTATTATAGAAATGGCATGTCAGATTATTTTTAATGGTAAAAAAGATAAATGGGGTACATATCATTATTGTGGTGATACCAAAATGACTTGGTATGGGTTTGCTTGTGAAATATTTAATGTTGTAAGTAAACTAAATGGGTGCTCCGTTCCTAAAATTATTCCCATCACTACTAATCAATATCCAACTGCAGCAAGGCGACCGCAAAATTCGGTGCTTAATTGTTTGCGTATAAATCAGGTATATAGGATTCAACAAAAGCCCTTTATTTTTAATTTATCACAAGTTCTAAAAGAACTTATAACAATTGATGCCCCAGAAAAAAGGTAAAATTAGACATGAAGGGTATAATTCTCGCAGGAGGTGCAGGTTCAAGACTTTATCCGCTGACGCATGCGGTGAGTAAACAACTACTGCCAGTTTATGATAAACCATTAATATACTATCCGTTAGCAACTTTAATGAGCGCAGGCATAAGAGATATTTTACTAATAACCACACCTGAAGACGCTTTTGTATTCAAACGACTATTAGGCAGTGGTAATCAATGGGGGATTAATATTTCCTATGAAGTGCAACCAAAGCCAGAAGGGCTTGCGCAGGCATTTATTATAGGTAAAAAATTTATTGGCGACGGTAATTGTGCCTTGATTCTTGGTGATAACATTTTTTACGGTCATGGACTTGAAAATCAATTAGTTGAGGCATCAAAGCTTATTAATGGTGCAGTCGTATTTGGCTATCCAGTTAGTGATCCTGAAAGATATGGGGTTATAGAGGTCGATGGTAATGGACGGGCAATAAATATTGAAGAAAAGCCTGTAAGGCCAAGGTCAAACTTAGCTGTAACGGGGCTTTACTTCTATGATAATCGAGTTATAGAAATAGCTGAGTCAATTAAACCTTCAGCGCGTGGTGAATTAGAAATTACCGATGTAAACCGAGAATATATGGAAGAAGGTGAACTGGTTGTAAACACTCTAAGCCGCGATGTGGCTTGGTTTGATGCTGGCACCCAAGATAGTTTGATGGATTCTGCTCAATTTGTGCAAACAATAGAGAGGCGCCAAGGACTAAAAATATCTTGTCCAGAAGAGGTTGCTTTTCGCAAAGGCTTTATAAATGCTGAAGAGTTAAAATCACTCGCTGAAGCTATACCACAGAATGAGTATGGCTCTTATTTAATGCGTCTTCTTTAGTGACTTTGGATCAACATCACTAATAAAATAAAAGAAAGATAGCCAATAAAAAGTTTGTGTAACAGTCCATCTTGAATTTTATGGGAAGTACTTACACCAATTGGAGAGCCTATTAGTGCGCCTGTTATCAATCCGGCAAAAGCGGGCAGATACAAATAACCTAATGACAGAGTAGGTAGACCTGATTCGTTAAAACCTCCATAAACATAACCAAGTGTTGCAGCAAGCCCTATTATACCCGCTAAGGATGAGGATATGGCTGCAATCTGGTGCATAGGAAAATTAGCATTTCTTAGAAAAGGGGCAATTACAATTGCAGGGCCAGGGCCTAATAGTGAACCAGTCAAACCAGCGGTAGTACCATATACCCAAAGCCAAAAACCTTTTATTAAAGCTATATTACCGTTATGTAATTTATTACTAGAAGATTTTTTAGCGAGACCATGAATAATACTGAGTATAAGAAACCCTATGAAAACATATCTTAAGACAAGTCCAGGCAGAGCATCTCCAATTAGTGAGCCCCCTAATGCTCCGGCTATAATGAATGGAGTAAAACGTATCATCAACTTAAGGTTTAGATCTCCAGCCCGATAACGTAGTACAGATATATATGCTGATGTTATGGTCATCACGGCTAAGGATGTTCCAATGGTAAGATGCATTATATGCGAATCATGAATCCCTTGAAGCGTCATTGTAATTATAAGAGCTGGCGCCATTGTAAACGCTCCGCCAACTCCAAACAGACCAGAAACGAACCCTGCTAGCATTCCTGTTAGGAGATAAATTATAAGTATTTCAACCAACTGCTAAATTATCCTAATTAATTGCTAATAATAAAAATGTTTAGATAGCGTGGGTTACAATATGATTCTTAGTATGTTTAATAACTTTTAGGGTAAAAATATTAATAATAAAAGTTCGGTGTTTGACTTATGTAGCTCAGAAGCTAAGTAATCAAATTATAAGCTTTAGTTTTTAATAATAAATGAGGCGCATGACCATGTCCGATTATGATTACGATCTATTTGTTATTGGAGCCGGTTCCGGGGGAGTGAGAGCTGCTCGTTTCTCTGCTAATTATGGAGCTAGAGTGGCAATTGCTGAAGATATGTTTATGGGAGGAACGTGCGTTAATGTAGGCTGTATTCCAAAAAAATTATTTGTCTATGCCTCACATTTTCATGAAGATTTTGTTGATGCAGAATCCTATGGCTGGTCTGTTAACTCAGAGCAGTTTAATTGGAAGACACTTTTAGAAAATAAAAATAATGAAATTAAACGTCTTAACGGTATTTATGAGCAATTATTAGGTAACGCGGGCGTAGAAATCATCCATGGGCGCGCATCGATTATAGATGCCCATAAGGTTTCAGTTGGTGGTAAAGAATACACAGCAAAAAATATACTTGTTGCAACGGGTGGTTGGCCTTCAGTTCCAGATATACCAGGCAAACAACATATTATTACTTCTACGGAGGCTTTTTATTTGGAAAAGATACCTAATAAAATAATTATTGTGGGTGGTGGTTATATTGCTGTTGAATTTGCCGGTATATTCAATGGCTTGGGGGTGGATACAACTTTGATGTATCGCGGTCCTAAATTTATGAGAGGTTTTGATGGAGATGTTCGTGAACATTTAGCTGTGGAAATGGAAAAGAAAGGAATAACTTTTAAACTATCTACTAATATATCAAAGATACAAAAACTTGATCAAGGTTTTGTTGCTATATGCGAGGATGGCTTAACTTTAGAGACTGACATGATTATGTATGCCACTGGTCGTGCTCCAAAAATTAAGGGACTTGGTTTGGAGTCTGTAGGCGTTGAGTTACGCGAAAATGGAGCAATAATTGTTGATGATTATTTTCAGTCATCTATAGAATCCATTTATGCGATAGGAGACGTAATTGATAGAATCCAATTAACTCCCGTGGCATTAGCAGAGGGAATGGCAGTGGCAAAAACGTTATTTTGTAATGTGCCATCAAAAGTTGATTATAATGATATTGCTACTGCTGTATTTAGTCAGCCCCCAATTGGTACCGTAGGGCTTACTGAAGAAGAGGCCCGTAAACGGTATGAAGATGTTGTCATTTATAAAAGTGATTTTCGTGCATTAAAGCATACGCTAACTAAAAGAGACGAGCGGGTTTTGATGAAAATAATAGTAGATAAAAAGTCCGATCGAGTGCTAGGAGTTCATATGGTTGGGAGTGATGCAGGTGAAATAATTCAAGGAATAGCTGTAGCATTAAAAGCGGGAGCTACAAAATCTGTTTTTGATGCAACGGTTGGTATACATCCTACTTTGGCAGAAGAGTTTGTTACTATGCGTGAACCAGTTAATAGTTAGAGTAATTAAAGCTAAAACAGGGCTTTGATAAACTATAATGGTTACTGAGTGATTGATTTTTACTAGAACTTATGTGCAATCGGGGGTATATGCAGCCCGCGAGGAAGTAACTCGTACCTATTAGAGTTAAAATTTGAGAATAGGGTGCCCCATTTTATGGTCACCGGAGGTAAAAAAAATGTCTGTGACTTGGAACTTAGACAGTTGGCGAGAACATGAAATACGTCAAGTACCGAAATATAATAATAAAGATCACCTAGATACAGTTGAAGATCAATTACGTTTGTCTCCACCATTAGTTTTTGCCGGTGAAGCTAGAACGCTGCGTGACCATCTAGCTAGAGTTGCGCAAGGAGAGGCTTTTCTACTACAAGGTGGTGATTGTGCGGAGAGCTTTAGCGAATTTCGGGCTGATAATATACGTGATACCTTTAAGGTGTTATTACAGATGGCAGTTGCCCTAACTTTTGGTGCCTCCTGTCCTGTTGTAAAAGTAGGACGTTTAGCAGGTCAATTCGCCAAACCTCGATCGGCCCCTACCGAAACAATTGATGGAAAAGAACTACCTAGCTATAGAGGTGATATCGTAAATGATATGGCGTTTACATCTAAGAGTCGTGAGCCTGATCCTGACAGAATGTTGCGCGCTTATAATCAAGCCGCTTCCACTCTAAATTTGCTGCGTGCTTTTGCACAGGGTGGTTTTGCTGATTTACATCAACTTCACCGCTGGAATTTAGATTTTGTTAAAGAAAGTCAACAGGGTGAATACTATGAAGAGATAGCAACTAGAATTGATGAGACATTAGGCTTTATGGCGGCTTGTGGTCTAACTAGTGAGACTATACCACAATTACGTGAAACCGATTTCTATACTAGTCATGAGGCACTTCTATTAGTTTATGAACAAGCTCTAACTCGACAGGATAGTTTAACTGGACGATGGTATGACTGTTCGGCCCATATGCTTTGGATTGGTGATAGAACTCGTCAACTAGATAGTGCTCATGTTGAATTTCTAAGGGGTGTAGAAAATCCATTAGGGTTGAAATGTGGCCCTTCACTCGAGCCGGATGAATTAATAAAGTTAATTGATATTTTGAACCCAGAAAATGATGCTGGCCGTTTAACCCTGATTTGTCGTATGGGTGCCGATGGTGTTGCTGAACACTTACCGCCATTAATTAAGGCTGTTGAAAAAGAAGGTCGCACTGTTGTTTGGTCTTGCGATCCTATGCATGGGAATACAATTAAAGCATCAAATGGATATAAAACAAGACCATTTGATATGATTTTAAAAGAAGTTGACGCTTTCTTTGATATTCATAGATCAGAGGGAACTTATGCCGGTGGAGTGCATTTTGAAATGACAGGCCAAGACGTTACAGAATGTACCGGAGGTGCTCAGGCCATAACCGAAGAAAATTTATCTGATCGATATCATACGTTTTGTGATCCACGTCTTAATGCTAACCAGTCACTTGAATTATCTTTTCAAATTGCTGAAAGGTTGAAACGGCATCGGGATAATAACTCTAAAAGTTCTTGAATGTTTTAAAGAAACATAATGTTTTCTTTCTACTGGAAAAATTAAAATGACTGATACATTGAAGATAGCATCAGCGCAGCTAAATCCAATAGTTGGAGACATAGAAGGAAATGTGTCTAGAATTTTATCTGCTCGCGAAGAGGCAGAAAAAAAAGGCGCAGATTTAGTAGTTTGTAGTGAACTTTGTGTATCCGGATATCCTCCTGAAGATTTAGTGTTAAAGAATGCATTTCTAGAGTCGGTTCGAGCAGGAGTTACGGCTTTAGCTAAAAAAACCGTCGATGGTGGTCCGGGCTTAATAGTTGGAGCGCCTTGGCTATGCAATAATGGAGAACGTTATAATTCAGCACTTGTTCTTGATGCCGGTGAGATTGTTACTCGTAGAGATAAGTGCGACTTACCTAATTATGGAGTGTTTGACGAAAAAAGAGTTTTTGCTCCTGGGGTTCTTACAGGTCCTGTAAATTTCCGCGGTGTACGGCTAGGCTTAGGTGTTTGTGAGGATATGTGGACCTCTGATTTATCTGAAACTCTTCAAGAAACTGGCGCTGAAATTTTAATATTTATTAATGGTAGTCCTTATGAGCGTGATAAAGTTGATTTAAGGCTTAACCTTGCTGTAGAGCGGGTAAATGAAACCAAATTACCCCTGATTTATGTTAATCAAGTTGGAGGGCAAGATGAGCTAGTTTTTGACGGTGGTTCCTTTGTTTTAAATGCTGATCTTAAGATGATGTCTGCTTCCCCACAATTTACTGAAAGTCTTTCTATAACTGAATGGCAGCGAGGGAAGGAGCATAACCCGTGGCATTGTACTAATGGTGATTTAACAAAGCAGATACAGGGTAATGAACGTATTTATCAGGCAATGGTTTTAGGTTTGAGAGACTATGTAAACAAGAATGGTTTTCCAGGAGTTGTTATTGGTTTGTCAGGTGGTATCGATTCTGGAATTACGGCAGTTGTAGCTGTTGATGCATTAGGGGCTGATCGCGTTCGCTGTGTTATGATGCCATCAATATACACTAGTGAGGAGAGTTTAATAGACGCCCAAGAGTTAGCTACATGTTTGAAGGTTAGACTTGATAATATTGATATAGCCCCCGCAATGAAAGCTTTTGATAGTATGTTGTTGCAAGGAACAAATGAAATATCCAAGGGTGTTACTAAGGAAAACATTCAAAGTAGGTCTCGGGGTTTAACACTGATGGCCATTAGTAACACAACAGGATACATGCTTTTGACTACTGGTAATAAGTCTGAGATGTCAGTAGGTTATGCAACAATATATGGTGATATGGCTGGGGGGTATTCAATTTTAAAAGATGTTTATAAAACTGATGTTTTCCATCTTTCAAATTGGAGAAACCAAAATTGTCCTACTGATGCCCTTGGTCCAAGCGGTATAGTAATACCAGAACGAATGATTAGTAAGCCTCCTTCCGCTGAATTGCGACCTGATCAAAAAGATGCAGATTCATTGCCATCATATGATGAGTTAGATGCAATTTTACACGCTTTAATCGAAGAAGATTTAGGAGCTAATGATTTAGTTGAACGGGGCCACGATGGGGAGGTGGTTCATCGCATATGGCGTTTATTAGAGATGTCTGAGTATAAGCGAAGACAAGCCCCCCCAGGTGTGAAGCTAACAAGCCGAGCCTTTGGTCGCGACCGGCGATACCCAATCACGAATGCTTTCAGAGGAAAAGCATAAAAAATATTAATGCTAATTTTTAATTAAAAGAGTTGTTTATTATATATTTGGCCATCTATTCTCATAAACCTTATTACTCCTATTGAATTGCCACAATTAGTTTTCGACGCTATATAGCTCCTTTATAGAGAGGTGACTTAATAAGTTTTTATTGATGTCTTATAAGCTTTCTAAGAGGTGGGTTTTAAATGAATTTTTGTTATCGATGGCTGCGTTCTCTAAATTTGAGTACCCATACATGACACTCCAGCTATATAATACGCTTACAAGAAAAAAAGAGTTATTTGTTCCTATAAATAATGAACATATACGCATGTATGTCTGCGGTCCTACAGTTTATGATGATATACATATTGGCAATGCTAGACCATTAGTTATTTTTGATGTGCTTTTTCGACTGTTAAAAAACACAAATAGAGAATCTGACATAACATATGTTCGCAATATAACTGACGTTGATGATAAAATTATTCAAAGAGCAGAAGAAAATAATGAGTCAATAAGTGATTTAACAAACCGTAATATTCTAAGATTCCAAGAAGCTGCTTTAGAATTATGTTGTTTAAAGCCAACTATTGAGCCACGAGCAACTGACCACATAAGCCAAATGATTAATTTGATAAAAGTCTTGATAGAAAAAGGTCATGCTTACGTTACTGACGACGGTGAGGTATTATTTAGTGTTCTATCAATGCCAAATTACGGACGATTATCTGGTCGTAATCGTGATGAAATGATTTTAGGGGCACGAATCGAGGTTTCGTCAAATAAACGAGATCCAGCAGACTTTATTCTTTGGAAACCTTCAACACCTAATCAGCCTGGATGGGATAGTGTCTGGGGCAGAGGACGGCCCGGTTGGCATGTTGAGTGTTCTGCTATGAGTGAGGAATATCTTGGGCCAAATTTTGATATTCATGGAGGTGGAGTTGATTTAGTTTTTCCTCATCATGAAAATGAAATTGCACAATCAGAATGCTTTCATCCCAATATTCCGTTTGTAAAAACATGGATACATAATGGATATGTAATGAGTGAGGGTGAGAAAATGTCTAAGTCGCTGGGTAATTTTTATACCGTTAGTGATTTACTCAAAGAATTTCCTGGTGAAGCCTTACGCTTAGCTCTTTTAGCAACACATTATCGACAACCACTAGATTTTTCTAAGGATGGAACAAAAGAAGCTATTTCTCGACTGGATAAGTACTATTTAGCCCTAAAAGTTTTAGAGGATGATTTAGATCAAAAAGAATTGATTAGTTCTAATATTGCAGATGATTTTGGTTCTAGTCTACTGGATGATTTGAATACCCCAGCTGCTTTGACGGTTCTAGATAAACAGTCGTCTGCTATAATAAATGATTCTTCCAGAGACAACAGAGCCCAATTAGGACAAGCTTTCATACAAAATGCTAATTTACTTGGTTTACTCTGTAATGGTTCGGCTTATTGGCATAAGCGTAACACAACAGAAGCTGAGCAGACGAATATAGATCAAATGATAAAAAAAAGAATGATCGCCCGCGAACAAAGAGATTTTGCTGAGGCAGATCGTATACGCGATGAGCTCTTACTAAGAAAAATTATACTGGAAGATGGTCCTGACGGAACCATATGGAGGCGTGGTAGCTAGTTATGACTGATCGTATCTTTTTGTATGATACCACACTACGTGATGGAGCACAGACACAAGGCGTTGATTTTTCTGTAGATGATAAGCTTACAATCGCACATGCTTTGGACGCTTTAAAAGTTGACTATATTGAAGGTGGTTGGCCTGGAGCAAACCCTGTGGATGATGACTTTTTTGCAAAATCACCTGGTTTAAAAAATGCTAAGTTCACTTCTTTTGGTATGACACGAAGGCCAGGTCACAGTGCAGCAAATGATCCTGGATTGAATGCCTTGCTTACAAATACTATTGATGCAGTTTGTATGGTCGGCAAAACGTGGAAATTTCATGTTGATGTTGCACTTAATATAACACCAGAAGAAAATATAGAAATGATATCCCAGAGTATAACCCATGCGTTAACTCGAACAAATGAAGTTTTATTTGATGCCGAGCATTTTTTTGATGGATATAAAGATAATCCTAATTTTGCCATGTCGTGTATTGAATCTGCAATTAATTCTGGATCAAGGTGGGTTGTCCTTTGTGATACAAACGGTGGTACTTTACCTCATGAAATTTCAAGAATAGTTAGTGAGGTTTGTTGTCACATTCCCGGTAATAAATTGGGAATTCATGCACATGACGACACTGGTAATTCCGTTGCTAATTCACTTGCAGCAGTTGCATCAGGTGTAAGACAAGTACAGGGTACAATAAATGGTTTAGGAGAGCGCTGCGGAAATGCTAATTTGATCAGTATTATTCCTTCCTTACTGCTAAAGTATGATGGTCAATATGAAACTGGTTTAGACGAATTGGAGCTAACACAGTTAACGCGTATTTCACGATTGTTAGATGAGCTCCTAAACCGTGCTCCTGATCGTCATGCGGCCTATGTGGGAGAGGCCGCTTTCGCGCATAAAGGCGGTTTACATGTTTCCGCTGTTCAAAAAAACCCCAAGACTTATGAGCACATTGAACCTAACATAGTTGGTAATAACCGACATATTGTTGTTTCAGACCAAGCTGGTAAATCAAATGTACTATTAAGATTAGCTGAGTCTGGTATAAAAATTAAAAACGATGATAAGAGAATAAACCGTCTCGTAAAAGACATAAAAGCTCGAGAATACAAAGGTTATTCTTATGATGGAGCTGAGGCTAGCTTCATTATACTCGCTCGCCGTGCGTTGGGTGATTTACCGAAATTTTTTGATATTATTAGCTTTCGTACTGAGGTTGAACGAAGGTTGAATGCTCGTGGAGATCTTACTACTATCAGTCAGGCTGTTATAAAAATAGATATTTCTGGTAAATTAACAATGCAGGTTGCTGAGGGTAATGGTCCGGTTAACGCTCTTGATGCAGCTTTACGTAAAGCACTAATACCTCAATTTCCTGACCTAGAAGGAATGCGACTTGTTGATTTTAAGGTACGAATTCTAACTCCTCAACAAGCTACTGCAGCTGTAACAAGAGTTATGATAGAATCTACTGATGATACTGGCGAGCGTTGGGGTACGGTAGGAATCTCACCTAATATTATTGATGCGGCTTACGCAGCATTAGAGGATGCAATAATATATAAGTTATTGCGTGTTAGCTAATAACTGTAGTTAAAAAGCGTGGTATCAATATTATTACCTTGTATCGAAAAATTATTTTATCTGACAAAATCTATTGTGAATGACAAATTCAGGTCTTTGCGGATTATAATTAACCAAGAACTTAATGAGGTGTAATAACTTGATATCTGTAGTGTCCAGAGCTAAAGCCATTACTAAATCCGACTCTCTTCGTAAGATAACATTACTATTGGCAAGTAGTTTTACTCTTTTTTCCTTAGCAGTTATAGCACCATCATTGCCAGAGATTGAGTATATATTTAGGAGCACTCCTAATGTATCTATATTAACACGATTATTGCTAACGATACCCGCGCTAGCTATAGCTTTTTCGTCTCCCTTCATAGGTTTTTTAATAGATAAATATCAAAGAAAAAATCTCTTACAATTAGTTGTTATAGTTTATGTTGTTAGTGGAACTGCTGCGATTTGGATTGATAACCTTTTACTGCTTTTGATTAGTAGGTTTGTCTTAGGTATATCCGTTGGTGGATTACTAACTATAGTTACGACGTTGATTGCGGATTATTATAATGGGTCTACTCGTACTCGTATGGCTGCAGCCCAGTTTTCAGTGATGGTTTTTGCTGTGGCTGCTGGTACAGCTTTTTCAGGTGTCCTGGCAGATATAAATTGGCAATTGCCTTTTTATATGTATTTTGCAGCCTTAGTTTTGTTGCCACTAATTTCTATAAGTATTACAGAACCATTGTCGGTTAATAGAAAGAATGAGGATAATTTTGAATTAAGCACTAACTCTTTCCCATTTCTTAAGACGGCTCTTATATATAGCGTAGCGGTTATAACGCTGTTAACAACTTTTATGGTACCTTCGCAGCTGCCGTTCTTGATTTATGAAAATAAAATAGGTGGAGCAAGAGAGGCTGGTTTTGGTATCGCTTTATTTAATTTGATGGCGGCATTAGTAGTATTATCTTTTCGAAGAATATGGGAATTTTTTAGCCATATAAGTGTTTTAGTTTGTGGATATGCGTTATTAGCTGCAGGATATTATCTTACAGCGACAGCAGATAGTATCAGTCAGGTATTTTTAGGTATGACAATTTCAGGATCAGGTTTCGCGGTTGTTATACCTACATTCACAGTCTGGATATTTGACATAGTTCCTAAAAGATATAGAGGCCGTGCTGTTGGTGGAGTAAATATGTCAGTATTCTTAGGAACCGGCCTCTCTCCGATATATAGCCAACCAATAGCCAATTGGATTGGGTTATCGGGAGCATTCTACGTTTCAGGAATTATACAGGTTTCATTTATCGTATGTTTTGCTTTAATTGGCTTAAAAAACTTTTTCTCCTTACGAAGGATATAGAAAATGACAGGTACGGATCATACTAAGAAAAGCATCATTGGTGGTCCTAGTATTATCTTGGTTGAACCTCAACTTGCAGAAAACATTGGTGCAGCCGCGCGAGCTATGTTGAATTGTGGACTAAACAAACTCATTATCGTAAATCCTCGCGAAAAATTTCCTAATCCAAAGGCAGATGCAATGTCCGCTGGCGCTGATAATGTACTAAAAGATGCCAAAATATTCAGTAGTATTGAAGATGCTATTGATGGTTTTAACCGAGTTTATGCTACAACTGCACGACCTCGTGAAATGATTGTAAACGAAGTTAACCCAAAAATTGCTGCCGTTGATATGAAAAATGCATGGCGGGATGGGAATGAGATAGGTATTATGTTTGGCCCTGAGGCCTCGGGATTAACCAACGACCATATAGCTCTTGCTGATACTGTAATATCTGTGCCTTTGAATCCTTCTTATTCATCACTGAATCTAGCCCAGGCAGTACTTATCATAAGTTATGAGTGGTTCGCTGTAGCAAAAGAGATGTCTATTGAAAATCGAGTAAATAATGATTCGAGACCGGCCAAAAAAAATGAATTAAATAAATTTTTTATTAGGTTTGAATCTGCTCTGGATAAAAGTGGATTTTTTCGTTCCTCTGATATGCGACCTTCTATGGTAAGAAATCTCAGAGCTATGTTACAACGAGCCATGCTCACCGAACAGGAGATTCGTACTTTACACGGGGTTATTTCTAGCCTTTCGGGTAGTTGGCGAGAAACTCCTAACCAACTGCGTAAAAAATTATCTGATAAAAATTAAGAAGAATTTCTATAATTTTGTTTTGTACTCACGAAAAAATAGATAGTGAGCGTAGCTATTATTATAACTCCTCCAGTTAAGCTGCCACTAGATGGTAATTGACTTATAAAAACCCACGCCCAAAGCGGACCGAATACTGCCTCCAATAATACTATTAAGCTAACTTCTGGAGCTGGTAGATATTTTGGCCCAAGGCTAATAAGCCCAAAAGATAAAGGTAGAATAATCAATCCTTGTAGTCCTACCCAAATCATATCATTAGTGCTCATCTTTAAAGTGGGCGCTAAAATTAAACTTATGAGTGCTATTATATAACCACCAGTGGCAATGGTAAGGCTAATGTTGGATATAGCTGACTTTCTTAAAATTACTAACGTTCCTGCCCAACTGGCAGCTGCTAATACAGCTGCTAGATTTCCTAATAAATTTCCTTTGTCTATTCCATCTCCAAATATAATTAACATTCCAATTATCGTTATTAAACTAACTATTATAGTCGTTTTTGAAACTGGTTCGTGTAGAAATATATATGCGAAGCCAGCAGCAAAAATAGGAGAAATTGTAATTAGAAATAGTGTGTTAGCAACATTTGTATTTACAATTGCTATTACAAAAGAAATAGAGGAAACAGCGAATAACAAAGCTACATATAGTGAATATTTTAGTGTTTCTCGATCATATATTACGAAGTTCTTACTAATTGTTTTTATTCTAATTGTAAAAATAGAAAATATTGTCAACGTAATAGCCATTAAAAATCCACGCCAAAATAACATTGTCCAAATATCAGCGCTTATTAATGTGGTTAGAAGTCCATCAGGTGTAAGCACCATTACACCGCAAACGACTATTAATACTCCATTTAAACGAGGGTTATCCTTAAAAAAGATCATTTTATCTGGTGTATCCAGTATATTTTTTATTAATATTAAGAACGAGTGTTTGACATATGCTATTTGATTATTATAAATGCCTTTAATTCCTGGGAACGTGGAGCGGTTAAGATGCCGACTTCCGTGCAACATTAAAATATTTTTACTGAAGCGCCTACCGGGACAATAATATATATATAAAAAAAGGTACATAAAATGACAAAACGTCATCCTTCGAAATATAAAATTGATCGCCGTCTTGGTGTTAATTTATGGGGTCGACCAAAGAGCCCTTTCAATCGTCGTGAATATGGTCCTGGTGAACATGGGCGTCGTAGAAAGAAGCCTTCAGATTATGGACTTCATCTTGCGGCAAAACAAAAACTAAAAGGTTATTACGGCAGTATAGGTGAAAAGCAATTTCATAGGTATTATGAAGAAGCGGTTCGTCGTCGAGGTGATACGGGTGAGAATTTAATTGAACTACTAGAACGCCGTCTTGATGCCGTAATTTATAGAATGAAATTTGTACCCACTGTTTTCGCAGCCAGGCAGTTTGTTAGTCATGGGCATATCCTGGTTAATGGCAAAAAAGTAAACATACCATCATATAATGTAAAAGATGGAGATGTTATTGAGGTTAAAGAAAAATCACGAGAGATACCAATGGTACTTGAAGCAAATTCTGCAGCTGATCGTGATTTACCTGATTACATGGATGTAGATCTTGACAAATTACGAGGGACTTTTACACGAGGTCCTAGCCTTGCTGATGTTCCTTATCCAGTCCAGATGGAACCAAATTTAGTTATTGAGTATTATTCTCTATAATTATTTTATTAAGTTGGAAACGTAAGTGGCTTAGGGACTCCTAATTTTTTATTTGATTTAGCTACTTTCGATTTTGATTTGTTTAATCTTAGAGGTGGTATTTTATTAAGTTGCTCACCTTTTTTAAATCTTCTTCGAGCTTTAGCTGAACCATAGAAGGGTTCTATGTTCTCAGTGCCGTTTGCTTGAAATTGAATCTCAATTTTATTTCCGTCGGGGTCAAAAACATTAACCTGGCACATTTTGATACTATCCAAAGGTACCATGTAATGCGGAGCATCATGTTTTCTTAACTTGTTTTGAAAATGCTTTATAGAGCCTGAACTTCTTAATGCAAAATGTTCTACTTGGGCGTCACTAACAGGTATATTTTTAGTTAATTCCACAAGATGAACGATGGCACGTCCTTTACAATAGTGCCAGGCACCTCCAAATTCAAATGGTGGTCGCTTGCCGCGTTTAAGACCTAGAACTTTTTCGTAAAATTCTGTCATTTCATCAAGACGCGCTGTGCGGATATTAACGTGGTCGAGCCATGCCATAGTCATTGCATTTTTCCTCTATTCAGAAATAAGTTTTCCCTATAATGCGCCCCTATCTCGAGTGTTTCAATACTCTTCTTATTCAAACTTGCCTTGTTCTCCATATTTCGCTCGTATAAATAATTAATCCTAGCCAAAGCAGACAAAATGAAACCCATTCATTCACCGTAAATTTTTCATTAAAAAGCCAAATTGCAATTATGAGATAGGTTGATGGAGTAAAATATTGAAATAATCCAATTGTTGTTAACCTTATCCTTCTGGCACTAGCGGCAAATAGCATTAATGGTACACCAGTAATTACTCCAGCTAATACAATGAGTAAGTCTAAGCTAATATCATGATTTCCGAAGGAACCGGTACCGTTCGATTCTAACCAGAAAAGAAATCCCAAACCAAATGGCGCCATAACTAGACACTCTATAAAGAGCCCTACGTTACTTCCAGCCTTAACGGTTTTTCTAATAAGCCCATATAGGCCAAAAGAAAAAGCTATAGTAAGTGCAATCCATGGCAGACTGCCGTAAGCTATAAATTGTGTGATTACCGCAGCCGTGGCAAGAAGTACAGCGACCCATTGTTTTACGGTAGGTCTTTCCGTTAAGAAAATAAATCCTAGAAACACACTTACTAATGGACTAAGAAAATAACCTAAGCTCGATGCAACTAGTTGATCAGTAACTACTGAATAGACAAACATTCCCCAGTTAAGACTAACTAAAGAGGCACTTAAGAACAATATTAATGTAATTATTGGGGTTGAAATAGTAGTAACTACTTCTTTCCATTGTCCAGTTACAGTTAGAATGAAGGACATGAATATAGCGCACCAAACTACCCTATGGGCAATTATCTCAACCGCTCCTAGATCTGCTAGTGATCGCCAATAAAATGGAGTGAATCCCCATATAAAAAAAGCGAGCATCCCAAAGCCGATACCAGCTACTTCATCTTGGGTAAGACTGCGTTTCTTTGACTGAAGGGGAGGAGTTGATGACAGAATATATTCTCGTATGAGATAAAGTTTCTATTTAGAAAGCGAAAATTAATATTTAATGTTAAAATAGAATTAATTAACTATTTATTTCTCTAACTATTCCTGCTTTATCAAAAAAACCTTCTAATTCTCCGTCTTCAAACATTTCTCGTAAAATATCAGCGCCACCAACGAACTCTCCTTTAACATAAAGCTGAGGTACAGTCGGCCAATTTGAAAAATCTTTTATTCCTTGTCTAATTTCAGGGTCGGCCAAAACATCAGATGAACCATACTTTACGCCCATATGATTAAGTATTTGTACCACAGCAGCAGAAAAACCACATTGCGGAAATACAGGTGTTCCTTTCATAAACAACATAACTTCGTTGAGGTTAATTTCATTTTTAATGCGTTCTGTTATTAAATTATCTGCCATATTCAACCTACTTAGTTTTTTGTTTAGCTAATTTAAACTAGTCAGTATCTCGTACTTTAGTTTGTAGAGCAAGTGCATGTAGTTCTTCTCCCATGCGTCCCTGTAAGGCATCATAAACCATTTGATGCTGTTGTACTCTTGTTTTTCCTTTAAATGCTCGGGATGTGACATGGGCAAGATAATGATCTCCATCACCCCTTAAGTCTTCAATATGAATTTCAGAATCAGGAATTGCTTCTTTGATTAACATTTCGATTTCTTTTGCGGCCATCGGCATTTAGATATCCTTTAGTAAAATATCAAGCTCAATTTGTTTGTTTTATATTATCCTGACATATATTCAGGAAACCAGCTACGATGACAATTTCTTAATTGTTCAATCGATATAGGTCTGGTACCTGGCAGTGTCAATGTGTCTGAGCAAGTTACGCCAATTACCATAGATTTAACACCAACATCAGAAGCTTGGGATTGGACATAATCGGGTTTATTAGTTGTCACTATATACCGTCCTTGATCCTCTCCAAATGCCCAGCTGTGGATTGGGATAGTCGGTTCAAAGTCAATCTTTGCACCTATTTCATTTTCTATAGCCATTTCTGCTATGGCTATTGCTATTCCTCCATCACTAACATCATGGCACGATGTTAGACAGTTATCTGCAATAAGATTTCTGATTAGGTCGCCATTTTTTCGTTCATCATTAAGGTTCACAGGTGGCGGGGCGCCTGTCGATTTACCAGTAAATTGTTTTTGGTAAAGAGAACAACCAAGCCAACCAACTGTTTCCCCAATAACAATAATTATCTCTTCACTAGCCTTAAACCCGAATGACACTGATTTTGATATATTGTCTATAATTCCCACACATCCAATAACCGGTGTTGGCAAAATAGATTTCCCATTTGTTTCATTGTAAAGCGACACATTGCCCGAAACAACCGGACAATCTAGTGCTAAACAAGCTTCACTAATCCCTTTAACTGCCCCCACCAACTGGCCCATAGTTTCTGGTTTTTCAGGATTACCAAAGTTTAAATTATTTGTCACAGCAAGGGGCTTAGCTCCAACAGATGTAATATTACGGTAAGATTCAGCTACTGCTTGACGTCCTCCTTCTATGGGATCAGCAAGAACATAGCGAGGTGTACAGTCAGTAGTAATTGCTATTCCTTTACTGGTGTCATGCACACGCACTAGTGCGGCATCCCCACCCGGGCGAATGACTGTATCACCCATTACCATATGATCATATTGTTCCCATACCCATTGTCGAGAGCAAAGGTTTGGACTGCTTAGCATTACTTTCAATGCGCTCTCTAAATTATCGGAAATGATCACATCTTTTGTCTTTATAATCGGCTGTGTTGGAGTAGGGTCCCACGGTCGATCATATTCTGGCGCGGCGTCAACCAAAGGAGCGACAGGAATAGATGTAACCAGTTTACCATCTTCAATAAGTGTCAAATAACCACTATCATTAGTAGATCCAATAACCTCAAAATCAATTTCCCATTTCTTAAATATTTCCTTTGCCATATCTTCATGGCCAGGCTTTAAAACCATGAGCATTCTTTCTTGGCTCTCTGAAAGCATTATTTCATAAGCTGACATGCCTGTTTCTCGACGTGGTACTTTATCGATGTTTAGGTTTATACCGACACCACCCTTGCTGGCCATTTCAACCGATGAGGAAGTAAGTCCGGCGGCTCCCATATCTTGAATTGCTACGATGGCATCTGTTGCCATCAATTCGAGGCATGCCTCTAATAGTAATTTTTCCGTAAAAGGATCTCCTACCTGAACTGTCGGTCTCTTTTCTTCGGAGTCGCCGGCAAATTCAGCTGACGCCATAGTTGCTCCATGAATTCCATCACGACCAGTTTTGGACCCAACGTAAACAACAGGAAGATCAACCCCGGCTGCGGCTGAGTAGAATATTTTTTCTATAGATGCAATTCCAACTGTCATAGCATTTACTAGAATATTTCCGTTATAGGAAGAATCAAAATTCACTTCGCCACCTACTGTTGGAACACCCATACAATTACCGTAACCCCCTATACCCGACACCACACCATTGACTAGATGTCGTGTTTTGTGATGTTCGGGGCTGCCAAATCGAAGTGCATTTAAGTTAGCTATAGGGCGCGCTCCCATTGTAAAAACATCGCGCATTATGCCTCCGACACCTGTTGCAGCTCCCTGATATGGCTCGATAAAACTTGGATGGTTATGGCTCTCTATTTTAAATATAGCTGCTAAGCCGTCGCCTATGTCTACTACACCTGCATTCTCACCAGGTCCTTGGATAACCTGTGCTCCGCTAGTTGGAAGTGATTTGAGCCATAATTTGGATGATTTGTATGAACAATGTTCAGACCACATTACCGAAAAAATACCAAGTTCAGTATAGTTTGGAACGCGTTTTAATATATTTATTATAGTTGTATATTCTTCATTACTTAGACCCATAAGGTCTGTTGGCACTGAATAAGAGGTTTTCATCTANNGATTGCCTCTGCTAAAGCGGAAAAGAGAGGAAGTCCATCTGTGCCCCCAAGAAATGAATCAGCTAAACGTTCAGGATGCGGCATCATTCCTAGGATATTACCGTCTGAATTAAAAATTCCTGCAATATTATCTACAGATCCATTAGGATTAGATGACTGAGAAATATCTCCTTTTTCATCGCAATATCGAAATGCAATTTGCGCCCCATCCTCAATCTTTTTAAGTGTTTCTTCATCTGTGAAGTAGTTGCCATCATGATGAGCAATTGGAATACGCAATATTTCTCCTTGGTTATATTTTTTGCTAAAAATAGTATTAGTTTTCTCTACTCTAATATTGACGTCTTTACACACAAATCTGAGACTAGAATTACGCATCAATACACCANGTAATAAACCGGTTTCTGTTAAAATTTGGAAACCGTTACATATACCCAATACCGGCACACCGCTGCGCGCTTTTTTTACTATCGATTTCATTATTGGGCTATGCGCTGCCATCGCTCCAGAACGTAAATAGTCGCCATANGAAAATCCACCNGGAATAACTATTAAGTCACACTTTGGCAAAATATTTTCTTGATGCCATACCATTTTTGGGGATTTCCCGGTTACAGATTTTAATACAACGGCGACATCACGATCACAGTTTGAACCTGGAAATACGATGACGGATGCAGTCAACTTTAATTCTCCACTTTTGAGTTTTCTCGTCTATTATTATGAGATAATCTTTATCTCATAATTTTCTATTACTGTATTGGCTAATAGTTTTTCACACATTTCAGTAACCTTAGTGTGAGCGGTAGCACTATCTAAATCACTTAGTTCAATTTCGATATATTTGCCTTGCCGTAAGTTTTCTAAGGTGTCAAAGCCTAGACTAGCAAGAGATTGCTGGATGGCTTTTCCCTGAGGGTCAAGAACACCATTTTTTAGTGTTATATGTATATGTGCTTTCACTGGTTATCCGCATATTTAAAATTAATTAAGGTTTTTGGGTCCTCTTTATATTATTGTGAGGCTTCTGGTGTTATGCCGAGGCGTCGAGCTACTTCCTGATACGCTTCCTCTACTCCTCCAAGATCGCGACGAAAACGATCTTTATCCATTTTCTCATTCGTTTTAATATCCCATAATCGGCATCCATCTGGAGTTATTTCATCAGCTAATAGAATTCTTACTTGATCATCATGATAGAAACGTCCAAATTCAAGCTTGAAATCAATTAGCCTTAGTCCAATTCCCAAGAATAGCCCAGATAAGAAATCATTAATTCTCAAACTCATTGAAACCATATCTTCTATCTCTTGAGGGGTTGCCCAACCAAAAGCACTGATATGATCATCAGATATGTGCGGATCTCCAAGATCATCTGATTTATAATAATATTCAACGACAGGACGTGGCAACGACGAACCTTCTTCTAGCCCAAATCTCTTGCAAATAGAACCAGCAGCTATATTTCTCGTTACTACCTCTATAGGAATTATCTCGACCTCATGGACTAGCTGCTCGCGCATATTTAATCTGCGAATAAAATGAGTAGGTATACCAATTTCTGCAATACTTATCATTAGATATTCAGAGATTCTATTATTTAGCACGCCTTTGCCAGTAATTACCCCATGTTTCTGGTTATTAAAAGCGGTAGCATCATCTTTGAAATGCTGAACTAGTGTTCCTGGTTCAGGACCCTCAAAGAGTACCTTAGCTTTTCCTTCATATATTTTTCTGCGTTGCGGCATTTTTTNTAAGCTTTCAATATTTAGGCTCATTTTACCGCGCCCTTAGGGCACCATTCATAATACCGTATACCAACCACTTTACCACGAGACAATTGGTGATATGAAATATCATAAAAATTAATACAATTAAAACGAGAATAATATAAAAATAAGGTTAATAATCAGCTCTTCCACCAGATATGTCAAAAGCTGCACCAGTACTAAATGAACATTCCTCAGATGACAACCAAGCAGCTAGAGCAGCTACCTCAAAAGGTTCCACCAAGCGTCCAAGTTCCATACCTTCTTCAATGGTCGAGCGATATTGAATTGATAGGTTATCAAATAGTTCAGTATTAGCTCCGCCAGGTGTTATACAATTTACGAGAACCCCTGTTTGAGCTGTTTCTTTAGAAAGTGACTTTGTAAGACTAATCAATCCAGCTTTAGCTGCAGCGTATCCACAGTTATTTTTAATTCCAATTTTACCTCCATTAGAAGCAATATTTACAATACGCCCATAACCTGATTCTATCATATAAGGAACAATTTTTTGACAACACATGAAGGCACTAGTTAGGTTTAGCCGAAGCATTCGTTCCCAGTTTTCCAGTGGTTGTTCCCATACTGGAGCAAGGGTACCAACAGCCCCTGCATTATTAATAAGTATGTCTATTTTTCCTAATATTTCCAACGATTTCTTTGAAGCCGAACTTATTGCTGCTAAATCTGTTACGTCTACTGTTTCAACTAATATTTTTCCATGAGTTNTAAGTAAACCTTCTGTTTCATTAAGCCTCTCAGAATCTATATCCCATACCATAACGTTAGCGCCAGATTTTATTAGCCTCTCAGTTATTGCGTATCCAATACCCTTAGCACCACCCGTAACAATTGCAGTTCTTTGATTAAGGTCAATTTTATTCATTATATACTTTCCTTCAAACTGATTATTGCTGTTAACTAAAGTATTTGCCATGATTAGTAATAGCTATAACCTAAGGATATGCAAATGAACGAACGTAAAAAAGTTTGGGAAGAGGTCAATTACTATAGTGATGGGCTATCTATTGCAGCACATTTATACAAGCCTACCGAATGGAATCCCGGGGATCCGCCGCTACCAGCTATAGTTTGTCTGCATGGTTATAGCGGAATGAAAGAAGTCTATGGGATGGATGTACCACGCAGGCTATGGGAAGAGGGTTATTTTGTTATTGCTCCTGATCATCGTGGATTTGGTGAGAGCGAAGGGGCAAGAGGTCGTCATCGTCCATTAGAACAAGCTCAAGATGTTTATGATGCTTTTACATTTTTAGAAACTATTGATGGTGTTGATAAAAATAGGATGGGGTTATACGGAACCAGTTGGGGAGGGGCCTCTGCTATCTGGTGTGCTGCTTTCGATGAGCGTATTAAAGTTATTGTTAATTCTGTNGGGGTATCTGACGGTGAACGATGGCTAAAAAATGCCCGTCGACCTCATGAATGGCAGGAATTTAATGAAAAAGTTTCAGAGGCAGCGCGCATTCGTGTAACGACTAATCAGCCTACAACTATGCCCTTACTAGATATAATGCTTACAGATCCGCACACACTAGACGTTATTCAAGAGCATCATCAGAAGCATGGGCATTATGTATCGGATTATGATTTGGAAAGCGCTGAGTCTTGTGTTCGTTTTAAACCTGAAAAGGTGGCATATATGATATCACCCCGCCCTGTCTTAGTTATATATGCAGAAGATGACTGTACAGTTCCGCCTGAAGAACAGCTGGGATGTTTTGAGCAATTGGGTGAGCCTAAAAAATTAGTAAAATTACCTAAAGCTCAGCACTATGAGTCATACTATTTTTGTAACCCAGATATGCATGAGCTTGGAATGTCTGAAGCGGTTTCTTGGTTTGAAAAATACTTGTAGGGTGGTTATTATTTGTAGCAAATATTAATTATTAGATGTATTTAAAGATAAAGTAGCTTANATTNTGTGTTTTCTAATTTCAGTAGATATNTAAGAGTAATATACTTTAGAATGGCTTTATTAAAATGGAAAAGAATACTGAAACAGATATTGGTTCCTCTCTACGTGAAGTAACTAAGCGTGCACTGCCTACTTTAGACGTGGGGCCTGCTCTAACAGGTGACATAAAAGCCATTAAAGAACTTTCAGAAAAATGGCGAGATGTTTGGCAAAATTTGGGTTTTATGTGCATCACAAATCATGGAATTTCTGATGAATTAATTTTTGAAATGGAAGAGGCTGCTAAACGGTTTCATGATTTACCTCATAAAGTAAAAATGAAGATTTCTATAAACTCTCATATGAAAGGTTATACTCCTGCACATGCCTCGGTAGCAACAAAATCAAGGTTCCATAAAAATAGAAAACTCGATACAGTTGAGTGTCTTATTGTAGCGACTGATTTTGATGATGATAACCCGCACGTTAGTTCTGGAGAACAATTCTACGGCAAAATGCCGTGGCTTGCAGAAGATATAATTCCTGGTTTTCGATCAACATGTGAAAAATACATGAAAGAGGTTACGGAATTAGGTAAAAAACTACTTCCCGTATGGGCACTCTCATTAAATTTAAAACATGATTATTTTGACCCGTTTTTTGTGGATAACTACACATATTTTAGAGTGGCTAAGTATCCGCCCAAACCAAAATTAGAAGAAGGAGAAATGGGAGTAAATGCTCATGCTGATACTGGATTTATGACATTTTTACCGCCAGCAAATGAAGAAGGTCTCCAAGTCTTGGATACAAATGGAGAGTGGTTTTGGCCAGATCTACCTGATAATTCTCTTATAGTAAATGCGGGTCAGTTTCTAGAACGTTGGGCTAATGATCGTTTTAGAGCGACACCTCACAGAGTACTGCCACCTATGAATGCTGATCGCTATTCGTTAGCCTGTTTTGTTAATCCAAATTTTGAAGCTACTTGTGAGTGCTTATCGACTTGTACCAGTCCAGATAATCCACCAAAATATGAGTCACAAAGTTATCTGGATTTCTTTGCTTGGTATATGACTAATGCCTTTACACATTATGGAAAATTTGAAGTTGTTGATGGTAAAGCGCTAGAAAAATAATATATTTTAACTCGCAATAAATTTTATAAATTAACCTTTTTATAAGCTACCTCGTTAGGTGGCCCATCTGAAAAAAGCCATACTGGTTTTTGGTCTCTTTTTTCTTTGNATGGTAGAGCAATTAGAGAACTAGATACTGTTCCATAACCTTCTTCTGTTACTATACACATCGCTTCATGAGGACCCGCTTGATGGCTATAATCTTGAATTGATAATAGGTTTTTCCAAGCTAACCAATTATTTGTATTTATATTTGGTGGTATAGCTTTTTTGAATTTTGTGAGAAAAGTAGGAATACGTGGACTTTTCATATCGTTAAGTTCACCCGATGTTATCATGCTAAGCCCATCAGGGATTTTATTTTTTGTTACAATATCTGTTCCTGTGCTGCGCAGCCAATAGGAGTGAGTATTATCAGAAATTACTAAGTTAAATGAACGATAAGTGCTGCTTTGTATATTCTCTAACGCCTCTGCTGCACTTTTTGCATCTGAATGATCAAGGGCTTCTAGGACTAATTCTCCGCGTGTTCTCTTATTGGTCGTTGGTCCCAACGAGCCTGTCCTATTAAGTATTGCAGCGCTTACGCCATAATCATTAATTCCAAGCCATGTTCCTCCTGCGAGTTCGTCTCGTCCTGCAATCACCTCTGAGCGGTCTGTCCAATGTCGGTCAGGAGGTAAAGATGATCTATTTAGCATCTCATCTCGATTGGCTGCGAGAATAAGGGGCCATGAATGATTTGGTCTTCGGAGAATTATAAGAGTGCACATGATAACTAAATGACTGTTCTTTATATAATATAGGTTAGAAAAGTACTACAAAGCAAAAGGTAAGCGTACTATATATTGTTTAAGCTATAGGCCCAAACGTATAGATTATTAAGTTTTATAGAGGAGATTAAGGTAATGGCAGATTTTAATGAACGTGAGAAAGCATTTGAAGCTAAGTTTAAACTTGATGAAGAGCTAAAATTTAAAGCGACAGCTCGTCGAAATCGTCTTTTAGGGCATTGGGCAGGCGAAAAAATGGGTTTTAGTGAGGCCGAATGCGATGCTTATGCCAAAGAGGTTATTAAATCTGATTTTGAAAAACCTGGTGATGATGACGTGCTTCAAAAAGTTCTTACTGATTTTCAAGGTAAGAGTGTTGAGGAATCAGAGCAAAGTTTACGAAAAAAAATGGATGAGTTAATGGAGGTCGCGATAGAACAAATACAAAACGAAGGCTAGACTTATCTTTAAAATAATCCACCTTGAAAAGGATGCCATCCGCTGCGATTCTCTATCTCAATGATCCATACATCTGGGTCACGACTTGCTGTGCGTTCTAAATAAGAGTCGGCTACGCTTTCTTCTACTAAAGTATCGTTCAGAGCTGGAAACCAGGTAAGTTTACCATTGTTGTCTCTACCTTGGGTTAGAATGCGGCAGCCTGCTTCAAATTGATTAATTTTTAATACTACTGTACCGCTCTGTCTTTCACCACGCCTTATAACTGTTGCTGGTGTTCCCTTTTTGCTGCAGCGGTTAAGACCCGCGGTTAGCCATAGCTCAGTAGAGATTTGATCTTTGGCCATATTTAGTCAAATACTCTAGAAAAAATTAAATTTGTGTATTTAGTGTGGTGGGCTAGATCAAAAAGGTTTTCTATCTCTTTTGTACCCAAGTGATTAGTCACCTCAGGATCATTTATTAAAAAACGTTGGAAGGCACCAGAACGCTCATTGTCTTTTAATTCCCATACGTGCATAGCGTTCTTTTGTACACTTTGATAGGCATCTTCTCTGGACATTCCTGCTTGGGTAAGGGCTAACATAACTCTTTGCGAATGAACTAAGCCCCCTAATTTTTCTAAATTACTTTTCATGGTCTCTGGATAAACTATGAGTTTTTCTACCACTCCGGCTATTCGAATNAGTGCGAAGTCAATTGCTATGGTTGCGTCAGGTCCATTAACTCTTTCAACAGATGAATGTGATATATCTCGTTCATGCCATAAGGCAATATTTTCCATAGCTGGTATAGTAGTCGCGCGAACTAGCCTTGCTATTCCTGTAAGGTTTTCGGTTAATATTGGATTACGTTTATGCGGCATAGCACTTGAACCCTTTTGCCCGGGAGCAAAAAACTCTTCGGCTTCTCTGACTTCAGTTCTTTGTAGGTGTCGTATCTCTATTGCTAGGTGTTCAATTGCCCCGGCTATAATTCCTAATGTAGAAAAGAATGCTGCATGTCTATCACGAGGNATAACTTGTGTTGATATTGGTTCCACCTCTAGCCCAAGTTTTGCTGCAACATGTGATTCTACTTCTGGATCAATATTTGCAAATGTTCCTACAGCGCCAGATATTGCACAAGTTGCTATTTCCTTGCGAGCAGAAACCATTCTGTCTCTACAACGCTTAAACTCTGCATAGTGGCTAGCTAATTTTAATCCAAAGGTAGTGGGTTCTGCGTGAATACCGTGACTACGTCCAATGCACACAGTTTCTTTATGTTCAAAGGCTTTTTCTTTGAGAATTAAGAGTAATTTATCTAGGTCACTTAATATTAGTTCAGCAGCTTGATTCAATTGGACGGCTAGGCATGTATCAAGAATATCAGAAGATGTCATGCCTTGGTGAACATATCTAGCATCCGGACCTACGTGCTCAGCTAAGTTTGTAAGAAAAGCAATTACATCATGTTTAGTCTCTTGTTCAATTTCATTTATACGTTCTATATTCCATTTACCGTGTTTCCAAACAGCTTGAGCCGCTTCTTTGGGAATTATACCTATATTAGCCATTGCATCACATGCATGCGCTTCGATTTCGAACCAGATACGAAACTTATTTTCTGGCTCCCAAATTTTAGTCATTTCGGGCCGGCTGTAACGGGGAATCATTCTTATATCCAGCTGCTATATGTATGCAATTAAGCAATATGTTTAAAAATATCTAACTTACAATATAAACTGATCTTTTCTTACAGATATACAAGAAAATATCTATTTAAAAAATCTCATATGAGTTTAGACCATAATTAAATTATAATACATTAGATAATTTTTTGAATTCTCGAATATTATACTTATAAATACAATTTTAACTTCCACTTCCACTTCCACCTACACATATGGTGGACGATCCCATCCCTTTGGTGAGCTTGTAAAAACTTCAAAACCTTTGTCAGTAACTGCGATAGAGTGTTCAAACTGTGCTGATAATGATCGATCTTTGGTAACAGCCGTCCAGCCATCATTAAGAATCTTTACATCAAACCGTCCAGTATTAACCATTGGTTCGATGGTAAAGAACATACCTTCACTTAGTTCTGCGCCTATACTAGGTGATCCGTAATGAAGTATTGATGGAGCATCGTGAAATACCTGGCCAAGACCATGGCCACAAAAATCACGAACTACAGAGAATCTTTCAGATTCAACATAGGTCTGTATAGCATTTCCTATATCCCCTAAAGTGGCGCCGGGTTTTACAACATTAATGCCTTTCCACATTGCCTCATATGTAACATCTATTAAGCGCTCTGCTAGTCTTTTAACTTTATCGCCAACTATATACATTCGGCTTGTATCACCGTGCCAGCCATCAAGTATAACGGTTACATCTATGTTAACTATGTCACCATTTATCAGACGTTTTTCTCCAGGTATTCCGTGGCATACAACATGGTTAATTGATGTGCAGATAGATTTAGGAAATCCACGGTAATTTAGGGGCGCTGCGATTGCTCCGTTATCAGTAATAAAATTATGACATAGAGTATCTAGTTTTTCAGTGGTTACTCCGGGGATCACGTAAGGTGTAATGTAATCCAGAGTTTGTGCAGCCAATTGACCAGCTTTGCGCATATATTCAAAACATGTTTCATCATGAATACGGATACGATTCAGCTCGTTTCCTTGTGTGTGTTGATCCAGGTTAGTCATTTTTTTGTACTACTGTGTTAGGGTTCTTTATTAGTATATATGACCTAGTTTATAATCCATATATATGTTCTTTGAATGTTTATTTTAGTGGTGCGTTATAGTAATATTATACTAAAATTATTTTTATACCTTTGGCTTTAATAATTGTTTTGATAGTACATTTATATCCTCTAGACAATGATGAGAAAATGTTCAAAATTAATAATAAATCAAGATATTAATTCTTAATAAAAAAGGTTGAAGGTTACAGTAATTATTCGAGCTGAGACATGGGCTTTACTTAAGTAAAAAATGCAATCTTTGACGACTAGTTTCATGCATGCTACGAAATCTAATGAGAATACAAGGAACTTTTTATATAGCACTAGGCTATTAGAACGGATATGTTATGGGTGAGGCAAGAAGAATTACAGCGGCAGCTCTAATTATAGGTAATGAAATTCTATCAGGACGAACCCATGATGTGAATTTAAAGTATCTGGGTGTAGAGCTGAATAAACTTGGGATTCAGATACGTGAAGCTCGTGTAGTGCCCGACATTGAAAATGAAATTATAGAAGCAGTGAATCACTGTAGATCTAAGTTTGACTATGTATTTACTACAGGTGGTATTGGGCCAACTCACGATGACATAACAGCTGATTGTGTTGCAAAAGCATTTGGTCAAAAATTAATACATCATCCAGTAGCTGAAAAGATGCTGCGAGAGCGAATTATAAAAATGGGTAATGAAGTAACTGAAGCTCGTCTGCGTATGGCCCGTACGCCCGAGTTTGCGGAATTACTTATAAACGAAGTCAGCGGAGCTCCGGGATTTAAAGTTGAAAATGTTTTTGTGATGGCCGGAATACCAAGAGTTATGCAGGCCATGTTTGGAGCAGCTGTACCTTTTCTCGAGCGTGGTGTGACAATGATTTCTAATACTATTGGTAGCTACGTTGCCGAGGGTACAATTGCTACCCAGTTAAGCTTACTTCAAGACGATTATCCTGATCTAGATATTGGTAGCTATCCGTTCTATTTTGATGGTCGGCCTGGAAGTAACTTTGTACTGCGCGGACCAGAGCAAGACCGTATTTTGGAAGCGAGTGAACGTTTATATAATCTGATCATTAGTCTAGGTGGAAAGCCTGTAGAAGGTGGAGTAGAGGTGCCAACAACAAAAACCGATTGAAAAAAACTTAAGAAAAGAAATTTATTTTAATGATAATAGTCTAGTCGCGCACCTGAAGCCAGAAAAGTAATATGCTAACAGCAAATAAACTAATCCAAATAATAACATTTCGTAAGGCTTTTCTGCGGTCGCGCAAACCATATATTAAGCCTGGTATAACCATGACTAGAACTGCGATTATGCCAACTAGGCGCAGAATTTCTGTACTATCCAATGTAGACTCCGCTATATAAAAAATGAATTTAAGGTATAACTAATGAAAAAAAAGTTATTAACTAAGTTACGTCGAGAAGATCTGAAGATTGATTTCCTTACTTNTGGATATAAATAATCGCGGGCGTGGTGAAACTGGTAAACACGCGGGACTTAAAATCCCGTGCCGTAACTGGCTTGTGGGTTCGAGTCCCACCGCCCGCACCAATATAGGAATATAATATTCGATAAGCTGATAAACATTCTACCATAATTTATCAGATGCTCTGTTAGCGCCTTCGGTCAGTGATTCTAATTTCATCCATACTATATTTCGGTCTACTTGCACACGACCAGCAAAAGTACCAAATCCGCAATCAACACCTGCTATAACATTTTCTCGGCCAACAATATTTGCATATTGGAGTATTCTATCTTCTACTAGTTCAGGGTGTTCAACAAAGTTAGATGTAGAATCGATTACTCCAGGAATAATAACTTTTTCATCCGGTAAACTAATGCTTTTCCATACCTTCCATTCATGTCCGTGTCGTGGATTGGCCCCAGGAAAGGATACTGCTCCTGGCTTACCTTTCAAAACTATATCTAAGATATCACCTAAAGGTACGTCTTCGTGGTGAGGTCCTAAGGTACTAGACCAGCATATATGCATGCGCATTTTATCCGCCGCAATATTCCTAACTGCGTGGTTAAGAGCCGTAACATGCATCTCAATTTCTTTTCTAAAATCCGTAAGACTCAGATGACGAAAAACCGTATGTCTACTTAGAGCAAGATCTGGGCAATCCAGTTGTAATATTAATCCAGCATCAACTATCGCCTCGTATTCTTTTGCCATAACGTCTGCTAAAGCAAATACATATTCTTCTTCGGTCGAATAATAAATATTTTTTAGATAACGAGAAATTTGTCCGGGTGAGGGCGAAGTCATAAAGGTTTCTGATGTATTAGCTATTTTAAAGACAGATTGTGCTCGCTTTATATCCTGCTCAACTGCTGACCAATCTTTCCAACCTACCGGTCCTGAGCATGTAGGACGATTTTGTAAGGTAGAAGAAAATTGTCTTCCTAGCATTTCATTAAGTTCAGGAAATCCTTCTTCTCCAGTACCCACTATAGGTGGTGAGCTTGGACCATCATATCCCGCTAAGCGGTCTTTAACGTGAGAAGTATAGTCGGGCCTAGCTTGCTCTCCATCGTTTATTATATCTAGACCAGCAGAAATTTGTTTTTTAACTACGTAATCAATTGCATCAGTAACTGCATTTTCTAGCTCAATTGTTTTTGATCCTTTGTTTTCTTCTTCAGCAATGAGTAGATCTACAACATTATGAGGGCGAGGTAGGCTACCTGTATGGGTGGTTAGAATTTTATTCATGCTACGCTTCATATTAACTATCTCCGTATGTAGCAGCTGGATTGTTGTCCTTATCTGCAGTAGTTAATCTAATTTTATTAAAATAACTTTAACAACAACTAATGTTATTATAGAAGGTATTTTTATGTCTTGTTCAGGCATTTTTCAAAAAGTTTTAGGGCTTCTAGAGCGAAAGCCTCCATATTTTTCTCACGTTCATTGGATTCTGTTTCCAGTGTTATTACCTCATTAAACCGGCCTGATACTGCTATACAAGTGTGGCCAGCATTATCTCCGTATCTATTGCCAGTCGGACCGGCAGCTCCGGTTTCTGATATTCCCCAGTTACTTCCAAATTTGTTCTGAATAGTATCAGCAAGTAACTTGGCGTAAGGTTCGCTAGATGACCGAATTCCTACCATTTCTGTATCATGTAAGTTTAATAAAATTCTTCGGGATTCTTGTGTATATATAACTCCCCCACCAAGAAAATATGCTGATGCACCTGGTACCGCTAGCAATGAGGCAGACAATAAACCCCCTGCGGAGGTTTCAGCTACTGAAACAGTATCACCATTATTCTTTAATATTGCTCCAATTTTAGTTGATAGGTTTATTAAATTTTTCAATTTTGATCCCCTTTATTTATATTTTTTTTCTTGTTTGATTGTTGAATTAAAAGAATTGAAATAATAACGATTGCTGATCCCAAAATTTGTTGATTAGTTAAAGATTGATTTAAGATTAAAAAACCGAGAAGTATAGATGAGACAGGTTCTAGGTTCATTGTCATAGAAGCTTTAATAGGCCCTAAAATAGCTATTGCTATAAAAAGACTAATAATCGCAAATGCATAGAAGAGCGGGCCAGAAGAAATAGCCCACCAACCAGTGACAGTATTTGGTAGATGAAAGTCGCCTAGCATTGTTGTTAACAAAATAAATACTATGCTTGCAGATATTAGCATATGGAGTGTTACTGGCCTNGAATCGCCTTTTCCTACTAGTTGGCTATTAATAATTATTACTATTGTAATGCCTATGGCGGAAATTACTGCTAATCCAATGCCTAGGATATCTAGCTCAGAATTACCTATATTTAACGCAAGAGCTAATCCAGCCAATCCAAGAAATAATGCTGTACTAGCCAGCCAATTAGCTCGTTCTCTACCAATAGACCATAAATACAATGTCGTTAATATTGGAAACGTATAAAAAATTAAAACTGCAAGAGCTATTGGAATATATTGAATTGCCGATAGTAGTGCGAATGAATGTATTGCCATTATTATTCCAACACCTAAAGCCATCCAGCGCCTTCTCGGGCACAATTTGATATTACTTCTTGTAATAAGTAACAGAATAAAAATTACTAAAGTGGCTATAGTTGAGCGTAAAACTAGATAAGTAAGCACAGAGCTGCCTCCATTGGCAGCTATTGGTGAAGCAGTGGTATTGGCTGCAAAGCAGATAGCGGCCGAACTAGCTATAATAATACCAGTCAGAGATTTTTTCAGTGCCATCGCATTCCTTGCTAAGTAGGTTTAAATTTATTGTTTTCTTTAGTGAGAGTGTACAATTAGACAGACTCGTGCAAGTTAGTCGTGGGAAAGATTGATAAGGGAGTAAAATAATGACCGGTTTTGTCGAGTATGAGGAATATGACGCAGTAGGTATTGCGGAACTAATACGTGATAAAGAAGTTAAGATTGAAGAGGTTATGGAAGCTGCTATTAGTCNTGCTGAAACTCGTAATCCAGAAATTAACGCAATAGTTACGAAGTTATATGATTATGCTCAAGAAAGTATATCGATAGGATTGCCTAAAGGACCATTTACAGGTGTGCCATATTTGATAAAAGATTTAGGTGCAGGAATTAAGGGCATTCCAACAACTGGTGGTAGCTATTTTATGTCTGATGTAATTCCCTCTCAAGACAGCGAAACTGTTGCAAGACTGAAAAAGGCTGGATTTTGCATATTTGGAAAAACCAATACATGTGAATTTGGTATGTCAATTACATGTGAACCTCAGCTTTATGGGGCAACATTCAATCCTTGGGACTTATCTTTAACCCCGGGGGGCTCAAGTGGTGGTTCAGCATCCGCAGTATCTGCGCGTATAGTGCCATCAGCACATGCAAGTGATGGTTTTGGATCTATCCGGGTCCCCGCGTCTTGTTGCGGATTGGTTGGTCTGAAGCCGTCACGTGGACGCAATAGCTTTGCCCCGTCTTTAGGAGAGCGTATTGGAGGTACTGTTGCCGAACATGCAGTATCTAGAACGGTGCGTGACCAAGCTGCTATACTTGATGTGACTGGTTATCCTAAAGATGGTGATCCTTATTTTGCTCCTGTTCCATTCCGACCATTTCACGAAGAAGTTAAATATGATCCGGGTCGTTTGAATATAGCTTTTACTTTTGGGGGAGCTACATCTGCTATAGCCGATAAAAATCACAAGCAGATTCTTGAGCAAACTATAAAAATAATAGAAGGTTTTGGACATAACGTAGAAGAATCTGATCCGCCAATATCAAACGACGAATCACAAGATATATTTCGAACATTGATGGCAGCTAATGCAGCACAAATTATACGTTCTCATCCTAATAAAAAAAGGTTACCGAAAGAAGGCGAAGTTGAAAGAGTGGTAGCACTAACTGCCAGGAAGGGTGAATCTGTTTATGGACATGATGTGTTCATTGCTCAATCGCGTATGCACGCTATGTCGAGACGAATGGCTGAATTTCATAAAAAATATGATATTTTATTAACCCCAGGTTTAGGCCATATGCCACCGAAATTGGGTTGGATAGATATGATGCTAGACGATGATGATGAGTATTGGAATCGAGTTGCGTTGTTTTCACCGTTTACTGTCTGGTTTAACCAAACAGGGCAACCAGCCATTAGTCTTCCAGTTGGACAAACGAACGATGGCTTTCCTCTTTCTATACAAGCTGTATCAAGTTTTGCTAACGAAGCTATGTTATTTCGTTTTGCCAGCCAATTAGAAAAATCTATAAAATGGGAAACAAAAAGACCAATAACTTATTTATAACAATAAGTTGTTAAGTTTTTTTAATATTTAAATTAAACTTATAAATATCCTGCTGNCATTTTAAATGGATGTAGCTGCTCATATGCGCGTGCTGCTCGTAAAACTGTAATATCATCATATCTTCGACCAACTAATTGGAATGCTACTGGCATACCTTCGTCACCAAACCCACATGGTACAGAAGCTGCTGGTTGCATCGTTAGATTGAAGGGATAGGTAAAAGGACACCAATCCAAGAATTCTGACATATCATATCCCTCAGGATAATTACGCCCAGCCTTGAAAGCTTCTAAAGGCATTTGTGGAGTTAAAAGTAGATCGTATTTTTCATGAAATCGTGCCATTTTAACGCCTAATTCTATTTGTGCGGCATGCGCTCCTACTAAATCAAGAATTGATAGTCGTCTTCCGGTTTCTGCTATCTCTAGTAGTCCCGGATCCATAAGCTTAGCTTTTTCCGGTGGCATTTGATCTACCAACCATGCATCGGCAGATGACCATATAGTGTTTATTATTTGACGGCACCCAGAAATATCTGGGTCAACTTGTTCAACAATAGCTCCCATTTCTTCGTAAGTTTTGGCAACAGTAGATACGGCATTTGCTACGTCTTTATCTGCCCAGCCGCTATCTCCTAGAGTTGGACTATACGCAATTCGTAACCCAGATATTCCGCCTTCTAGACCTTCTAAGTAATTTTGTTTTGGCAAAGGAGGTGCCATATAATCTCTAAAATCTGGTTGTGCTAGTATATTCAGCATCAATACAGAATCCGTAACATTACGTGTTAATGGTCCCATATTGGCAAGGGTTCCTATATGTCCTGGTAGAGGATAATTTGGTACTATACCAAATGTAGGTTTGTGGCCAAATACTCCACTAAATGCCGCGGGTATACGAATTGATCCTGCAGCATCTGAACCTTGATGAAGGGGCCCCATAAAAGATGCTGCTGCTGATGCAGCGCCGCCACTTGAACCTCCTGGGGTTCGTTCAGGGTCCCATGCGTTTCTGGTAATACCCGTTAGAGGGTTGTCTGTAATTCCCTTCCAGCCAAATTCTGGTGTTGTTGTTTTACAAATTAAAACTGCACCTGCCTCCCGGAGTCTGGCAGTTGCTGGCGCATCTTCATTCCATGGACCTGCAGGGTCAATTGTTTTAGAACCTCGAAGAGTTGGCCATCCTTTTGTAAGAGTGAGATCTTTAATAGTTACCGGCACACCATCTATGGGGCTTTTAGGATTCCCTTCCAGCCATCTTTTTTCAGAGACTTGAGCCATTTCAATGGATTTTTCTTCATCAATTAGGCATACGCAATTTAAAGTTTCATTATGAACTTTAATTTGATCTAGCGTTGAGTGTGCCATCTCAACGGGTGAGGCCTCTCCTTTTTTATATTCTTGAGTCAATTCAGTTACACTCATAGCTAATAAGTTTGCGTTCATATCTATCCCTAACTCATTTGTTTTTGATTTCAGCACTTATTCTTTAATAGTACAAAGCCATGCCCACGTCTCATCAAGAGCTAATCTAAAACGCTCAATTATCTCTTTTATTTCTTCTTCATTAATAACAAGTGGTGGACAGAAAGATATGGTATCGCCAATAGCCCTGACTATTAATCCGTTCTCCTCCGCCTTTTGGTTGCAAAAAGAGCCTACATTTAGATTACTATCAAAAGGTGTATGGTTATGCTTATCTTTGACGAGTTCAACGCCTGCCACCAATCCTTTGCCTCTGACCTCACCTACGAGTGGATGATCACTTAAATTGCGAAGTCCTTCCTGAAGATATGGGGTCATATCTCTTACATGATTAATTATATTCTGATCTTCATAAATCCTTAATGTCTCACGTGCTACAGCTGCAGAAACGGGATGCCCTGAATAGGTAAAGCTCAGGCCAAATATTCCTACCCGGTTACTCTCTTCACTAATTGCATCAAAAACCTTAGCATTAACCATTAGTGCAGAAATTGGAATATAAGCGCTAGATAAACCTTTTGCACATACTATCATATCTGGTTTTAGACCCATTGTTGTTGTTCCAAACATATTTCCTGTTCTTCCAAATNCAGTGATAACTTCATCTGCTATTAATAATATATTGTATTTTTTTAATATTGATTGAACTTTTTCAAAGTAGGTAGGTGGAGGAACAATTACACCGCCCGAGCCCATAATTGGCTCAGTAAAAAAAGCNCCTATCGTATCTGGATCTTCTCGCTGAATTAAATCTTCTAGGTCATTTGCCAAACGAGTGGCAAAGTCTTCTTCACTTTCTCCTGGTTTTGAAAATCTATAATGGTGCGGAGGGGTGATGTGTAGAAACCCATCTAATGGTAATCCAAAAGAAGCGTGATTGTAATACATACCTGACAGACTAGCAGAAGCAATAGTATTTCCGTGATATGCTTGTTGGTGAGATATAATTTTACGTTTTTCGGGTTTTTCTAATGATGCCCAGTAATACCATACTATTCTTGCTGCACTGTCATTACCTTCTGAACCAGAATTTGCGAACCATATTTTTGACATAGGTACGGGNGCAATTTCGATTAATTTTTCTGCTAAATCAATTACAGGTGAATGACTTTTATGATTAGTAAGATGATAATACGGCAGTTCTTTCATTTGTTGGGCTGCAGCATTTACTAATCTTTCTTGCCCATAGCCTAATGAGAGACACCATAGACCAGACATTCCTTCAATATACTTCTTGCCATATATGTCTGTTACCCAGACCCCTTCACCTTTATCAATTATAACCGGGCCCTTTTCCAGGTGTGTTTTAAGATTAGTTAAAGGGTGGATGACAGAGGCAGTGTCGAGGGCCTCTAGTGAATTGGGTCGATTGTTATTTATCCCACTCATTTTCTCTGCCCCTATAGTATTAATGTGTCTATATTATTAGCTATTCAGATTCTGGCTCTAACCCGTCCGATACTTCAATGTTTTCTGACTTTATGTCGTATCCTGAAAATTTTGCTTGCATTTCAATTAGAGCTGCAAAATCTGCATCCCCATACCCAAGCCCTATTAGTTTTTGGACTATATCTCTAGTCATATTAGATATCGGCATTGGTACTTCCATATCTCGCGCCGCAGCTAGAGCTAATTCCATGTCTTTGCGTAACATTTTAGAAGTATGAGTAGCGGTAAAATCAAGATTAACTAAAGCTGGAGTTTTATAAGAAGTAAAGATTGAACCCATAACACTTTTATTTAGGTATTCTAGAAAAGCATGTCTTTCCACTCCACCCTTTTCAGTAAAGACCGTTATTTCTGCCAGACATTGCGCTACTACACCTAGCATTATGTTATGGGCGAGCTTCGCTAAACGACTAGCATCACCATCGCCTAAATAGGTTACACCACTACCTAATTTTTCTAAGTAGGGTTCTACTATATCGTAACCTTCACGAGGGCCAGATACACCTAAAGTAGCCTTTCCTGCTTTAACAGCATGTCCATTGCCGCTTATTGGAGCCGCAAGAAACATAACACCTTTAGCATTTGCTGCTGAACGAACATCCTCTGAAGCCCCCGGAGAAACTGTAGAGGAATCTATCAATATTTTAGGGACCACGCTACCCGAAAGAACTCCTTTAGGTCCAGTTACAGTCTCAAGAAAAGCTTTGTCGTCTGTAACTATAGTATAAACAATATCACAATCAGAAAGCTCTGCAGGTGCACTTACAATTTTCACTCCTAAGGGTTCTGCTTTTGCTGCTGTTCTATTATAGACAGTCACATCAATGCCTGCAGCGATTAGACGTGCAGCCATAGGAAAACCCATCTTTCCAGTGCCTATCCAACCAATTCTATGATTTTTTTGTTTGATATTTTCCATTTTATTTCTTTCTACTTTTTACTAAAATCGCTTTCAAATAAGATAGCAGGAGTGTAACAATAACGCTGAATTTTTCTGATGCCTAGGAGTGTTATATACTTTTGTATTAACTATAGACAAATGATCGTTTGCTTTGCGTAATCTAGCTGTAAATCCTCCTCCAACTAAAGTCATTAATATTTCTCATAAAGCTCGTCGTGNGCATCTGGCTAAATTTCTCAATGAGGCGCCTACTGAAGGTNCGATATGGGTTTTTGCCGTCGGGTCATTAATCTGGCGACCAGAATTTGATCCAGTTGAGTCACTTGTCGGAAAGTTATATGGCTATTCAAGACAATTTAACTTTTGGACTATTAGGGCGCGAGGTCAGCCAAGTAATCCTGGCCTCGGGCTGGGTTTAGAGCCAGATCAGGCTACTAGCTCATGTATCGGTAAGGTATTTCGATTAAAAAATAAAACAAAAAGTAAAGATTTAGAAAAATTATGGAATCGTGAAATGTTTAGCGGAGTTTATACCCCTACTTGGTGTCCTATTGAAACCAACAGAGGTATTGTTGATGCAATATGTTTTGTTACCAATAAAGATCATAGAAATTATGCCGGATATTTACCAGAGCCTTATGTTGCAGAAATTATTTTTCAAGCAGAAGGACAAATGGGGAGGTGTAGGGAGTATCTTGACTTACTCGTTTTAGCCCTAGAACGAGAAGGTATACATGATGACAATATGTTACGAATATTAGATCTAGTAAATAAATATGAGAAAACCACGCCATGACTTCAGATTATCTTCCCAAACGTCCTGCTGCAGAAAGAAATAGTGGTGTGATTCTAAATTTATTAAAAGATATTCTGCCTCCGACAGGAACAGTCCTTGAAATTTCTAGTGGTACTGGTCAACACGCTGCATATTTTTCGTCGGCTTTAGCCCCTAGATTTTGGCAGCCTAGTGAATTTGACCCTGCTCTTATTAATACAATCGATATGTGGAGAAATCATTCAAATTCAGACTTTTTTTTAAGTCCAATAATTCTAGATGTATGTAGAAAAGTATGGCCAATTGAAAAGATTAAGCCTAATGCACCAATTACCTCAATTGTTAATATTAATATGATACATATTGCACCATGGGAGGCTTGTTTAGGCTTATTAGCTGGTGCCGGGCGGGTACTCAAAAAAGATGGAATTCTTTATATATATGGGCCATTTAAGCGCGGACATAAACATAATTCTTTAGGAAATAAAAAATTTGATTTGTCTTTGAAGGAGAAGAATCCCAGTTGGGGGATTCGCAATATAGAAGATATTGAGAAAGCTGCCATGAATAATAACCTTCTTTTAGAAAAAATAGAAGAAATGCCAGTTAACAATAAATCATTGGTTTTTCGAAAATTGCGTTAACTACTTAAGATAAATGGGAAACATCATATTGGTTAAAAAACTACAAAATGCTTATTATATAACTGAGAATATGGATAAATCTNTTGAATTTTATAGAGATTGTCTGGGTTTATCAGTTTCATTTAGAGACAAAGACAAATGGACACAAATGAAGGCTGGTGAAGTAAATTTCTCACTATCTTCTGTTGAAGAAGGTGCATCAGGAGCCACTGGTGCTGTAGTAATTTTTGAGGTAGATGATATAAAAAGTTATTGTTTAAAATTGAAGGAAAGTGGTGCAGAGATTATAGAAGAGCGTGACATGGGTGATCATGGTAAATCACTTACATTTAAGGATCCTGACGGAAACTTAGTTCAACTATTTCAGCGTGTTAATTAATAATCAATAATTATTTAAAGGAAGATTTATGAAAACCCAAGCATTTCGGCTATATAAAAACGGCGGACCCAAGGTCTTAAAATGGGAGACAGTTGAGGTTTCCGAACCAGGACAGGGGGAAGTACTTTTACGACATACTGCAGTTGGTCTTAACCTTGCTGATACGTATCGGCGAACAGGNCTCTATCCGATGAAAATTCCCGGAGGTATTGGGAATGAAGCTGTTGGTGTGGTTGAGGCTATAGGTCCTAGAACGCGGGGTATCAAGGTTGGAGACCGAGTTGGTTATATTGGGGGCAAAACGCTTGATGGTTACAGTGAGCATCGTGTGGCGTCGGTGGTGGATCTTATTCCGCTACCTGATGGTATCAAAGACCGTACAGCTGCCGCTGCTTTACTTAAGGGTATTACTGCTCAATATTTATTGCGCAGCGCTTACAAGGTCAAGAAAGGTGATACAATTGTTGTCCATGCCGCAGCTGGTGGAGTTGGCGTTATAATGTGCCAATGGGCGAGTTCTATTGGGGCCACTGTAATAGGTATTGTTAGCTCAGAAGAAAAAGCAAAATTTGCTAGACGTAACGGCTGTAATCACCCCATTGTTGTTAGCCGTTCTAAGCCTAAATTTGCTAATAAGGTCCGCAAACTTACTAACGGTGACGGTGCTCATTGTATTTATGACTCTGTTGGTAAGAACACCTGGTCTGAATCTCTTAAAAGTGTACGTCTGCGCGGGTCCATAATAAATTTTGGAAGTGCCTCTGGGAATCCCCCTTCCATGGATATTGCTGCTACTGGTCCACTTGGTTCTCCCTATATTGCTCGTTGTGCATTGGTAAATTATACCACCTCACGTAATGAGTTGATGATGCGCGCTCGTGATCTGTTTAAGGCCATTGAAAGTGGTGCAGTTAAAATCAGGATTAACCAACGTTATCCGCTGAAAGATGCGGCAAAGGCCCATAATGATATAGAATCACGCCGAACAACTGGTTCAACTGTTTTGATTCCCTAATCGATAAAGGTGAATCAATAATGGTTTGGACCCATAAAAAGTATGTTGATGTAAATGGCGTTCGTATGGCTTATGCAGATTTAGGAAGATCTGATGGTAACCCAATAGTTTTTTTGCATGGAAACCCTGCATCAAGTTTCCTTTGGCGTAACGTAGTGCCTTCATTAAAAGATATGGGGCGCTGCATTATTCCTGATCTAATAGGTATGGGTGATTCTGATAAGCTTCCTAATAGTGGAGAAGGTCGATACAGTTATAAAGAGCACCGAGAGTATTTGTTTGCTTTGCTCGAACAGCTATGTGTGACAAGTAATGTTACTTTGGTAATTCATGACTGGGGCAGTGCATTAGGATTTGATTGGGCCAACCAGCATAGGAATGCGGTAAAGGGTATTGCCTATATGGAAGCACTTGTTCGCCCACTGACTTGGGAGGAATGGCCGGAGTCTTCTCGATCAGTATTTAAATCTCTTCGTACATCCAAGGGTGAAGAAATGGTTCTTGAGAAAAATTTTTTTGTAGAAAAAATCCTTCCCGCTTCTATTCTCCGTAATCTCACAGAAGATGAGATGAACGAATATAGAAGGCCGTTTAAAGAAAGCGGTGAATCACGCCGACCAACTCTTACATGGCCGAGAAANATTCCTTTAGATAGAGAACCCTTAGATGTAACTGAAGTTATAGATGACTACGCAACTTGGTTAGAAACATCTGATGTTCCTAAGCTATTTGTTGACGCTGACCCTGGTGTAATTTTAACGGGATTGCAACGCGATTACTGTCGTAGATGGCCAAACCAAACTGAAGTTCAGGTTAAAGGCCTGCATTTTATCCAAGAAGATTCAGCTAAAGAAATTGGAGATGCTATTGCCGAATGGCTAAGTAAAATTTAGCAAATAAAATTCACCAATTATTTCTCAGCTCTCTTAGTTTAAGAAATACAGTTTTTTTATCTAGTTCATTTGGTAAATCAGGAAATTCTTTTTTAATTCCTTCTTGAATAGTTGTTTGTTCTAATCGAAGAAACGTATTTATTTGTCGTTCAAGGCCGAGGGTAGTTATCCTAGCATTATCTAAATCTTGGTTTTTTAATTCTTTTAATAAATCAGCGGCCAACGGGTTGTCGGGTTCTCTATCCAGAGTAAAGGCAAGGTTATTATCCATGTATTCGTGTCCTGGATATATTTTTGTTTCATCTGGTAAATCTGAAATTATATTATTGAAGGTATTATAGAGAACATTGGGGTCACCTGACCGACAATGGCCAACGCCAGCGTTGAATAATGTATCACCGCAAAGAAAGTGAGGAGTATTATCAGTCTGACCATAAAGAGAAATATGAATTGGTGTATGACCAGGAGTTTCAAGCACTTTAAATTCTCCACTAGTACCTATCTTTACTATGCTACCATCGTATAATTCTTCATCTATACCTGATATTCTTCCCTCTGCCTTAGCGGGACCTAGAAGCTTGGCCCCTGTCTCCTTTATTACCTTATCATTGCCACCAATATGGTCTCCATGCTCATGAGTATTAAGAACATGTTTTATATTCCATCCATGATTTTTAGCAATTTCTAAGCACATTTCTGCATCTATTGGGTCTATAGCAAGTGTTTCAGCTGTTTTGGGGCAAGTGACCATATAAAAAAAATTACGACCTCCGTTGTTCGTCCATACTTGTTTAATCAGCATAATTTTTTATTCCTTAGTGTTTATTTATCCCATTATTAAACTAAATGTTTTTTATTAAATTCTATTGCTTGGGACCCATTAGACCTAATTTTTGNAAAATACGAAATATAATAGGTATAATAATTACGACAATCCCTATTCTGGCTATGTGGTGGGTTGCCACAAAAGCTGTATCTATATTCAGGGTTAATGCTATAAGGCTCATTTCGGTAAGTCCACCAGGAGAATAGGCCAATATTAATGAGGCAAACGGGAACCCGGCAGTACTTGTTATTATAAGAGCAAATATAACCGTGATTATTAATAATATTGTGGTTGCGATTCCACCTAACCAGATGATACGCCCCAAATCTCGAAACGAAAGTCCAGCAAATCTTGCACCTACCGATGCCCCTAGTATTACTTGCGCGATTGCTATGATTAATGCTGGTGGTGATGCAGATGTAAGGCCCAGAAGGTGCACGCCTGCACTAAATATCATTGGTCCTGTTATGTGTGGTGCTGGTATGCGTAAAAATTTTGCGGAGTAGAAACCAATTATCGCGCAGCCAGTAAGAATTAAAACATCAAACAATTGGATTGCACCTGTTTCACCACCAGTAAACGTACGTACTGTTGAGCCTAAATCTCCAAAGATACGAAAAAAGAAAGGCAAAATCATAACCACAAAAAATATGCGTGTAGTGTGTGCAACACTTATTTGACGTCCGTTAGCACCGGACGACTCACCTAGAATAATCATCTCATTTAATCCACCGGGTACAGCTGAAAAAAAAGCAGTACGTGGATCAAACTTTGCTACAAAACGATAATATAAATAGGTAATTATTGTAGCTATTAATACGTAGACAAATAGTGAAGCAAGCGTGATTGGCCATCTAGGAATACGTTCAAGAATTTCTGGAGAAAAAGCGCCACCAAGTAAAACTCCTAGAACTAGTATCATTAATATTCTTAACCGACTATCCATCTTCAAGGTAACCCCGCCAAGCGTGGACATGCCAGTTGCGAACATGGCCCCCATCATCCAAGGCAATGGCAAATCTAGGTAGCTAAATATAGCTCCTCCTGAAGTACCGATTATTATAGCCATTAGAAATTCTTTTAAGTCTTTTCGACCCAGCTTACCTACTGGAGAATTTATAGGAGTACATTTCTTTATTTTAGGACTCATNTTATTTTAATAGACCTAAATATCATTGAATTAAACTGGAATGTTTTACTTAAATTAATTAGTTGGGGAATTGTAAGTATACATATTAATGAGGGGATAAGTTTTTTATGAAAATAGTCTGATAAATTAAGATGGTAAAACCCTAAGGAGTGAATTGCTCTTTTATTATCCGTTCTTCCAGATTTGTTTCTGGATCAAATAAAAGTTGAAAGCTGGATTTTCTGTCTTCCGTGATATTAACTTCTACTACATCTCGAATTTCTTTATCATCAGCTGTCGCACTAACTGGACGTTTTTTATGGTCGAGAATTTTAAAATTTACTTTTGACATATGGGGTAAAAGTGCCCCTCTCCAACGCCTTGGACGAAAAGCACTTATAGGTGTTAATGCCATTATTTCAGCNTTTAGTGGTATGATAGGCCCGTCTGCCGAAAGATTATACGCCGTGCTTCCTGCAGGAGTAGATACTAAGGCACCATCGCAAATTAATTCTTTCATACGTACAACGTTATCAATTTCTATNTCGAGTTTTGCTGCTTGGTAAGTTTGACGCAATAAGGAAACTTCATTTATTGCTAGTGCCTTTGTAATTTTTCCATCCGCAGTTTTTGCCTTCATTCGCAGTGGGTAAAGTGTCATACATTGACTATTAATAAGACGCTCACTCAAATTTTCTAATAGAAAATCATTCATTAAAAAGCCAATAGATCCTCTGTTCATTCCAAATACTGGAATTTTTTGTTCCATGTAACGGTGCAGAGTTTGTAAAATAAATCCATCACCACCCAATGCGATGATTACATCAGCATCCTTTGGGTCAACAGATTTATATATTTTTCTTAATTTTGATAGAGCAGTTTGAGCATCTAGAAAGTCGGCTGCTACAATTGCCAAGCTTTCATATNTAAATTTAGTCTGCTTTTTCTCGGCTGATGACACCACTAGTTTCATCTTTCTTGGTTAATAAGACTCATCAGGCAATAAATATTATTTATTGTAACTGGTTTTTATTTATCCTCCAGTAACACTCATATGTCTGTTTACCGAGGGCTGATTATTACGTCGGTCAATAATAAAATCATGACCTTTAGGTTTACGTGTAATTGCTTCACGTATTGTTTGTTGTAATGTAGATTCATCAGTAGAGGTTCTTAGGGCTGTTCGCAGGTCCGCTGTATCTTCTTGACCCAAGCACATATATAACGTCCCAGTGCATGTTAAGCGAACACGGTTACAGGATTCACAGAAGTTATGCGTAAGAGGAGTTATAAATCCAAGCTTTTGTTTGGTCTCCTCTACTTCGACATATCTAGCTGGGCCGCCAGTCTTATAATCACTATCAATTAATGTCCAGTTTTCAGCAAGTCTACTTCTAACTATTGAAAGTGGTAGGTATTGGTTAATTCGTTGATCTCCAATTTCTCCCATGGGCATAACTTCTATAAAAGTTAAATCAAAAGAACACTCCCCACACCACCTTACGAGTTTATCGAGTTCATCGTCATTAATACCTTTTAGTGCAACGGAGTTTATTTTTACATTAAGTCCAGCTTGTTTTGCAGCTGCTAAACCATTTAGAACTTGGTCGAGGTTTCCCCACCGAGTTATAGTAGAGAATTTATCTGGATCTAATGTATCTAGCGATACATTAATTCTCTTTACTCCCGCATCTGCAAGTTGGTTTGCATACTTTGATAATTGTGTTCCGTTTGAAGTAAGAGTTAANTCTTCTAAAACACCACTTTTTAGGTGTCTGCTGAGACGATTGATGAGCCACATTATGTTTTTTCGTACTAATGGCTCTCCACCAGTTAGTCGTAATTTTCTAACACCTAAATTGATGAAAGTGCTACATAAGCGATCAAGTTCTTCCAAGGTGAGCACTTCGTTCTTGGGTAGAAAGGTCATATCCTCGGCCATGCAATATACGCAGCGTAGGTCACACCTGTCGGTTACTGATACTCTAAGATAATCAATATGCCGATCGAAAGGGTCTATCAATGGAATATTACTCATATGCATTCTCAAGTTATATCTAGTCTCGTAACATATATATCGAATAAAGTAGATGCGGTTTTATAAACTATATTACAAATCACTCAAAATAATGGTTTAGGAAGTGATATTATGTTACCATTATTATATTTAGCAGGCTTTGCTGCTTTTTTTGAAAATAGCAGATCAGTTGTTAACTTCCTAGTAGAAAAAGGCTTTTCACCTGGACGTGGATAATATGAGTTGGCTTGCCGGGCAGCATTACTTCTATAATTTTGTACTATTGTTGAAAGGTCAATTTCAAACGTAATAAGATTTTTATTCATAGAATATATTTATTTTATTGTATTATTGACTATTCAAATTATTTTAGGAAATTTTTACCTAAATATAGTTTTTATTTTTGATGCACTCGAATATGGCTTGTTACCGTTTACTTCATAGTTATCAATTATGTTTTGGCCTATAGGGCCTGTTAACCAGTTTATAAAACTTAGCGCATCATTTACTAAGACATGTGGATGCTTTTCTGGGTTTACTAATATAATTCTATATGGATTCGGTGCTATTTGGTCCATTAAGATTGTTAACTTGCCGCGATTACCAAAACTAAACCAACTCCCACTTTCAGTAATCAAATACCCGCCTAATACTGAAGCCATATTAAGCGTTGCCCCCATTCCAGATCCTGTTTCACGATACCATTTTCCAGACCATAGTTTTGGGTTAACACCAGATTTATTCCAGAAAAGTATTTCCGTTTTATGGGTGCCACTATTGTCTCCACGAGATAAAAATAATGTATTTGTATTAGCAATAAGATTAAAAGCAGTTGATACGTTTAAAAGTCCAGCTATTTTAGCAGGGTCATTGTCGGGCCCCACAATCATATAATGACTACTCATAACATCCTTTATTAAGGACCCATGATTGTTTTTAACAAATGAATCCTCAGAGTTACGGTCATGTGTTAATACAATATCGACATCACCTCTTATTCCTAAATTTAAAACAGCGCCAGTTCCTCTAACCACCACATTAATTTTGATATTAGTTTGTTCTTTAACTTTTGATAGTAGGTGCTTGAGAAGACCGGAGCTATCTACAGAAGTAGTAGTTGCAAGCACCAAAGGCCGATTATCAGCTGATGTTTGATTTATATTTATAAATGTGAATACAAATAAATATAAAATAATATAAACATATTTTAGCATAGTAATTCACCACTTATAAAGGCTAGCCCTTCAGGTGATTTAGGTCTTAGGAAAAAGCTCTCTGCTTTTGATTGTTCTAATAATTTACCATTATGGATAAATAATACTTCATCAGCTATGCGTTTGGCTTGTGCTAGATCATGAGTTGTCATGATTATTTTGGTCCCAGAATTATGAAAACTACTGATCAAATCTTCTACNGATCTTACGGCTGCCGGATCTAGATTATTAGTAGGTTCGTCAAGAAATAATACTTGTGGCATTATTGCCCAAGCTCGAGCTAGAGCTAGGCGTTGTTGTTCGCCACCTGATAGTGAACGGGCCGGGAAATTTTCCAATGGTTCTAGGCCGCTTTTTTTTAATGCTAACATAGCGCGTGATTTTCTTTCACCAAGCGGAACGCGTCGCAGTTTTAACGCATGTTCTATGTTACTTTTAACAGAACGACGCAGCAATACTGGTCGCTGAAATACCATTAGTTGATGGTGTCGTATTCTATTTAAGTTTTTTATCTGAGGCATACCCCAGTTTATGGAACCACTCGTAGGTTGTAGAAGTCCATTACACAGTCTTAAGGTTAAGCTTTTACCCGCTCCATTAGGACCTAATAATACCGTCTTTTTCCCAGATACAAGAGAGAATTCGATATCTTGGATTAGTTTTTTATTTCCAATTTGGTAACTAAGATTTTTGACATTTAGTGGCATTATAGTTTTATTTATAGTCATCAGAGCATAGCTCTCTTTGATAACACACTACTTATAAATTGAGAGACCCCATTAACTGCAAACGCTATAAACAGTAAGGTGATACCTAAGCCGAGAGCAATACTTAGGTTACCTTTACTTGTTTCAAGTGCAATTGCCGTTGTCATTACACGGGTAATATTATCAATATTACCTCCGACTATCATAACTGCACCGACTTCTGCTATGGCTCTACCAAAACCAGCCAGCACAATAATAACTAAAGAGAATCTAGCGTCCCAAAGAAGAGTTTGCATTGTATCAATTTTTTTAGAATCAAGGGACTTTAAATATTCACTATACTCATCCCATAAATCTTCTATTGTTTGTNGAGTAAGAGCTGCAATAATTGGAGTAATAAGAATAGTCTGGGCAATAATCATGGCAGTTGGCGTAAATAATAGACCAAGAACACCAAACGGCCCACTGCGAGACAGTAATAAAAACACTATAAGACCAACTACTACCGGGGGAAGACCCATAAATGAATTTAATATTACTAGCACAAGATTGCGTCCCCTAAATTTGCATAAAGCAAGTGAGGCGCCTATAGGAAATCCGATTATGCAAGATATTAAGACGGCACTGATACTGACTTTTAAAGACATGGCAATAATGCCAATAAGATCATTATCAAAACTAATAATGAGTTCTATCGCATGCGATAGGCCTTCAGCAAAACTAGTCATAAAATTAATCCAATAGTAATCTTTAAATTGCAAAAAACAAAAAAAGTGGTACTTCATATGGCTATAAGGAGCAAGTTTATAAGGATTTATTTATAAAACTTTAGATTATAAATANTATAATTTAGTTAGCATTTTTATCAAATAATTAAGAGATTATTTATGGCAGAAAAGATAATAAGCCCAATGCCAGAAAAGCCTGGTTTAACCCAAAAGGTAAAAGGGATAGACGAGCTAGGTTGTCAGTTGGAGACTTCTGTGGTTGTTGAGCGTCCTTTAACTTTATTTTTAAATGATCAAGAAATAGTTACTATGATGACAGTTGGTGACTATCCTGAATATCTTGCAGTGGGTTACCTAACTAATCAGAACATGCTCTTTCCTGATGATGAAATAGTTAGCGTTGAGTATGATGAAGAACTTGAACTAGTAGTTGTAAGAACCTTACGAAAAACAGACTATGAATTAAAATTGCGAAAAAAAACTCTAACAAGTGGGTGTGCACAAGGCACCATGTTTGGTGATTTAATGGAGACAATAGAGGGTGTGGAATTAAATGTTGCTGCACGTCTTAAAACCTCTTGGTTGTATCAATTAACTAAAAATATAAATACAACTCCAAGTCTTTATTTAGCTGCCGGCGCAATCCATGGTTGCGTTTTATGTGAAAAAGATAGCCCATTGATATATATGGAGGATGTTGGCCGTCATAATGCTGTTGATAAAATTGCTGGTTTCATACGTCTAAATAGGATCAAAACAGATAATAAAATGTTATACACCACAGGACGTTTAACATCCGAAATGGTTATAAAGACTGTCAATATGAAAATACCAATCTTAGTATCACGATCGGGTTTTACAGCATGGGGCGTTGAACTTGCTCAGGAAACTGGCTTGACATTGATAGGGCGTGCTCGTGGGCGAAGATTTGTAGCATTATCTGGTGAGGAACGAATAATTTTTGATGCATCAATTAATTAAGATCATAAGGCTATTTCTTAATATAAATTAATAGAGGATAAATCTTAAAGTATGAATCGGTTTAAAAAATGAATATTACGGTGGCTGGAATTCTCCTGGCAGGCGGAAAGTCAAGTCGTATGGGGGGGGGTGATAAATGTATGAGATTATTAGCTGGTAAACCTATACTAGAACATATTATTGAACGTGTAGGCCCTCAAGTTAGTCAATTGGTTATAAATACAAATGGAGATCCAAAACGATTTAGTTCTTTTGGTCTTCAAGTAATCCTAGACAGTGTTGATGGCTATTTTGGTCCATTAGCGGGCGTGTTAAGTGGTATGGAGTGGACAAAAAAAAATTTATCAGATTGTAAGTGGATAGTAACTATTGCAACAGACACACCATTTTTACCAGCAAATTTGGTTCAACGGCTTATTGAAGCAGCCACTAATTATTCTGCTGACGTAACCTTCGCTTCAAGCGCTCAAAGGAGGCATCCAGTCTTTGGACTATGGCCAGTATCTCTTTCTGACGATCTTCGTCATGCTTTAATACATGAGGGAATACGCAAAATTGATCATTGGGCTAATAAATATAATTGTGTAGAGGTAGCTTTTGATGAGGAATTAGTTGATCCATTTTTTAATATAAACAAACCAGATGACTTGGTGCAGGCTGAACTTTTAATGGATTCCTACAAACTTTCTACAAATAATAATTATATTCATTCTAAAAAAGGGTGATTGTTAATTGACACTGGTTCCTAAACACTCTTAAATCCTGCTTCCAAAATGGTGTGAATAAAAAAAATAACACATCTAAGCCGCGATGATACAAATCCTGGCGGTGTTTAAATAAGACGGCCCGAGTACGGGGGGGAGAAAAAAGGGGTTTTATTGGGAGTAATTAAGAAAACTGAACTGTCTCTTGGATGAATATTAAATTTTATAAATAGTCCAGATCNCAGAATATAACACCTGATAGGCTTCAGAAAAGGTTCGATCGTGTAAACGAGCGAGCCTTTTTCTATTTATGCATAGTTTTATAAATTTTATTAACAGTTAGTAATTATTTATTATATATAATTGTTTTTGATTTAAACGAGGTCAATTATGGATGAAAAATTTGATTATATTATTGTTGGTGCCGGTTCTGCTGGTTCAGTTCTTGCCAATAGGTTAACAAATGGAAGCAATACTGTTTGCTTGCTAGAGGCTGGGGGGGCAGATAGAAACCCATTTATCCATATACCTGCAGGTTTTATGAAAACATTAGTTAACCCTAGTGTAAACTGGCTTTATGAAACAGAGCCAAGTGAGGGAACTGCTGGTCGAAATATTCATGCTCCACGGGGAAAGACATTAGGAGGCTCAAGTTCTATAAATGGTCATATTTACAATCGAGGTCAACATATGGACTTCGATACTTGGGCTCAGTTAGGAAACCGTGGTTGGTCATACTCCGACATATTACCTTATTTTAAAAGAAGTGAAAAAAGAATTGGGGGAGATGATAACAAATATCACGGGAGAGATGGTGAACTTTTAGTTACAGACTTTGATTGGTATAATGAGCTTAGTGAATCGTTCATTGATGGAGTGACCAAAATGGGCATTCCGCGTAATCCGGATTATAACGGTGAATTTCAGGAAGGAGTTGGTTATTTTCAGCGTACTATAGCAAATGGCCGTCGCATTAGTACGGCTAGGGCATTTTTAAACCCAGTACGTAATAGACCAAATCTTGAAATTCGTACAAGAGCCCATGTTGAGAGGATAATATTTGAGGGTAAAAAAGCGATAGGTGTAGTTTACTCGATAAATAATAAAAAATTTGTTGTTCGGGTGCGAAAAGAAATTATATTGTCAGGTGGTTCGGTCAACTCTCCACAATTACTGCAAGTCTCTGGTATTGGCCCAGCTGATTTATTGGGTNGTTTAGGAATATCAGTAATTCATGATCTTCCAGCTGTTGGGCAGAACTTGTCTGATCATTATGGAGTGCGTATTTCTGCCCGCGTTAAAAACCAACGCACAATTAATGAACGCTCACGCGGTTTTAATTTAGCTAAAGAAGTTGCTAATTATATTTTTCGTAGAAAAGGGATTTTATCATTATCTCCATCGNTAGTATATATATTTTGGAAATCACAAGAAATAATGCAGAATCCTGACTTGCAAATGATATTTACTCCTGCCAGTTACAAAGAGGGAGTACCATCCCAGCTAGATGATTTTCCAGGAATGACCGTTGCTGCTTGGCCAATGCGACCAGAGAGTACTGGATTTGTTAATTCNCGTTCTGCAGACATTAGAGACAAACCTATAATTCAGCCAAACTATTTAGAGCATGAAAACGATCAACGTGTATTGCTAGCGGGAATTAAACTTATGAGGCAAATGCTAAGAACACCAGAAATATCAAAATGGTATGATCAAGAAGAAGTTCCAGGAATAGATGTTGAATCAGATAATGATTTACTGAATTTTGCTCGAGAGCGCGGTACAACTTTTTTCCATTTAGTTGGTACTTGCCGTATGGGGCCAAATAAAAATAAAAATACAGTAGTNAGTGATGAATTAAAGGTTCATGGTATTGAATCCTTGAGAGTGGTAGATGCTTCCATAATGCCTACAATGCCTTCCGCAAATACTAACGCATCTACAATCATGATAGCAGAAAAAGCATCTGATATGATTCTTGGAAATTCCCCATTAGAAAAGGTTCACATTTGATAGTTTCTCTCGCTTGCTGATTTTTACACGCCATCGACTTTGGCAGCACAGAATTTGAACTCTGGAATTTTTCCCCATGGGTCCAACTTTGGATTAGTAAGTAGATTAGCTGCTGCCTCCGCAAAACAGAAAGGTATGAAAACCATTCCTTCAGGAACATCACGGTCGCTACGTGCAATAATTTTTATAGCTCCACGTCTAGTTACAACTCTAATATCATCACCTGGCTTAACATTTATTTTCTTAAGATCACGAGGGTGTAAAGTAGCAACTGCCTCTGGTTCAATTTGATCCAGAATTGTTGCCCGTCGAGTTATTGCTCCTGTATGCCAATGTTCAAGCAGACGTCCCGTGGTTAGTATCATCGGGTACTCATTATCGGGCAACTCGTCGGGGGGTAATACATCCGCAGGAACAAATTTTCCTCTTCCAGAAGGAGTAGGAAAGCCATCAGAAAACATAATTTCTTGACCAGGCTGATCACTAGAGCTGCATGGATATGTAACCGAATTTTCTTTTTGTAGTCTATCCCATGTAATGCCCTCAATGGAGTTCATTGCTTTTTTTAACTCTTCAAAAACCATTTCAACTCCACTATATGACCACTCTAATCCAAGTTGATTTGCTAGTTCTTGAATTATCCACCAGTCATGCTTTACCCCTGCTGGGACGGGAAGAGCTGGGCGTCCAATTTGTACTTGTCTGTTAGTGTTTGTTACTGTTCCTGATTTTTCTGGCCAAGCTGATGCAGGCAATATCACATCAGCATGTACGGCAGTCTCAGTTAAAAATATTTCTTGCACTACTAGGTGCTCAAGTGCAGCAAGTCCTTGTCGGGCGTGGTACTGGTCAGGGTCAGACATAGCGGGGTTTTCTCCCATAATATACATGCTACGAATTCTGCCATCCCGTGCTGCATCCATGATCTCAACTACAGTAAGACCTTCATTAGGGCTGAGGTTTTCAGTCTTCCATAATTTTTCGAAGCGTTCTCTAACTGATGTATCTGTAACTGCCTGATAGTCTGGATAAACCATTGGTATCAGGCCAGCATCTGAAGCTCCTTGTACATTGTTTTGACCGCGTAATGGATGAAGACCAGTGCCAGGCCNACCAATTTGTCCAGTTAGTAATGCCAGTGAAATTAAACAACGGGCATTATCGGTACCGTGAACATGCTGAGAAATTCCCATTCCCCAAAATATAATGGAGCGTTTGGAATTGGCATATATTCTTGCTATTTTTCTAATAGTACTTGATGGAATTCCGCACACTTCTTCCATTTTTTCTGGAGAAAAACTTTTAACCTTCTTTTCTAGTAATTCAAAGTCTTGCGTGTGTTTTGATATATAGTTCTGATCTACGATTTTTTCTTCTATGATAGTATGCATGATTGCATTAAGCAGTGCTACATCAGTACCTGGTTTGAATTGTAGAAAATAATCTGCATGGCGAGTTAACGCGTAACCACGTGGATCTACGACTATTAGGCACGCACCACGTTTTGCGGCTTGCTTTAGGTAAGTGGCAGCAACCGGGTGATTTTCTGTCGGTCGAGCTCCAATAACAATTATACAATCTGAATCAATAGCCGCGGTGAACGGTGCAGTTACTGCCCCAGAACCAATAGTTTCCATTAGTGCAGAAACTGATGACGCATGACATAATCGAGTGCAGTGATCGATATTATTCGTCTTAAAGGCAGTTCGGATAAGTTTTTGAAATAAATAAGCCTCTTCATTTGAACCTTTAGCTGAACCAAATCCAGCAATAGCATCGCCTCCGAAATTATCTTTAACTTTCATTAAACCTTGAGCAGCGAATTGAAGTGCCTCATCCCAGCTTGCTTCCCTGAAGTGAGTCCAAGGATTATTTGGATCAATTTCATCATCCCATTTCTTATTAACACTTTCCTTCCTAATCAAAGGTGTAGTTAACCTGTGAGGGTGGTCAATATAATCAAACCCAAAGCGGCCTTTAACGCAAAGTCTGTTTTCATTTGCTGGACCATTTTGTCCTTCGACTTTAATTATTTTATCGTCTTTAATATGGTATGTTAATTGGCAACCGACACCACAATAAGGACATACGCTATCAACTAAGCGGTCTGCAGTCTTGGTTTTGGTATCTCCTGACAAGTCCAGAATTGAGGAAGGCAGCAGAGCCCCGGTAGGACAAGCTTGGATACATTCCCCACATGCAACACAACTTGATTCACCCATAGGGTCATTAAAATCAAATATGACATCAGTTTCTGATCCTCTACCAGCCATTCCGATAACGTCGTTTACTTGTACCTCACGGCAAGCTCGTACACATAAATTACAATGAATACAGGCATCGAGATTAACAGCCATTGCGGGATGGCTGTTATCAGGAATATTAATTTTATTAATCTTACGCGTTGGAAAACGGCTTTGTGTAATCCCCAATTTTTTTGAACATTCCCAAAACTTAGAATCAGGGTCAGGGCTTACTTGTTGTTTTGGGTGATCCGCCAGAAATAATTCCATTACCATATTTCTAGCTTCTCTTGCCCTAGGAACGCGTGTGTCAACTATCATTCCATTTTCTGGTTTTCTTAGGCAAGATGCTACCAGGTTTCTCTCGCCTTCTACGTGAACCATACATATCCGACAATTACCATCTGCCCTATATCCTGGATCAGGCGTAAAACAAAGATGAGGAATATCTATTCCCTCTCTTTCTGCTACTTGCCATAAGGTTTCATCTGGCATAGCAGTTGTATTTTCGCCATCAAGAATGAAGGTAATAAGTTCTTCTGTCATGGAGGATTACGTTATCTCACTTTACCGATAAGTTTTATAGGATCATTGTATTTCTATGAGTTCCACTTCAAAAAGTAATGTGGCATTTGGTGGAATAACTCCTCCAGCACCTGCTGCACCATAACCTAAATTTGGAGGAATTATTAGTGTTCTGTGCCCTCCTATTTTCATACCTGCAACTCCTTCATCCCAACCGCTTATTACGCGCCTAGCGCCCAAAGGAAAACTAAAAGGCTGATTTCGGTCCAGCGAACTGTCAAATTTTAGACCTTTGCTACCATCTACATAAAGCCAGCCTGTGTAATGAACAACAACGTTTTGCCCAGCTTTAGCTTCTGCGCCGTTACCAATTTCAGTATCTATATAGCTTAGACCACTACTATTGGTTATTCTATTTTGTGCATTACTCATCTCGGGAGCACACAAAAAGATAGTAAATAACATACAGATAAGCGCTTCTCTATTGAGAAAGCTATATTTTTTGTACATTCTGAGTATTTCCTTTGCATTTTTTTACACTCTTTATAATTAATAGTTCTATTTTAGAACGTTTTATTTTATCAGACGGATAATGTACCTTATACTAATGTAAAGACATACTTAGTAGTAGGATATTTTAAAGATCTTTTTATAAATATTATTGGATTTATAAGCATACTCCACATTTCATAAATATTTAAACTATAGATTAGCTCAATATCTAGATTTAACTAAACTATACTATACTTATAATATCCAGCACTCTTAGAAAGGTTCATGTAAATGAGTGATCTACCTCCATATTTTATGTGGTTTCCTAAAAGTTATCGTTGGTCTTCTGCTTTATTGAACATAATATCTACCGCTCCATTTGGAGGAGCAGACATAAGTGAAGTTTATCAAATCCGTCGTATGCTAGAGTCTAGTGATCAAGAGGATGACGAAGCATGGTTTAAAGCCTGTAACACCGTGGCTCAAAAAGTAGAAAAACATGCCGAGGGATTTCATAATGAAGGCTTTATGAGTCCATCTGCAGCTATGTATTTACGCGCTTCAAATTATTATCAAATGGCAGAACGATTCCGNACTCCAAAAGATGAGAAGGCTATCAATTCATTTAAAAAGGGTGTTGATTGTTTTCATAAATTTATAAAGTTTGGTACAGAAGATATAGAAATTGTAGAAATACCTTACGAAGGAAAAAGTTTGCCTGGATATTTTGTCCCAGCTTCAGGAAATAATACTAAAGAGCCTAGCCCGTGCGTTATTTACTTTGATGGCTTAGATATAACTAAAGAAATCCAATACCTTCGTGGAGGTATTAGCGATCTTATTAAGCGCGGTATATCAGTACTAATAGTTGATGGTCCAGGTACCGGAGAAGCGATACGTTTGCGAGGACATCATTTGAGATATGACTTTGATGTAGCTGGCAGTGCCTGTATTGATTGGCTTGAAAAAAGGAAAGACGTTAACCCTAATAAAATTGGCATCGTAGCTATATCATTGGGGGGTTATTATGCTCCCCGATGTGCATCATTAGATCATAGATTTGCTGCCTGTATAGCTTGGGGAGCAATATGGGATTATTACGCAACTTGGAAAAAGAGGATTGATAATAGTTTCCAAACTTCTTTATCTGTGCCAGGTCATCACATAAAGTGGATACTTGGAGTTGATACATTAGAAGAGGCACTTAATACTCTNGAAGATTTTCGTCTAGATGGTGTAGTACAAAATATGAAGTGCCCTTTTCTAATTGTACATGGTGAAGACGATGAACAAGTACCATTAAAAGATGCTGAAAAACTTTTTGCGGNTAGCGGTTCAGAAGATAAAACATTACGTGTTTTCTCAGCTGAGGAAGGTGGTGCTCAGCATTGTCAGCGCGATTATTTAACTTTGGGTATTTATACAATGTGGAATTGGTTTGAGGAAAAACTGATAAGATCCTGAATTTTATTGATAAATTTATGTGGAGTAACTNGCAAACTTTACCGTCTGAGCACGAGCTCTAAAATCAGTTTTTATGTTTACTAGTGCGACACTACCTGAATCAACTTTTTCCTGTGCGCGTTTTAAGGCTGGTAATATCTCATCAGGATTCTCAACGTACTCAGAATAACAACCAAGAGCCTCAGCTATTTTATGATATTGAGTATACCCTAAATCTCTTCCTGCCTTTGTTTGATCTGGATCGCCGGTCCATCCGCCATTTAGACTTACTACGACAAGAACAGGTATATTATGTCGAACCGCTGTATCAAGTTCCATGACATTTAGTCCCAGAGATCCATCACCATGTATGACTATAACTTGTTTTTCTGGTTTAGCTAATTTGGCACCTAGTCCAAATGGTAGACCTACACCCATAGTACCAAATGGCCCAGAGTTTAACCTATGGCCAGGTGAAAAGGTTGGTATCCATTGTCGGCCATAATTTAGTATTTCTTGACCATCTACAACCAGTATAGCATCACGGTTCATAAATGACTTAACTGCATCACATAATTCAAGGGGATGAATNGGGTCGCCCTTTGGAGGTTGATTTGTNCCCGGTCTTTGACGTTTTTCTGCGGATCCAGATTCTAAATGTTGGCGCCAATTAGAGTAATTAGAACTAGATATTTTTCCATCACTGGCTTTAATTAATTGTTCAAAAATTGATTTACAATCACCGATTAGCCCTATATCAACATGACGGGCAGAGCTAGAAACATCTTCTGGATCAATGTCTATTCTAGCAATTACCAATTCTTTGTTAAACCGTGGTGTAGATATATGCCCCGAAATATAATTCATTCGGGTTCCCACCACTATTACTAAGTCAGCCTCTCTAAAAGCTGTAGAACGCATAGTTGGCCAAGATAATTTATGGTCATCAGGCAATACTCCACGACCTTGAGGTGTTGTATAGAAAGGTATTCCGAGATTTTCAACAAATTGCGTCATCTCGTTTGAAGCTTGTGACCATATCACCCCACTACCCGAAACTATAATGGGTCTTTCTGCTTTCTTTAAGGCTAATACAAGTTTTTCGACATTATTTGGATCGGCAAGTGGTCTCTGACAAAGCAATGGTTTACCACTTTTCTCCCAATTAACTTTGTCAGAATCTATCTCTTCATGCAGGAGATCTCCAGGAAAATCTAAATAAACAGGGCCCGGTTTGCCAGACATGGCAATTTCAAATGCATTATGTACCTGTTCAGGAATACGAGATATTTTATAAACCCTTTCAGCATGTTTTGTCATAGGTTTCATAATTGCTACTTGATCAATATCTTGGAACGAGCCTCTTCCATAGGTTGATACAGAACTTGATCCACCACAAATGACCATTGGGGCACAGTCAATAAATGCATTTGCTACTCCTGTACAAAGATTGATAACTCCAGGACCAGATGCAGCCATACAAACACTTGGTTTTTGCGTTAATCTGCTCCATGCATTGCCAATCATTGCCGCAGCTTGCTCGTGTCTAACATCTATAGGTCTAATACCTTCCTTAACACAGAAACCTTCGCATTCGATCATTGGTCCTCCCATAAGAAAGAATAATTTATCTGTCCCTTCATTCTTTAATGACTTGGCGAGTACCTCAGAACCTGATATTTTTTTCATTATTATTATGTCCAATTATTTGTTACAAAAAGCAGTTAAATAATTCCTTCTTTTTTGAGATTATTTACCTCATTACCATTTAGTCCAAGCCATTCTGATAGAACTGCTTCCTTATGTTCTCCTTTAAGAGGAGCCGGTTTAATTTTAGCAAATGATCCGTTATGTTTTACGGGCCAACCGACCATCTTTAGCTTGCCAAGTTCTGGGTGGTCAAGAGTTTGCATTAATCCACTTTTTTCAAATTCTGGATCTTCTAAGAGTTCCATTGTGTCATTAATTGCGCCAACAGGAACATTAGATTTTCCAATTATTTTCATGGCTTCTTCTTTGGTTTTTGTGAGCGTCCATTCTGAGATCATCTTATTTATTTCTTCTTCTCGTTCTGACCTAGAAGATTGTGTATTATATCTTTTGTCACCCTTTAGTTCAGGCCTACCAATAATATCTAATAGTCTTTGAAATTGCTCAGGAACACCGGGATGACAATACAATATTATATAGTCATTAGCACCGCCTCCTTTGCAAGGATAAGCACCTTGTGGAACTGTAGTCCCGTTAACTCCCTTTGCCCCATGACGTTGGCATGCCTCTCCCGTGTGCTGGGTATATGCCCACGCAAGTCGTATGTACGACATGCATGAATCCTGCATAGCTACTTGCAGACGTGTTCCTTTGCCTGTGCGTTCTGATTTTAGCAAGGCTGCTAATATACTTATCCCAAGCGTCATACCGGTTCCAGTATCTCCAAGACCAGGCCCAGGTTTACAAGGAGCACCATTTTTTTCACCAGTGACACTCATTATTCCTCCTACTGCTTGAGCAATAGGGTCATATGAATGAAAATTCTCGTAGCGACTACCTTCGCTAAACCCTTTTACCTGCGCGTAAACAAGCTTCGGATTTATTGATATTAATTTCTCAAAGCNAAGACCCAACCTTTCTATGGTACCTGGTGCTAAATTCTCAATAAATACATCAGCTTTCTTAACTAAATTTTTTAAAATTTCGATACCGCGNTCTGTTTTTAGGTCAAGGGTCATTGATTTTTTATTTGCATTGAACTGACAAAAATACCAGCTATCTTTATCATCAGAAATTCTTGCATAGCCGTATCGAGATGGTTCGCCCGTTGTGGGTTTCTCTATTTTTACAACTTCTGCCCCTAGCCAAGCCAGAGCCTCCGTACAAGATGGACCAGCTTCATATTGACTTAGGTCAACCACTCTAATTCCTTTCAAGCAGTCAATATTATCTATGGCATTGTAGGTGGAGCTATCAATTTTAGACATAACGCCTTTCTCCTATCTCACTAGCAATTAATCTTGCTTCCTTTATACTAGAATATACCTATTCTAATAATAAACAAACGTTTACATAACAATTAATTAGGGATGTGATTGGCTAATGAATGAACTTCCATTTTCACCGCGTATAGACAGAACTTACCCTAAACCAAAGTTAATCTTACCACCAGGATCTTGTGATTGTCACTTTCATTTTATTGGCCCTCAGAATCAGTTTCCATTATTAGAGAATCATGTATTTAGCCATCTCCAGTTTGAGGACACTACTTTTTCGGATTGGGAGACTATGCAAGATGGCCTAGGCCTCTCTCGTGGATTGCATGTGCAATCTATGATGTATGGTCGTAACTATGAAATTGCACTTCATGCTCAATGCCGTTACCCTAATCGTCTTAGGACAGTAGTTAATTTACCTTGGGATGAAATAACTGATCACGAACTAACAATTTTAACTGAATCAGGCATAGTAGGGGCCCGCGTCTCATGGAGAATAGAAAAAAACCTTAATTCTCGAATGATAGACCGCCTAACAGATTTTGGATGGTCCATTCACTATCTCGTACGCACACAAGAACTAGATGCAGAATGGGCAAAGATAATACTTGCTACTAGTGGAAACTTTGTAATTGAACATACTGGTTATCCTCCTGCGGACAAGGGGGCTGATAGTAAGGAATTCAATTTTGTTATGGAATGTTTAGAAACGGGAAGAGGTTGGATAAAGCTCTCACCAAGGTTCTCAAACCAAGATAATTTTCCTTTTGATGATACAAATGAATTTATCTTCAAACTTACGGCTGCCGCGCCAGATAAGTTATTATGGGGATCTGATTGGCCTCATCCACAGTACTTCAAACCTATGCCTAATGACGTACATTTATTAGACATGCTGTTAGATTGGATTCCTGACGAAAAAACCCGTCATTTGATTATGGTTGAAAACCCTTCAAAACTCTTTGGGTTTCCTCCGCTATAATAGCTAATCATCTACTAATTAGAATAACTAGTAGTTTTCCAATTATTAAAAACAGTCGACAAATTAAAGCTTCAACTTAGGATCAAGCCAATCTCTTAAACTATCCCCTAGTAGATTAAATGCAAATACTGCGAGGGTTACTGCAAGACCTGGAAATATTATCATCCAAGGAGCAGTAATGTAATAGTCTGAATTAACCCCTGATAACATTAAACCCCAGGAAGGAGTTGGTTCCACGACGCCAAGCCCCAGAAAAGATAAACTGGCCTCCAGAAGTATTGCTTGTCCGATATAAGCAGTGATTAGTATCAGGTATGGTGCGGTAACATTGGGAAGAATGTGACGAAATACAACTCTTTTTCCACTATATCCAGCTGCTCTTGCTGCATCAATATATGCTAAAGTCACGATACTAAGTGCAGCCGAGCGAATAACTCGAGCCACTTTTGGTATAAACGGTATAGAGATAGCTATGATAACATTTATATCAATACCAAAAATAACATTCTTTGGCACAATTGCTATAACTAAGATTGCTAGAATTATTATAGGAAAAGANAACATTAAATCTATTCCCCTTTGAACTAGGATATCTACTCTTCCCCCTGCGAAAGCAGATATGATGCCAATGATCGCTCCAATAGAGCACCCTATAAATGCAGAGAAAAAACCTATTGATAAAGCTGTTCGGGCTCCGTAAATCAACCTAGATAATATATCTCTTCCAAAGGCATCTGCTCCCAGAAGATGTGCCGCACTTGGTGCACCGCCCCCCATTGCTGGAGAGGACATAAAATCAACTGTTTCTGGGTCAACAGGTGCGACGTGGGGGGCAAATACAGCTGCAAGAAATAGTATTACTATTATTAGAAGCCCCATCGTGCCTAAAGGTTGTTGCTTCACAAAATCAAGGGCGCTTCTTTTACTAGTTTGCTCTGCCTTTAATTGATCAACATTATTTCCATCTTCGGATAGAGAACTGTCCGCACTTTGAGCTGAAACTGACATGATATTATCTTACCTCTAGTTTAGCTTTTATGTTTGATATCGTATACGGGGGTCAAGGGTTGCATAAAGTATATCTACAGCTAGGTTTATGAGTACGAAGCTTGTTGCAACCAGAAGAACTAGACCTTGTAACATTGTTAGGTCATTAAATTGAACTGCCTCAACAAACATTTTTCCTATACCATTAATATTAAATACTTGTTCTGTAACAACCAATCCGCCAATTAGAAATGCAAACTCTAGTCCCACGACAGTTACTGTAGGTAGAAGAGCGTTTCTCATGCCATGTTTAACGATTACTACTCTTTCATAAAGGCCTTTTGCTCTTGCTGTACGAATATAGTCTTCTGCTAATACCTCTAATATTGANGACCTGAGCATCCTAGCGATGACAGCTGAATATCTATATCCAACACTAATAGCTGGCCAGAGTAGCGTATAAAGATTTTCCAGAGGATNTTCAAATAGTCCTGCNGTATCAAGTGAAGGNAATTTACCTACTACGGCTAAAAGTAACATGATTAATAGCATACCAAACCAGAACGAAGGNACAGCAAGCCCACCTATTGTTATCATTCGTATCAGATAATCAAACCAAGTTCCTCTATAAAGAGCCGCTAATGTGCCGAGAGGGAACGCTATAATTACTGACAGTATGGTGGCAAAGAAAGCCAGTTCTATCGATATACTAATCCGCCCTCCTATCTCTTCCATTACAGATCGTTCCGTAACTAGAGAAATACCTAAATCGCCCTGTGGTAAGCCCACCATAAAATTCATAAACTGTATAGGAAGAGGGTCTTCTAATCCGAGACGAGTTCTCTCTTTAAGTACTTGTTCGGGCGTAACATCACCGAACTCTCCCATGAGTTTAACCTCAACAGGATCACCAGGTACTACCCGTACAAGAAAAAAAACTAGCATTGCAACTGCGGTCAGGGTGGGTATAACTAATAATAAACGCTTAGCAGTATATCTTAACATTTTTTAATTTGCCTCGATTTGTATGCATGCGACCGTGTGTCCAGGCGCAAATTCATCCAAGGGCGGAATAAGGTTTGAACACTCATTTGTTGCAATAGGACAGCGGGTAGAAAACACACATCCAGCTGGCGGATTTAGCGGAGATGGAATATCTCCTTCTAATATTGTTCTTTGACGGTTTTGTTCTATTTCTGGATCAGGAACCGGCGCCGCGTCAAGCAATGCACGAGTATATGGATGCTGAGGATTGTCATAGAGAGAATCTCCTTCTCCTACCTCCATCACTTTTCCTAGATACATAACAATTACTCGATGAGAAATATGTCTAACGACAGCTAGGTCATGAGCAATAAAAACATAAGCAAGACCCAGATCATTTTGTAAATCTTCTAACAAATTTATTATTTGTGCTTGAACAGAAACGTCTAGGGCGGATACTGGTTCGTCACAAATTATCATTCTAGGTTCTAGGGCAAGAGCACGGGCTATTCCAACTCTTTGTCTTTGCCCACCAGANAACTCATGAGGATAGCGATCAGCAAAATATGGGTAGAGCCCTACTTGTGTTAAAAGTTCTGCTACCCTATCTAATCTCGCTTCCTTACCTTCGCGCAACTTATGAACTTTTAATGGCTCTTCAAGTATTTGTCCTACCTTCATTCTGGGATTTAATGAAGAAAAAGGGTCTTGAAATATCACTTGCATATCGCGCCTTACAGTTGCAATATTTCCACCATTTAATAAATTACCATCAAATTCTATTTGACCTCCAGTCGGGGTATTCAAGTGAAGTATAGCTCGGCCTGCTGATGTTTTGCCACATCCTGATTCTCCTACAAGGCCNACAGTCTCTCCTTCACGAACATTGAATGACATGTCGTCTACAGCTCTTATATCTACTTCGTGTGACTTAAGGCCCTCACGAAGAGATATTTTAAAATATTGTTTTAGACCTTCCACCTTAAGAAGAACTTTATCTCCATGAGCAGCTTTTTCCGTTTCAGTAGCTGTTTCGGCTCCGTAGAGGGTCGCAGCATTAGCGTTAACTTCATCGCTTTTCCAACAAGAAACTGTATGTGCTGGATTAGATGCAGCTATTGTAGGAGGTGTTTCCTCACAACGTGGTTCTGCAATTGGGCATCTTTCACGAAATCTGCATCCTACCGGTGGCGCAAGCAAGTTAGGAGGCATGCCTTCAATAGTAGCTAGCCGGCCAACTCGCGGTTTATCAAGTCTAGGTACCGATCTCATAAGCCCTACAGTATAGGGATGAGCTGGTGTTGCAAAAATATTTGATGAGGTTCCTCGTTCTATTATGCGTGCAGCGTACATAACATTTACTTTGTCGGCGTAAGCTGCAACTACTCCAAGATTATGAGTAATCAAGATTACCGCAATTCCCAAACGTTCCGATATATCTTTTAGTAGTTCTAATATTTGGGCCTGTATAGTAACATCCAGTGCCGTCGTAGGTTCATCAGCAATAATTAGTTTAGGTTCACATGCNAATCCTATTGCGATCATTGCCCGTTGTCTCATACCCCCAGAAAANTGATGAGGATATTGGGTTATTCTTCTTTCTGGGTCAGGTATTCCGACCATTGAAAGTAATTCTATAGCTCTAATATCTGCTTCTTTTTGACTCATATTGAGATGAGTAATTAAGGGCTCGGTAAGTTGATCGCCAATAGTTAGAACAGGATTTAAACTAGTCATTGGTTCTTGAAAAATCATTGACATATGCCTGCCTCGAAGGGTTCTCATCTCCGCTTCAGGTAGTGTTGATAGATCAAGTCCATCAAATAGTATTTTTTTTGCCTTAACAGTAGCAGTTTTTTTGGGTAGTAATCGCATTATAGAGAGCGCGGTTACCGACTTCCCACAACCTGATTCTCCTACTATGGAAAGAAATTCTCCTTTGTGTACTTTGAAGCTGGTTTTATCAACTGCTCTAACAATTCCCGCACCTGTTGAAAATTCTACTTCTAAGTCTTCAACGTCTAATAGAACTTCAGGGTTACTGCTTTTATCTTTGTTCATTTATAAAGACCAAACTCAATTACTATTGGAGAATACATTATAAATATAGATCTTTTAGTTTTGCTTAAATAACTAAAAGATCTAAATTCATATATGTTTGTTATAATAGAGGGTTGGTAGTAATACTACCAACCCTCTAATAGCAGATTAAATGCTTTAATCGTCAATCCACATGCCGCGCCAGTCGTTATTTGCCGCATGGGTATATGTAATATGATACCCTTTGATTTTCGACAACATTGGCACGGAGCGTGCAAAGTATCCAAGTGGGTGGAACCAAGCTTCATCAAGAACTTTGTTCTCAATTTCTGCGGCCATCAACTTGAGTTTTGCAGGATCCATTTCAGCATTCATTTTCCTATACATTGCATCAATCTCAGGATTTTCAACAAATGCATAATTTTGTGGGTTAATGCTATTAGACTGATATTTACTCAGCATTAACATTGGATGAGGAAGGAAACTAGCGTTCCAGTCGATGGTTGTATCAAATCCACCTTTACTGCGAATACTTTTGTATTTAGCAGAGGGGTTTGTTTCCATTACTGGTTTCAGTCCACACTTCTTCCAATTATCAATCAACCATATAGCAATCTGTTCATAAGGATGAGCGACGGCACGATTGCTGTACCTAAACTCAAGGCCCTCATAACCAGCTTCTTTTAGAAGCTTTTTAGCTTTAGCTCGATTGGCTTTAATGTCTGGAGAAAAGCCTATCTGTTTTTCAAGGTCAGCATCGGACTGAGCGTACTGAGTACCGAACAGCATATAACCTGTTCTACGAGTGGTAACAGTAATTTTATGCAAGGCATCCAATCCTGCATGTCGATCTAAACACAAAGTAAGCGCTTGGCGTACTCTTTTGTCTTGGAAAGGCTTGAATGCAGAGTTAAGTGTTACCATCCATACAGAGAGAGTAGGTTTCTCATGAAAGGAAATTTTATCTCCCATTTTCTGCTGTAGTGTCTTTTTCTCAGGAGGTGATACACTTCTCATTTCAGCCATAATTTGGCCACCAATCATGGGTTGAGTTATTCCCTTGATTTTATAAGCGATAGTGCCATCTAGATATACATCGTCAAAATGATAATCTTCGTAGCGTTTAGCCACCCATTTCTTACCAGGTTGATGCTCAACAAAGCGGAATGGTCCTGTTCCGTTAATATTTTTGTGATGCCAGTTACCATCTCTTTCAATATCTTTCTTGGAGTAGATAGCATTATATGGTGTCGCAAAGAGGTTTAACCCAAACGCGAATGGCTCGCTGAACTTAACTACGAAAGTAAAATCGTCCGGTGCTGAAAATTTATCAACGGATAAGAAGTAAGCTTTACGTGGGGAAATAACCCCTTCCTTTGGGCTCTTCAGACGATTAAAGCTTGCCAATACATCTGCTGACGTAAGAGGTGTGCCATCATGGAACTTTATTCCCTTACGTATTTTAAATGTATAAGTAAGACTATCATCCGATATCTTCCAGCTTTCAGCAACATCGCCAACGATGTTAGGAAAGTTTTTCCAATCGAATGTTACTAGTAGCGAATAGTGCTGTTCTGTACGATGCAGGGTTCCGTAGGAACCTGAACCTTGCAGATCATATGTTGGAATTCCTGCTTTAACACCGTACTCGAAAATACCGCCCTTTTTTGGGGTATCTGCTATAGCAGGGGTTAAACCAGCAAGCCCAATTACCAACCCTACGGCGGTTAGGCTCTTTAAAATAATATTCATTTTTTTCTTGTCCTCCCAAAATAAATAAACTTTAAAACATGTAACTTACTCTAGTTTCTTTTAGTATTAATAGAGTTTCTATAGTACGTAAACATGATGCTTATAACATCATGCTTCAAAATAAGTAATGCCTTTATATTATTTTCTTAAAATTTATAAATAAAATTAGCCATTGTAAACTAAAGATTACATAAGCTTTAATGGATTTTAAACTATATCAGTTATAAAGTTTTACTGAATTTCTTCAGGAAAGTACTTCAATATACTATCCATTGGGTTTGGTGCAGCCTGACCAAGACCACAAATAGATGCCTCACGCATGACTTTAGAAAGATCTTCTAGCAACTTTTCATCCCATTTTTCCGCTAACATAAGATTAACTGCTTTTTCAGTACCAACTCGACATGGAGTACATTGCCCGCAGCTTTCTTTTTCAAAAAATCTCATGAGATTTACTGCGGCTTCACGAGCACTATCTTGATCAGATAATACTATAACTGCAGCTGAACCAACAAAACAGCCATATTTTTCCAGTGTACCGAAATCCATTGGTATGTCGGCCAAACTGGCCGGCAAAATGCCTCCAGACGCCCCTCCTGGAAGATAAGCTTTAAAGTTATGACCTTCAGCCATTCCGCCAGCGTAATTATTTATAAGATCTCTCGCGGTAATACCAATAGGAGCAATTTTTACGCCCGGTTCTCTGACTCTACCGGATATTGAATAGGCTCTTAAATTAGCGCTTAAGCTCTTGGTATCTGATTTGGAACTATCTTGATGGCTCTCAAGAAGTTTTCGAATCCAATAAAGCGTCTCGACGTTATGTACTAATGTTGGTCTTTGGAATAAACCCACCTGAGCAACATATGGAGGACGATGGCGTGGGATGCCACGTTTACCCTCAATGGATTCTATCATCGCACTTTCTTCGCCACAAATATAAGCCCCAGCACCTCGTCGCAATTTGATCTTTCCAGGATTAATTATACCGGCATTTTCAAGGGCTAGTAATTCTTTAAGCAATATTTTTCTAGCGGCCGGATATTCGTCACGCAGATAAATGTAGATTTCATCAGCATCAATTACCCATGCTGCTATTAACGCTCCTTCAAGTACTTCATGCGGAGCTTTTTCTAGAAAATATCTGTCTTTAAATGTACCTGGTTCACCTTCATCTGCATTAACGGCTAATAGACGAGGTTTAGATTCTTTTCGAACAAAAGCCCATTTTTGAGCCGATGGAAATCCGGCTCCTCCCATCCCTTTCAATCCAGAACTTAAAATTATATCTTCAGCTTCATCGCAGCTTAATTTACCGCTAATACATGCTTCATAAATTTTATAACCACCATTTTTTTTGAAGCTTGATAAATCTGGGTAATCCGGTAATTCTGGATCGGTGTTATTATCATCAACAGCTTTTTTAATAGATTCTGTAGTAGCATAATCAACATAGTGATGCCCAATTTCGGCTACTGGTGATACATCGCATCTCCCCATACATGGAGATGGAATTATACGTGCTCCGTTAAGAGAGTCTGTTTCTAAATTTTCTAATAATTTGTTACTTCCGGACAGTGCGCAAGGTAAACTGTTACAGATGCGGACGGCTATTTCATTTGGTGGTATATCCGCATTATCAATTAGTACGTCAAAATGAGCATAGAAGGTAGCTACTTCATATACCTCTGCTAACGATAAACCTAGTAATTCTGCAAGAGCTGCCATATTTTCGGAGGAAAGGTGGCCATATTGATCTTGAATTATATGTAAGTACTCTATTAATTCGCTTTTGATAAGAGGTTTTTCAATAAGCAGCTCACGGACTTTTAATACATCACTTTCCGTGGGTTGCCGCCCTTTGGGGAAAGGTATGGTTTGTTTTCGTCCGCTACCTGGATGATGAAATTTGTATATATTAGGCAAAATAAACGGCCAATAATTTTGTACTTTTAATTCTATAAATAATATTTTTCCTCTTAGTCTGGCGTTTGAAGGCGCGAAATTATAGCATTTTACTCTATATGTACATTTCTCGGCGGTTGGGTTTGTTTTAATTACTAAACTCAACAACATTAATTCATTTATATAAATAAGCTAGCAATGATGTTTTACATTGCATATGTCAGCTAATTTGTTAATTAAAATACTTAGTCTTTATATATTTATAATTAAAGTTAATTAAAAGAATTTTTCACTTATATTAATTTTTTAATGGATTAAGCTTGCAGTTAAGGGTGTGGCATATATATATTCCGCCAGTTATAAGTTAGATTGTTATAAACTTTAATTGAGGGATCATGTCGACGACCTTGTTACCGCCCGACTATGTTCCATCTGATGAAGATGATTTTATGAATCCGTTAATGACGGAATTTTTTCGCCAACGGCTTATAGAATGGCGAAATGAGTTGGTGCGTGAATCTGATCAGACTTTAATTAATATACAGACCACTAATAACCAGGAACCGGATATTTCGGATCGAGCATCGCTGGAAAGTAATCGTGCATTGGAGTTAAGAACTCGTGATAGGGGCCGTAAACTAATAAGTAAAATAGATGCAGCTCTAAGACGAATTGATGACGGTGAATATGGTTATTGTGAAGTTACTGGTGATACCATTGATATTCGTCGATTGATAGCGCGGCCTATAGCAACACTCAGCGTAGAAGCTCAAGAAAGACATGAACGAATGGAAAAAACCCACCGAGATTCCTAGTGAATATTCGCAATAATTAACATATCTTTAATTTATTTTTGATTTTATGTACCAGTCTAAAACCATTTAGATATCGACCGTTTAATATCTATCCTACAGAAAAATAAAAGCTATTGATTAACAGCTAATGTGTTGTGATTATTGTTAATAGTATTATTGAAATAACAACGTGATATATAAATGGTATAATATAGGCCTAGTGGCCACTGATAGAGGAAAATCATAATGAGAGCTATGGTGGTTAATAATTGGGGGGATTCTTTTAAGTTAGAGAATAGGTCTGATCCTGAACCTGGTCCTGGTGAAGCAGTAATGAAAGTTAGAGCTGCTGGGGCAGGACTTACACTCGTCACTATGCGAACAGGTGTTTTTGGAGGCGAAGCACCCCGAGTTATGGGTCATGAACTTGGTGGTGATATAGTCGCTATAGGAGAGGGAGTTACCAATATTGCAACTGGTGATCGCTGTGCCGTATATTTTTATTTGAATTGTGGGTATTGCCGCTGGTGCAGAAATGGCAGAGAAACGTTGTGTGAAAATACAGGTGGTTTTGTTGGGGTTCACCGTGATGGTGGCTACGCAGATTATATTTGTTTACCCGCAGGTAATTTTTTAACTATCCCAGAAGGCCTAGATTATGAAGGAGCTGCTATAGCTGCAGATGCTGTAAATACCCCCTGGCATTGTATGCGCGAAAGAGCAAAAATTAACCCTCACGATGATGTTCTTATAGTTGGAGCAGGAGGAGGAGTTGGTATACATGGGGTGCAAGTAGCTAAATTGTTCGGAGCTAGAGTAATAGCTGCAGACATTTCAGAAGAAAAGTTAGAGCTAGCTACTCAATGGGGTGCAGATGAGGTTATTAATGTGCGCGAGATAAACGATTTTACTTCTGAAATAAAAAAGTTCACTGGAGGTAAGGGAGTGGAAGCAGCCATAGATTTTCATGGTGCACCAGAAACTTTTCAATCATGTATTGATAGTCTCGCAGTAGCCGGACGAGCAGTTGTTATTGGTGCCCATCCAGGGGATGTTAAAGTAAACCCAATAAATTTAATTTTAAATGAACAAATTGTAACTGGTTCACGTCATTCCTCAAGGGCAGAGTTAATTGAGACTATGGAAGTTATGGCACGCGGAGACATAAAGCCTGTAGTAGGAAAGAGAGTGCATTTTACAGAGGTTGAGACATTATTTCAGGATCTTATATCTCAAGACCTTTTGGGGCGTGGAAGCTTGATTTATGATGATTAAAAACCTGATTTTAAAGTAATTTTATTTAAATTTTGATTAACATGCGTTGAAGTATCAACGAAAGTCGGGGGAAACAATATGGTTGATTTTGCATTAACAGAACGGCAGAAAGAGTTAAAAAAGATAGCTCTAGATTATGCGATTAATTCGGTTATCCCAAGGGCATCAGAGGCCGATTTAATTCCGGAACCTGATAAATCATTTGATTGGGAATTGGTTAGAGAGGCTTCTCGATTGGGGTTGCGAACATTGTCAGTGCCAAAAGATTTTGGTGGAGAGGGGGCAGATGTACTGACACTTTCAGTTGTTGGTGAAACTATAGCCTATGGTGATTTAGGTGTTGCTGTTGCTTTTGATCAAACATGGAAAATAATGACGGCAATTAGTCATCTCACAAATGAGGAACAAAGAAAAAGGTGGCTGCCAAGGGTAATGGATGATGATACTTGTCTTCTCGCAGCTGCGGCCACAGAGCCTACATCTGGCAGTGATACTATACATCCTTATGATGGTGCAGATGGAGGAATACGTTTGACAGCAGAAAAGAATGGCAATCGATGGATTTTAAATGGAACTAAAAGGTACATTTCAAACGGCGGGTTGGCAAAAGTAATTTATGTTATGGCAAGAACGGACCTTTCTAAGCCACCTTCTCAGAGTATTGCGGGCTTTATATTGACTTCTGATACTCCTGGTTATTCCTGCACCGAGGTTTGGGACAAACTTGGGCAGCGCACAGTACAAAACGGTACACTAGAATTTTCAAATGTTGAGATTCCTGAAGAAGATGTTATAGGAACACCAGGAAATGCACTGGCAGAAATGGGAGCTTTTCTAACTAGCTTTGGTTCAAATATCCAAGCTGGAGCAACTGTATTGGGGGTTGCTCAGCGAGCATATGATGTCACTTTGCAGTACGCTAAACAAAGAGTGCAAGGTGGAAAATTGATTTTTGACCATCAAATTCAAGCTAAAAGACTGGCAAGAATGCAAATGCTATTGGAATCAGCCCGTTTTTATCTTTGGTATTCTGGTTGGACTTCTACTCAAGGTAATACTGATGCTAGAGCGGCTTCGCTTTGTAAAGTTTGCGCCTCGGAATCAGCCCTTACAGTAGTCCAGGAAGCCTTTGAATTGTGGGCAGCAACAGGTTATATGAAAAAAAATCCAATAGAGAAACTTTTAAGAGACGCGTTAAGTTTTATACATTCAGATGGTACAAATGATGTTTTAACTTTGAAGGCATCAAGGCTACTGGGCGAAATAGAGCCTAACGATCCGCGCTATAGTAAAAGAGTTGAGTTGGCTGCAGCTGGGCTTTAATGCAAGATTAATATAGTAAAATAAAAATTTAAAGCTTACTATAACTTATAATTAATTTTAGTAAAAATAGTTTAATTACAAGGTGTTAGACCAAAATTATGTTTAATTAATAATAAGAACAAAAAAAGAACTTGTAAAAAAGAACAAAATAGGTACATTATTTGTTTTATAAGTGCGCTTGATTATTTACATAGATATTTATGTGGCACAATGAAATAACTGGAGATATACCTATGGTGACATCGCTTCGTGTAGTTGAGAAAGAAAGTATGGAAGATAAAACTAAAGCGCTAGATGCAGCTCTGGGACAAATAGAGCGAGCTTTTGGTAAAGGTTCGGTCATGCGTTTAGGCGATGATCAAGCGGTTGAGGTGCAGACAATTTCCACTGGTTCACTTGGTCTTGATATAGCTTTGGGAATAGGTGGGGTGCCTAAAGGACGGGTAATAGAGATTTATGGTCCCGAGAGTTCGGGTAAAACTACTTTGGCTTTACATGTCATAGCAGAATCTCAAAAAGCTGGAGGAACGTGTGCTTTTGTTGATGCTGAGCACGCTCTTGATCCTGTTTATGCTCGAAAGTTAGGCGTAGATTTGGATGACTTATTAATATCTCAGCCAGATACAGGTGAGCAAGCACTAGAAATTACGGATACGTTAGTTCGTTCTGGGGCTTTAGATATTCTCGTTGTTGATAGTGTAGCGGCTCTGGTTCCGCGCGCTGAACTTGAAGGAGAGATGGGTGATAGTTTGCCTGGTTTACATGCGAGACTTATGAGTCAGGCGTTAAGGAAATTAACAGGATCAATATCAAAATCAGATACCACAATTATATTTATAAATCAGATACGCCATAAAATAGGTGTAATGTTTGGAAGCCCAGAAACGACTACAGGAGGAAATGCATTAAAGTTTTATGCGTCTGTACGTCTCGATATTCGTAGAATTGGATCAATTAAAGAACGAGACGAAATAGTTGGAAACCAAACGAAAGTTAAAGTGGTAAAGAATAAGCTTGCTCCACCTTTTAAAGTAATAGAATTTGATATTATGTATGGAGAGGGTATTTCTAAGATGGGAGAACTGATTGATTTAGGTGTTCAGGCTGGAATAATTGAAAAGTCTGGGTCATGGTTTTCTTGTGGGGATGAAAGAATTGGACAAGGAAGAGAAAATTCAAAAGCATACCTTATAGACCATCCAGAATTAGCAACAAATATAGAGCAACGAATTCGAACAAATGCTGGATTGATATCTGAAGTAGTGTTGGGAGCTTCTGAAGTAGTAAATACAGAAAATAAAGATGTAGAAGAAACTCCTACAAGTTAAAAACAAATATTAGAATATAGACTGAAATCTGATATAGATAATATTTAACGGCGTCAATTTGGCGCCGTTTTTTTATATAACTAGACCTTGCTTCAAACACCCATCGACAGTTATTTTGAAGCGAGGTAAAAAATAAAAATGTCTTTATATACTAGATATGTGATAAAAATATAATTGATGAAACTGATTATATACAAAAGCTAAAACAATCTATCTTATGGCTATAATATTATTTATGAGGGTGTGTTCTTTTAAATATGGCAACTACTAACGAAATACGTTCTACCTTTTTAGACTACTTTTCTAATCATGGTCATGAAATCATTCGGTCCTCATCTCTTGTCCCACATAATGATCCGACATTGTTATTTGCAAATGCTGGAATGGTTCAGTTTAAAAATGTTTTTACAGGAGCTGAAAAACGACCTTATAAGCGCGCAACAACCTCACAAAAATGTGTTCGTGCGGGTGGTAAGCATAATGATCTAGAAAATGTTGGTTATACTGCTCGCCACCATACTTTTTTTGAAATGCTGGGGAATTTTTCCTTTGGTGATTATTTTAAAGATACAGCGATTGAATTAGCTTGGATTTTAATTACTAAAGAATACGGATTGTCACCAGACCGTTTATTAGTAACTGTTTATGAAGACGATGATGAGGCTTACGATTTATGGAAAAAAATAGCTGGTTTATCTAATGATAGAATTATTCGTATAGCTACTAATGATAACTTTTGGCAGATGGGCGATACGGGACCGTGCGGTCCTTGTTCAGAAATATTTTATGATCATGGCGACCAGATACCAGGAGGGCCACCTGGCTCACCCGAAGAAGATGGAGACAGGTTTATTGAGATCTGGAACCTAGTTTTTATGCAATTTGAGCAGCATGAACCAGGTAAGCGCGAGCTTTTGCCAAAACCGTCTATAGACACTGGGATGGGGCTAGAACGTTTATCAGCTGTGTTGCAAGGTAAACATGATAATTATGAAATAGATCTAATGAGAACTCTCATAGAAGCATCAGCGGAAGAGTCAGGCGTATCTGCCGATGGAGATCAGGCTGTAAGTCACAGAGTCATATCGGATCATTTGCGCGCTTGTTCTTTTCTTATTGCAGATGGTGTATTGCCCTCTAATGAAGGTCGTGGATATGTCTTGAGAAGGATAATGCGGAGAGCTATGCGTCATGCCCATATGTTAGGCTGTAAAGACCCTTTAATGCACCGTTTGGTGCCAGTTTTGGTAACGGAAATGGGTCAGGCTTTTAGTGAATTGAGTCGAGCCCAACTACTAATTAGTGAAACTTTTAAGTTAGAGGAAGATCGTTTCAAGCAGACATTAGATCGGGGACTAAAACTATTAGAGGATGAAACCTCAAGGTTAGGAGAAGGTCAAAACCTATCTGGAGCGGTTGCGTTTCGTCTCTATGATACTTTTGGTTTTCCCATTGATCTGACTGAGGACATATTGAGAGGTCAAGGTAGAAGTGTTGATATTAAGGCATTCAATAACTCTATGGAAGAACAACGTCAATTAGCCCGTCAAGCTTGGTCTGGATCAGGAGAAGCCGCAACTGATGATGTTTGGTTTGATGTTAACGATATAAGCGGAGCAAGTGAATTTTTAGGATATGAAACTGATGTTGCAGAAGGTGTTATTGCGTCAATAATTGTTAAAAATGAAATAGTTAATAGAGCCGACATTGGTGATGAAGTTGCATTAGTACTGAACCAAACTCCATTTTATGGAGAATCCGGCGGCCAAATGGGAGATACTGGAACTCTAATAAGTAATGAAGGCTGTGAAATTAGAGTTACGGATACACAAAAGAAACTAGGAACGCTTTATGTGCATTATGGCAAAGTGTTCCAAAAACCAATTAATGTTGGAGACGTGGTAGAGTTACAAGTTGACGCTCTGCGTCGAGATCGATTACGAGCTAATCATTCAGCTACGCACCTTTTACATCAAGCCTTGCGAACTCAATTAGGTGATCACGTAACTCAAAAAGGCTCATTGGTTGCGCCTAATAGATTACGTTTTGATATAAGTCAGCCCAAACCTATTTCACCTGAAGAACTAAGTGCCGTTGAGGATCTCGTTAATAAGCGTATAGGATTAAATTCTCCTGTGGAAACATTACTAATGAGCCCTGATAACGCAATTCAAGCAGGAGCTTTAGCTTTATTTGGGGAAAAGTATGGGGATGAAGTGCGCGTGGTAACTATGGGAGGTTCAATAGATATTGACGATGGTATTAATAATGGAAAGAATTTTTCCACAGAACTCTGTGGAGGCACACATGTTAATAATACTGGAGAAATAGGTTTATTTACTATTGTGTCTGAGAGCGGTGTTTCTTCGGGTATTAGAAGAATTGAGGCCTTAACCGGGATTGATGCTCGGCGCCACTTTGAAGAGCAAACAAAATTATTGAATTCAACAGCTAATATACTAAGATCATCGCCGGCTGATGTACCTATGAGGGTATCACAAGTTCTGGAGGAGCGCCGTAAACTAGAGCGTGAGTTGGAAGAAACTAGGAGAAAATTAGTAACTAATGGTAATTCATCTGTTGAAACACCCCATAAAGATATAAATGGCATTAAGTATATAGGTCGGTCTTTAACAGATATTCCTCCACGCGAACTAAAGTCTATGGTTGATGATTTAAAATCACAATTAGGTTCCGGTATTGTAGTAATAATAGGTATATATGATGGCAAAGGTTCTATTGTTGTCGGAGTAACAAATGATTTGATTAAGCAAGTTAGTGCGGTCGATCTTGTTCGATTAGGTGTCGAGGCTTTAGGAGGCAAGGGCGGAGGCGGTAGGCCAGATATGGCTCAAGGAGGTGGCCCTGATATTGCTAGGGTTTCAAATGCGTTGACTTCAATTGAAGGCTTTATAAAAAAAATATAGGATAATTTTGTAATGTTTAGTTTAAGTAATTCAATAAATTGGACAGTCTATGTCGTTTGAAAGTACTGATACTTATGTTGCTACTGATGACTTGAAAGTCTCAGTTAATGCCGCAATCACTTTACAGAGACCTTTACTTGTTAAAGGTGAACCGGGTACGGGTAAAACTGTATTAGCTCATGAGATAGCAAGATCTCTTGGATCTCCACTAATTGAATGGCACATTAAATCAACAACTAAAGCGCAGCATGGGTTATATGACTATGATGCCGTCGCACGGTTGCGTGATGGTCAACTGGGCGATGAGCGTGTTCAAGATATCAGCAATTATATTTTACCTGGCAAACTATGGGAAGCATTTGAGAGCGATGTACGTCCGGTTATTTTAATTGATGAGATTGATAAAGCAGATATAGAATTTCCGAATGATTTATTACTGGAACTAGATAGGATGGAATTCCATATCTATGAAACTAAAACCACAATTGTTAGTAAAAACCGTCCAATAGTATTAATCACATCGAACAACGAAAAAGAACTACCGGATGCGTTTCTGCGTAGATGCTTTTTTCATTATATTACGTTTCCTGACGAAGATACAATGCAGCAAATTGTTGATGTGCACTATCCAAATATCAAGAAGAAATTGCTACGGGAAGCTTTACAAGTATTTTATGAATTGAGGGATGTTCCAGGGTTAAAGAAAAAACCTTCTACGTCGGAATTATTGGATTGGCTGAAGTTATTATTAGCAGAAGAAATAGATGCTGATGTTTTACGCACAAATGATCCAACAAAACTAATTCCTCCACTTTATGGAGCATTACTAAAATCCGAACAAGATGTTCATCTATTGGAAAGATTAGCATTTATAAATCGCCGTGAACGTGCGAATGACTAATTATCCAGTGTATATGGCTTTTTAAACCCATGTTTTCTAAATTCTTTAATGAACTTCGTCGGTTAGATGTACCTGTTTCCCTCAGAGAATACCTGGATTTACTAGGAGCTTTAAACAAAGGCCTGGGTAATTATCAGGTTGATGACTTTTATTATTTATCTCGTACAATTTTGATTAAAGATGAAAGTCATATTGATCGTTTTGATCAAGTTTTTGGTAGTATTTTTCGTGGACTTGAACCAGTAGACTTTGATGAAGAAGTTTCAGAGATTCCAGAGGAATGGCTACAGAAAATGGGTGAGTTAATTCTTACCGAAGAGGAAAAAAAGCAAATTGAATCTCTTGGAGGCTGGGAAAAGCTAATGGAAACATTGCGCCAGCGTCTAGAAGAACAAAAAGGACGACATCAAGGAGGAAATAAATGGATTGGTACGCAGGGGAAATCACCTTTTGGTGCAAATGGATATAACCCTGAGGGCATAAGAATTGGCCAGGATAAAAATAGGAATTATTCAGCAGTTAAAGTATGGGATAAGAGAATATTTCGTGATTTAGATGCTGACGTTGAGTTAGGCACCAGAAATATTAAGATGGCTCTTAGGAGGTTACGTAAATTCGCGCGAGAAGGATCAGCTGATGAACTTGATCTCGATGACACAGTATCTTCAACTGCGCGCAATGGAGGGTGGTTAGATATTAAAATGGTTCCGGAGCGTCATAATGCAGTAAAAGTATTGCTGCTTTTTGATGTTGGAGGATCTATGGATAGTCATGTGAGCACGTGTGAAGAATTATTTTCAGCTGCTCGGACAGAGTTCAAGCATCTAGAATATTATTACTTCCATAATTGTATATATGAAACAGTATGGAGAGAAAATAGGAGGCGACAGTCTCGGCGTCTTGCAACTTGGGATCTTTTGCATACATACCCGTCGGACTATAAACTGATAATTGTTGGGGATGCCGCCATGAGCCCCTATGAAATAGCCCATCCAGGAGGCAGCGTAGAACATTGGAACGAAGAATCAGGTGAAGTTTGGCTCCGGCGTCTAGTTAAAACATACCCAAGTGTAAGCTGGTTAAATCCTTTACCGAAGGATCGCTGGCGTTATTTTCAGTCTGCAGGCATGGTCAGCGAACTCTTGGAGGGACGAATGTTTCCTTTAACACTCGATGGATTAGAGTTAGCAATGCGTTCGATGAATAATTAACAGCTTATTTAGATTGACTACTAATATCTAGTCACTCCAAGGCGTAATTTTTTCTTTTAACTGCTTATATCCTTCAATAAATCCGGGCCTATTTACAGCATAGATTGAATCAAAAATTTCTAGGACGTCATCGAGCCAGTTCTTTAGCGATTCGTTATCTGGATTTGCATCTATATAAGCGTCTCTTATTAGTACAAAGTGTATTCGTGGATCATAGGGTTGTTTAGTGCCATTAACCCATTCATCTCCATCTAGCAGTCTAAGTAACATTGCATCCGCAGAGCCAAGAGTTTGTTCATGAATAGCTGGTCCATTTGTACGATGCATTACTGAAGTCATATCTCGTCCATTACCAGTGGTATAACCCATATCTGACCATAGTGTATTAATATTGATATTTTGACCTGTTTGATCCATAACTCTTTTAGCAAAATTTCTTAATGGATCTGACACATCTGCTAAAAGATCGGTCAATCTATCTCCATCTAGATCAGTAGCTAGGACAATACATTCTCTTTTTTCTATAAGATCCCACAACAATAAGCCATAATTGGTGTCGGCAATATGTTGTTCTATTTGTCCTCCCCATTCTTCCATTCCAGCTTTAAAGTCTTTAGGAAGAAGAGCAACAATCTTATCAATATTATCTTTATGCTCTTCGTATGGGTCGACAGCATATTTTCTGCCTACTTCAAATTTTGTGTCTTTTAGCATCCAAGCATGCAGTCCAGCGTTGATACCATCTTCCATGGCTTGGGTTGGTTTCATTGCTACCCGCCCAAGTTTACCGCTCTCATGAACCATTTTTAAAAACAGACGATTAGCGTATGCCATTTGGATCCCTGGCGAATTCATTTCTGAATGAATCAGGCCTGTATCAGAATCTACATTAAATTTAGGCCGATCTTGTGAATATGGTAAACAGGGCATACACCGTACTACTGTAATCGGTCCGTATGGCCTGACATTACAATATACCCCTGCCTGTGTTCGTAAAGGAGCGTTTCCAGATTTTCCCATTACGACTACTTTATTTCCTTTGTCATCGCTTACATAAGCGTCACCCGCAGTCGACCATTTAATAGATATACACGGCATATTACCAAACCATCCTAGGCACGAAAGTGCCGTATCATGACGATACTGAGACCACATTGGTACAGCATAGAAAGGTAAACCTAAAATATCGATTGCTGCTACAGTTCCAAGAAGCGCATAAGCATCTGTCAGCGAATGTGCGACCGGGTTTACTGTTCCTCCGAAACTACCTCCTTGCCAAACCACTGCATCTGGGTATCCATCAGGACGAACATCGGAGTTTTGGTAAAGCGCTTTTAGTTTTCCAAAGAGATCTCCTCCACTGGCTTCTGTTTTTGCAATGGATATCAAGTCGATCATATTTGCCTCATTTATTGTAAACTTTTCTATGTCCTATCAAATATTAGGTGCTTAATTAGTATTTTATCCGTCGAATTAATACATGTGTCTGTATATATTTTAGGCGAGTATAATTTTTGTATTATATTTATAGACTAAAAGAAATTATTTCAGCGCAAAATAGGCTGCTAAGCCATCTGGTGCAAGAGAGATATATAGATGATTTTTGCGTTATAGGTCAGCTAACTTTTTTTATTTTATTTATATATTCGCAAACTAGTTTAATTTAGAAAAAATTTCATCTATTTTATTTACAAATATAGCTAATTCAATATTTTCAGGACGAAGATATCCTATGGCGGACATATTTTTGATTGTTTTCTGTAAATTATCCCAATATCCATCACTATTAAAAACTATTATTGGCTTATTATGTAAGCCTAGTTGTTTCCATGTTACTATCTCAAATAATTCCTCGAGTGTACCTAAACCTCCTGGCAAAACTATAAAACCGTCTGATAGTTCTGCCATCCGAGCTTTACGCTCATGCATCGAAGATACTATTTCTAGCTTGGTAATGCCTGTATGTCCAACCTCCTGACGCATTAAAAACTCAGGAATAACTCCAGTTACAGTCCCATTGTTTTCAATTACAGCATCTGCTACTGCCCCCATGACGCCAACTTGACCTCCACCATAAATCAGATTTATTTTTCTTTTGCTAATAGCATAGCCAAGTTCTTTTGCGTCAAGAATGTGTTTTGCTGGACCTTTGTCAGAAGATCCGCAATAAACACAAAGTGATTTTATTTTTTTCATATACGTTTATACCAATATAATAGAGGTTTAGTTTAAATCATGTATTCCACCGATTGCCTTGAACCGCTACACGTAATATCTTGATTCTAATTTTAAAGTTTAAATTGTTTTTATATTAACAGAAAGTTTGCAGGGTAGCTGAAGTGAATCGTCCACTAGTCATTTTTGGTGTTGCTGCCTTAGCAGTGGCGATAATTATTGGAGTAGTTGTTTTTTACCAGCTACCTTCTCCGGAAACGTTACCAAAACAAGCTCAACAAAATATACTGAAAACAGAAAAACCCAAACAATCCAAACCTACTGTTCAACTAACAGAAGTTGATAAACAATCAAAATTACCTAAATTTGACATAGTACGAGTCGATAAAAATGGCAACGTAGTAATTGCGGGAAATGCATTGCCAGACTGTATAGTTACTGTAAGTGATGATAAAAATATCATCGGAAAAACAACAGCTGATAGGAGAGGAGATTGGGTTATTTTACCAGTAGAACCCCTGAGCCCAGGAGAACGACAACTTAGCTTAGTTGCAGAATGTGGCGATAGCAAACCAGTAAAATCTGATAGGGTAGTTGTTCTATTAGTGCCGGAAAAAGGAACGGGTTCGCTAGCAGTATCGATGGCTCGTGATGGTTCTAAACCCTCAGAAGTAATGCAAACGCCTACAAAGGATGAAAAAAAACCAGAGAAAAAACCAGAAGTGTCAATAGCGTCGGTTGATTATAATGATACTGGTAAACTAGCATTATCTGGTACTTCATCGCCGGATAGTACTGTCCAAGTATATGTTAATAATAAATTAATTGGGCGAACTAAAACTAACAAAAAAAATAAGTGGAGTCTGGTCCCAAAGGATAAAGTTGATCCAGGACAATACAAATTAAGGGTTGATCAGGTTAAACCAGATGGAAACGTAGTAGCTCGTTCTGAGATTCCGTTTGTAAGAGCGGACTCACACGTTAAATTTCCTGCTGGCAGATCAGTAATAATCCAACCAGGTGATTATCTGTGGAGAATCGCTCGTGAACGTTATGGATCAGGCATTCAGTATACATTAATTTATGAAGCTAATAAAGACCAAATCAGGGATCCTGATTTGATTTATCCGGGCCAGATTTTTGAAGTTCCAAAAAATATTAACTTTTGAATTAACTATATATATAAATCTATGGTCTGATCAAAATATTGGCTGGGGGAGGTGGATTTGAACCACCATTGGCGGAGTCAGAGTCCGCAGTCCTACCATTAGACGATCCCCCAACTATTAGTAGTGCGCTTTTCATACCACATAACGGTATATCTGTGTAGCATTCACAACAACTAGATATATGGGTTTGTTATAGGTTATGTTGCATCATATAAGTAAAGATATAGACTGAGCTATAGCGCATTTAAGGTTATAAATTGATGGCTAGAGGACAAGGCACTAAATCGAGTAGGGGCTCTAAAATTGGCGATGGAGGGGCAAGGCGGCAAACAGAGCGTGTTAAAACTGCGCGTAGAAGAAAGATTGGCTCTACCCAATGGCTACAACGTCAACTAAATGATCCTTATGTTCAAGAAGCACGGAAGGATGGATACCGTTCCCGTGCAGCTTATAAACTTAGTCAAATTGATGAAAAATTTAAATTATTTAAGCCCGGGATAAAAGTTGTAGATTTAGGCGCTGCTCCTGGTGGGTGGACTCAAATAGCAGTTGAAAAAGTGTTACCAGAAATATCGGGAGGTAAAGTTATTGCATTTGATATTAATGAGATTTTGCCCATTAAGGGAGCGACTATTTTACAGGGTGATTTATTTGATACAAAAGTTCCGGAAGAATTACGCCATCTAACATTAGGTAAAGCTGATGGAGTTTTGTCTGATATGGCCGCCGCCGCCACTGGACATTCGAAAACTGATCATCTGCGAACCATGGCCTTAGCTGAAGAAGCATTGAGATTTGCTTGTGATGCACTTATTGATGGAGGTTTTTTTGTTGTAAAAATTTTGCAAGGTGCTGATGAACCAGCTTTATTTTCTTGCATGCGTAAGAGCTTTGGGAAAGTTAAACGATATAAACCAGCTGCGAGCCGCAGTGATTCTAAAGAAATATATATTATAGGAACTCAATTTAAGGGAAGTTAATTAAGTAATGTGCTTGTTTTTCTTGTCGAATGGAAAGGGTTGTGTATATAAGGTCTGTCAACTCCATGCCCTTATTTAAGGCGATGTTGACATGAACATTCGTGATGCACTTACTTTTGACGACGTACTGCTAGAACCGGCAGAATCAGGAATACTACCTAGTGAAGCTAGCACGCTAACACGTTTGACCCAATCTATTGAGCTTGGAATACCTCTTATCTCATCGGCTATGGATACTGTTACAGAAGCTGAGATGGCGATAGCCATGGCTCAGGCTGGTGGTATAGGAGTGATACATAAAAATTTAGATATAGATAAGCAGGCGGACGAGGTTCGAAAGGTCAAGCGTTACGAATCAGGTATCGTAGTTAATCCAATAACAATTTATCCGGAGCAGTCTCTTGATGATGCATTAAGACTTATGCAATCGCATACAATATCAGGTATTCCGGTCATCGATGAAGACACTAGCAAACTTGTGGGAATTATTACGCATCGTGACGTAAGATTTGCCAGTGATGCCGCCCAACCTATTAAGGAGCTGATGACACGTAACCTGATTACTGTTGGCGAAAGAGTGGACATGGATGAAGCGAAGCGCTTGCTTCATGCTCATCGTATAGAAAAGCTACTTGTGGTTGATGAACAAGAACATTGTGTTGGTCTGATTACAGTCAAGGATATAGATAAAGCGCAAAATTTTCCTAATGCCTGCAAAGATACTCATGGTAGGTTGCGTGCAGCGGCGGCAACTGGAGTTGGAGATATTGGTTTTGAGCGCGCTGAGTCATTGATTGATGCAGGTGTGGATGTTGTTGTTGTAGACACAGCCCATGGACACTCCACCAGGGTTATAGAACAGGTTGATAGGATTAAGCGTGTAAGTAATCAAACACAAATAATAGCTGGCAATATTGCTACTGCTGAAGCTGCAAAGGCATTAATTGGTGCCGGTGCAGATGCAGTAAAAGTGGGCATTGGGCCTGGATCAATTTGTACAACTCGTATTGTAGCTGGTGTAGGCGTTCCTCAACTTACTGCGATTCTAGATGTTGTTGATGTAGCGCATAAAGAAAATATACCTGTCATCGGTGATGGCGGAATACAGCAATCCGGCGATTTAGCAAAGGCTATTGCAGCCGGTGCTGATTGCGCAATGATTGGTTCATTATTAGCTGGGACTGACCAGGCTCCTGGAGAGGTTTTTTTATATGAAGGTCGATCGTATAAGTCTTATCGAGGTATGGGGTCACTCGGCGCAATGGCTCGCGGCTCAGCTGATAGGTATTTTCAAGCTGAAATAGCAGATACATTGAAACTAGTGCCCGAGGGAATTGAAGGGCAAGTGCCTTACAAGGGACCTGCACCTAATGTTATACATCAATTAATTGGCGGTCTAAAAGCTGCAATGGGTTATACCGGAAACAGTACTATTAATGCTATGCAAACAGAGTGCCGATTCTTACGGCTTACGAATGCAGGCTTACGCGAAAGCCATGTTCATGATGTGGCTATTACTCGAGAAGCTCCAAACTATCGCAGTAATATTTAATATTAAGCGTTTGTAAGGTATTAGGATTATTTGTATGAATCAAGCAGGTCGCACCTCTGCAGCTATAGAGTTATTAGAAACAATTTCTAATGTAAGAGAACCCGCTGATATAGTTATTAGTGAGTATTTTCGTCGTCGTAGATATGCGGGAAGCGGAGATAGGCGTTTTATAAGGAATCTTGTCTATAATTCCTTACGCCATATGGGGTTTCTTAAATGGCAACTTAAAGAAAATGGGGCAGATACCACAAATTCACGTAACTTGATGATCGCAAATATTATGGCCAACAATCCTTCAGAATTAGAAAGCATATTTTGCGATAATAGATTTTCAGCGGGCGCCTTAAGTAATGAAGAAGTGGAATTGACGCAGCGCTTAAAAAGTCAAAATAAAGTTAATGATGTACCTCAATGGGCTAAATTAAACTGTCCTGAATGGTTGCTAGAGAAATTTATTAGTAATTTTCCAGACACGTATAAAAATGAATTAGAGGCTTTAAATGTATCTGCTCCTATTGATTTAAGGGTTAATGAATTAAAATCATCACGTGAACTGGTTCAAGCTTATTTGGAGGATGATGGCTACCTATTTACTCCCACACCATTATCATTACTGGGCTTGAGATCAAGTATTTGGTCCCCTTTATTAAATACAAAGTCCTACAGGGATGGGCTGTTTCAAATACAGGATGAAGGTAGTCAAATGATAGCCTGTGCGGTTAACGCCAGGCCTGGAGAGAAAATAGCCGATTTATGTGCTGGCGCTGGAGGCAAGTCATTAGCTTTAGCAGCAATTATGAAGAACGAAGGCCAGATTATTGCAGCAGACATTTCTAGTTCACGCTTGAACCGGATTAAGCCTCGTATAAAAAGAGCTGGTATCAATATTATTAATACAGCACCATTTGATGCTAGTGCTTTGGCGCAAGCTATAGATCCATTAGACCGAGTGTTAATTGATGCTCCGTGCTCAGGGACCGGAACTTGGCGGCGACATCCGGAAGCAAGATGGCGTTTAAACTCCGAACAATTAGAAAACTATGTTAAAGTCCAGGCTGACTTGTTACGTGATGGAGCGAAGTTAGTGCGACCGGGTGGATGGGTTATTTATGCGACTTGCTCTTTGTTGAAAGACGAGAATGAAGATCAAGTAGGCGCTTTTTTAAACAACCATCAAGAGTTTACTCGTCTACCGGTAAAAGAGTATTTAGATGATCATCAATTAATGTTAACTGGTCTGGATGGTGAGTCAAATTTAAGTTTATCTCCAGCTCGTAGTAACACAGATGGAGTTTTTGTAGCTGTATTTGAAAAAGCATCTAAATAATAATTTATATTCATATGTTAGTTATTTGTATCTCTAGATAAGGGAATAATACCCTCTTCGCATGCTTTAATTTGTAATCCTAAATATTTCGAGTATATTCTACATTGGGCAAAACTACCGGCTATAAACCAGAGTCCAGGTTGTGCAGTACGTGTCCACATGTTTCTTAGTTCATATTTGCCTGGATCAAAACCCCAAATTGGACCAATAAGATCATTAACAGAATCACCAAATATCTTGCGTATAATATAATCCTGTCCTTTGAATCCTGTTGCTAAAACAATTAGATCAGCTTTAATAACTTGTTTATTATTTTTTATTAAACCTTCAGGTATAAACTGATTAATAGATTCTAATTGTAACAACTCGATTTGGCGGTTAGCTATTAAGTCTGAACATCCAACATTAAAATAATAACCGCCACCTCGCTCGAGATATTTAAATTGCCACCCGGTATCTTCCCTACCAAAATCTAATTTAAAGCCAACTTTATCAAGTTTGTTTAATAGAGTTTTATCCGTTTCTTTTGATTTAGCTGTAATTGTTTGATGAATAATTTTACTTAAAGGCAGAGGCATTGAAGCTGATATAAGATCACAGTCATCGAGATTTGGGCCTTCATCGTAAACAGCATAAGGTAGCTGTGCGCTTGGTTCTACACTAACAATCATAGTTGGACTGCGTTGAATAATAGTAACTCTCGCTGAATGAGAATATAAATCCTGCGCTATGTCATGCCCGCTATTACCAGTACCAATCACTATAGCTTTTTTTCCTGCCCAGGCATCACCACTTTTGTATTTACTAGAATGCAGTGTTGTTCCTGAAAAATTTTCTAAGCTTGGTATATTAGGAAAATTTGGGATGCCACTGACACCTGTTGCCATAATAATATGGTTTGGATTCATTATTTGAGTATTTCCATTAGCTATCTTTAATTTAGCCCTCCATTTTTTATTAGTTCCATCGTAGTTGGCAGATAATAATTCAGTATTTGTCCAAAAATTTAGTTCCATAATTTCAGAATAAGATTCAAACCATCCCGCTAGTTTATCTTTAGGGATATATGTTGGCCAGTTTGGCGGGAATGGCATGTAAGGCAAATGATTGACATGAACTTGATTGTGGAGTGTTAAGGAATGATATCGTTTCCGCCAGTTGTCCCCGATATTTTCTTCGCGATCTATTATAAGAGTATCTACATTTAGCTGTGTTAGACGAGCAGCTATTGAAAGCCCGGCCTGTCCTCCGCCTACAACAAGAACAGCTGGATCTCTATCTATATAGGCTATTTTTGTTTGTCTTTGTTCAAGCCAGTTAGGTCCATCAAAGTTGTATGAATAGTTTTTCCCGGAGGGACGTGCCTTATCAATAGCTTCTTCAAATCCATTAATTTCTTCTAGAGCGGTTAAAAGTGTCCAAGCTTTTACTTGGTTAAAATTTTTATCTTCAAATATAAGCCGGACAATACCATTAGCCTTCCCGTGAAATGTTTTAAAACAAAAGATAGTTTCTATTACTGACTTCTCTGCCCTTGTGACTATTCGAGGGGGTGTACGATTCTTATCTATTACAAACTTTGATGCTTTTATGTCTGGGGAATACTCTACTAGGGATTTGGCAATTTTATCAGCTCCCGATTCTGTCGTAACATGCCATGTAAATGCAAGAAGATCCCGCCAATAACTATCAGTATTAAATAATAACTTTAATGTGGGGTAATTCTTATCAAAAATTGCTTGTTCAAAATTTGTAAGCCATTTAGTTATTATGTCTTCTAGTTCTTCTGTATTTAAGTTTAGCATTATTATTGACCAATACTTTCTTGGCGGGTGGTTAAAAAGTCATAGTATACTATGTTTTAGATGCACAGATATTAAAAATTATAAATATAACTAGTTTCAGCATAGTGCAGTATGTACAAGAATCAGCTATCAAGGATTATGACTAAGAAGTTGATAATACCAGAAAAAATATTAATCATAGACTTCGGTTCTCAAGTCACTCAACTCATAGCGAGGCGAGTACGAGAATCCGGGGTTTATTGCGAAATATTTCCCTGTAACAGGGTTGATGGCGAGCTAATTAAAAAAATTTCTCCTCAAGCGCTTATACTTTCAGGTGGACCAGCAAGTGTTACTGATGGACAGGGGCCTGATATTGATCCAATAGTCTTCGACTGTGGTCTTCCTGTTTTAGGTATATGCTATGGGCAACAGATTATGTGTTCCATGCTTGGGGGTGCTGTCGAATCATCAGAGCAGCAAGAGTTTGGGCGATCAATTGTTTCAGTATCAGAGGATTGTAAATTATTTGAGGATCTATGGTATTGCGGTGAGAAACACAATGTTTGGATGTCGCATGGTGATAGGGTAACATCGCTACCTTCTGGGTTTAGAGCTGTAGGAACTAGTGAAGGCTCACCATTTGCAGTTATTGCTGATGATGATCGTAAATTTTATGGTTTACAGTTTCATCCCGAGGTGTCTCATACCACTGACGGTGATAAGCTTTTATCTAATTTTATTCATGGGGTTGCGGGTTGTTCTAGCAATTGGACTATGGCCGCCTTTCGTGAGTCCGAAATTTTACGTATTAGAGAAAAAGTTGGAAGTGATAAGGTTATATGCGGACTATCAGGAGGAGTAGACAGTGCTGTAGCAGCAGTGCTTATACATAAGGCAATTGGAGATCATCTTACTTGTATATTTGTTGATCACGGTTTGCTCCGTCAAGGAGAAGCAGAAGACGTTGAGCGAGTTTTTCGTGAACGTTTCAATATTACTTTGATTACACGCGATGCTTCTGAGATGTTTTTACAAAAACTAGACGGAATTAGCGATCCGGAGCAGAAAAGAAAAATAATAGGAGCTGCATTTATTGATGTTTTTGAGGAAGAAGCTGCAAAAATTGGTGGAGCAGAGTTTTTAGCTCAAGGAACACTCTATCCTGATGTGATAGAATCTATAAGTTCATTCGGTGGGCCAAGCGTAACTATAAAATCGCATCATAATGTTGGTGGTCTTCCAGAACGAATGAAAATGAAGCTGGTAGAACCACTGCGTGAGTTGTTTAAAGATGAAGTTCGTGATCTAGGTAGAGAGCTAGGTATTCCTGAAACTATCGTTGGTAGACATCCATTTCCCGGACCAGGCTTGGCTATTAGAATACCTGGAGAGATTGAAAGAAATAAAATAGATATCTTGCGTAAGGCTGATGCCATATATTTGGATGAAATTCGTAAAGCCGGATTATATAATGATATATGGCAAGCGTTTGCTGTTCTTTTACCCGTTCGTACAGTGGGCGTGATGGGTGATGCACGCACTTATGATTTTGTTTGTGCTCTTCGAGCAGTCACATCAACAGATGGAATGACCGCAGATAGTTTTCCTTTTGAACATGAGTTTATCTCTGGTGTGGCTACACGTATTATAAATGAAGTTAGGGGCATTAATCGTGTGGTGTATGATGTCACATCAAAACCTCCTGGTACTATTGAGTGGGAGTGACCTTATTATTACTTAGTAATTGAGAGAATTTAATGGAACTAACTATTGAGCAAGCACTGCAGCAGGGTGTTGCCGCACATAAAGAGGGAAAGCTTGAAGATGCTGAGCGTCTGTATCGAGCTATCTTGCAATCTCAGCCAGCACACCCTGACGCCAACCATAACCTAGGCGTATTAGCAGTATCAGTGAATAAAGCTCATACGGCATTACCATTATTTAAAGCTGCCCTCGATGCCAACCCAAAGATAGAACAGTTTTGGCTAAGCTATATTGATGCTCTCATAAAAGAACAATATTTTGAGAATGCCAAGCAAGTCTTTGAGCAGGCGAAAACGCAGGGTGTGGCTGCGGAAAAATTAAATGTCTTGGAAACACAGCTCACACAAACCGCACAGGTAAATGAGCCTAAATTAGACGGCCAAAATAAAAGCCTGTCATCTTCACAGAAACCCAAGAAACTATCTGAACAAAAGAAGAGGAAGAAGAAGGCAACAAAAAAAAACTTAAAGGCTAACAATCCATCTCAGCAACAACTCAGTAATCTATTAGAGCACTATCAGAACGGACGATATCAAGATGCTGAGAAGTCAGCTCGCTCGCTTTCTATGCAATTTCCACGTCATAATTTCAGTTGGAAGATACTTGGAGCAGTACTAAAGAAAACAGGTAGACTGTCTGAGGCAGTATCTGCTGGAAAAAAAACAATTGAGATTACCCCTGATGACGCCGAAGCACACTTCAATTTTGGCAACACGCTCAAAGAGCTAGGAAGATTAGACGAGGCTGAAGCAAGTTATATACAAGCGCTAGCGTTGAAGCCTGACTATGCCGAAGCCCATAGCAACTTGGGTGTCACGCTCCAAGAACTTGGAAGATTAGAAGAAGCTGAAGCAAGTTATACGCAAGCGACAGTGTTGAAGCCTGACTATGCCGAAGCCCACAGCAACTTGGGTGTCACGCTCCAAGAACGTGGAAGATTAGAAGAAGCTGAAGCAAGCTATACACAAGCACTAGCGTTGAAGCCTGACTATGCTGAAGCCCATAGCAACTTGGGTGTCACGCTCCAAGAACTTGGAAGATTAGACGAGGCTGTGGCAAGTTGCACGCAAGCGATAGCATTGAAGCCTGACTATGCCGAAGCCCACAGCAACTTGGGTGTCACGCTCCAAGAACTTGGAAGATTAAAAGAAGCTGAAGCAAGCTATATACAAGCACTAGCGTTGAAGCCTGACTATGCTGAAGCCCACTTTAACTTGGGTGTCACGCTCAAAGAGCTAGGAAGATTAGACGAGGCTGAAGCAAGTTATATACAAGCACTAGCGTTGAAGCCTGACTATGCCGAAGCCCACAGCAACTTGGGTGTCACGCTCCAAGAACTTGGAAGATCAGAAGAAGCTGAAGCAAGCTATACACAATCACTAGCGTTGAGGCCTGACTATGCCGAAGCCCACTTTAACTTGGGTGTCACGCTCCAAGAACTTGGAAAATTAGACGAGGCTGTGGCATGCTATAGGAAAGCGATTGATTTGATACCTGACAAGTTTGCTAATGCCTACGACGAATTAGGCGTTATTTTGCAAAAAAAAGGGGAATTTGAAGAAGCTGAAGTCTGTTACAAAAAGTGTATGTCCCTAGAGCCTAATAAAACACCGAAAACTTTAAGCAAAGGATCTATCTTTTTCAAACAAGGGCATTTCGAACAGGCATTAATAGCCTTCGAGAATTATGACGATGGAATTTCAAGAGCGCAAATACTCGAAACACTGTATGCTTTAGGAAGAGTTGATGATATTTATGAAAGGATCGAGGCTAGAGCTGATTTGGATGATGAAAATCTGCGCGTTGCCGCAATCGCAGCGTTTCTTGCAGAACGAGAAAAGAAAGATACGGCGCATAGATTCTGTAATAACCCGATAGATTTCATACATTTCACAAACATCTCTTCTCATATTAAGGAGCCTGAGTGTTTTATCTCATCATTGATTGATGAGTTGCGACATGTAAAAACTGGATGGGAGATTAACACAACTCAAAATGGATTTCAGGCAAGCGTTAATGTGTTTGCCAATCCGTTGGAAAAAATGAGCATACTTAAATCGATTATTATAGATGAAATAGAAACTTATTATTCTAAGTTCAAAAATAAACCCTGCTCGTATATCAAAAAATTTCCTTCCGACAGGAATATCAAGGGATGGCATGTAGTTCTTAAACAGCAAGGACATCAAACCGGGCATATTCATCCGGATGGATGGTTAAGTGGCGTTATTTATTTAATGGTTGTTCCGCCCCTAGGAAAGGATGAAGGTGCAATAGAATTTACTTTAGATAGCCCAAATTATCTTGACGCGAGTTCATCAAAAAAAACATATCAACCAAGATTAGGGGATATAGTTTTTTTCCCGTCCTCACTTCATCATAAGACTTTACCTTTTTCGACAGACATGGATCGTATTTGTGTCTCGTTTGATTTAATGCCCACCTCAGTTAAATAATAAGTTGAGAGATTTACTTAAAAGCAAAAAATCTAAAACCTGAAAGTTAAATGAGCTTTCCAAAATCGAACAAAATAGTTGCTTACAACCTGTGTGATGCAGCGCTTAAGGGTTTTTAATGGAACTGAAGATTAAACAAGCACTTCAGCAAGGTATTGCAGCACAAAAAGAAGGTAAGCTTCAAGAAGCCGAACGTCTTTATCGCACTATCCTGCAGTCCCAGCCAAGGCATCCAGATGCTAATCATAACCTAGGCGTATTATCAGTCTCTATTAATAACACCGAAGCGGCATTGCCATTATTTAAAACTGCCCTTGAGGTAAACCCAGAGATAGAACAGTTTTGGCTAAGTTACATTAATGCTCTTATTAAAGAAGAGCAGTTTGAAAATGCAAAACAAGTTCTTGAAAAATGTAAAAAACAGATTGTCATTGGAGAAAGATTAGATGCACTGGAGGCACAACTATCCCTTATATGTGAAAAAACTTCTAATTTTGGCGGTTCAAATCCATCTCAAAAACAACTCAGTAGTCTCCTAGAATACTATCAGACGGGTAAACACTCCGATGCAGAGAAGTTGGCGATATCTATAACTAAACAATTTCCCTACCATGAATTTAGCTGGATGATTCTTGGGGCTTTATTTGCACAAAAAGGTATGAAAGCGGAGGCACTAAATGCTAACCAAAGAGCCGTCCAGTTAGCTCCCCAAAATGCTGAAGCTCATAATAACTTGGGTATTACGCTTAAAGAATTGGGCCGATTAGATGAGGCCGAATTAAGCTTAAGACAAGCTATAGAATTGAGTCCTGACTTTCCCGAATCTCATAATAACCTGGGTGTTACGCTCAAAGAATTGGGCAGACTAGACGAGGCAGAGGTAAGCTTGAGGAAAGCGATAGCACTAAAACCTGATTATTCTGAAGCTCATAGTAACCTGGGTAACACGCTACATGAATGCGGCAGACTAGACGAGGCAGAGGCAAGCTTGAGGCAAGCGATAGCATTGAAACCTAATTATGCTGAAGCTCATAGTAACCTGGGTAACACGCTACATGAACTCGGCAGACTAGACGAGGCAGAGGCAAGCATGAGTCAAGCGATAGCATTAAAACCTGATTATGCTGAAGCTTATAATAACCTGGGTAATACGCTCCAGGCACTGGGGAGGCTAGACGAGGCGGTAACTAGCTGTATCAGAGCTCTCAAAATCAACCCTGACTTAGCGGCTGGATATTATAATCTGGGATCCTTAATAGCCAGTACTTCGCATCTACAAACTTCACCAAATTTAATACACTTTGTTTCTTTGCTTTTAGAAAAGAAAAATATTATTCGACCCAACACCATAGTAAGTTCTTTAACTAATATTTTGAAACGCGATCCGATTATACAAAGCACTCTGAAAAGATGTTCACTGGATGAATTGGATCTTGATAAAACTATTTCTGACTTATTCAAAGTTCCTTTTCTGTTAAAGTTAATGACACTTTGCCCAATCGGTGACCTCGAAATTGAAGGTCTTTTGAAAGGTATCCGACATTCCATTTTGAAAAACATTCCAAGAATAAAAAATAATAATGAAATATTGACCTTTCAAATAGCCTTAGCCCTGCAGTGTTTTACGAATGAATATATATATGATGAAACTGTTGAAGAAATTGAAGCTATAGGAGCCTTAGAAAGACTGATAGGAAGAAAGTTAGCTAATAATCAAATGCCTAGTGTTAACGAATTGGCATGTCTTGCGAGTTATAAAGCCCTTCATGAATATTCATGGTCCATGTCATTTCCTGCGCCTGATGGGCTGGAGGAAATTTGGTGTAGACAAATAGAAGAACCAGAGAAAGAAAAAAAGCTCAGGTCGGAGATATCAAAACTTACAGAAATTACGGATACGGTATCCTCAAAAGTTAAAGAGCAGTATGAGGAAAACCCCTATCCTCGTTGGGTTAACCTTCGTCTTCCTCAAAAGCCACTGTCAATATCTAAACTGACAAATCAGCTGAAGCTGAACATTCCCAACCCACTTATCAAACAGACTACTCAACCACAAATTTTAGTGGCCGGGTGTGGAACAGGGCAGCATTCAATCGAGGCGGCATATAAGTATAGGGATTGCGAGGTTCTTGCAATTGATTTGAGTGCAAGTAGTTTGGCGTATGCTAAAAGAAAAACAGAAGAATTAGGAATTGAAAATATCGAGTACATACAAGCCGATATCTTGGAATTGGACAAAATAGGTCGACGCTTTGATATTATTGAATGCGTTGGTGTGCTCCATCATATGACAGATCCAATTTCAGGATGGAAGATATTGGTTGAATGCTTGAATCCTGCTGGACTGATAAATATCGGGTTGTATAGCGAGTTGGCGAGGACGCATATCATTCAAATACAAGAGGAGATAAATCGTTTAGGTTTGGTATCTGATCGTTCAGTAATGAAATCATTTCGTAATGAATTGATTCAATCTAACGAAGTAAGTCTTATGAAAATATCATCGATAATGGACTTTTATAGCTTAAGCGAGTTTCGCGATCTTCTATTTCATGTCAAAGAACATCGTTTCACCATTCCCAAAATAAAAGACGCTCTGGATTCTCTAGGATTAAGTTTTTGCGGTTTTCAATCCGATAGTATAATTCGTAACTTTAAAGCTAAAAACTTTGAATTAAATGACTTGTATAATTTGAATCTTTGGAACGAATTTGAAACCTCTTGGCCTGATACTTTTATTGTCATGTATCAATTTTGGTGTCAAAAAATAGAGTGAAAGATATTTTATTAAACACCGATAGGAATAGCTGGTGTTATTTCTAACCTCAATCCACTAAAGTTAGACTCCCCAACTCCACAAAAATATGCCAGAGTTTTTTTTATGATAAAACTCATAATAATATTTCAGACTTTTGTGCTTTGTCTCATATCCTCAATTGCGTGGGGTGAAACCGTTAAACCAACTGATTTGGTTGATCGTAATGGAATTTATTATGAGAAGTTTAATTATAAACCTTACTCTGGTTCTGTGAATGGTACGGATGAATATGGATACATTGTAAAAGGAAATTATAAGGACGGTAAGGAAGAAGGTATTTGGGAATTTTATTACGACAATGGTCAGATATATTCAAAACCCACGTATAAAGACGGTAAGTTACATGGTTATTATGAAGAGTATTTGAGTAATGGTCAGTTAGAGAGAAAGTTGACTTATAAGAACGGAAAGTTAGATGGTGTTTGGGAAGAGTATTATGAGAATGGGAAGTTAAATTATAAAATAACCTATAAAAACGGTAAGAGGGTAAAATAAGACTCAATATTTTAACACACAATAGACTGACGCAAGTCATATTCCTAATTCCTTTTCAATCGCAGGTGTACCTAAACCTTTATCACGAAGTTCTTTTGCCTTCTTCAAATATTCAGTTGCTATATGCAAAGTATAACTTCCAAAAGAGAGCAGGGATTATTTGAAAATACTGTTAAAATAAAGTGTTATTCTTTGTTACAAAATAGTTTCAAAGTAACTAAATTATATAATTATATCGCGGGCTTAGAGGTGAAAACTATTGAGTGACAATAGTTATTTAAATATAAATAATTCATTTTATTTTATTAGTTAATTACTAAAAACTTTTTCTAAACCCTTTGTCCTCCCGATGATATACCAGAATGATTGCACCTAGGAGTATATAAGATGAATCTTAAAACACTCTTCTTTTCGATTACCCTTTCCTTGCTATTGTTTGGTTGTAAAGCGCAAGAGGTTGAAATATCTATCAAGAGTAGTGACCTAAGAAAAGCAATTTCAGGTGAGAACGTTTCTGTGGAATTTGAAGCAGAATTAAACTTGATGGGAGAGAATAACTCGGAAACGAAGGCTCAACTCAAGGAAATTGAAAAAATTATTGAAAAATATATTTCAGTTGATGAATATGATGTGACTGCTAGCGACTTTGGTCTTGATATCAAAATTGAAGGAGAACTACCTCTAGTTTATTTGTCAAACGAAAAGATGATCGAAACGGTAAACTCACCATGGGCAATGATTATAAGTGATAATCGCAGTAGAGGCAGCTTATCTAGGTTTTCTTACAAGTTAACCCTTTCTTCGGCATCACAATTTGACGCATTTTCAGGAGAACTTAATAATATAAATATTCTTCTGAGCCCGGATAGAAGACAACCAATGAAATTGAAATTGAAGAGAACTGGACAAGACCAACTTAAAATATTTACTGGTGGTGTTGAAGTCGATGGTGAAACTCGAGTTTTATATGAAACAGATGTGGAAAAAAGAATTTCTTTAACAATGAAGGGTGGGGTTTATGATCGTACCCCACAGGTCATTTATTTTTTACTTAAATAATAGATACCTTTCTCAATAAAAATGATATCTCTTTTGGCTGTTCACCTGGAAGGAACCGAAAATGTCAAGGCAGCCCAGAGACTTTCCCAAACTGCTCCGTCCTTTGTGTCTGGCGTTACCTCACGCAAGACCACTGCATCAAGTAAGTAGTCAAAACCGGGCTTGATTGGCACCGAGACTCTTCCATCTTCGTTTGTACGTAACATAAATATACGGACAAGGCCCTCGGGATCTCTTTCAAAAACCTCAACTTGAGCATTTTTACGAGGGAGTTGTTGGTATAATAATTGAGCCTTAAAATCTGAGTTAGCAGAATCTACGTAAGGATTTGTTTGGGCCACGAATTCAGTTTCTAGGCCAAAGTTGCCGTCGCGGCCTTTGCTATGTCCAAGTCCGATAAGTGCTTTAGAATATCTATGATAAATCTCTTTAAAGCCCGTTTTTGCTAATTTCCGTGCCATATGTGATTTTTCAGCGTCTGGGAAATCTTTATGCTTAATAAAATTTGTAAATTTTTCCCATTCGTTATATGTCAGGCTATCGGGCATGGATTCATAGACGACTGAGACAAGGCCTTCACTCTCAATTGAGGTCGACATCGCTGGAAGGTCGCCTGTGCGGGACTTTACATTGTAGCGCTTTCCATTTTGAACCCAGAAAAACTGCTTCACCCACTTGTTGAAGTAAATCAGGTTTATACCTTTGAAATTCTCACCATTTCTAAGCTCAATTTTGACGTTTTCGCCTCCTGGCGGTTGAAATTCTTTACTATCAAGCCATAATTCATGCGCATGTGCATTGAGCGTACCGAAAGTCAGAGACATAATTAGAATGAATATGGGGACAAAGTTTATCATTAATCAGGCTCATAAGTTTGTGGTCATGATTGGCATTCTTTGTGGGCTGTCGCTTCAAAGCTTAGCACATGAAGTCACGCCTAACATTGCTGACATATACGTTGATAGCAAGTCGATAATAGTTGAGCTTCGATTTAATGTAGAAGCATTTTTAGCAAGTATCGACCTCTCAAATATAGAAGATACGGACGATGCTGAGCAAGTATCAGACTATCAGAGTTTTCGCGACCTAACAGCTGATGAACTCGCCCAGAGCTTTGTAAATAACTGGCAAGGATTCGCTGCACGCCTAAAACTACAAACTAGCACATCTTCCCAAATGCATGAGCTGAAATTCGTAAAGCTTATGGTTCCAAATATTGATAATCTAGAGCTACCCCGTCTAAGCATTCTGACTTTTCGCTCGGACCGTTTGAATCGAAATGCTGTAACCCTTACTCTTGGGGACGAGTTTGGTTCCACAATTGTAAGACAAATGGGAGTTGAGAAGGGGCTTACCCAGTATCTTGCTCCTGGCCAAACTAGTGATGCTATGCAGCAAGATATAGTACTGCGCATATCAGCATTTGGCAGGCTAAGTGAATATGTTCCAATAGGCTTTGATCATGTAGTTCCGTTAGGTCTAGATCATATTTTGTTTGTATTTGGGTTGTTTCTTTTATCACTTAGAACCTCTGTCCTCTTATGGCAAATTTCAGCTTTCACACTGGCCCATACTGTCACACTCATTGCTGGCGCAATGGGGTTGATCAGTGTACCACCTTACATAGTTGAGCCATTGATTGCTTTATCTATTGTTTTCGTTGCAGTAGAAAATATTTTCTTTTCCAAACTTAATAAGTGGCGCACTCTTGTTGTATTTAGCTTTGGATTGTTGCACGGTCTTGGCTTTGCAGGTGTTCTTGCTGAGTTTGGTTTGCCAGAAGGGCAGTTTTTACCTGCATTGATCGGATTTAATATCGGAGTAGAGCTTGGACAGCTTAGTGTAATCGCGATTGCCTATTTACTTTTGGGCTTAACCTTTGGGCAAAAACCCTATTATCGGAAGGTTATCACTATTCCATTATCCATCATAATAGCAGCAGTTGGAACCTGGTGGGTATTTGAACGCGTCTTGTTGGTCTGAAAATTAATTTTGTTTGTAACTACTTTTTAAGTGAATTATACTTTTTACATGGTGCGTGTCGATATTGGTAAAATCACTCTAAATATTGCTGACAAGGGGAAGGGGGAAGCTTTCGTCTTCATTCCTGGGCTTGTCGGGCTTTACGATGCATGGTCGTTTCAGCTTGATCACTTCGCCCAGCGCTACCGCTGCGTGACATTTGATCACCGGGGAACCGGTGAAAGCGATAAACCGACCGAACCGGGATCCTATTCGACCGGAACTATTGCAGACGATGTCATCGCGCTGATGGATAAACTGAACATCGAGAAGGCCCATATCGTCGGCACCTCGACGGGCGGTTGTATCCTGCAAAACCTTGCCTTGGATTACCCAGACCGGGTGCGTGCCTGTATTTTCAATAATACCTGGGTGGCAGCGGACGAATTTATTACCCGTGTGGCGATCACCCGCAAAAGGATTGCCGAGTCTTATGGCCCAGAAGAATATGTGAAGGTGTCCAGCATGTTCACTTCAGGAGCCGACCAGTTCCGAAACAATTTTGATGCGGTTATGGATCTTGAACGACGAGCGCTTGATACAATCGGTTCAGTATCAGTTCTGACCGCACGTCTCGACATGATGTTGGCACACGATCGTTCAGACGAAATTTCTAGAATCAATAAACCTACCCTTGTAATTGGAACGGTCGATGATGCGACCATTCCATATTATTTTGCTGAGGACCTGAACGCTGCGATCCCTAAATCGGAAATACTATTGTTCGAAGATGGTGGACATTATTCCTATCGGCGACATCCAACGAAGTGGAACACGAACGTGCAGACCTTTCTTGACAAAGCCGAAGCGATGGTCTGATCAATTAATATAAGGAGAGACGAATATGCCAAAGGGTTACTGGGTTGCAGCTTATCATGAGATTCATGATGCAGATAAATTTGCTGCTTATCTGAAACTCGCCGGGCCTGCCATTGCAGCTGGTGGGGGTACCTTTCTTACCCGCGGCATGGCGTCAAAAGTATATGAGGCTGGTGTTTTGCAACGAACAACGATCGTAGAATTTGAATCACTTCATGCCGCACTCATTGTTCATGATGGACAGGCATATGCGAAAGCACTGGAAGTGCTCGATGGGGCGGTCACCCGCGACCTGCGTTTCGTTGAAGGCATTGAATAATAATTTGGAGTCACCAGTTGCGACTGAATAAAGTTAAAATAAGTAAATAATGGAATTAATTATAGAATTTATCATAATTTCTGTTCTCGTGCTATTCCAATCTGTCTTTGGTATTGGTCTACTTTTATTCGGCACCCCAATATTTTTAATAATTGGTTATGGTTTTGAGTCAACTTTAGCCCTACTATTGCCTGTGTCTATTTGCATAAGTGCTCTTCAAATTATTGATCAAAAAAGTTCTATCAAGTTTTTGTCGGTGTCTGAATACAATCTTTTTTGTTTGCCATTTCTTCTCTTGTCCCTCGTAATAGCAATAAATCTAGGGGATAAAGTAGATATTAAAATATATGTATCAGTACTTTTAATAATATCCTCCATAGTTATCTTGAATAAGAATAGAATTATTTTTAATAATAAATATTTATTAAAGTATAGAAAACTGTACTTAATTCTTATTGGTTCTATTCATGGTTTTACAAACATGGGAGGAGGGTTTTTATCTTTATTTGCAACGTTAGTTAATGGCGATGACAGAGTGTTAACTAGAAATTATATTTCCTATGGTTATTTGATTATGGGTATCATTCAATATACTACAATTTTGGTTATTGGTTTAAATATTATAGATTTTACAAATTGGTATTATGTGTGTTTGCCATTAATTCTTTTTTATCCTGCCCAAAAGATATTTAACAAAATTGATAATCAACAATTTACGAAAATAATTAATTATGTTGCATTAATATTTGGAATTTTTGCTCTAAGCCTATGTCTTCAATAAACGTTGCCGAATATTCTAAGAAAATCTTATGGTTGTTAGGTGCTTCCGTTTCGTCATCTCTAAAGAAATTTATAACCTGTTGACTTTCTAAATATTAAAAAGGTTACGCTGAATGCTATGGCAACAAAAATATGCATATACTCTGGTGATATGACGCCGAGGCAGGCACCAGCTAACAAAGGTCCAATAGCCGCGCCTATATCACGCCATGTCTGATTGCGTGCAAGTGCCGTAACCTTATTTTTAGAATAAATTTTGGCGACTGCTGCTGGAAATAATGTGCCTAACGCAGCACGTGTAAGAACTAAGGCAATTGATCCAAGTATGAGCAAGCCAAATCCAACTAGACTAAACCCGACTATAGCAAGCGAAAGTGAGGCAAGTAGAGGTATACGAATACCTATCTTATCGGCTATATTACCAGCCATTGGCGCTATAACTATCTCACATATTCTCCTAGAGGCTAAGATACTCCCACCAATTAAAATAGCCATTTGCACAGACAAATATTGAGCCCACATTAATGAAATAGTTACGAGGAAGATCCCATCAATTCCAGCTCCCATCCAGAAAATAAGTAGGTCGAGAGTATCAGGGCGAGTAAAAACTACATTACGGATAATTGGTTTTTTAAGCCTTACTGGCTGAGCTTTGTCATTTAACATCAACGCTAAAAAAGCTGCAAAACTTGTGGCTATACCCAGATAAATAAATACATCCCTTGGTCCCACAATTGCAGTAAGCCAAGCTCCGACAGTGAGGGCTAATAAAGGTCCTACCTGCTCAACAGAGCGGCTAATACCGATTCGAGCACCAGTCTTTTCTGAATTCACAGTAGCAAAAGTAAGGGTTACAAGAAGAAGTGCAGCAAAAGAAAGTCCCCACAGCATACGTGATAGAGTTAAAGCTATTACTCCATCAAATAATCCATATCCAAATGTAGATAAAGATGCCGTTGCTGCGGCAATCAAACAAAGTCTCTTTGCTCCAATTCGTTCAGCAAGGTTAGCAATAAAGCCATAAGCGAATATTCTGATAACTCGATTTACGGCAAGTAAAAACCCAATAACAATCATACTTACGCCAAAATCATCAGCATGGACTGGCAAAACTACATAAAGTAAGGCATCACCCAATAGGGAAAAAGATAATACCCATGAAGATAACCACACATTTCGTAGTACAAGTTGATCTAATTGCAATAAATCATCCTCAAAAAAATACTATAATGAATATTTAAATATTTAGACTGATATAGTGGTATAAAATTAGATATGATCCAAATGAGTCTTTTCTACGTAAGATATATGGTTAACTGAAAATAATTATATATCCGAGGACAAAATGAATCCCACAATTGAAAAAACTCTTGGAACAACTGATGCAAGTGTAGCAATGTTGAAGGTTCTTGCCGATAATAGCTTTGATTCAATTCTAATTACTGAAGCCTCTGCTAAGGAAAGAATTATTTATGCAAATAAATCATTCAAGAAGCTAACTGGTCATGAACCTTCCGAAGTATTAGGAAAAACACCTAGAATATTGCAGGGGGCGGGTACTGATAAGAAAGTAATAGCTCGCCTTAAGGCTGCTTTGAAGTCTGGTAAAAAATTTGAAGGAAAAGCTATTAACTATAAAAAAGATGGAACCCCATTCATTATGTACTGGAAAGTACTTCCTATAAAAGTTGGGAAAAAAATCCAAGCATGGGTTGCTATACAAAGAGAAGGTTCAGTTATTTAAGTAACTCGTTCTGGTCTTAATTATTTTCTGAAAATTAATTAATATTATTAATATGTCACTATTATTAAATTAACCTTATCGGGCACTAACTATTATAACTAGTATTTAGAAATGCTTTTTTAAATCTCTGATGAAATAAACTGGTGTAGTAACAAAACAGTAAATTGGTCATAAGTGAATATATTCTATTTAAATAAAAACCCTAAAGTAGCAGCTATAGAACATAACGATAAACATTGTGTAAAAATGATATTAGAATATGCACAAATGTTATGTACAGCACATAGAGAACTTGATGGAGATAAAAGACCTAACGATTTAAATATGTATAAGAGGGCGCATCTAAATCATCCAAGTACTGTGTGGACACGAGAAAATAAATCGCACTATGATTGGCTATACAGACTATTTGTATATCTCTCTGAAGAGTATAGGTATAGGTATTCTAAGGTCCATGCTACTGACTTGAGATTAAGAGAGGTTTTAAAGGTTCCTCCAGAAAATATTTCTGACAATAAGGCTTTTAGACAACCCCCTCAATGCATGCCCGATATCTATAAGTGCGAAGATTCAGTGACTGCATATCAGAAATTCTATATTGGTGAGAAAGCCCATTTTAGTACCTGGAAGAAAAGGGAAGTCCCTTTATGGTTTAATTGATGTATATTTTTGATTTCTTCGATAATATTTATTATTGATTAACCTAAAATAGATAATGAATATAAAATATTTTAGCATTAAATGCCTCAGGATAACGATGGTTAATGACTAACTTAAATTTATGGGAAAAACTCCCCTCATATAGTTTTATGAAAAAAAGCAGCTTCCTGATAATTCATATTTTACTGTCGTTATTATTTATTTGTATGCCTAAAAATATCTATGCCGAAACTATTTTTAAAGATAATTTTCAAAACCCAAGTCAATGGAAGTTTATTTCAGATGATGTAATGGGAGGTCTTTCAACAGGAAGTGTTGTCTATGAAACAAGTAAAGGTGGTTCTATCGCTTTATTATCAGGTAATGTAACCATAGAAAACAACGGTGGTTTTATTCAAATACGAAGAGATTTAAGTAAAATAAATTTAGATAAAGCAAAATTTATTAAAGTTATAGTAAAAGGAAATAATGAGAAATACTTTATTCATTTAAGGACTAATGGCATGTTTCTGCCATGGCAGTACTATAAATCTGAATTCATTACTAGCAATGGTTTTAGTGAAATCGTACTTCCAATTTCTGAGTTTGAGAGATCAGGTTATCCTCTGGCAAAAAAAATTAGTCCAAAAAATATAGTGGCAATTGGTCTGGTGGCAATCGGAAGAAATCATCAGGCTGAACTATATGTTAAAGAGGTATCATTTGTAGAATAACCTTTCTGTTTTTCCTAAGTGTTGATATAAAATAAATTTATTACGAATGTAAAAATAGTAACGCAGTAATGTTAAGTATAAATGTATAAAGTGTTGGGTAATAATATTGTTTTAAAAATCATTACAATAGCTATAAATTCTTAATTAATTTGTCTGCTATGTATTTTCTCAGATACATTATAATAAAACCCCGAAATCGTATTCATAAGTTATACAGAAAATGAAATATGTGTTTAAGTATTTATAAAGGATACATTCATGCCGGATAATATTGAAAGAATCTATTCATCTTTAGTTCCCGAAGACATGAAAGATGAATTATATTGGAAAGATGGCCTTAATCCAGAAGATGACCGTCTTTGGGTTCCCATAGGTCCGGGACGTTGGTCGCGACCGCTTTGTCTAAACGTTAGCCAAGGCTATTGGGTGCACTTTATTAAAGTCACTGAGCCAGGGATTATTTCGCGACACCGTCATCCTGCTCCTGTTCATGGTTTTGTAGTTGAGGGCAAGTGGCGCTATCTTGAGCGTAACTGGGAAGCAACAGCTGGCAGCTATTTATATGAACCTCCAGGCGATGTGCATACATTAGTAGTTGATGAAGGTGATAGCATGATTACGTTATTTCATAATACAGGTGCTCTTTTGTATTGTGATGAGGATGGAGAAATTACAGGAACTTCGGATGTTTTTGACAGAGTTAAAACAGCACGAAACCACTTTGAAGAGGTGGGACTAGGTGCTGATTTTGTGAAAAACTTTATCAGATAAATAATTCTATTAGTTAGAACTATTGGGTGACTTTGCGACATTAAAATTTTATTGTTTTATACTGTGAAGTTAGAATTGTGAACGATTACGCTTTGCAAGATAATATATACAGTATCAATATTGGCTATTAAGGAGATTAAATCTTATGGAGATAGTTGGCCTTTCACTTAATGAGTTGCCATGGTTTCTGGCTTATATTGCAACTGCTGCATTGCTAACGTTATCGTACGTTATTATCTATATGTGGGTTACTCCCCATAATGAAATTAAGTTAATTCGAGATAATAATGCTGCAGCCTCAATAGCTTTTGCAGGTAGTTTGATTGGTTTTTGTTTGCCACTAGCTAGTGCAATTTCACATTCAGTATCATTAATTGATTGTGTCATATGGGGGGTTATTGCATTGATTATTCAAACTATAATTTTTCTTATCGTACGTTTACCTATACCAAAAATTTCAGCTCGAATTGAAAATAATGAAATCGCTAGTGGAGTCTGGCTTGGTTCTGCGTCGCTTGCTGGTGGAGTATTAAACGCTGCTTCAATGACAAGTTAACAATTAATACGTATTTATGTGTCGAAGTAATTATCGAGATAAAGGTGTCCTTGATTGGTGCTAGAAGGAAAATATAAAATGAAGCGTAGAATTTCTGTTCCAATCAGTTTGATGGCTGGCGTCAGTATGATAGCACTGACTGCTTGTAAGGAAGAACCCAAGGTAGAAGCATCTGTCTATGAGACTGTAGAGCAGTGTAAAAAAGATTCGGTCGTACCAGCTGATCAATGTGAAATAAATTTTAAGGAAGCGCTTAGCCAGCACGCCGCAGTTGCTCCTAAATACGCCTCTAAGGCTGATTGTCAGGCAGATTTTGGAGCTAACCGATGTGAGAAAGCCCCATATCAAACGTCAAGTGGTGGATCGGTCTTTATGCCATTGATGATGGGGTATATGATGGGATCCATGATTGGTGGACGGAGATCTATGATTTCGCAACCCTTGTACAGGTCTGCTGCTAAACCAAATATTTTTCGTACAGCAGATAATAGAAGTGCGGGAAAAGCTACCGGCCGAACCCAGATTGCTCGTTCTGTAACTAGCCAGCCAACCTTTAAAAGTAGGACACAGTCCCGAGGTGGTTTTGGTTCATCTGGACGAAGGTTTGGCTCTGCTGCCACATAATAAAATTAATATTGAAACAGCTTTAATAAATTCGTAGCAAATATTATGAAACGTATTACTGTTAACGAACGTCCTAATCTGATGTGTGAGGCTAATCGGCACGGCTTAGAGTATTCAGTTGATCAAGGTATTCCTGGATGGAGTGAGGCCGCATATTATCAGTTTACACTGCGGCAAATTGAAGAAGATATTGAAGGGCCTGTTCAAGAAATTGAAGATATGTGTTTCCAGGTGGTGGAGCGTGCTATTAATAACGAGGGTGTTTTGCACCGGCTTGGGGTTAATGAAATTTATTGGGATTATATAGCTGAAAGTTGGCGTAAAGGTGAAAAGAACCTCTATGGAAGAATGGATCTATCTTATGACGGAGTTAGTCCTGCAAAGTTATTAGAGTACAATGCTGATACTCCCACGGCTCTCTATGAAACGGCAGTATTTCAGTGGGAATGGTTAGAACAGTCAATAGAAACAGGGCTGATCCCAGAAAGGTGTGATCAATTAAATGATTTACATGAGAGTATTGTTCAAGCTTTTCCTCATTTAAATGTTGCAGATTTATCCCACTTTTCTTGTAATCCAGATATTGAAGATGACAAAGGGACGATTAATTATTTAGAAGAATGTGCACAGGAAGCAGGTCTAAAGACGTGCTTCCTGGCGATGGAAGACATTGGTCTAAACGAACAAGGAAGATTCACTGATCTTGACGACCAGGTAATATCAACCCTCTTTAAATTATATCCGTGGGAATGGATGATGGAGGAGGAATTTGGGTCTAAAATATTATCTAGTGGTGTTCGCTTTATAGAGCCACCGTGGAAGATGATTATATCAAATAAAGGTCTTATGCCATTGTTATGGGGAATGTTTGAGGGGCACCCAAATCTTCTGCCTTCATATTTTGAAGATGATCCAAGTGTTACGGATCTTATAGATAATGGGAGTTATGTTCGCAAACCACTTTTATCACGCCAAGGAGAAAATATTGAAATCATCCATAATGGAGAAACTAAGCATCACAGTGATGGTCCTTATGGTAAAGATGGGTGCATCGTGCAAGGGTTTCAGTCCCTACCTGAGTATGATGGTTACTTCCCGTTAGTTGGGTGCTGGTTAGTTGCCAGTAAGGCTGTTGCACTATGTATTAGAGAAGATAACACATTAGTGACAGGTAAAGATTGTAATATTATCCCACATGTCATTCTAGATTAAAACCATCCGAGGGAATCATCTGATATGAATAGTGAAAATAATATTATAGAAAAAAATAAAGGTTTATTCACTAATAAATACGGTGTCGAATTAATCTTAGATCTTCATGGATGTGATGCATTAAAATTTACCCGAAAAAGCATAAGCAAATATTTTGAAGAACTTTGTATTTTGATTGATATGGAGCGTGAAGAATTGTATTTCTGGGATGACATTGGTATTCCGGAGGGCGATAAACAGACCTCTCCACATACTCAGGGTACATCTGCAGTACAATTTATTCTGACCAGCTCTATAGTTATCCATACACTTGATCAGTTGGAGGCCGTTTATATAAATATTTTTTCGTGTAAGTATTATGACCCTAAACTAGCAGAAAAATTTTCAATCAAATGGTTTGGAGCAACAGATTTTTCCTCCCGTATTTTAGACCGAGTATGAGATAACAGTTATGAATTTAATCGAACGGCAATTATTAATCCCTGCATCTCCTGGTCATAAAGATATGATAGGCCAAATTCAAAAGGTGATTGATTTAGAGGTTAAAGATGGGTCTATTCCCGTCAGATTTGCCATTACAGATATGGATGAAAGTCATTACCAATGTGAGTTTGGTATGCTCAGAGAAATTGATCGCAATACATCTAAGAAACTACAATCCATATTTCAGTTTAAACGCCGAAAAATAGAACGTACAAAAGATTTTAATACAGTCTTTTTAGTTCCGACGGGTATTGGCTCAAAAATTGGAGGTCATGCTGGCGATGCTACTCCAGCTGCTCGAGTACTTGCCGAAGTATGTGATAATCTTATCCTACATCCAAATGTTGTTAATGCTTCAGACCTTAACGAAATGCCAGATAACGCATTGTACGTTGAAGGTAGTACAATCAGCAGATTGATGATGGGCACAGCCTCATTACAGCCAGTAAGGTCAAACCGTCTACTAGTTATCATTGACGATCATGAGATAGAGATGTTTTCAAATGATACTATCAACGCTGTAAGTGCAGCACGAGCAACTTATGGTTTGGATTGCACAAAGGTTGTTAAGCTAAGTCCACCACTTCGCATGATAGCAGAATTTACTAGGTCCGGAAGTGCGGCGGGTACAATTAGAGGTCTGGAGCGCATTAATCAGGTTATTAATAAAAATCTAGGTTCATTTGATGCAGTTGCTATTGCTTCTGTTGTTGAAGTTGAAGATGAATACCACGAGGAATATTTCCATACTCATGGTGAAATGATTAATCCTTGGGGTGGCGTTGAAGCTATGCTTACACACGCAGTATCTATGCTTCATAATATTCCTGCTGCTCATTCACCAATGCTCGAAAGCCATAAAGTAGCTGACTTTGATCTTGGTTTAGTTGATCCACGACTAGCTGCTGAAGCTATTTCTATGACATTTGTTCAATGTATGCTGAAAGGTTTGCAACGAAGCCCACGTATAATTACTGAGCCTGATTCTATTGGAGAACCGGGTTTAATCAGCTCTGCAGATATTTCCTGTTTAGTCATCCCTGATAAATGTGTTGGGTTACCAACTCTAGCTGCATTGGATCAAGGAATTCCTGTAATAGCAGTTAAAGAAAACCAGAACCTTATGAAAAATAATTTGCTAATGCTTCCTTGGTCACCAGGTCAGTTGCATCTGGTTGATAATTATTGGGAAGCTGTAGGTGTGATGACTGCTTTAAAAGCTGGTATTTCTCCGGGCTCTATGCGACGACCATTAAAGGATACCAGATCGGAGGAAACAAAAATAGTAACTGAGAAATCATTCTCCGAGGGGGTTATTATAAATTTAAACACTAAGTGACTTATAAAATAATATTTTATTTCTAAAACTGTTACATTTATTTTTTTAAATGCAATAATGTTATATTTAATTAATACAATGTAATCAATAATCTATGTATATTATTTAATGTGTTATATTAATAAATATATAAATTAAGATAGGTTAATTAGATGAAAAACGATGCTTCTATGCAGATTGTTGATGCACAAATCCACCTATGGAGTTCTGGGTTACCCAGTAACCTCTCTCATAGGCAAGTAACTTCGTTTTCATCGGAAGAAGCTATTAAAATGATGGATGAAAGCGGCGTTGACGCTGCCGTTATACATCTCGTTCATTGGGATCCAAACTGTCATCAGGTTGCACTGGACGCAGTTAAAAAATACCCCAGAAGATTCGCGATGTTAGGCGAGTTACCACTTACAGACCCGGCAGCAAAAGACCTAATAGCTAATTTGACAGACCAGCCAAATATGCTGGGGCTAAGATATGTATTACTCAATGATCCAGAACGCAAATGGATGCGGGAGGGCAAAATTGATTGGTTATGGCCAGCGGCAGAGGCTGCTGGAGTACCAGTTACCGTCTTGGCGACTGATTCTATTGATTTGATTCATGTAATAGCAGAGCGCCATCCTGGTCTTCGACTTACTATTGATCATCTGGGTGGTCGGGGTGGGCTAACAACTCTGAAGGATCATGCGGCAATGGTCCACATACCGGATTTGCTAGCTTTAGCGAAGTATCCCAATATCGCTGTGAAGGTTACAGGAGCGCCTGGTTATTCTTCTGAAGCTTATCCATTCCCAATTATGCAAACATATGTTCATAAAATTTATGACGCTTTTGGCCCGGAGCGAACTTTCTGGGGTACAGATATTACTAAGATGCCTTGCTCATGGCGAGATTGTATTACAATGTTTACTGAGGAACTTCCTTGGCTTAATGAAGATGACAAGCGTCTGATTATGGGAGATGCTGTTTGTAAATGGTGGGGATGGAAACGAGATTATTAGCATATTATTAAATTAAATCTGGGTTTATTTAATGTACTTGTTAGTAAAGAATAAAATGTATGGAGATTAAAATGGTCGGCATGAAACCTGGTGAACGAATAGAGTTTTCAACTATTGAAAAAAGACCAAATTTAACTTTATCTGATGGTGGACGTATAATTGTTTGGCCCATACTAGCATTAGAGGTATGGAATATAGATCGTGCAATGGCAAGAATGGTTATATCTCCTCCTCAAGGAGAGCCAATGACACCAGACCATCCTAATTGGTCTTGGCATGAATACGGTATGCGCGTTGGGTTTTGGCGTTTAAAGAAAATGTTAGAGGCATTATCAGTACGACCAACTGTTACTTTAAATGGACGTGTATGCGATGATTATCCAGAAGTTGCAGGTGCTTGCTTAGATGCGGGTTGGGAATTTAACGCTCACTCTTATGAGCAATTGCCAATGCATAAACTAGACAATGAGAGGACCGTTATTGATCGTTCGTTAGATGTTATTGAAAAATTTTGTGGAAAGCGGCCCCGGGGATGGTTTGGACCTGGATTAACCCAAACGTTTGAGACATTAGATCATCTTTCGCAGGCAGGTATAGAGTACATCGGAGATTGGGTTCTTGATGACCAGCCAGTTTGGGCACAGACAACCCATAAACCGGTGGCTGCTCTCCCATATAATTATGAACTCCACGATATAGTGATGATGAATATACAAAATAACGAATCACATATCTATAGAGACCGTGCAATGGACTACTTTAATACACTTTACGAAGAAAGTACTGATGGCCACCCTAGAGTTATAGCCCTTGCGATGCATCCTTATCTCTCTGGTTCACCTCATCGAATTCGTTACGTTCGTGAGACCTTTGAAAAAATTCTTTCATTCCCAGGTGTAGTTTGCTGGGATGGAGAACAGATTCTTGATTGGTTTGCTAAACAAATACCAGCTTAATACTAGTTTACAGGAAAAATGTGATGAATAATTTTACAGCTCTTTTGCTCGAGGAAAATAATGACAAGGTATCTAGTCAAATAAAAGAATTGACAATCAAGGATTTGCCAGAAGGTGATGTCTTGGTGCGTGTTGAGTATTCTGATGTCAATTATAAAGACGGCATGGTGGTAAAAGGTATTGGTGGTTTAGTTCGTAACTATCCGCATGTACCAGGTATTGATTTCGCTGGGATTGTCGAACAGTCCACACATAGTCGATATAAGGCTGGCGATAAGGTGGTATTAACTGGTTGGAGAGTCGGTGAGAATCATTGGGGAGGTTTTTCTCAAATGGCTCGTGTTAATGGTGATTGGCTTGTGCCTTTGCCGGAAAATCTAACTACGAAACAAGCTATGGCAATTGGTACGGCGGGGGTAACGTCTATGCTTTGTATTATGGCATTAGAAAGCCATGGAATTAATCCAGATGGTGGACCTATTCTTGTTACTGGTGCGGCTGGAGGTGTGGGTTCGGTTGCTGTCGCAATTCTTGCTCAGCTTGGATATTCTGTTTCAGCGTCAACGGGCCGTGCAGAATTACATGAATATCTTACATCCTTGGGGGCGAGTAGTATTATTTCTAGAGATACACTATCAGAGCCTACAAAACGACCATTGGAAAAAGAAAATTGGGGAGGGGCAATTGATACAGTTGGCTCTACTACTTTAGCACGACTTTTAACTCAGATTAAGTACGGTGGTTCCGTAGCGTCTTGTGGCTTAGCTGCTGGACCAAAATTGGAGACAACAGTTATACCATTTCTTTTACGGGGTATAAACTTACTTGGTATAGACTCTGTAATGCAACCATTTGAAAACCGAGTTTTGGCCTGGGACCGGGTTGCTAAAGACTTACCAATTAGTAAACTTGATAAGATGGTAGAGGTAATTAGCCTCTCAGATATTAGTGCAGTAGCACCACAAATATTATCCGGCCAAGTTAGGGGGCGAATCGTTGTAGATCTCAAAGATAATTAATTATAATAATAAAATAAAATTTACGCGTGTTATATATAATATATTTTTTACTGATAAAGTAATACTTTAAAGTCTCAATAAATATATTGCATATAAAATTTATGAATGTCGGGTTTTATTCAAAAAATATAATAACTCTAGACTCAATTGTTTCTCGTGGGCTTGGGTTAACTGGGCTGGTTGGATCCTTAAAAGCCGTATGCAAAGTGTATCTAGCTGTTTTACCATCTTTGAGTGTATCATAGTTCTTGAAAATTAGAATTTCATTTTGTGTCATTTTAGAAAAATAAAACCATTTATGATTAGAATCATAGCACGCGTGATTGGTTTCACTTTGTCTGGAATACTCAAATGACGGCTCTTCGCGATGAGGAGCATGCCGTAAAGTCGCAATCATTAGTCTATCATTTACGGTTTGGGAATCGCATACAGCAAGCGGCCATTCCTCAATCGTACCGTTTATGGAACGCCAGACGTTAATAATAGCAAACCTTTTCTTTTGTTTTTCTTTTGCCGCATCTCCAATTACATCTCTAAGTCTCTCATGGGCTGAAGTATCTGTGTAATCGCTATGTGGAGCAGCAACAGGAGGCCGTGAGTTATGCATTTCCCTATTCTCAGCAGCACTAGAACGGTGGGTGTGATCAAATATTATTATTTCTTTACAATCAATTAATTTAGTGAGGAGTTTTTTTAGTTCTGGTTCATACATCGATTTTAGTTGAAAATCATCATGAAAATCTGTCACTAAGCTATGTTGATTCTCTAGGGTAAACCCATGAACATCAAGAGAGAACTTATTTGGAATAAGCCGCGCATTTTGAATTTTCATTGGGTGTGCTTTTCGAGATCCCTCAGCATTTTGTAAATCAGCTGCAGTATCGCTTTGATGAAAAACAGGAGTTTCACTTGTCTCTAATAGATAATTTATAGGTACTTCTACATCTGTGGGTAACATGGGGTCTGAGTTGTTATTAGTCACAGGTAAAGCTCCAAAAAATTACTATACCAACAGAAATTACAGATAATTTAATATGGTATATTAATGTTAATACCTTTAACAAGTGAAACCATACATTGAAAAGAATTAAACAAGTATGCTTTAGATTATGAATAATGTGATGGATACTAGCGTTATAGTGTAACATTTGAATTTAAGTTATTATAAAATGTTTTTATAAATAATATTTGGAGGTTTAAATGGCGACATACGAGTGCTCCACATGTGGAATGGCAGTGAATGCAAGTTGCGCAAAATGTGATAACCCACTAGTTGATGATATACTAAAGTTAGATGATGGTCGTGAGGTGCAAATTTCAAAATGCCCAAATGAACATGGAAAAATAAAATCACCGATGTGCTGTGGCCAAGATATGAGCTGTGCTATTTAAATATATAATGTAGATAATTTATTTTGTATTAATTCTTAAAAAATTATTTTACCAGCGCTGCTTTAAATTTCTTTTTATGATTTAGTTTCCATTAATATTTGATGGGAACCTCGGAAGACTGTGTTTTTCTAGGCAGATTGTGAAAAATTTAATATCTGGCTCACCATTCGAGTGTGGAAAATAAAATATTAGGTCGACGCCTGTCATCATCTTTTATGGTAAAGGGTTTTAGATCTGTGCAAGGATTAGACTAAGCAGTCTTTGGCCTAATAGGCTATGAGGTAATCCCAGTTTATTATAAAGCTATCTTTTACAGAGGTATATCAAGACATTGGCCTTTTTTATATTTTACTTTAAGTTTCCTGGCTTAACTTCGGCTACTAAGGATAGTTATTGATACATAGTTTGTCTAAGCCCCTAACCGTAATATTACAGCTTACGATATCTTTATCTGATCGGGGCATCCTCAATTAAAAGCCCTAATATGCAGGAGGTTTTACTGTGGAATTCGACTATAAATCAATTACACCAGAGTCTAAAAGACTACTTATTAACGGTCATCAAAATAAGGAAATGGCACAAATATTGGATTCTATTATAGCTAATGGTATTACACTATTGCCTGATAATAGGGATGGAGATATTGAAAATATATGTGGAATAAATGTTACCCATCGTTTTGTTAAATCCGCCGGAGAGAGTGAAAAGATAGAATGGCATTTTGTTGAGGCGGGTCAGGGAGAGGTACTATTGTTATTGCATGGTATTCCCCAATCATGGAGAATGTGGACGCCTATATTACCTGAATTATCCAAATCCTTTCGGTGTATAGCTATTGACCTTAAAGGATACGGGCAATCATATAAGGGAAGAGGTGATTACAGACATGAGGGCGTTGCAGATCAGGTTGTTAGTTTATTAGATGAGTTGGGAATTGATAAGTTTTCCATGTTCAGTCATGACAGAGGTACTGTACAAGCTGACTTTATAGCTGCAAAAAATAATGAACGCATTATAAGTTGGGTGCGAGGTTCTCAACATCTGATTCACTATCACCCTGATTTATCGCCCCAAGAGCATCTTTTTTCAGAGATTGAATCTCGAGAAATACTTCAAAACCCTGTTAAGGTAATTGATCATATATATCGATGGCTATGCAAATACCCGATTGAACAACCTTTTGTTGAGCTTGCTGTTCAAGAATTTTCTCGTCCAGGGGTTGGCCTGGCGGTTGAAAGATATTTTCAGTCTTCTACTTTTCGTAAAGACTGGATTGATCGCAGAACACGTTTAATTCCTTTTTGGAAAATGCCCATGCTCGTTCTGCAGGGGTTAGAAGAGCCATCAATGCCCATAGAAAATTATGAGGGAATAGAAAAATATATGCCAGACGCGAGATTAGAGTTTATTGATGCGGGACATTTTTATGTTGAAGAAAATCCGAGAAGTACAATTGAAAAGGTTATGCAGTTTTTTATGACGGTAAGTTAGGTGCAAACCTACTATTATTATTGCTGTAAATATTGATTTTATGGAGAATTATATAAAAATTGAAAAAACAATTAAAAATTGATATAGATTTATTTTAATACTTATTAATTGGAAAATAACTTACTGTTTAAGAATATGGAAACATAAATGGTATTAAAAGAATCTGAGATACTCGCCAGGGATCCATTTTCGCCTCAGGGTATGAAAGAGGCAAAGACGAAACTACTATCAAGTAAGCTAGACCGCAAAAATAAATCTAAGCAAATAAGTAACCTAAATGAAAATGGCTACGTAATTCTGGAAAGAGTTATTAATCTCGATAAAGTCCATTCTATATTTAATGAATGTTGTAATCTTCTTTATGAAGTGTCTAATGGTTCTTCTAGTTTTAGTGGGTTTAATACCCAAAGATTATTCAATTTAGTGGCACGCACTCGAGTACTAGATGATCTTCTTTTATTTCCAGATCTAATTGCGATAGTAGAAGGCTATCTCGATGATCAAATACAGTTATCTGTAGCTAGCTTAATAAACGTTAAGCCGGGGGAGACATCGCAGCCTCTACATCGTGATGATAGTCTTTACCCGTTAATACGTCCTCGTATCCCATTAACTGTAAATGCAATGTGGTCAATCACGAAATTTACTAAAGAAAATGGAGCAACACATTTGTTACCATCTTCACATAAACTACAGGAAGAATCTGTTCCTAATAAACCTATAACTGTAACCGCTGAGATGCCAGCAGGTTCAGTCATGCTTTACGACGGTTCACTTTTTCATGCCGCAGGTTCTAATTTATCCGATAACGATCGCCTTGGCTTATCTGTTGTTTACAGTAGAGCTTGGCTGCGTCAACAAGAGAACCAATTTCTTGGAGTTCCTCCTAAGATTGCTAGAACATTGCCCCGACAGATGCAAAAGTTAGTAGGCTATTGGGTCGTAAATAACTTTCTTGGGTACCTTAATAATGAAAGTCCAAGTCGACTACTTGACTAGTATAAACTTTTTTTAAAAAATACAAATTAAGGTTATTATTTTAGTATTTGGGGGCGATTATAGTGGAAATAGCTTGTCTGGACCTAGAAGGCGTCCTAATACCTGAGGTGTGGATTGCATTTTCAGAAAGCACAGGAATCAAAGAATTGCGTGCTACTACGCGTGATATTCCTGATTATGATGTTTTGATGAAGCAGCGATTAAAAATACTTAATCAAAATAATTTAACGATATATGATATTCAAGAAGTTATCGGCAGAATGGAGCCTTTACCAGGCGCTATATCGTTTTTGGAATGGCTTCAAGAAAGATTTCAGGTAATAATATTGTCAGATACATTTTATGAGTTTTCAGAGCCTTTTATGCGTAAGCTAGGTTGGCCCACTCTATTTTGTCATAGTCTAATTACAGATAGTGAAGGTAACGTTATTGATTATAAATTACGACAGCCGGATCCTAAACGAGCATCAGTAAAAGCCTTACATTCACTTAAATATAGAGTTATTGCTGCCGGGGACTCATATAATGATACAACTATGCTTAAAGAAGCCGATGTTGGCATTCTTTTCCATGCACCGGAAAACGTAATTAAGGAATTTCCTCAGTTTGAGTCAGTTCAAGATTTTAACTCTCTTCGTAAATCTTTTATAGCCGGTAGCGACAGATCTATAAGACTATAATTTAAGTATTATTTTCAGCTAGTTTTGGCTTTTTCTAATGCTTCTTGTTCTTCTATCCAACGTTTTTCTGCTATATCTAATTCTTTTTGTAAATGCCCAATTTGAATTTGTAGGGCTTGTGCTTCATCAGGTTGCTCTTTGTAAAACTTTGGGTTCTTAAGACTTTCTAATATTTGTGATTTTTCTTCGCTCAAGCGTACTAATTCATTTTCTGCATCTCTAGCTGCTTTTCGCAGTACAGTAATAGATTTGCGCTGTTCTGCCGCCAGACGCCGCTTATCTTTTTTACTAGAAAGACTAGTTTTTAATGGTTGGGTTCTTTCTTTCTGATGTTTTTTATTATGTTTAATGGACCGATTTTGGCTAATTAGTAAACTTCTATAATCAGAAATATCTCCATCATAATTTTGTATTGTATTATTAGCAACTAGCCAGAAGCGGTCGACAGTAAGTTCAAGTAGATGAGGGTCATGGCTGACCAATATAACGGCTCCAGGAAACCCATTTATAGCTTGAATAAGGGCTTCTCTTGACAGTATGTCTAGATGGTTAGTTGGTTCATCAAGTAACAGTATGTGGGGTTTCGCTAATGCAATTTTAGCAAAAAGCAATCTAGCCTTCTCGCCTCCAGACAATTGTTTAATGGTTCCGAAAACCATATCTTGATTAAAACCATATGCACCTAAATGACGGCGAATAGATTCTATCGGTTCTTTAGAATATATTTTAGTTATCGAATCTATTGGAGATATTGAAGGGTCTAATTCATCAGTAAGGTCTTGAGAAAAGTAACCAATACGTAATTTAGAAGATTTTATTATATTACCCGACATTTCTTTAATTACGCCGGCTAGAAGTTTTACAAAGGTAGATTTACCATTACCATTTGCTCCAATCAGTGCCACTCGATCATCATTGTCTAACCTCAATGAAATGTTTTCCAGGACTTTTATGTCTTCATATCCAACATCTACTCCCTCAAGACTATAGAGTGGCGGAGGTAATTCGGATATTTTGGAAAATATAAAATTAGGAGCTTTTTCTTCTAAGGTCTCTGTAAGAGGGACCATACGTTCGAGCATTTTAAGACGACTTTGGGCCTGTTTAGCTTTTGTTGCTTTTGCACGGAAACGAGCTACGAAAGCCTCCATATGCGCTCTCTGGGCATTTTGTTTGACTCGTTGTTTAGCATTTAATTCCTGCTTGAGCCGTCGAGATTCTTCAAACCTATCGTAATTTCCTTTGTATGAGGTTAGATTTTTTCCCTCAAGGTGTATTATGTGATCCACTGCTGTATTAAGTAATTTGCGATCATGGCTTATTAATAATACAGTTCCATCATATCTTGAAATATAGTCCTCGAACCATAAAACTGCTTCTAAATCGAGATGATTGGTTGGTTCGTCAAGTAACAGAAGGTCTGGATTAGTAAATAGCAAGGACGCTAAGGCAACACGCATACGCCATCCACCAGAAAAAGAGTTACAGGCTCGACATTGAGCCTCTTGGTCAAAACCCAGCCCAGCGAGTATGCGTGCTGCGCGTGCTTCTGCGCTGTGAGCATTCAAGTTTGTAAGTTTATCGTGTATTTCAGATATTCGATTAGGATCGGTTGCTGTCTTTGCTTCTTCCCAAAGAGATACTAATTCTTTATTAGATTCTATTACCGTATCTACAAGACTTTTTGGACCGTTTGGAGCATCTTGGCTGGTTACACCTATAGTCCATCGATGCGGGATTTCTATACTGCCACCGTCTGATTGTAATTTATTAATTATCAGCTGGAACAGAGTTGTTTTACCAGTGCCATTACGTCCGACTAATCCCACTTTCGTACCAGGATTTATAACAGCATTTACCTGGTCAAGTAATATTCGATCTCCAATTCGATAAGTTAGATTATTTATTTTTAACATATATCAATGTTTATTTTGAAATTTTAGATATTTAGGGTTTAGCTATTACGTATTAATAGATAGTTATACTGATAATTAGTCATTATCTAGCTGTCCATATATTTTAGATATGACAATTAATAAAACAAAGTGTACCAATAAGTTACATCAATAGAGATTTATTTCTGACTTTTAGTAAATTAAATCGGACTATCTTATTTTTAGCCTTGTTTCTTATTGTAATGGATGGAGAAAATTATGAGCACTAATACTCATTCATCATCAGTTAATGTGGTAGATATTATAGAACGCAAAGGTGGCGAGCCTATAGTAAGTCTAACAGCTTATACTACGCCTATTGCTAGAATTGTAGATAGCCATTGTGATTTTGTACTAGTGGTGGATAGTGTTGGAATGGTACATCATGGTCTAAATTCAACTTTAGGCGTCACCATGGAAATGATGATTATGCATGGCAAAGCAGTGCGTCGCGGTCTCAAACATGCGATGTTGGTAGTTGATATGCCTTTTGGTAGCTATGAGGAAAGTAAAGAACAGGCATTTCGTAATGCTGCAACAATTATGCGAGAGACTTCTTGTGAGGCGATTAAACTAGAGGGAGGGATTCATATGGCTGAAACTATTGAGTACCTTACTAATCGTGGAATTCCCGTTATGGCACATGTCGGATTAACCCCTCAGTCAGTTAATGTTTTCGGTGGATACAATGTTCAAGGGCGAGGTGAGGATAGTAAACGTGTGCTAAGGGATGCAGTATCAGTATTTGAATCAGGGGCTTTTTCAGTAGTTCTTGAAATGGTTACGGAATCGATAGCTGACCAAATAACCCAAACTGTGGGTATTCCAACAATCGGTATTGGGGCATCAGCAGCATGTGATGGGCAAATATTGGTGGTTGATGATCTTTTAGGTATGTTTACTGATTTTACACCTAAGTTTGTAAAACAATATGCACGTATGGGTTTAGATGCAGATAAAGCTATAAAAGAATATGCTATGGATGTAAAAAACCGTAATTTCCCGGCCCCTGAACATGTGTTTGGGAATAAAAAGCCTTCCTCTAATAAGGATCAAAAGTGAAAATTCCAATCGTTCGAACTTTATCCGCTCTGCAAAAAATAACTAGGGAATGGCGAACGGCTAATAAAGAAATATCTGTTGTGCCCACAATGGGGGCATTGCATGCTGGCCATTTAAGTCTTGTTCGTGAAGCTAAATCTATGTCTGATAAAGTTATAGTAACTTTATTTGTTAACCCCACTCAGTTTAACAATACAAAAGATTTAAAAAGTTATCCTCGTAGCGAAGAAGATGATATAAAAAAGCTTGAATCCTTTAATATTGATTTGCTTTACGCACCGGAAAATCATGAAATTTACCCAGAGGGTTATGCTACGCAGATATCTGTTTCTGGCGTTAGTGAAGGTCTTTGTGGCGATCATCGGCCTGGCCATTTTAATGCGGTAGCTACTGTGGTGGCAAAATTGTTAATTCAGACTTCAGCGAATATTGCACTTTTTGGAGAAAAGGACTACCAACAATTGCATGTTATTAAGCGGATGGTAAAAGATCTTGATATACCGGTACGAATAGTTGGGTGTGAAACTATTCGAGAAACTGATCATCTTGCTATTTCTTCTCGAAATTTATTACTATCAGACAAAGATAGAAAACGAGCTCCAATACTTGCTAAAACACTTATGGATGCGGCTAAACGTATTGAAACTGGAGAGCCACAAAAAATTGTATTAGAAGACTCTATCAAAATACTTAGAAGTTCTGGTTTTCGAAGTATTGAATATCTTGAGCTAAGAGCAGAAAGTGACCTGAAAGTATTAGAGATGGTAGATGAACCGGCTCGAATTTTAGCTTCTATTTATCTTGGTAATGTTAGATTAATAGATAATGTCAAAGTTAGATTTGGTAATAGTTAATATTAATAAAGTCATAGCCAATGTTTATTTACAGTAATTTAAATATTACTACACAACCTATTGATAAGAAATATCATGGATTTAATTAATAATTCTGTTTTACCGGTTTCTATAGCACCAATGATGGATTGGACCGATCGTCATGAACGGTTTTTTCTGAGACAGATTAGCAGGAGAGTACAACTTTACACAGAGATGATAACAACTAAGGCTATTCTGCTGGGTGATAGAAAAAGATTACTCAACTTCAATGGAGAAGAACATCCAATAATACTACAGCTTGGAGGTATTAATACTGAAGAGCTCTCTGAATGTGCACGGATTGGTGCTGATTTTGGTTTTGATGGTATTAATCTAAATGTCGGTTGTCCATCTGACAGAGTTCAACAGGGGGAATTTGGGGCCTGTTTAATGGCAACACCTGAATTAGTAGCGAAAGCTGTTGAGGTAATGCGAAATGCTGTGGATTTACCCATAACCGTTAAGCACCGTATTGCTATTGATGATCAGGAAGAATGGCCTTGTATGAAGAAATTTGTACAAACAGTTTCCAACGCAGGATGCGAGCATTTTATTGTTCATGCCCGAAAAGCTTTTTTAAAAGGACTGAGTGCCAAGGAGAATAGAGAAATACCCCCTCTAAGATATGATTTGGTATATAAATTAAAAAAAGAATTTCCATTTCTGACCATAAGTATAAATGGAGGAATAAATTCTATCGATTTAATTGAAGCACAACTTACATATGTTGATAGTGTTATGATTGGCCGTGAGGCTTATCAAAACCCATATTTTTTAGCTGATATAGATTCTAGAATTTTTGGAGATTTGGCTGATAAACCAACACGTCAAGATATTTTGGAAAGACTTTATCCCTATATCGAGGAGGCTATAGCGGGCGGGGTTCCACTTAAGTCAATTACCAGGCATATATTTGGTTTATTTAATGGACAGAAAGGTGCTCGTGCTTGGAGAAGATTTTTATCAGAAAATTCACCAAGGTTCGAAGGTAGTACTGTTGATGCTATTAATCTAATTAAAAATGCTTCGCATTTTGTCATCCAGTAAAACTATAATTTTGCAATTTTCTGAATAAGATTTTATGTATTATTATTCCTTAATTTAGTTAAAGCTTTTCGCAAATTACCATTAAATTGATTTAATAACTCCATTGAATCCGAAAAATTAAGGCCCATTGCTATAAGGATAGCAACTTTTGGGTTATACTTTGCTTTATCTAGGGCATTAAGGGCTGTGTTCGTATCTACTTGAGATATTTCTGATACCATTTTTGTAGCCCGTTTTTTTAACTTGTCATTAGATGCCTGCACATCAACCATATAACTACCATATGTACGGTTGAGCCTTATCATGGTGAGGGTTGACAGCATATTTAGAGCTACTTTTTGAATTGTTCCGGCTGTCATGCGAGTTGATCCGCTAATCGCTTCGGCGCCTGAAGGAATGATAATTTTGCAATCTGCATTAAGCAAAATTGGGCTATATTCGTTATTAGCCAGGGCTATTGTTAATGCACCAGCAGCCTTAGCAGCTTCGCAAACAGCGACTGTATAAGGCGTAGAACCACTTGCTGATATAGCTACTAATGCGTCGGCGTTGTTTAAAGCCATGTTTTTAACTTCAGTATTGGCTGCCGCAATATTATCTTCTGCTCCTTCCACCGGATTAGTTAACGCTTTTAATCCACCAGCCATTAGAAAGCCTGAACGTTCTAAGGGCCAACCAAATGTTGGATTAAGCTCAGAACAATCTAAAACCCCCAAACGGCCAGAAGTTCCAGCTCCCGCGTAAATCAATCGTCCATCTTTCGTTAAATTTAAGTGTAAGGAGAGTTTTTCTGCGGCGTCTATGATACTATTTTTAGCGTTACGAGTCTTTTCTAAACCAACGACTTGTGAATCTAGCAAGAGATTAATAATCTCATTATTAGAGAGTATGTCCAGATCGTTATATAGCTCATCAAAATCTTCAGTATGCATGGGCCTATAGTATAGTATTTTTTGTTAATGTTAGTTTACAACATCTAGTAACATAACTGCGTATTGTCTGCTTTAAAAATAAATATACAATTAATAATCATCATCTTAATAGGAAATTAATGGTAGGAAAGTTATTTTGCTGTGTTGATGGAGGAGGTACTAAGACAAAGGTGGCCTTGTATAATGAAGAGGACCATCTTCTTGGTATCACAAAAACTGGCCCAACTAATTTAACTTTATACGCTGATGATGCATGGAATATAATAACTAAGGCTCTATATGGATTAATTAGTAACGCTAGTATGGAAGCCTCTGTTATTAGTAATGTTCATTTTGGTATAGGAATAGCGGGAGCTAATAATTTAGATCAACGCAAAAACTTAATTGAAAAGTGTTTATTAGATTTTAAGGAGGTTAGAGTAGCTACTGACTCTTATATAGCTGCTCTAGGTGCACACGGCGGTCATCCGGGTGGGATAGTAATCGTTGGTACAGGGTCTGTGGGTTACAGGATTAACAATGATAGTGAGTCAAAGCTAGTCGGAGGGTGGGGTTTTCCAGCCGGTGATCATGGAAGTGGCGCTTGGATAGGCAAAACTGCTATTATACAGACGCTACGTCTGATCGATGGTTGTTATGCAGGTAATAAAACGAAAATGCACCAAGCAATAATAACTCATTATGGTCCCACACGAAATGACTTCATGAAATGGCTATTTAAAGCTAATGCAACGAGTTATTCAGAAATAGCTCCAATTGTATTAGAGTATGCTAATAAACAAGACGAAGCAGCATTATCTATAGCTTTAGCTGCCGGTATTGAAATAGAGACACTTGCATTAGCATTGGATTGCAGTCGTAAAATGCCGTTATCTCTTATTGGTGGTTTAGCGACACCCTTATTGCCATATCTGCCGGTCCTCTTGCGAGATTGGGTTCAAGACCCTATTGGAGACCCTATTAGTGGAGCATTAATGCTGGCTAAGGAACTTGTCCCAAACGAAAATATATATATAGGGGCGTCATAAGAATGACGAAAATTAGTGGCAAAATTTTAACTCCTACAGGTTGGGTTTATGGCTGTATTGAATTCGATAATAAAATTTTTAAGGTTACCCCGGGAGAAGTGACTAAAGATGCATTAATTATTTTGCCAGGTTTTGTTGACTTACATGTACCAGGAGGTGGTGGAGGAGATGTTATGGATGGCTATGATGCAATCAGGCGCTGCGCCACATTGCATGCCAAGCATGGCACAACTTCTTTTTTGGCAACAACGGTTACTGCACCTAATGAAAATATTATAAAGGCTGTTAAAGCCATACAGGAAGTATCAGTAGATAGGTATTTATCTGAGGCGAGAGTTCTAGGAGTGCATCTAGAGGGTCCTTATATTAACCCTAATAGGCTGGGAGCTCAGCCTCCATTTGCCCAGAAACCAGACATAGATTTTATTTCACGATTATGTAAATATGCACGTCTACGGCTTGTAACCTTGGCTCCCGAATGTGATCCTCAAAACCTACTTTTAAAGTATTTAACTAAAAAAAACATTGTAGTACAGATTGGCCATAGCGCTGCTGATTATCAAGAAGTTATTCAAGCTTTGGATGATGGTGCCAGAGGTTTTACCCATCTTTATAATGCTATGTCTCCGCTGAATCACCGAAAGCCTGGAGTTGTAGGCGCAGCATTAGCGCATGGTGATTATGCGGCTATTATTCCAGATCTAGTTCATGTAGCACCCGGAGCAATTTTAGCTGCATTTAGAGCTTTACCGCATTTATATTTTGTAACTGACGCCACCGCAGCTGCAGGTATGCCAGACGGTCAATATTCATTAGGTGGTCAAATTATAAATAAAAGTGGTGACAGTGTGTTCTTAGACGATCAAACACTTGCGGGGAGCGCTCTAACTATGGACCAGGCTTTACGTAATCTTGTGTCTATTGGAATGGATTTAGCTGATGCGGCATTACGTTTATCTACTATACCGGCTGATTTAATAGGTGAATTCGAAAGAGGGCGCATAGAAGAAAATGCGTTTGCTGATTTTGTTGTATTGGAAAAGAATTTGGAAGTAGTTAAAGTTTTTGTAGAAGGAAAGTGTGTTTCTGAAAGCTAATTACGCCACATATCAATTATATTAATTGGGTTTTCTTTTCCAGAAATTGCTAAACGCAAACTATTATCTCCTAACAGGTTATCAATTATAAAATTCTCCTCAGTAATAGATTCATCTATAAAACTTTTATTGTCCAGTGGAATAAACTTTGATTTAGTCCATATGAACTCTGGTTGATTATTAGCTATCCAAGATAATAGATGGATACCCAGACTAAATCCATCACACTTTAAGCAGTTTGGTTCGAATTTAACTGCTGGTAAAATTTTTCCTTTATATTGACCTGTGGAATATTTTACCTTGCAGGCCTCCGCCTGAACTCCTGTTGGCCAATTGTTAGCTTCATCTGCTAGAGATTCTGATTTTAACCAAGGGGCGCTAACGCATCTGAAGGATAAGGATGAACCACGTCCCTCACTCAAATTTGTTCCTTCTAACATAACTAAACCTGGATAAAGCTGAATAGATTCAGCATTTTGAAGTGATGGTGATGGTGGTAAAAATATTTTTTGGTCTTTATAGTTTATTATTTGATAAGGAATTATTGATAAATTTTCTATCATGGAGTGCTGCTTTAATAAACCTTTTAAAAGTGAACCAATAGTTTGTCCGTGAATAAAAGGTGTATAAAAGTAAGCTAGAAAAGATCTATATTTGGGATTTAGAGTTGGACCATCTGTATTATTACCTATCGGATTAATTCTATCACAAATAACTACTTTTAGTCCTTCGTTTAGAGCGGCTCTTGCTGCAAGAGCCGCTGTTGTTGCATAGGTAAAACAACGTACTCCTACATCTCTAAGGTCTATAACTAGAGTATCTAGAGAATTTAATTGATCATTAGTTGGCCACTTTCTAGAACCATAAAGGCTATAAGTATTAATATTTTTAAAATCATTAATTACGTCAGGAACTACATTGCCGGCACTAATATTAAGGTTATAACCGTGCTCAGGAACAAATAAAGTAGATATACCAGCTTTTGATGACGTTGAGAGAGCTTCATTTAAAGCCATGAAGCTCTCCTTACCTGTACTGGTATGACAGCTCGTATTTGTTAAAAAGGCCACACGTCGTCGTCTGAGTTTCTCAAGAACCTTCTCATTCGCTAATAGGTTATCTATTCCGGATAACATTTATCTAGGTTTATGCTCATTAATTATTTTTAGTCATAGAATTTAGTGATCACTTAATTAATATTTAATTAACCAATTGAAATTAAATTAGGACGTTTTTCAATAGTGCTGAGTAAATTTACTAGACTGGTATCCTGACTAAGTCTGATGGGGCCACGTAAAAGACCATATCGACGTGTTTTCCCAATATTTGTAGGTAATTTTTCTATTGAATATAATGGGTGTTCGGCCGTATGCCTAAAAACGGAGAATACGGCACGTTCACGGCCATGATCAATTGCATAATCACGCCACTCACCGGCTGCCACTCTACGGCTATACTCGTTTAGTAAAATACGTAGCTCATTACGGTCAAAAGATACTCTTTTATCTTGTTTTTTATTAGACCGTTTATTGCGGGCTTTAAGTTTATATAGTGAACTCATGAGTAGCGCACCTAGCCATACAGTCTTAGTGATAAATATATTTTAAAAGTCTTCCTTATTTTCCCAGGTGTGTCTAGAGCAGAGGTAGTTAATTATGCTTTAAAATAAGTTTTTTTTAAATATATTGGAGGTTTGGTATAAACTCCTTATTTCTGAGCAGTAATCATTACAGTATTATTTTATATGTGATAAAATATAAATTTTAATAAAAAAATACTTTGATTTGTAATAAGACAAATAATTATCTAAAGATATACCGTGTTTATATAAATATACGTGTCATAATAGTTAGTAATTTTTTCTTTGTAATATAGGTTGACTGATTTTGATATTTACTATGAGTGTAGCTCATTAAAACAATTAAAAGAGGATAAAACGTGTCGGATGATCTGTTCCGAGAAGTAGACGAGGAAGTTCGTCAGGATCGATATATAAAAATATGGAAACGTTATGGTATCTATGTTAGTGCCTTGGTTGTAACAATTATTTTAATAACAGTTGGAGTAGTTGTTTGGCGCGATATTGAGCGCAGTGCTCTAGAGTCTAGTAGTGAAGTATTAATTTCTGCAATTGAGTCTAGCAGTGATCGTCAAAATGAAGCACTAGAGCAATTTAAAATAATAGGAGATGAAGGAAACGAAGGCTATCGCTTGCTTGCAAAGCTACGTGAAGGCGCAATTCTTTCTAAAATGGGAGATATATCTGGTGCTGTACTAGTCTATGACAGTATTGCTTTGGATAATAGCCAGGATGTAATTTATCGTGACTTGGCGAGTGTACTAGCAGTAAGCCATGGTATGTCAATAATGAGCCTTGGTGAAGTTGAGGACCGTTTGGCTTCTATTATAGTTGAAATAAATCCTTGGCGCTATTCCGCCCGAGAATTATTGGCCACTGCAATTATGGTATCTGGTGATAAAAAGCGTGCTATAAAAGAATTCAAGCCACTTGTAGATGACACAAAAGCACCAGCAGGCGTTCGCGCTCGTGCTGCCGAAATGCTTGTTATATTAGAATAAGATGAAATGCAGAAAATTTATGTTAAGAATATGAGCTGGCTCGTTAAAAGAATATCAATTATAATTCTTTTTTCTTTAGTTCTGGGTGGCTGCGGTCAGGTTAACAGTTTATTTGATGGAAAGAAAGAATCTGGACTAAAGGGTTCTAGAATTCCAGTACTAATGAAGAATAAAACTCCTCGTATAGATAAAACTCTATCTAGTCTTGAGGTTAAAATCCCCGGTCCAATAACAAACCAATCCTGGTCTCAACAGGGTGGAAAACCTAATCATGTTTTGCATCATTTGGCTTTGGGTAGTGCATCTAGTTTAGTTTGGTCTAAAAAAGTAGGCGCTAGGTCGACTAAAGATGCTCCTATACTTTCTGGGCCTGTTATCAGTAATGGGATTATTTATACGATGGACTCAGATGCTAATGTGTCAGCTCATAGTGCTAAAGATGGAGTGCTTTTATGGAGTAACGAAATTGCCCCGGAAAAAGAGACCAATGGTAGTTGGGGTGGGGGATTAGCTGTTAATGCTGACACTGTTTATGTTGCTACTGGTTTTGCTGAAGTTTTGGCACTTTCAACAGACACTGGCGAAGAGATATGGCGTACTAGAGTTTCTGGGCCAATGCGGGCAGCACCTACCGTTCTTAATGGTAGAGTATTTGTTATCACAAAAGATAACCGGTTGTTCGCCCTTGGTAGTAAAGAGGGTAATTCTTTATGGTCTCATACTGGGTTTGAGGAAATGGCGGGTTTGATAGGTTCGGCCAGCCCCGCAGTAGATGGGGATATTGTAATTGTACCATATTCTTCCGGTGAAATCTATGCATTGCGTGCCGAAAATGGACGTCAATTGTGGGATGAAAACCTTACCGCTATTCGCCGTGCTGATGCAGTATCTGCTCTTGCGGACATTCGAGGAAGGCCTGTAATAAACAAGGGTAGGGTTTATGCAATTAGTCACTCTGGACGCATGGTTGCAATTGATTTAAAGACGGGACGACGCGTATGGGAAGTTCCACTAGGTGGAGTTAATCAACCGTGGATTAGCGGTAAATTTATTTTTGTGATAACTAGCGATGCTAAAGTTATTTGTTTAACAGCTGAAGATGGTCGTATTCGGTGGATAAAGCAAATAGGTCTTTTTAAGAATCCTAAAAAGAAGAAAGGTAGAATAAACTGGTCTGGCCCAATTCTAGCTGGAGATCGTCTGATACTCTCTGGCAGTCATGGTAGGGTTTTATATTTGTCGCCCTATACTGGAAAAACTATTTCTGAAAGTAAGCTGTCTGATGCAGTTTCACGTTCGCCAATTGTAGTTAACAAAACATTATTCTTTTTTACAGATAAGGCTCGCTTGTTAGCTTTCCGCTAAATCGTTTTTGGTAAAACTATGAAACCAAATATAGTCATTGTAGGTAGGCCTAATGTGGGTAAATCGACCCTATTTAATCGTCTTGTAGGTAAGCGCGATGCTATAGTTGATGACCACCCCGGGGTCACTCGTGATCGTCGGGAGGGCAATGGAAAAATTGGTGATTTAAGTTTTATAGCTATTGATACTGCAGGGCTTGAGGATGCATTCGATGATAGTTTATCTGCCCGTATGCGTCGACAAACTGAAATAGCTATAGTTGATGCAGATGTAGTTATATTTGTTGTTGATGCTAGAGCTGGTGTAACACCGGTAGATAAATATTTTGCAAACTGGCTAAGAACCTTATCACTTCCAATTATTGTACTTGCCAATAAGTGTGAAGGCATTAGATTAACACCAGGTGTGTATGACTTTTATAGTCTGGGCCTTGGCGATCCAATTCCGGTTTCTGCAGAACATGGAACTGGGATAAACCTTTTATACGAAGCTGTTGCAGAATTATTGCCTGATAGAGATCCAACTATTATAGAAGATAATTACGTTGAACAAAAAAGAGGACCTTTGCGTCTGGCAATAGTTGGGCGGCCTAACGTAGGAAAATCAACTTTAGTTAATGCGTTAATAGGTCAAGAGCGTTTGCTTACTGGTCCTGAAGCAGGTGTGACCAGAGATTCTATAACTGTTGAGTGGAAATACAAAGATCATAAAATTGCTTTAGTAGATACTGCCGGACTTAGGCGTAAATCTCGAGTATTTAAAAAATTAGAGGAGTTATCCGTTGAAGATGCTCGTAGGGCAATTCAGTATGCTGAAGTAGTAGCTCTCATTCTTGATGGAGAACATATACTTGAACGTCAAGACTTAACAATTGGTAGGCACGTGATTGAAGAAGGACGTTCTTTAGTTTTAGTAATAAATAAATGGGATATTATTTCTGATAAGGGCGCTGCTCTCAACTCTTTGCGCGATAGACTGGATAAATCATTTCCGCAAGCAGCGGGAATTACTACAGTTAAATTATCTGCTCTTACGGGAAAAAATATTGATAAACTAATGCCAGCGGTACTTAAAAGTTATGAAACTTGGAACCGTAGAGTATCTACAGCACAGTTAAATAACTGGTTAGCAGGAGTATTAGAGCGTCATCCGCCCCCCCTTGCTGCAAACAAACGACGTATTCGTTTGCGCTACGCCACTCAACCCAAAGCTCGTCCACCAACATTTGCTATATTTGGCAATAGACCAGAGGATTTGCCGGATAGCTACATTCGATATTTGGAAAATTCACTTAGGGATGAGTTCAATCTGAATGGAACGCCTATCCGTATTAATATGCGAAAAGGCAAGAATCCATATAGTAATTGAATTTATATTAAATCAATTATTTCTCCGTTACTTTTACAATTAGGTGATGCTAATTCTATAAATGCTCCTGCCACTTCATCTGCTGATTTCAATGTGTTAGGGTTTTCACCAGGAAAAGCAGTGCCACGCATTGCTGTTCTTGTTGGACCTGGGTTTAATACGTTAACCCGCACGCTAGTATTTTCTAGCTCTGATGCCCAAACCTTAGCCATTGTCTCTAATGCTGATTTTGTTATTGCATATGCTCCCCAGTACGCCTTTGGTTTTTTTGCTGCGGCACTAGAAACAAATATTGCTCTACCTGAGTCAGAAAGCTTCAATAGTGGCTCTACCACACGCATTAAATGCCAGTTGGCATGTATATTAGTATTAAAAACATTATGCCAAGTTTTCGAATCATATTGAACTAAAGGTGTCATACTGCCGAGTATCGCTGCATTGCCTACAAATATATCTAGTTGCCCAAAACGTTCGTATAATGATGGTCCCATATTATCAACACGGTCAAATTCATTTAAATCACACGGAATTAGCGTTGCCGATCCTCCATGTTTTTTTATTTCATCATCTACTTCTTCAAGACCACCTACCGTCCTCGCAACAAGTATGACGTGAGCTCCTTCTTTAGCAAAATGTTTCGCAATTGCTGCACCAATCCCTCGCGATGCGCCAGTTATTAATGCCACCCTATTCTGTAATGCTCCGTTAACCATTATTGAAAACCATTTTAAGCTAATTCAGCTAGTAAAGACATTTGAGACATTGCGCTACCATCGTCTAAGTCTGTTAGTGGGATCGGATACTCGCCCGTAAAACAGGCATCACAAAATTGTGGAGTTTCACTACAACGATTAGTTTCTCCCATTGCCCTATACAAGCCATCAATTGTTACGAAAGCCAGGGAATCAGCATCAATTTGTTGTTTAATACCTTCAACGTCAAAATTAGCCGCTAATAGTTGGCTTTCCTCTGGAGTATCAATTCCATAAAAACAGGAATGCATAGTTGGTGGACTAGAAATTCTCATATGAACTTCTTTAGCGCCAGCCTGTCTTACCATTTCAACTATTTTTCGTGAGGTAGTACCACGAACTATACTATCGTCCACAAGTATAACTCTTTTGCCTTTGAGTTGTTGACGGTTTGCACTGTGTTTAAGTTTTACGCCAAGGTTACGTATTTCATCTGTGGGTTCAATAAATGTTCTGCCGACATAATGGTTTCTAATTAATCCCAACTCAAATGGTAACATTGATTCTTGAGCAAAGCCAATGGCCGCGGGTACACCGCTATCAGGTACTGGTATGACTATGTCAGCACTTACGAAACTTTCTCTCGCTAATTCTACTCCAATGGCTTTGCGTGCTTCGTATACATTATGCCCGTCAATATTGGAATCAGGTCTAGCAAAGTAGATATACTCAAAGATACAAGGCCTTTTAGAAGTTTGAGAAAATGGCTTGTGGGAATGTAATCCGTTCTCATCAATTATAATAATTTCTCCGGGCTCTACATCACGAATAAATTCAGCTCCAATAATGTCTAAAGCACAAGTTTCAGAGCAGATAATCCAAGAATCACCTAGCTTTCCTAATGTTAGGGGTCTTACTCCTACGGGATCCCTGGCTCCTATTAGTTTACGACGTGATAAAGCTACCAATGAATAGGCTCCCTGAACCTCGCGTAGTGTTTCGACCACTCGGTCAAGAAGGTGTTCGCCAGAACTTGTTGCAATTAGGTGCTGAAATACTTCTGTATCTGATGTTGATTGAAATAAAGAGCCTTGGTTAACCAAATCTTTATGTAATAGGCGTGCATTAGTTAGATTTCCATTATGTGCTAGTGCGAGACCACCAAAGCTATAATCCGCATATAAAGGTTGTACATTACGTAGAACTGTTTCACCAGTTGTCGAATAACGCACATGGCCAATTGCGAAGTTGCCGGGTAGAGTGTCAATTACTTCCTTTTGACTAAATATTTCTCCTACCAGGCCTAGTGCCCTATGAGGATAAAAATGAGTGCCGTCAAAAGATACAATTCCTGCTGCTTCTTGTCCTCGATGTTGTAATGCGTGGAGGCCTAGTGCAGTTAATGCTGCTGCGTCGTCTGAACCATAAACACCAAAAACTCCGCATTCATCATGGAATTTATCGTCACCAATAGATGAGAATGGATGCGTAATTGATTTCTCGTTCATTTATTTTTTTCGAACAATTTATCCGCCTCCCGACGTTGATGTTCATTATACCCTTCATTTGTCTTTGCTAAAGGTAATTTAGGTGGTTGAGAAAGAATCTCTTTAGCTTCTTTGACAGAATTAAACGTTTTTGCTTGATTACGGATTTTTTCTAAACGATCACTAGCTGAACCCACAATTTCTTTGGGTAATATTTCTGCTACCAATAATGCGGAGGATTGAACCAATGGTAGAGTACGCGATCCAACTAACCATTTAGGAGGCGGGTCTTGCCAAATATTATTTGTGAATAAGTAACTTATAGCTATTATTATAATAGCCATGCCAATGCCTGTTATTAATCCAAATGAACGATCTAAGGTGTTAAGTCTTCCTGATCTAACCCACTTACTCAACATTTGACTACTTAACATGAGAATAGTTAACGCAGTAATAAATAAAATTAGTCCGCCTACGAGATCTGCTAGCCAGATGGTATCTATATACTGACGTGAATAACCACTAACTATTTTATAACCGAATATAGTTACTGCAATTGCACCTGCCCATGATAGCACAAATAACCCAGCTCGAATAAAACCGAGTATTATACCTGTTAATGCCCCTAAGATTATTATAGCTACAATAGCTATATCGAAAGGAGATATGGTTAATATATTCACTTTAATGAGCCATAGTATTGGAGATGTTATCGGGTCCTTCGAATAATTTTAAAAGATCTTTCAAACTTACCATTTTATTGATATTTATGACTGTTTCAGACTTTTTTTGTTTTACTCGGTTAGGTAATGATTCGGGTATTAAAGCACACTCAAAACCAAGTTTTTCTGCCTCTTTAAGTCTCACTTCGGTTTGTTTTACCCCACGAATTTCACCACCAAGTCCAATTTCGCCAAAAACTACTATTCGTGAAGGTAATAGTTGACCCGAAAATGCTGAAATGAGTGCGGCAGCGACTGCTAGGTCTGCAGCCGGTTCTGATATTCGTAACCCACCTGCAACGTTTAAATAAACATCTGACGAACTCAGATTTAGACCACAGCGTGTTTGTAATACAGCTAGGATCATAGCTAAGCGGCCACTGTCCCATCCTACCACGGAACGTCTTGCCGTGCCAAAACTACTAGGTGAGACCAGGGCTTGAATCTCGACTAATAGGGGGCGAGTTCCCTCAATACCTGCAAATACTACAGTTCCATTAACATTATCACTGTGTCCTGTAAGAAATAATTCAGATGGATTAGAAACCTCCGTTAATCCAACACCAGTCATTTCAAATACACCTATTTCGTCGGTTGGGCCGTAACGGTTTTTAACTGCTCTAAGTAAACGAAACTCATGTCCTCGATCGCCTTCAAAATAAAGAACTGTATCTACCATATGTTCAAGTACTCTTGGACCAGCAATAGATCCTTCTTTTGTAACGTGACCAACTAATATTAGAGTTAAATGGCGTCGTTTTGCTAGTCTTATCAGTTCTTGGGCCGATGTACGTACTTGAGCCACTGTCCCAGGAGCTGAGTCCAGATTATCAACGTACATTGTTTGGATAGAATCAATTACAACCACCTCAGGAGCATCTGGAACATCAAGAGTTAATATAATATCGCGAACATTAGTTGCTGTTGCTAATTCTACAGGAGCACTAGACAAACCTAGTCTATCAGCCCTTATTCGCACTTGATCTATAGCTTCTTCTCCAGATATATAAGCTACTTGATTACCTGCATTCGCGAGAGCTGACATAGCTTGCAGCAATAATGTTGACTTGCCTATTCCTGGGTCTCCTCCCAAAAGTAGAGCAGAGCCAGCAACCAAACCTCCACCACATACTCGATCAAATTCCAAAACACCAGTTTTTATACTTTTTTTATATTTTTCATTGCCTTCTAGCGGAGAGAAAATAATCTGCTGACCACCTATGCCTGAAATGCCTTTTGGAACTGTTTCGGCCCATTTTTCTTCACTGAGACTATTCCAAGTAGAACAATCATCACATTTACCTACCCATTTACGGTGTTTAGCACCGCATTGTTGACAGACATATTGATTAACAACCCTTGCCATAATTATCTAACTACACTTGTATCTATTGGGCCAGAAGAAGAGCCATTAATAAACTGTTCTACAATGCTATTACCAGAATTATTAATTTCATTAACGGGGCCATTCCATATTATTTTACCTTCATGAATCATAGCAATTTTATCTGCTATTCTCCTGGCGCTAGACATATCGTGGGTAATTGTAAGTGCTGTTGCCCCTAATTCACGTACATTTTTAATAATCAAATTATCAATTATACTGGCCATTATAGGGTCAAGCCCTGTCGTTGGTTCATCAAAAAAAATTATTTCGGGTTTAGTAGTTATTGCCCTCGCTAAACCAACACGTTTTTGCATCCCTCCTGATAACTCTCCAGGGTATAACTTCGCTATCTCAGGGCTTAAACCCACTTGCAACATAGTTTCTTGGGCTTTCTCATAGGCTGTTTTTCGATCTAAACCATCTAATTGTATTAGGCCGAAAGCAATATTCTCCCATATAGGCAGACTGTCAAATAAAGCTGCTCCTTGAAATAACACGCCAAATTTTCGATTGAATTCTCCTCGTCTCTTATCATTTAAAGATAAGACATTCGTACCTTTAATACGAACTGCTCCTGAATCAGGGTCTAGTAAACCAATAATGTTTTTTATTAAAACTGATTTACCACTTCCAGACGTTCCTATAATTGCAAGTGATTCTCCTTTTTGGATAGATAAATTTACGCCACGAAGGACCTTATTGTTACCGAAAGCTTTATACAAATCCGTTGTTTCTATTATGGCTAATTTGCTTTTACTGATCATTTTATAAAAAATGCTGCTGTTATAATAAAATTAAATAATAACAATAAGATAGACGAAGAAACCACCGCATTTGTAGTCGCCCTCCCTACGCCCTGAGATCCACCAGTTGCGTGATAACCATGATAGCTTCCCATAATAGCTATAATAAAACCAAAGACTATAGCTTTGACTATACCAGATATAAAACCAACAAATTCAAGGTTATTCCAAGTATGCCTTAGATAAATTACTGGATCAAAACCAAAATCATAAATAGATACAAGAAATCCACCCATCACTCCAATTATATCGGTAACTAGAACAAGCATAGGTAGCATAATTACAGAAGCTATAATTCTTGGTGCAATAAGATATTTATATGGGTTGGTCGAAAGAGTTATAAGAGCGTCGATTTGTTCAGTGACTCGCATTGTAGCGATTTCTGCGGCAATAGAAGCCCCAATACGTCCCGCAACAATCAGACCAGCTAAAACTGGTCCTAGTTCTCTAGTTATTCCCCAGACAACCACGTTAGAAATTGTGTTTTCATTAGAAAAACCAAACCCGCTAAAACTTTGTAAGGCTAAAACCATTCCAGTAAAAATAGCGGTCAATCCTACGACCGGTAAAGAATAAAAACCTATTTCAATAAGTTGATGCCATAAAACTTTACGATAAAAGGGGGGGCTGAAGCAGTGAATTAGACTAACCCCAGTAAATATTCCTATCCGGCCTGTGGTTGACAGAGAATATAAGAAAAAGCTGCCTAATGAGCGAATTAATTTCATTATCAATTATCCAGGCCTTTATAGATCCGGTGATGGCGCTGTCCGAGACGTGTTAATATTTCATATCCTATAGTACCCGAAATATCGGCCAAATCATCGATACTGATATTATTACCAATAAGTTCCGCATATATCCCTGGTTTAGCTTCGGGTATTTGAGTTACATCGATAGTAATTAAATCCATTGAGATACGTCCAACTATCGGCGCTACCTTGCCATTTATAAATGCAGTAGCAAAAGGTCTATTGTCTTTATTACTTACTTGACCTGAGGCTCGCGAAATGCCATCGGCATAACCCATTGCTAAAGTGGCAATCTTAGTTGGTTGATTAATTTTATGAGTAGCTCCATAACCGACTGTTGAGGGATGATCAACATTTCGAATCTGAATTATTTGTGCTAATAAATGTACAACCCTCCGCATTGGGTTTTGGGCACTCTTTGTTACCTTTAAGCCATAAATCGAAGCACCAGGACGTATCATATCTAAATGATAGTCGGATCCAAGTAAGCAACCAGCAGAGTTAGCAAGGCTTAGACGTACCGGGCCAGTAATTACAGTTAGTTGTTTAACCAAGGTATTAAAAAGTACTAGTTGTTTTTTATTTGTAGATGATTTTTCATCGTCTGCACATGATAGATGGCTCATTATTACTTTAATATCTAACTCATTTAGCATATTTACATTTGAACATAATTGTGACACGTCGTTTATGCTAAGGCCTAGTCTGGACATGCCAGTATCTATATGTAAATAAGCCGCTTTACAGGGTATATTATCCTTCTTTAAGGTTTTCCATGTATCGATTTGGGATAGGCTATTAAGAGTAGGGGTTAATTGATGTTCAACGAATAGCCACTCACTGTTAGCAGTTGGGCCATTAAGTATAACTATTTCAGTATTAGGTAAATCGGATCGAAGCTTTACCCCCTCATCTATAGTAGCAACGAAAAAGGTTTTGCAACCGATTGAAGCTAAGGTTTTTGCTATCACAGAAGCACCGAGACCATAAGCATCTGATTTTATAGAGACACCGATCTCTGTATCTGGGGCGAGGGACTGTATATGTCTATAATTATGCTTTATGGCTTCCAGGTCTACAATAAGAACTGAACTGACACCGGGTGGTATCTGAGTGCCATTAAAGTTCACTTTCTAATACCGGTCTTCAGGTGTTCGCTCGTCAAGTGCTAGGTCAGAGAACTGGGTATAATCTCCATTAAAATGTAAGTGTGCTGTGCCAATCGGTCCATGCCTCTGTTTTCCTACAATAACTTCAGCTTTATTTCGGGACCGTTCGAGACGTTCTAATCTACGAGCAAACTTTTCCTCAGTTTCGTGTTCACGCTGTTCACGAGAGTCACGATCTAGATAATATTCTTCTCTATATAAAAATAAGACTACATCAGAATCTTGCTCTATAGAGCCAGATTCTCTTAAATCTGATAATTGGGGTCTTTTTTCTTCTCTTTGTTCAACTGCTCGAGATAGTTGACTTAAAGCTACTACTGGGACGTTTAGTTCCTTTGCAAGTGCCTTAAGAGATCGTGTTATAAGTGATACTTCCTGAACTCTATTTTCATTTCGGGATGCCGTGGGTGGATTAATTAATTGGAGATAATCCACAATAATAAGGCTTAACCCTTGCTGGCGTTTAAGTCTGCGGGCTCTTGTTCGAATCTGAGAAACTGTCAGCGCAGGAGTATCGTCTATAAAGAGTTTTAGGGTGTGAAGTGCCTGAGAAACAGCAAAAACTCGATTGTATTCATCTTCGCTAACATCGCCTCTACGAATTGCATCAGATCGCACATGTGCTTGCTCCGATATTATTCGTGTTGCTAGCTGTTCAGCAGACATTTCTAAAGAAAAAAACGCAATAACCTCACGCTCTTCAATAGTATTTCCAGTATCATCAGTTGTTTGGTTTGCTGATGAAGCTGCGTTATAAGCTATGTTGGTAGCTAATGCAGTTTTACCCATCGAAGGTCGGCCAGCTATAATTACCAAATCAGATTTATGCAATCCTCCTAATAATTGATCCAAATCACGAAAACCGGAAGGTACTCCCACTAATTCAGTATCACGTCTGTAAGCGGCTGCAGCTAGGTCTATTGCTGAGGTAACGGCGGAACGAAATTCTTTGAACCCGCCTTCAATAGCACCTTCTTCAGCAAGATTAAATAAACGACCCTCTGCCGCTTCAATCTGAAGCTCTGCAGGAGTATCAATATCGTGTTCGTAGGCTTTATTGGCTAATTCTTGACCAATATCAATTAACTCTCGTCTTAAAAAACAGTCATAAATCTCTTTACATAGATCTTGAGCGTTTTGAATTGTTATTACTGAATTAGCCAATTCAGCAAGATATGCTTGTCCACCTATTTCGGCCAAAGTTTCATCATTAATAAAATAATTTTTTAACGTAACAGGGTCTGCTAATTGTCCAAGGTCAATTAGCCTTGAACAAGTTTCGTAGACTCGGGAGTGAGCGGGGTCAGCAAAATGCTCGGGAAGTAAAAACTCTTGTACCTTCTCATATGACCTATTATTGGCAAGAATAGCTCCTATAAGTGCCATTTCGGCTTCATAGTTATGTGGTAAGATACGAAAGGCAGACTCTTCGTTTTCATGCAATAATGTTACATTGTGGGGGTCTAATTCTTTGGAGTCGTCTGTATCAGTTTTTGTCATGGTTCCGAACATTACCAAGAGAATGCAGCAATTAGTTTTTAAGCTTTACGTGAGTTTGCTGAAACCTGAGGATAAGGTTGTATAATTGGTGCTTGCTATTTATTTTAATCTGTTGATGTAGTCAGAATTGTATCAGATTCGTATAATAAATAATAAATGATTAATCCATTGTCGCCATTATGTGCACAAAAACCATATTTTTGAATTGAAGGAGAGTTAATTATGCGTGCAGCGTGGCACACTAAATTCGGAACTGCTGAAGAGGTTCTTGAGGTCGGTATATTGGATGTTCCAGTGCCGAAGTCCGGAGAAGTTTTAATTAGAGTTTATGCTTCTGGCATAAATCCATTAGATGTTAAAAAAAGGGCTGGTCTTAGGGGTAGTTTGAAGGTTGAAAGAGCTATTCCCCACTACGATGGTGCTGGTATTATAGAAGCGGTAGGTGAAGGAGTTGATTCTCAGCGCATTGGACAGCGAGTGTGGCTTTTTGAAGGGCAATATAATCGCTGGCTGGGCACTTCAGCAGAATATACATGCATACCAGAAAGTCGGGCGGTTTTACTTCCAGAGTCTGTCAGTTTTTCTGAAGGTGCTTGTCTTGGAATACCTGCTTTAACAGCACATCGAGCAGTTTGTGCTGATGGTTCTGTAAAAGATAAAACAATTTTAGTGACTGGCGCCGCAGGTGCAGTAGGTGGCTATGCAGTTCAGTTTGCTACTCTATTAGGAGCAACGGTTATTGGAACTGTAAGTAGTGATGCGAAGGCTCTGATTGCAGAATCTTATGGCGCTAAACACGTTATAAATTATAAAACTGAGGATGTAATAGAACGAGTAAAGGAGTTAACCAAAGGTATAGGGGTTGATCGCGTAGTTGAAGTAGAACTGGGCGGTAATATGCCGATAACTTCTCGTATATTAAACAAAAATGCTGTGATAGCTGCGTACGCTTCTATGTCTGTTCCAGAGTTGCCTCTAAAATTTTATCCGTTATTAAGTACGGGTCCAAGCATACAAATTGTGGCTTGTTTTACTGTCCCTGAGGCGGATAAAATACAGGGTGCTATGGATATAAGCGCTTGGATGGCAGCTGGCCAGTTGCAACACAATGTTGGAGCTACCTATACTTTAGATGAAATTGTAATTGCGCACCAGTCTCTTGAGAATGGAATGTTAACGGGTGGAGCTGTAATTTTAATTTAGGAGTCGTTTTTATTTATTGAGCTGCTTGACTTTCTTCAGCAATAACACTTTTTTCCCATTCAGCAATATATTCCCGGGTTAAGGGTACGGCATCTTGTTTTTTAGAAACTTGAATTTGAAACACCATTTGACCATTTTGTCTAAAGCCAATTTCAGCAGCAATTAAATAAAACTCCCACATTCGACAGAACTCTTCATCATAGAGTATTTGCGCTTCTTTACGCTTGGATTGAAATCGTTCTCGCCATTTATAGAGAGTTTCGGCGTAGTGTAATCTGAGTATTTCTATATCAGTTATCCAAAGACCAGTCTTTTCTATTGCGCTTATAACTTCTGACATAGCTGGAGCATAACCACCTGGGAAAATGTATTTTCTAAGCCAAGAATTTGTTGTTCCAGGAGGGTCAATTCTGCCTATGGAATGGATCAAAGCTATGCCATCGTCGGCTAGTAGTTCTTTAACCTTGTTAAAGTACTCTTTGTAATGTCCTGCTCCTACGTGCTCTAACATTCCCACTGAGACTATTCTATCAAAGATTCCTGTTTGCTGCCTATAATCTTTAAGCTGAAAAACTGCTTGGCTAGATAGTTTAGCATTATTTGCGCGTTCTACACTGACTTTATGCTGTTCTTTTGATAATGTAACGCCAGTTACATCGGCTCCACTAATTTGAGCTAAATATAATCCCATGCCTCCCCAGCCTGAGCCTATATCAAGAATTTTTAGTCCATGCCTATTCAAAAGCAATTTAGCCGCAATATGCCTTTTTTTACTTACTTGAGCCTCTTCCAAACTTAATGTGTCTTTATCAAAGTAGGCGCAGGAATATTGACGGTCTTCATCAAGGAATAAATCATATAAATCATCCGAGAGGTCATAGTGATGCGCTACATTTTTTTGTGCTTTTCCAATCGGGTTATGTTGTTGAATACGTCGGAATAACCTACTTAACCGGCCAGTAATTTTATATAAAGGGTAATTTTCAAGGTACTTAAGATTATTTGTAACCAAACTTAGAAAATCATATAGCGTTCCGTTATCAAGTGTTAGTGTACCTTTCATGTAGGCCTCACCAACAGATAGCTGAGGATTAAACAATAAACGCCACTGGGTGATTCTATCGTGTATACGAATTGTGACTTGGACACCAGAGCCGTCCCCAAAGCTCTGACTAAGTCCTTTATTGTCTATTAGGCAAAGGTTGCCGTTTTTAATAACAGCTCTAAGAAAACGCGATAGCATCATCAATTAAGCCAACTCCTATATAGATATAATTAAAATATATATAAAATATACCTAATAGCTAAACTGTTTTATTTAGTTAAACATCTTCTGAGGTATTGTCAGTTTCATCGGAAGTTTTTTCTTTTAATAGTTCACTCGCTAAATTATCAGATACTTCTTCTTCAACTAGGCCTTCTGCAGCTGCCACTTCTGCTTCCGCATCGTCTGCAATTGCTAGGGCTACTTCCGTAGCAGTATCCCCTTCATTTTCCTCCAATTGATCTGTATTTATAAGTGCAGATCCAGCTTCTAATTGTAGTTTCGCTTCTTCTTCTGTTCTAGCTATATTTACGGTAATATTAACACTTACCTCTGGATGCAAGGCTACTCGTGTTTCATAAACTCCCAACGCCTTGATGGGCTTATTTAATAAAATCTGGTTACGGTTTACAGTAGCTCCAGCCTCAGTAACAGATTCAGAAATGTCCCTTGCAGATACTGATCCGTAAAGCTGACCACTGTCTCCTGCTTGACGAATTATTGTTACACTTATTCCATCTATTTTTACAGAAACAGACTCAGCCTCTTGACGTCGTTTTAAATTATCGGCTTCTAACTGTGTTCGTTGTTGTTCAAATACAGCTTGATTACTATTTGTCGCTCGCATAGCTTTCTTTTTGGGAAGCAAAAAATTTCTTGCGTATCCAGCTTTTACATTAACCACATCGCCCATTTGGCCTAATTTTTCGATTCGCTCGAGCAGAATAACTTGCATTTCCAATTCTCCTAGTCGGGCTAATTAATCTATTACGTATGGTAAAAGAGCTAAAAACCTAGCCCTTTTAATTGCACGGGCTAGTTCTCTCTGTTTTTTTAGTGAAACAGCGGTAATTCTGCTAGGTACAATTTTACCCCGTTCAGAGATATAGCGTTGAAGGGTTTTAATGTCTTTATAATCTATTTTAGGCGCATTAGGTCCTGAGAATGGACACGTTTTACGGCGTCTAAAAAAAGGACGTCGGCCGCCACCACCTCCGTTGGATCTTTCATCACTCATTGGGATAACTCCTCCGATTTTGTTTCATAATCAGAAACAATTTCACGATCTTTATCATTAGTTATCGGTTCCTCACGGTCAGAATCATTAGGAATACTATATGAGTCTTCTCGATCCCTTCCGGTGTTATCTTTGCGGCCCCGAGTCATAACAGATGGACCCTCTTCTAGTTCGTCAACTCGGAGGGTTAAATATCGGAGTACATCTTCATTTAGACGTTCGTTACGTTCTAATTCATTAATAGCTGCAACCGGGGAGTCGATATTTAGCATAACATAATGACCCTTCCGATTTTTTTTAATTCTATAGGCTAAATTCTTTAGACCCCAATGCTCGACGTCTATAATTTTTCCGCCGTCTTTTTGTATTAGTCCAGAAAACGTCTCCACAAGCCCCTCGACTTGAGCACTAGATATATCTTGACGTGCTATAAATACATGTTCGTATAATGGCATTCAGCATTCTCCTCGCGGATGTTAATTGGCTACCGCCGATCGATCCTATATTTACAATCGCGGCCGCATAGCCATAGCTGGCAATTTATAAATAAAATCACCAGCAAGGAGTTGTTATCGCTATTTTAACTAGCGTCTACATTCAATCCGCGTATAAAACACAACCCAAACCCGTGCGCAAGATGTTTAAATATAATTTTTAGTTAAATATTATATTATACCACATATTAGCAGAATCTGGTTAATGTTGGCTTGCGGAGCTTAAACTGCCCATAGTATGTATTTCTTATCACATATTTCTTAATAAACTTTTTATTTTATTAGTTAAAATTCTTGGAGTGTTAGTATGTCTCGTGCGTTTGTTTTCCCAGGTCAGGGTAGTCAAGAAGTTGGAATGGGTCGTGAATTATCGGAAGCTTTTACATCTGCTCGTTTAGTATTTGAAGAAATAGATGATGCATTAGGGCAGAAATTAAGTTCTATAATATTTAAAGGCCCTGCAGAAGAATTAATTTTAACTGAAAATGCTCAGCCTGCTCTCATGGCGGTATCTACTGCTGTGATCAGAGTTCTTGAAGAACAAGGAAATTTTAGAATTGCACAAAAAGCTAGTTATGTTGCTGGCCATAGTTTAGGGGAATACTCAGCATTGACATCTGTAAAAGCCTTAGAACTGGCAGATGCTGCCCGTCTACTTAAGATACGAGGTAAGGCGATGCAAGCTGCCGTGCCTTTGGGCAAGGGTGCAATGGCAGCTATACTTGGCCTTGGTTTGGAGGAAGTTGAAGAAGTTGTATTAGAAGCCTCACAAAGTGAAATTTGTGAAGTTGCTAACGATAATTCTGATGGACAAGTTGTAGTTAGCGGCAATGTTTCGGCTGTTGAACGCTCTGTCGAAATAGCTAAAAAGAAAGGAGCAAAACGTGGTATTCTATTGCCAGTAAGTGCGCCCTTCCATTGTCAGCTAATGCAGCCTGCTGCTGATGTAATGAGAGATGCTCTGATGTCATCGAGACTTATTACTCCTGAATTACCTGTTATAACCAATGTTAATGCCCAACCTGTTAGGGATCCAGAGGAACTACGTAATTTATTAATAGAACAGATAACTAAAAAGGTTCGTTGGCGTGAATCTATATTATCACTTAGTAATTTAGGAGTGGAGCATATATTTGAAGTTGGCTCTGGTAAGGTGTTAAGTGGATTAACTAGGAGAATTAATTCTGATCTTAAAGCGCAATCTATTGCGACACCTGCAGAAGTAGAAACCTTTCTCCAATCATTATGAGATTAAATTAATTTAATAATTAATAGAGAACATATATGGAGAAGTTATGTTTGATTTAAGTGGTAAGACTGCTCTGGTAACAGGTGCAAGTGGTGGTATTGGAGCATCTGTTGCTCGAATGCTATGGTCTAATGGTGCTAGTGTAGTCTTATCTGGCACTCGATTAGATCGTCTTGAAGCATTATCAACTGAATTGGGCAGTCGTTGTTTTGTAATTCCTGCAGATTTATCTAAGACTGAAGATATTGATTCTTTAAATAAAAAATCTCAGACTGTTGCTGGTTCAATTGATATTCTAGTTAATAACGCGGGTCTTACAAAGGATAATTTAGCGATTCGTATGAATGAAAAAGATTGGCAAGATGTAATAGATGTTAATCTTACCGCCGCATTTCTTCTGAGTCGTTCGGTTTTACGATCAATGATGAAAAAAAGGTGGGGAAGAATTGTAAATATAACATCTGTTGTGGGAGCCATTGGAAATTCTGGTCAAGTTAATTATGCTGCTTCAAAAGCTGGTTTGGTTGGCATGACTAAATCATTAGCACAAGAAGTTGCTAGCAGAGGCATTACAGTCAACTGTGTAGCACCTGGTTTTATAGAAACTGCAATGACTGAAATTTTGACCGAGGCTCAAAAAGATGCCATTTTGGACCGTATTCCTGCCTCTTGCTTGGGATCTGTTGATGATGTAAGTGCTTGTGCATTATTTCTTGCGAGCAATGAGGCTAGTTATGTGACTGGCCAAACAATTCACGTCAATGGGGGAATGGCGATGATTTGATGCAGTATAAATTTATAACTCATAAATAATGCAGCTTGACGGAGCACGCGAACCCAGCTAAGTGGCGCGTAGGCTCTTATTAGAGCTAAAATAAAGTGAGGCCAAAAATTGAAGTGGGTAGCAATAATATTATAGTTGATATATTTTCTTTGTTAACTTACTTAAGTATTAGCTTCGAATATCATTAGCAACTAAAGGCAAATAAAACATGAGCGATATCGCCGAACGAGTGCAGAAAATAGTCGTTGAGCATCTAGGCGTTGACGACTCCAAAGTAATTGAGAATGCAAGCTTTATAGAAGATCTTGGAGCTGATAGCCTCGATACGGTCGAGTTAGTCATGGCTTTTGAAGAAGAGTTCGGATGTGAAATACCAGATGATGCAGCTGAGAACATACTGACTGTCGGAGACGCAGTTAAGTTCCTGGAAGAAGCAAGCTGATTTGTTTGATATTATAACTCGGCTAAGCAGTTCCGAAGTTAAAAAATGATTGCGGTGTTAACACAATGAGGCGCGTAGTTGTAACAGGTTTGGGCCTGGTTACTCCATTAGGTATTGGGGTTAAAAACAACTGGGACGGAATTACCTCCGGTAAATCAGGCATTGCTGCAATTGAATCATTTGATGTATCAGATTTACCTGCAAAAATAGCAGGTCAGGTTCCGCGTGGAAGTTCTTCAGATGCTATGTTTGATCCTGATCTTTATATGTCCCCCAAAGAACAACGTCGTGTTGATGATTTTATCATATATGCGATGGGAGCTGCAGTTCAGGCTGTTGAAGATGCAGGGTGGGAACCGGATAATGAAAATGATCGGGAACGCACAGGTGTTGTTATTGGGTCAGGTATTGGTGGGCTACAAACTATATATGAAGGGTCAACTCTGATAAATGAACGTGGACCCCGAAAAGTCGGGCCTTTCTTCATCCCGTCAGCATTAATTAATCTAGCGTCAGGTTATCTTTCAATAAGGTACGGGTTTAAGGGGCCTAACCATGCAGTAGTGACCGCTTGTTCAACTGGAGCGCATGCTATTGGAGACGCTTCGCGTATGATAATGCTAGATGATGCAGATGTAATGATAGCAGGCGGAACTGAAGCGGCTATATGTCGTATAGGTCTTGCAGGGTTTGCAGCAGCAAGAGCGCTGTCTACTAGCTATAATGATACACCTGAGAAAGCATCAAGACCTTATGATCAGGGTAGAGATGGTTTTGTTATGGGTGAAGGTGCGGGTATCATTGTTCTAGAAGAATATGAGCATGCAAAATCTAGAGGAGCTAACATCTATGCCGAAATCTTGGGTTATGGTATGTCAGGTGATGCATATCATATTACGGCACCTGCGGTTGATGGAAATGGAGGCTTTCGATCTATGCAGGCAGCCCTTAAAAATGCTAATATCAATCCTGAAGATATAGATTATGTTAATGCACATGGAACTTCTACACCATTGGGAGATGAAATAGAGTTGGCTGCAGTAAAACGTTTGTTTGGAGATCATGCTTATAAAATTGCTATGTCATCAACCAAATCAGCAATAGGTCATTTGTTGGGCGCAGCCGGAAGTGTAGAGGCTATATATTCTATACTGGCAATACATAATAATGTTGTACCACCAACTTTGAATCTGGATAACCCTTCAGAAAGTTGCGATATTGAATTAGTACCCCATACAGCTCAAGAACGTGAGGTCAAGAGAGTACTTAGTAACTCCTTTGGATTTGGAGGGACGAATGCAACTTTAGTATTCTCTGAGCTATAGGTTGTATTACAGCGTACAGATTATCTTTAGATTTAATAAACTAATTACTAAAGATAAATAATAAATCTAAGCCTAAGTGTCGGAAATTGGTTAATAGATCGTTAGTTATATTTCTTTTATTAATACTCAGTCTAGCATTAATAGCTTCTGTCGGTATTTTGATATTTAAAAATAACTTCTCTTCACCAGGTGATTTATCTGAAGAGACTGTATTAATTGTACCTCAGGGCGCTTCGGTTAGATCAATAGGAAAATTACTTAAAACAAAGGGTATTATAAAAGAATCATTAGTGTTCGTTTGGGGGGTAAGAGGCTTTGGCAATAATCTACCCTTAATAGCTGGTGAATATTTAATACCCCCTAGCGTTAGTCCTCTTGATACAATGCGTATATTACAATCTGGTAAGGTTATAACCCATAAACTTACTATTCCTGAGGGTTTAACAGCTCATCAGATTTTTGATTTAGTAAAAGAAGCTGATGGATTAGTAGGAGAACTACCTTCTTACCAATACCATCAAGAAGGCACGTTTATGCCAGAGACTTATCTATATATTAGAGGTGAGAAAAGAAAAGAAATTTTACTACGTATGCAAAAAGCAATGACTACAACTCTTAATGACCTTTGGAAAACAAGATCTCCTCTGGCTTCTGTTTTAAATACCTCGTATGAGGCATTGATATTAGCCTCTATTATTGAAAGAGAGACCAGTCAACCAAAAGAAAGGCCTAAAGTTGCTGCTGTATTTTTAAACCGATTGAAACGCGGAATGAGACTACAATCTGATTCTACAATAGTATATGGACTATCAAATCGAACTGGCTTTTTAGGCCGGCCTTTAACTAAAAATGATATTTTGACTAAAAATCCATACAATTCATATATTCATCATCACTTACCTCCCGGACCTATTTCTAATCCAGGACGGCATAGTTTGGTAGCTGCAATGAACCCTTCTGAAACAAAAGATTTATATTTTGTAGCTAATGGATCAGGCGGCCATACGTTTTCTAGTAATTTGAGAGATCATAATAAAAACGTTGCTAGATGGAGGCGGTTTAAGGCGCAGAACAAGTAATAATTAGCAATATTCCTTTTCTAGTTTTCTAAATTTACCGTATATATATTATTATTAGATTATGGGCATTTTATATTGCACTTGTGAATGACTTCCAGGTATTTATTAATTAACTCGATGATAGAAAAATAATTACTTTATCTTTTTAGAAGTATTGGAAGGAAAAAGTTTGGCCTTGCAGAGTATGACAGGATTTGCGCTTTCATCAGGACAATCAGATAACTTGTCATGGGAATGGCAAGCTCGAAGTGTAAATGGACGATCATTGGATGTTCGAGTTAGGGTGCCAGTTGGTTTTGAATCAGTTGAAAGAGTTGTTAGAGAAGAAATTACTAAGAAATTTAGCCGTGGAAATATATCTCTCTCTCTTACTTTGAACCGTTCAAGTGTTAGTCCTGTGTATTCTATAAATAATATTTTACTTGAACAAATATTTAACATTCAAAAAAGTTTAAAGGGTAGGATTAGTTCTGAACCGCTTTCACTAGATTTATTACTTTCCATTCGCGGTATGCTTGAAGTAACAGATTCAAATGATGATTATAAAACGGCTTCGTTGAATGAAACGGAGTTAATAAAATGTGCTATAGAGGTAATAACAGCTCTCAGTGCCACTCGTTACGAAGAAGGTAAGCAACTTAGGGTTATTCTAGAGAATCACATTAAAAAGATAGAAGAGTTAGTTGACTTAGCCTATTCATCCGCTGCTGTTCAACCTGATACACATCGTGACCGTCTTCGGAAGTTATTAGCTGGTGTTTTAGATGCAGAAAACAGCATAACAGAAGAGCGCCTGTTACAAGAAACCGCCTTATTAATAATAAAAAGTGATGTAAGAGAAGAATTAGACCGATTAAGAGCCCATATAAATGCCGCCAATGTATTATTAATTGAAGGTGGAGCAGTGGGTCGTAGATTTGATTTTTTGTGTCAGGAATTTAACCGTGAATCAAATACAGTGTGTTCTAAATCATCTGAGATAGAATTAACTAAAATTGGATTAGAATTAAAAGCAGCTGTCGAACAACTAAGAGAGCAGGTTCAGAATGTGGAATAATTTCTATGGTTGCTAATACTGATATAAAAAAAATTGAACTTACTCGACGTGGTCTTATGTTAGTTCTTTCGTCACCATCAGGAGCAGGAAAAACTTCAATATCTCGAGAAGTATTAGCGCGGGATGAAAAAATATCGCTTTCAATATCAGCGACTACTAGGCCTAGACGTCCTGGAGAAGTTAATGGAGAAGATTATATATTTGTTGATAAAACCTCTTTTGACTTGATGGTTAATCGGCGAGAGTTACTTGAGCACGCTAAGGTATTTGATCATTATTATGGCAGTCCTCGTGCCCCTGTAGAACTATCTCTTAAAAATGGACATGACGTTCTTTTTGATATTGATTGGCAAGGTACGCAGCAGTTGGCGGAGGCAGCTCGGGGTGACCTTGTGAGTATATTTATTCTACCTCCTTCAACAGCTGAATTAGACCGTCGATTGCATAAACGTGCCCAAGATAGTGAATTGGTAATTACTGAACGCATGGCCAGAGCAGCCAATGAGATGACCCATTGGAGTGAATACGATTATGTTATTGTAAATTCTTCTTTTGAAGAAAGTGTTAAACAGGTACAGTATATACTTAATGCTGAGCGACTAAAAAGGCCTCGTTTAGTAGGTTTATCAGATTTTGTTATTCGACTTCGCCAAGGGCACTAATTTAGTTAGAAACTTGATTCCTCAAAACTATAAGGCGTTTGCTAGATCACAATACTGCTCTACAGACAATTCTTCCGCACGAGAGGTTTCTTGAATATTTGCTTTTAATAGAAGATTAGAGCCACCTATCGATTGTAATGAACGACGGAGCATTTTACGTCTTTGTCCAAATGCCAGGCGGGTTACGAGTTCTAGTTTATTTATATCAGCTGAAGCAATTGGAGTTTTTCTAATTTCCATAGCAATAACTGAGGAGGTTACTGAAGGGCGAGGAAAAAATGAACTGGGCGCTATATCGAACAATGTCCGTGCTTCTGTCAGCCATTGGCATATTATTGAAAGACGACCATATGACTTAGAATTTGGCTTGGCCGTTATTCTTTCAGCTACTTCGCGCTGGAACATTAGAGTGAATCCTTTATAATCATTAGCTTGTTTTAGCCATTTTATTAGTAATTGAGTGCCAATATTATATGGTAAGTTAGCTATTATTCGTCTTGGATGAGGTGTTTGATCTATTAAATCTATATTTAGTGCATCACCTTCTATAATTTTAAGTCGGTTTTTAGAATAGTTTTGTAGCTCCTTTAAGGCGCTAATACATTTTTCGTCACGTTCGATTGCGACTACGCAGGAAGCGTTAGTTTCTAGTAAAGAGCGAGTTAACCCTCCAGGACCTGCACCTATCTCAATCACGGTAATCCCCGACAAATCTCCACTAGACTTGGCAATACGTCTAGTTAAATTTTGATCGAAAAGAAAATGCTGTCCTAACGATTTAAGAGCTTTAATATTATGGCGCTCCATAATTTCTTTTAACGAGAGTTGGCTATAGTTATCATTTTTGTTCATATTTTTATGACTGTCTAAAAAACTATTTTTTTGATCTCTTGGAATAAATAAGTGAAGCCAACTTCAATGCCTCTATAAAACTTGTAGGGTTGGCCTGCCCTGTTCCCGCTATATCTAGAGCGGTGCCATGGTCCGGAGAGGTTCGAACAATAGGAAGACCAAGAGTTATGTTAACTGTTCTGTAAAAATCAAGCATTTTTATAGGAATTAAAGCTTGGTCATGGTACATACAAATAACAGCATCGTAATTCTGACGGGCCTCGGGATTAAATAACGTATCAGCTGCGGAAGGGCCCTTAACATTTATTCCTTTAGCCTTAATTATTTCTATTGCTGGCTTTATAATTGATATTTCTTCATTACCAAATGCACTGTTTTCTCCGGCATGAGGGTTTAAAGCTGAAATTGCTATTTTTGGACTGTCAATTCCAAAATCTCTATAAAGAGAATCTGCGGATTGAATAGCACAGTGAACAATGTCATCAATACATAGGCTTCTCACCGCGTTAGCTAGAGAAGTATGGATAGTTACGGGTACTACTCGTAACTCTGGACCAACTAGCATCATTACTGGAGCAACACTGGCTTTAGTCGCTCGTGCAAGATATTCAGTATGACCAGGGTCTTTAAATCTTTTACTATAGAGTATGCTTTTAGAAATCGGATTGGTTACTATTCCCTTTGTTTCCCCATTAAGTGTTAAATTTATTGCTTTGTCCAAAGAGGCAATAACTGCAGATGAATTAGAGGAATCTAGTCTGCCTGGTACAACAGGGTTTTTAAGTGATAAAGGAATTACTGGAATTGCTTTAGGCCAAATTTCTATAGCTTCTATTGCTTTGGAAACAGGTATAACCTTAACTGGACATTTAATAGTTTCTCCTAATTTTTTGATTCGAATAGGATCATCAATTAGAACTATTGGTGGTAAATCTTTTCCATATCGGGCCCAGGCCATACAGACTAACTCTCCACCAATTCCCGCCGGTTCTCCCATAGTTACAGCAATAGGTAGAGTGGTTATTCTCTTGTTTTGATTATTAATACTCATATCCTAAGATCAATAAATGCTGACTGACGTAGATCACGTAAATATCTACGAGATAACATATCTATTCGTTGCCTTAATAATGTGTTTCTAATTTTATTTTTTTCTAGATCTTCCGAATCTTGTCGTTCGCAAATCATGATGATCTGAATATTATTTTCATTAAGGACTGCCTTGCTGGGTATACCTATTTCTAAATTTGCGGCTATTATTCTTAATTTTTCATTTAGATCACCTAATCTATACCTGGATGGTTTTCTCGGTTGAGGTGTTCCGATTTTTTTAGCTATTTTATTGAATTTTCTGCAGCCCACTACATCTTTTAAAGATTTTTCAATTTCTTTAATTGCTGAATTTAGATAATTATTTGAGGTTTTCTTATCAATTGTTTTAATAATTTGGCGCAAAGAAACTATAGTATCATCATTTTCAATGCTTTTTAGCTTGCGCTTATTTTTTATTTGTAAAATTAAATAGCCATCTTGAGTCAAAATCGGATTAGTTACTTCCCCTACCTTAAGTTTATTAATGGCTTGGTTGGCATTATCATTTAGTTCCCCTTCTTGTATCCAACCAATATCCCCTCCTATCGCAGCACTAGCACTTGTCGAAAACTGACGTGCTATTTTTTTAATATCTGTTCCATTTCGTATCTGTTCAACCAATCTATTAGCCAAGTCACTTATGGTTTGCTTTTGGGATATTTCATCAATTGGCAATAGAACTTCATTAATATGATACTGAATTTTACCTTTAACTGAATCAATGCGTTTAATAACTTTTTCGACCTCTTCTTCACTAATTTCTATAGTTGGTACCACTCTGCGACCTATAAATTTTTGCCATATTATACTGGCACTAATCTGACTGAGTGCAGCTTTGGCAGAAATTCCATTACTTTTTATCATGTCATTAAAACTACCCTGCGGAATGTTATTTAATTTTTCAATCCTGCTTAATGCACTATTCATTTCTTTATTTGTTACACTAATATTGAGTCTTTCAGCTTCTTCGTTTTTTAAAGTCTCATCGATCAAATCCCTCAGAACCTGGGGGGCTAGTGAACGTTTTTGTTTATCGTTATTTGGTAAACCCGCTGAAAAAATTATTAGTTGTATTCTTTCTTGAAGATCAAAAGTTGATATTACTTTGTCATTAACTATTGCCGCAATTTGGTTTACTTTTTGGGCTTGGATTGGTTCGAAATTTGACATAAGAAAGATTAATGCCATTGGAATTAGTAGCAGGCTTTTATTGAGCCCTACTAACGAAATTTGAATTACTTTGGTGTAGTTTTTCTCTAATTGCATTTTAATTCTATATATAGTTTTCTCACAGGCATCATTTATTAATTTGTATTTTAGTTGTTCTTATAGCAACACATTAAAATGGAACCCCAAATTCCCCTAGTGTTTTGAAAACAAGTCTTAAAAAAACACTTTCTTCTGGAGGTACATCGCGATCCTTGGTGTATGTTCGTCTATAATCTATGGAAAAATCTAGGCAATCACAATTATACTTTAATGAAGTGCCCCACGAACGCATACCACCTTCAGAGCTTAAGTCACGACGAGTATCAACTTGAGCAGTCCATTGATTTGTTAGGTCGTATGAGAAACTGGCATGTATTTCCTCACGCTTGGGAAATTCACCTATCTCATCAAAAAATATATAATTAATGTTAGTATTTAATTTTTTAATATTAGCGCTTGCTGATACCTCGGTACGCTTTACCTTGAAATCTCCAACATCTAAGCGAGCTTTATATGAAATATCTAGTAGTTCATTTGGTTTAATAGTTAATCTTCCTACAACATCCGATTCTTTTTCATTAAGACCAGAACCCTCCGCAAATGTATTAACTTCATTAAATTTATATGATTGGCCAATTATAAACGTGCTACTGCTTCCGTTATCACTATAATACCCTCCCCGAAGTCCGTAGGAAATGCGGCTACCACTTTCTACGCGATCTTTTCCAGGAAACCTGGTTGCACTAAACAAATTTGATTCGTCAAATTCTACCGCTAGGCTATCCTCGTTTGGAATTAGATCTGGATTACTCCCATTGGGTGCCAGAATTATAGACGCCATTGGCTCGATTAAAACTCCACTAGCTTTATTTCTTTTTATCAGAGGATATCTCCAGTCAGCTATGGCTTGAGGAAATATACGACCAGTTGCGCCACTTTTTAATTTTCCTGAGGGCATCAAATTATTAGTTACATTATATGCATCTGTTTGTAGGTTTACTCCCAGTGTTGTAACAAAACCTAGACTACTAATATGGGGAAGGAGCCAACCAAATGAGATGCTTCCCCTTTGGCTTGATGTGCCTTCTTTACGTATTAAAGATTGGAAGTTAAAATTCAGATTTATGCGCTCATTGTTTTTACCGGGTAAACTTGAGTAGTTATAGTCAATCTTAGGTAACACTAATGGAATTTCTTCTTGTTTATCCGTGTCTCTTAAGCCCTGAAAATAAACGCTTTCCGAAGATAGATAGCTACGCTGGGTAAATCTCTCAAGCAAAACTCTATTTTTAAGTGTGTTTTTTCCTGGAAATCCAAAACGAGATAAATATGTATCATCAGAGGCTATGTTAATGTCACTGCCCCAACGCCATTTATCATCAATTGCAAATTTTAGAGTGCTATCAATGTGCCCTCGTGCTCTTTTTTTTCCTTTATTAGTCGTATCATAGATTGCACTTAACCTAGCCCTTAATTCACCGTTACCAAATGATTGTCGGTATTCTCCAGTTACCAATGGATAGTTAGTTGCGTATATTATTGGATCAAAAGTCAGATCTTTGTCGCCTGAGATTGACCAAAAATATGGCAAACGAAAAGCAGAGCCTAGAGAAGCTGCTCCTCCAAAAGTTGGGGTGAGTATACCCGACCTTCTTTTTACCCCCGGATCTGGATGGCTAAGATAGGGCGTGAATGCGATTGGAAGTCCTAGTAATTCTAATCTAGCATTTCGATATGTTACTTGTCTTTTAATTTGATCATGAATAACTTTCTCAGCTTTTATATTCCATATAGGCTCAATGTCAAAACCTAGGCAACTACGACAAGCAGAGTAAATTGCTTTGCTCAGCATTGTTTTATTACCGCCCTTTATTTGTGCACTAACGGCAGCAAGTCTAGAATCATCTTCCAATAGCATTTTAAAGCCGCGTAAAAAACCTTCACGTAGATCATCAGTTAACACCGCATACTCAGAAAAAAGGACCTCGCCGGTTGGCTCAACTAAAACTACATTACCAGATGCTGTCACCAAATTATTTGCTTGATTATATGAAACTTTATTAGCTGTTAAAATGCGTTCTTTATGACTAATCTCAACGTTACCCTGAGCAGTTAAGACACCTAATTTATCATCGAATTTTAATTCATCGGCAGTTAACAATATTGGTAAATTCTTATTATGCGTTTGTTCACTATTTGCGATAGAAGTAAGTAAAATGAATGAGTTTATTATTAAAAACATAAAAATAAATGTATTTTTGCCTAACATTAGCCATCCTCTAGATGCAGTAGCAAGGCAACTCCAGCCATAAGGCTAACACCAGCAGGAGTCCAGGCTGCCAGTATGACCGGGACACCACCTCCTAAACCGATAGCATGTACAACATTTGTCATTATAAAAAGCAAAAATGCTGTTAATACACCCATTATGAGAAGCAGTGTTGCACCTCCGCGACGACTCAAACGCATTGAAAAGCTGGCAGCAATCATAACCATAGCTATAAGTAAAAATGGTTCGGCAAGTAATGCATGTAATTCAAGACGATGTGGTAAAGCAGAAAACCCTGTTTCTTCAAGAATATTTATGAATCGTGGTAGACTCCAAAAAGAGACTGTTTCGGGGCTGGCAAAACTATCTTGTATTTTTTCCGAAGTTAGGTCTGTTTTTAAGCTATGAGTTTGAACAAACCTTCCTGGTTTCTCGGGGCCGTTGAGCCATGCTTCTGTTAGCTCCCACTTTCCATCGGCTAGTTTTGCTGTTTTAGCGTCAATTCGGCCGCTAAAACGATCTTCTTCTTCCAACAGGAAAAGTATTACATCTCTTAGTTCTAATGCATCTGGCTGAATTGATTGGGCATGTATCACTGCCTGTCCTTTTTCACCATATGATTGCCTTAGCCAAATACCAGAAGATGACACTGCCAGTAGAGAAGAACGACCAGTGAAATGACGGCCTTCTAATTCCTCATATTGTGATAATAAAATTGAGGATAATGGATTAAGTAGTGTTACCTTAGCTATACCAATCATAATCACTACTAGCACTGCTGGTAACATAAATTGCCAAACTGATACACCCGCTGATCGTATGATTACTAGTTCATGATTACGGTTAAGATGGAAGTACGTAATGATACTGCTAAACATTGCGGCGAAAGGTATTGTTTCTTGAGCTAAGTAAGGAGCTCGAAGGAGTGTCATGCTGGTTATGATAGCTGTTGAAGCATTCTCCTTAGATGCACTGCGTCGTAGTAATTCTACAGCATCAATTAGAATTATAACTGCAACCATAGCCAGGAAAACTGCAACAAACCAAAATAAAAATTGTCGGCCAATATAAATGAATAAAGTACGTGAGAGTATCATTTGTAATTTGCTCTGCTAACTACTTGTATTTGGTTTATTATTATCTGCCTTATTTCTAAGTTGCAATTTACCTTCGTGAAATAAAATAAAAGCAGCTAGGAATGCTGAAAAAATAGGCAGGGCGTATGTTAGGGGTATGAGTGCAAGGGTATTCTGAGATAAATTAAAAAGGCTAATTGCCGATAATTGAAGAAGGGCTATAAAAGAAATAGCTAAGAGTATTCTAACTGTTTGTCCACGTCGGTTAAAATCTCCAACTAGCAGGGCTAATAGGCCAATAAGCACGAAAGCAAGTATATATAGAGGTGCAGTAATTCTCCGGTGGCCTTCAGCAATTAATTGTTTAGCATAAAACTGATCATTTATACTATTATCAGGGTTTAGTAGACTATCGATAAACCTTTCTTTAGGCTCCATCCATCGCGCTTCCTTTGCCTGGTTAAAAACACCTAAATCCAACGAATATTGATCAAAATAGAATAATGTGAGACGTCCGTTTTTACGATCAATAAGCTGTTGACTGCCATTAAACATAACGACTCGGATTCCTTGCTCTGTTTGTGTCGCTATTCCTCGCTCGGCCAAGTATGTTACTGGCTTTTCTGGATTGCGTGCATCATGTGTAAATATACCACGAAGTTCACCTTGTCCTTCTCTTTTACGTATATAAACAGTAAATTTATCGCTAGGAGTGTTAAATTTTTGTTCTTGAAGAAGAATACTACTGAATGCGTTACGATATATGTACTGCTTGGCCTTGAAATTAGAATACATCAAAGGTGTTAAATATAAGTGAAGTGGAAAACTTATTGCCATAGTAAATAAAGCTAAAATAATTCCTGGCGCGGCTATTGACCACTGGCTAAATCCACTAGCCCGCATAATTACTAGCTCGCTATCGTTTAATAGCCGATTATATACGCTAAGAACGGCAGCTACTATGGCTATTGGTAAAATCGTGGTCAGAAAACCGGGTACTCGGTACATAATAAGTTCAAACAGAACGGAAATTGGCAGACCTCTATTTAAAATAAAGTCAATTAAGCGAAGCGATCCAAAAAGCGATACAATAACAGTTAATGACACCGTTACTATAAGTGTAGTGATAACAAGTTGTCGAAATATGTATTTACCAATTGCCTTCATCTCAAAAGTTGCTTTGTTTTTAAGCCCTCTCTTTACTGATCACTAATACATGATAGCCCAAACTTTTATGATTCTGATAATTAGTAACAGATCATCATAAAGCTACAAACAACTAGTATGACTCGTCTTGCACTAATTGGTTAGGTGATTTACACGAACATATATTTCTAAACTATTTTATTATGCGTTATTAATGTCTGTATAGGGGTTTTAGATATGAAAATTTCATTTGCTGATCTTAAGTTACCGGTGAGAGGTATTATTGTATTAGCTGTTGGTCTTAATAATAAATTAAGTGAGAACGGTGAGCGGGTTAACAAACAAGTTGATGGAGCTTTATCAAGGGCAGTATATACATCAAAATTTAGCGGTAAAAGCGGAGAGTATCTTGCGGTTATTGGACCTTCTTCACGAAAAAACGCTACTTATGTGCTTATTGGTACGGGAGATCAGGGTGAATTTGGCGAATTAGAGGCACAAGTTTTCGGGGCGACTATAACTAAGGCTATTCAATCTCTAGATAAGACTGAAGCGACAGTTATTGTTGACTTTTCAATAGAGAAATCAGGTGTATCAAATGATGTAGCTTGTCAAGTTGGATATGGTGCTTTACTGCGCAGTTATAGTTATAATAAGTACATAACAGGCGCTGCAGAGAATAAAAAACCTAGTAAGGAACTAAAGTCTCTAACTTTAATGGTTGCTAATCCCACAACTTCTCGTAGGCGATTTAGAAGATTTTCTTCGATAGCTGATGGGGTTAACTTTTCTCGAGACCTGGTATCTGAACCTAGTAATGTTAAATCACCAAAATGGATGTCTAGGCAGTGTAGAAAACTTTCTAAATTAGGTGTTAAGGTAGAAGTTCTGGGTGAGAGTCAGATGAGAAAGTTAAGTATGAATGCATTGCTTGGTGTTGGTCAGGGTAGCGTTAGAGAGTCTCAATGTGTGGTGATGAGTTGGAATGGTGGAAAGTCTAAAGATAAGCCACTGGCACTTGTTGGCAAAGGAGTGACATTTGATACGGGCGGAATATCTATTAAGCCCGCTGGTGGTATGGAGGATATGATATGGGATATGGGAGGCGCCGGAACAGTCATTGGTACCATGTACTCGCTGGCTGCTAGAAAAGCTAATGCTAATGTGGTTGGAGTTGTTGGATTAGTTGAAAATATGCCTGATGGAAACGCACAACGTCCTGGGGATATTGTTAAATCTATGTCTGGTCAAACTATTGAAGTGATAAATACTGATGCGGAGGGAAGACTAGTTCTGGCGGATATGCTTTGGTATACTCAGAAAAGATTTAAACCTAGGGCGATGATAGATCTAGCTACATTAACAGGAGCGGTAATGGTCGCCCTGGGCCGAGAATATGCTGGCATTTATTCCAATAAAAATGAGCTAGCAGAGCAAATAATAAATGCAGGTAATTTAGTTGGTGAAAAATTATGGCATTTACCGTTAGATCAAGCTTATGATAAACAGATTAATAGCCCACGAGCAGATATGAAAAATGTTGGTCCGCGTTGGGGGGGGAGTATTACCGCAGCCCAATTTTTGCAGAGATTTACGAATGGTCTAGATTGGGCTCACCTGGATATAGCTGGTGTTGCTTGGTCTGATACAGATAAAAGTCTAATGGAGAAAGGTGCAACTGGTTTTGGTGTGCGCGCTCTTGATCGATTTGTTAGTGATAACTATGAATGAGATAATTCTGAGTATAGCTAGTGACCGAAGTTCGTTTTTATCATCTAACTAATAATTCTATTGAAGATGTATTGCCTTTGATGCTTGAACGAGCCGTGTCTCGAGATAAAAAAAGAGCAATGGTGCTAGCTGGTTCAGTAGATCGTGTCGAGTATCTTAGTAATTATTTATGGATTTATAGTGATAAAGGCTTCTTACCCCACGGTAGTAAAGAAGATGGAAGGCCTGATATGCAGCCGATATGGTTAACAGATTCTGCCGAGAATATTAATGAAGCCAATATACTTTTTTTAGTAGATGGAGGGTTTATGGATTGTGTTAACGGCTTTGACCTAGTTTGTAATATATTTGATAGTCGTGATTCTAATGCTTTATTATCTGCGCGTAAAAACTGGGATCACTATAAAAAACAAGAGAATGAATTAACTTATTGGCAACAAACTGATGATGGAAAATGGCAAAAAGATAGTAATTTTTAAAGAACAAAGATATTTTACACTAAATCAATTTATAACTAAGCTTGCTCTTGACAGACATCGTAGATATAAGGCGCTCCGCAAATATAAATAAATTAGATATTAATGGAGTTGACACACATGTCAGTCGAACGAACACTTTCGATGATTAAGCCTGATGCTACGCGGAGAAATATAACTGGTAAAGTGATAGATCGCCTTGAAACAGCCGGACTCAGGGTTGTAGCTCAAAGAAGAATACAGCTGACTAAGGAGCGCGCAGAAGAGTTTTATGGAGTTCATAAGGAACGGCCCTTTTTTAAAGATTTAGTTTCATTTATGACATCAGGCCCAATAGTTGTACAAGTTTTAGAGGGTGATAATGCAATAGCTCTTAATCGTGAAGTAATGGGAGCTACAAATCCAGCGGAAGCAGCAGAAGGTACCATAAGAAAAGAATTTGCTGAATCAATAGAAGCTAATTCAGTACATGGTAGTGATGGGCCAGATACGGCCAGTCAAGAAATTAGCTTCTTTTTTTCAAGTGACGAAATAGTTGGCTAAATAAATATATACAAGCAGAATATAATACAGTCAGCGTAATCTTTGACGAAGAAAATAGTTATTCCAGTGAAGGGTTGAAGGTTATTTCATCTATTTTATTGCCTGATATATCTATAACTAGCTGATTTTTAATTTTTATTTTGTTTGATGCTATCAAACGAATGGCGTGTGAATAGCATTTATGTTCAGATTTTAGGATTCGCTTTGCCAAAGAATCCTTATTATCGTTCGGTAACACTGGAACGGCGGCTTGCATTATTATTGGACCAGCGTCCATGTCTTTTGTAACAAAATGAACAGTACAACCGCTTATTTTAACTCCAGAATTAATTACTTCTGCGTGAGAATTAGTACCTTTGAACGCAGGCAAAAGAGAGGGATGGATATTTATTATTTTGTTTGGCCATTTTTCAATAAACCAACCGCTTAACAAACGCATAAATCCAGCTAAACAAATAAGTTCTACACCTGAAGCATATAAGGTTTCGTTAAGGTCCTTATCAAAACTCTCTCTATCACTATAGTTGTTATGCTCAATAACCTGAGTTTCAATATTAGCTTCTATAGCGTGTTTTAAACCCTGTGCGTCAGGTTTGTTGGAAATCACTAGAACAATTTCAGCTGGATAGTTATTTTCTGAGCAAGCATTAATTAAAGCCTGTAGATTTGATCCCCGCCCTGAGATAAGAATTCCTAATTTTAGCTTTTTCATTAGAACTATTTAAACAGCATCTAAAGCACATTCCAAGTTATGCAAATCTATTTCTTGGTTTGGTGAATTAGTAACTTTTCCAATTTTTACAGCCATCTCTCCTTGGTTGATAAATTCTTTTATGGTGCGCTCTGCATCTTCATCCCTAACTATTACTATCATACCGATTCCACAATTAAATGTTCTAGCCATCTCTTCATCTGTAATATTTCCGCTTTTTTGTAACCATTTGAAAATAGGCGGAGCATTCCAGTATTTTCCATCAATTTTAACTCCGCATGTGCTGGGTAGCACTCTTGGTATATTTTCTAGTAATCCTCCACCAGTAATATGTGCGAGGGCTTTTATTCTTCCATTTTTAACAACGTTAAGGCAAGAAGTTACGTAGATACGTGTTGGTTTCAACAATGTATCGACAAGGGTTATGCTAGGGTCGTGTTGTGAAGGTCCGTTCAGGTCTGCATCTATTAATTTAATTACATGTCTTACTAATGAAAAACCATTCGAATGTAAGCCATTTGACGGAAGGCCGATTACTATATCACCTGGAATTGGTGGATTTTGATTATTTGGCAAAAGTTTTTCCCGCTCCACAGCACCAACTGCAAATCCTGCTATATCATAATCACCATCCTTATATAGACCAGGCATCTCAGCGGTCTCACCGCCAATAAGTGCGCATCTAGCAAGTTTGCAACCCTCAGCTATTCCATATATAACTTCTGCCGCTATATCAGTACGCAGTTTGGCTGTGGCAAAATAGTCTAAGAACATTAGAGGCTCAGCTCCCTGAACTACTAAGTCATTTACACACATTGCTACGAGATCCACTCCAATAGTAGTATGTAAATTACATTCGATAGCTAATTTGAGTTTTGTTCCGACCCCATCCGTCGCTGATACAAGTAGGGGATCAATAAAACCCGCTGCCTTAGGATCAAATATTCCTCCAAAGCCTCCTATCCCACTAGCTACGCCTTTACGGTTAGTTGCGTTTGCTAGCGGACGGATAATATCAACAAGTGCATTGCCTGCTGCGATGTTAACGCCAGAATCTTTATATGTAAGTGAAATATTTCTTCTCCGTCGGCCATGTATATGACAAAATTATGTTACTTAGTATTTGCTACCGTAAACCTATGCGTTGTCAATTAAGTTTTCAAACTTAGAATCAAAAAAAAACTAGGTTTTAACAATAGGTCTTTAAATGTTATTAATAATCTATAAAATATTATGTTTTCGTATATTTAGATTTCGTCTCTTTTTAGTAATGTTTATTGCTGTAGTTCTAAATGTATGGTTATCCTATATTGGAGCTACTAGTCTAATAGCTAGTGATATTTTTTCTGTAAGCAATGTTGCAGTAGATGTAACTTCTAAAACTGCATCCATGGCAAAAATTTCGGCTTTTCAAAAAGCTCAACGAAATGCATTAAAAATACTACTTCATAGATTAACTCGTAATATTGATTATGAACGTTTACCTTCACTAGCACCGGATGATTTAGACTATATTGTAAAAGCGATAGAGGTAAATCAAGAACGAATATCAGACGTACGTTATCTAGCAAATATTAAAGTTAACTTTAAGTCATCTGAAGTTCGTCGATTACTACGAGATAAAAATATTCCGTTTGCTGAGTCAGTAAGCAAACCAGTTTTAATTCTTCCTATATTACTTAAAGATAATAAAATACTTTTATGGGAGGATACTAATTCTTGGCGTGAGGCCTGGTCTAAGGCTAAAACTCCAAAGGGTTTAGTCCCTTTAATTACTCCTGTAGGTGATTTAAATGATATTTTAGATGTTAATGCTTCTGAGGTCTTAGAGGGTAATAAAAATATATTATCGTCAATAGGAAGGCGATATGGAGCCAGTGATATTTTAGTTGTTATTGCTTCACTATCCAATAAAAACAATGAATTTAAAATTAATATTAGTGCAAATAAAGTTAATACTCCATACTCCAAGCCCATTTTACTAAACTATAATGGGTTAAAATTAAACGAGGTTAATTCTTTGTTTGCAGCGGCAGCAGCTAATGTTTCTAAGGAACTACAAGAAATATGGATATCTCAAAACATCATCCAATTTAATGCACCTAGCCGAACGATTCTGGAAGTTCCGTTAATATCTCTTGAACATTGGGTTTTAATAAAAAAACGTTTAAAAGGCATTGCTTCAATATCTAAGGTCAAGCTCATATCATTCTCTAGGGAAGCGGCAATTATTCAGCTTTCTCACTATGGTGATAAATCCCATTTATCTACAATTTTAGCACAAGAGGATTTAGCTTTAGACTTTAATGATTTAGAAAGATCAAACAATCTCGTAAATAAAAGTAGATCTAATAAATTACCTAAGGTACGAATTATAACACCATGAAAAACAATGATATAATTAATCAACTTGTACTGAATTTAGGACATCGCACAGCCCTGGGTAGAGATGATTTTCTCGTATCTGATTGTAATACATATGCTGTATCGTGGATTGATAAGTGGCCAGATTGGCCAGCTTCGGGATTAGTAATATGGGGACCTCAGGCTAGTGGGAAGTCCCATTTGGGGCATGTTTGGATGTCTCGTATCGGTGCATTAATGCTGACCGTTAACGATTTAGATATTTATGAGCCTCCTGATCTAGTTATATCACATCCAGCTATCTATATTGATGACTTAGCGGAGGTTGTTGGTAACTCTGAAAGAGAAGTTTTGTTTCTACACATATATAATTTAGTCGTGGAACAGGGTAAGTATATCTTAATAAGTTCTCGCACACCACCTGGACGTTGGAATATTAAATTAGCTGATTTACGATCTAGATTAAATTCGTTACCAGCTGTTATGATTGCATCTCCAGATGATAGGATTCTGGGAGCAGTTTTATTGAAGCTATTTTCGGATCGTCAATTGGAGGTTGGAGTTGAGGTAATTCAGTTCGCTATTACAAGAATGGTACGAACATTTGCTGCTGCAGAAAAGTTAGTTCACACAGTCGACTTAACTGCTATGGCTACAAAAAGACGTGTAACAATACCTCTTTTGCGAGAAGTGTTTGATACAATGGAGAATATATAATTATTGATAATTTATAAAACTGGGTTTAAACCGGTCTATTACAATTATTCAATAATATTTACAATAGAAAATAGCTTTATTTATTTAAAATATTAATGTTTTAGAAGAGGGTTAATTGTCTTTAACTTACACTTTGGATTCGCCAAACCCTGATTTGAAATTACTAGGTGGGAATCCTGAAAAAAGATTTTTGAATCGTGAACTTTCATGGTTGAGTTTTAACGAACGGGTTTTGGAAGAGGCCGATAATAAGACTCATCCTATTTTTGAGCGAGTTAAATTTTTATCGATCTCAGCATCTAACTTAGATGAATTTTATATGGTGCGAGTAGCTGGATTAAAAGGCCAAGTAGCAGCTGGAGTTAAATCGCCAACTAAAGATGCAATGACGCCCAGACAACAACTTATTGCAATACATGATAGAGTTAGCAGGCTTACAAATTATCAGCAGGAAATTTGGGTTAATCTAACTAATGAGTTGCGTGAGAATGGATTATCGATACTGGAGGTTGAAGAACTTGAAAAACAAGAAATTGATTGGTTGGACAATTATTTTATGGAGGATATATTTCCAGTTTTAACTCCACTAGCTGTTGATCCGGTCCATCCGTTTCCGTTTATACCTAATTTTGGATTAACACTAGCGCTTGAGCTATTACGTTCTTCAGATAACCGTACTTTGAATGGTCTATTGCCGTTACCAGGTCAGATAAAAAGGTTTGTAAATTTACCAGGTGATAATGGAAGGTTTATAATTTTAGAAAAAATTATAATATCTAATATTGCTAAGCTTTTCCCAGGTTTTAGTATTAAGGAAGTTGGGGCATTCAGGATAATTCGAGATAGCGACATTGAAATCCTTGAAGAAGCAGAGGACTTGGTAAGAGTTTTTGAGACAGCCTTGAAGCACAGGCGAAGAGGTAACGTTATAAGGCTAGAAATTGAATCTTCTATGCAAGAAGAATTACGGACCTTTGTTGCAAATAATATTGGAGTTAATAAAGAAGATACAATTGTTCAGCAAGGAATTCTTGGTCTCGATCGAATCAACGAACTAATAAGTGATTCAAGACCAGACTTAATGTTTAAATCATTTGATATACGTTTTCCTGAACGAATTCGAGATTTTTCTGGTGACTGTTTTGCTGCAATACAGTCTAAGGATATTATTGTACATCATCCTTTCGAATCATTTGATGTTGTAGTTCAGTTTTTAAGGCAAGCTGCGCGAGATCCTCAGGTCGTGGCTATAAAGCAGACATTGTATAGAACGTCTGAAAATTCACCTATTGTTCGGGCACTTATCGAGGCTGCGGAATCAGGTAAATCTGTGACTGCTATGGTTGAATTAAAGGCCCGATTTGATGAAGAGGCTAATATTCGTTGGTCAAGAGAGCTTGAACGCGCTGGTGTACAAGTAGTTTACGGTTTTATTGATTTAAAAACCCACGCCAAGATAAGTATGGTTGTTAGGCGCGAAGGTAATAGTCTTAAAACTTACGCTCATTTTGGTACTGGTAATTATCACCCAATTAATGCACGAATATATACTGATTTAAGCTATTTCACTGATGATTTTGATCTTTGCCAAGATGCTGGTAAAATATTTAATTATATGACTGGTTTTGCGCAACCAGAAGCTCTTGAAAAAATATGCGTCTCACCAATTAATCTTCGTAAAACGCTTTTAGATTTAATTAATGAAGAAATAGACCATGCCCATGCAGGTCGGCCTGCCCATATATGGGCAAAATTAAATAACTTAGTTGATGGCCAAATTATAGATGCTCTCTATGAAGCCTCGCAGGCAGGAGTTAAGATTAAACTTATTGTTCGAGCGATATGTTGTCTTAGACCTGGTATACCAGGGTTAAGTGATAATATTGAGGTTAAGAGTATAGTTGGCAGATTTTTAGAGCATGCTCGCATTTTGGTGTGCGGGGCTGGCCAGGAACTTCCATCAGCAGTAGCAAAAGTTTATATTACTTCTGCTGATTGGATGCCTCGCAACCTTGATAGGAGAGTTGAGGTTTTGGTGCCAATAGAAAATGTGACTGTAAAACAACAAATTCTTGATCAGATTATGGTCGCTAATATTATGGACACTAAACAAACTTGGACTATGCAAAATGATGGAAATTACTCAAGAATTATTAATAATCGAGGGACTAAATCGTTTAGTGCGCATGATTACTTCATGACAAATCCCAGCCTTTCTGGAAGAGGCAGCGCGCTAAAAGATGTTGATGTAATTCCATCTCCTCAATCTAGTAAAAATCAATAATTTTCTGCAGTAGGTGATACCATAACCTTAGGCATTAAATTACGTAAAGAAGACCTAAAAGGTGTACTTGACATTGGTTCTAATTCAATCCGATTGGTAATTTATAAAAGTGCATCTCGAGCATTAGTTCCTGTTTTTAATGAGCGTGTAATTTGTAAAATTGGTTACAATGTCAGTGAAACTGGCTACTTAAATCCTAAAGGGGTTGAGAAGGCTTTAAAAAGCTTACCTCGCTTTGAAATCCTAATAAGAGCGATGGGAGTTGACGAGTTATATATCTTAGCTACTGCGGCAACACGCGAGGCTTCTGATGGCAAAGAATTTCTATCGAATGTGAAAAAGATCTTTGGTAATTCAATTACTCAATTAAGTGGTATTGAAGAGGCAAGACTTGGGGCTTGTGGTGTATTATGCGGTATTCCTGGAGCTGATGGTATTAGCGGTGATTTAGGCGGTGGCAGTTTAGAACTCACGAGTATCAGAGGTGGAGCTTATGAATTTGGTCAAAGCTTACCTTTGGGACATTTGCGCCTGATTACAACTGTAGGTTTAAAACCAGAGAAATTATCAAATTATATAGAAAATATTCTTTCTTCATGCAGTTATATAACAGAAAACCAGCGTTTTTATGCGTTTGGAGGTGCATGGAGGGCAATTGCAAGACTGCATATGGTTCAAACAGGATATCCACTGCGAGTTGTACACAACTATACAATTACAGGTGATATGGCTTCAGAGTTTTGTAAAATTGTATCAGGTATGAGTGAAGTTAGTTTGCGTAATAGTGACGCAATACCCAATCAACGTATCGCATCTATGCCAGCTTCTGCCCTAATTCTACAAAAATTAATTGATAGAATTAAGCCAAAAGAGGTTATTTTCTCTGCCTTAGGCATTAGGGAGGGCTTTTTATATGATCGCCTTTCCGATAAGGAAAAATTAGGCGATCCTTTGTTGTTAGTTTGTAAAGACATAGGAGTTAATGAAAGTAGGTTTCCACCCGAAGTAATTTATTTGTCAAATTGGGTTGCGGAGCTTTTTCCAAATGATAAAAAAGGTATGTGTCGTTTGCTTACAGCTGTATGTCTACTAGCCGATATTGGTTGGTCTGAGCACCCTGACTATAGAGCTGAGCAAGCTTATTTTAGAATACTAAGATTACCTTTGGTTGCTATAACTCATAAAGAAAAAGCTATGTTAGCTCTGGCTGTATATCTTCGCTATGGCGGTGATATAAATGACCACTCATTAAGAGCTGTAATAAAACTCCTTAATGAAGATGATATTGAATGGTCATATATATTGGGCAGTGCAATAGGAATTGCCGAAAAATTATCAGGGGGTAAGTCTAAACTACTAGATGGTAGTAAATTATGTATCGGTTCTGAGAAAGTTGAATTACATATTATTTCTTCGAAAGTTGGACTTTTAAGTGATGAAGTACGCTCACGATTATCAAAGTTTGCTAAGAAACTAAAAAAAACATTTTGTCTTTATGTTACATAATATTTTTTCTCGGCTAAAATTATTTTAAATTAGTATTTATTTAATTTTGGGTGCTAAGCTTGGTTTATTGCTTTAATTAAGAAATAGCCATGTTATTCAAAATTTTTTACTTTTGCTATACGTACTTTTTTTTCAGAAATAGACAATGCAATTTCACCTTTTTTTAAACGTAAGGCATCTTCTCCAAATAGGTTTCGACGCCAACCTTTAAGTGCAAGTACATCTGCATCATTATCAGCTGCAATTCTTTCCAAGTCATTCACATTAGCAACTAACTTTTGTGCCACATGATTTTCCTCACACTTTTGTTTCAGTAATACTTTTAATAAATCAGTAAGTGGACCAATGCCGCTAGGTAACTCTGGTTTAATTTTTGCCACAGGCGCTATTTCTAATGGTAATGCCATACCTTTAGAAATAGCTTCAAGAAGACTTTCTCCATATGCACCGTTTGAAAAACCGTTTGATAAACCTCTAACACGTTCCAAAGATTTTTTATCTTTTGGAGGTCGAGAAGCAATTTGTAAAAGAATCTCATCTCTAACCACTCTATTTCTTGGAACATTCCTAGTTAAAGCTTCATTTTCTCTCCACTTAGCTACAGCTTGCAGAACAGCTAGATACCTGGAGTCATTTTTTTTAGGTTTTAGACGTCGCCATGCCTGTTCAGGGTCAATTCTGTATATATCTGGATTACATAAAAGATTGGTTTCTTCTTCTATCCATTCAAAGCGCCCCGTTTTTTCAATTCGTTTAAGCAGTTTATCATAGACAGGCCTTAGATGTGTTACATCTCCCAGAGCGTACTCTAGCTGTTCATTGCTCAATGGTCTACGTGACCAATCGGTAAACCTAGAAGATTTGTCTATACGAGTTCCGTTTAGTTTAGAAACTAAGGATTCGTAACCAACTTGATCACCAAAACCACAAACCATAGCTGCTATTTGAGTGTCAAAAAGAGGTTGGGGTAAACTACCAGTTAAATGGTAGAATATTTCCATGTCTTGTCTTGCTGCATGCATGACCTTGGTTATGCTTTTATCGGCTAATAATTTTAAAACTGGTTCAAGATTTATATTCTTAGCTAGAGGATCAATAGCAAAAGCATGATTCGGGCCTGCAATCTGTAACAAGCATAATTTTGGCCAAAAAGTAGTTTCACGCATAAACTCAGTATCAACAGTCAGATAGTCAGCAATGGATAGTAAGCTGCAGGCATCTACCAATTCATTTGTTGTTGTTATTAAAGTCATAAGTGCTTTTTATATAGTTTTAATTGTTTTCGAAAGCCAAAGAAGTGGTTATATTTTATTTAGAGTGTATAACAACGGGTTGACAGACCTAGCCGTTACATGGCCATTGACCAGAAATGCGGTATTTATGTGAAATCTGAGGCTACTGATGCACCCATATAGAACACACAATTGTAATGAACTGCGTACTAATAACGCTAATGAGACTGTCAAGCTATCTGGTTGGGTCCACAGAAAACGTGATCATGGTAATTTGTTGTTTGTAGATCTCCGAGATCAGTATGGTTTAACACAATGTGTCATTGACATATCCAGTGTTTTATTCTCGAAGCTAGAGTCTACGAGACTAGAATCAGTTCTAACTGTTACTGGTAAGGTGGTTGAGCGCACTAAAGATACAGTGAATGATTCTTTGCCTACCGGTTTGATAGAAGTGCAAATAGATGAAGTGGAAATAGAATCTGAGTCGGCAGTTCTTCCTTTACAAGTAAATTCTGATGAAGATACGAGCGAAGAGATTAGATTACGTTATAGATACCTAGATTTACGTAGAGAAAAAGTTAAAGCCAATATTTTGCTGCGAAATCAGGTTATTACTTCGATTCGGAAAAGGATGATAGAAGCTAATTTTGTTGAGTTTCAGACTCCAATTTTAACAGCTTCTAGTCCAGAGGGAGCACGTGACTACCTTGTTCCATCTCGTCTGCATCCCGGAAAATTTTACGCATTACCTCAAGCACCTCAGCAGTTTAAACAAATGCTTATGGTCGCAGGTTTCGATAGATATTTTCAAATAGCGCCATGTTTTCGAGATGAAGATGGGCGAGCAGATAGATCTCCGGGAGAATTTTATCAACTTGATTTTGAAATGAGCTTTGTTACCCAAGAAGATGTCTTATCTACAATCGAACCCGTTTTAGGTGGCGTTTTCCAGGAATTTTCAGGATATGGCCGTTCAAAGCCTTGGTCAGTTACTCCGTTTCCTTTTCCTAGAATACCCTTTGCTGAATCGATGCTTAAATATGGTACTGATAAGCCTGACCTTCGTAATCCTTTAATCATAAGTGACGTATCTGATTTATTTGTAGAATCAGATTTTAAAGTTTTTGCAAGCGTTGTTTCTAAGGGAGGAGTCGTACGCGCTATACCTGCAAAAGGGGCAGCAAATAAGCCACGTAGTTGGTTTGATCGCCTTAATGATTGGGCGCGAGAGCAAGGAGCGCCTGGACTAGGATATGTAGTTTTTGAGAGCGGAGAGGCTAAAGGACCGATAGCAAAATTCTTTTCTGAGCAAGCGTTGAATAGTTTAAAGGAATTAACTTCTGTAGGTGATGGTGATGCAGTATTTTTTGCAGCGGGTGCAGAAAAAGAGGCAGCACTTCTAGCTGGCTTAGCACGAACGAAAATAGGAGAAAGTTTAGAGCTCCTTGATAAAGATAATTATGCTTTTTGTTGGATTGTTGATTATCCGATGTATGAACTAGACGAAATAACTGGTAAAATAGAGTTTAGTCATAACCCGTTTTCTATGCCTCAAGGGGGTCTCGATGCTCTTGAAAATGATAATCCTTTGGATATTTTGGCATTTCAGTACGACATAGTTTGTAATGGTATTGAACTAAGCTCAGGAGCTATTAGAAATCATAGACCAGATATAATGATTAAGGCTTTTGAAATAGCAGGCTATAATAGAGAAGATCTAGAAGCTAAGTTTGGTGGTATGCTAAATGCCCTGCAGTTTGGAGCTCCGCCGCATGGCGGCTCAGCCCCAGGAATAGATCGTATAGTTATGCTATTGGCTGACGAACCAAATATAAGGGAGGTAATTGCATTTCCTATGAATCAACGAGCAGAAGATTTACTAATGCAAGCTCCTGCAGAAGTTAGCTCTACTCACTTGCGAGAGCTAAGCCTTAAATCGGTAATGCCAAAAAGTAAGCTTTGATACGTTTAGTTCAGCTTTTGAATGCGGGTATTTGTTCTAAATCGCATATACTATGTAAGAGCAGTTTTTGATGGTTGATATATTGCTGCAGTTTTATAAAAGCTAATTTAACAATTAGCTATTTGATTTTCTCTTCTTTAAATAGCACGTGTTTACGTACTTTAGGGTCATACTTTTTTAACTCAATTTTATCAGGCATTTTACGTGGATTCTTTTTTGCCACATAATAATAGCCTGTGTCGGCTGAACTTACGAGTTTTACCAGTACCGTATTAGATTTAGCCATAACATTATTTCCTGTTAATTTAGAAATTGGCGTGCAGTTATGTGGAACATAGCGTTGGATTTTCCCCTGTCAAGCTTCATGAGGATAGTTGTTTTTAGGCATTATTTCTTTTTAATTTTTCTATATGATTTTTTAGTTTTTTTTCTTTGACGTTGAATGCTCTTATCATCATTGTTAATCTCAAAAATACTTGATGATTTTATTCCATTAGCTTCAATAATACGTATCTCTACTTTCTCGCCTAACCTATGTTTTATCCCTAACTGTTTATTACTCAAGGTATACTTTTTAGAATCAAATACATAGCGATTACCAGTTAATCTAGATGCGGGAACAAATCCCTCAGCGCCGATCTTATCAAGCCTAATAAACAAACCCGCCTTAGTAACACCAGAAATCACTCCCGTAAATAATTCACCTAAATACCTACTCAAAAACGCAGCTGTATAGCGGTCATTAGCGTTTCTCTCTGCATTCACTGCACGGCGATCAGTAGCTGAGATATGCTCTCCTATTTTAATAAAGCTATCTATGGTATTTTCTGCAAGTTTCTCCTCGTCTTTACAAGTTTTTTCTAAGCCAAGTCCTCTAATAAGTGAACGGTGTACAAGTAAGTCAGCATAGCGTCTAATCGGAGATGTAAAATGAGCATATTTTCTTATGTTTAGCCCGAAATGACCAATATTTTGAGGGCTATATTCTGCCCTACTTTGCGAACGTAATATTAACTCGTTTATTAGCTGTGAATTTGGATGTTTTTTTAACTTCGTTAGAAGCGTGTTAAAATCAGAAGCTCTGTAGATTTTAGATTTTGGAAGGTTTGTTTTAAATTCAGCTAAAACTCTTCGTAAAACTTCAAGTTTTTCTTTATCTGGTTCGTCATGAATACGAAATATAGCTGGCTTGTTTAGCCTGGTTAATTCAGTGCCAGCAGCAATGTTTGCTGTTATCATGAATTCTTCTATAAGACGGTGGCTATCTAAGCGCTTAATTGTATTAATCGACTTTACATTCCCCTGTCTCTCTAACACGATTTTTGTTTCTGGTAGATCAAGTTCTAGTGTTCCTCGGTTTTTTCTTTCATGTGAAAGACTTTTAAAGGCCATATATAGATTATCTATATGCGATCTGGGGATTGGTGAGGGAGCTCCATTATAGATATTCTCGACTTGCTCATAGTTAAAGCGGCCAAATGATTTAATTATGGCACGTTGGAATTTATGACTTAGTAGAACACCGGTCTTAGTAATCCATAAATCTACGGCAAGACATGCACGCTCTTGGTTAGGTAATAGTGAGCAAAGATTGTTTGATAATGCAGGAGGTAACATTGGTACAACTCGATCTGGAAAATACACTGAGTTACCCCGTTTGTAGGCTTCACGGTCAAGGATACTATCTGGCCTTACAAACCAAGAAACATCAGCTATCGCAACTATTAAATGCCAACCGTCAGGGTTGTCTGCGCTTTTATCGGGTTCGGCAAATACAGCGTCGTCGAAATCACGAGCATTGGTACCATCAATAGTTATAAGTGGAACATCTCTATAATCTTTTCTAGCAATATTTTTAGGTTGTTCAAGTTTTTCTGTCGCAGATAATAATGGTTCTGAAAATTCAAATGGAATGTCAGATTCATGAATAGCAATCATACTTATTGCTCCAGAGGAAGATGCATCACATATAGGTTTGATTACTTTTGCTCGCGACATACCATAGTGTTTACCCGGTATTAAACCTACTTTTATTAACTCTCCATCCTTAGCATCACCTTTATGATTATCTGAGATAAATATATCTTTAGAGTTTCTCCGGTCTATAGATTCTAAAAGCCCCCCTTCATTGGTTTCCCTGAAAATACCAATTATTTCTTTAGCATCTTTGCTCACATGACGCATTAGAATTGCTTTATAGGTTTGCTCTCCATTTGGTTGTAGGCGACACAAGATTCTATCACCCAAGCCCGGAGCTTTTACGTTTTTAGAACCCGTTTTTAATTCTATAAATGGATAAGGCTTTCCTTCGTCCCAATTAACAGGTTTCACAAGAGGGTAACCATCCTCGTCTATATCATAAACAACTAAAACAGTTACGGGGGGCAAACGATCACTTGGGCTCCATTTTTGTTTATTACTTCGAGCTATTAACCCGTCATTCTCGAGTTCTATTAGCATTCTACGCAGCTTAGCTCGTTCGGCTCCTCTGACACCGAATGTCCTGGCTATATCTCGTCGAATACTTGGACCATCCTTTTCCCGTATATGGGCAATCAATTCGTCCCTACTGGGTAAAGAATCTAGACGAACTTTTCTTTTATCTTTTTTTGACAAGTTTTTGCTAATTCACAACCGGAGGAGGTTCGGTTTTTTTCATTGCTGCTTTTTTTACCGTTTTCTTTTTGGATGTGGCTTTCTTTTTGGATGTGGCTTTCTTTTTGGATGTGCTGTTTTTACTCTTGGCTATTTTTTCATTTAAAAGAGCAATTGCATCTTCCAATGATAGATCTTTTATATCTCTATGACTTGGAATAGTGGCGTTTGTTTTTCCATTTTTTACATATGCACCGTATCTTCCATCATAGATAGCTACGGGCGTTTTATCTTCTGGATGATTACCTAGTTCGCGAAGTATTTTAGCACCACGTCCCCTTGATTTTCCTTTCTCTGCTAGCAATGTAACTGCATGATTGAGACCAATTGTCAGTACATCACGTGGTTCTGGTAGAGATGCGTAGCTGCTTCCATGTTTTACATAGGGGCCAAATCGTCCTTGTCCTGCTTGGATAGTGATCCCATCTTCAGGGTGTAAACCGATATCTCGAGGTAGGTCAAGGAGTCCAAGAGCCAGCTCTAAATCGATTTCAGATGTTAAAATACCCTCAGGAATTGATGTTCGTTTTGGTTTAGTGGTTTTTTTACCGTTTTCTTCTGGTTCACCTAATTGGACATAAATACCATACGGCCCTTTGCGTATTGTCACGTCTTTTTGGGTGTTTGGATCGATACCTAAATTTATTGGGTTGTTTGAAAGATCGGCAGTTTTGTCATCACCACCGTCAACTGATAACTTGCGGGTAAATTTACATTCGGGATATTGTGAGCAGCCAACGAACGGGCCGTGTTTTCCAAGTCGCAAACCAAGTCTACCCTCATTACATGCTGGACAAATTCGTGCATCTGTCCCATCTTCACGAATAGGAAAAAAATGTGGTCCAAGTTCATCATCCAGCGCATCCAGTACTGATCTAACGCGTAACTCCTTAGTTCCCTCTATTGCTGCTGAGAAATCATTCCAGAAGTCGCGGAGCACAGTTTTCCAGTCTAATCGACCACCGGAAATGTCATCAAGCCGTTCTTCCATTTGTGCTGTAAAGTCATATTCGACATATTGTCGAAAAAAACTCGATAAGAAGCTTACAACTAGTCGACCTTGATCTTCGGGAATGAAACGCTTGCGATCAAGTTGAACGTATTTTCGTTCCTGTAGAACCTGAATTATTGATGCATAAGTGGATGGTCGGCCTATTCCTAGCTCTTCCATTGATTTAACTAGACTTGCTTCTGTATACCTTGGAGGCGGCTGGGTAAAATGCTGTTCTGGGCGTACTTCTCGAACAATGGACGATTCACCTTCATTTAGATGTGGAAGTCTTCGTTCATCCTCGCTATCGGCTTCTTCTTTTGATAGGTCATCGCGGTCTTCACGATATAACTTTAAAAAGCCTTCAAAGGCAATTGTTTGTCCATTGGCTCTTAAGGAAAGTTTTTTGTCTAAGGAGCCAATGTCTATGGTAACACGGTCTATTTGAGCTTCGGCCATCTCTGACGCGAGGGTGCGACGCCAAATTAATTCATATAGACGGAAGAGATCATTATCTAACAGGCCTTTCAAACTTTGTGGACGGCGAAAAAAGTCAGTCGGACGGATCGCTTCATGTGCTTCTTGAGCATTTTTAGCCTTAGTGTGAAATACGCGTGGTTTTTCAGGAAGATATTCTTCGCCATAATCGGTGTCTATTAGGCTGCGGCTTCCTGAAATGGCATCTTGGCTAAGTGTAATACTGTCCGTTCGCATATATGTTATAAGACCAATAGTCTCACTATCAATTTCGATTCCTTCATAAAGACGTTGTGCAACACGCATAGTTTGAGAAGTACTGAAACCAAGCTTACGTGCAGCCTCTTGCTGCAGTGTTGAAGTTGTAAATGGAGGTTGCGGGTTTCGCTTGGTACGTTTTTTCTCAACTTTAGTAATCTGAAAAGCAGCTGATTCAACTTCTCTTTTTGTATTAATGGCCATAGTTTCGTCTTTAATATCAAACCTTTGCAGTTTTTGGCCGTTTTTTTCTACAAGTCTAGCATCAAAAGGAATACCTTGCTTACTATCTAGGCTAACCTCTATAGACCAGTATTCACGAGCCTTAAATATTTCTATTTCAGCTTCTCGCTCACAAATCAGACGTAGGGCAACAGATTGAACTCTACCCGCTGACCTGGATCCTGGAAGTTTACGCCATAATACTGGCGATAATTTGAATCCAACTAGATAGTCTAGGGCGCGCCGCGCCAGATATGCTTCAACTAGTTCATCATGTACATCACGAGGGTGATTAAAAGCCTCTTGTACTGCTCATTTGGTTATTTCATTAAATACAACACGCTTTACATCAATATTATTTAGTAAATCACGTTCATGAAGTAACTGTTCTATGTGCCAAGAAATTGCTTCACCTTCTAGGTCTGGATCAGTTGCTAAGTAAAGTATCTCAGCACCATTAAGAGCGTTTACTATTTCCTTAATTGGTTTCTCGGCACGTGAATCAACTGACCAATCCATTTCAAAGTCTTCCTCGGGCCTGACCGATCCATCTTTCGGGGGTAGGTCACGGATATGTCCGTAAGAAGCAAGAACAATATAGTCTTTGCCAAGATACTTATTGATAGTCTTAGCCTTAGAAGGCGATTCTACGATAACTACGTTCATTGGGCATATAATCCGTAAATCTTATAAAAATTAGAGTAGAAGTACGATAAATTACTTTTTTAAATAATAATTAAAGCATTTTCTTGCAGTTAAACCAGTTGCTAAGTTCAATCAACTTATATGTTTCAAAGAATACTGCGGCGGTTACTTGGCACTGCAAAACGGTTACGTCAACTCCACTAATAGCAGTAAATTACTTTTATTGAACTATTTTCAGGACTTTTACTAGTAATCCGCTGTTATATTAGGCTCTCAAATTAATTTTACTTTCCTTACCCAAAATAAGATTTTGTATATTTTTGATATGCCTAATCCAAACTAAGAAAGCAAGAATCAACATTATTGAACCGATTTTAGGGCTACCAATAAAATATCCTAGGATAGGAGAAGTGGAAACTGATACTAGTGCTGCAAGAGAAGAAAACCGAGATATTAAAGCTACTATAAGCCAAATAATTAAGGATATAAATCCAGATAATAAGGAAAGACAAAGTAAAACGCCAAAAAAGCTTGCTACGCCTTTACCTCCACGAAACTTTAACCAAATAGGAAATATATGCCCAAGAATAACGAATATGGATGTAAAAAAGGTAATATCAGGGCCCAAATACTCTTTTGAAAGCCAGACGACTATAATAGCTTTACCAGAATCAAATATTAGGGTGAGTGCAGCTAGACCCCGTTTTCCACTCCGTAATACATTCGTTGCTCCTATATTACCTGAACCAATTTTACGTATGTCTTCTTTGCCAAAAAATTTAGTGATCAATAGCCCAAATGGTATTGATCCAAGGAGATAAGCGAATACTAAAGACGGACAAACTATATGCCAGCTATAAATAATATTTTTCCAATCAGGTAAGTTCAAGATTGTTTGAAAAATACTCAGGTAATAATAGATTGGGCCAAAGCCGTTTTCCATTTAAAATAGAGACCTTTCTTATTAAATTGCTGAAGAAAATACAGTGCGACCATCGACTACGGTAAGTAAGACTTGTCCTTGGACAAGACGACCATCAAAAGGAGAATTTTTTGATTTTGAAGAAAATGTGCTGGGTTCAATACGTGTAGGACGGTCTGGAGCAAAGACTACCAAGTCAGCTGGGCCTCCAATGTTCAATCGTCCAACAGGAAGCCCAAGTAAATCAGCAGGTTTATAGGTTATATGTGATAGTACATTTGATAAATTTAGATAACCGTTATGACGTAGTTCTAGAGTTAGTTGTAAAAGCGTTTCTAGTCCTACAGCGCCAAATTCTGCCTGTTCAAATGGTAGGCGCTTAGAATCTTGATCTTGGGGAACGTGATCGGAGGCTATACAGTCAATGGTACCATTACATAGACCCTCAATGATTGCTTTTCGATCTTCCTCTTGACGCAAAGGCGGTGATAACTTAGCAAAAGTTCTATAATCACCTACTGCAAGCTCGTTTAACGAAAAATAGGGTGGAGATGTATCGCAGGTGACACTTAGACCAGAATCTTTTGCGCTGGCGATCGCTTCAACAGAAGCTGATGTTGAGATATGAGAAGCATGATAACGGCCACCAGTCATCTCTACTAATTTGAGATCACGTTGCAGCATTATGATTTCTGCTTCTGCAGGTATTCCCGGCAAACCGAGACGAGTAGATAATTCACCTGATTGCATTACACCCCCTTGAGCTAATTCTGGTTCTTCGGGGTGCTGCATTATAATACTATCATAAGCTTGTGCATATTTCAGTGCACGTGAGAGTACTTTGGCGTTATTTATAGTTCTTCGGCCATCAGTAAATGTTACTGCTCCAGCTTGTTTTAAAAGACCCATTTCTACTAGTTCGTCACTATTACCTCCTCTAGTAACAGTCGCATGAGCAAATACCTTTATTAATTTTACCTCACGTGCACGTCTTGCAATAAATTCTAGGACCGATACTTCGTCGATTACTGGATTTGTATTGGGAAGTGCCACAACCGTTGTAACGCCGCCTGCTGCTGCAGCTTTACTGCCGCTTTCTAAGTCCTCCTTATGTTCGGCACCGGGTTCACAAAGGTCCGCTCGAATGTCTACTAAGCCAGGACTTAAGACACCACCCCTGCAGTCTACTTGAACTGCGCTTTCAGGTATGCCCTCAGCGAAAATTTCTGGCCCAATAGCAGCGATTGTTTCTCCATCTGACAAAAGTCCTCCAATGTCAGATGCTGGAATATCAAGGTTAGTTGCAGGGTCTATAACTCTAGCATTTGTATACGCNACGCGTGGGTTCATAAAACATTCCGATTTTTTGTGCGAGTGAGTATATCTAGGCAGGCCATTCGTACGGCTACTCCCATTTCAACTTGTTCATGTATAACTGACCTATCGAAGTCATCAGCAACTTCAGAATCTATTTCTACCCCGCGGTTCATAGGTCCAGGGTGCATTATTAAAGCATCGGATTTAGCATGTTTTAACTTCTCATAATCTAGCCCATAAAAATGAAAATATTCATGCACTGAAGGTACAAATGAACCCTTCATTCGTTCACGTTGTAATCGAAGCATCATTACTATGTCGCAGTCAGCTAATCCTGCGTTCATATCATGGAAAACCTCCACTCCCAGTCTTTCTACTCCGGCTGGAATTAATGTGGGTGGAGCAATAATTCTTATACGTGCACCCATAGTTTGTAATAGGTAGATATTCGAGCGGGCGACTCTACTGTGAGCTACATCTCCGCAGAGTGCGACTAGAAGTCCCTGTAAACTGCCCTTGCGGCGACTGATTGTAAGTGCATCTAAAAGGGCTTGGGTTGGATGTTCATGACTGCCGTCACCTGCGTTAATAACCGAACAGTTGACTTTTTCTGATAGTAATTNGACAGCACCAGCATGGGGGTGACGCACTACTAAAGCATCTGCATGCATAGCATTGAGTGTGACGGCAGTATCAATAACCGTTTCGCCTTTTTTTATTGAACTGGATGCTACTGAAATATTAATTACGTCAGCACCGAGGCGTTTACCGGCAAGCTCAAAACTAGTGCGGGTTCGAGTAGACTCTTCAAAAAATAAATTTATTACTGTTTTGCCATTAAGAAGGGAGAGTTTTCTGTCAGCAGTTCTATTACGTTCAGCATAATTATTTGATAAATCTAAAATGAAATTAATATCATTTGCTGATAAATTCTGGATGCCAAGAAGGTGTCTATGATTAAAGGGCAGTTCACCAGATATATCTTTATAACTGCCATTAGTTGTTTTCGTGCTATGATTTGTTAAAACAAAATCATCTATAGATAAGTCAATTCCTAGATTATTAGATTTTTCCAATACAGCTTGTACTTGAGATGCATTTGGTTCCCATTGGCCAGCTTCCATGCGCGATATGGTTGCTTGAGTGGTGTTCATCAAAGCAGCAAGCTCCGTCTGAGTGATTTTTAATTTCTCTCGTATTATTTTTAAAGGAGTGCTCATATATCCGTATATATACGTTTTCGTATATAAGATAAAGAGCTAATTTTCATGTTAATCGGCATTTTTGGGGATAAAAATATACATATTGGAATAAAACGTCAGTATATCTAACTTTAGAAGTTAAATTCTTTTATTAGTTTAGATGTTTATAAATACTTATTCTTAACGAACAGTTTATATTAAATATTAAACGATAGCATCGACATAGTAGGCGATACCTTCATAGTTAAAGACGGGCAGGTTTTCGATAACACTGTCTCTTTCAACCGCAGAGGGTGTAAAGAAGTGAGCTCCATTTACGGTGTTAAAGAACCTGTATAGTGCAATTGAGTCGTCTACTTGGGATGTATACGCCTGATATTCTATACCTTCGTAATTATAGTGGGGAAGGGTGGCAATCACATTGTCTTTTTCAAGTTCATTTTGTGTAAAAAAATGGGTGCCTAACTGCGTATTAAAGAAACGATGTACACCGGCTGTATCGGAACTCGCAGCACCAGCCGATTTAAAAGAGCCACCTTCATAGTTGAATTGATCGTAGGTGTTGATAATGTGGTTCCGTTCAACGGGGCTAGCAGAGTAGAAATGAGTACCTGTTCCAAGATTGAAGAAACGGTATACACCGTTATCAACATCAGTGGGATTAAGTAAGTCGCTTAAGAAGGCGCTTGTCCCACCAAACTCAAAGGCCTCGATAGAAGTGAGGGTATCCGTTCCGTCACGTGACGCATTGGTATCTGTAACTATAATTGAGTAACCAGACTCAACAGCGCTATATTCAGAGATTATTCCTGAAAAGGAAGCTGTATCCGTTCCNGCTCCTCCGTCAATAGTGTCGTCGCCACTAGAACCCTCAATTTTATTTGATTCTAGATCTCCTATAATAGTATCGCTATGTGTACTTCCTAGTATCCATTCAATGTTAGATATTAGGTCTGTATAGTCTCCATTAATAGCTTTACCGGATGAAAGGTCTATTGAGACTGCAGATGCTATAGATAAATAACTTAAAATATCTGTACCAGTCCCTCCATCAATGATATCCGATCCATCATCGCCATAGATTATATCACTTCCCGCATCACCAAAAACCAGGTCATTTCCTTTACCTCCGGTAAGACGATTGGCTCCGGCATCCCCAAAAATAGTATCTGCATAATCAGTACCTATAATTGTTTCTATGCCAACTAATGTATCAACATAGCTTCCTAATGTTGCTGTACCATTTAATAGGTTAACTTTTACTAGAGAGGAAGAATTTGAGTAATTAACAGTATCTGTTCCTTCTCCTCCATCAATACTATCATTACCATTCTGACCATAAATAACGTCATTACCATCTTCACCGTAAATAACGTCGTTACCATCCTGACCATATATTAAATCATTTCCTGACATGCCTTGAATGGTATTATCTAAATTATTTCCGATGATTGTATCACTTTGGCTACTACCTATGGCATTTTCTATTAATGTATTAAATGCAATTCCTGTTACATCGTTTGAAACACCACTGAAATAGCCTTGGCGTAAATCCACCCAGTTTCCATAAATTGAGTTCGATGCAGAGATGGTATCGGTACCACCAGAATCCCATATTACATTGGCTGTATTATCATCGAGTAAATAATAAGTTTGATTGCCTTTTCGCGTTTCATTCTCGGCGCCATACATAGTTTGTAGCGCGTAAGCATCCCATATCATAGGAGTAGTCGCCCATCCGTAAGACCAACTATATAGAGGGGGTTCATAACTCATTACCGTGGTGTACATACTATCCAAAGCAGAGATTCCCAGATCTGAAAAACTAGGCCAATTCCAGGGCCCGCCATCATGTGGGTGGGTTAATCCTAGCGCATGACCTATCTCATGTATTACGGTATGATATCCAGATTGTCCTGGGACGAATTTTTCTAAAACGGTGGATTCTAAGTTTAATTTAACCGTTCCTTCATTGACAGTACCAGGGAACCTAGCAAAACCGGCTATATTTTCTGAAAGTCCTAATGTACTGAAATTCTCAAACGTTACTGTTATATCTGCTGTTGATTCACTTTCTGGAGAAGTTAACCAGCCTACATATTGAAACTCAGCATCAATAATTTGATCAAAATCATTCATTATTGTAACTAGATTATCAAATTCAGTTAGATAATTGTCCCAGCTAAATGAGTTACTATCTTGTACTTCCCAGGTTATAGTTCCACCATCAGGTACGTTCCACCTAGAACCGCCTAGTATTCCATCAAGTGCAGTATTGGTTTGATTAAAGAATACGGAGTTGGCCATGATAATTACTAATCTTTGTTCAGGCAGCTATATAGTCTAATACTTAGAAACAATCTGTAAATATAGCTATTAATATAATTTATTGATTCTTGGACATATATAATAAGTTTTTATTTTTTTTTTAGATTTATATTGAAGATTAGATATAGATTAACTGTGATTCAAATAGTCTAGAAAGCCTTGTAGAATAACCCCAGCCGCCATTTTATCGATTACCTGTTCGCGGCGCCTACGTGACATATCAATTTCATTTATTAAAATACGCTCGACTTCCGCAGATGATAGTCGTTCGTCCCAAAAAACAATCGGAATATCAATTTTTTCGATAAGATTTTGAGCAAATTGTCGAGTTGACTGAGCACGAGGTCCCTCACTCCCATCCATATTTACTGGCAGACCCAAAACTAATCCACCGACCATACGTTCATTGATTAAAGTGATAAGAATTTCAGCATCTATTGTAAATTTTTTTCTATGTATGGTTATTAGTGGAGAAGAAACTACTAGGTTTGAATCGGAAATTGCTAGACCAATAGTCTTAGATCCTAAATCAAGACCTAAAACTCGTTTGTCTTTAATTAGTAATTTTTTAAAATTAAGTGGTTCAATTATAGGCATTATATATTATATACGCTTAGTTTAAGACAGTTACTATGGCTTGTGGATGCCGAGTCTCGGTGATAGTTTTCCTCCGCTTAACTAAGCCTTAACTTTAAGAGAAATAAATGACTCTCGATACTAATACTGTAAGACGTATTGCACGTCTAGCGCGTTTGCATATTCCAGAATCTGAATTAAGTCACTTAGCTTCTGATCTATCCAATATTATTGGCTGGGTAGAGCAGTTAGCAGAGGTTAAAACAGATGGGGTTGAACCCATGACTAATGTCGTAGAAACAGAGTCTCATTACCGAGAAGATGTGATTAATGACGGAGGAGACTCCGCAAAAGTATTACAAAACGCGCCGGATTCTTCCGGTAACTTCTTTACAGTAATCAAGGTTATAGAATGATGACTAGTAAAATTAACCTTCAATATTTAACAATTAAAGAAGCTAACCGAGCTCTGAATGAGGGTGATTATACTTCTCAAGACTTAACGCAGGCACATTTAGAAGCTATGGCAACAGAACGAGGTCTAAATTCCTTTGTAACTGAATGTCCAGATAGAGCTCTCGCGATGGCTGAAGAGTCTGACAAAAGACGTTCTAAAGGAGAACAAATAAGTCCTTTAGACGGAATACCATTAGCAATAAAAGATTTATTTTGCACAGAGGGAATTTTATCAACTGCTGGAAGTCGAATACTAGACGGATTTACCCCAACGTATGAATCAACGGTTAGTCATAACTTATGGAGTGCAGGTGCGGTTATATTAGGAAAGACCAATATGGACGAATTTGCAATGGGGTCCGCAAATGTAACAAGTTATTATGGTAATTGCATTAATCCGTGGAAAGCTTCGTCTGGAAATTTAGTTGGTAAAGATCTTGTTCCAGGAGGCTCTTCGGGAGGTTCGGCTGCCGCTGTTGCTGCTCGTTTGGCATTAGGTTCTACGGGAACAGATACTGGTGGATCTATTCGTCAGCCAAGTTCATTTTGCGGTGTTGTTGGCTTAAAGCCAACTTATGGACGGTGCTCGCGGTGGGGAATTATTGCATTTGCAAGTTCTTTAGACCAAGCGGGACCAATAACTCGAAGTGTAGGAGATGCAGCTTTAATGTTAGCTGAAATGGCCGGTTTCGATCCTAAGGATTCTACCAGTGCTAATCTTCCTGTACCCAGTTACATAGAATCACTAAACGGAAATATCAAAGGATTACGTATCGGTATTCCATCGGAATACAAATTAGATTCAATGCCTGATGAGATAGAAGATGTCTGGCAACGGGGCAGGGATTGGTTAATAGATGCAGGTGCAGAGGTTATTGATATATCTCTTCCACATACAAAATATGCTTTACCAAGTTACTACATTATTGCCCCTGCATAAGCTTCTTCAAACTTAGCTAGATATGATGGCATTCGTTATGGTTTGCGAGTAGAGGGCGAGGATCTTATTGATACATATGAAAAAACTCGAGCTGCTGGATTTGGTGATGAGGTAAAGCGCCGTATTATGATTGGTACCTACGTTTTATCTGCTGGATACTATGACGCTTATTATCTGCAAGCCCAAAAGGTAAGAACTCAAATTACTAATGATTTTAATTCTGTATGGAAAGAATGTGACGCTATCCTTACGCCTACTACGCCCTCAGCAGCCTTTGCTATCGGCGAGAAAATGGAAGACCCTATCGCTATGTATTTGAATGATATTTTTACTGTACCAGCATCTATGGCTGGATTGCCGGCTATTTCCGTTCCTGCTGCTATTAACAAAGAGGGGCTTCCCCTTGGACTTCATGTGATAGGTCCAGCATTTACAGAACAAACGGTATTACGTATTGCAGATGTAATTGAGACAGCAGCTGAATTTACTGCAAATCCTAATGAAAATATTACAATCGCTGGATAGATGTGAGTTACAAAGTCATGACTAATGAAGCCACTCCTGATCATCTTACAGGCCATATAACTACTCGAATCGGTCATAGAAAAGAAAACTTACTGTCTGGTGAGAATGATGACTGGGAAATTATTGTGGGTCTTGAGGTGCATGCTCAAGTTTCCTCTGAATCAAAGTTATTCTCGGGTTCATCAACTGAATTTGGCGCTGAGCCCAATAGTCAGGTGAGCTTGGTAGATGCAGCAATGCCAGGTATGTTACCGGTTATTAATATGGAATGTGTACGTCAAGCAGTTCTTACAGGACTTGGTCTTGGGGCTAAAATTAATTTACATTCAATTTTTGACAGAAAAAACTATTTTTATCCTGATTTACCGCAGGGTTATCAGATAAGTCAGTTTGCTTATCCTATAGTCGGAGAAGGTAAAATTAGTGTTAACCTTCCTAATGGAAATAGTTTTGATGTTGGTATAGAGCGTTTACATTTAGAACAAGATGCAGGTAAGTCGATACATGATCAACACCCAAATAAATCTTATATAGATTTAAATCGATCAGGTGTTGCGCTTATGGAAATTGTTTCAAAACCAGATTTACGATCTGCTGAGGAGGCAGCAGCTTATTTAGGAAAATTGCGCTCTATTCTTCGCTACTTAGGAACTTGTGATGGAGAAATGTCTAGAGGATCAATGCGTGCAGATGTCAATGTATCAGTTCGACATCCGGGAGATGTTCTGGGTACTCGGTGTGAAATTAAAAATGTTAACTCATTGAGGTTTGTTCGACAGGCAATTGATTTTGAAGCACGCAGACAAATTGAGATTATTGAGGATGGAGGTGTAGTTGATCAAGAAACTAGACTTTTTGACTCAAATAGAGGCGAAACGCGCTCCATGCGTTCAAAAGAAGAAGCTCATGATTATAGGTATTTTCCTGATCCGGATTTATTACCTTTAGTTCTTGATCAACCTTTTGTTGATATTTTGAAAGATAGTCTGCCAGAGTTACCAGATGCTAAAAAAGTACGGTTTATAGACTTTTATGGTTTATCATCAAGCAATGCTGATGTTTTGGTTTCAGAAAAAGAAGTTGCGGACTTTTATGAATCTTTGGTGCTAGCTGTAATTGAAATGAAGGTCGAAATTGAAAAAGAGGTTGTAGCAACGGATGCAGCAAACTTAGTAATAAATGAATTGTTTGGGTTAATTAACGCTTCCGATATAAATATAAATAATTCACCAATCAGCTCATCACAAATCGCTGAATTTCTTAAACTTCGTTATGATGGTGTGATTTCAGGAAGAATTGGAAAAGAGCTTTTTGTAGATATGTTTCATAGTGGGAAGGATGCAGCTGTAATAGTTGAAGAAAAGGGTCTCAAACAGATTACTGATACTGATGCAATAGAAGGTATTATAGATAAACTTATTATAGATAATCCGGATCAAGCAAAACAGTATAGAGAAGGTAATACAAAAGTTGCCGGTTGGTTTACAGGCCAAGCTATGAAGGCAACCAAAGGTCAAGCTAACCCGCAGGTAGTAAACGATGTTCTGAAAGAAAAGCTAGAAAATTAAAATTATTTAACTTATCAAGTTTCTGCTATTTCTTTCCATAATTCATCCGCCACTAGTGTACCCCCATCTACGGGAAGCACCGCCCCCGTGACATAGGCTCCTGCACGAGATGAAAGATAGATCACTGCTCCCACCATGTCTTCTGGGGTTCCGATCCGACCTCTAGGAAGGTTTTCTTCAATATTTTTTTGATGATTATTTAAGGTATATTGCATCATCTTACTTTCAAAGGGACCTGGTGCAATAGCATTTACAGAGATATTTCGTTTTCCTAAGTGATGGGCCATCACACGTGTTAGATGGTGCACAGCAGCTTTACTAGCTGGGTATGAATAAGTTTCTAGTTTGGGTATTGCTAGGCCATCTACGGAACCAATATTTATGATACGAGCTGGATCTTCTTCGGTTGCAGCTGCTTGAAGTGGCGTCAATAGAGCCTGACTGAGGAAGAAAAGTGATTTAGCGTTTAAATCCATTACCTTATCCCAACCTATTTCAGGGACGTCTCCAATTTTTGCTCCCCAGGCGGCTCCTGCATTATTAACTAGAATATGAAGTTTAGGTTCACGAGATATAATTTCATCTGCTAGACGTTTTACCTCATTTGATTCTGATAAATCAGCCGGTATAGCTATGCATTCGCCGAAAGATGACAATTCTTCAGCAACTGCATTGCATGCATTATCAGACCTAGAAGAGATATAAGTTTTAACTCCGTTTTCGACTAGTCCACGGGCAATCATAAGGCCAATTCCTCTTGAACCTCCGGTAACAAGCGCAACTTTTCCTGAAACTGAAAACAAATTTTTCACTAAGTGTACTCTTTCATTGATATAATAATTCTAGTAAATGGTATCTTTTATTCTTTTTGGGTATGCTTTGTCATAATCATCTCCGTTTATTTTGCCCTTAGTAATAGCTTCAAGAATATTTCCAGTTGTGGGGAGTTTTTCTCTTGTAACAATACTTTCTGTATCCCAAAGTTTTGAACGAACTAAAGCTTTGGGACACTGATAATATATACTGCCAAGAGAAACTATTATTACGCTGGTTGGGTTTTTGTTTTGTAAAGCGAATGTACTACAAAGTTCTGGGTTAGTAGATATTTTTGCTGTACCGTTTATGCGAATAGTTTCACCTATACCTGGGATTAAAAATAATAATGAAATCCTTTTATCACGAACAATATTGCGCAAGCTATCCACACGGTTATTGCCCCGTCTATCAGGAATTATTACTGTATGGTTATCTGCGACACGCACGAATCCCGCTGGATCTCCGCGGGGAGAGCAGTCAAGTCCCTCAGGGCCTACCGTTGCGATAATTACAAATGGGGCTGCCTCAATGAACGCTCTATAATGATCTGAAATATATGATATTTCTTTTTTGATGGCTCCTTCAGGAGACTGTCCGTATACCTTTTCAAGCATATCTATAGAAGTAATTATATCTTCATTATTTATTTTTGATTTAGAGAAAGAAGTCATATTAATAATTCCGATGTATGAAATATTTACTGATTATTACTCGGGTTATTTTAATGAAAGTCAACGCTTGTATTATATATACTATAGTAAAAATGGAATGTATAAAATCTTCGCTTATATATCACTAAAATTTTGGTCTATATTAGAATAAATTTACTCATACTTTGTTTACTATATAAATTCTGAATCGGGTTGTTTTGTAAAATATGTTTGATTTTACCCATAATGAATTAATTTTCTAATAGTGAGCTTAATACTCTTTGATTACCAGAGAAATATAACGGGGAAAGTTAGAAACCATGTGCGACAATACTTTTATGCGTATGGCTATAACTCTTGCCACTAATAACGTAACGAGTGGCAATGGAGGACCGTTCGGGGCAGTTATCACGCGTGAGGGGGTGGTGATAGGAGAAGGAACCAATCAAGTAACTTCCTTCGGTGATCCAACTGCTCATGCAGAGATACTTGCTATTCGAGCAGCTTGTAAAAATATTGGGAGTCATATTTTAGATGGATGTATTATTTATACAAGCTGTGAACCTTGCCCAATGTGTTTAAGTGCCATTTATTGGGCTAGGATAAAATTTATTTATTTTGGCAACAGAAAGTCTGATGCGGCGGCAATTGGATTTGATGACGCCCATATTTATCAACAGATAGCTCTGCCAGAAGGTCAACGATCAATTCCAACAAATCAAATGCTTTCAGAAGAGGCAATTATTAGCTTTCAAAAGTGGACACAGTCTGAATTTAAAATTGAATATTAATTCATATGGTTTTATTAGAAATACACTCGCCGTAGAGTACAAAAGATTATATGTTACCTATCATGTCTAAAACCCCAATGCTTCAACTTTTCGGTGTTACAAAACGTTATCCTGGTGTGATAGCGAATAACAATGTTGACCTCAAAATTATGCCTGGCGAGATTCATGCCTTATTAGGTGAAAATGGGGCTGGGAAAAGTACTCTAGTTAAATATATTTATGGAGTTCAGAAAGCAGATTCTGGAACTCTTGAATGGTGTGGAAAGCAGACAAAAATCAATAATCCTAAAATGGCTCGTAAACTGGGTATAGGAATGGTCTTTCAACACTTCTCTTTGTTTGATGCCTTAACTGTAAAAGAAAATATTTCACTTGGTATATCCTCAAAAATAGCTAACTCTGATTTGGATAAGGAGATAATCAATATATCTAAAAAGTATGGACTTCCGCTTGATCCAGATCGTTATGTTCATACGCTTTCTGTTGGAGAACGACAAAGAATAGAGGTGGTGCGTTGCCTTCTTCAAGATCCAAGTATGTTGATTATGGATGAACCTACATCTGTCCTAACTCCACAAGAAGTTGAGTTGCTATTCAGAACCTTACGACAGTTATCAGCTGATGGTGTATCGATACTTTATATAAGTCATAAATTGCAGGAGATTAAAGATCTATGCCATACGGCTACGATTATGCGAATGGGAGAGGTTGTTGCGACTTGTAATCCAGATCATGAAACGCCTTATAGTATGGCTGAGATGATGATGGGTAAAAATATAAGCACACCAAACCGTGTTGAAGACTCAATTAATAAAAGTCCTGCTCTGATTATAAGTGATTTGAGTATACAGTCTGAAAAATCATATGGAACTGACCTAAAAAATATAAATTTTACAGTTAATACAGGAGAAGTATTAGGTATTGCTGGAATAGCAGGTAATGGACAAAAGGAACTGATGGCCGCCTTAAGCGGAGAAGTTCTGGCGGAAAGACCCGATTCTATAAAGATTGCAAATGAGCCCGTTGGTTTATTTTACCCTAACCAAAGACGTCATGCAGGTATGGTTTTCGTACCTGAAGAAAGACTTGGGCATGCAGCCGTTCCTATGATGTCATTATGGGAAAATGCATTTTTATCTGGTGCGACTAAAATGAATTTTAAAAAAAATGGGTTTATTAGAGTCGCGGATGTAAAGGACTATACACACGATATAATAAAGAAGTTTGGAGTAAAGACTCCTAATATTCAAAATATCGCCTCAAGCTTATCTGGTGGTAATCTACAAAAATTTATTTTTGGTAGAGAGATATTACAAAACCCTAGAATTATAGTTGCCATTCAACCTACCTGGGGCGTTGATGCTGGTTCAGCAGCTGCAATTCGTCAGTCGCTGATTGATTTAGCCTCAAAAGGTTGTGCAGTGCTTGTTATTTCTCAGGATTTAGAAGAATTATTCGAGATCTCAGACCGTTTATCTGTAATTTACGATGGCAAATTATCACCTTCTATAAATACCAAAAGTATTTCACTTAAACAATTGGGTCTGATGATGGGGGGGGTCTCGGTCTTTTCGGAGAAGGGCGCTATAGAGAATGTTAGTTAGTTTAGAGCTTAGACCTAAAGCTTCTAAGGCGATGGTTTATCAGTCGCCCCTAATAGCAGTTTTTATGACATTAATAACAAGTATGGTAATGTTTTGGCTAATGGATACAGATCCATTTTTAGCTATTAATGCTTATTTTATTGAACCGGTTTCTACATTAGATGGCGTGGCAGAATTATTGGTTAAAGCTACTCCTCTTATCTTGATAGCATTAGGTTTATCTGTAGGTTTTCAGGCCAATATTTGGAATATAGGTGCAGAAGGCCAACTGACTCTAGGGGCAATATTTAGTGGAGGAATAGCACTAGCATATTTTGATGTTGATACGCCATTTCTTCTGCCGGCTATGCTAGTCTTTGGAGTGCTAGGTGGTATGTTTTGGGCAGCTATTCCTGCTATTTTAAAGGTTCGATATAATACTAATGAAATTCTTACGAGTCTTATGCTTACCTACGTTGGATTGTTATTACTCAGTTATCTGATTCATGGTCCTCTTAGAGACCCAGATGGTTTTAACTTTCCTGAGTCCAGATTATTCCATGACTCTGCATTATTACCCATAATTATTGAGGGCTCACGCCTACATATTGGATTTTTGCTCACGTTATTTATAGCAGTTTTAACCTGGATGCTCCTTATTAAGCATATTATTGGTTTTCAAATACGCGTAATAGGTATGGCACCTGCGGCAGCTCGCTTCGCAGGTTTTAAACAAAAGAAACTCATATGGATTACACTACTTTTTAGCGGAGGTGCAGCCGGCCTTGCTGGAGCATTTGAAGTTTCTGGGCCAATTGGACAGATTGTACCCGTAATTTCCCCTGGTTATGGCTTTACGGCTATAATAGTCGCATTTCTAGGGCGACTTCACCCCCTCGGTGTGGTGCTCGCAGGTATCTTAATGGCTTTAACTTACCTAGGTGGTGATGCAGCACAGATAACAATGAATCTTCCAAATGCAGTTACTGGAGTTTTTCAGGGAATGCTATTGTTTTTTTTATTAGCTAGTGATGTGCTCATTCGATATCGCTTTAAAATTGGATCAATAAAAAAGGAGACAACTTAGTTTGATTATTGATTTGATTGTACCCGCATTACTGACAATTATAACTGCATCAACACCGCTAGTTTTTGCTGCAGTTGGAGAAATTGTTGTTGAAAAGTCAGGCGTCTTGAATCTTGGTGTTGAAGGTATGATGGTTGTCGGTGCAGTAGGTGGTTTTGCTATAGCTATCATAACCGATGACCCAGTATTAGCTATTTTAGCGGGGGCATTGTCTGGCATGCTCATGGCCTTGATATTTGGTTTGTTAACTTTGTATTTCTATTCGAATCAGGTTGCTACTGGACTTGCATTAACACTATTTGGAATTGGCTTTAGCGCTTTACTAGGTCATAAATTTGTTGGAATTACTTTCGAGGGTTTACCTAAATTATATATATCCGGTTTAAGTGATATACCTGGTATAGGGCAGTTAATATTTGGACAAGATGTATTAGTTTACTTTTCGATATTAAGTGCGATTGCTGTAACTTGGTTTTTAGGCCGTACTAGATGGGGAATGATTGTAAGAGCCGTAGGTGAAAACCATGATTCAGCTCATTCTATTGGGTTTTCAGTAACTAGCGTTAGGTTAAGTTGTATTTTGTTTGGGGGAGCTATGGCAGGTCTTGGAGGGGCTTATCTATCCCTAGCTTATACTCCTTTATGGGTAGAAAATATGACTGCTGGAAGAGGATGGATAGCTTTAGCTTTAGTGGTTTTTGCTTCTTGGAGGCCATGGCGTGCTTTCTTTGGAGCTTATTTGTTTGGAGGAATTACCATTATTCAACTTTATGCACAGGGTCTAGGCGTTGATGTGCCTTCACAAATATTATCAATGCTGCCATATCTCGCTACAATTATAGTGCTTATTGTTATATCTCGTGATGATTCGCGTCTAAGGCTAAATGCTCCAGCATGTTTGGGTAGAAATTTCCATACATCAGGCTGATAATTATACTTTAATAGGAGAGTAAAAATGAGTGAATTTAGAAAATTAACCTTATTAACATTGGCTATGTTGGCAAGTTTTCTAGTAGGTATGTTTGGTGTTGCCCATGCAGATCCCTTAAAAGTTGGTTTCGTATATGTTGGTCCAATTGGTGATCATGGATGGTCTTATGAGCATAACCAAGGCCGGCTGTCGGTTGAAAAGGAATTTGGTGACAAAGTCAAAACGACATATGTCGAGTCAGTTCCCGAAGGGGCCGACGCGCAGAGAGTAATAAATCAGCTTGCTGCAAAAGGACATGACCTTATTTTTACAACGTCATTTGGATATATGAACCCGACAATACAGGTGGCTAAGAAACATCCAAAAGTACATTTCGAACATGCTACAGGTTATAAACGCTCCAAAAATGTAGCGACATACTCTGGACGTTTTTATGAAGGAAGGCATGTTGCTGGATTAATTGCTGGTAAGATGACTAAAACAAATATAATAGGCTATGTTGCTTCATTTCCGATTCCAGAAGTTATACGTGGTATAAATGCTGTGGCAATCGCTGCTAGGTCTGTTAATCCAGATGTAAAAGTTAAGGTTGTGTGGGTTTCATCTTGGTTCGACCCTGGCAAAGAGTCTACAGCCGCTAATACTCTAATTGACCAGGGAGCGGATATTATTATGCAACACACTGATTCTCCTGCGCCAGTGCAGACTGCTCAAAAGAGAGGTGTATGGGCTTTAGGTCAAGCATCTAATATGTCTTCATTTGGTCCTAAAGCACATCTGACGGCCATAATTGATAATTGGTCTCCGTACTATATAGCTAGAACAAAAGCTGTAATGGATGGCACATGGAAATCTGGAGATACTTGGGGAGGATTTAAGTCTGGCATGGTTGAGATGGCACCTTATAACTCTGCTATTCCTGCTGATGTAGTAAATCTTGCTGAAACTGCTCGCAAGGGCATTATTAGCGGATCAGTGCACGCTTTTACTGGTCCTATAAAGGATCAATCAGGTAAAATTGTTATTGCAGATGGTAAAGTTGCTGACGATGGTATGCTGGCTGGAATGAATTTCTATGTTGAGGGTGTAGAGGGTAAAATTCCTCAGTAGAAATATAGTTAGTCTATTAAATATAGTTAGTCTATTAGAGGTCTGCTCAATTAGAGCAGACCTTTTTTTTAAATACCTAGGAAAACCATTTGCGCCAAGCTGGCCAGTTAGAGACTCGCTCGGATAGGATTTTGTAACCGTTACCGGTTGCGTGAACACCATCACATTCTCTCTGACTATTTGCCCACGATGGATTATTTGATAGATAATCAAATATGTTTAGGTAAGAAATATTCAGGTCGGAACATATACTTGAGGTTAGTATATTTAGTTCTGCTATGCGATCGTTTGAGTAATGATAAGCAATTCCGTTTGGGAATATGTAAGGCTGCATGTCATTTATGATAGGTACCGGGCCGATTACAAGGGTTGGCAACCATTGGGAGGCTTCAGTTAGAGTGTTTTTTAAATTATAAATTGTTTGCTTTATTGGCACTCTAATTCCAACGTTACTCTCTTCAGCCGTATCATTTAATCCAAATGACATTACTAACTTGCCATTTACATGTTCAGGTAATCTAACTTCGCATTCTTTTCGCCAACGCGCTGAAACCATTTCAGAAGTATCACCGCGTACACCCATATTATATAGTGTTATATCATGACCTTGATTTGTCTCATTTATACTTAGCCGTCCTGGCCAACCCAGAAAATTTGTATCGCCACTTCCTACGATAATACTATCACCAACGAAGCAAATGCGCATTGTAGACATATGGATTTTTCCTTATTATTCGATATATATTAAATCTATTTATGAGTATTTCTATAATGGGTGAAAATAGCATTTGCGCCCCTAAAACCGCCATATGAAAGTATAAATGCAACCAGTACTATTATGAAATTAAACCCATAATTACCCTGTATAATAATCACTAAAACTACCTCTATTAAAACCTCAAAAAATGAAAGTAATAATATAAAGCCGCAAGCTATACGAGAGCGACGATGTGCTAGCCAGGCTAAAAGAATATATAGAAAACCAATTCCTAATTGTACTAAACTTGGACCAATAGCCGGTGTAGCGGATAATAATACCGTTCCAAACATTAATCGATTTAATGATAGAATTATCCCAGCATATACGCTATTTGCCGCTGTTTTCCAGGCTTCATCAGGGGTATTAGTTTTTGGATATATAAGACGTTGTATATAAATAGAATAGCCCACTAACTAATATCTCCATATAGCTATTTTAAAGATAGTTTATTATCTAATTCTGTTATAGCTCATTAATTTTAATCTAATAACTATTGATAATGATATTTTATAAAAAATACAAAATAACATTATATTTAAATTTAGCAGATAACTTTTATTTGGGTTATATACATCTATAGCTAAAGTATTTATGCAAAAGGATTTTAGACTTGGTGACCGAATACCTTCAGCAATATTGGCCATACGCTGTCACAGGTTTTGTTTTTGTATTTACAATAGTTTTATCCGCCTTCGTGATATTATATAAACGTAATGAACGTGCAGCTATCGCTTGGGTAGGATTAATTATACTGTCTCCAATCATTGGTTCAATCGCTTACTTTTTATTGGGTATTAATCGTATTAAGCGCAGAGCCGTAAGAATTAGACCTCATGTAATTGAACAGCAGGATAATTTAGAATCGGTGCAATCAAATACAAATAAATTATCTAGTAATTATTTACCAATCGATAGTTCAAGCATGATATCGGACTGCACTAAAGGGCCAACTCTTCTTATTAACTCTTTAACAGCGAATCCACTCACTCAAGGCAATAGTGTAATACCTTTAGTTAATGGAGATGCTGCTTACCCAGAAATGTTAGAAGCAATACAACAGGCAAAACATTCCATATGTTTTGAAACATACATATTCAAATATGATGAAGTAGGAAAACAATTTGTTGAAGAATTAGGATGTGCCGTAAAACGCGGCGTTGAAGTTCGTGTCTTAATTGACGGAGTTGGACAAATTTATTCATGGCCGCCAATTGTAAGAGCTTTGAATGCTGAGGGTATTCCTAACTCAAGGTTCATGTATTCTTTATGGCCATGGCGGATGCCGTATCTAAACCTTCGTAATCATCAGAAAATATTAGTAATTGATGGAGAGATCGGATTTACGGGAGGGATGAATATTAGTGCTGCTAATTTAATAGATAAAAAAATAAATCAAAAAATACGTGATATACATTTTAAATTAGAAGGCCCATTAGTAGCTCACTTAGCAGAGGCATTTGCAGATGATTGGCATCTTACAACTAATGAATCTCTATTGGGAACTATATGGTTCCCTGTTTTAATTAATAAGGGCAATATTGTTGCAAGAGGAATTACCTCAGGGCCACATGAATCGTTTGAGAGAATGCGTTGGATTATAGCTGCTGCTATATCTGAAGCAAGAAAGTCCTTATGTATAATTACTCCTTATTTTTTACCAGATGAAACGATCTCTGCGGGATTAAGACTTGCCGCTCTTCGCGGAGTAGAAGTTGATATTATATTGCCTGAGAAAAATAATATGGCTTTTATTAATTGGGCAGCGATGGCGAAAATAGATGAATTAGTTAACGTTGGGTGCCGTGTTTGGTTAGGAAGTCCTCCATTTAATCATTCTAAGTTATTGCTGGTGGATAATTACTGGGCACTCTTTGGTTCTTCTAATTGGGATCCTCGAAGTTTAATTCTAAATTTTGAATTTAACGTTGAGTGTCAGGGAAAAGATTTAGTTAGACAACTTTCTGAAATTTTTGAAGCAGAATTAGCTCGATCACGTTCATTATCACTTAATGAGCTTAAAAATAGAAGTCTCTTAATAAAGCTTCGCGATGGCATAGCCCGCATGTGTTCGCCTTATTTGTGAGGTGTATTTAATGAGAGCGATCAACACAGAAATCTACTACATCTTCCAGTGCTTTTTTATGCGGTCCTTGAGGAAAAACATTTAGTGCTGCTCTAGCTGTTTCTGTGTAACCCCTTGCGCGTACTTGCGTTTCAGAAAGTGCACTATGTTCATTTAGAAGTTTTTGGGCATAATTAAAATCATCTTCATTTTGGTTGAGGCTTTCCAGTGTTCGACGCCAAAATTCTTGTTCTTTAGAATTACCTCTTCGAAATGCAATGATAACTGGCAGTGTTATTTTACCTTCACGGAAATCATCTCCCACATCTTTACCCAAACGATTATCTGGCGCGCCATAATCTAAGTAGTCATCAACCAGTTGAAATGCAATTCCAAGGTTAAGGCCATACTGGTAAAGTGCAGCTTCCTCGTGGTTGGGGCGTTCTGCTATTACCGCTCCTATTTGACATGCGGCGGCAAAAAGAGCCGCCGTTTTAGAACTGATAACATTTAGATAACTATCTTCTTCAGTGTCTGTATTATTTGCCGTAGTTAGTTGCGCTACTTCGCCTTCTGCTATTATAGCGCTAGCATTTGCAAGAATATCTAGAACTCTAATTGAATCACTCTGAACCATTAACCTAAATGCACGACTAAACAAAAAATCTCCAACTAGGACACTTGATTGATTGCCCCATACTGCATTTGCAGTATCTCTACCTCTACGCAAGTCAGAATCATCCACAACATCATCATGCAATAAAGTAGCTGTATGAATAAATTCAACTGCCGTTGCGAGACTAATGTGACTTTGTCCTCTATAGTTACAGATGCCTGCACTGGCTAATGTAAGAAGAGGGCGCAATCGCTTTCCCCCAGCTGCAATTAAATGCCCAGCAAGCTGAGGAATGAGTGGAACTTTTGATTCCATATTATCGATAATTAACTTGTTTACTCTTGCCATATCCTTAGCACATAGATCACGCAATGCATCGAGAGCTGATAGCTCGTTGCTATCACTAGTATTAGACAATTTTACAACTACAGCCAATTAAAACACTCCTCACTCTAAAGAGAAATCAATATACTCTATCAATTAGTTAGATAATAATATTATAATTATTATTAAATAAACATGTGTAGAGCATAAGGGTGAATTGCTAGGGGTCAAGGCCTGCATTGTCATATAAAAAAATGTGATTGCTCCCATGATTGAATTCTTAATTCATAATGAGAATTTTTTCGTTATTTATTGATCTAAATAACTTTTTTAGTCTACTAATCCAAAATGAGTTAGCCTAGTTTGAAGATATTATAAATTATAGGTTTTCTTAAACTTAAAATTTAGTTTTTTTTAGGCATGATTTGTTCTCTACAAAAGTTGTAAAATTAATTTATAATAAATTTTGTTAATCTAAGAAGAGCTATTATGAATCAAAACCTGATTTATAGTTTCGAAGTTACAGATGATTACCTATTTGATGGTAATATTCATCTACGACAGCCGAAGATAGGTTATAGGGTATCTATAGACACTATTTTGTTAGCTGCTGCAGTTCCAGCTAAAAACAACGAAATGATATTAGACCTTGGCAGTGGAACCGGTGCGTCTGCAATCTGTCTTCATTACCGAGTGCGGAATTGTAGGGTAGTAGGGTTAGAAAATGATCCAAATATGTTAGCTTTAGCTAGAGAAAATGTGTTGTTGAATGAATTTGAAAAAAAAATTACTTTTATAGAAGGAACAGTGATTGATTTACCAAAACAAATCGGTAAAGAATTATTTGATCATGTTATTTCAAACCCACCGTATTTAAATCGCGAGAGAGCTGATCTTAGAAAAAATAGTAATTCACAACGCAATAATGCTAATGTTGAAAATGATGTTGATTTATCTTCTTGGATAAAGTCTATGAGTGTATCTTTAAAGCCAAAAGGAAGGCTAACCTTAATACATAGAGCTGATCGTTTAGATGAAGTGCTTCAAGAAGTACGACTGTATGCAGGCGAAATTAAAGTATATCCAATATGGCCAAAATCAAGCCTTAAGGCGAACAGAGTATTGATTACAGCACGTAAAAATGTGGCAACACCTCTAAGTATTTCTTCAGGTTTAGTAATACATACAAAAGAAGGCAAGTATACCAGAGTTGTTAAAAGTGTTCTTGAAAAAGGTGAGGCATTATCCATATGAGATATATATTTATTTATAAGTGGTAAAAAAATGGGAATATTAAGACCTTTTAAATACCTTCTGCCTAAACGATTTCGAAGTTCGGTGCCAATTGTAAGCGTGGTTAGGATGGAGGGTGTCATTGCCAGTGGACGAGCTGGTTTCAGATCAAGTCAGATGAACATGGAAACGCTATCTGACCCTTTGGATAGGGCATTTAAAGTACCAGAAGTTAAAGCTGTTATTTTGTTAATTAATTCCCCAGGGGGATCACCAGTTCAATCGTCACTTATAGCAAAAAGAGTTAGAGCTTTATCAGACGAAAAAGAAGTGCCGGTTTTTGCTTTTGCAGAAGATGTGGCTGCTTCTGGGGGGTATTGGTTAGCTTGTTCAGCTGATGAAATTTACGCAGATACTTCATCAATAATAGGTTCAATAGGTGTCATATTTACTGGTTTTGGCTTTCAAGAACTTATAAAGCGCTATGGTATTGAGCGAAGAGTGTATGCGTCGGGAGACCATAAAGGAGCATTAGATCCTTTTCTTTCTGAAAATAATGATGATGTTGAAAGACTAAAGAAGGCTCAGGAAGGCATCCATAAGAGTTTTAAAGACTTAGTAAGGTCAAGAAGGTTTGGCAAAATAGATGCTTCTGAAGAAAAGCTTTTTACTGGTGAGTTTTGGACGGGTGCTCAGGCACTTGAGCTTGGATTAATTGACGGTATTGGTGATTGGCGTTCTGTGATTCGTGAGCGTTTTGGTAGTAAAGTTAAATTTAATATTATTCCACAGAAAAAAAGTTGGCTAAAAGATCGGCTTGGTATAGGCAGTAGGATTTCTTCAGAGAACCTTTTGTCTAGTAACGGCTGGGTTGATACGGCAATTGGAAATATTGAAGAAAGACTAATATGGGGTCGTTTTGGGCTTTAAAATTGGTTTATTTAAAAACTAAAGGAACTTAGTTACTATTATGTTCGGGTTTTCAATAGGTAAGATACTAGTTTTGGCTGTTATTGTGCTTAGTGTGCTCTATGGTTACAAAATTATAACAAATTCAAATTTATTAAAATCCAAAAAAAATGAAGACTCCGACTCATCGAGTCGTATAGATACTGTTTATGATCCAGAAACAGACTCATATGTTACCAAAGATTCTTTAAAAAAATCTAAAAAAACCTAATAAATACAATTATTTAAAAAATAATATTTTATATATATATTAAAAAGAATATATTTTTGATCTATTATTGCTTCTGCTTGACCCCCTTTGGATCGCAACCTAAGTTGCGTCTTAATCAGCAGTTATTAAAAGTCACTAAACTATGGTGAGAAATTCATCTCAGGCACATAAAGATATGGAAGGTATATTGAGCTTCCAGGACCTAATTCTTAAGCTGCAGACGTTTTGGTCAGCTAAGGGTTGTGTTATCTTGCAACCATACGATATGGAAGTAGGGGCGGGCACTTTCCACCCTGCCACAACACTACGTGTTCTTCGACCTTCAAATTGGAATGCTGCTTACGTTCAGCCGTCACGACGACCGGCTGATGGAAGGTATGGAAATAATCCTAATCGTCTTCAGCACTACTACCAGTTTCAAGTTATATTAAAACCGTCACCTTCTGATAGTCAGGAACTTTACTTACAAAGTCTTCATTCACTGGGAATAGATTCAAATCTACATGATATCCGTTTTGTAGAGGATGATTGGGAAAGTCCAACGCTCGGAGCTTGGGGTTTGGGCTGGGAAGTCTGGTGTGATGGCATGGAAATAAGCCAGTTTACTTATTTCCAACAAATGGGTGGTTTAGATTGTGATCCTGTAGCAGTAGAGTTGACCTATGGTTTAGAAAGGTTGGCTATGTATATTCAGGGTGTCGAAGATGTTTATAACCTGAAGTATAATAATACTGGTGTTAGCTACGGCGATATTTTTTTACAGGCCGAAAAAGAATTTAGTTCATATAACTTTGATTATGCAAATACAGAAAAACTATTTAATCATTTTAGTGATGCTGAAGCAGAGTGTGCAGCGCTGTTGGAGACGAATCTTCCGCTTCCTGCTTATGATCAGTGTATAAAGGCAAGCCATTTATTCAATTTGCTCGATGCAAGAGGAGTAATATCAGTAACAGAGAGGCAATCATTTATTTTAAGAGTACGCGAATTAGCTAAAGGCTGTTGTTTAGCATGGCTTAATAGCCAAAGTGAGGCTAGTTAACCAATGGCTGATCTACTTGTAGAACTGCTATCGGAAGAAATACCAGCTGGTATGCAAAAAAACGCAGCTAAACAATTAGAATTACTGTTAGTTGAGAAAATTAAAGAATTAGGTTTAGAGTATCTTAGTGTAGGAACATATTATGCTTCACGACGCCTGGTGGTTTTTATTAATGGTTTACCTATTATTCAGGCCAATAGAACGATTGAACGAAAAGGTCCACGAGTAAGTTCAAGTGATAGTGCTATCAAAGGATTTCTGAACTCTAATGGTATTTCATTGGATGATTGTGAATTAAGAGATGATAAAAAGGGTAAATATTACGTTGCAGTTTTTGAAGAAGAGGGTAGGCCAGTAAAGGATTTGCTAGCTAGCGTAATTCAAAATGCAATTTTGAAATTAAATTGGCCTAAGTCAATGCGGTGGTCACATTTTCAATTTCGTTGGGTGCGACCACTCCAAAATATTTTAGTTGTATTTGACGGAGTGTCTGTATCGGGAAGTATTAAAGTTGATAATTGGGAGCAATTATTTACAAATTATACTTATGGGCATCGCTTTTTAGCTCCTGAAAAAATCTTTATCGAAAGTCATGAGGACTACGTAAAAAAATTAGCAAATAAATTTGTTATTATTGACCCTGATAAAAGAATGAATTTGATTTCTGACAATTTACGAGAATCTGCTGAGAAACTGAACTTAACTGTTAGTCATGATCCAAAATTAGTTGAAGAGGTGAATGGGTTAGTAGAATGGCCAATCGTTTTAGTTGGCGACATTGATCAGGAATATATGGTATTACCATCTGAAGTTTTGACTGCTTCGATGAGAAGCCATCAGAAATATTTCTCTTTACTAAATCCTGATGGAAAGCTGGCCTCTAGGTTTAGTTTTGTTGCCAATATGAATGCTGAAGATGGTGGGAGTGTAATAATTTCTGGCAATCAACGCGTTCTTAGGTCTCGTTTGGCTGATGCAAAGTATTTCTGGGAACAAGACCGAAAGACAAAATTAGTAGATCAAGTGACTAATTTAGATAAAGTTGTATTTCATGCGAAGCTTGGTACGGTCGGGCAAAAAGTCAAACGTATAATAAAACTTTCGAAACAAATTGCTATTTCAATTCCGCATGCTGACCAGAATTCTGTAACTCGTGCGGCTTTATTAGCAAAGGCTGATTTAGTGAGCGGCATGGTCGGTGAGTTTCCTGAGTTGCAAGGTGTTATGGGCAAGTATTATGCCTTGGAAGACGGTGAACCGATGGAAGTAGCATTGGCTTTAGAGGAACACTATTCTCCTTTAGGTCCGTCTGATAATTGTCCTACTTCACCTGTTAGTATAGCTATCGCGCTTGCTGATAAGATTGATACATTAGTAAGTTTTTGGGCAATTGATGAAAAGCCAACAGGTTCTAAAGATCCATTTGCATTACGTAGAGCAGCTCTGGGTGTAATCCGAATAATTCTAGAGAATAAAATTAGGTTACCATTAAAGAGTCTTTTATGTGATGCTGGAGATTTATTGGAAGTAAATACAACTGAGTATTATGATGACTTAATGTCGTTTATTATTGATCGCCTAAAAATGTATCTTCGTGAAGAAGGCATTGAATTTGGGTGTGTAGAAGCAATTTTCACTGCTTCAAAAGATGATGACCTTTTAGTCTTGCTTGAACGAACCAGAACTCTTAATGAGTTTTTAGCCACGGAGAATGGAATAAACCTTTTAATTGCTTATCGGCGGGCTGCAAATATTGTAAAGGTAGAGAAAAAGAGGGATAACGAGGAGCTTCAAGATAAAGTTTATGATGTAGCCCTAGGAAAACTAGAGAAAGATGGTGTTGAGATTTCTTTATGGAACTCCATGTTAGAGATTGAAGAAAAAGTAGACGCGTTGATAAAAGAAGAAAAATTTGTAGATGCTATGTCTTCTTTAGCTAATCTACGTCAGCCAGTAGATAGTTTTTTTGATTCTGTAACCGTTAATGTTGATGATACTAGTATCAGACACAACAGATTACGGCTGCTCACTTATATTCAACAGGTAATAGATAATGTCGCTAACTTCTCAAAGATCGAAGGTTAATAGTTCTAAAATAAATGAGGCCACGAGTAGTTGGGTCTACAGCTTTGGCAACGGTAAGGCCGACGGCAGTGCTGAAATGCGCAATTTATTAGGAGGAAAGGGAGCCAATTTAGCAGAAATGTGCAATCTAGGTTTACCTGTGCCCCCAGGCTTTACGGTTAGTACAGATGTATGCACTTATTATTATTCTCATGACAGAGTTTTTCCAAACGACCTTTCCGATCAAATAGATGCGCAATTAATTCTAATTGAGGATAGTGTGGGTGCTAGGTTTGGAGATTTTAATAATCCGCTTTTGGTTTCGGTTCGCTCGGGATCACGGGCATCTATGCCAGGAATGATGGATACCGTTCTTAATCTAGGGCTTAATGATAAGACGGTAGAAGGCCTAGCTAATAAATCAGGTGATTCTAGATTTGCTTATGATAGCTATCGGCGTTTTATACAAATGTTTGGTGATGTGGTAATGGGAGTTGATCACTATTTATTTGAAGAATCCTTAGAAAGCTTAAAACTTGGGCGAGGTATTACTCTTGATACAGAGTTGAGCGCTGAAGATCTGCAACACCTAGTTGAGTCATATAAAAATATCATTATCGCTGAACTTGATAAACCTTTTCCACAAGATCCAAAACAACAGCTATGGGATGCTATAGCAGCAGTCTTTGGTTCCTGGATGAATCAACGGGCTATAACTTACAGACGACTTCATGAAATTCCTGCCGGTTGGGGTACGGCCGTAAATATCCAAGCTATGGTATTTGGTAATATGGGAAATGATTGCGCAACTGGGGTGGCATTTACTAGGGACCCTTCCACGGGTGAAAATGTTTTTTATGGAGAATATCTATGTAATGCTCAAGGTGAAGATGTTGTCGCAGGCATTCGAACTCCTCAGCATTTAACACTAGCTGGCAGGGAAGCAAATGGATCAAAACTGCCATCTATGGAAGAGGTTATGCCTGATGTTTTCAGGCAATTAGCAGATGTTCGCAGTATGTTAGAAATTCATTATAAGGACATGCAAGACATTGAGTTTACTGTTCAAAAAGGTAAATTGTATATGTTGCAAACTAGGACTGGTAAACGGACTGCAGCCGCGGCGGTACGAATTGCAGTAGATATGGTTGATGAGGGATTAATTGATCAGGTGGATGCTATTAACCGAGTTGATCCAGTTCAAATTGAACAGCTCTTACATCCACGCCTTGATCCAAACGCAATTCGTAATGTTTTAACTAGGGCCTTGCCGGCATCACCAGGTGCAGCCTCTGGAAAAATAGTATTTAGCGCTGACATAGCTGAAGACATGTCTCAAAAGGGTGAAGATGTTATTCTTGTTAGGATAGAAACCAGCCCAGAAGATATTCATGGAATGCATGCTGCTAGAGCTATTCTTACAACACGTGGTGGTATGACTAGCCATGCTGCTGTGGTAGCACGAGGCATGGGTAGGCCTTGTGTGGCAGGTGCAGGAGAAATTCTAATAAATTATTCTGACGAAGTAATGTCTATAGGTGGCCGAAATTTTTCTGCTGGGGATCTTATAACTATTGATGGCGGTAAAGGAGAAGTAATTGAGGGTAGCGTGCCTACTATAGAACCAGAGGTTTCTGGAGGTTTTGCTAGGTTAATGGAATGGGCCGATAAAGTCAGAAAAATGAAAGTTAGAGCTAATGCAGAAACTCCTGCAGATGTAATGGTGGCAAAAGAGTTTGGGGCAGAAGGTATTGGTTTATGTCGCACCGAACATATGTTTTTTGATCCTGAGAGAATTGTGGCTGTTAGGCAGATGATTATGGCTGATGATGAAGCTGGACGCCGTGATGCATTGCATGAGTTGTTACCTTTTCAACGTAATGATTTCCAAGAGATCTTTAGGGTCATGTCTGGTTTACCTGTTACAATTCGATTGCTTGATCCGCCTTTGCATGAGTTTTTACCACATTCGGATGAAGAGATTAATGAGGTTGCCAAGGCCTCGGGTAAAGACCCAAAAAAAATGCGAGATGTTGCAGCAAGACTACATGAATCAAATCCCATGCTAGGTCATAGAGGCTGCAGATTAGGTATAAGTTATCCTGAAATATATGAGATGCAAGCAAAAGCAATATTTGAAGCTGCAATTACTGTTTCTTCAGAATCCGGCAAGTCTGTGATTCCAGAGATTATGATACCTTTGGCCGCAACAAAAACTGAACTTGATATCCTTAAAAATAAGATAGATAGCGTTGCGGAATTGGTTTTTGCATCTTTAGGTAAGAAAATCAGCTATACAGTAGGAACTATGATTGAACTGCCGCGAGCTGCTTTGCGTGCTGATGAGCTTGCTGAAATAGCTGATTTTTTTAGTTTTGGAACTAATGATTTGACTCAAACAACCTTTGGAATTAGCCGTGATGATGCGGCAAGTTTTCTTCCAGATTATCAACACTATGGTATACTAGAAGTAGACCCATTTGTAACAATAGATGTTGAAGGTGTTGGTGAGTTAATAAAAATGGCTGTAGAAAGAGGGAGGTCTAGCTGTTCTGATATAAAGCTAGGTATATGTGGAGAACATGGGGGAGATCCTGCTTCTGTACATTTTTGTCATAGGCTTGGATTAGATTATGTTTCTTGTTCACCTTATCGTGTGCCCATTGCTAGATTAGCTGCGGCACAAGCATCTACCGTTAAAGACGAATAAATTACTCGACCTTAGTTAAGAGGGTGTTAGATAAACCTATTTGAATCCAAAGATACATTTCATCAAAATTAACTAGTTTAATTATTTTTTTAGGTTTTTTATAAGACGCTCAGCTTCACTATGGAGACCTTGCCTTGAGAGTTCATTGGCAGCTCGTGCTGCACTATACAAAATAATTGCTTTGTATATTTTATTTCCAAAGCGCTTAACAAAATTCCATGCGCCTGTTTCGACAACAAGCGTTTCAATCATAAATGTCATTAAATAAAACCTTTATTTATAGTGAAATGTAAATCTACAGTGAGAGTGTCTATAAAAGCTGGTAATATCTAATTTTCTCAGCTTTTATAGCTCTTAAGCATTAATTTTTACTTACTTTATAACCGCCCATAAAAAGTTTCGTTTGGCGGTTTGAAATTATATTTTTTTGTTTTTTAAATAGGTTACTGAAGAACTGCCCTATTACTTTGGCTCGTTCTTGCTCTGCTATATTTATAATCTCTGCTTCGGTTCTGTTTATATATGTTTTATCCATGATGCCCTCATATAATATGAAAAATTTACCTAGTATATATGACAGTAATAGTGACATAACAATACATAAGATATGCTATTAATGCATATCAGGATTAAAATGAATACATAACTTATCAACCGATAAGTTATGTATAAATTAACGTTAAATACTGTATTTATTATAATATTTAACCAGTTAATGAATGAATATATAATTTGAAAGAGAAAAAATTAATATATAAAAAAGGACAGCAATAATATCTTATAAATTATCAGTAGCTATCAATATTGCATTCCTGTTTAATCTAATACTGTGTTTCTGTTGTTTGATAGTATTCCAGTATTCACCTGTTATTTATCAAAAGACTTAAATCTGGATATAACGATACCGTTTGATGTTAGGGGATTAGCTATACCGGATTCTTCGAGCGCATCCAGCCGCAACATAGCAAGAGATAGTCCATCAACACTTGACTTAATTGTACCAACTTCTTTTCCATTTAATAATATTGGAGTGCCAGAGTTAATACTTGGTCCTTTGTAGCTAACAGTTACTAGTCGTCTTTTGAGTAGACCTCTAAATTTACTTCGGGCAGTTACTTCTTGTCCAATGTAGCAACCCTTTTCCCAATCAATGCCGTGCAATTCATCGAAATTAGCTTCAAGTAAAACTGACTTGTTTACTAACAAGTCCTTGGTTCCATCAGGAATACATAGACTCAAGCGAATAGTATCATATTCAATAAAGGTTCCTTCTTTTATAGAAAGATCTTCTAATAACTCTATAGTATCTGATTCTGGTGCAATAATACGGCAGCCTAAGCCTATTTTTCTTGGGTCTACAAAAGCAATACCATTTTTTATTTCTCTGGATGCACCTAATATATTTGAAAGATGAAGTGATTGACTGGCTTCATCTCCAAATACGGAAAATACCGATAACTCTTTTTCATGTTTTAATTCTACTTTAGCTCTTAATTTGAACTTGCTTATATTAGATATAAGTTCTTCTTCTCTACCTTGTTCACAGTCAAGAATCAGATTATTTCCTATTTTACTTATACAGAAATCATGTAGAAATTTTCCTTGCGGCGTAAGTAGGGCACTATAGGCTGCTTTCTTTTGTGTCACTTTATTCACATTCTGTGATATCAGTCCTTGCAAAAACGTATTACTATCTGAACCAGATATTACTACTAGACCTCTGGGTAACTTTGTATATTTAGTATTAGGCATCTTATTTTAATTATCCAGCTTTTTACTTAAAACTTTATATAGTATTTGGCAGAAAACTATTGAGACCATAAATTATTAAAAGAGTATATAGGAATGTATTTTATCCAAGTTGGCAAGTTTTGTTCTGATCATTTATAACCTATAGTGTATAATGAAAATACTAATAATAGGACCGACTAGAATTGGTGATGCTGTGCTAGCATCGGGATTAGTCAGACATTTGAGTATAACCCATAAGAAGGCCGAGGTCACGATTGCCTGCGGTGTTCTTGCGGCTCCTTTGTATCAAGGGTTACCAAATATAGATCGTATTATAACTATTGTTAAGAAACCCGCCTCAACACATTGGATAAACGTTTGGAGAGAAGTAGTTGGCATAAAATGGGATATTGTCGTCGATATTCGCAGGTCGATAATTCCTTGGACTGTGTGGACAAAGAAAAGATTTGTTTCGAGATCTGCTCTAGACGAGAATGAACATAGGGTAGTGTCCTTAGCAAGGACTTTACGATTACAAGATAACCCGCCTGCACCATATTTATGGATATCTGATAAACACCATGAAAGAGCTAAGCAATTAATACCTGATGGAGGTCGAGTTCTCGCAATTGCTCCAACTGCTAACTGGCCTGGAAAAATATGGCGTTCGGAACGTTTTGCGGAATTAATAAGGCAGTTAACTAACAATAGTTCTAATGGGATATTGCCGAAAGCTAGGGTTGTTATTTTTGGGGGGCCTGGTGAGGCTTCTATTGCAGCAGACGTTATTGAAAGTATTCCATTAGCACAACGTATTGATTTAGTTGGTAAAGAGGACCTACCTACAGTTGCTGCATGTTTAAAAAGATGTTCACTTTTCATAGGCAACGATTCAGGTTTAATGCATATGGCAGCTGCTGCTCAGATTCCGACAGTGGGTTTATTTGGTCCTAGCAGAGCAGAAAACTATCATCCATGGGGAAACCTTACCATAGCTGTTAGAACTGAAAAATCATACGAAGATATAGTCGGTGATATCAAATATGATCGAAGAAATGCTGATACTATGATGGATACATTGTCAGTAGAGTCAGTTGCAGAAGCATCTATAGCTCTTTGGAAAAAATATGAACATAATACTTCTCGTGCTTCTATTTTCTCTGAGAGACCGATGCTTTCTGCTTTATTGGTAGTTCATAATGAGGAAACACACCTTTCCGATTGTTTGGATACTGTTAAATTTGCTGATGATATTGTTGTGGTGCTCGATAGATGCACAGATCGCTCTAAAGATATAGCTCTATCACATGGAGCAAGAATTATAGAAGGGGGGTGGGAGCTTGAAGGAGAGAGAAGAAATATTGGAATAGAGGCATGTATAGGAGATTGGATTATAGAAGTAGATGCAGATGAACGAGTTACAGAAAAGTTGGCTGAAGAAATACGTAGTAAAATCTCCAACGCCACTTCAGGTTATTTTTTGATACCTTTTGATAATTATGTGGGAAACCATCTAATAAAGTATGGGTGGGGAGCATCTTGGGGAGTTAGTGCTACTGTTAGACTATTTGCTAATGGTCCTAATGGCCCATCGAAAAGGTGGGGTGATCAAAGGGTGCACCCACAAATTGATCTTAAGGGCTCTGAGGGCAAACTGACTGAACCGATGGTTCATTATGTAGATAAAAATATTTCAGATATGCTTAGAAGATTAGACAGATATACAACGGCACGAGCTACGGACTTACGTGAAAATGGGGATATAGGTAATTTGGGAGCAAATATTAGGCGTATTTTTTCAAGGTTTTGGAAATGTTATATCTCTAGAAAAGGTTATCGTGAGGGTGCATATGGTTTCTTAATTGCTTTGATGGCTAGTCTTTATCCTATTTTAAGCTATCTAAAAGCGCGATATGAGGACTAAGTTATTTTGCGTCTAATGCAAACCATGGCAGGATCAAAAATGGGCGGAGCAGAAGCTTTTTTTGTTCGTTTAGCCATTGCTTTAAATTCATCAAATATTACTCAGAAATTAGTTATTAGAAAAAATGCTAATAGGTCTCAGGTTCTAAATCAGGCAGGAATAAATTCTGTTCAACTAGGATTTGGGGGACAGTTTGATTTGCAAACCAGGATTTCTCTCAAACGAGAAATTTCCAGCTTTCGTCCTAATGTTATTTTGAGTTGGATGAGTCGTGCGGCCAGGATGACTCCTCGATGTCCAGAGCTTTATACGCATATTGGTCGTCTAGGAGGGTATTACGATTTAAAATACTTTAAAAATTGTGACTATTTAATAGGAAATACTCAAGATATCGTTGATTATATAATTCAAGAAGGATTTGATAGTAACCGCGTAATTCATTTACCTAATTTTGTGGATCCTCCCAGTAATCCGCCTATATCAAGATTGGATTTAGATACGCCACTAGATGAAACTCTTTTATTGGCTATGGGTAGGCTTCATAAAAACAAGGCATTTGATATTTTAATAGAATCCCTATCTATGGTCCCTAAAACATGGTTATGGATTGCTGGAGATGGTCCTGAGGCAAAAAGCCTTAGAGAACTAGCAAATAAATTTGGCGTTGAAGACCGAATAAGGTTTCTTGGTTGGAAAGATAATACTGATTCTCTGATGGCTAGTGCTGATTTATTTATTTGCCCGTCACGTCATGAGCCTCTAGGTAACGTTGTACTTGAGGCTTGGGCAGCAAAAAAACCTGTTATTGCAACAGCTGCTAAAGGTCCAGCAGAGTTATTAGGTAATAATGATAATGGTTTATTAGTACCAATTGATTGTCCAGATAAATTAGCTATGGCTATAAATGATTTGATAAATAACCCAGCAAAGGCATCAAATTTAGCTGAAGCAGGATATGAGGCATATGATAAGAAATTTACTAAAGATATTGTAACTGCCCAGTACATATCATTTTTTGAGAAAGTAAAAAGAGAATGTGTGGCATAGTTGGTTTAATGACGCGTGATGGTAGTGCACCTGATAGCTTTATCTTAGAAGGACTAATTAATGCTGTACGTCATCGTGGACCCGACGGTGAGGGTCAATACTTAGCCCGTAATTTCGCAATGGCGCAAACACGACTCGCTATAATTGACCTAGAAACTGGAGATCAACCACTCTATGAATCTAGCGGAGCTACTCTAGTTGCTAATGGAGAAGTTTATAACTACCTAGAGATTCGTAAAGATCTTGTAGATGCGGATTTTAATACAGCTTCAGATTGTGAGGCACCATTACATTTGTATCGTTCTTATGGTCTTGATTTTGTTGAATATCTGCGAGGTATGTACGCTATTGCTCTTTATGACTCAATTGAAGAACAGCTTATACTTACGCGTGATCCATTTGGTATAAAACCTCTCTATTATTCGGAGACAGAATCCGGTTTTTGTTTTGCATCAGAACCTCAAGCCCTACTGGTAGCGGGTCTAGTAGATCGTTCTGTAAACACAATAGCTAGGTCAGAACTATTACAGCTACAATATACAACTGGATCAAGCACAGTATTTAAGAACATAAATAGAGTTCTGCCTGGTGAGACAATTGTTGTACGTGATGGCCGAATTGTTGCACGCAGACGTAAAAAAGCTTTACCAAATAATAAACCTGAAAACTGGCATTTTGATAAAGCTATGGAAACGTTAAGTGAGGCTCTTAATGATAGTATTGAAATACATCAACGTTCGGATGTTCCTTACGGAATGTTTCTTTCTGGAGGAATAGATAGTTCAGTATTATTAGCATTAATGTCCGAATTAAATGAACAACCTGTTAAAACTTTTACGGCTGGTTTTGAAGGTACATCTGTTATTGATGAACGCGAGCATGCAAAACTTATAGCTGAATATTTAGGGGCAGAAACGGTAGACATCGAAATTACAAGAAAAGATTTCTGGAACCGCTTACCAGAGATTGCTGGTGTTGTAGATGACCCGACAGCTGATTACGCTATTATTCCTACATACTTGCTAGGAGAGGCCGTGAGTAAAAATGGGCTAAAGGTGGTTTTATCGGGAGAAGGAGGAGATGAACTATTTGCAGGTTATGGTAGGTACAGAAGTGTGGTTAGGCCGTGGTGGAAAGGAGGTCGAAGTATGCACTCGAGAGGTATGCTGGATGGTTTAGATTTATTTCGTCATCCACCTGTAGGTTGGAGAGATGGTATATCAGCTGTAGAAGAAAGGTTAAATGCTGAGCCGTTAAGTCAACTTCAGATAGCTCAGGCGACTGATTGTAATGATTGGCTTCCCAATGACTTGCTAACTAAGGTTGACCGTTGTCTGATGGCTCATGGTGTTGAAGGTCGCACTCCATTTTTAGACTCAAGAGTTGCTTCAGTAGCATTTAGTTTACCAGATCAATTAAAAATTAAGGATGGGATAGGTAAGTGGTTATTAAGGCGTTGGTTAAATGACCGTTTGCCGGTTTCACGAGCCTATGAACCCAAACGAGGCTTCAGCGTTCCAGTAGCAGAATGGATATTTCAGAGAGGTAATGAATTAGGTCCTCTGGTTGCCCGTCAGGAAGGAATTTATGAAATATTTGATCCAAAAAAAGTTGAAGGCCTTTATAAAAAAAGAGGAAAAAGACAAGGTTTTGCTGCATGGTTATTACTTTTTTACGCGCTATGGCACAACCACCATATTTTAGGGAATTCATCTTCTGGAGGAAATGTATTTGAAGTGCTCGATTATAGTGGCAGGAACTTATAAGATAAATTTTTATAAATAGACTTTTTTGATAACAGAATTATAATTAGTAAATAGATATTGATATTTTAAGGAGAGAATAATGTCGGCATGCATAGTGGGTTGGGACCATTTAAAGTTTGGTAAGCGAAGCGACGAGGATATAGAAGATATGATCGTTCAAGTGGCATCTGGAGCCATTAACGATGCCGGTATCGAACCTAAGGATGTTGATGCAATTTATCTGGGAACCTTTGGAGGCGGATTTGTACAACAGGAATTTCCAGCTTCACTTGTTCTTCAGGCCTCCGAGGATTTACGCTTTAAACCGGCTACTCATGTAGAGAATGCATGCGCTACAGGCTCAGCCGCTCTTTATCAAGGAATTAATCAAATCGCTGCAAGTAAAGCTCGAATTGTCCTAGTGGTAGGAGTAGAAAAGATGACAGACGTTAGTGGAGAGGTTCTTGGTGGTATTCTCTCCAAAGCATCTTATTTGCGAGAAGAATCAGCTTCTAGTTTTGCAGAAATATTTGGCCATATTACCGACCGGTATTTTCAGACATATGGAGATAAATCTGATGCGCTTGCAATGATAGCTGCTAAAAACCATAAAAATGGTGTTGATAACCCATATGCACAGATGCAAAAGGATTTAGGCTATGATTTCTGCCGAAATGTCTCGGAAAAAAACCCTACTGTAGCCGGTCCGCTTAAGCGAACAGATTGTTCTTTAGTATCTGATGGTGCAGCAGCTATCGTACTTTCAGATTTAAATTCAGCACTTTCAATGGATAAAGCAATTTATTTTAGAGCATCTCAGCACGTACAAGATTTTTTGCCTATGTCAAAAAGAAATGTGATTGACTTTGAAGGGCCTGCACAGGCTTGGCAAAAGGCTTTTGAGGAAGCTAACATTAGTCTACAAGACCTTGGCTTTGCTGAAGTCCATGATTGTTTTACTAGTGCAGAATTACTTACCTATGAAGCAATGGGGCTTACTGGGCGTGGTAAGGGTGAAATAGCTATTAAAGAGGGCTGGACGGCGCCTGAAGGGAAGTTGCCTATAAACCGTTCAGGCGGACTTAAGTCGAAAGGACATCCATTAGGTGCTACTGGTGTTTCAATGCATATTATAGCTTCAATGCAGTTAACTAATACAGCTGGCGAAATGCAGTTACCTGATCCTAAGCTTGCTGGAGTTTTTAATATGGGTGGTGCGGCAGTTTCGAACTATGTATCGGTGCTAGAGCGCTTAAGGTAAATATTAGTAGCAAACATTATTGCTGAATTTACTATGAATTAAAAATGTTTTAGTGGAATATGGTAATATATATTAAATATTTCTGTGCCAGGGTTCTGGTCACTTAAGTGGGCATTGGAAATATGGCTTACTGCTGCTGAAACTCGTGATTTATCACTAAATTCATAGCCTAATTCTAGTTGTGAACGGAATTCAATTGTGTTGCCCAAGTCTTTCCCATTCCCATCGCTATAAAGCCCAATACCAAAACTAGGAGTGATAATTATATGTTTACTAGCGTAAATATCAGAAAGTATACCTGTTAATCCGTAAGCAGCATTATCAGTAGTTAATTGTATGCCAACCCAAGGTTTTATTATTTTCAAATATTTTGTATTAGATCGATACTCAATACGTATGTCGACTGCATCCCTATTATCATTAAAGTCATACCATCCGGTACCTATACTCAGTAATCCCTTTTCTTGAGCTGACGAGGGCTTCAAGAAAAGGGTTGTAGTTAGAACGGAAACTATTAAAAGTAAAATTACTTTAAAGGCTAGCCGCATGACTTCTCCCTTCAATAGAGAAAAAATAAGAAGAATTAAATGTACAAATTAGGCTGAAATCTTATTTAAAAACAATTTATATCTATAAATTGAAAATTAACAGTATTTAATATAACAATTATTTTTAATTCTAGGGTTTTTGTATACCTGTTGGATGGTGCACGCCATCAATTACCAACTTTGGCATAACGCTAACATCTATCAATTTAGGACGCGTATCCAGATAGGATCTCAAAGAGACGATAGTCTCTATGTTTTCTGGAATTTCTCGAGGAGAGGAAACTTAGCAAGAAGCAATTTATTTAGCTGTTGGTAGAATATGGTTGCCATACATTTCTCTTAATTTTGTCTTTAATACTTTACCGGTGGCACCTATGGGTAATGACTCCGCTACTATCATATCGTCCGGTAACCACCATTTTGCTACTTTATTTGATAAATAATCATTTATATCTTCTAGAATAGGGACCTTGTCTTTAGCAGGCACAACAATAAGAAGTGGGCGCTCATCCCACTTAGGATGATGTACTCCAATTACAGCTGCGTGCATTACATCAGGATGTCCCATGGCTTGATTTTCTAAGTCTATTGAGCTTATCCATTCGCCTCCCGATTTAATGACATCCTTAGTTCTATCCGTGATTTCTATATAGCCTTCGGGATCAATAGTGCATACATCACCAGTTGCAAACCATCCATCATGATCATGAGCCTCAGAATTTTCTACCTTATAATATCCACTAGTAATCCAGGGGCCTCGAACCATTAGTTCTCCATAAGCTTTTCCATCATGAGGTAGTTCATTATATTGATCATCGACGATTTTCATTTCTACCCCAAATACTGGTCGACCTTGTTTAATTTGAATTCTATAACGAGTAGCCTTATCAGAATTTATATGGCTGGGTTTAATAACTGAGACGGTGCCAAGTGGACTCATTTCAGTCATTCCCCACGCATGCCTTAGTTCGATACCAAAATCTTCTTGAAAAGATTCAATCATGGATTGTGGTACAGCAGTGCCCCCGCAGATTGTCCGTTTAAGCGTGGGAACATTAGTATTATTATCTTTCCAATAATTTAGAAGTCCAAGCCATACTGTTGGAACGCCCGCAGCAAATGTAACGGATTCATCAACTAAAAGCTGATGTATGCTTGCTCCATCAAGTTTGGGTCCAGGAAACACAAGTTTTGCCCCTGTCATAGTAGCTCCATATGGTATGCCCCATGCATTTACATGAAACATTGGTACTACTGGTAATACGACCTCTTTTTCTGATAGTTGTAAAACATCTGGTAGTGCACTAGCGTAAGCATGAATAATGGTTGACCTATGACTAAATAAAGCTCCTTTAGGATTACCTGTAGTTCCTGATGTATAGCATAGAGACGATGCTGTGTTTTCATCAAAGATAGGCCATTCCAGGTCATCAGAGTTATCTTCTATTAAGTCTTCATAACACAGCAAGTTAACTACTTTAGAATCTGGTATATTTAGCCTGTCCGTCATAACCACTATGCCTTTTATAGAAGGTATCTGGTGCGCTACTAGCTCTATAAGCGGTAATAAGTCAGCATCTACAAATATGTATGCGTTTTCTGCGTGGTTGATAATGTAAGTCAATTGATCAGGAGCTAGACGCGGGTTTAGTGTATGGGTAATTGCTCCGATACCTGATATTGCATAGTAACACTCAAAATGACGGTAAGTATTCCATGCTAGAGTAGCAATTCTATCTCCTAGCTTTACTCCAAGTTTTTTTAGTGCATTAGCAAGTCTTCGTGATCTAGCGTGAGCATCACGATAGTTATAACGATGAATAGGCCCTTCAACTGAACGAGTGATAATTTCTCGATCACCGGAAACCCAATCAGCATGAGATATCAAGCTGGATATCAGTAAAGGTTGGTTCATAATTAGACCACGCATAACAACCCCCTAATCTACAAATTTTTTATTAATTTACTATACCACTGAATATATTATAACCGGATGTATTTTATATGCACCTAGGTTCTGGATTTGTATTTTTAAATATTAACATGATTTTAAAGCGAAGATAGAAAATCAAGGCATATATGCGCAAAAATTTTAGGAGATTCCATTAGTGAAACGTGACCGGTACCTTCCATAATATGTAACCTAGAGCCTTTAATGTTTTCTTGAATTTGTTGTGATAGGTGAGGCGGCGCAATAATATCAAGGTTGGAACAGGTGATTAGTGTTGGTGTGTCAATGAGATTTAATCGATCAAAAGTATCACCGTTTATGCAGGCCTCTAACTGTCCAACCCAGCCATTATTTACTGGTGATTGATTTAATAAAAATGATCGATGGGCTTCCATTTCTTTAGGATTAGAATCGTAATATCTAGAAGAATGTAGCGCGAGCATACTTAGTTCAGTTAAAGCAATTCGTTGATCATTCTTGGCAAGATGAAGTCGGGTCTCTTGGAATTTTTTTAGTCTTGGTGAGTTTTTTGACCAGCTGTGATGTATTCCTAAGCTTTTAACTCTATCTGGATAATTTATGGCTAACTCTTGGGCAATATGCCCGCCCATTGAAAACCCCATTACGTGAGCGCAATTAACATTAATATGGTCAAGTAAATTAACTGCGTCATCAGCCATATCAGCTAGTGTATAATTTTTAGTTGGTATAGTTGATCTGCCGACACCACGATTATCAAAAACAATTGAAGAGTACCTCTTCGCAAAATATGGTAATTGATTAGACCAGAACTCTAAATTATGTCCTGTTCCACTAATTAGTAATAGGGGAGGGCCCTCTCCATATATTTCATAATTAAGTGAGATGCCTTTATGAGGTTCTGTTAACGCCATTTAAACGAGATCCTTGAGTATATAAAACAAATTTTAATCTTAGTAAGGATTCTAATTACAGATTTAAGGGTAGGCTAGATCAAAAAAGAAACCGTCCCGGCTTTTAGGTCGGGACGGTCTAACATACTTTAACCTTAAAAGTACTTTAAAAAATGCTTAACCTGGACTCCGTTTAGCAAACAACCAAAGAATAATGGCGATTGCAACCAAGCCAACTAAGCCGTTATCTCCTAGAGAGGCAATTAGTGCAGTTAAATTGCCCACAACATCGCCAAAGAAGGCGAGGTTATCTCCAATTAGGATTTGAAGCACTATCGCTAGGGCTACCAAAAGCATTCCTAGCTCAGTTACTTGTCCAATCCATTTTTTAATACTGTCAATCACATTTCCTGGCATGAGTCCTCCTTTATGCGATTTAAATACTTACAAGTGTTAGAACCCACCATGTGGTAGGTGCAAGCAGTATATCCACAAAATATGCTGATACTGTCAAGCACTAATCAAGCTGATAAATATTTTAATAATTAATATTTAATTTTATTACATGGTATTTACTTAACAAAAATAGCATTTAAAACTCTAGTACTTACATTTATAGTATTTATTACTTACATAAATATTTTAATATTGATATTAACTACATAAATATAGAATTAGTATATACTGGAATTTATTTTTATGTATTTAAAGTAATAAAGTATTGTAATATTATGTAAATTAGTTGGAAAAGTAGTGAACTTATAGATCAACATTTATTAGGCTTTTACCCTATAAATTTAGACAAAATTTGCAGGTGATTCGGTTTTTTAAACATTTTTCTTATAGTTTTAATATTTTAAATGTCTTGTTAATTGATATCTGGGCTTGGTCTATAACGTTCTAAACAGTATCTTATGATAAATATTAGTATACTTTGAATATATTTACGGGAATTTTGGGAATTGTCCGCATGATAGAACAGGGATTTGATAAGCGTCTATTTCGAAACGCCTTAGGTAACTTCGCTACTGGTGTTACAGTTATTACTGCTAAAGCTACGGATGGAACGTTAGCTGGTGTAACTGCAAACTCATTTAGCTCTGTTTCGCTTGATCCTCCATTAGTTTTATGGAGTCTGGATTGTAGTTCGCCCAGCTTAAGAGTTTTTGAAGAGACCAGTCATTTTTGTGTTCATGTCCTTACGGATGTTCAAAAAGATTTATGTATGAAATTCGCTACTTCTGGGGATGATAAATTTGAAGGTGTGGAATTTCGGGATGGTCTGGGAGGAGCGCCTATATTCGATAATTGTTTGGCTAAATTTGAGTGTAGCAATTTAGTGCGTTATGAAGGTGGAGATCATATTATAATTATTGGTGAAGTTAAGCGTTTTGATACAGGTGAAGGTAACCCACTCATTTTTTACCGAGGAGATCTTGGATATACTTTGCTATCTAATGGCTAGGTAATAAGTCAATATTATTACTTAATGCCTTAAAATATTTTCATATAGCTTATCATATAACTAAAATATAACATTATCTTACTTATAAGGTTCTTTTAATCTGAGTTATGTTAGTAGTGTTGTTTGGAAGAGGAATAAATTAATGAAATCGTATGTAAACTGGATAAACGGAGAGCACACTGTAGGAAGTTCTAAGCGATTAGGAAAAGTATTCAATCCTGCTATTGGTGAGCAGATAGCTAATATATTATTATCTAATTCAACAGATGTAGATTCTGCTGTAATGGCTGCTAAGAAGGCTTTACCGGCTTGGTCAGCATTGTCGCCGATACGTCGTGCCCGGATTATGTTTAAATATAATGAACTTCTTCTAAAACATACAGATGAGCTATCAGAATTAATTTCCATTGAACATGGAAAAACTATCGAAGATGCCAAAGGTGATGTTACACGAGGACGTGAAGTTGTAGAGTTTGCTTGCGGTATTCCTCATTTACTTAGAGGTGATTTTACAGAAGAAGTAGGCACTGGGATAGATGCATATTCTATACGTCAGCCTGTTGGGGTGTGTGCTGGAATTACACCGTTTAATTTTCCCGCAATGATACCTTTATGGATGTTTCCATTAGCAATTACCTGCGGTAATACATTTATTCTCAAACCATCTGAACGAGACCCTTCGTGTCCTCTTCGTTTAGTGGAATTAGCTAAAGAAGCGGGGGTGCCAGATGGGGTGGTTAATGTGGTTAATGGCGATAAAGAAGCAGTTGATGCTATTTTGCATCATCCAGATATATCTGCAGTTTCTTTTGTAGGTTCAACACCTGTGGCGTCTTATATTTATTCCACAGCTGCAGAGAGTGGTAAGAGAGTGCAGGCACTTGGGGGAGCTAAAAACCATATGGTTGTCATGCCAGATGCAGATATGGATCAGGCTGCAGAGGCCTTGATGGGAGCTGGTTATGGTTCTGCTGGACAGCGTTGTATGGCAGTTTCTGTGGCAGTGGCCGTAGGAAAAAATACAGCCGATGAATTGATTAAGAATTTGGTTCCTCGTATTCAAGAGTTAAAAATAGGACCTGGCACAGATTCGGATATAGAAATGGGACCTGTGGTTACCGAACAGTCTTATAACCGTGTAAAGGAACTTATTGATAAAGGTGTAGATGAAGGTGCAGAGCTTATAGTTGATGGTCGTGATTTCACCATGCAAGGTTATGAAAATGGCTATTTTCTGGGAGGTACTTTATTTGATAATGTTACTGAAGACATGGAGATATATAAACAAGAAATATTTGGACCCGTCTTATCAGTAGTTCGTTCTCCAGACTATGAAACTGCTGTTGATTTGGTTAATCGTAATGAGTATGGCAATGGAACTGCGATTTTTACAAAGGATGGTGACGCTGCACGTGATTTTAGCGAAAGAGTTCAAATAGGTATGGTAGGGGTTAACGTTCCTATTCCTGTACCTGTAGCATACCATAGCTTCGGTGGGTGGAAACGTTCTTTATTCGGAGATACACATATGCATGGTATGGAAGGCGTCAGGTTTTATACAAGATTAAAGGCCATAACATCGCGCTGGCCAAAGTCAGGGGTAAGAGAAGGTCACAGTCTAAATATGCCAACTATGGAGTGACCCATTAATAGTATTAATAATTACTAATAATGGTTAAAATACCTTGTAGTATTAAAGCATGAATGTTTGATGTTATTTAGATAGAATTTCGAATTCCCGATAAGAGATGCTCTGATATCAGCTGATGATACATGTGATAGTTCAGTATCGGTTTGCCATGTGCAAAGAAAGATAATGAGTTAATTGGTGCTAAATAAACTTTCTAATGAATAAGATTTATTTTAGAGAATGTTGTAATAGTAATTAGGCTGATTAATCCTACGACCGTTGCAGCAGTGAAACCAACAATAAATGGTTTGTATCCCATATCCTTCAATTCTTTTATATTGATTGATAGCCCTAACGCTGCCATGGCAATGCTAAGGAATATTCCAGAAAAATCTTTAATTAGAGCTATGGTTTGTTTCCAAGTACTAGCGTCTATAAAAAGTTTTTGAGCAGAGAATATTTCGTCACCGATTGTACGTATAATAACCATTAATAAAAACCCAATTACGAATAATGGAAATATCCCTTTTATCGAGTGTTTTCCAACACTTTGTTCCCTATTATAGAAATAAGCAAAAAGAGGAATCATTACTAATAGAAATGTGTTCCTTACAAGTTTTGTTATTGTTGATATTTCAAGTACTTTAGTGTTGCTGAATTGTTGTTCATAAATTAACCCTGAAGCTATTACCTGTGCTGTATCGTGTATGGCTGTTCCTAGAAAAAGCCCTATATAACTCTCTTCTCCATTAAATATAGAGTTGGCTAAGTAAGGGTAGAACAGCATTCCAAACATACCAAAAATTGTTATGTTAGCTATTGCGTAAGTTATTTCTCCTTTCTTTGCGTTTATTACAGGAGCCATAGCTACAATTGCACTAACACCGCAGATAGATGTCCCTATAGCTATTAAATAAGACATTTCAGTCGAAATTTTAAGGTATTTTACGGTGAAACGCACAGCTAATAAAACTGTTATTATACATATAATAATCAGAGGAATTGAGACTGATCCGTATGTAAAAACCTCTGTGAGGCCAATTCTAATTCCTAATAAAATAATTCCAAGCCGTAAAATAATTTTTAAAGAGAAGTTTATACCCTTAGTAAAGATTTCACCTATTTTAATGAAATTACCAACTACAATACCTATTAATATTGCAAATAATACTGTTGATATCGGGCTTTTTTCATAAAAGAGGATTTCCTTCCCTACAAAGTTGCTCAATAAATCAGCCAATAGGTAAATCAGAGTAGATAATAATATCCCCGGTAATAATGCGTAAATTCTAGGCAACTTAGGTTTAATCCCTTTTTATATGATTGGGTTATATTTTGTAGACGTTTTGCAATTGGTAATTATTTTTTGTTCATTTTTTAATAGTTTTTTTAATTCATATCTAACTATTTATTATACCAGTTTATCGATGTAATCGTCTTCAATATCACCAGGTACAATTGTTACCGGTATGCGAAGTTTTCCCATAAGCTTTTTTGTGAAATACATAATTAGAGGTCCGGGACCCCGCTTATTAGTTGATGCAGCCAGTACCAAAGAACTTATTTGATTGTCTTCATTTATTAATTTTACTAAAGCTGATTTCGTATCGCCTTCTTTAATATATAATATTGGCATTTCACCTTTAGTTAACTCGCTAACGGTTGCTGCATGTTCTTGTAGCAGTTGTTCTGCCTGTTCACGGGCCTCCTCTCTCATTAAATGTCCAATAGCTGCCCAATGCTGGAAGTCTCCTTTGCGCACTACGCGCAGAAGGCCAACGCGGCCTCTTGTTCGCAAAGCTCGGATACTTGCATATTTGAGGGCAACTCGCATTTCTGTCGTGTTATCTACCACAACGAGAAAAACATTTGGTTCAATCATGTTTTTTTTTAACCTTTCACAAATAATTATAAATGTCTATTTTGTACTTACCCTTGGTTATACGTTTCTAAAAACAACACCAGCAAACCATCCGGCAGCTAATGCAATTAAGATAGCAACAATGCCGTATAATGAAGGGTGCTGATTTGCAAAATCAAATACATTAGACTCAAACCCTGTTTTTCGAACCTGAAGCGGGGTATCGGTTCTTTCAATAATTTTTCCATTAGAAATCAGATATGTAGTTGCTATATAATCTCCTGTTGGAACATTAGATGGCAGATTTACTTTAGTACGAAATAATCTATTATTTTGAAATTCAACTTTATTAAATTTATAGTTAAATAGACCGACCTTTTCTTTGTTTCGTATTAAAGCTTTTGTAAAATCAGAGATCTGGTATTCTGACACAGACTTAAATGGTTTCATAGACAAGTATCTGGCACCGATCTGTTCTTTCTTTAGCGTTGTTTCAGGTAACAGATCTGTAATGGGCTGTGTGGCAGCTAAGTAATAGAAGCCAGGCACGTTTTTAAAAATAACTCTGTCTGAATTAATCCAGATACCCCCTGTTCGTTTTTTTCGGCGGACAACTACTTGGCTTTCTGGCGCACGAACGACGACGATTATGTCACCAATACCGTTTGTGGATCCAAATAACAAAACTTCTGCGCCAGTGAATCTAGTTGTAATAGCTATTAAGTCTTTACTTAGATCAGCGACTAGTAATGGCGTGTTTGTTATAGCTGGAATAGAAGTTTTATGATGAGTATCAGCGTTTACATAATTTTCAGCTAAGAAAGCTGTGGCCAACAATATAATGAGTGAATAGATTATTATTCTCATCCACCAAATCCTGAAATTTCACTGATTGAAAATAGGTCAAATGGTGTTGATATAAGGTCGTAGGCGATTTTACTACATACTAAAAGTACCATCAATGCTAAAAGGCCACGCAATTGCTCGCCACGAAGTTTTACTGCTACTCGCGTACCAAACTGAGCTCCAACCACGGCACTAGTTAATAGAAGCAGAGCTAATACAACATCTACTGTTTGGTTGGATGTTGCTTGCAGAAATGTGACGTTTGCAGTTACAAATATTATTTGAAATAGGGATGTTCCCACAACCATTGCGGTAGGCATACCCAGTAGATAAATCATGGCAGGTACCATTATAAATCCCCCGCCCACTCCCATTATAGCAGCTAATATTCCTACAAAAAAACCAATACCTATAGGTAAAAGAGCACTTATGTATAAGCGCGAACGTCTGAAGCGCATTTTGAAGGGCAAACCATGCAGCCAAATATGTTGATGCAATTTTCCTCGGGTTGCGGTTCCCGCTTGGCGTCGTAATATAGTTCTGCTGCTTTCAAACAGCATCAAAGAGCCGATCGCTCCTAGTAAAATAACGTAACTCAGAGATATAAGAAGATCCACTTGTCCTAATTGACGTAATAGTGTGAATATTACTACTCCTACGCTAGACCCTACGAATCCACCGGCAGTTAATACTAGGCCCATTTTTATATCAACATTGCCGCGCCTCATATGAGCCCAAGCTCCAGAAACAGACGCGGCCAATATCTGGTTGGCTTCACTGGCTACAGCTACGGCTGGAGGAATACCAATAAATATTAATAATGGGGTCATCAAAAAACCGCCACCGACACCAAACAAACCCGATAAAAAACCTATAGCGCCGCCCAACCCAAGGATCAGGAATACGTCCACCGACATTTCGGCGATCGGTAGATAAATATTCATCTAGTAGCTAAATTTTGATTGCAAAATAATTATTATGAGAGTCAAGTTTCTGTGCCTATCTCTGCAGGTAGCCCTGCAGCAACCCAAGCTTGAAGTCCACCTGCCATGCGATATATTTTATCTTTATAGCCGGCGGTTATTAGTTGTTCAGATGCTAAACCGCATCTCAGGCCACTACGGCAATGTAGAACTAATAGTTTGTTATTTGGTGGTAATACATCGCTAGGATTAAACATAGATAATGCCATTAGAGAAACTCCAGATATATGTACTTGTGCATATTCTTTTGGCTCACGCACATCAATAACATATGCTAAATTTTTATCCATTAGTTCCTGAACTTCTATTGGTTCCAGAAAACTTACTTGATTTATCATAATAATAGAGCCTCTAATTTAAGCAATTATTTTTGAATTAGTTTATCTTAGTATTTCAATTTTCCCGTGCCTTATGGATTATTATTGAATATTTTATTTTTATATCAGGAAGATGGTTGAACGCCAGGACAATAAATTTTGCAAAGTGCGCCTAAGATACTAATAGTTGCATCACAAGAAATTGAATAATACATTTTTTTAGATGCTCTAAGAGTTTGGATTAACTTGTCTCTTCTAAATTCCGCCAAATGTTGGGATAATCTTGATTGGCTGAGTTTAAGTATTGGTTTCATTCCGCTAACTGATTTTTTACCTTTGTGTAAATTTCTATAAATCAAAAGTCGTTGCTCATTACCTAGAGACCTCAATAATGTGGATACTTTACCTGTACTAGATTCTAGAGCTGTTATATTCATATAATTAGTATATTAATATATGTGAAAAATGATTAATGAAGATTGCCAGTAATAAGATCTTAACAAAATAGTATATCTATATAAACAAATTTACTAATAAAAACTGCGTACAGGTTTAATTATGAATGTACTAGACACATCGGGACTTAGATGTCCCCTACCTGTTTTAAAAGCTAAGAAAGCATTAAAGCTACTTTCTGCAGGTGAAAAACTTAAAATTATTGCCACTGATCCAGGGGCTATAAAAGATTTTCATCATTTTTGTGAAGTCACTGGAGATCTCTTAGAAAAAGTCAGTAATAATGATGGAACTATAACTTTTATTATAAGTAAATGCAGCCAGAACTAACTTACAGCTAATATATAGAAATAAGTTGAAAATAGATCATATTAATTATCGCACCATTTGGTGTTCTGAAGATGGCTGGTCAATAAATATTATTGACCAGGATAGTTTACCAGGAGATTTTAAAGTTATTAATTTGTCTAGCGTGCAACAGGTCATTGGTGCAATTAAAACTAAGATTGGTAAAGGGCGTTCAGTTAATATGGTCATGGCGATGTATGGCATGGCTCTAGCTATGAAAAAAGATTCATCCGATGAATCCATTAGATCTACTGCGAAAGCCTTAATTAGTAATTATTCTGGTATTGAATATATAAAAAATATAGTAAGCGAATTATCTATGATGATAGCTTCCGTTCCGCCTGATGCCCGTCAATCTTTGGCATATAAAAAGGCCAAAGAAATGGCTGATTTAGATGTCGAGATTAATAATAAAATTGGAGATAATGGACTAAGTTTAATAATTAATGCCCATAAGAATATTAGACAAAACCGTTCGATTAACCTACTTACCCATGGAAATGCCGGATGGCTAACCACGGTGTATTGGGGAACAGCTCTTTCAACGATTTTTAAGTCTCATGGTTTTGGCATACCAATTAATGTGTGGGTAACAGAAACGATAAAAGGGGAACGGGAATGTGCTTTAACTTGCTGGGAATTAGAACAGCAAGGTATATCTCACGAGATAATTGACGACAGAGCATAAGCTTATATGATGCAGAATGGATTAGTAGATATGTGCATGATTAGCGCAGATCTTATGTCTGCTGAAGGGGATGTTATAAATAACGTAGGCACTTATGTAAAAGCGCTGGCAGCGAAAGATAATAATATTCCATTTTATATTGCGTTACCTTCTTCGTCTATTGATTGGAAGTTACACGCTAATTTATCTGTAGAAAATACAACAGAAAGAGATAAACCCGATCGGTTAGGAATTAAGCATCATATAAAAAATAGTGCAAATCAGAGTAATATAATAACTGCAGATTTACTAACAGATAATTTTTATAGCGAAGTAACGCCTTCTGGTTTAATTACTGGCCTAATAACTGAAAAGGGTTATACCTCAGCTAGTGCTCACGGTCTGGCAGCTTTGTTTCCTAACCTAGCGCCATTTGTAAGCCTTGGTTAGGTTGGCGTTGCATCGCCGCCTTCTACAATTACTAGCTCATTTTTAGCAACGCCCGGCGCTCTACGAAAAGCTGCTGCATTAGTATAATCATCAGAATTAAAGAAATCTTCTGCTGCTTTAGAAGTTACAAATTCTATTACAATATAGCGCTCAAAAGGAGGTTTATCTCCCTCGAGTACTTTATATTCCCCACCTCTGGCTAATACTCTTGCATTATACTTTTCAAATAGTTTTGGTAGCTTGTCAGTATAATTTTTGTAAGCGACAGGATCTTTTATGTGCGCGCGCGCTAGCCAATAAGCAGGCATTATTTTTTTCCTCGTTTGTCTATTTATGACATTAATTTATTTAAATTAATATTTATTTGAGAAATATTAAAGTTATTTTATTTTACATATTTTCTGAAATCTGGTTTTCTTTTTTCACGGAATGCATTTCCACCTTCTTTCGATTCCTCTGTATCGTAATAGAGACGTAGTGACTCCATTCCAAGCGCTCCAATGCCATTAATATGATCGGTATCAGCATTGAACGAGCGTTTAGCTATTGAAATAGCAGTAGGACTTCGCTCCACTATTTCTTGACACCATTGACGTACCTCAACATCTAATTGTTCCTCAGGCACTACTTTGTTAACTAAACCCATAGATTCTGCTTCATGTGCTGTATATTGCCTGCATAAGTACCAAATTTCTCGAGCTTTTTTTTCACCGACTATATGTGCCATATATGCGGTTCCCCAGCCCGGATCGACTGAGCCCATTTTAGGCCCAACTTGTCCAAATTTTGCTTTTTCAGAAGCAATTGTGATATCACAAATAGCAGCAAGAACATTCCCCCCCCCAATAGCATAACCTTGAACGCGTGCAATAACGGGCTTTGGTACATCTCTAATAAGAGATTGTAGTTCATTAATTGGCATACCGATCGTACCCCTTAGTTCTCCATACGACCCACTGGCTTTACTATCTGCAGATTGATCACCACCAGTTGAAAATGCTTTATCGCCTGCACCGGTTAATACGATTACACCAATACTCTTATCCCAGCCACAATCTTGGAATGCATCTATCAGTTCTACTACGGTTTGGGCACGAAAAGCATTGTAAACTTCGGGACGATTAATTTTTATTGTCGCTATACCATCTGCTTTATCGTATTTTATATCTTCATAATTCATTAGATAATTTCCTTTAGGTCATGGATTTTCTTAAAATGTTTAATTTGTTAATGATCAAAATTAGCCGTGCATTGTAAGCCCCCCGGACACACTAATTATTTGACCTGTGATATAATCTGAATCTTGACTAGCTAGAAAAGCAACAATACCAGGAATGTCACTGGGTTCTCCCAGACGTCTCATTGGTATGGCCTTTTGGAAGGCTTTTGCTAAACCACCATCTAAATTTCCATCTGGTATCATTGATCTTAGTAAGGGAGTATCAACTGGACCAGGAGCAACAGCATTACAACAGATACCATTGCGTGCTAATTCTCTTGCAAGAGTTTTTGTAAAAGCAATAAGTCCACCTTTACAAGCTGAATAGACTGCTTCACCTGAGGAGCCGACCCGTCCAGCATCGGATGCGATATTTATGACCTTACCTGACTGTCTTTCTAACATACCTGGAACAATAATATGGTGCATGTTTAATGCTCCAATTAAGTTGATTGAGATAATTTCATTCCAGAACGAAGGTTCAGTATCAATGAAGTTAATCAATCTATCCCACCCTGCATTATTAACTAGTATATCTGTTGGACCAAAAGAGCTCTCTATTTCGTAAGTCGCTTCAACTATAGAATTATAGTCAGTTATATCGACCTGTCTTGCTAGGGCTGTTCCACCTTTACGGTTTATTTCATCAGCTATTTCAATACCTTTTTCTTTGTTAATATCTAGTATACCCACCAATATCCCTTCATCAGAAAATCGTTGACATATGGCTTGTCCGATAGCTCCACTGCCGCCAGTTATGATAGCTACTTTTTTTGAAAGTCCTCTCATTATCTTTCTACCTCTTTTGAATTTATTTAAAATTGTAGCTGGCATTAGCATTTAATAATAGATTTATGCTGTATTTTATAATGCTATAAAAAGGAGCTAATCATTTATAGTTATTTATATTTAGATATTTGCTGGAACATTTGATTATATCTATTATGATTATGCTGGTTTGAGAGGTAAAGATGACTATAACCAATGACAAACGTCCACCAGTGGCGGTTGGTCACGTACAATTACCGGTAAAAAATATTTCTAATGCGACGGATTTTTTAAAAAAAATTGGTTTAAGGCCAGTTTTTGAAAATAAAAATATTGCTGTCCTTGAGCTTCGTGGGGGAACACATTTAATTTTAGAAAAGAAACGAATACAAGATAGGAAAGGAAAACAAGCTCCTGTTGACTTTATGGTAGATAATTTAAAGGAAGCTCGTGATAAATATGCTAAAATTGGATTAAAACCCACGCCTATTAATAAAGGTAAGGTCCATAGTTCCTTCTATATTCCTGGGCCTAGTGGTTGGGTTTTTAAAATTACATCTACGCACGTTACTAATTTACCTGTCTAAATTTATGTTTTTTTTAACTAATGAAAGGATTTAGTTATTTCTATAATTGGACACAAAGTAGGAACTTTCTCAGAAACAGATCTGACTGATCATCCTAAGTATAAAAGTAATTCAATAGGTATGTCTTATGCGCCTTTCGTTAATCGTCATGCCGGATCAGTTCATACGGGCTTCGGTGTTATGGAGTTGTCACCTAGTGGTTCAACTGAAGTTACCGCCCATGCATTTGAGAAAGGTATTTATGTGATTGAAGGAACATTAGATGTGCTAAGAGATGGACTGCCTTATAGACTGTCAGCTGGAGATTATACTTTGATTACAACGGCAACTCCCCATGCTTTGAGAAATGGGGGAAATAAAAAAGTGAGCTGTGTGGTTGTTGAATCACCTCAACCCAAGTCGCCAGAAGGTTGGCAGGATACATGGTTCTACGGTGAAGCAGTATGGCCTAAAATAATTGAAGCACCAGACCTTAAAGATCCTCGTTTGATGGGAATTGGGCACTATAATGTTAATAATCAGCCACCTTCTTCTACAGTGAATTCCTACCTTTATGGATTCTCAATGAAGATGTTGTTGGATAGTGAAGTTGGAGCTACTCATTTTCGTATGTTTATTATAAATTTTAGAGATGGTGGTTTATGTGACCATCACGACCATCCCTTTGAAGAGACTTACTTTATGTTGGATGGTGAGATTGATTGTGTATTTGAGGGCAAGAAATATACTCTTAAAGCTGGAGATTATGGATGGACTGGTGTCGGTAGCCAGCACGGTTTTTTTCCTAAAGAAGGTCAACCAGCAAGGTGGTTGGAAGTCCAGGTGCCACAGCCGCCTCGTATGGGTGGACAAAGATGGTATTCTCAGTGGGATTATATAAATCAAATTCTTAAGATATAAGTTTATGGAGAGTGATTATGCTTACACTTCCTAGCCCCAGTGAGCGCATTCGTTTTAATGTTGAAAATGAACAGGTTCCAATATTAGATTTATTATCTTATTTAAACGGTGAATCAGGTGCAATTTATCAGGCGGCATCAGACCTCCAATATATTCAAGAAAATCTCGGTTTTTATTACATTACCAATCACGGTGTATCATCAGAATTACTTACTAGAGCATTCGAAAAGGTAAAAATATTTTTTGATCTGCCTGAGGAAGAAAAAAGGAAAATTATTGTAAATAATCACCAGATTGGTTTTGTTCCTTCAAAAGCCAGCATCATGAAAACAGAACTTTCTGACACTAATACAATGGCTGATCTTAACGAAGGGTTATCGCTGATGCGCGAAAGAAGTCCTGATGACCCGAAAGTTTTGGCTGGGGTACGTTTTTCTGGGCTGAACCAATGGCCGGCTGGGGTTCCTGGGTTAAAAGAGACTATTTTAGAGTATCATTATGAAATGGAAAAGTTAGCTAGTAGCCTTTTACCTCTATATGCACTTGCCCTTGAAAAATCACCTAATTATTTTGATGAATATTTTGAGGATGCTCATTTTTATAACCGGAACTCCTTTTATCCAGCTACTAATCAATCAGATGGACACCAGGCATTAGGAGAACATACAGATCATAATTTTTTGGCTTTATTACCGATGTCGGAGGAGCCAGGCTTAATGTATGCTACACCATCAGGTAAATGGTGTGTGGCTCCAAAAAAGAATAATGCTATAGTTGTTAATACTGGTGAGTTTCTTAAAAGATGGAGTAATGGGCGTTTTTTGCCTACACCGCACAAAGTGGTTGTACCTAATCGTGATCGATATTCTTTAACTTTTCATTATAGTCCAAATGATGAAACACTAGCAGACCCGCTGGATACATGCGTGAGTTCAACTAATCCTCGCAAGTTTGAACCGAAAACGTTTCTTGAGCACATGACGGATTATATAGATGCAGTTTACATACCTCAAAAAGATTTGCTGTAAAACTTAAATACTATTTATCTAATATAATTTAATTATAAGTAAATAACTAATATGTACTGTACTGAGACAGAAGTAATTATTATAGGTGGAGGGCCGGTAGGTCTTATTATAGCCCTTGAGCTAGATCGACAGGGAATCAATTGTCTATTGGTCAATAATCAATTGCAAACTGCAGTCCATCCAAAGGCAAATGCTATAAACTCGAGATCTATGGAGCATTTTCGTAGGCACGGAATTGCTTCTAAGATAAGATCATCTGGATTGCCAAGTGATTACCCTACTGACGTGACTTATGTTACTAGATTGACTGGATATGAGTTAGCTAGACTATCGATGCCATCTAGCAGTGAAGCTGTAAAACAAGCAAAACATTCAAATAGTATCTATGATTGTTCAGAACCTCCTCATAGATGTAGTCAAATATATCTTGAAAAAATACTATATGATGAAGTTTTAAATAGAAAACGAATTGATGTTCGATTTGGTCATGAATTTGAAGAGTTTAATGAGATTAATGGAGGTGTAACTGCTAAAATTAGGGACTTATCTGCCAATACAAAATATAATGTAAGCGCTAAATATTTGATTGGAGCAGATGGTGGGCGAAGCAAGGTGCGTCGTCAATTGGGTATTGAGTACGAAGGTGAAGGAGGGGTTTTACGGCGCATGATGGGGGGGGCAATGCAGGCAACGTTTTTTTATGCTGAGCGCAACGACCAATGGTTAAAATTAAAAGAATCGTGGCAATATTGGATAATTACTTCTGATCTGCGTGCTCTTCTAATGTCAGTTGATGGACGAAATAAATTTGTTTTACTCACGCGAATTCCTGATAGTAATAAAGCCAACACAATCGATGATAAAGATTTAATTTCTAGGGCTGCAGGAGTACCTGTAAAATCCAAAATATTGTTAAGACAACAATGGACAGCTGGTCATGCATTAATAGCCACATCATATGGAAGTAACAAAGTTTGGTTAGCAGGTGATTCAGCTCATTTATTTACTCCTACTGGGGGCTTAGGTATGAACACTGGTATTGACGACGGTGTAAATTTAGCCTGGAAACTTGCGGCTGTAATAAATGGTTGGGGTGGGCCAAACCTTCTTCAAAGTTATGAGAAAGATCGTCGACCAATAGGGATTCGTAACTTATCTTTTGCTACAGAGTTTGCAGAGTCGATTGGTTCGTTTGGCGTCTCTTCTAAGATTGAAGAAGATAGTGAAGCAGGCAAAGTTGAAAGAGATAAGCTAGGGTATCACCTGATTAATCACGGACAGCGTGAGTTTTTAATACCTGGTATTGTTCTGGGAGCTCGTTACGATAATTCATCGATCATATGGCAAGATAAGTCGTTACCAGTTCCTGATGAGCCATACAGTTATATATCTACTGCTCGACCTGGTTCTAGAGCTCCACATGTTTGGCTTAAGGATGGTTCAGCTATCTGTGACCACTTTGGCACAGGGTTTACCTTATTAAAATTTAATTCTGTTAAGTCAATTGATAGATTATTCTTTGCCGCTAATAAATCTGGCGTTCCAATAAAATTATTTGACTGTAATGAAAATAATTTGAAAAGCCATTACGGTGCTGACCTAACATTAGTTGGCCCTGATGGGCATGTGGTATGGAGAGGAAATAAAATTCCTAATGAATGTAATAGCCTAATAGACCGCATTCGTGGGGTCTAGGTTGGATCAATACGGTGTATGCCTCGTGGTATGTCGTGCAAAGATACAACTCCATTCTCCGTAATCCTAACTGCTTCTCCGGTTTGAACACCAGCCTTTTGGTCCTTAGTAATGATATTGGGTTGAACCACCATGCACATTCCTGGCTCTAGAGTTAAATTAGGTATTGGACCAGCAGGACGACTTTTACAGCCTAAAATTGGTTGTAAATAACCACCACCATAACCATGAACTAAATCATCATAAATAGTAAAACCAGATTCTTCTATTATTGATGATGCATCAAATATATCTTGAGCTGTCGCACCCGGCTTTAGTATTGCCATTATAGAATCAAATGTAGCTTCAGCCGTTATATGAAGATCTTTATATAGTGAATTTGGATCATCTCCTACTGTAAATGTTCTTAGTATTTGTCCTGAATAGTCCCAGAAATCAGAACTAATTTCCGTAAAGCCGATATCTCCATTACTTATTTGACGAGTCAATGGCCATTGACGAGGTACGCAGCAATCAGGGTTATCCATATTGGTAACCCCAAAAAAATGAATGAGGTTAGTTGCCCCAAAAGGAAGGTATGCTCTTTCGACATAGTCTCCCAAGTTGCGTTCATTATCACCTATTCTTATATTTTTTAATACAGATTCGTAAGATAAATCACTTAACACTGCACCTATTTTTAACCATTCGAATTCTTCTTCGGACTTGATCATCCTTGAATTACTATAGTCACGGTTTAGATCAATTATTTCGGACGTATTCTCTTCCAATATACGGTAGGGACCCATTGATAAGGGTCCTATAACGCCTACTCGGGGATTTATTTTTCCTCGTTTCTTCATGGCTAGTATTGCGGTCTCTATAGAAGAATCGTTACCTGCTTTCACGTCAGTTTCATAAGCAATTAGGCTGGCTTGCGGAACGTGGTTATAAAATTGAACACACATCGTAGGTTTGTGCTCTAACGTAAAAACAATTGCAGCCTCGGCTGTTACCGGCCATCCTGTAAAAAAACATACTGCATTTCCAGCCCAATAAGCTCCATATATTAGAATATGATCAAGATCATATTCTTTAATCCACTTATTTATGAAATCACGTCGTCGATTCATCTCTTCATTTGAAAAACGTGGGAATTCTTGGTTGATAATTTCCCACTGTGAAGGCGTTAGGCGATTTTTGAGAACAGTAATATTATCTCTGGTCATACTTAAATCTCCGACTTTTCTATTAATTATAGAATTCCTCAAATTTTAAATATATTTAGTTGCATTTTCGTTAAATATTGCAAGTATACCTAATAGTAGCTGAGGCAATTTACAAAAATATTTCTGAAAAAAAATTATATATAGAACTGTTTAGGTCAGCCTACACCATAAGCGCTAGATATAAAAATGCTATCCAGCACCTTAAGAAGGCTTTGTGCCTATGGGTTGGGAACGGTGTAATTAGATTATTAAACCTACTTTTATAAACAGAGCCTAAAGTCCACTCCGCCACGTTCCCGACGATTTGCAGCGTTTACAAACACGCTCGCCCGACCACTCACTACTGAATTGCTCTCTGCATTTCAAGCAAAGGCGTGTCATTGGTTCCTCTGCGCGCTGCAAAGATCCAGAAATAAAATCGTCTTCGACCTGAGTATCGATATTTTTTGTGTCATCCATAATTAGATTTATTAACTCATTAGTTTCATTATCTCACCGTTCTCCAAACAAGGCCAGGTAACGGCTTATAATGATTTTCTCTTCCCTAAAGATAAGGACTTTACGCTCTATTTATTGTCTTTTAAAGACAGTGACGTAAATAACCTCTCTCATATTCAAATAGGTATTATGACATACGAGTCAAGCCCTAGATGATTTTCTATTTAGAAATACAAGCTATAATAGTTATTTTCATATGTTTCGTTGGTCCTTCTATATATATATAAAGTATTTTAAGTAAAGATAAATTTTTTATGGGGGTTTTATGAATGGAAATATTTCTAACTGGTGCGACTGGTTATATTGGCGGGACTGTAGACCATAAATTAATAGAAGCAGGCCATAAAGTAATAGGATTAGCAAGAAATGAAAGTAGGGCTAAGCTTTTAGAAAAAAGGGGTATTATTCCCCGCATAGGAACTCTGGAGAATTTAGAGGTCTTGGATGAGAATGCTCGATCTTCAGACGCTGTTATTAATGCTGCTGATGCTGATAATCCATTTTCAGCCAGAGTGCTGGTTGATGCATTACGTGGTACTGGGAAAAAGTACATCCAAACTAGTGGTACTAGTATAGTTTCTGATAACGCTTGCGGCGAAGAAAACGATGTTATTTATAATGAGGATATTCCTATTAGTGCTCTGCCAGAAAAAGCTGGAAGAATAGCTACTGATCGTATGATACTGGATGCAGCCAATGATGGTGTGCATTCTATTATAATATGCCCTTGCCTTATTTACGGACAGGGACTTGGGGTAAGGCCTCATAGTCCACAAATACCTACTTTTATAGAACTAGCTAAATCATCCGGCATACCGCGACACATAGGCAAAGGACAAAATATTTGGTCTAATGTATTTATAGAGGATTGTGCGGATGCATATTGCTTAGCTTTAAACGAAGCTCCTTCAGGTTCATTTTTCTATATTGAGTCAGGTGAGGCATCAATGATCGAAGTTAATAAATCGGTTGGTAGAATGCTCAACTTAAGTAGTGCAACAGAAACGTTTCCTATGTATGAGGCAATTCGGGAATGGGGACCAGCCATGGCATATGCGATGAGCTCTAATGTTCGAGTTAATGCTGATAAGGCCCGGGCTTTAATAGGTTGGCAACCAAAAGGGCCCTCTATATTCGATGATATCGAAAATGGTTCATACCGAGTTTATATCTAGTGTACATGCGTTTGTGCTTAATAAATATAAAAATTGTTAGCTCATGAAAAGCCATAATTCATTTTTAAAGAGGTTATATAACCCATTTTTAATTATATTTATTTTGATTGGGTTAGCCGCATTTTTGATTGGAGTTATAACAGGAGTTCAGAGCCGTATACCTGTGTTGGAATCCTCTCTGATTGAAACAAAAGATAGAGTCAAATCGTTAGAAATTAGTATACGTGATCTTAATATAGAGCTTTCTAATTCGTTAAAGTCTCAAGAATTTCTGAATAAAACTCTTAATGAAGAACGAGATACAGCAAAAAAAGATGCTCTTAATTCAAAAAGTACTATTACCAAACTTCATTTAGAGCTATCGGAAAGTATAGCTAATAATAAGTTAGAACAAAATAAAATATTTTTAATTACTGGGGAGATGATAAAACTAAAAAATAAATTAGCTATCCTTAGCAACGAATTAGAAGCCTCTGAGATAAAAAGAAAATTAACCCAGAATAAATTAGAAAATGAGTTGGTTACATTATCCCTTAAGTTATCTGAAGCTATATCCAAAAATGTTAAGATAGAAGATGATGCAAAGTTAGAGCGTATCGCCGCAAGAAATAGATCTTTAGAACTGAAGAAAATAATAAGTAAGTTACGTTTTGATATTAAGAAATATAAACTGACTGAGCCAGAAGTGGGAATTATTAAAAAGGGATCAGAAAATAAAAATAATAATGAAGTTACAGATGTTTTTTCAAAGTCATCTCCGCTACTTGTTGGACCTATTAGGCAAGGTATAGAGGCCTATAATCGTTCTGATTATGTAAAGGCCTATGAGATTTGGTTGCCTCTAGCTTTAGATGGATCTAAAAGAGCTCAGTTTTTTATTGGTGCTTTATATTTTGAAGGCCGCGGAGTTAAACAAAATATTATTAGATCTTACTTATGGTTACATAGAGCTAATGAAAGTGGAGATAAAGCGGCTCCAGTATTAATTGGGAGACTTAAAAAAATAATGTCTCCAGCAGAACTAAATGAAGTGCAGCGTAGAATTATAACTAAAGATAGTCTTCCTATAAAATAGTTTTGATTTATTAAGTGCCGATTGACTATCAACAATATAATAAATTTATTTTAATAAATAGGGAATTAAATATGCTTTATGAACTTAGAATATACAATTGTTTTCCGGGACGACTGCCTGATCTTTTAAATAGGTTTGAAAACATAACAATTGAAATATGGGAAAAGCATGGAATTCGTCAGGCTGGATTTTGGACAACTTTAATTGGTGAAAATAATCAAACTTTATACTATATGCTGGAATGGGAATCTCTTGCTGATAGAGAAAAGAAATGGAATTCTTTTCAAAATGATCCTGAATGGCACAGTAAGAGAGCTGAAACAGAAAAGAATGGACCGCTTGTAGCTTCTCTATCAAACTCTATTCTTCAACCAACAAATTTTTCATCTGTTAAATAAACTATAGACGTTTACGAACATAATTAGCGCCTAGCAGCCCTCCCACTATAGTGCATAATATTATTGAAGTAGTGGGGTTAAAAATTATATCAAAAAACCAACTGGGAGTGCAGCAATTTGGTTGAGTATGAAGTGCTCCCATTATAAGCAAAACTAGAAAGCTTAGTATGTTGGCAATAATAAAAGCTAATATTGCTGCACTTATGAAACCAATACTAAGCATTAAACGGTTTTTCATATGATATGGCTCTTTATTTCAAGACTTTATCTAGATTGCTTGGGTTTCTTTCATAAATATCTTTGTAGGAGCTTTTAGCGCTAGTATTTAAATTATCCAAATTAATTTAAAAAAATTAATAAAGTAAAGTTAGGAATTATAAAATGAAAGCAGCTGTTGTTATTGAAAACAGACTGACTATTATTGTTTACTTTGTAAATCAGATAAGCATATGGAGATCTAGCAAATGAAAATAAACTCAATCCATCCAGACCCCAGTCAAGCTGATAAACTTCCTTATTCACCATCTGTTTATATTCAAGGTGGTGGTGACTTGCTATTTATATCTGGTTCTACAGCGATACCTCTCTATCACTCGCACCCTCATGTGCATGAGGAACACATTCTACCAGATGATATACGTGAACAAACGCGGAGGGCTATGGATGATATTAAACTCTCACTAGATGCGTGTAATATAGATTGGAACAATGTTGTAAAAGTAACTAAGTATCTTACAGATATGCGCGAAGCTGATGCTATGCACGAAGTGATGGGAGAATATTTTGGGGATTGGAAACCTGCAAGCACTATGGTTTGCATAAATAACCTAAGTTCGCCAGGCGCTAGGGTTGAAATAGATATGATAGCTATGGTTCCTCATAACAAAGATTAAACACTCGATATTTAGGAAGCTCTCAATATGCCAGTTATATTTAACCAATCAGAAATAAATTATGAAAATTTGGGTTTAGGCGTTGAAGTAAAAGAATTAATAAACTTTGATAGAGTTAAATCAGACTATGTTAAAACGGAGATGTGGCATTTAGAAAATGGTGCCGAAGCTGATTTTAGTGTTAAAAGCGATGCTCTTTCTTGGGTGCACACATTAAATGGATCCGCGTTAATTCAAACAGAATTAGGGGAGCAAGAAATAACCGAAGATTATTTTTTATTACTACCACCTGGTTTAAAGGTAAAAATTATTAGTTTAAATGATGTAACATTATTTCGTGCAACAGTTCCAAATGCTCCACGATTTGATCATGAATGGGACCAAAATAATATGGCTTTACGTTGTGTAAATTGGACTGAAGAACCCGTTTTAAATTCAGAATTTGATGCACGTAAAAGAATTTATATGCTGACTCCTCAGCTTTCAGGTACCAAAGTGGCAAAGGGAGAAATGATACTTTATCCTCCAGGAACTGAAGCGGCTAATCACCACCATGAAGGAGCAGAGCATTTCCAGGTTGTTTTAAAGGGAAATGCAACGTTTTTTGTAAATGAAAAACCATATAAAATAAGTGCAGGCGACACTATATATATTTATGATAATGAAAGACATTATTTTTTAAATGATGGTGAGGAAGAACTCTCATTTATTGAATATTTTGTGCCTGGTTTTTATAAAACAATATGGTCAGAGGGTGCTAATATCTGCACTTGGAATCCAACTGGGCAAAACATTAAAGGTGGTTTGCCTAGCAGAAAAATAGGCGCTCATTCTTCAGCAGAGGCTCATTCTAGAACAGATTTATAATTTTTCTCAGCTTATAAGTAAGGTGTTTTATGAATCAGTTTTTATATATTGACAATACGGAGATAGGATAATGATAGGAATTATTGGTGGAACTGGAAATACAGGTAGTTGTGTTGTTTCTAGTCTTAAGTCAAAAAATGCAGATTTTGTATGTTTAGCTAGAGACCCATCAGCTGCTAAAGAAAAACTTGGTGAAGATGTATCAATAGTAAAGGCTGATATTAATGACGCTGCTAGCATAGAAACTGGATTATCAGGCTGTACTAAATTATTTCTATTGTCTGGGCATAACCCTTCAATGGCACAACAGGAAATCTCAGTTATTGAGACTGCTGAAAGCGTTGGGGTAAAACATATAGTTAAACTTTCTGGAGGAGACGCTATCGTTCAGGAAAATACACCAGCTATGATTGGTCGAGCTCACTGGGAAATAGAGCAGGCCCTTAAATCTAGTAATATGGATTGGACTATTTTGCGGCCTGCATTTTTCATGCAAAACCTATTAAATACGGCGCCTATGGTCTTAGGACAAGCTAAGATAATGATGCCTATAATTGCAGATGTTAAGATAGCTATGATTGATGTTCGAGACACCGGTGATGTTGCTGCGTCGGTACTTACTGAGGACGGTCATAGTAAAAAAACATACTTTTTAGGTGGATATGATTATACACTTAATGATTTTTCTGACAAAATATCTGATGAGCTTGGTAATCAAATACCTTTTATCGAAATTCCGATAGAAAATGCTGTTGCTGCCATGAAAGAAAGAGGTATGCCAGACTGGTTAATTGACCATCAAGTAACCCTAATGAAGCTTGTGAGTTCGGGTGTGGCCGCCGGTGCAAATGCTAACATTGAAAATATAAGTGGTCATAAGGCACGCTCTCTGGCCAATTTTGTGAAAGATCATATTAATATTTTTAAAGGTTAAAATGGATAAATATTGGCGTATATTATAATTTATCTAAGATATAAATAAAGTTACGTTATTACTTCATAATTAACTTTACTGATAAGCTACATTACTTCTTAACTAGAAGAAATCATTAGTAATTAATGTAATTAATAATCCTTTAAAGAAATTATTTTACAGTAAATTAATAAATGTAGTTTTATGGAGAAAAGAATGAAAGTTGGCTTTATCGGTGTTGGTATTATGGGAAGCGGTATGGCCCGTAATCTTCTTAAAGCTGGATATGATGTGACTGTTTATAATAGAACGCGCTCTAAGGCAGAATCTTTATCTTCTGAGGGAGCCAATATAGCTGATGAACCAGTAGATGTTGCAAAAATTTCAGATATATTAATTACCGTTCTAGAAGGAGATAAATCTGTCGAAGAAGTACTTTTTAATGGAGGTATAGACCTTATTTCTAATCTACCTGAGAATGCTATTCATATATCTATGGAAACTATCAGTGTAAATTATAGTAGACTATTAAATAAAAATCATAAGAAAAAAGGTAAGGGTTTTATTGCTGCACCGATTATAGGTCGTGGTGATGCTGCTGAAGCTGGTGAACTTACTTTGATAGTTGGAGGTTCAGCCATAGATGTTGATAGATGCAGCTTAGTTTTTGATGCTATTAGTAAAAATTTTGTACATGTAGGTGAAGCACCTGATATGGCGGCATTTGTTAAGCTTTCTAATAATTATCTTATTGCGGGGGCATTAGGGGCAATGGGAGAGGCTTTTGCAGTAGTTCGTAAGGCAGGAGTGGATCCACAGGTGTTTTATGATTTAATTACAACAACTATGTTTTCTGCACCAATATACAAATATTATGGTTCAAATGTAGTTAATGATATTCACTCACCTCCAAATTTTAGAACAGAATTAGGTTTGAAAGATATAACTCAAATGATTGATAGCGCGGCTAACCTTGGGGTGCCAATGCCTCTTGGTGAGTTGCTTCAGGGCCAGATTAGCCAAACTATAGACGCAGGTGACCGAGACCTGGACTGGTCTGCAATGGCAAGGGTAGCAGCAAGAGCTGCTGGCCTGGAGGTTAAGTAACTATAATTGTTATGATAATAGTTTTGCAAATATTTATTTCTCATGATTGGGGAAGCTTATGTTAAAAGCTGCAGTTATAGGACTGGGATGGTGGGGTAAACAAATAGTAACTTGTTTGTCAAATAGTAAGATTATTAACGTTACCCATGGAGTGGATGTTGACATAGATAATGTATCTAATTTTGCTTTTGAAAATGGTCTAAGTATTGACGATTCATACGATAACGTTCTGTCAAACCCCGAGATTGATGCAGTAATACTGGTTACTCCGCATTTGTTACATGAAAAGCAAGTTATCGCTGCTGCTAAGTCCGGTAAGCAAATCTTCTGTGAAAAACCTTTTGCTTTAAATAAAACAGCGGCTAAACGCATGCTTGCCGCTTGTGAGAAAAATAATATTATCGTTGGAATTGGACATGAGCGTCGTTTTGAACCCGCTTTAGAAGCTATGAAAGATTATTATGATATGGGTAAGTTTGGTACGCTTATACATATAGAGTGTAATTGGTCTCATAATAATTTTACCAAGAATGTTGCTTCGGGTTGGAGAAAAGATCCAAAACAAGCTCCGGCAGGTACTCTTACCGCCCTAGGTGTGCACATAACAGATTATTTTCAGTCAGTTGCTGGTCCAGTGGCTAAATTGAAAGCCCAGACGGCGCATAGATCAAACCTTTTTCCGTCTAATGATATTGTTGCTGTTCAATTTACCTTCGAAAGTGGAGCGACAGGTTACATGTGCAATATTGCGACTACTCCATTCTATAGTCGTATTAATATATTTGGTGATAAAGGTTGGTGTGAGGCAAGAGAAAACTCGAATGTTGATATTCCAGAACCCGCAACCTTAACTACTCGTTGGCTCGATGAAGAGCTAACTACACAAACTTTTGCTTCGTCAAATGTAGTTAGGGCAAACTTAGAACAATGGGCTAATTCTGTTCTTGGAAATTGCGATTACAGATTTACCAATGAACAAAAACTACATAATGTCGAAATCCTAGAGGCTATTGTAAAATCAGCTAAAAATGATAAAGAAGTTCTAGTTTGATATCACACTAGTGCCCAAATTCATTTATATCAGTGATCTTCATTCCAATGTACCATCGGTAGGCCAGCTACTGGGGATGTAAAATATGGTAAATTTGTTGAGCGGAGACTGCCGACGTAAACTGTCTTAAGATCTGGTCCTCCAAAAGTTACCGAAGCGCACCATGTTGCAATCTCTCCACCACATGAAAGTAGTAGTTCAGCATCAACTGTGCTAGCTTGAAAGGCATCGTCAAGTTTCTTAACTTCTTCGGGGTTGGAATCATCAAATATCATAACGTAATCGCCATCTGGCTTAATTACGAAAAGACCGTCCGTCATTACATGCGTACCCCAAAGATTTCCATAGGCATCGAAAGCACAACCATCTATAAACCTACCAGTATCGCTAGGGCCATAAATTTCTTTTGTACCTAAATCTCCATGATCATCAATCTTATAACGAGCAATATTGCGTCCACACGTTTGGACAACATAGAGGTATTCTTCGTTAGCATCTAGTTTACACTCATTTGAGAAGTGAACGTCATCTGCTACAATACGAACACCTTTATCCTCTTCATATAATAATACTCTTCCATCAATTAGGTTTTTATCAATAGCTTTGGGCCAGTCGTGTAACATTGTCGAGACTGTAATCCATATACGATTCTTACTGTCGCGACAAACAAAGTTCACTTTGCCGATGGCGTCACCATCAACAGTGTCAAACATTACTGTTGTTTCCCCATTTCTGGTCATTCTCTCAAGACAGTCAGTGCCAAAATTAGAAATCAGAATATCGCCATTACTTGCAAAGGCTAATCCGTTAGGTAAGGTACCATCAACAAACTTATTACTATCATCAGTTGAGGTGCCAAATGCATCAGCATTATGTGATTGAGTAATGATTTGTTGGGAACCGTTAGGTGAAATCTTAACTACGCCACCTCGGGCATCAGCTGACCACAATGTTCCATTTTTTTCAGCTAAAATACATTCTGGTCTTTGTAAGCCTTCTCCAATAAAGCTAAAATCTTCCTTACTTAATCTGAAACCATCGATTGGATTATCTGACATTATACATAACCTCAAGTAATAATTATTATTAATTTTTATACTATTTCGAACAGGCCTGCTGCGCCCATTCCTCCTCCTACGCACATAGTGACTACACCATATTTCGCGCCACGTCTCTTGCCTTCAATAAGGAGATGTCCTGTTAGTCTCGCTCCACTCATCCCATAAGGATGGCCTACTGAAATAGCACCACCATTTACATTAAATTTATTTGGATCAATACCTAGATTATCTCGACAGTAAACTGTCTGGGCAGCAAAGGCTTCGTTGAGTTCCCAAAGATCAATATCATCAATGGAGAGACCAGCTTTTTGAAGAAGTTTAGGCACAGCTAAGACTGGTCCAATGCCCATTTCATCTGGTTCACAGCCCGCAACTGCAAAACCACGGAAATAGCCAAGAGGAGACAACCCTCGCTGTTCAGCAATATCAGCATTAATGATAACACATGCTGATGCCCCATCTGAAAGCTGGCTGGCATTTCCAGGTGTTATATATCCACCTTCTTTGACAGGATTAAGCTTAGCTAAATCATTTTCATTAGTTTGGGGTCTATTACCTTCATCTTTTTCTAAATTTACGGATTTTTCACTTATTTCCCCAGTTTCTTTGTTTTTTAAAAGCATTACTGAAGCTAGCGGTACAATCTCGTCATCAAATTTTCCCGCTTGTTGTGCTGCAGCGGTTCGCTTTTGACTTGATAGGGCGTATTCATCTTGCTTATCGCGGCTTATACTGTATCTCTCTGCAACATTTTCAGCAGTATCAAGCATATTCATGTAGATATCAGGTCTATGCTCAACTAACCAAGGATCCTCACTTTTTGGTTCGACCTGGTGTTCAGGAGGTAATTGGCTAATAACTTCTACTCCTCCTGCGACACCAATATCTATTTCTCCGACCATAATTCGTTGTGATGTCATGGCTATTGTCTGAAGACCTGAAGAACAGAAACGGTTAACGGTGGCTGCACTGGCAGTAACTGGCATACCTGCACGCATTGCGCTAACTCGTGCTACATTCATGCCTGTTTGGCCTTGGGGAAAGCCGCAACCAATTAGAATATCTTCAATCTCTAATGGATCAATCTCAGAGCGTTTTACTGCATGTTTAATAGCGTGTCCCATTAAGTCCACACCATGTGTATTATTAAACGCACCTCGATATGCTTTACCTATTGCCGTTCTTGCAGTAGCTACTATCGCTGCTTCAGCCATCGTTTACCGTCCTGATCAGTAATAAAATAAGTTCGATTTAGAACTTAACCATGTCTCCACCTTTAAGATCGAGTATCTCACGTGCTTCATCTGGTGAAGCAATATCCAAGGATAAGTTCTCACAAATACTACGTATCTTAGCCACTTGAGATGCGTTAGAATCAGCTAGTTCTCCTTTTGAAATGTAAAGTGAGTCTTCTAATCCAACGCGAACGCTACCTCCCATCATAGCTGATTGAGTAGTAAAGTTCATTTGGTGGCGACCAGCGGCAAGTACTGAGAAAACATAATCGTCACCAAACAACCGGTCAGCTGTAGATTTCATATGCATGAGATGATCTAATTCTGCACCAATACCACCCATTATACCAAAAATAAATTGAAGAAATATTGGACCTTTTAGGCGGCCCGTTGAATAAAAATAATGTGTGTTATAGAGGTGACCAACATCATAGCATTCATGTTCAAATTTAACGCCACGCTTATCTGCCAATTCTGTTATAATATATTCAATTTGTTTGAAGGTGTTTGTGAAAATGAAGTCGTCAGTCATTTCTAGATAGGGCTTTTCCCAATCATATTTCCAATCTTCATAACGCTTTGCTAGATTAAAAATACCAAAATTCATTGAACCCATATTTAGCGATGTTACTTCTGGCTCTGCTACGACTGCTGCAGCAATACGTTCATCTACTGACATGCCTAGACCACCGCCGGTAGTTATATTTACTACGGCATCTGTATTTTGTTTTATTCTTGGTAAAAATTCCATAAATACGTCTGGTGATGGGGTAGGCTTGCCATCCTCTGGATCACGCGCATGTAGATGAATTATAGAAGCTCCAGCCTCGGCTGCTTCTATTGAAGCTTGAGCTATTTCATCAGGTGTAATCGGAATATGTGGTGACATAGTCGGTGTATGAATTGCACCTGTTATTGCGCAAGAAATGATAACTTTAGTCTTCTTTGCCATGAGTTTCCCCCTATATTATTGTTGGCTTACTATTAATTGCCGTATTATTTTGAACCAAAGGTATATATTCCCCACTATTTTTTCTGGGTTGTTCAACAAATAATTTAACTATTTTTATCATAGTACAGATAAAAAAGTTATATGGCGATACAGTAATTATCAAATTTTTTATTTAAAAATAATTTAGCAGAATACTAAGTCAATTGTTTGACAGTATTTTTATAAAAGACCTTGTATATAAATATTCTGGAATAATCCATGTTATCTGAAGTTAATTAGTTTTTTAAAGACATAATAAATTAATAGTATATTTTGATATTACGTGCTGAATAGTAGTAAAATATTATACTTATAAAGGGAGGATACAATGAAATTAGTAACATTTACTATAGGCTCGGGAGAGCCGAGAGTTGGTGCAATTAATCTCGATGAAACACGCGTTGTTGATTTAGCAGCAGTAGATAATCAACCTTATTTTTCTGATATGTTAGGCTTAATTGAATCAGGAGACGTGGCAGTTAATTTAGCTAAGCAGATAATTTCTTCGATAGATGAACGCAATTCACATCCTCTTGCTGATGTTAAAATAAAATCACCAATACTAGCTCCACCACAAATACGTGATTTTTTGTGTTTTGAGGAACATTTAATTAACGCATTTGCTATGTTAAGAAAAAAGAAGGCTGAAGCAGAGCCCGATCCTATAGAAGCCCTGAAACGGTTTGAAAAAGAAGGAGCCTTTGAACCTCCCAAGATTTGGTATGAACAACCACTTTATTATAAAGCTAGTAGATTTGGTGTGATTGGAACTGATGAAGATGTTATATGGCCGCATTTTTCAGAATCTCTAGATTATGAAATGGAGTTTGGCGCCTGGCTAGGAAAGCCTGGCAAAGATGTTACGCCTGAAGAGGCTACAGATATGATTTTTGGCTACTCAATATTTAATGATATAAGTGCTAGAGATACTCAAGCTAGGGAAATGCCAGCTGGATTTGGACCCGGAAAAGGTAAAGATTTTGAAACTGGTATGATTATTGGGCCATGTATAGTTACAGCAGATTCCTTTGATCCATATAATTGTGAGTTAATAGTGCGTGTGAATGGTGATGAAGTAAGTCGCGGTAACGGTGGCAGTATGTATTGGAAATTTGAGGATTGTATCGCTCATACTTCGCGAGCAGAGACACTATATCCTGGGGAGTTTTTTTGTTCAGGAACCGTTGGCGGAGGTTCAGGTCTAGAGCTTGATAGATTTCTTGAACCTAATGATGTTGTTGAACTAGAAGTTACGGGAATTGGAGTTCTTCGTAACCGTATTATAAGGCCTGATTAGGTAACAAAATTAACTACACATTAATTATGCTAGCTTATTTAAAAAGTGGCTATTGAAAATTACAGTTAAGTGACCGCGAATCTTATATATTTTATGATGGGGTAACGATGGAAGAGATTTTTATACAAACAGAGGAACAAAGAGCAATACTTGAATCGGTCCGACGTTTTGTTGAAGAGGAGGTGACGCCGCGAGCGGCTACACTTGATGCCGAACTTGATCCTGAGGATGGGTTTTCTTGGGAAATTATTGAAGCAGCTGATAAGTTTGGTTTAAGGACAATGGCATTATCAGAAGAATATGGTGGAATGGGTACGGATTCTCTTACCACTGCTATGGTTGTTGAAGAACTTGGACGTGGCGATCTTGGAATTTCAGTTGTATTTGCGCAAACACTGAAGATCGCTCAAATTATGGAAAAGGCACTTAATGAGGAGCAAAAGGCTCGGGCATTAATTCCATTTGTGGAAGATCCGCGGGCGATCCTTAGCATTTGTATTACTGAACCAGAAAATGCCTCTAATTATCTGGTGCCATATCCTTCATCATTTACTACTAAAGCTGAAAAAGCTGAAGGTGGGTGGATAGTAAATGGAATGAAACATTTCATTTCTAATAGTAATCGTTCCCGGTTTTTTCTTATTTTTGTGCAGACTGATAAAGATAAACCGTTTACAGAAGGGTCTAGCTGCTTCTTATTAGAAAAGGGACATCCAGGTTTTACCGTAGGTCGTGTACATGACAAAATGGGAGAACGCTTAGCAAATAATTCAGAGCTTTTTTTCGATGATTGTTTTATTCCTGAAGAAAACCTTGTGGGCCAGGTTAATAACGGATTGAAAACTCTTGGTGAATTTTTTCCACAAAGTAATGCGTATGCTGGAGCAAGTATACTGGGAGTTGCTGTAGCTTGTTATGAAAAATCTTTACACTGGGCCCAGACTAGGGTGCAGGGTGGTAAACCCTTAATTGAACATGATGGTATAAGAGCTCAAATTGCTGAGATGAAAATGCTTATCGATGCTTCCCGAGCGTATATACACCGTGCTGCATGGTTGGCGGACCATCAGGAATATGGATGGGACCTTTCATTAGGTGCACTACCCAAGGTTATGGCGTCACAGGCTGCATGGAAAATCGCTACTTGGACTCTAGAGATCCATGGTGGTCATGGTTATATGAAAGAGGCAGGTGTTGAGAAATTGATCAGAGACTCTGCAGCTTTTTTACACTCAGATGGTGTCAATAGAACGTTATTGCTTCGCGCGGCTAACTTTATGGAATGGTAATTATTATTACTTAAGTTAGTCAAAAAGTAATTACAGTTTTTTTATGAATGTTGCTACGCTACGACAAAAATATAATTGAGGAAACATTTAATGTCGAAATTGCAATATACCAAGGGTTTACATGGTTTAGGCAATGGTGTTTTTGCATGTTTTCACCCTGATGTAATGAAAAAAAGCTGAAGGCATGGCTGGTTCTCATAAATAAATAATAATAGCAAAGGTATAAGGGTTAATATTATGAACTTAGGTATTCTTTTAACTCGCGCCGCGCGATCATTTCCTAACAGGACTGCAATAGCATTGGGGGAGACTACTTACTGCAATTATATTGAATTGGTTAATAGAGCCTCCTCAATAGCGAGATCTTTACAAACTGAGTTGGGCCTAAAAATTAATGATCGTATTGGATTATTTATGACAAATTGTCCAGAATTTCTGGAAGTTTTCCATGGTATACTCCATGCGGGTATGACAACACTACCTATTAATAATAAATTACATGAAAAAGAACTTGCCTATATTCTAAATGATGCGAGAGCTAGCGCACTATTTGTTACGAAAGATTTAGCCGATAAAGCATCCATTGCTATAGCTCAAATTGATCATAGTATTCAGTTAATTGTAGTAGGTGATAAAGAATACACAAAGTTTTTGAAAAATGACTCAATACCTATTGTTCATAGAACAGCAGATGATCTAGCATGGTTATTTTATACTAGTGGAACTACTGGCCAACCCAAAGGTGCAATGCTAACTCATCGTAATTTATGGGATGGAACTTTAAACTATTTTGTGGATGTGGACCGGGTGCCAATTAATGGAAGCGCAATTCATGCTGCTCCTATGTCTCATGGCTCTGGTTTTTATGGTTTGCCGCATCTTGCAGCGGGAGCTAAACAAGTGATCCCAGAATCTGGAGGTTTTAATCCAGAGGAGATTTATAAACTAATTGAATCTCATTCCGAAGTGGCTATGTTTGCAGCCCCGACCATGGTTAAACGATTTGTTGAGCATAATGGTGGTTCCCACACAAATAACCTAAGAACTATCACATATGGTGGTGGACCAATGTACGTTGAAGATTGTAAGCGTGCACTTGATCGATTGGGGCCAAAATTAATACAAATTTATGGCCAAGGCGAAAGTCCTATGACTATAACTGTTTTGCCAAGAGAGGATCATATTGCAGAAAATAACCCTCGTTTTGAAGAAAGATTAGCTTCTGTTGGCTACGCTCAAAGCGTAGTGGAAGTTTGTGTGGTCGACTCTAATAATAATACTCTTCCTAGCGGAGAAATTGGAGAAGTATTGGTCCGTGGCGACGTGGTAATGAAAGGTTATTGGGAAAAACCAGATATTAGCGCTGAAACACTTATTGATGGCTGGTTACATACAGGAGATATGGGTGTTTTTGATGAAGATGGGTATTTAACCTTAAAGGATAGATCCAAAGACTTAATTATAAGCGGAGGATCAAATATATATCCCCGCGAGATAGAAGAAGTTTTACTTCGTCATTCAGCAGTTAGCGAATGTGCTGTGGTAGGTCGACCACATCAGGAATGGGGAGAAGAAGTCATAGCTTTTATAGCTCTATCTGAAGGTCAGGAAGTTGATAAAAAGGAACTTGATCAATTATGCCTTGATAATATTGCCAGATTCAAAAGACCTAAAGATTACAGAATAGCTAGAGCATTGCCTAAAAATAATTATGGTAAGATTGTTAAGCGTGAATTACGCAATTGGTTAGAAAACGAAACAGAAGTATTGGAGTGATAAAACTTTTCTTAAACTTTTACGTTTTGTAAACAGATTTTTTGATAAGTATCTGTATTGTTATAAAAGCATCATTGCATATGTTTTCAGAAAGATTATTAGTCATGTTGTCGCCTGTAGATTCAGAATTACAAGTAGTTTTTGAGACACTAAAAGAAGCTGGTGTAGCACTTCCAGACCCTGCGGAGGTTGGCCTTATTGAAGGGAGAAAGGCACGAGAGAGATATTATGCATTTTTAAATCAGCCTGATGGAAAAATACCAATGCAGGCTGTCAAAAATATATCACTTCCTGGACCTTATGGACCTATACTTATACGGCTTTATTTTCCAACTAATGAAGAATCAGTCCCTGTAACTTTATTTGTACATGGTGGAGGGTGGTGGACTGGTAATGTAGATGCTTATGACCAAATTTGTAGACGCTTGGCTATGGAAACAAACTCTGCCGTTGCAAGCATTGAGTATAGATTGTGGCCTGAATATCGTTTTCCTGTGCCGATTGAGGAGACTATTTTGGCGACAGAATGGATTCTGAATGAAGGAAAATCATACGGCCTAGATTCTTCAAGCATAGCACTTTGCGGCGATTCTGCAGGCGCAACTATTTGTTTGTATGTTGGCTCAATGCTTAAATCTAATAAATCTATAAAAGCTTTAGCCCTTGTATATGGTGTTTATAGCACTGAATTAGATACACCATCATGGATAAAAATTGGTGATGGAACTTACGGGCTTACGGTTAGACAGATGCAATGGATATGGGATGGTTATTTAGGTGGGCAAGATATAAATCCAAAAGACCCTCGTTTGTCTCCTCTTAATGCTAACCTAAACGGACTTGCCCCTACCTGGGTAATGGTCGGTGATCTTGATCCATTGTTAGATGATAATATTGCCTTAAATAAAGCACTAGAACTTGCTGGAGTAGAAACAATATTTAAAGTTGAAGAAGGGATCACACATTTTATATGGATGTGGCAGCGCCTATATGAAAGGTCGCGTTTATCAATAGCCGAAGCTTCAAATTTTTTGAAAAAATACTTAAGAGAGTGATCGGTTCATTCTTTAGCCATTACATTATTTAAATGCTCCACAGCGTCATAGTATGGTTTAGGTTCTTTCAGTTCTAAAATTGTTTTCCATTGTGTTTCTATTAATTCTGGAGTGGCCTTTGTATGGGGGTTCATTCTGACCCCAGCGCCTTCTACAACGTGCACTTTTGAGTAGTATCCTGCTGTTGCTGCAATAATATTTCCAGATTCAACACATTCTTCACTGACAAGGTATGTTGCCATAGCCGTTACAGCTTCTGGGGTCACTAAGTTTGCATCATATTGATCAAAAATACCAGAAGGCTCAGCTATTCGAGTTGCTGCGAGAGGCGCCAGGGTATTGACATTTATATTATTACGACCAGTTTCGACTTTTAAACTATTCATTAATCCAACTATACCCATCTTTGCGGCTCCATAATTAGATTGACCAAAATTTCCATAGATACCGGCGCTAGACGTTACCATAAGAATACGGCCGTAATCTTTTTCGCGCATGACTGGGTAGGCAGCATGAGTTGTGTAAACTGAACCCATGAGGTGAACCTGAAGCACGAACTCATAGTCATCAAGTTCCATCTTATGGAAAGACTTGTCACGTACAATGCCTGCGTTGTTAATGAGTATATCGACTGTTCCAAAAGAATCTAAAGCTGTTTTTACTATATTTGAGGCACTTTCTCTGCTCGCAACACTATCGTAGTTAGGGATAGCCTCTCCACCTGCTTTAATAATTTCAGCTACCACTTCTTCCGCTGGTGTTTGTGAACTGCCACTACCATCAATGGCGCCTCCTATATCGTTAACGATAACTTTGGCTCCACGGGCGGCTAGTGATATGGCATAGCTACGACCTAGGCCATGTCCTGCACCTGTAACAATAGCAACTTTATTATCAAAACGAATTGTCATTATTCTCTCCAAATTTACTTTGTTTAGGTAATGTATTAATTTATTTACGTATTTAAATATTTTCTACTTCTTTTTAAGAAGTCAACAACCATAATTTAGCTAAAATTTAATATGTTATTAAATTTATAAAACATTAAATGTGTTTAATATTAAGCATGGGTTTGCTTATTTTTGAGAAAATTGATAGCGATACTTTAAGGCTATTAATGAAATAGTTTAACCTACACTTATACCTACGAGGAATTTAATTTTCATGGCAGAACTAGATTGGGTTCAATATTGGTTTATGTTCCCTATATCAATATGTGTTGCAACAACGGCGATGCTAAGCGGTATTGGGGGGGCAGCTCTCTTTATTCCTATTTTTGTAATTATTTTTCCTATTCTAGGACCTGAATACCCTCTTACCACTGCAGCCGCGATTGGTTCAGCACTTCTTACTGAAGTATTTGGGTTCTCTTCCGGTTTTGTAGGTTATTATAGAAAAAGGCTAATAGATTTTGGTAGTGCTATACCGTTTTTAATTGTATCGGTGCCTATAGCTATAATAGGAGCTATCTTATTGGCTACGATGAAAGAGCAAGAGGTTTTTCTTAAGGGATCATATGCTTTACTGATGCTTTTACTTTGCCCAATAATTCTTCGTCATACACCAAACGATAAAATTAAAGACATTAAACGTTTAGACGGTAAAAAAGGATCAAACTTAAAAACGGCAAGAACTATTACAGCAAGGGATGGAAATATATATAAATATGATAAACCAAAACTTGGTTTATTAGGTGTTTTGAGCACTGGAATTGGTGCCTTCCTCACTGGTTTATTAAGTGTAGGAATTGGAGAGGTAATAATGCCACAATTGGTAAAGCGCAATCGAGTTCCAGTTGCTGTAGCTGCTGCTACTTCAGTATTTACCGTAATTATTACAATTGCTTCTGCGTCATTTACGCAAGTAACAGCGCTGATTGCGGCTGGTGGTATAAATGCAATTCCGTGGAACTTAGTTGTTTATACAGTTCCGGCCGTTGTTATTGGTGGACAAATTGGTCCACGTTTGCAAGGTAAGATATCGCAACGTGCTATGGAAAAGATAATTGCTATTTTATTTGGTATTATTGGTGTTTCTATGGGTTTTATAGTAGTTAGACAGCTAGGGGTTTTCTAGTTTTATTACAACTGCGTCGAGGTGATAGGTGACGCTAGGAATTTCAGAAAGACGCTATATACGTCGACGTCGTGGACAGTTTATTATTCGGCTGTTGCGCTGGCTATTTGTTTTGGTGATTGCAATAGTTGCTGGTTATTATGCTTATGGTCTAGGTACTGATTTAGCGCTAAGAGAAACTCGGCTTTTAGAATCTCAATTACAGCAACTTAGTAAATTAAACCAACAACTAAAAACAGATATAATAGGTTTTGAAGCTGCTATTCGCGAAGAGCGTCGTCTAGTTGTACAATGGCGCGATCGTTATAAATCAGAAGTTCCAAAAGCTGAAGATTTAGCATTACTTCAAAACGTTAAAGAACGTATAGCAAGTGGCGTTTCACGAAAACGACTTAAGGAAATAATATTACTTGCTCAGGAAAAAGATTTGTGTGAAGCCGCAACTGAAACAAGAAGATTTGTTGTTCAAAACCCTGTTTATGCTGGACCAAACCAAACAGTTACCTTCGCTAATAGATCAATTATTATTGCTGCTATTGGTGAATCAAAAATAAATTTAAATGGTAGACCTGAGGCTTGGTTTGACCCCGCTAAACCAATTACCGTCTATTTTACGAGACCCAGTGGAGCGGCCACTTCGACCAAGGGTATTTTACCCCTACATCATGCAGTGGTAATTGGTGATAGTGAGTATCGTTTTAATATTGTATCTGGAGAAAGATCTTTTGCTAGAGTAACGGCTCACAAATGTGTTTATCCATAGAAAATTTATTAAGTCTAATAAATAAGGGCGCTATTTACCTCTAATCCTAGCTAAATAAAATTTATCTTTCATATTCATATAGTTAAATATTAGTAATTAGTTATGCACTTAGTCTAGCATAATACATAATCTGCTAATATTTTAATTTTACTAGAATACTTCGATGGTCTTGAAACAGGTTGATTAAACTAGTAAAGCGGAGTCGAATTATTTTTAAATTAATTTAAAATAGTTATTTATAGTAGACTATAGGTCTTATGGCCTTAAATATTTGAAAAGTAAGTTAGGGAGAGCATTTGTTGTGAATATGTTATTAGAGATTAACAGCCTTACCAAACGCTTTGGTCCTATCACAGCTGTTGATAATGTTTCATTTTCGGTTGAACGAGGAGAAGTATTAGGTTTTCTAGGGCCAAATGGAGCAGGAAAATCTACTACGATGAAAATGGCAACTGGTTACTTATCTCCTACTGCTGGAGATGTTAAGGTTTGCGGATACGACGTACAAAGCCATCCTATAGAGGTGAAGAGGCGTATAGGTTATCTTCCTGAAGGTGCTCCTCTCTACGGAGAAATGACGCCTTTTAGTCTTCTGAACTTCGTTAGCGATATTCGTAAGTTGTCGCGAGAAGAACGAAAACATGGAATGGAGCATGCGATTGAGAGTTTACATTTACAAAGAGTGCTGCATCAACCAATTGAGACACTTTCAAAAGGATACAAGAGAAGAGTAGGGCTCGCTCAGGCAATCATTCACGAACCTGATGTATTAGTTCTTGATGAACCTACAGATGGTCTTGATCCAAATCAGAAGCATGAAGTCCGCGAATTATTGGAGCGTATGGCTAGCACTAAGGCAATAATTATTTCTACCCATATTTTAGAAGAGGTAGATGCGGTTTGTAGTAGAGCAATTATTATTTCACAAGGAAGAATAGTTGCAGATAAAAAGCCATCAGAGCTTGAGATGGAATCAGTTTATCATAATGCGGTTGGTATAAGATTGTTAAATGAAAATGTTGAAAAGTGTATCACTGTAATGAATGAAATTAATGAGGTTCTTTCCGTTGAACATGTAGATCAGTCTGATGAGCTAATTCACTTGGTGGTTTTTCCTAAAAAGGGTGCTGATATATTAACTAAAGTTAACTCCGCGCTTGATGAGAATAAATTAAAGGTTGCCGAAATGTATCTAGAAAAAGGGCGATTGGAAGATGTATTTAGAGATTTAACCCTTAATGAAGGGGGGGTAGGATCAAAAGGTGTTGATCCTACTAGTGGGGTTAAAGAGGCGGCTAGTCATGCGTAACATTTATCTTATTGGAAGTAGAGAGCTAGCAGCTTATTTTACTTCACCAGTAGCCTATGTTTTTATTGTTATATTCTTAGCGTTAGCGGGTGGATTAACTTTCTTTTTTGGTAATTGGCTGGAGCGCGGTCAAGCGGATTTACAAGTTTTCTTTGTTTATCATCCTTACCTTTATCTTTTTTTAATACCTGCAGTTGGTATGCGTCTATGGGCTGAAGAACGAAAGTCGGGAACTATGGAGTTCCTAATGACTCTACCGATTTCAACTGGCCAAGCAGTAATAGGAAAATTTATAGCCGCTTGGATATTCGCGGGTATAGCCCTTGTTCTAACTTTTCCCATTTGGGTTTCTGTTAATTATCTCGGGAACCCTGATAATGGTATTATTATAACCGCTTATGTTGGCAGTTGGCTTATGGCGGGTGGGTTCCTTGCCCTTAGTTCAAGTGTTTCTGCATTAACTAAAAACCAAGTTGTAGCATTTGTTCTTGCAGCTGTCTTATGTTTTGTATTTCTTATGAGCGGTGTGGAGATAGTACAGGCATTCTTTCGAGCTTGGGCACCTCCAAAGTTTGTTGATGCTATCGCAGAGTTAAGTTTCCTTACTAATTTTGGGGATTTATCACAGGGAGTTATTGATATTCGTGACATTTTATTCTTTGCCTCTGTTATAGCGGTGGCATTATTTATTAATACTGCAATTGTCGAAATAAAGAAGAGTGCCTAACGATGATTGAAAAGATTAAAAATACTGATCGAAGTGTTTTAGCTGTAATGTGCGTAGGATTAGCTATTATATTTTTTCTTGCTTTTAATGCTTTAATTAATACTGCTTTCACTTCTAGCCGCCTGGATCTAACTCAAGACAAATTATTTACTTTGTCAGATGGCACTAAGAAATTGTTATCGACAATAGATGAACCGATAGATGTAAGATTATATTATTCTAGGCGTTTTAATGAAATTGGCCCCGATATAGCTCGACATGCAACTCGAGTGACCGAATTACTAGGAGAATACGAGAGATTATCTAATGGTATGATTCGTTTTGAGGTATTTGATCCTGAACCGTTTTCTCCTGAAGAGGATTTGGCAGTAAGTGATGGCCTACAAGGTTTACCTTTTGATCAATCAGGAGAGCTTGTTTATTTTGGGGTTGCAGGAACAAATAGTACTGATGACACAGACTCCATTGGGTATTTGTCTCCTGAACGTGGTCCTTTTTTAGAGTATGATTTAACACGGTTGGTGCATAATTTAGCAAATCCTGACAAAGCTAGAATTACTATTTTATCTGACCTTCCTTTACAAGGGACTAAATTCGATAATTACAAGGAGTGGCTAATAGTTGAGGGCATGAAGCAATTCTTTGACGTTCAATTCATTGACAGAGAAGATAAAAAAATACCTGAAAAGACTGAGGTTTTAGTTATAGCTGCCGTACATACCCTTAATCCCTCCTTAACATATGCAATAGATCAATTTGTTATGAAAGGTGGACGTATTTTGGCATTTGTTGATCCATTTGCTGAATCTATGGCCTTAGCTGGTCCTCAGGCAGGACAACTTCCACCCCCAGGAGTTGGGATAGGGGCGATGACCCCTCTGCTTAAGTCGTGGGGTGTTGAAATGCCTGCGGGCAAATTTGTTGCTAATAGCGATGACGCTGTTCGCGTTGGTTTTCCAGACCCTGAGTCTGGCCAACAAGTTGCTGTTGATTACGTTTCTTGGTTAACACTAGTTGGTGATAGGTTTTCTAAGAATGATACTGTTAGTGGTCAACTGCAGAGAATTGTTGTTAGCTCTGCTGGGGCTTTCTTGCCAACTAAAGAGTCGAGTATAAAGTTTGAACCACTTATTTATACTTCAAAAAATTCAAATTTGATGGATGCTTTTGAGATAGCTCAGCAACCAAATCCAATTACGCTTATGAAAAAATTCCAATCTGAGGATAAATCTTATCCTATAGCAGTAAGAATTTCAGGCAATATTAAGTCTTTATACCCTGATGGACCGCCAAAAGAGGTTACTAAATTAGACAAAGATACTACTTCTGTAGACGTTTCGCATTTATCGGAAACTAAAGTTCCTTTGAATGCGATACTAGTTGGTGATGCTGATTTTTTAGCTGACAGAAATTGGGCTAGAGTTCAAGAAATTGCAGGTCAGCGGCTAACAATGCCCCAAGCTAATAATGCCGACTTTGCGATTAATGCTTTAGATAATCTTCGTGGTAGTCAGGCATTAGTTGGCTTACGAGGGAGGGGTCTATCAGTAAGGCCGTTTGAAATAATAAAAGAAATGCGCCAGATAGCTGATGATAAATTTCGTGCTAGGGAACAAGAATTACTTAATAGTATTAGTAAAATAGAAAAAAATATTGATGAACTTAAACGCGAAGAACAAAATACGGGAGTAATACTGACTTCAGCGCAACAGAATGAAATTGATAATTTTCGAGTTAAAATGCTAGATAGTAGACGTGATTTACGCCAAGTACAGCGTTCTTTAAGAAACGATGTGGAGACTTTAGAAAATCGAATACGTGTAGTAAATATTTGGGCGGTTCCTGTAGTAATTGCCTTTATAGCTATACTATTGGCATTTGTTCGCCGTGCTCGTCGCGCCCGATTTTATAGAACTGCTTTGCACTAGAAAAATGAGGAATTGAAATGAGCCCGCGTATTTTTTTCAGCTGGCTAGTGATCACTGTCGTTACAGTGATACTTGCAACATTAATTGTTTTGGATCGACCTACTGCTAATTTTGATACGGTGTCTAGCGAACCGGTTTTCAAGGCCTTGAGATCTAATCCAGAATCTGCTGCTAAAATCGATATAAAAAGTCGCTTTGGAGAATTTTTATTAACTCGTTCTAATGGAATTTGGATAACCCCTGATCGTTTTAGTTATAAAGTTGAGGAAAACGATGTTCGCCGCTTATTGGTAGGTCTATCTGACATGCGCTATATCGAACGAAAAACATCTATTCCAGAACGCTTTAATCGTTTAGAAGTTGAGGACATAAATAGTGATGAATCTGAATCGGCTTATGTAAAAATTTCAAATGCGACTGGGGGTGTACTTGCTGAGATTATTGTAGGTCGTCCAAGTTCGCGTTTTATTGATGGTTCTGTTAGTGGTACTTATATAAGAGAACCAGACACTAATAATGTATGGCTAGTAAGTGGTTTAGCTAACGTACAGACTAGATTAGTACCTTGGTTGCAGAGAAGAATTATTTCTATTCCTTCCGATAAAATTACAAAAATAAATCTTCATAATGACGAAAATAAGGTCTTACTTACAAGAGGCAAGTTGAAAGAAGATGTATTCCAGTTAGTAGATATGCCTAAAGGAAGAAAACTCAATAAAAATAAAATAAATTCTATTAGTAGATCCCTTGCTGAAGTTAACTTTGAAGATGTTGTTCCTCGGGGAAAATTAGTATTTCCAGCTAATGTGAATGTGGCTAAGGTCACGACTTATTCTGGAGTAGAGGTAACTATTCTGATGGCGAAGATAGAAAATAAATATTGGGGACGGTTATCTGCAGAATATGTAGGAGCCTCATCTAAGGACCCAGAGATAAAGAAGTTGGCGCTTAAGGAAGTAAAAGAGATTAATGAAAGAGTAAAAGATTGGGCTTATTGGCTACCAAGTGCTCTATTTGAAGAGCTTAACACAAGTTATGATCAACTGCTTATGTCTCAAAAATAGCCATCATCTTATTTATAGACTCACAATAAAATTTATAACTAAAGACACAAAGTAATATATATAGAAGCTTTTTGGAGTAAAATATGGATCTTGGAATATCTGGAAAACGAGCATTTGTCACTGGTGCTAGCCAAGGTATTGGAAGAGCTATCGCTGAAGCATTGGCTGCCGAGGGCGTTAAAGTAATCATCTCTAGCCGTAATAGAGATAAATGTGCTGAAGAGGCTTTAAATATAGCACAAAAGTATAATACTGAGGCTCATGGTATTAGCTGCGATCTATCTAATTCAGAAGATATTGAGCGGGCAGTAAATATGGTTCAGGATTTATATGGAGGAGTAGATATTCTGGTAAATAATACAGGCGGTCCACCTTTTGGCGCGATCAGTAAAGTTGATGTTAAGACTTGGCGTGATCAATTCGAAAGTATGGTTTTAAGTGTTTTTAGGCTAACTGATCTTATATTACCTGGAATGAGAGCGCAGAATTGGGGGCGTGTAATAATTGTTAGCTCTACTGGAGTTGTGGAACCTATTCCCGAATTAGGAATCTCAAATACCCTACGCGTATCCCTGGCCAATTGGGCAAAAACACTGAGTTATGAAATTGCTAAGAATAATATAACTATAAATATGTTAATGCCTGGTAGAATTGGTACTGAACGTCTAGAAAATTTATATAAGATGAATATGGAGCGTACAGGAAAGACTATCGAACAAGTTAAAAAAGATGTTGCTTCAGTTATACCCATAGGAAGAGTTGGCCGTCCGGAAGAATTTGCATCACTTGCTGTATTTTTAGCCAGTGAAAATGCGAGTTATATAACTGGCACGGCAACGCCTATAGATGGAGGTTTAACTCGCAGTATTTTATAATTGTATTAGATTGGTGTACGTTTCATAAAATCCTTTAAATAAAAAAACTCTAACAAATAATTTTCGTAAGCATAATTATGTCTTTGTATTTTACGTTAATGTTCTATGTAGGACATAATATTTTTTTCGCGTTTTATTAATTTATCATCACATATAATAAATACCCTTATAATATTTAAGGAGGTTTTCTTATGAAGCTATACACAGTGCCTGGTGCTCCTAATCCAACTAAAGTAATGCTTTATATAGCCGAGCGTGAGGAAATGGGAGTGTCTATGAAAATTGAGCAAGTACTGGTGAATCCTATTAAGGGGGAACAAAAAAAGCCCGAGCATTTATTGCGTAATGAGTTTGGAGCCCTACCGGTTCTCGAACTAGACGACGGAAGATTTATAGTTGAGTCTCTTGCTATTATATATTTTCTAGAAGATTTATTCCCTGAGAATAATATGATAGGAATAGATGTTACTGAAAGGGGTTTGGCAAGAGACATTGAAAGAAATATTGAGTTTAGGTTCTCTAATATTGTTGGAGAGTATATACATGCAACGAATTCTCCTTTGGGATTAGAACCTAATCCAGGTGTAGCAGCTAAACTCAAGAATATATTTCCAAAAGCACTTGTTTATATTGAAAAAATACTAAGTGACGGCCGTGATTTGCTAGGAGGTGAAAAACCCTCTATTGCTGATTGCACTCTCCAGTCTGCGCTGCAGTTTGCACGTTTTGCAAAGGTAGAGGTGATTAATGGCTATCCTTTAGTACAGGAATGGGATAAGCGCTACCGTCAGCGTCCTGCAGCTAAATTGGTTCTAAAATTTTAGACTTAAATAATTTAGTAACTTTTTTATTTTAAATTAGATTAAAAAATTAAATTTATATTTCTATTTATAAGTAGACTTATCCATTTTTTAATTATTTGTTTTTTTCTAAGATTATTTTTGTGAGCATAGCTGGTGAGTCAATATCTATTAGAATACCATTATCTGGCATTTCGACTTCGTGAACTATTTCAGAATTATTACTGAGGAGTTGTTTAGCACCAATGTCGCCTTCTATTTCTTCCATTTCCGCAAAAAAACGATTAGCCCAAAGAACTGGATTTCCCCTTTTGCCATTCCATGTTGGTGTACAAATCGCACGCCCAGTATCAGCCGAATATGCCTCTATTAATAATTTAATATGATTAGTATTTACCTTGGGCATGTCTCCAAGAGAAATTATTACCGCATTACAATCATCAGGAATATTTCTTATGCCCGTCTTTAGAGAACTACTTAGGCCGTCAGCGTAAGAGGTATTATGGACAAATATTACATCAGATGTCTTTAGTTCTTCTCTAATTCTTTCTGACTCATAACCAGTTACAACAATTATCGGTTTAGCACCTGATTTATGTAACGTTTGAACTGCATGACTAATCATTGTTTTTCCGTCTATCTTAGCTAGTAGCTTATTTACTACCCCCATGCGTGTAGATTTACCTGCGGCCATAACCATGCCCGCTATCTTGGGCTTTGTTGAACTATTATGATTATTACTTTTATAAGGTGCAGCTTCAGCTCGAGGTAGAGGCCTATTTGAACTTTCTTTAAGAAGACCACCAGTTCCCATAGACCTGATACTTGTAGCATCTAATGGTAGTCCTGCCAGTAATCTCTGAAGAATTAGATCATTACCACCTATCTTTGGAGATCTTGCAGATCCTGGTAGTGCTAAAATAGGTATTTTATCTATGTGGGCAATTAATAAAAGATTTCCTGGGTCCACGGGCATCCCAAAGTGATCTATAGATCCACCTGCTGTTTCGATACCTTCAGGTATAACGTCTCGACGGTCAGTAGTAGCTGAGGCACCCATTATTAATATTACTTCTGCTCCAGTGTTAATTATGTCTTGCAGATGTCCAGCAATTGAATTGTGGTTATGTTCGCATTTTTTTTCAATTGTTAGCTGGCTACCAAGGCTGTTTAGCTTGGCATCTAGCACGGCGGTTGTTTTATCTAAAATTTTAGTTTTTATTCCTGGGAGAGTCGTTTGTAACAAGGCTACTTTCCTGGCTCGCAAGGACAAAATATCTATTAAAAAGCTATGATCACTAGCTAATTTTTGAACTGAATTTAAATCTTTCAGTGATACTGCAAACGGTATAATCTTTATTGTTGCAACAATCTGATTAAGAACTACTTTTTCATGCAGATTAAGCGTAGCAATTGTTATTCCTTCGTTAACAGCATTAATAGCATTAATATGCTCGGGATTAAAATTGACAAGCCCATCAGAAGCGGCAAATAAATTAATTCTGCCAGTGTTAGCTATACTTAGACGAATATTTTCACCAGCTAGTATATTCCCTAGAATTTGTGCAGCATCATTTTCTCTAATATCATCACTTTCTAATTCGGCAATAGTAATATTAATTATACCAGAATTAGAGATGGCGTTAATGTCTTCTTCAGTGAGAATCTGGCCTTTTCGGTAGCGTTTACCGCCCAAGGTTTGACTATGTGCTAGAGTTGCACCGAGAGCACTATTAACTGGAACGGGTCCAAACTTCATATTATTGTTACCACTCGGATAAAGGACAAAATGATTATATAACTATTAAAACATAAACGTATTTTTTAAAATAAACAAAATAATAGGAGTTTAATATGCATTGGATGATTAAATGTCGATCTAAATCAGGTACTGATGAATTGCGAACGGCAACAATACCCTCTCATATAGCTAATTTAGATAAATTTAAGGATTCAACTTGGTTTTCTGGTCCAATATTTACTGATGACGGTAGTTCAGCTATTGGTAGCCTCCGGTTTATTGAGTTTTCAGACCGTATCGGGGCTCAGGAGTATATAGAATCAGATCCATATACTACTGAAGGAATTTTTGAAACTATAATTGTAGAAAGATGGAGACCCTCTTTAAATCACCGTCAACTCACTTATTCGCGTAAAGATGAAACCCAACAATTTATATTATATTGCAAAGATGTAGCGGGTAGCTCGTCTATACGTAAATTATTACGAGAAAAACATCATGAATATTTAAATAGTTTATCTGAAAAAATTATAGCTCGTGGTCCGCTGTTACACGATAATAGTGATGAAATAATAGGAAGCGCATGTCTTTTAGATGTGTCTGATAGAAAAGAGGCTGAAGAACTATGGGCTAATGAGCCATATAATATGGCTGGTGTTTACAATCAAATAACAATTGAGAGGTGGATGTTTGGACATGTGTAAAATATCTATTTAGCATGTAGTGCTTTTGTGATTTCTGCCATAATAGAGATTGCAATTTCTGCAGGGCTTTTTGATCCAATATCTAGTCCTATAGGGCCATGTATTCGTGAAATTTGATGTTCATCAAATCCAGAATCTTTTAACCTTTCTTTACGTTTTAAATGGGTGTTTTTGCTACCTAGAGAACCAATATAAAAAGCATTTGATCGAAGTGCAACTTCTAGAGCTGGATCATCTAATTTAGGGTCATGGGTTAATGTTACAACCGCCGTTCTATTATCCACTCCCAGTGATATAAGAGCTTCGTCTGGCCAATCTTCATTCAGATCAACGTTTGGAAATCTAGAGCCAGTAGCAAAGGCTCCTCGTGGGTCAACAATTGTTACTGAAAACCCAGCAGTTTTACCTATCTCTACAAGAGGTTGAGCTATATGAACTGCACCTACGATTATTAGACGTTTAGGCGGATTAAAAACTTGGATAAAAACCTCACCGTTGCGTCTACTGGAGTCATCACTAAGTGAAGCTCGAGCCAATTCAGCAATATCGTCTGTAATACTTAATAAACCGCTAACTCTATCTTCGTAGACAATGCATTGATTACCCGTTTTTAATTCAGAAACTAACGCTATAGGTTTTTTGTTCTCTATAGCTATCAATATTTCATTTAGTATCTTTTTGTTCATTGAAATTTACTCAACTCGTTCCAAATAAACTTCAACTTTGCCACCGCACGCAAGTCCTACTTCCCAAGCCATTTCATCACTAACACCAAAAGAAAGTACTCTAGGTTTGTTATCATTCATTACTTCTTTTGCATTATGGACCACTGCGCCTTCTATACATCCTCCGGATACGGAACCAATCATATTTCCGTCCTCATCAACACCTAATTGACTGCCAACTGGGCGAGGGGAGGAACCCCAAGTATTAATAACGGTAGCTATAGCTACTTCTTTACCTTCATTTCGCCATTTAGACACCTGTATAAGTACATCATCATGGCCATAATTTTTTGTATGTTTAAGGGTGTCATTCATTCTGTGGCCTCCAATAAACGTTGTATATTTGATCTATCAATTGATTCATTACTTAACGCTCTTGTGAGTTGATCTAAACTTTCCAAATTATGTACTGAACGAAAGTCATCTACATTAGGAAGTAGAGCGCGTGCTCCCAATGATTTTGGTTCGTATCTATCATACCTTAACAAAGGATTAAGCCATATTAAGCGACGACAAGATTTATGTAACCGTACAACTTCGTCTTCTAGCCCTTCTGCAGCATCTCTATCTAAGCCATCAGTTATTAGTAAAACCACAGCGCCTTGAGATAGTGAGCGTCTTGACCATTTTAAATTAAATTCACGTAAACTATTTCCAATTCGTGTACCACCAGACCAATCATCAACGGCACCTGTCACTCTGTCTAGGGCATCATCAACATCTTTGTAACGCAAGTATCGTGTTACATTTGTTAACCTAGTTCCAAATAAAAAAGTATTTACCCTATCTCTATCATTTGTAATGGCATGCATAAAGTGAAGTATCATTCGTGAATATCTACTCATAGAGCCAGAGATATCGCAGAGAACTACTAGTGGAGGGTGACGTCTTATTCTTTTACGATAATTAAGAGATATAGTTGACCCGCCAGATCGAAGAGAAGAACGCAAGGTAGCCCGCATATCGATTCGGTCTCCTGTAGAATCTCTTTTAAACCTTCTTGTTGGGACTTCCATTATAGGAAGCTTAAACTTTTTGATAGCTCTTTTAGCTAAAGATAATTCTTCAGATGACATTTTCTCAAAGTCCATTTCTTGTAGTAATTCTCTAGCTGACCATGTCATCACAGCATCAATCGTCAAGTCTGGTTCGCTATCATCCTGCGAGCTATCTTGATCATTATCGGGTTTATCTCCTTTAAGTGCTTCTGCTAACCGTCTATTAATTTCTTCAGTATCATTTTGTTGTTCATTATCTACAAGCGAGGGCAGAATTAGTGCATTCATTCTTTCTAATATTTTTGGGTTGCGCCAAAAGATATGGAAAGCTTGATCAAATATTTCTCGTTGATCTCGTCGGTTTACAAAAACTGCATGTAAGCCCCAATAGAAGTCTTCACGATTACCTAGTCCCGTTGCCTCTACTGCTTTAAATCCGTCGAGTACTTTTCCAGGGCCAACAGGTATGCCGGCAGCTCGAAGAACTCTCGCAAAATGCATAATATTGGCTGCGATTTTTCCGCTTGCGCTTGTCTTGTTTTCAATACTATCTAGCATCTCTTTTGCTGATATAACTTCTCGACTGCCTTTGGGTATTGATTTCTTTGACATTTTATTAGCTTGTTGAAAGCTGTCTGGCGGCTACCTCATTTTTAATCTGATCGAGTATTAAGGCCGCTTCACTTCCTCGAATTTGGGCAATGTCGTCTTGGTATTTTAATAACACTCCCAGAGTATCGTCTATAGCTTCTGGTGTTAATTCAATTACATCTAATTGGTTAAGTGCTGATGCCCAATCTATAGTTTCAGCAATACCTGGTAACTTAAAGAGGTCCATTTCTCGTAACTTCTGTACAAACGTAACAACCTGACCACTTAACCTTGTTTCCACTTGTGGTGCCTTAATTTTTAAAATTTCCATTTCTCGAACCGCATCTGGATAATCTACCCAGTAATAAAAGCAGCGCCTTTTTAAAGCGTCATGTATCTCTCTTGTTCGGTTTGAAGTAATTACTACAATCGGGGGGTCTTGAGCTGTAATAGTTCCTATTTCAGGAACAGTAATTTGAAAGTCAGATAGTACTTCAAGGAGATAGGCTTCGAAGGGTTCGTCCGTGCGATCTAGTTCATCAATCAATAAGACAGGTGATCCTTCTGTAGAATGTTCAAGGGCTTGAAGTAAAGGTCGTTTAACTAAAAAACGATCCGAGAATATATCTTTCCCTAATTGATTTCTGTCCTCTATTCCTTGAGCTTCTGCCAATCGGATTTCTATCATTTGAGATGTATAGTTCCATTCATATACCGCAGAGGCTACATCCAATCCTTCATAACATTGAAGTCGAACTAGCTTCCGACCAAGTGTCTCAGCTAAAACTTTTGCTATCTCAGTTTTTCCTACGCCTGCCTCTCCTTCTAAGAATAAGGGTCTTTTCAGTTGTAAGGCGAGATGAACTGCTGTTCCCAGGCTTCTATCTGATATATAATTGCCCTTGGATAGCAGTTCCATGGTAGTTTCAACGTTCTCTGGTAAATTTATCAATACACGCTCTCAAATTTAGAGGTTAACCAAGCTGTGGTTTGGTAAAGCAACTGCAGCGTTATCTTGGTGAGATAATGTTTAATTATATCCTATGAGATCAATATTAAAGCTTATATTTCTCATTGAAAGATAAGACCAAAATTAAAAAAAAACGGCCGGAGCAATTAAGAAATCCGGCCGATTTAAACAATAACTTATACCTAGGCAGCAGCTGCGGCACGGCTTGCCATAATTGAGATTAGGTGAGCCCTGTATTCTGCTGAAGCATGAATATCACTATTTAGTCCATCTGCCGCTACTTTTACTGTCTTTGCAGCCGCTGCATCTAGATTATTCCCTAGTGCTTTCTCAATATCTGTTGCACGAAAGACCCCAGTGTCGCTTGCACCTGTAACCGCAGCTCTTGTTTCTCCATTAGTTTTTGCAACCATCACTCCCACAATTGCATAGCGAGAGGCAGGGTTCGGAAATTTTGCATAAGCTGCTTTGTCTGGAATTGGAAACTTAACTGCTGTAACGAGCTCACCATCTTCTAGCGACGTTTCAAATAAATTTGTAAAAAAATCTTCTGCTGAGATCTCACGATTATTTGTAATTATAGTTGCATTTAGACCAAGACACCCTGCTGGATAGTCAGCCGCTGGGTCATTATTTGATATCGAGCCACCTATAGTACCACGGTTGCGAACCTGTGGGTCCCCTATATTACTAGCGAGTTCGGCTAAAGCTGGAATCTTAGATCTGACTATATCGGAATCGGCTACCGTTGCATGAGTAGTCATAGCACCTATGGTGATAGAGTCACCATTGTCGGTAACTCCGACCATATCTGCAATTTCAGATAAATCTATTAAGTCACTTGGTTGGGCCAGACGTTGTTTCAGGGTTGGAATTAGTGTCATTCCTCCTGCAAGATAGCTGCCGTCATCAGCTGATTGACGAGCAGAAATGGCTTCTTCTTGGGAATTTGCTTTCTGATAATTGAAATTATACATAATTTTCTTTCCTAACGGATATGATAAAATATTTTATTGAGCTTTTTGGATGGCTTGCCATACTTTTAATGGTGAAGCAGGCATTGATATATCACTAACACCCAGTGGGTTAAGAGCATCTAATATTGCATTTATAACTGCTGGTGGTGAACCAATAGCACCAACTTCACCTACCCCTTTAACTTCTAGAGGATTAGAGGCTCCAAGAACACTTTGGGTGCTGACGTTAAAGTTAGGCATATTATCAGCTCTAGGCATAGTGTAATCCATATATGATCCGGTCAGTAGCTGACCAGATTCATCGTATACACAGCCTTCTAGCAAAGCCTGTCCTATGCCTTGGGCTAATCCGCCCTGTACTTGTCCTTCGACGATCATAGGATTAATCACTCTTCCAACATCATCAACAGCAGTAAAGTTATTTATTTCTATCTCACCAGTTTCTGGATCTACTTCAACTTCACATATATGGCAGCCTGCAGGGAAACTAAAATTAAGTGGATCATAAAAAGCGTTTTCATCGAGACCAGGTTCAATTTCTTCAATTGGATAGTTATGGGGAACATAAGCTGCAAGCGAAACTTCAGCAAACGATAGTTCCCGGTCAGTACCCGATATTTGGAAGACTCCGTCTTTGAACTCTACATCGGATTCTGAGGCTTCTAAGATATGTGCTGCTATTTTTTTTGCTTTTTCAATTATTTTATTGCATGCGTTTAATATTGCCGGTCCGCCGACTGCCATGGACCTTGAGCCATATGTGCCCATACCAAACTGAACCTCTCCAGTGTCCCCATGACTTATTTCTACTTGATCTACTTCAATACCAAAGCTTTCTGCAACTAGTTGTGCAAAGGTAGTTTCGTGGCCTTGTCCATGGTTGTGTGTTCCGGTGTAGACTGTAACAGAGCCCGTTGGGTGAACACGTACTTGAGCAGATTCATATAGTCCCGCTCTAGCTCCTAATGCCCCTGCAACTGCCGATGGTGCAATACCACAGGCCTCAATGTAAGTTGATATACCAATACCTCTACATTTGCCTCTAGATTCTGAATCGGATTTTCTATCTGCAAAACCTTCATAATCAGCCGACTTTAATGCAGTATTGAAAGATGCTGGGTAGTCACCAACATCATATTGTAGAGCAACAGGTGTTTGGTATGGAAATTGATCCGATTGAATCATGTTTTTCTTTCGAATTTCCACAGGATCTATTCCAGTTTCATTTGCCGCTTTATTAACTAGTCGTTCAAGCAAATAAGTACACTCAGGTCTTCCTGCTCCACGATAAGCATCAACTGGAACAGTGTTAGTAAAGACGGTCTTAACTTCACAATAAATATTAGGTGTGGTGTAGACACCTGCCATGAGTGTTGCGTAGAGATAAGTTGGAACACTTGAACCAAAAGTTGATAGGTAAGCTCCAATGTTCGCGTTGGTACTGACTCTTAGGCCTAAAAACCTGCCACTTTTGTCTAACGCTAAGTCAGCACTAGTCTCATGATCTCGTCCATGTGCATCAGTAATGAAAGCTTCTGATCTTTCAGCAGTCCATTTTATAGGTTGTGATACTTTCGCTGATGCCCAGGTTAGTATTGCTTCTTCAGCATAATGAAAGATTTTAGAACCAAATCCACCACCAACATCATGAGATATTATTCGTAATTTGTGCTCGGGTATTTGTAACACAAATGCCCCCATCAATAATCGAATAACGTGAGGGTTCTGTGTGGTTGTATTAAGCGTATACTTGCCTGTAGCTGAATTATATTCAGCTACAGCAGCGCGGGGTTCCATAGCGTTAGGGATAAGTCTATTATTTACTACTTCAATTGAAACAATATGGTCTGCCTCTTCAAAGGCTGCGTCTGTTGACTCTTTATCTCCTAACTCCCAATCGAAGCATATATTACTAGGAACATCATCATGCACTGGCAGTGCATCTTTGCTAAGAGAATCATTCATCATAATTGATGCTTTTAAAACCTCATAGTCAACAGATATTAGTTCAGATCCATCTCGGGCTTGCGCTTTTGTTTCGGCAATAACAATGGCAACCTGATCTCCCACATGGCGTACCTTTTCGAAGGCCATAGGTGGATGCGCGGGTTCATTCATAGGTGATCCGTCTTTATTATGTATTTGCCAGCCACACGGAATGCTACCAACTTCATCAGATGCCATATCTGCACCAGTGAAAATTGCAATTACTCCAGGCGCTTCTTTAGCTTTTTTTATGTCAACACTTTTTATACGGGCGTGCGCGTGAGGAGAACGTAATATCCAAGCGTATAATTGGCCCGGTTGATTAATGTCATCCGTATAATTTCCACGTCCAGTTAAAAAACGTCTATCTTCAACTCTTTTAACTGGGACACCGATGCCGGTCTCGCTCATTGTTCTATCCTATCCTTGCATTGCCTTTGCACCAGCCAAAATAGATTTTACGATATTATGATAGCCTGTGCAGCGGCAGAGGTTTCCTTCAAGCCATTCGCGGACCTCTTGTTCGCTTGGATTGTTATTAGTACGCACCAAGTCAATAGCACTCATGACCATACCTGGAGTACAAAAGCCACATTGTAGACCATGATTATCCCTGAAAGCCTCCTGCATAGGATGCAGAGTATCTCCTTCTGCTAGACCTTCTATAGTAGAGACGTCTGACCCTTCGGCTTGCATTGCTAACATTGTACAAGATTTTGCTGATTCACCATTCACGTGAACTACGCACGCTCCACACTGGCTTGTATCACATCCAACGTGAGTACCTGTTAGACCAAGATTTTCTCTTAAATACTGAACTAATAGAGTTCGTGGTTCTACTTCTGACGAAACAGATTTTCCGTTTACCGTCATTGAAACTGTGGGCATCTTTTTCCTCCGTCTAGTCGGGTCGCCCCGCGTCATTTCTTCCTAAAATATAAAATGTTCAGGAAAGATCAATTCATCAGTCTAAAGTTTCTTATTGATAGCCTCATACGTCAAGGTGTTAATGAAGATTTTAATCTATCATTTATAATAATAATTATCATTATTAACTAACCTGTTACTATAGCTAATACCACTACTGCTAATATAATTACGCCGCCAATCCAGGTTCCAAGTCCAATTTCAGGTCGACCTATATCTTGTATATTATCAGATTTGGTAATTTTAGCATCGACGGAAGAACTATCAGAAACAATATCAGAAAAGTTAGTAAAAAATTCTCCAGCTAATTTTTTAGCTGTACCATCAATCAAACGAGCCCCAAGCTGTGCAAGTTTTCCTCCTACGGTTGCATCAACGCTGTAACTCAATATTGTAGAATCTCCATCAGATTCCAGGCTAACGTTTGCACCACCTTTTGCAAAGCCTGCGGCGCCCCCTTTACCTTCCCCACTTATACGGTAGCTATTAGGTGGATTGAGATCTGATAATGTTACTTGACCAGTAAATTTAGCTTTTACAGGCCCGACTTTAGCAACTACAGTAGCCGTCATTTCTGTTTCCGAAAGTCTATTTATCTCTTCACAACCGGGAATAGACTTTTTAAGAATTTCTGTATCATTTAAAGCGGCCCACACTTTTTCGCGGGAGGCTGCTATTCGATATTCGCCATTCATTTCCATGGCGGTTCACCTTTCAAAATGGGGTTAATTAGATTACCTGAACATAGTGATGCAATTACAATCCAGCAAGGTTATTTGGCCATAACACGTCTAATTGATTATATATGTAATAATATCTATTGAACTAAGCTTGATATCTATCTTATACCAAATAAAATGATAGTGATATTTTAAAAGTATTTTATACCTGCGACAAATTTGTTTTCATCCAATAGGTAATTATTATTTAATATAACAAATAAACACATATTATCAGTTATGTTTATTTATTAGTAATTTTATAGTTTTAAGGAAACCTAGTGATTTATTTTTTTAGTGCTGTAGTTGTTACCTATTTATTTTGGATAATATTATCAGGACATTATACTGTTGTGTTGATGATTATAGGTGCTATCTCCTCAATATCTGTAGTAATAATAGCTAGCCGTATGGCTGCCATAGATAGAGAAGGACATCCAATCTATCTACTAATAAGGGCAGGATGGTACTGGCCCTGGCTAATATGGCAAATTATAAAATCCGGTCTTAATGTGTCCCGTATAATTTTGTCACGTTCATTGCCAATTAGCCCAACTCTGATAAATGTTAAGGCTAACCAGAAAACTGTAGTTGGAATTGTTACTTATGCAAACTCAATTACATTAACACCCGGAACTATATCTGTGGAAATAGAAGATCGGGACATTACCGTTCATGCAATAACCCTTGAAGGTGCATTAGATGTACAATCTGGAGAAATGGACCGAATGGTTGTTAAATTTGAGGGTCTTTCATCCGCATGATGTTCACTGTCGCTCTAATTGCAGTTTTGATTAGCCTAGTTTTAGCTATGGTTAGGGCAATAATTGGGCCAACAATGTTTGATAGGGTTCTGGCAGTTAACTCAACGGCTACGTTGGCAGTTCTATCCCTTGCATTAATCGGTTTTGTAGCCGGACGTCCAGAATTTCTCGATATTGCAATATTATATACATTATTAAACCTTATAGGCACGCTCGCGGTTCTTAGATATTTTCACCCTAACGAAAATTAAATTATGGAAGCTATTATAAATCTATTGAGTTGGTTGTTTTTACTCTCGGGTGGTTTGTTTTGTATTACCGGGATGATTGGCTTGATACGTTTTCCTGACCTTTTTACCAGACTTCATGGTGCGTCAGTAACCGATACCCTTGGAGCAGGGTTTATAGTAATTGGATTGATCTTGCAGTCGGGTTTTACATTAGTTACTGCGAAACTAATAATTATTATGGGATTAATACTCTTAACTAGTCCAGTAGCAACACATGCCCTAGCACAAGCAGCTTTACATGCAGGTATCTTGCCAAAATTAGATAACGACGAAACAGGCGGTCATATTGCGGGGGAGGATGAATAATCGAACTCGTAACTGATACAATACTGCTACTTATGATGATTGTTGCCGTTTATGGAATTATTCGTTCTCGCAATTTATTTGTAGTTGTAATGCTTAGCGGCATTTATAGCTTTTTGATGGCTACTGTAATGGTAGTACTCGATGCAGTAGATGTGGCAATGACTGAAGCAGCCGTTGGAGCTGGTATGTCTACTGTTTTAATGTTGGCAGTCTTAGGTTTGGTTAGGTCAAGGGAAGCACCCTTGAGACATAGTCCTATACTTCCAATTATAGTATGTTGTCTTACAGGTGGCATGCTTATTTATGGAACAGTTTCTTTGCCGCCATTTGGCCATATAGATAATCCTCAGAATCAACATGTGGCTCCTTATTATATAGAGAATTCTGTTCGCGAAACCGGTTCTCCTAATGTAGTTACTGCCGTTTTAGCAAGTTATCGAGGCTATGATACACTTGGCGAAACAACAGTGATTTTCACTGGAGGCATTGGTGTATTGGTCTTACTTAGTGGTGTTATGACACGACGCCGCAGGTTTAATAATCAAAAGGAATCAGACGAATGATGCGGGATACCATCATTCTGAGGGTAGTGGTAAAGCTATTATTACCGGTTATTTTGATCTTTGCCCTTTATGTACAGTTTCACGGAGACTATGGACCAGGTGGTGGCTTTCAAGCAGGTGTAGCTGCCGCTGCGGCGGTTATTTTATATGGTTTAGTATTTGGAGTATCAGCAGCACGCAAGGTAGTACCGCAAGGAATATTACTCGCTCTAATACCTCTAGGTGTATTGATATTTGCAGGGACAGGAATTCTTAGCCTTTTACTTGGGGCAAATTATCTAGATTATTCTCCATTAGGCAGCTATCCAAAAGCTGGGCAACATCTAGGTATACTAATCGTTGAGGTTGGTGTGTTTGTTACTGTTTCATCCACAATGCTTGCTATATTTTATGCCTTTGGAGGAAGAGCTGAAGATGCCTTAGTTAGTGAAGAAGAAAACGAATGACAGAAATACTAGCTAATTTAAATTATTGGGTAACAATAGTTTTAATGATTTCCGGACTATATATTGTTGCTGCACATGGAAACATGATAAAGAAGCTTGTGGGTCTTAGTATTTTTCAGACCTCTGTGTATCTACTTTTTCTTTCCCCTGGTAAAATTTTAGGCGGTACGGCGCCAATTATATCAAAAGACTTTGATTTATACTCTAATCCTCTACCGCACGTATTAATACTGACAGCTATTGTGGTTGGAGTGGCTACTATAGCTTTAGGAATGGCTCTTGTTGTTCGAATTCATGAAGCATATGGAACAATCGAAGATGACGAAGTACATGATATGGAGAGGGAATAGTGAGCCAATTTCATATGCATTTACCCGCTCTTCAAGTGGTCATTCCTTTAATTGCTGCCGCTCTTTGTGCTTTATTTAGGCATTATTTTTTAGCATGGTTTATCACTATTTTGGCGAGCTGGTTATCATTTGCAATAGCTATATTATTATTATTACAAGTGATGAGTCGAGGAGTTATATCCTACGAACTAGGCGGTTGGGTTGCCCCAATTGGTATTGAGTATCGTATAGATTTGTTAAATGCATTTGTTCTATTAATAGTTTCGGGGGTAGGCGCTGTTATAGTTCCCTATGCTCAGAAAAGTATATCTCAAAGTATAGAGAAATCTCAGCAGTCTTGGTTCTATTCAATGTATCTGATGGCTTTAACTGGCCTTTTGGGTGTTAGTATTACTGGAGATGCTTTTAATATTTTTGTCTTCTTAGAAATTTCTTCCTTGGCTAGCTATGTAATGATAGCCATGGGCCCTGATCGCAGAGGCTTAACAGCTGCATACCAATATCTTATTATGGGCACTGTTGGTGCAACATTTATCGTCATAGGCATAGGGTTACTTTGGGCAATGACCGGTACGCTAAATCTTTATGATTTAGCGCAAAAAATTCCGCTCATAGAAAACTCACGTCCTGTTTTGGCGGCTTTGGCTTTTTTAACAGTGGGAATATCTTTAAAACTAGCTCTATTTCCATTGCATTTATGGTTGCCAAACGCTTATGCGTATTCTCCCGGGGTAGCGAGTGCCTTTCTGGCTGGTACAGCCACCAAAGTAGCTATATATCTCTTGCTTAGATTCTTTTTTACAGTATTTGGTGGCGTTGAATTTTTTCAAAGCACCCCTTTACCTGAAATTCTTTTTGTTCTCTCTTTGCTGGCCATGTTTGCTGCTTCCATTGTAGCTGTTTTTCAAAGTAATATTAAGAGAATGCTTGCTTATTCGAGTGTCGCACAAATTGGATTTATCACTCTTGGGATTAGTTATGCAACTGAAATTGGTCTGACTGGCGCTATCGCGCATATGTTTAATCATGCCATCATGAAGGCGGGGCTGTTTTTACTAATTGGTGCTGTGATGTTTAGATTGGGATCGGTTAAAATTGAAGACATGGCAGGTATCGGGCGTAAAATGCCATTTACTATGGCAGGCTTTGTAATACTAGGTTTAAGCCTTTTGGGAGCTCCTGGAACTGTAGGGTTTATAAGTAAATGGTATTTAGCTCTGGCTGCGTTGCAGGAAGGTCAGTGGTGGGCAGTTGCTCTTATAGTTGCAGCCTCTTTAGTCACTATGCTCTATATTGGTAGGGTGGTTGAGGTAGCCTATTTTAGAGAGCCAACTGTAAAAGTCGATCAATTAAGAGAAGTACCTTCATCAATGCTTTTGCCTTCGTTCTTATTAGTTGGAGCGGCAGTATATTTCGGTCTTGATACCTCTCTATCTGTTTGATTAGTTCAGCATATTGCTTCTTCACTTATTAGCGCAGCATATTAGGTGAAACTGTGAGCCCATATAGTATAATTATTGCCTCTCTTCTGATACCGACACTCGGTGCAGTCTTAATTTGGTTATTTGGTCGACAAAAAAACATTCGAGAGACAGTAACTATAATAACTTCAGTTTTGTTGTTCTCTAATGTTGTTCAGATTTTACCTGCTATTAGTAACGGCGAGCGGCCAGAGTTGTTAGTATTAAATGTAGCTCCCGGCTTAGAAGTGGCTTTTCAAGTTGAACCGCTCGGAATGCTTTTCGCGTTAATAGCATCTTTCCTTTGGATTATTAATTCAATTTATTCAATTGGTTATATGCGAGGTAATAGGGAACCTCGACAAACCCAATTTTATGTCGCTTTTGCTGTGGCGCTATCAGCCACGATGGGAATTGCATTCTCTGGCAATCTATTTACTCTATTTATATTTTATGAAGTTCTTACTTTAAGTACCTATCCATTAGTAGCCCATCATGGAAATGCAAAAGCTCGAACAGGAGGGCGTATCTACTTAATTATCTTGCTGGGTACTTCAATATTATTTTTTATTCCAGCAATCCTTTGGACTTCTAGTTTAGCCGGCACTCTAGATTTTACTCCGGGCGGTATTTTGTCAGGAAAGGCAGATTCAATAACTACCGGCTTATTGCTGGCCTTATTTGCTTTCGGTATTGGTAAAGCTGCTTTGATGCCGTTCCATAAGTGGCTACCCAATGCTATGGTAGCCCCAACTCCTGTCAGTGCACTGTTACATGCGGTTGCCGTTGTTAAGGCGGGTGTTTTTACTATCCTTAAAGTATCTATATATATATTTGGTTCTGAACATCTTCTTGCTACCGGTGCTTCTGAATGGCTAGTTTATTTAGCCACTTTCTCAGTTTTAGCAGCTTCAATTATTGCTTTAACCAAGGATAATTTAAAGGCAAGATTAGCTTATTCTACTGTAAGTCAGCTGGGTTATATAGTACTCGGTGCGGCGATTGCTACTCCTCTAGCCTTAATTGGTGCTGGAATGCATATACTTATGCACGCATTTGGTAAGATAACACTTTTTTTTGTTGCTGGAGCAATACATACAGCAACGCATAAGACAGAAATTAGCCAGCTAAATGGTATCGGTCGCACGATGCCTTTTACTATGGTTGCTTTTTTTATAGGTGCTTTATCTATTATCGGACTACCTCCTTTGGGAGGCGCTTGGAGTAAAATGTATATAGCTCTTGGAGGAATGGACGGAGACTATTGGTTTGTGCTTGCCGCTCTTATGCTTAGTTCATTACTAAATATAGCGTATTTGATGCCAATTGTTATAAAGGCATTTTTTCTTCCGGCTGATTCAGAAAATAACAATACGGAATTAGCGGAGATAAATGATAAATATGATAATAGTCTACGAAATCGTATAGCTGAAGCTCCTTGGTTTTGCGTAATACCTTTATGCTTCACAGCCTTAGCGTGTTTCATATTATTTTTTGCTCCTAATGCAGTTGAACAGCTTCTAAGCGGGATGTTAGAGAGGCCGTTATGAGTGATAATTTTACCGAAGATAAAATATCTAATTCTACAGGTTGGTTAGCAAAAAAAATCAATAGTTCCAAGATTATATGGCTTTTATCTCTTATCTGTGTGTTTTTATTTGTGGCTGAATTCTTTGTTCACCGGCATGCAGAGATGGGAGTTGATGAATATATTGGATTTTATGGGGCTTACGGTCTTATAGGCAGTATCTTTCTTGTTTTTCTATCTCATCAGATTAGGAAGCTTTTAAAGAGGCCTGAGGATTTTTATGATGATTGATATTCCTCCTGGATTGATACTGATTTTAGGAGCCTTAATAGTACCGTTTCTAAAAGGTTATTTGCGAGGTGTATTTCTACTAGCTTTGCCTATTTTATCATCTTTCATTCTGTACAATCTACCGGATGGTAGCCATTTTGCTATTACCGCTTTTGGCCAGCATTTAGAACTTTTACGTGTAGATCCGCTATCGAGAATATTTGGTTACGTATTTTTAATCGCGATCTTCTTAGGCATAATTTATTCTTTGCATCTACGTACCATAGAAGAACACTTATCAGGACTAATTTATTCTGGTGCGGCTATTGGAGCTGTTTTTGCTGGCGATCTCATATCCCTTTTTGTTTATTGGGAACTTACGGCAATATCATCAGTCTTTTTAATTTTAGCACGGCGTACACCAGAAGCACTGGCAGCGAGTATGCGTTATCTTATCATACAGGTTGGGTCGGGTGTATTATTATTAGCTGGTCTTATTATACGATGGAATGAGACAGGTAATATAACATTTGATCATATAGGACTCGAATCTGTCGGTGGTGTTTTAATATTTTTAGCATTTGGTATTAAGGCCGCATTTCCGCTATTGCATAATTGGTTGCAAGATTCATACCCCCAGGCCACGCCAACCGGAACTGTTATACTGTCAGCATTTACGACAAAGCTAGCAATCTACGCCCTAGCCAGGGGCTATGCAGGCACTGAGGAGCTTATCTGGATTGGTACAATTATGGCTATATTTCCAATCTTTTTCGCTATAATTGAGAATGACCTGCGTAGGGTACTTGCATACAGTCTTAATAACCAACTAGGTTTTATGGTTGTAGGTATAGGCATTGGAACTGAGCTTGCCTTGAATGGAACTGCTGCTCATGCTTTTTCTCATATAATTTATAAAGCCTTATTATTTATGTCGATGGGGGCAATATTACACAGAACAGGAACTGTATTAGCTAGTGAACTTGGTGGCTTATATAAAACAATGCCATTCACAAGTATATTTTGTATTATAGGAGCGGCCTCAATATCCGCGTTTCCTTTATTCTGCGGGTTTATAAGTAAATCAATGATACTTTCTGCTGTAGCTTATGAAGGTCATTATTGGGTTTGGATACTATTACTATTAGCGTCGGCTGGTGTAATTCATTATTCTGCAATTAAGGTTCCTTATTTTGCATTTTTTGCAAATGATTCTGGCAAACGTCCAAAGGAGGCTCCTTTAAATATGTTGATTGCTATGGCATTGGCCTCAATTCTTTGCGTAGGAATTGGTGTTTGGCCGTCTTCTCTTTTTTATATTTTGCCATTTGAAGTAAATTATATTCCTTATACTGAATCACATATACTGTCGCAGCTTCAATTACTCTTCTTCTCAGCCCTTTCATTCGCGGTATTGATAAAACTGGGTTTTTACCCAGTTCAATCAAAATCAACAATTATAGATACAGACTGGATATATCGCCGTTTAGCTAAGGCTGTAGTTGTTTTAATAACAAATGTGGCACTCACATTACATAGTAACCTTTTTGAAGTAACTATTTTACGGGCGCGCCGTCTAGTTGATCAACTTTATAAACATCACGGACCTCAAGGTATTTTAGCAAGAACTTGGCCCACCGGTAGTATGGTTTTGTGGGTAGCAATATTTCTTGGAATTTACTTACTTTTATACTTTATTAAAAATATATAAGTAATTGTTTTATATAATTCTTATATAAATTAAAAATTTTTATGAATAAAACTTATAAAAATAAAAGTAAAAATAATTTTGCTTCGGGTAAAGAATGGAGTGTTATCCGTAAATTATTACCATTTTTGTGGCCTATCGGTCAGTGGGAAATGAAATTTAGAGTAGTAATAGCGATAATACTCTTGATTTTAGCAAAAATGGCTACTGTTGCAGTTCCTGCAGTTTTTGGAAAAGTAGTAGATCTACTGGATGCTTTAGGATCTGAAGAAGTGATCTTACCAATAGCACTTCTCATCGGTTATGGCTTACTCAGGGTTGGTCAACAGGGATTTGCAGAATTACGTGATTTTGTATTTGCGAGGGTGGGGCAAAGAGCTATTCGTCATATAGCACTGATTGTTTTTCGTCATCTGCATAGTTTGGCGTTACATTTCCATTTAGATCGTCAGACTGGGGGTTTGAGTAGGGCTATAGAGCGCGGAATTAAGGGCATAGATTTTTTACTTCGGTTTATGTTGTTTAACATACTGCCTACTCTTGTAGAAATTACTCTAGTTTGTGGAATATTATGGTCTTTATTTGGATTCATATTTAGTTTTATTACGCTAATAACTGTAGTTATTTATGTTGCCTTTACTCTTCTATTTACTGAATGGAGGTTAAAATTTAGGAGAGCTATGAATGAAAGCGATAACGATGCAAACACAAAAGCTATCGATAGCCTACTTAACTATGAGACCGTAAAATATTTTAGTAATGAAGAGCACGAAGCAAAAAGATATGATGCATCACTGATACGTTATGAAGGAGCGGCTGTAAAAAGTCTTACTACGCTGTCTTTATTAAATGTTGGGCAAGGCATAATTATTGCCTTTGGTCTCACTATTCTGCTTATTTTAAGTGCAAAACGGGTCTCTATCGGAGAAATGTCGATTGGCGAGTTTGCTGCCGTAAACTTATACATGATGCAGCTTTTTCAGCCCCTTAATTTTCTAGGCTTTGTATACCGTGAAATACGACAATCTCTAGTAGATATGGAGTATATGTTTGGTTTATTAGAGGTTGAACGGGAAATAAAAGATAGAACTGAGGCCAAGGATTTATCAGTTAGTCATGGAGAAATACGCTATGAGAACGTTTCTTTCTCCTATGATAAAACTAGAGCAATACTCAAAGACCTTAACTTTGAGGTTTCCGCCGGCCGAAAGGTGGCCATAGTTGGAGCATCCGGGGCCGGTAAGTCAACTATTTCACGTCTACTATTCAGGTTTTACGATGTTGATGCAGGAAAAATAACTATAGATGGGCAAGACATTAGAGATATAACGCAGTCTAGTCTTCGTGCATCGATAGGCATTGTACCTCAAGATACAGTTTTATTCAATGATACCATCTATTATAATGTTCAATATGGTAGACCATCTGCTACTCCATCTGAAGTAGAAGAAGCAGCCCGCATGGCTCATATTCATGACTTTATTATAAGCCTACCAGATGGCTATAACACTAAGGTGGGAGAGCGGGGGCTGAAATTATCAGGCGGAGAAAGGCAAAGAGTTTCTATTGCTAGGACAATTCTGAAGCAGCCAATAGTTTTATTATTTGATGAAGCAACATCAGCTCTTGATACAAACACAGAACGAGAAATACAGAAATCATTAGAGGATGTTTCGGCAGATCGAACTACACTTATAATTGCGCACCGTTTGTCTACAGTTGTTGATGCGGATGAGATATTAGTTCTCGATGGAGGATCAATTATTGAGCGTGGTCGTCATGAAGTGTTACTAGCTGCGAAGGGCGAATATGCCTCTCTATGGGCTCGGCAACAAGAGGCTGAAAAACGTAATCTGCATAAGTTAGGCTAAATAAGTAATAAAAATTGGCTATTTTAAATATGAATGTAAAATTTAAAATATAGTTTCAACTTATATATTCATTAAGACACATATTATGTGATCATATTATACGCACATTTAATACCTTTAGGTATATGCCATAACCGAATTAGGGGATTTCAATAGCATAAGTAGAAACTGGTGGAGTTTTCTTGATAAGATTATTTGATTTCAGAAATTCGGCAAACCTCAGGTACCTATTTTTATCTAAAGCTCCTGGGCGCAAGGCAAAACGAGGTAGTGTATCCCTCCAAGCTCTTCTATTTAACTCATTATCAAGATCTTTATGATTTTTTATGAAAAGTTTCCACGCTTGATTGGGGTGATTGATAATATATTGGGTGCCCGCCTCTACAGCTTCAATAAAATTACGTAAACGCTTGTCATCAAGTTTATCATTTTTAGCGACTAGTATTAGCTCGTCATAAGACGGGATTCCTTCTTCTTCAAGAAATAAGGCGCGTCCGGGACGACCTAGAATATCCATCTGATTCAGTTCGAAATTTCGGAAAGCACCTATGACGGCATCCACCTGACCACTCATCAGAGAAGGTGATAGAGCAAAATTAACATTTATTAAGGTAACATCTTTGAGAGTTAATCCATGCTTGGCTAACATAGAGCCGAGCAGTGCGTCTTCAAAGCCTCCGACAGAAAAACCAATCTTTTTTCCTTTGAGGTCAGCAATTGATTTAATAGAACTACTTTCCAGAAAAACAATTGAGTTTAATGGAGTAGCAATCAGTGTACCAATTCTTGAAAGAGGTAATCCCGCATCGATTTGTAAATGCAGTTGCGGTTGATATGACACTGCTATATCAGCTCGTCCTGCTGCCACTAGTTTTGGAGGGTCATTAGGATCGGCTGGGGCAATTAAATCTACATCAATTTGTCGTTTCGAGAATTCGCCTCGTTCTTGCGCAATAATTAAAGGTCCATGATCTGGGTTTATAAACCAGTCAAGTAATACAGTCATTTTTTCTGACGCTATAACTTGCGATGATATTGTAATTAGACCAATGCTCATCAATGAGATAATAATTTTTTTCATAAAACTGACTCCAATAACAGATATTCAGGTTGCATGAGATGGGTCACTTTCGTTTTGCCATGAGATTAACCTACGTAGCAACGAATCAATGGTAAAATAAATAGTGGTGGCCACTAAAGCTAGGATAAATAAGGCTGCAAACATTGCGTCTGTTTGAACCTGCCCATTCATCAACAACATATAATAACCAAGACCAGCCGATGAACCGACCCATTCTCCAACTACCGCTCCAATTGGTGCTACAGCTGCGGCAACGCGTAAACCTGAAGCAAAAGCAGGCATTGCCGCAGGCAGTCGTATTTGACGCAGTATGTTGTACTTCGATGCCCTCATTGTTTGAGCTAAATCTAGCCAACCAGTTTCCGTACGTCTTAGTCCGTCGTAGAAAGCTGCGGTAACTGGAAAATAAATAATCAGTGTTGCCATAACTACTTTTGGAAGAAGGCCATATCCAAGCCACAAAACAAGTATAGGAGCTAAGGCAAATACTGGGATTGCTTGGGTTACTACCAGAACCGGTAAAAGCCAAGATCTAGCAGGCCGATAATAAGACATTATTAGAGCACTAATTGCACCAAAAATAGTTCCAAATATTAATCCAAGAAGTATTTCTATTATTGTAATCTTTGCGTGCCCCATTAGTATGTCAATACGTTCTACGGTAATTGTTAGTACATCAACAGGAGAAGGTAGAATAAAGGGTGCAACTCCGGTCAGACTAACTATTAACTGCCAAAGAATAATGATTCCTATGAACACTATTACGGGCCGAATAAATTTCATTAGGTCATGCCTTTTGATGCTGCTTCTGAAGCATAACTTAACTGATTAAGGATTTCTAAATGAAGGTTTCGAAGCTCTGGTTTGGTGGGATCTCGAGGTGTTTTACCAGGTGGATGAATAACGTTACCAAGATGTGCTGGTCGGCCTTTTAAGATATGAATATTATGACCAAGCCGAAGTGCTTCTAGTGGGTCATGGGTAACTTGGAGAACTGTACGTCCTTGTAAAAGTTTTGATGCTAATTCCTGGAGTCGAGACCTTGTAATAGCATCTACTGCTGAGAAAGGCTCATCCATTAATACTACTGGTTTTCCTTCCATTAAAGTACGCGCTAATGCCACTCGTTGTTTTTCTCCACCTGATAAAGTCCTTGGAAGAGAATCGGAGCGTTGATCTAAACCAACGTCCACTAGAAGTGATTTTATATATGCATAATCTATTTTTTCTTTTCGAAGTCTATTTCCTAACGAGATGTTTTCGGACACAGATAGCCAGGGTAACAATAAATCTTGCTGGGACATCCAAGAAATATACTGAGTTGGGTTATCCCCATCAGAAGTGGTAACAGTCTCACTATTGTTTATTTCTTCAAGTCCGGCAATCATTCTGAGTAGTGTAGATTTTCCAACGCCGCTAGGGCCTAAAATGCAAGTCCATTTTGCCGCAACTATATCAGCTGATAGATTTTGGAAAACAATATTATTTTTATAGGCTAAGTTGGCTCCAGTAATTTTAAGGCCAATTCTGGGCTTTAAATTAATATCTGAGTAAGTTTTTTTATTTTTTATCAGGTTTTTTTCATACATCTCAAGCCACGCATCCCTCCGCCGGTATTAGCCGGTTCAGGTTCCAGGGGTCGTCTCGACAATCGAGACCTCTCAGCAAGTAAACAGCTCCCCCACGCAGAGATTTATAATATGTGACCGTTAATCATAGTTCGTCAATGGTTTCTGGATAATTAAAATATATAAATTATTATAAATAGATCTTGTATACGGCTATAAACTTAAGACAATTAAGAAAAGCGTTAAATCTATTCGGGGCATAATGCTAAGAAACATGGATAATTGTTCTAAATATAGTCAATCAGTGTTTATGTGTAATGATATATATCGTAGATCCACTTTTGATAAGAATCATCCACTTTCTATACCGAGAGTTCCTGCTACGGTAGATCTAATCAAGCAACTTGAATGGTTGCCCGATAATGTTTACTACGAAAGTTCCATAGCATCCATTGAAGAGCTATTACGGTTTCATGATGCTGATTATATAGAAGCACTTCGACAAGGAGAAAAAGGACAGGGTCTATCAAAAGAAATACGTACACTCTATAATCTTGGTAAGATAGAAAGTCCAATTCACGCAACTATGTTTACAAGACCAGCAATATCAGCTGGTGCTATGATAGCCGCAGCAGAAATTTTAAGTTCTAATATTGCTGATGACAGCCGAAGAACTATTTATAGTCCAGCTAGTGGGAATCATCATGGTAAAAAAAATAGAGCCAGCGGATTCTGTTATCTTAATGATATAGTACTTGCTATTCTTCGCTTACTTGATAACGGAATCTCTAAAATTTTCTATATTGATTTTGATGCACATCATGGAGATGGTGTACAAGATGCTTTTTATGATGAAGAAAAAGTTTTTACATTATCAATCCACGAAGAGGGGCGATGGCCATTTACTGGAGCTTTAGAAGACCGTGCTTGTGGCAGTGCACTAAATTTACCAGTGCCGTCTAATTTTAACGATAATGAGATGGATTTAATATTAGATAAAGTAGTTATACCTATAGGTCAAAAATTAAAACCTGAAATAATTATTATACAATGTGGGGCAGATTCTTTAGCTGATGATCCTTTAAGTAAATTAAAGCTGACAAATTATTCCCTTTGGAGAGCTGTGCGTTTGTCAGCTACTCTTTCAAATAAAGTTCTGGTAACGGGTGGTGGAGGATATAATCCGTGGAGCGTTGCTCGATGTTGGGCTGGAGTCTGGGCGACACTGAATAATTATGACATACCAAGTGAATTGCCTGCAGGAGCAGAAATGGTTCTGCGAAAACTTAAGTGGTCAAGGTCAGCTGGACGTAACCCCCCTGAACATTGGTTTACAACTCTATCTGATACAAGAAATAACTTACCAATTCGTAATAAAATTAGAAATATTATTAAGACTGTCAATGAGCAATGTTAACTGGTCTCCTCATGTATATAAATACCTTATTAGTATGGACGCAAAGTAGAAAATTACTTTCATTTACTTTAATTGCACTAATGACTCTGCCCATCAGTGGCTTAAGAGGGCAATCAACTATTAATTTTACTAAGTCTAAACTTATAATTGAATCAAATCTCAAAAATTACGAATTTAATGTAGATGTTGCTCTGTCGCCATCCCAACAATCACGTGGCTTAATGTTTCGCTTAAAATTAGATTCAAATGCTGGCATGCTTTTTTTTCACAAACGAGAGAAGGTGGCTAGCATGTGGATGAACAATACATACATTCCTCTTGATATGTTATTTATTAATTCTAGTGGAATTATTGTTCATATTTTTTATGGTGCAACTCCACATTCAAAAGATATTATTTCTTATAATTATCCAGTTCGTGCAGTGCTGGAGTTAGCAGCGGGGGTGGTAAATACTCATGGTATTAAGGTTGGAGATAAAGTAAAAAATGCACTATTTAACAATGCCGATTAGTAAAATATTTAGATCCATGTAGATTTTCACGAAGTTAAATGTATAGATATTAAATCCTTTTTTAAATAATCAATAAGACTCAAAAGGATTAGTAGCTTATAATAATTAAAAAAAATATAATAAATCGTCTATTTAAGTTTGCTCCAGCAAATTAAAACGATTAGAAGGTTTTTACCGGGGCGTAGCTCAGCTTGGTAGAGCGCCTGCTTTGGGAGCAGGAAGTCGTTGGTTCGAATCCAGTCGCCCCGACCAACCCCCCCAATTTATGTGGGGACAATAGTTTTGAGAATGTAGGCAATATGAAAGCACGTATTTATCAACCAGCTAAAACGGCCATGCAATCAGGACGAGCAAAAACTATTGAATGGGTGCTTGAATATGAACCAACTCGTCGACAACAGTTGGACCCTTTGACGGGTTGGTCTGGGTCTGGTGATACAATGTCGCAATTGCGGCTAACTTTTGAAAATATTACTGATGCTGTTGCTTATGCCACAAAGCATGGAATTGATTACAGTATTCAGAAGTCACAAGAACGTGTTATTAAGCCTAAAGCATATGCTGATAATTTTGCAGTTTCGCGTAAAATACCTTGGAGCCATTAATTTACTATTATGAGAGCTTAAGCAATATACTTGAGCAGATAGTGATTGGGCGCCCGTAGCTCAGCTGGATAGAGCGTCGGCCTTCTAAGCCGAATGTCGCAGGTTCAAATCCTGCCGGGCGCACCATACCTTATAAAAGTAGGAAATTGCTTATAAGATAAATTAGTTTTGTAGTGTTTTATTATTTATTTTCAATATTAATAATTCTATATGGTCTCTAATTAGTTTTTTATGGAAGTTTGGTTAAATGAAAATAGAAAAATATATTAATACAGAATGTGGGCTTGAAAAATACAATAAATTAAAACTAAAAACTGGAATTTGGTCATATTTTAGACTTTATTGGTTTTTAGTAGTGGCGGTAATTAGAGACAGGTTTCTCAAAATTTAGCTCAAGGATATAAAGTGCAAATTCAGAAAATTATTTTTATGTTTATCATTTTGTATATGCTCGGCGGATGCTCTGCATTACGCACTGTGGTTTGGGTATTAACTTAGTAGGTAAATTGATTAGATGTATCAAAAATATTTGAATATGAATTCAAGCATTAAATGATGTTTTTGCAATAATCACATAATTAATACTCAGAGAATGCGATAAAGAATATAATACGTTTATTTATTTGAGCATGTATGGGTAATAAGTGTGTTGCTAGTGAGATTGGAATAAAATACCGGTGGTAAAGCAATTATTTTGGGTTTTTGTTGTACTTCTAATTGGAGGTGGCGGGTACTTTTTTCTCGAAAGAACCAAACCTAATGATCCTGAGCGTCTTCCTATTGAAAGAGAATGGGCAGTAGATACAACTCGTGTGCTTAGGACGGATATACAGCCTACATTAAATTTATCAGGTAAAATTGTTGCTGCCAGGGAGGCTGATTTAAGACCTTTTGTGGAAGGCCGAATTATTGAAATCGGAAATAATTTCTATGAAGGAGGCATAGTATCCCGCGGAGAACTTCTACTTGCCATTGACCCAATTAATTTTGAATCATCTCTAGATGATGCTAAAGCTGCTTTATTGGAGAATAGGTCGTCCAGAGAAGAAGTTTTGGTTCAAATAAGAAAAAATGTTGCATTGAGTGAATCCTATAAAAAACAAGAAGAGCTAAGAAAACTAGAACTTGAAAGAAGAGTAAGTTTATCTGGAGAGGGTATTATTTCTAAAAAGGCAAATGATGATTCTAATATTGCCTATCTATCTTCCAGGCAGATTCGTATTACAAATGATTACGAAACTAAGAGATTAAAGGCTAAGCTTAAAAGATTAGATGCAACAATATTACGTTCAGAAGTAAGAGTTGATATAGCCAAACGTAACCTAAACGAAACTCTTCTGAAAGCGCCTTTTGATGGTGTGCTTACTGATATATCTATTGCAATTGGTAAGTGGGTAAACACTAGAGATTATGTGGCACAGATTATTGATAACGTTAATTTAGAAGTATTGTTTCATATGAGCGATGAACAATATGGACGTATAACATCACTTGGTAAGCTTGCTGGCCGACCTGCATCGGTTATCTGGAATTCGGGTATTAATTCTATAAAATTGGAGGCAACCCTAAATAGAGCTGAGGGTGAATTTGATGCTGCATCAGGTGGAGTCTGGATTTATGCATCTATTCATCCCAATAAAAAACTAAAAGACCTCAGACCAGGAGCTTTTGTACAAACTAAAACACCTGATATTGTATACTCAAATTCTTTTCGAGTTATAGACACTGCTATTTATTCTGGTGATACAGTATTCCTATATAATAATGGACGTCTTGAGGAACGTGTTGTGAAAATTCTTGCACGTGATGGCGCGCATTTAATTATTACCGGAAACATCCAAGACGGTGATTTGATTGTTACTACACGAATTCCTGAAGTTGCACCAGGATTGAAGGTTAGAACTAATTCAGAGTCATCACAATCGTGACTGGCAAGCTAGATAGTAAATCAAAAGCTTATACTGAAAGGGTCGCTCCACGTGGATTAATTTCAGTTTTTGCCCGCCATCCCACTGCTGCTAATTTATTAATTGCTATTATGTTAATTGCAGGATTAGCAGGTATTTGGCGGATGAATACGCAGTTCTTTCCTGACTTTGGTCTCGATGTAATAATGGTAAATGTTAAATGGGAAGGGGCTAGTGCTCAGGATGTAGACCTTTCAATTGTTCAGTCAATTGAATCTGAAACTCGGTTTTTAGATGAAGTAAAAAATGTTAGATCCACGGCAAAAGAGGGGTCGGCTTCAATTATTATTGAGTTTAATCAGGGCGCTGATATGCAGGCAGCATTGTCAAATGTTGAATCCGCAGTAAGTCAGGCTACATCGCTTCCAAAAGGCAGTGAGGCTCCAAAAATTCGTCGTATTGTGCGTTATGATACTATAGCTAGGTTAACACTGTCTGGTCCCTATACAGAAGAATCATTAAGGTATTTTGCAAAACGAATGCGCAACGAGATGATGAATCTCGGTATAGATCGAGTTACCTTTTCCGGATTAAGAGATCCAGAAATATGGGTTGAAGTAGATCCATATAAACTAAGGTCAGTGGACTTATCCCTTTCTGATATTGCACAGTCGATATCTAGAGTCTCGCAAGATATTCCATCGGGAGAAACTGGCACTGGGTCAAAGCAAATTCGAAGTTTGGGACTAAAACAATCTGCGTCTGGTGTTTCTAAAATAGAAATCAAAAATGATGACCAGGGAGGCAAACTTTATATTTCTGATATTGCTATTGTTCATGAGACATTTAATGATGATCAGGTAACTGTTAGCAGCACCGGACTGCCAGCTATAGAACTTAAAGTTCAGAGAGCAACAACTGCTGACAGTCTGAAAACCGCTAAAATATTAGATAAATATCTAGAGAGTGCAGGCCCAACTTTACCACCGGACTTAAGCGTAGTTAAGTACGGTGTTGAAAGTAATCTTGTGAAGGAGAGAATCTGGCTTTTAATTAAGAACGGTTTAGGAGGACTTGTATTAGTAATCCTCATACTATTTTTATTTCTTAACGCCAAAGTAGCTCTCTGGGTTGGGGTGGGTATTCCAGCAGCCTTATTGGCCGCCTTGGCTGTTATGGCATTAACTGGGCAATCCATTAATATGATTAGTTTGTTTGCTCTAATTCTGGTGCTTGGTATTGTTGTTGATGATGCAATTGTAGTAGGGGAACACGCAGAATTTTTGCACCGCAAAGGACTTTCAGCACTTGAAGCTGCAGAGACAAGTGCATTAAGAATGTCTGCTCCTGTATTTAGTTCTACCCTAACGACTATTGCTACATTTCTGCCATTATTTTTAATAGGAGAGGTTATAGGTGCTATAATTATTGCTATTCCTTTAGCAGTTTGTGCCGCATTGTCAGCCAGTTTATTTGAGTGTTTTTTAGCTCTTCCAGGACATATGAGGGCTGCCCTATCTTCAACTAAAGAAAAAACATCTGGTATAAGGGTTAGCTTTAATCATGCCTTTGATAAATTTCGTGATGGTCTTTTTCGTAAATGGATACAATGGGCAATAAGGTTTCGTTATCTTACTATTTCATTATCAATTTGTGCTCTTCTTTTATCAGTAGGTTTAGTGATAGGCGGAAGAGTTGGATTTACTTTTTTCCCTTCGGTAGAGGCAGATGTAGTATTTGCCAATTTTAGACTTGTGCCGGGTAGTGGACGAACAGCGACAGTAACTGCGGTCAATAAAATAGAATCAGCGGCTTATATGGTTGAGAAAGAGTTAGGATTTACTCCCAATACTCTAATTGTAAAAACCGTTGCTAAAGTAGGTCGGACTGCTGGAAGGGCTCAGTCTGCTCAAACTTATGGTGATGAAGTTGGGTCCGTTTTTTTGGAATTAGTACCTGCTGATATACGTGAAGTGAGAACTCAGTTTTTTTTAAATAAGTGGAAAGAAAAACTACCACTCATTACTGGTATAGAATCATTATCTCTTACACCGGCGCAGGGAGGACCGCCAGGACGTGAATTAGATGTTAGGCTTTCTGGAGGGCAGCCAGAAGCACTCAAACGCACGGCTATACAAATACGTAACTTATTGGAATCCTATCCTGGAGTGGATTCTATTGATGATGATTTACCTTATGGTAAGTCTGAGATTGTTATGAAGATTACTGAAAAGGGGAAAGCTCTAGGATATACCACCGAATCAGTTGCTACCCAAGTTAGGCATGCTTATTCAGGGCTTATAGCAAAACGTTTTGCTCGTGCTGATGATGAGGTTCTTATTCGCGTGCGAGCTAATAAGAAAATGCTCTCCTCACAATCTCTGGGAGATCTTAACCTAAGTTCTCCTAAAGGTATTAATACCCCTCTATCAGAGGTTGTGGAATTTATTGAAAAAACTGGATTTGCTTTAGTTCGACGAGAAAATGGCCTGCGTCAGGTTTCCATTACTGCAGAAATTGATGAAACGCTTACTAGTGGTGGACAAATTATTGATAATCTTACCAGAGATGGAATTTTTTCTATATCCTCATCAGAAGGTCTCAGCGTTCACTTTTCTGGCAAGGCTGAGGAACAGGCAGAAACATTTGGAGATATGCGTATCGGAGCTATGGTTGGTCTCGTTCTTATGTACCTTGTCCTATCATGGGTTTTTGCTAGCTTTACAAGGCCCATAGCTGTCATGGCTATAATCCCGTTTGGTCTTATAGGTGCCGTATTAGGACACTGGATAATGGGTTTTGATTTAACGATTTTATCAATGATAAGTTTACTTGGGTTATCAGGTATAGCAGTCAATGATTCCATTGTATTAATAACTACGATAGACAGCCGGATTAAAAGTGGTGAAGAAATACAAGTGGCTGTTTGTGAAGGCGCGACCGATAGATTAAGAGCAGTAATTTTAACTTCTTTAACAACTATAGGCGGTTTGGCCCCAATGATGTTAGAGACAAGTTTACAAGCACGATTTTTGATCCCAATGGCAACGACCATAGTGTTTGGGCTTCTAGTAGTCACATTGTTAGTACTTTTTTTAGTTCCAGCTTTGGTAATGGTAGGAAACGATTATAGTAAGATAAGGTCAAAATTCAAAAAGGTGATACTTTAAAATAAAAAAAATTGGGTCTAGGTGTTTTGGTCTTCATTCAGGTATGCAAAAAACCTAATAATTAAAATTTAATTACTTTTATAAAATTTTATAAGTAATATAGAATTTGTACTTCACATAAGCGGCCAGTAATATTAAATATAGAAAGAGAATTGTAATAAGGTTTCGTATTAACGTTTTTTTAATAAATGAAACTTTACAATGGACTTAATTATTAGAAATTGATTGGGAGATCACGATATGTATGCATTTGATCTGGCACATGAACAGGAATTTGATCCAAAACGCCATGTTGAGAAAATACTTGGCACAGATGGTGATGGTGATTTTACCGTTGCTTGTTGGGAACCAGGCCAGGTAAGCCCAAATCATTGTCATCCTGGAGCCACAGAGATTTACTTTTGTTTTGAAGGTGGCGGTAGTATGTTAACTGCAGAGGGAGTTACAGAAGTAAAACCAGGATCATTCGTAGTACATCCACCTGGAGAGGTTCATGAATACACTAATGGTCCAACACGCACTCTTCTTTTTCGTGTTAGGTATGGAGGTGACACGGCGTCTCGTTGTTTAGACTGGCCTACTAATTCTGAATGGCAGGCTAATGATTCTGATATTGAATACTTTGGTGAAAATCCATCCAGATAATTTCAATATTTATTACAGCATGGTTGCTCACCTAAACATAAGGTTTATTCTATAAGTTCAGCGATATTTCTTGAACTTTTTCTATGTTAAGGTGAGCACCAGTAGCTGATTGTACCTCTTCTGGCGTGATCCCAGGGGCAATACCTTCTAAGATTAGTTCATTGGCTTCGACTGAGATTACACCCATATCAGTATAAATTTTAGATACTACACCTCCGGCTGTTAGAGGGTATGTACGCTCTGCTATAATCTTAGCATCGCCCTCTCGAGTTGTATGTGTCATCATTACGTATACCCTTTTAGCACCAGCTGCGATATCCATTGCTCCGCCTACACTTCCTGATTTTTGGTGAGGAAGTCGCCAATTACAAAGGTCACCATTAGCAGCCACTTGAAATGCGCCTAATACTGCGCAGTCCAGTCGTCCGCCACGTGCAATGGCAAAAGAATCTGTATGATTTACGTAGGCTCCTCCTGGTATTAAAGTTATTAAACCTTTACCAGCGCTAATTAGGTCCAAATCTTCCTCTCCTGGTAGGGGAGGCGGACCCATGCCTACAACACCATTTTCACTATGGAACATCACGTTGCGTTCTTTGGGAATAAATTCAGGTATAAGAGTGGGCATACCAATTCCTAAATTCACTAGCCAGTTTTCCTGTAAGTCCTTAGCCACGCAGGCTGCTATTTGGTCTCTACTTAGAAGCATTTTTTAACCTTAGCTTATTTTCTATAAATTTTTTATTTGCCGCCACTGCCAACTTTATACTGACCAGTAACAAAGTAACTATCTACAAAAACACCTGGAGTAATAATATTTTCAGGGTCAAGGTTCCCGATGGGGACCTCTTCAGAAACTTCAATAATACTGTGATTTGCAGCCATCACCATTATTGGATTAAAATTACGTGCTGATTTGTGGTAAACCAAATTACCTCTTAAATCTGCTTTGTGGGCTTTGATAAGGGCAATGTCTGCTCTCAAAGGTAATTCCAAGATATAATCCTTACCATCTATGGTAAGTGCTTTTTTTCCTTCTGCTAGGTCAGTTCCTACGCCGGTCGGAGTTAAAAAACCTCCTAATCCAGCTCCCGCAGTTCTAATTCTTTCTGCTAGAGTGCCTTGAGGGACTATTTCAAGTGATATTTTACCATTATCATATAACTCTTTGAAAACATATGATTCTTTAGCCCATGGAAATGTACATATAAGTTTACTAACACAGCCTACGTCCATTAATCTTGCAACTCCCGATTTATCGGTACCTGCATTGTTACTAACTATAGTTAGGTTTTTAACTCCAAGTTCACAAACACCATCTATTAGTATTTCTGGAACTCCTGGTCCACCAAATCCTCCAATTAGTATAGTCATACCGTCAGTGATAACATTGACAGCTTCGACCAGAGTATGGGCACGTTTGTTTTGCATATACGTATGATCCTAATCGTAATTAAGTTAGCTTATAGATCAAAAATTACTAATACCAAAAGTGAAAGTATATTCAGACGGTTTAATTATTATGAATTATGTAGAGTGAAATAAGGGATACGGTTTCCCGTGTTATCTTTACGATAAACAACATCGACTTCTTGACCTACTTTTACGGAGTTTGTATCACAATCTATTATTCTGCTCATCATTCGAAACCCCTCGGCTAAATCTACTAAAGCTACAACATAAGGAGTATCCTCTTTATAGGCTGGCGGTGCTCGATGTATTACTGAGCAAGCATAAATAGTGCCTTTTCCTTTAGAGGTTTGCCATATTGGATCTGGTTTTCCACAGTTTGGACAAATAGAGCGAGGATAAAATATAGAAATGTTACAGTGATTACATTGCTGGTACCTCAGTTCTTCTATGTTGATCCCCTCCCAATAAGGACTTGAATCAGGATCTGGCAGTTCTTCGGCCATATATTTTACTCCAATGTTATTCTAGTCCTAATATACAAGTGCTATTTGATGATAATACCCCACCTGTTCCACTAGCTAAAGCTAAAGTAGCATTATTAACTTGGCGATCGCCACATTCTCCTCTTAGTTGACGCACAGATTCAATAAGTAAAAAGATTCCGTATTGCCCGGGATGACAGTATGATAGACCCCCACCATTGGTGTTCAGAGGAAATTCACCGCCTGGTGCTGTCCGATTACTACTAACAAATTCTCCACCCTCTCCGGGAGCACAAAAACCAAGAGATTCTAAAGTTAATATTACAGTTATTGTAAATGAATCATAAATTTCAACTACATCTAAATCGCTATGTTTTATACCGGCCATTGCAAAAGCACGTTTTCCTGATTCTGCTGCAGGGGTAATTGTTAAGTCAGGCATTTCTGATATTTGTGCATGCGAGTGGGACTCGCCTTGACCTAAAAGCCAAACTGGTGGCTTAGGCAGAGATTTTGCTAATTCAGGACTAACTACTACGACGCATCCTCCACCATCTGTAACCAAACAGCAGTCCAAGCGGTGTAGTGGAGAAGCAATCATTTGTGAGTCTAATACTTCATCTACAGTTAACTTTTCTCTTCGGTAAGCTGAGGGATTTAAAGATGCCCAAGCTCTGGTTGATACTGCTAATTCAGCCAGTTGTTGTGATGTTGTGCCATACTGAGCCATATGCCTGGAAGCTGCTAGAGCATAAGCTCCCACAGGTATGGGTAGTCCGTAAGGAGTTTCATATTGATATCCCAAGTCGGAATGTGCTTCGAATATACGACGTTCCCGCCGTGATCTCTGAGTACTTCCATATAGTATGATTGCTACCTTACACAGCCCCGCCTGGATTGCTGCAGCTGCGTGTCCTAGATGAAATTCGAAGGAAGCTCCACCGACAGAAGTATTATCTGAATAAACGGGATTAATACCTAGATATTCAGCGACCTGTAATTGCGGCAACCTTCCCCAGTTACCGCTACTAAATACTGCATCTACATCCTTCTTTTCTAGGCCGGCTTCAGCTAATGCCTTAACCATTGCCTCAGCTTGAAGAGTCATAACTGTAGAATCTGGAACTACACCAAGTCGAGATTCCGCAACTCCAGCAATAGCGCAGGCATATTTTAAACTCATATTATTAGTCCTATTTTATTATTATTCTGCAGCAGTTGCATAATCGGGCACTTCTAACTCCGGCAGTACTTTAGTCATAAATAGTTCAATTTCTTCTAGCAAATCTTCTTTTGGCTGCTGTGCCCAATGAAAAATAAGAGTGATGTATTCTGCAGGGACTTGTTCATAAGTTGCCCTCCACTTCTGTATAGATTCTTCTACTGTTCCACCTATGAAAAAACCCGAATTTTTTATGTCTTGTATGTGTTCAGAATCAGATTTACCTCCCTGTGGCCAAAAAGGAAAAAATGGCCCATAGAGATTTTTATAGATGTCTAAATCATACTCTAGTAGTTTGCGATCGTAGTCTTGAGGTGTCTTAGTTATATGAGGCCAACGTACCATATTTTGTTTTTGTCCACGAACTAAGTGGCGTCCATATTTCGCTGCTTCTTCAACGTATAAATCAACGAATTCCGTCATTCCCTCGGTTGTCATGAAGTATGTCGGGATTAGGTCGTTTTTTGCACAAAAGCGAATTCCCTCCGGGCTCTTATTAACTCCAACAAATACTGGAGGTCTAGGATTCTGGTAGGGCTTTGGCACAACACATACCCTTTGCACGGTACCGTTTTCGTCAACTTCACCAATTACTCCAGCATCGCGAGCAATTTTCCATGCTGGATAATTCTCGATGCCAGTCTCTATGGGGTATGGAGCCTGATAGTGATTGCCTTCTAATCTTACAGATTCTTCAGTCCAACATTTTAATAGCATTTCGACTCGTTCTTCAAATATTTCTCTATTACGTTTATCGTCATCACTTCCGTGAATAGTCGTTGCTGGTGTATCGCTAAACTGACCTATAATATTGGTCCAACGTTTTTGGTATCCTCTCGCAACTCCGCAAAAGAAGCGTCCATTTGATAAATGATCAATTATTGCGGTTTCTTCTGCCACCCGTATAGGGTCGCGAGTAGCCATTACATAACCTAAGGCACCTACATTAATTTTATTTGTTTGTGATGCCCAATGGGCATTAAGTATGCCAGGATTCGGTCCTATCTCATAACCCTCAGAATGAAGATGATGCTCTATAGTTGCCATACCCCATACGCCCAATTCTTCGCAGGCTTTTACTATTTCAGTCCACTCATGCACAATCCACTGATAGGTATCAGAATTATTACCCATGCCACGGTTAGCTTTGCGACCTTGTTCGCCCTTAGAAGGGAACATCGGATAAAGTTGTATGATTACTTTAGGCAATGTCATTTGAATTTCCTATAGATATATTGGTTATAATTTGTTGATATTTACTATGGTTTATTCCTATATTTATCTTTGTTATTTGCTAATTAATACCTGATAAGTCTAGTCCAAATATTTCGGCTGCCCAGTCAGACATAACGTCTCCAATTAACTGACGGTTATCTATTTGGCAGTGCTCGGCTCCTCCTTCTTCTAAAGTAAATATTTTTAGCTTTCGATTAGGGCTGTTTATTGCTTCTTCATATGTTTTTGTCGCCATCCATAATGGAACTTGGCGATCATTTTCCCCATGAGCTACAAGCAATGGACAAGTAATTTTTTCAACTATTCCTTGAAGTGTCATTTTACGTGTTACTTCAAGCGCAGCTTCGGGAGTTTTTTGCCCTGTTACCCACATCCCGTGACTAACTACATCTGGTACTGAGGGAGCGGACATTTCTTTATTAGTTGCACTTTCAAATAACATTCCAAAATCGTATAATGCTCCCCAAGCGATACAACATTTAAGACGCTTTTCAAATGCGGCTGCCCTTGGAGCATAATATCCTCCTAAACTATTACCTGAGAGACCTATACGGTCTATATCAACGTCGTTTCTAGTTTGCACATAGTCCACTAGCACTTTTACACAGTGTTCCGTTTGATGGTCAGTTGTTAGGTTATGAAGACGAAGAGCTCCACCGGATCCTGGTTGATCAACTATTAACATGTGCATGCCACGTTTGCGATACTCTTCACCTATGATTGGATAATGAAATTCCTTTAATGAATCAAAACCTTGTATATGAATCATAACAGGGGCGGGACCATCTCCATTCGCTTTGACAAAAATACATGGCATAAGGCCGTCTTGAAACGGGATATCAATATATTCCACTGGGTCGCGTCCCACTTCTCTGGCTTTTCTATATATGTTAATTCCACGATTGTAGGTCATTAATTCTCTAGGGTCACTGTGATGAAGAAACCTTTCGGCTCGTAAATAATATATTCCTGCACGATGATATTTACGAGCAGCTGTTAAAGGATGACCTTCATTAAGATCAACATCTCCCAATCTCTCCAGTTTTTCTGCTAGTTTCATAAAAGCCTCGAACCAAGCCTCATTTGCAGTTGCCTTATCACCCCCAGCAAGATGCTTGACTGCTCTAAGAGCCTCTTCAGGTTCACTTATAGTGCCTACTTCATCAAATAAAGTAGCTGTAGTAAGACTCCAAGAATAATTATCTGGAAAATATTCAAACATAATGTGCCTTCTAGGGTTACCTGAGGTTTAAGCAGTTTATTAGACTGAAATAAATACAAAATATCAATGTAAGAGTCTTACAAGCTATATAATAAACTTAGTTAATAATACTTTAGCGAGAAATGTTCTCAGTAATTATTATTTAGTTTTAAGCCTTGTAAATGATTTATCTAGATCTGTAATAAGATCATCTGAGTTTTCTAGGCCTATATGAAGACGTAATAGAGTACCTTGGGGGTCCCAACTAGTCGCTGTTCGCGGTGGTGATCCAGGTAGAATTAGTGATTCATATCCACCCCAGCTAGCGCCCATAGCAAATAAATCCATATGATCAAGCATAGAACCCAGAGCTATATCATCATAATGTTTATCCAGAATTATGGAAAATAGACCGCTAGCCCCTAAAAAATCACGTTTCCACAATTCGTGCCCTGGGTGGCTTTCTAAGGCGGGATATAAAACTTGTTTAACTTCTGGCCTGCTCTCTAACCAATTTGCTACAATAATTGCATTTTCTTGATGTTGATTTAGACGAACACTCATTGTTCGCAGCCCTCTTAGCGCTAAATAACAATCATCAGGTGCAGCATGTTGTCCAGAATACCTAAATCCTTTAAATAAAGTTTCAAAGTGTTTTTCTTTAGTTACCAAAACACCTAACATTGCATCAGAATGGCCAACTATATATTTAGTTGCAGCATGTATTGAAACATCTATCCCCATTTGAAATGATTTGTAAAATAGCGGTGTACCCCATGTGTTATCATGCAGCACAACTGCACCTCTTTCGTGGGCAGCGTTGGCTATGGCTGGTATATCTTGCATTTCGAAAGTTAATGAACCAGGGGTTTCTGTGTAAACTATGGTTGTATTGTCTTGAATAAGGTCCGCTATTCCAGCACCAATTTGGGGATCATAGAAACTAGTTTCTACTCCATATTTAGCCAGTACATTATTGCAGAAATTGCGTGCAGGGAAGTAGGCACTATCAGTCATTAAAATATGATCACCAGATTTTGTAAAAGATGTTAAAGCAACCGTAATTGCGCCTAGTCCGGACGCCGTAGTAATTGCACGGTCTCCTTCCTCAACCAATGCTACAGCTTCCTCTAGCGCCCTTTGCGTTGGGGTGCCGACTCGTCCGTAGACTATATCATTCATCGGATCACGATTTCTCCAACTTTTTAAAGTTGAAGATATTACAGTAGAAGCATGGTAAACTGGAGGGTTTACGATACCATGATTTTCTTTTGGGTTTCGTCCGCCGCTAACTAATTTAGTCTCGTCATTCCTACTTATTTTTTTTGCCAATTTTTAGACCTCTATTTCAACGTCTTTGTTGCTTCCCCATTCAGTCCATGAGCCATCATAAACAGTCCAGTTATTTCGACCGATAAGATGTAGGCCAAGACCTAGAATGCATGCGGTTATTCCTGAGCCGCAAGTTGTTATAACTGACTGTTCTTCATTAGCACCTAATTTATTAAAGACATCGACAAGCTCTTTGTTCGAAATATAAGTTCCGTCATTATTAATGACCTTATCATATGGAAGATTAATGGATTTTGGTATATGTCCTGATCTAACTCCAGAACGGAATTCTGGTTCACTTCCGTTGAAGCGGTTTGTAGCTCTAGCATCTATGACGAGTTCTTTATTACTTACAATATTATTTTTAATATCAGATAATGATCTTATCACATCTGCATTTAATTTCCCTAAAAAATCTCCCTCAGATATTTTGGGTAGATGATCTTCAATAGGTTTGTTTTCATTCATCCAGGATTTAAAGCCACCTGTCATTACTGATACGTTTTTATGCCCAAAGGCACGGAACATCCACCATACGCGAGGTGCAGAAAATATACCCTGGGAATCATATATAATAATTTTATGACTATTGGAAACTCCCATTTCTCTCACTTTGGAACTAAATACCTCAGCCGAGGGCATCATGTGGGGCAGTGCAGAGCTAGAGTCCGAAATTTTATCTATGTCAAAATAAACAGCTCCTGGAATATGCATATCAAGATATTCTTTATAGCCGTCACGACCTGATGTTGGTAGATGCCAAGAGCCATCAATTATTTTTACGTTTGGATCATTTAAGTGATCTACCAACCAAGAAGTACTTACTAGCGATTTATCGTTTACATATGACATTCAAAAAAACCCTATAATACATTACTAATTAAAATTTATACTTAGTTTAGTTAATATTTTTGAAACAATCACATTGATTTAAACACCGTATGATTAACGAGCATAAATAAATTTAATTACAAAATTTTATAACATTAGTTAAATATTTTACTTGATCATCCAAGGTGGAAGTGGAAGGCCTTTTTCTTTTAGAAAAGTAAGATTAAAAATTTTTGATGCGTAACGGTGAGCTCCATCACATAAAATTGTAACAATAGTATTACCAGGCCCCATTTCATTGGCCATACGGATTGCGCCTGCAACATTTATTGCGCTTGAAGTTCCCAAGCTTAGTCCCTCATGAATTATTAGATCATATAATACAGGTAACATTTCTTTATCAGGGATTTGGAATGGCATATCAACTATAGTACCTTCTAGGTTTTTGGTGATGCGACCTTGACCAATTCCTTCGCTAATAGATGATCCCTCTGACTTAAGTTCGCCGTTTTTATAATAATTATAAATAGCTGCTCCCATAGGGTCGGCTAATCCAATTTTAACATTTGAGTTTTTTTCTTTAATGAATGAACTGACCCCAGCTAAAGTTCCTCCAGTACCCACAGCACATATAAAGCCATCTAATTTGCCTAATGTTTGTTGCCATATCTCGGGACCAGTAGACCTATAATGACCAAGCCGATTTGCTGTGTTGTCAAATTGATTTGCCCAAACTGCTCCTATAGAATCTTCATCATTTAGCTTTTTAGCTAGACGACCTGAGTATTTAATATAATTGTTATTGTCTTTATAGGGAACGGCAGGCACTTCTATAAGCTTTGCACCACAATTGCGTAGTGCATCCTTTTTCTCAGGAGTTTGAGTTTCTGGTATTACTATTACAGTTCTGTAACCGCGTGCATTGGCAACATGTGCAATTCCTATTCCGGTGTTTCCTGCAGTGCCTTCAACTATAATACCTCCTGGTTTCAGAGTGCCTTTATCTTCGGCATCTTCAATTATAGCTAAGGCAGCCCGATCTTTAACCGAACCTGCTGGATTTAGAAATTCCGCTTTACCTAGTATTGTACAACCTGTTTTTTCAGAAGGTCCATTCAATTTTATTAGTGGAGTATTTCCAATAGAACCAACAATTCCATCTCGTAGATCCATTAGACTGCCCTTTTATATATAAGTTAAGAAAATATTAGACTACTTTTTTATAGAGCAGCTCATTATAGTTTTATCTCACAGTTCTCTCAGGTCCGCGACCACGAAAGGCATCAATAAAAAACGATGCTCTAACATCCATTTTTGAAAGATGCAGCCGAAGGCGCCAGGCAGTAAAAACTAAAGATTCGCCTAAATTACTATGCGGTACTGCGATTACTCCATCAAAGCTACCTTTATATCTATCTGTCCATGATTTAATTTTTTTCATGGAATTTTCATCCGGTTTATCATAATAAATAACAATGTTTCCATGTTCTAAAGCATGAACTATTTTTTCTAAAGGTTGTTTTTCCTTATAAAATCCTGGTCTGGTTGGATAAGGATAATGAGCGCCAGAGGTTGGAAATTCGGTATTATATTCTACTGGTCCTTCTACATGATCCCTTCCTTTGGACACCTCTTTTATAATATCTTTATATGCTGGATGATTTGCATCATACTCATACATTGGATAATCGCTGCCGCCATGCATGTCTTTTTTTGAACTTTGGGCCTCTACCTCTATGACAGAAAAAACACTTAATAAACATATAACTGTCATAATTCTAATCGAAGATGTAAGAAAAAACATATTATTTCTCGCTCTAAACTTTCTAAAAAATTAATCTACTAAATGATATAAGTATATCTAAAAAATTTACTAAGTCCCAGACGGCACTGCTCTATAACATCCTTTCCATAGTATTAAGAATTACAAAAAATATAGTTAAGTAAATCAAGACAGCCGTTTTCTTCAATAAAATATTTATATGACTGTCATAGCTAAATTAGTAGCTTCACTGCATTTGAAGCGGGAATTTCATTACCTGTTATATAAGATTCGTGATTTTCAAGAATTTGTTCAACACCATAGAGATAATTAACCATCATTCCAGCGGACTGCTTAATTCCTCTATTAGAACAGTCAGCTAACCAATTTATTTTTTCAATCTGAGCTCCGTTACTAAGATGAAAGTGAGCAACAGAATCAAGTGCAGTGCCCTTATTCTCTCTTCGCTGATTTAGTAGGTAATCAGCTGCAAGTCTTAACATAATTGGCTCTAGAGCCTTACATATAGCGTCATTATTATACCAGTTTTTTTGATTTAGTAAGGAAATTAATACATGACTGTCGTTTTTAGTATCCGCTAAAGAATTGAGCTGACTTAGTTCGTCGCTACTAAGAAAACTTTTTCCTGAATTACATAGATTTTCGAGCCATTCACTTAATCCAGGTATAGGTGAGAGTGTTGCGAATTTTTTAATATTGGGGAGTTCATGAGATAATTTCTCAAGAACCTGCTTTATTAAAAAGTCCCCGAAACTTACTCCTGATAAACCTTCTTGTGCGTTAGATATTGAATAGAAAATAGCTGCATTTGCTTTTTCTGGGTTTTCTGTCGGAGCTGTTGCATCTAATAATTCTTGAACATTTCCAGCGATACCATCTACTAGAGCTACTTCAACGAATATTAATGGCTCATCCGGCATATTAGGATGAAAAAACGCGTAGCATCTGCGATCAGATTCAAGTCTATTTTTGAGGTCTGTCCATGACTCTATTTCATGAACTGCTTCATAATCAATTAATTTTTCTAATAAATCTGCAGGGGCTGACCAAGTTACATTTCGTAATTCTAGAAAACCTGCATCAAACCAACCACTAAGTAGAGAGCGTAACTCATTATCAACTGATCTTAATTCTGGATTAGTATTTATTAGTTGGCGAAGGTCTGCTCGCATATCAACTAAAAATTTAATACCATGATCTAGACTATTAAATTGGCGGAATAATTTAGTTCTGGGTGATAAGAGACATTCACGTAGTTTATTTACCGCAAGTTCATAATCGACCGTGTTGTCTGCAGATATTTGCACAGCATCCATGGCTAACTTTAACTGATCTTTAATAACGCCATATTCTCTTGAAAGTAGATTGAAGAATTTAAGTTGTCCAATTTCATTTAGATCAAGATAATACCTACCCAGTTCTGCCGCATTTCCTCTTGCTAGCGCTTCGCCGCCACGACCTGACAGACTTACATCTATTAATTCTTTGAGAGTTATTAGATCATCTTCAGGCAAATCTGGCCTTAAAGTTTTGGCCCTGCCTAAATTTGTTACACTGATTACATCTTTTAATGCACGCCTGAGCATACTTCGCGTGCGACCCAAGAAACCATTATTTGGAATTATATCAGACATAATACTAGTAGAATGTATCACCATTAGAGTATATGCAAGTTAACTAATGATTAAACATATAGTAATTTTAATACAAAACTTTCCAAGTCAATCTCTAAAAAGAAACAAAATTATTTATTGAAACCTTTTAACATAAATTAATCGCTTATATTAAGAATTATGATTGGGAAATAACATGTCAGATAAAGAAGTTGCACTAATCGTTGGAGCGGGCAGTGGCCTTAGTGCCTCCATAGCCAGATTATTTACAAAAAATAATATGCAAGTGGCGTTAGCTTCGAGAAATATTAAAAATATAGAAGATGTATGTAAAGAAACTAACTCTAAGCCCTACACTTGTGATGCAGTAATGCCGGAACAAGTTGATGCCTTATTTGATAGCGTGACTAGAGAAATTGGTATACCAAATATTGTGATTTATAATGCTAGTGCGAGAGCTAGAGGGCCAATATTTGAAGTTGACCGTGAAGAATTTAAAAATGCTATTATGGTAAGTTGCTATGCAGGCTTTCTAGTGGGTCAGAAAGCAGCGCAATTGATGTTATCGCAGGGTAGTGGTTCAATATTTTTTACTGGTGCATCGGCAAGTGTTAAGGGTTATCCTCAATCCGCAGCTTTTGCTATGGGTAAGTTTGGTCTTCGTGGGCTTGCCCAATCAATGGCCCGTGAACTTTCTCCAAAAAATATACATATAGGCCATTTCGTAATAGACGGTGGCATTCTAAAAGGACCAGATGATCCCCGTGTAAATAGAAGCTTATCTGATGAAGCAAAAGGGGTTGTAATTGACAGTTTATTAGATCCGGATGCTATCGCCAAAACTTATCTTGATGTTCATAATCAGCATCGAAGTGCATGGACTTGGGAATTAGAACTTAGACCTTGGCTAGAAAAGTTTTAAAAAGAGTTATTATATAAATGCGTATCATGATGCTTTGCATGATAAGATGGATCCTTACAGGGCTTTTTGTTCTTTTTTCAGCTGCATCAGTTGGTCTATTTGTTTATGCGATTTTACTTTTTGGATTGTGGTGGCCAAGTTTATTGGGGGTTAACAGGGATATTGGATTGGTACTAGCCGCTATTACAATGCTTCCATTTCTCATTGTTTTCGTAAATCTAAAATGGTCTAGGCTTTTAAGTAAATTAATAATTATTTTTACCATCCTGATACAGCCACTTAATAAAGCAATTGATGAACTCAGTTGTAGAAATTGATGTCAAACTAAGGCTCTATAAACATACTATTTTTATAAAAAAATACTGTAGTAACTATCCATTGGGAAGAATAATAATTTTACCATTTCGTTGTCGCATGGCGTGTTCAACCGCATCTTTAATGTTTTCTAAAGTATATGTTGCTTCAATTTGTGCATGCATTTTTCCTTCTATTATATAGTTTCTCAATTCATTATAAACGCTAGCCCTTTGATCTTTAGTGGAATTACGTCCACGTAACCACATTGTTAGCCATACGCCATTTAAGCTTATATTTCGGAATATTATATCTTCTGGTGAAAGTTTACATGGTTCACCAGATAGTAGACCGTAGTTAGCAATCCGTGCATTATCTGCTATAGAGTCAGCTAAATATTGGGTTGAATCACCAGCTACTGCATCAATTGCTAACTTAATTTTCGCTCCATTAGTTTTTTCTTTAACACGTTCGCCTAGATCGGGGCCATCAATAACACATATATCTCCTTTTGACTGAGAGATCAGATTATCAAGACCTTCACGTCTAACCACATTTACAGTCTTAAAATTATATATATGTGATAACTGCATTATGTATTGTCCAACTGCAGAATTAGCAGCATTTTGAATTAGCCAATCTCCTGGTTTAAGATTGACCACTGTTTTTAGAAGTAACCAGGCCGTAGGGGGGTTAGCCATTATCATTGCCATTTGCATTGGGTTACCTTCAGAAGGGAAGGTAACCTCTATTTTATCTGCATCTACAACCACCTGTTGGCGCCATGTGCCCGAATAAGGCGGGATCATAATTCTATCTCCAACATTGACATTTGTTACCCCGTCGCCAACTTCTATAATTTTACCAATTCCTTCTGCTCCAGGAATTGCCGGCAGATCAGGTTGAACGCCATAGCCTCCAGAAAGGGTTAATAGATGTGATGGATTTATTGCTGCAGCCTCTATGTCAATGAGAACTGTTCCTGATCTAATTTCAGGGGTTTCGAGCTCTATAATCTCAACTACATCAGAGGGTTTGCCTGTACGAGAGAATTGCACAGCTTTTTTTAATGAAGCCATAGTCTAATTCCTAAGTTTATTTATTTTAAATTAAATCGGTACAACTAAATAACAATCTTTAGTTTTTAGAATTATCCACTATGAAAGGGGTTTCGAACCAAGTTATTTCAGGTTCGGCTCCGTATGCCTTGCGGATATATTCTCTCCAAGTACCTCCTTTAACATAGAGTTTTTCTGCTGATTCTTTTGAATCCCAAGTATATACTCCACCACCAATACCATTTTTTTTGTCAAGTATAAAATTTTTACGAATTAGTCCACTAAGGTTTTTAAAGCGTTCCGTTGCATTAGCCATTCCATCTAATATTTCATCTTGGCTTAAATCATCAGCGACTTTAAACTTAACAATGGCTGTGATCATATTTTATCTCCAGGTCTGGTTACTTTAATATAATAATAGCTGATTTATACTGCTCTAGCTACAAAGGTAATATAACCATTTAGCTAATGCTGTCGGAGAATTAGATTGCCCGTATTTATTAGCAATATATTAAAGCGTTTAAATCCAAATATGCAGGGTATGTTGTTGATGTTTATGACATCAATAATGATAGTAACAATGCATACGTTTATTCGTGACTTAACTAGTCAATTGCCGCCTGTTGAAGTGGCTTTCTTTCGAAATTTATTTGGTCTTCCTATAGCCATTGGTCTTATCATTCATTATGGCTGGGGAGTATTTAGGACTGAACGGATACGTATACATGTCGTTAGGTCTGTGGGCCATTTTCTTGCAATGATTATGTTTTTTACCGGAATAGCAACTACTCCTTTGGCCACTGCTAATGCTCTGGGTTTTGCTGCCCCACTTTTTGCTGCTGCGCTTGCTACTCTCTTTCTTGGGGAATCATTTCGTTGGCGTAGATGGGGTGCTATGTTTTTTGGGTTTGCTGGTACTTTGGTGATATTACGCCCAGGTTTTGTTTCATTAGAATTTGGTCCATTAATGATATTATCATCGTCTTTCCTTTGGGGGGTAATGTTAGTTGTAATTAAATCAATAGGGCGAAGTGATCCCTCGCCAACAATAGTGGTTTATATGCTGTTATTTATGACTCCATTATCTCTTGTCCCGGCTCTTTTCGTGTGGATTTGGCCTACTCCAGAACAAATTGTTATGCTGTTTATTATGGGAATGTTTGGCACAGCTGGCCAATTTGCATTAGCTCAGGCTTTGAGGTTGGCCGATACGGCAGTTGTCTTACCAATTGATTTTTTTAGATTAGTTTGGGCTTCATTATTTGGATATTTTTTATTTGCTGAAGTGCCAGATATTTTTACATGGATAGGTGGTATAATGATATTTACAGGGGCTACATATCTGGCCTTGCGTGAGAGAAATGAATCCCGTTAACTAAAGACCATGATAGGGTTCTTTAGTTATATATTATATTTATCAAGCGAGATTGTTTTAGCCAAATTAAATAGAAAATAAGTTAGGTGATATACGCTTTATGATACAGGTTTAGCGTTAACCCCTTCTTCAAATACATCTAAGGCGAGTTTCTTTAGATCTTCTAATGTTGCCTCGTCCGTTTCAGAACTCGCCACAGAGACAAAACGCCCTAGGTTAGCTGCAACTGCTACAATTAATTCACTAGATGATAAATTCAATTTTTCGCCAACCTCCAAACAAGCATCACACATGGTTTGTAAAAGTTCCAGGTTATCATTTTCATCTTTCATATAAACCTCCAATTAAATACACAGTTAGATAAACAATTTATCGTAATAATAAGATAATTATTCCCAATACTACTAGAGAAATTCCAAATAATTCTATTCTTGATATTTTTTCTTTAAAAATAAATGTAGATGTTATAATTGTGAAAACTAATTCGAGCTGTCCTAAAGCTCGGACTAAGGCAGCTTGTTGAATAGTCATTGCAGTGAACCAGCCAATAGATGCTAAAGCACCACACAAGCCCACCCACATAGAGATACGCCATGCTTTCAAACAATTAATAAGTTCTACTGGCTCCTTAATCCACATATATGTGGCCATAACAACTGTTTGAAATACCAATGCAAAAGCCAGTGTAAGTGAAGCTTGCATTATAAATCAACTTCCTCCCAGTGAGAGCGAAGCACCTCGATAAGAAACTGCCGCTATCCCAAATGATGCTCCTGAGGCTAGTCCTATTAGAGCTGGCTTTTCTGTCCACGAAGTAATTATTGCTTTGATCCCCAAAGGATTACGGGCGACAGAGATAAAAACTACTCCGACTAGGCTTACTAAAATCCCTATCGCCGCAAATAATGATATTGCTTCACCTAAGAATATAATTCCAAATACAGCGGCTTGAACTGTTTCAGTCTTTGAGTATGTAGTGCCGACTGCAAAGTTACGTTTATCAAATAAGGATACAAGAAGTGCTGTACCAAAGATTTGTGCCAGTCCTCCACTTATTACTATAAATAAAAATTGTAAATTTATTCTAGGTACTGTCAAATCAGTAAATATTATAAGCCCAAACAGGTATAAAAGAGCGATAGGAAATCCATAGCCGAATCGTACGAAAGTTGCACCAGTAGTACCTAGCTGGTTTTTTAACTTCTTTTGTAGCATCATTCGCAAGTTCTGAAGAAATGCTGCAATAATAGTTAAAGGGATCCAGAGTAGGGACATAAAAATACCAATATTGTAAAAAACAATGATGATGAATTGTATCTATATTAATGCTTTATTTATTAACTAAAGAAAACTAGTTTGAAATTTATCAATAATATTTTAAACAGAATTATGATGATTAAATTGTGGGGTCTTTACTAACTCTAATAAGCTGTCGTCCCTTATTAAGTCCAGAATAGAGATTACATAAAGCTTGGGGCGCATTTTCTAGGCCTTCTGCAATATCCTCTCGATAATTTAACATACCTTTACTATACCAATCATATATATCTTTAAGAGCTTCTTCATATTTATCTCTATAATCAAATAGAATAAAGCCTTGAATACGTAAACGATTTACAAGCACATTACGCTCAAAACGCAATCCTTTAGGAGGAGGGTTCCATCCCTCCGTAGCCGCTGTTCCGCAAATAACCACTCTTCCATTCTGATTCATTAAACTTAGTACAGAATCTAAAATGTCACCTCCGACATTATCATAATAAACGTCTATGCCATTTGGGCAGCATTTTGCTATTTCATTTATTAATTGATCAGTGCCTTTGTAGTTTATTGCATGGTCATAACCAAATTCATTTACGCATAGTTCAACCTTCTCATCGCTGCCTGTTAAACCTACTGTTTTACACCCTTTAATTTTTGCAAACTGTCCCACAGCGCTTCCTACCGACCCTCCTGCGGTAGAAACCAGAACGGTTTCTCCACTTTTAGGTTGACCAACGTGCAATAGACCAAAGTATGCCGTAAAACCACTATGGCCTAATAGACCAAGAGAAGCAGAAAGGGGGCCATTATCAATATTGACCTTTCGGTAAGTGCTAGTTTCCGGATTTAATATTGAGTATTCCTGCCACCCTGTATTCATTGCTATGAATTCACCTATTACAAAGTTTGGATTATTAGAGTTAATAACGATGCCAACCCCGAATGAACTCATAGTAGCCCCAGTCTCTACGCTGGCATAATTTTTTGCGTTACTAATCCAACCTTTCATGCCAGGGTCAGCAGTTACGTAAATATTTTGTAAAAGTACTTCACCGGAACTAGGTTCAGGAGCATGATCTTCTATGACAGAGAACAATTCTGTTTTTGGCAGAGCCTTAGCTCTTTCAATTAGAATAACTCTTCGATTTTTATATTGAGACATCTTTTAGCCATTCCTTTTTAAAATTATGATATCGTGTATGAGATATAAATATGTTCATATATTTATTTTATTAGATAAGTTTGAATTCAAAATTTACATATTTCCTAATGTAAAAGTATATAAAGATTACTATGCGATATTTACTAATGAACTTTGATAAGTGGATTATTTTTGTTTTATGGTTAGCATTATTGCTATTAATTTTAGGGCTTTTAATGCCAGCTATTGAAATAAAGTCACTTATATTCATTAGGCGTGAATTATCATTAGTTGACAGCGTATTTACTTTTTTTCATTCGGGTAATTTCTTTTTGTTCTTAGTAACATTTTTATTTTCTATCATTTTTCCTGCATTGAAAACCATAGTTGGTTTGTATTTATGGTATACATATAAATATGGGTTTGGCTCGACTGATAAAATAATAATAATACTTTCGGCCATATCTAAATGGTCAATGCTTGACGTTTTTATTATAGCTTTAGTTATTCTTGTTGTTGATGGACGTTTATTTTCTGAAGCCGATATAAAGCTCGGGGTAATAGTGTTCACTTTATCCGTTATTTTATCTAGTTTTGCTATATACCGCCTTAAGAAACTGATACATAATTCACAATTGTTTAATTAAGTTTTCAAAAAATTAGATATTTATATTAAATCTCAACATAGAAGTGCTCTTTTAATAAAGTTGTAATATTAGTTATTTTAGTGAAGAAAATTCATCATAAATTTCTAGTGCGTTAGCTGAATAAACAGTTGCAGGCCCCCCTCCCATTTGGATAGCTACAGCTATAGTATCAAGAATTTCTGTGCGACTGGCTCCTTTCTTATGTGCCATTTTAGTATGATAAACCACACAACCTTCGCAGCGTTGAGTAATAGCAATTGCTAGCGCCATTAGTTCTACGGTTTTTATATCAAGTTGCTTAGGGGATTGTGCGGCTTGCATCGTGGCCCTATGCGCTCGCATTGCATCGGGGTGGCTTCGAAAAAGTTCAGCGGCTCGAGAATCTTGTGCGTCGGAAATAGCGGTGTAGTGTTTCTCCATTTTTTCTCTCTATAAATTAGTATTATATTAAATTTAAGTTTATCAGTAAGTTTTTTTAATTAAGTATTTTATCTATAACAGAATTATACAAGTTAAGAAGATATACATGATAGTAGATTTATTATAACGCGGACGGAACTAAGAGAAGATGTTTGATCAGAAGCAATCACCGCCACCTAACTCAACAGTAAAAACACCAGTGTTTAAAGCACCGGCTGGATCATGTGATTGCCATGTACATATATGGGGGCCTCAATCAGAAGTTTCTTTAGATGATGGTTTTCCTCTAAAGTTTTATGATGCCCTTTTAGAAGACTACATTTCAGTAAGTGATAAAATAGGTATTGACCGGTCGGTTATTGTGCAAGCGATTCCGCAGGGACATGATCATCGCATCCTACTAAAATGTTTGAGGGCATATCCAAAAAAATTTCGTGGAGTTGCAGTACCTTCTCCATACGCTAGTGATTCTGAAATAGATGAATTACATGAGGCTGGTTGTCGAGGCATTCGTGTTGCTTATACTTTCTCATCACATATTCCTATCAAGAATATAGAACGAGTAGCTGAACGAGGCTGGCACGTTCAGATAGTTATTCAGCCAGAAAACCTAGCCGAATGGTACAGCACTATTTTATCTTTACCATGCGATATTGTTATTGATCATATGGGATTACCCAATGCGGAAGACGGAATTAACAGCGAACATTTTAAAAAAATTTTATCCATAGTCGAAAGACCAAATGTATGGGTGAAATTAACTGGAATGGATAAAGTTTCTAGTCAAGGGAAAGCGCCGTGGCTAGACACTATACCTTTCGCTAGAAAAATCTATGAAATGGCCCCGGAAAGGTGCTTATGGGGCACGGACTGGCCGCATCCAGGTACCTTTACAAATATGCCCGATGAAGGTGATCAACTTGACGTTTTAATAAAATGGTTTCCGAAAGAGTCAGATCGATATAGAGTTCTTGTACAGAACCCCGAACGTCTATATGGCTTTACGCATATATAGATATCTGGAGATACCTGAAGATGACTAATGATTTACCGCGTCCAACGGATGCCCTTTCTCGAGGTATTTTCATGATGTGTTTTGCCGTATTGTCTTTTGCGGCTATGAATACTTTTACTAAAGAACTAAGGCCGGAGTTACCGGTTATTGTTATAATTTGGGGGCGTTATTTTTTTCACTTATTACTCATATTTGTTATGTTTCCCAGACGTATTCCTACATTGCTTCATATCCAAGACAAATATTTACAGATAGTTCGTTCTGTTTTAGTTTTGTTGGCAACTGCTTGTATGTTTTTTGCTCTTGGGTTCATGCCATTAGCCGATGCGGTTGCGATAACATTTGTTGCTCCATTGTTGATAGTTGCTCTATCTGCAGTATTTTTGCGAGAGGCTGTTGGTACCAGGAGATGGGGAGCGGTTATAGTAGGCTTTATAGGGGTCATGGTAATTATTAGGCCAGGGGCAGGTGCTTTCCAAATAGCAGCTTTGCTTCCACTAGCTTGCGCTCTTTGCTATGCTATATTCCAGATTTTAACACGGCTAATAAGTCATCGGTCGGATCCCCTAAATATGTTGTTTTATACTGCTGTTACGGGGGCTATTTTGATGACAGCCATTGTGCCTTTTAGCTGGCAAACACCATCAAATGATCAGTGGTTAATGTTAATGGCGATAGGCTTACTTGGCGGTTTGGGGCATTACGCCTTAATTAGAGCTTATGAACGAAGTGAGACATCTCTAGTAGCACCTTTTGCTTATACAGAAATTATTTGGGCAACATTACTAGGGTTTATCGTTTTTGGCGATTTCCCTGACATATATACGTTTGCTGGGACTGCCATAATTATTGCAAGTGGTGTTTATATATTGCAAAGAGAACGGAAAGCTCGCTCAATTGTATAATGATTTGTGACTAACTTTATCTGTCTGTGTTATTAAAAAAAATTTTATTTTAAGCCGTATAACCGCCATCAGCTGAAATAATTTGGCCTGTTATTAGAGATGCTCTAGAAGAAGCAAGAAATGCTACTATTTCGGCAACTTCTTCAGCGGTGCCGATTCGGCGTAAAGCAGAAGCACGCTCAATAGACAGTCTTTCTCGTTCTGAAATTACATTCTCGAGGAGATGTTGGCCTAGTCCTGTAGATATAAAACCGGGGGCAACAACATTAGCCCTGATACCATTGCGACCTTCTTCTCTAGCTATGGCAGAAGTTAACAAATTAACGGAGGCCTTTGGAGCAGCTGATAAAATATCACGTGATGCGTAACGTATAGTTGCAGCGGAGGTAATAGCAACTATAGAGCCTTTGCTCGCTCGTAGGTGGGGTAAAGTTGCTTTTACTATGTTAAAATATCCAACTGGCTCTATAGACATAACCTTATTCCACTCTTGTGAAGAGACTTCACTAATAAATGGCTGGCCAATGTCTGGTCCTACTGAGAATATCATTGTATGGATAGCTCCAAATTCATTAGCAACGTTGTTTACGATGTCTATTATCTCTTCAGATTTTGTGAGCTCCATGCAATAGCATTTAGATTTGTGTCCTATTTGTTTTACGGCTTGTTCCGCTGATAAAGCACCTTTATGGTTTTTATTATATGTTATAGCTACGTTACTTCCTTCACGTGCAAGTTTAGAGCATATAGCGTTACCTAAACCCCCACTTCCCCCAACAACTAAAGCTACTCCTGAAGGAAAGACATTTTCTGGATCTGGGTATTTCTCCATAATCTTATTCCCTGAATAATTTTTATATTCAAATCTGATTATCTTAGTAAAAAAAACCCGGCCTAAATTCTTTATAGTATAGGCCGGGTTTGCTGATAAGTTATTTTAGTTTTTATAGGTCTAGTACGTCCTTTGCCACAGCCTGGAATTCTTCTGATGTCATAAGTCGTTTATGAATTAGACCCCAATCTTTAACTGCCATCAGTACTTCCATTGATTTTTCGTCATCAACAACTACTTGAATTCGGGCTAACCATTCTTTCACTGTGTCAATTCCTGACCCTTTACCCATGACTGTTTCTGGTTCATCTTGACCTACCATGCGTGGTCGAAATGGCATCACTTCAGTTTGGTGTTCATCTCCACAGTTAAGCAGCCAAGTAGCGATTATTCCTGATTCTACTTTGAATAGGTTGTCGCCAACAACTGGACGATTGTCTGGAACGATCACTCCTGATACATCCCTGACTAAATCTGCTAGTTCTTTTAAATTTTCTAGTTTAATGCCTATGTCGATATCATAAAGCGTACGTAGAGCCATCACTGTTTCTTCCATAGGTACATTTCCAGCGCGTTCGCCTACACCCATAACAGTCGACTGAACAACCTCTACTCCTTCAGAGAGGGCCATAATCGTGTTAGCTACTCCCATTCCGTAGTCCATGTGGAAATGTGCCTCGAGAGGAATATCTGGAAATCTGTGCTTCATGGACCTCACAAAATATTGCATCGCATGTATTGAGGTAGCGCCCATATTATCTACTAGTGCAAGACCATCCATATGTCCTTCAGTTCCTACCCGATCAATTAGATCTATTACCCATTCAAGATCAGAGCGGGTGAAGTCAATTGGAAAGAAAACTACCTCTAGGCCCTGTTCATGGGCATAATTTGTCGATTCTATTGATAAGTCTATGGCTCTTTCTAGATCCCAGCGGTAACCAAGTTCAATAAGATGGGGGCTTGCCGGCACCTCCATAATTACTCCCTTTACACCAGAATCAACTGCTCTTTTAACGTCATCAACCATGCATCTTGCGAAGGCATATACCTTAGGGCCAAAGTCCCTTCGAGCTAATTCTTGAACAACACGGGCATCATCTTTTGAAACAACTGGCATTCCGGCTTCTATTCGGTGAACACCAGCTTCTGCCAGAGCCTCTGCAATCCTTATCTTATCATCGAAGTTAAAGGCCAGACCAGCCTGTTGCTCTCCGTCCCTTAATGTCACATCATGAATTTGAATTTTTTCTGGGAACTTCCAGTCTTTAGTTACCTCGGGTGCAAAATTCCAAGGGCTAGTAAACCAATTTTCTGTTTTCCAAGGGGTGTTGGTCATAAATAATATCTCCGCCGGTGGCTGGTCATAGCAGACTGCCGGTTTATTAAAAATTGTTAAATTAGAACCAGATGGCTCAATTAATCTTTATTATAAGCCAGAATGTAGAAAACACGAACCTACAAGTCAACGCGTCCATCTTATAAGAAATACAAGAAACTATAATATATTTTTATTGAAGTCTTATGTATGACAATGCGATAAGACAAAAATACTTAAACCATCACATCTTTGATTTTTAAAACTAATGGGGAAGAAAAATGATATATGAGTTAAGAACATATACTCTTAAGGCTGGTTCTATTCCCGCTATGTTAAAGGCTAATGAAGATATAGGGCGTCCAGTTAGAGGTGATGACTATGGAAAATTAGAAGGTTATTGGTTTACCGACATAGGTCCACTAAATCAGGTTATGCATTTATGGAGTTATAATGATATGGTCGAACGCGATAAACTTCGCAAGGAACTTGGTAGCCTGGAAGCGTGGGTTAAAGAATATATTCCGATTATAAGGCCTTCCATAATTAAACAAGAGCTAAGATTTATGGAAGCTCATCGCGATCTTGTGCCGCCTAACGATCAGGGTAATTTTTATGAGTTTAGAAATTATAGAATTAAACCGGGTAATGCGGGCGAGTGGATGAAGAGGTTTGTAGGGGTAATGCCTACGCGTGAATTATATTCGAAAAATATTTGTGCTTGGATTACCCAATCTCCAGATCCTAATGAAGTTTCTCATCTATGGGCTTACAAGGATACAAATGAACGGAAAATAGCTAGAGATGGTGTTTTGCAAGAACCGGCATGGCAGGAATTCTCAGCTTATGGGGCTCAATTTCTAGAAGAGATGACTTCAACTCTTTTATGGCCAGCTAGTTTTTCGCCACTTAAGTAAGTAAATCTAGAGTTGTATTTTAAATTTTATTAAAAAAAATGCAGAATTTATTTAAAAGATTTTCATGCAATACTTAAGTATAATCTGCCTAAAGTTTGACAAGTGTGCTTACATCCGTACCTAATAACTGTCTAAATATATATTAACATACTTTTTAGACTAGGAAGACCGAAGAAGTCTTCGAATAATTTGGTTATAGATACTGCTAGTTTGTAAATGTTTAATAACTAATAAAATGGGAGGTTAGAATGAAATATAAGTTTTTACTAGGGTTAATGTCTGCAGCTCTACTTACCGCTACTTCATTTGGACTTAACGGTACAGTGAAAGCTGATCAAATAAATATACGTATCGCTTCGGGCCATCCGCCGACAGTTGTGTATGCCGGTTTAATGAAAAACTACTTTCAGTCGGAACTAAAAAAAGCTGTGGAATCTAAGACTAGTCATAAAGTCAAGTTTATAGAAGGTTATAGTGGCTCAATAGTTAAGGTCTTTGATACTTTTGAAGGTGTACAGAACGGTGTAGTTGATATTGGTGGATTTTGCTATTGCTTTGAAGCCTCAAAATTACCAATGCACGCTTTTCAAATTATGCTTCCGTTTGGGACTATGGATCCCGTGCAGAGTGTGGGAGCTGCGGCAGATATATATAATAAGTACCCGAGTTTAGCTAAGCGTTTTCAAAATTATGGTCAAACTTTAATCGCAATTATTGGTGATGGTGGTTATAACTTAGGAACGAATTTTGCTTGGACAAAGCTTGAGGATCTTAAGGGGCATAAGATTTTAGGGGCTGGTTTAAACCTAAACTGGATGAAGCAAGCAGGAGTAGGTATTGTACCCGTAACTGATGGCCTGCCAGGCTGGTATCAGAAAATAAAGACTGGTGTTGCTGAAGGTGGCATAATGTTCCCTAGCGCTTGGGGGCCGGTGTTTAAACTTCATGAGGTTGGTAAGTACTATACAACTATTGGTTTCGGATCGATTACCTGGCATGGATTAACAGTAAATAATCGATTCTGGGAACGTCTTCCAGCTGATGTGAAGCCTGTTATACGAGAAGTGGCTGGACGTTTCCAGACATTGACTGGATCGGCTAATAAAGTTGGTTATGAAAAAGATATGGCTTGGTTAAGGAAAAATATTACTGTTACTGATCTACCAGCTGATGTCCGTCTCGGATGGGCTAAGGGACTAGCTCATTGGCCTCAGAAACATGCTAATGAACTTGAAGGAAAAGGTTTCCCTGCGAAGGCTATTCTCAATGATTATTTATCAGCAGCTGAGAAACAAGGCTATAAATGGCCAGTCCGCTACGTAGTCAAGTAGTACTAATCTTAGCTAATTATAAATTAGAAATTACTGGTCGACTAACTTTTTAGTTAGTCGACCAGTAATTATTTAGTTGGTCATATATAGAATAATACTAATAGAAGCCATTAACATGTATTTTTAAAACATGTTTCGTTTATACGAGAGATAAATGAATCTAATAACGCTCAGTGATCGTATTTCAAAGTTTCTTATGATAGTAGCTGCTATTTGGGCCTTTGGCCTAACCTTTCTAATTCTAGCGGACATTATTGGTCGTGGAGCTTTTGATGCTCCTATAAATGGAACTGCGGAGCTTGTTACTGCTTCAATAGTGATTATTGTCTTTCTTCAAGCAGGTTATGCAATTCGAAGTCGATCAATGCTTCACGCTGATTTTCTTGTTATACACCTGCCATCAATAATACAGCGTATATTTTTAGCCTTTGGTTATCTCTTGGGAGCAGTTTTTTTCTTGATGATTATAACTGGTGGATTAGATGAAAGCATAAGGTCTTTCACTGAGGGTGAGTATGAAGGTGAGGGAGCAATACGTGTCCCGTCTTGGCCCGCCCGTTGGACTGTTATGATCGGTAGTGGATTGGCTATGATTAACTATCTTGTCATGGCCTATTTAGACATATTCAAACCTGAGATGTTGGATACAGAACTTGATCCAGAAAGATCTGAGTTTTAAGGCTTGGTAAAGGAGAATTCCTGGCGTGTTCGAGGTAAATATAGCCGTCCTTCTGATTGCCTGTCTCATTGGACTGGTTGCGATGGGTGTTCATATCGCAATCGCATTAGGAATGACTAGTGCTCTAGGAATATTTTTAGTAACTGGAGGAGACAGTTATGCCTTCAGAACCGTCCAGACGATGCTTGCTGCAACGGCTTATGAAGCTATTCGTGATTATGTTTTCGCAGTAATTCCTTTGTTTCTATTGATGGGGGAATTTATTAGTAAGTCTGGGACAGTAACGGATGTATACCGAGGAATAAATAGAATGCTGCGGAAGCTTCCAGGAAGGCTTGCGATTGCGACAGTATTTGGTAACGCCCTTTTCTCGTTTGTAACTGGAGTAAGTATTGCTTCTGCAGCTACATTCTCTCGAATAGCTTATCCAGAAATGAAACGTTTTGGCTACCATAAGGGTTTTGCTTTAGGGGCGGTGGCTGGATCAAGTTGTTTAGGAATGCTGATTCCACCGAGTGTTTTGATGATCGTTTGGGGGATTCTTACCGAACAGTCAATTGGCCAATTATTTGCTGCAGGAGTTTTCCCAGGGCTCCTTCTTATGACGCTATTTATTATTTATGTATTTGGAATGGCTGTTATTAATCCCTCGGTTGTTGGGGGGGGCTTAATACAAAATAAAGATGGTCAAATCATTAACAATAAATCAGTTAGTTATGACGAACCTGATGCGGACCCAGACAATGTATCGACTAGACAATTCATTATAAGCTTATGTGGTATCATAGCTGTTGTTGTAGCTGTTCTGGGGGGTATATGGTTTGGTGTGTTTTCTCCAACAGAGGGAGCGGGAGCAGGTGCATTTATTGGACTGATACTAGCTTTACTAAAAGGGTTGAGGTATCGCGAGTTTATAGATGCAATTTTATCTGTTGGTAAAACTTCGGCACCCATTTTACTTTTACTAGTAGCAGCTTCTCTTTACTCACGTACGCTAGCAATGACAGGTATGGCTAATGCAATTGAAAGCCTCTTTATAGGTTCGGGCATGGCAACTTGGGCAATAATTGCGGTGATGGTTTTGATATGGTTTGCTTTGGGAATGATTATAGATTCGATCTCGATCATGCTTTTAACTGCCGCAATTTTTTCTCCAATAGCTGTTAAAGTTGGTTTTGATCCAATCGCCTTTGCTATAATTGCTATAATTGCTATTGAAGCAGGCCTTCTAACACCGCCGTTTGGCCTTTTGGTATACACTGTTAAATCTGCGATCCAAGATATAGATCCAGAGATGAATGTTATGACTATTTTTAAGAGCTCAACACCTTATTGGATTATTATGCTTATAGGCATGGTGTTAATTGTGAGATTTCCAGAGATTGCAACTTACTTACCAGAAGCATTGTTTTAAATTTATTTTATGTAGTTCATACCTATAAATAAATTCAAACAAATTAGTGGCTCCGGCGGCAGGACTCGAACCTGCGACCCAGCGATTAACAGTCGCTTGCTCTACCAACTGAGCTACGCCGGAATATATTATGCGGCTTTATAGCAAACGTAGCCCCATACGCAATAGTATTTAATGGAGGCCCGGGCCGGAATCGAACCGGCATTAAAGGATTTGCAGTCCTCTGCATCACCACTCTGCCACCGGGCCTTCTTTAAATACTACTTTTTCAATAGAAATTACTTCTTATACTCTCTTTTATATAGTATGTATGGGTGTTATTGCACCGTTGATACTTTCTCTTCAAGAGATTACGTGAATATGATTTTTTTCTGTAATTGAAATTTATTCATTTATATTAGTTTTAAATAAGATCAGATTACTATTTTTCTAGACTTAATAAGGTGTTTTTTGTCTACATTCAATTAGCCATTAAAATTTTAAAAAATAATATTGGGAGATAGAAATGCAACTAATAGACCTCAGCCGTGAGATTTATCATAAAATGCCTAGACTGGTTAACCATCCATCAATCGTTGTAACTGAGTATAGTAATCATGATGAAGTTAGAGAAGCTGACGGTTACAAATTTAGTTCTGCTACATTAAATTTGTCTTTAGGTGATCATGCGGGAACACATGTTGATGCACCTTGTCATTTTGACTCCAGTTCTGAGGCCTTATCAATTGATCAAATGCCTTTAGATAATTTCTTTACAGAGGCTATATGTTTAGATTTATCATTTAAACCATTAAAATCTGATATAAGTATTGAAGATCTTGAAAATGCTGTTGAAAAAGCGGATGTGGAAATAAAACCTAAGGATATGGTCTTACTGCATATGGATTTTTATAATAGGTGTTTTGGTACGCCGGGATATCTCACAGACTTTCCCGGATTAACTAAAGAATCAGCGACTTGGCTAGGTGCTAAAGGTATAAATATGTTTGGTGTTGAAGCTGTTAGTCCTGGAAGGCCAGGCCGAAATAATTTTGAAGTTCATCATGTCTGTAGAGATATGGGTTTTACACATGTGGAGGGACTAGTTAACCTCGAAAAACTAGTTGGTAAAGGAAGATTTCGGTTTATTGGCTTTCCTATTAAAATACAAGGAGGAACGGGTGCGCCAATACGAGCTGTAGCTTGGTTAGAAGAATAGAAAAATTTATATATGTATTGGTAGTTTGTTTTATTTGGTAACACTTATTTATTTGCGTGTTTTTATATCCTGTAGCCATAGAATTAATGTCATTATTAATCCCAATGCACTTATTAAAACCATTGCATAGAACGCTTGACCGCGAAACAGTTCGTATAAACTACCAGCTCCGACCATAGCTAAACCCATAATTAGTCCTGAGATTGATGTATATATACCTTGAGCTGTAGCAGTCCGCCCAGCAGGCGCGTTACTTGCAATGAAATGCATGGCACCTAGGTGCACAGCACCGAAAGTTAGGGCATGTAAAACTTGTGTGCTTAGTAGAGCATAAATATCTGTTGATTGTGCAAGGACTGTCCATCTTACTAAACCACAAACGCCAGCAATTGCCAGGAGCTTTATGGGCCCAATGCGCGCAATCAGAAAACCACTAATACTAAATAATAAGATCTCAGCAAAAACGCCTTCTACCCATAAGGCACCTATCAGTTGTTCTTTGATTCCTGATTCTTTCCAATGTAGAGTAGAAAACCCATTATATACTGCGTGACTAGCTTGTAATAAACTAGCTGATATTACAAACAAGATGAATCGTGGCTGTAATAGAATAGATACAATAGCATTTTTGGGGTAAATTCCACGTTCCTTGACTTCTCGTGGAAAAATCAAAGCTGCAAGCAGTGTTAATAATAAAGCAAAAATAATTAATATAAGGATAAAATCAGGGTTATTTTTTCCTATTAAAAAACCTGTACCAAGTGTTCCAATAATAAAGGTTAAAGAACCCCAAAGTCTGATCCGGCCGTAGTCTAAACTGTATTTTATAACAGATGACATCACCTGACTTTCTGCGATTGGCAGCATCGCTGGAAAACATATTGCAGCTAATATGCTAACGCATAATATATATGGAAAACTTTCTGCAGGAAGGAATGATATAAAAGCTATTAAACTTAAAGCGGATAAAATCACTAATATAAGTTTAGGTCTTCCGCTTCTATCTGCAACCTGAGCAATGAGAGGGTTTGAAAATACTCGCATCCACGGTCCCAAAGCAAGTATTAGCCCAATTTGTAAACTGCCTAGACCGCGGCTCTCCAGCCATAAGGGCCAAAAAGGTAGCATTATTCCAGCCGTTAGAAAAAACCCGCCATAGATAGCTGAATATCTAGTACTCAGATTAGTTTTCATTCTCTGTTTTACTGCTAATATTTAATAGATTAATTATTAGGTATAATGGGTAAAAGTAATGAGGATTGATGATCAGGGCCACTGTATAGAGTTATTTTTCCATTAAAAATATTTTTGGGTCTATCAATTATGTCATCATGCAGAAATGGACCAACACCAGTGAATGTATTTTTCATATTTGATAGTCGATGATTAGTTGAACAGGAGTATACATAGTCCTTGCCCCTAACACTTAAGGCCAGTCTATATCCTGGTGGGATTACAATGCAGGTTGGCCAAATCTCTATGTCAAGTTCGTAAATTTCACCTGGGCTTAGTAGCTGTTTTTCATCATGAGTATGATATGGCTGCCATGGCATTGTTTTTTCTTTATCTAGCTTGCGATGAGATGCTCTTAACCATCCATTAGCTATAGGCGTATTAGGATCTAAGGTTCCTTGAAATACAACTTCTTTCATGTCAGGTGAAAATAATCTTACAATTAAAAATAAATCTGCATCAGTAGTTTCAGATGATATAAATAATTTTGAAGATATAGGACCAGTAATCTCTATTTCTTTGTTCCACGGAGGTAGAAAAAAGGTTGCACCCTCTTCCATGCCCTTGTAGCTGGTTGATGTACTTTCTGTAAGGGGAGTTTTATCAAGAGTAAAATTATTAGTGTCTAGGTAAAATCTTGTCCATTCTGTTCTTGCAATAGGCCATTCATCTTCGCCTCGGATAATAAATTTTTCTCCTATGTGCCTTACTTTTAGCTGAACACGAGGTTGAGAATTCCATCCAGTATCTTCAGACTTGAGGAAGTGTCCAAAAAACCTTTTTTGTAAGTCCAGTCCATAGCGAGTATAAAACTCTGTCCAGTGCTCAAGACCATGACATTCCAACCACTTCTGCTTGGAATTGGCATTTAGAAAACCTGAATAATTTCCCCTGGGATGTAAACCTTGTCCTCCCCAGCTAGCAGCGGATAAAAGAGGTGTGTCTATTTCGGTTAAATCTGCTGTTCGTTCACGATACCAATCGTTTATAAGTTCTTGTGATTGTAGGCGATTGCCGAGGTCAACACGGTTTTTACTCATTTCTTGTTCTGTTAATGTTTCAGGACCGCAAACCAGGCCTCCATGCGCTAAGCTGCGCGAACCGTTTTCTCCTAGCCCATGTTGTACAGTTTTAATTTGCATGTCGTACCAATTACTTTGGAAGGTGTTTAGAATACCACCATGATGCGTTCCATCACGGTAGTAATCAACTGAACCTTCCCATACACATATTGCTTCAAGATGTTTAGGTTTTAAAGCTGCTACTTGCCACTGGTTAATTGCATAATAAGAAATTCCTGTTAGACCGACTTTACCATTTGACCATGGTTGGACTCCAGCCCATTCAATGCAAGAACAGAAATCTTTCGTCTCGCGCGGACTACGGCAATCAATAACCCCTGGTGATCGACCGGCTCCTCTACTATCAACTCGTATACAAACATAGCCATCAGGAACCCACTTTTCAGGATCAACAGTTTCCCAGCTTTGATGAATGTTTGTTGAATTTTCGATAGCTTCAGGGTGGGCTTTCGAAAATATATCCCAGGTGGTTTTATAGCCTTCTTGCCAAGCTAGGTCTTTTCCGTAGGGTCCATGACTCATTATAACCGGAAAAACACCTTCTGCATCTGGACGGTACACGTTAGCACGTAATATTAACCCATCGTCCATCTCAATTGGCGCATCCCATTCTATTACCATGCCTTCACGTTTTTCTATTCTGTGCTGAGAATCTGATGGTGAGTTATGGTTGTGAATATTCGATGTATTTTTATTCATATTTTTTCTCAAAATTATTAATTTTGCTTATAGATTGTTGGATGAATACAGTTTATTAGTTTAACTTAATCAAATATTAAAACATCCATTATTCATGTAAAGTTATTAGCTCAGTAATTACTAGATTATAGATATTTAATTGTTATTACTAACGGTGGCTATTATAACTTTGACATAACCAATGTATGATTAATTTACCTAGTCTTTATTTTGGGCAATTTAAATATGTTTAGGAAATGTATCAAATGAAACTGATAGTAGATGCGCGCCAAAATATGGTTGATAGTCAACTTCGTCCAAATCGTGTGACTAACCCAAATATTTTATCTGTTATGTCCGATTTACCACGTGAATATTTTGTACCTACTGCTAAAAAAGATAGTGCCTATATAGATGAAGATATAGAAGTGTCTTCGGGACGTTATTTGATGGAGCCACTAGTAGTTGCCAGATTAATACAGGCTTTGGAAATTACGATTGATTCCACAGTTCTTAATGTGGGATGCGGAAGTGGGTATGATTCTGCTCTACTTTCTATGCTTGCTGGTTCGGTAGTCGCTTTGGAAAGTGATCCTCAATTGGTTTCACTAGCTACTGCAGTTCTAGAGAAATTAAAAATTGATAATGTAACTGTAATTGAAGCACCTATGACTAGAGGTTGTTCTATTCAATCTCCGTATGATGCAATACTTATTAGTGGTGCAATAGATGAGGTACCCAAGCAGATATTTAATGATCTTGCAGAAGGAGGGAGATTAGCTGCAGTTATTGGAGGCGATCCTAGAGGAATACCCGGGCGAGCGCATATATTTATCAAAACTGGAGAAAGTTATTCTAGTCGTCCGCTATTTGACGCGGGTACTAAGTTACTCCCAGGTTTTCAATCAGAGGAAAAATTTGTATTTAATACTGGATAATAAAGTATTAATTTAAAGACTGGTTTGCAATTCATCTATTAGTGTAGCACGGTATAATTATTAGAAATATGTAATAGGGAGTAGAATCAAAAATGATTGTCCGCAAATATAAAATTCTATTAGGTTTAGCGGTATTGTTAGGTTTTACACATCTAGGATGTCAGGCCTTGAGTGCTGAAACACTTAATCAGGCACTTATAGAAGCTTACAAAAGTAATCCAAATTTGATTGCTCAAAGAGCAAAGTTAAGAGCGGTTGACGAGCAGGTGTCTCAAGCAGTTGCAAAATGGAGACCTACTGTAACTCTAAGCGGTTTATATGGTAGCAAGAAACTCAGCCGTAAAAGTGCTTCTGGTTCTGAAGTAGACTATACAAATCAACCTCAAAGTATAGGGATAGAAGTATCTCAGAGTATATTTAGAGGATATAGAAGCAAAGCTGAAAAGGAGCGGGCAGAGAATAGGGTAATGGGCTCTCGTGGCGCATTAATGATGACGGAACAGGAAATTCTGGGAGAGGTTATAAAATCCTATCTATCAGTATTACGTGATAGCGCTGTTTTAGAATTGAGAGAGAATAATATTGAGGTTATCACGCAGCAGCTTAATGCAACACGAGATCGATTTGAAGTTGGCGATTTAACACGTACTGACTTTGCACAGTCAGAGAGTCGACTTGCTAGGGCTGTAGCAGACCGAGCTTCAGCTAAAGCAGATTTATTAAAATCACGAGCAGCTTATCTTAATGTAGTTGGTCATGAGCCGCAGAAATTAATACAACCTAAACTTCCGGAAAATTTGCCTAATACGAGACAAGAAACAATTGAGTCAGCCATAATCAATCATCCAAATGTTATAGCTGCCCTGTATAGTGAAAAAGCTGCTAGGTCAAATATTGACTTAATTAAAGGAAAATTATTACCCACCGTTAGAATTGATGCCTCCATAAGCCGGAAAGAAGATGTTGTTGGCTCTGGTGTCACAGATACAGCGAGTGAGATAACTGCTCGTTTTAGTGTACCTTTATATCAGTCAGGCGCTGTCTATTCTGGAATACGCGAGGCAAAACAAATAGCGAGTCAAAGGGTATCAGAAGTAGCATTAAGAAAAAGAGATGTTGCAAGAATTGCTAGAGAATCATGGGAAAATTATCGTGTGGCTAAAGCTAGGATTACATCTTTCAAAGCAGCGGTGCGTGCCCAAGAAGTAGCTTTTGAAGGAGTAAAACAAGAAGCAAAGGTTGGTTCAAGAACTATACTGGATGTTTTAGACGCTGAACAAGAGTTAATGGACACACTTGTTAATCTGGTCAGTGCTCAGCGAAATCTTATTGTTAGCGGTTATTCTCTACTATCAGCAACCGGACAGTTAACTGCGAAAGGTCTCAGGCTAGATATTGATATATATGACCCTAGCCAAAACTTGCTATTAGTAAGAGATAAGTATTACGGATCAAATTTAGAATAAGAATAGTTATTTATTTTAACTTATTTTTGTCTTAGTTTATATATATACATAATTCCGAATACATTGAATTAGGAGTATAAATTGAATTATTATTTTCACTCGAATTATTTTTTTTAAATTTGGTCATGAGCGATAATAATAAAGATCAAACTGAAGCTTCTATGGAGGAGATATTAGCCTCGATACGTCGTATTATATCACAAGACGATAATGATGAATCATCTGATCATTTGCATCATGAAGATAAAAATAAATCAACAGTTAATGACGAGGATGAAATACTAGTTCTGACTGATGTGGTTGATGAAGATGTTTCGATAGAGGTAAATAAGACGCAAGGAAAGTCAGACATAAACTTAAATGCTGAAACTATATCCACTAATGTTAGAGATAAATACGAAGAACCAATAATTTCTTCCAAGGTTGAAGAATTAAGTATTTCTTTGATATCTGATTTGGTTTCAGCAATTGGTTCTGGTGCTACTATTGGAACTGAAAACAAGACCTTTGAGCAGCTAACTAAGGAGATGCTTCGTCCTATGTTAAAAGAATGGTTGGATGCTAACTTACCAAAAACCGTAGAAAATATAGTTCGAGAAGAAATTAAACGAATAGTTGTAAAGTCAACATGACGCGATAATCTATTTCTTTTTTCTTGGCTAATTTGTTCTGATTATTTTCAGCGATCTGTTTAGGCTCCGTTAAATAATGAAGTTTTGAATTAATTTAAGTGGTTAACGATGTTAGAAAAAACCTATAAACCAGTTATTATAGAGCTTAAACAGTATTCTAGATGGGAAGATGCCGGTAAGTTTGCTGTAAGTGAAGATACTAATAAAGAACCGTTCACAATAGTTATTCCGCCACCTAACGTTACGGGTAGTCTACATATGGGACATGCGTTGAATAACACCTTACAGGATATTTTAATTCGCTATCGACGTATGCAAGGGCGAGCAGCGCTATGGCAGCCTGGCACTGATCATGCGGGTATTGCTACACAGATGGTTGTTGAGCGCCAGCTTTTAGCAGAGGGAACGGAACTAAATAGAGGAAGTAGCACTGCAGAAGGTAAATATAATAAAATTGGAAGAAAAGACTTTTTAGATAAAGTATGGGAGTGGAAAGAGGAATCTGGAGGAACTATTTTAGGTCAGTTGAAGAGGTTGGGCTCTTCATGTGATTGGAGTCGTGAACGTTTTACAATGGACGAAGGTCTTTCTAGAGCTGTTATAAAGGTTTTTGTAGAGTTACATCGACAAGGTTTGATTTATAAAGACCAACGTTTAGTTAATTGGGATCCAAAGTTACACACAGCTATATCCGATCTAGAAGTCATACAAAAGCCGGTTGATGGGAATCTATGGTATTTTCGTTACCCAATTGAAAATTACCCTAATCGATTTATAACAGTAGCTACAACTAGACCAGAAACTATGCTTGGGGATACTGGTATTGCCGTTCACCCAGATGATACACGATACACAGATCTTATTGGAAAAAATGCTATACTACCTATAGTTGGTCGGAAAATAAAAATTATAGCAGATCCCTATGCTGATCCGGAACAAGGATCAGGAGCTGTAAAAATAACTCCAGCTCATGATTTTAATGATTTTGAAGTTGGCCGTCGTCATGCCCTAGATGAAATAAATATTTTTGATAAAAGCGCTGTGATTAATACTAACGCGCCAGCTTCCTATCAAGGATTAGATAGAGAGGAAGCGCGTAAAAAAGTCATATCTGAAATTGAATCTCTTGGATTGTTAGAAAAGGTTGAAGATCACCCTCACACCGTTCCTTATGGGGATCGTTCAGATGTTGTAATAGAACCATGGCTAACCGAACAATGGTACGTTGATGCGGCAACTTTAGCTAAACCTGCTATTGAGGCTGTTGAGCAGGGGCACACAAAATTTGTACCTCACAATTGGTCAAAAACATATTTTGAATGGCTAAAGAATATTCAGCCATGGTGCGTATCCCGGCAGCTTTGGTGGGGACATCAAATACCAGCTTGGTATGGTCCTGATGGAAAAGTATTTGTCGAATTAAATGAAGCGGACGCATTTGAGGCTGCTAAAACATTTTATGGTTCAGATGTTAAGCTAACAAGAGATGAAGATGTTTTAGATACGTGGTTTTCTTCAGCTTTATGGCCTTTTTCTACTCTAGGCTGGCCAGATCAAACTAAGGAGCTCGAATTTCATTACCCTACTGATGTGCTAGTAACTGGATTTGATATTATATTTTTTTGGGTGGCTAGAATGATGATGATGGGCCTACATTTTATGAAAAAAGCACCATTTCATACAGTCTATATACATGCCTTAGTTCGAGATGAAAAAGGACAGAAAATGTCTAAATCTAAAGGTAATGTACTCGATCCTCTGGAAATAATTGATGAATATGGTGCTGATGCTTTGCGTTTTACATTAACGGCAATGGCTGCAATGGGTCGAGATATTAAACTATCTCCTCAAAGGGTTGCTGGTTATCGTAATTTTGGAACTAAGCTTTGGAACGCATCACGGTTTTGCGAAATTAATGAATGTAGAATTATAGAATATAAGTTTAATCCCGAGGCATGTCAGCTAACACTTAATAAGTGGATTGTTGGCAGCACTGCGGAGACAGTGAAGAGCTTTACCAAATTATTAGATGAATTTAAGTTTGATCAAGCTGCTAATAAAATCTACCAGTTTGTTTGGCATACTTTTTGTGACTGGTATCTTGAGTTTGCTAAATCAATTCTACAGGGAGAAAATGAATCCGAAAAAATAGAAACTAGAGAAACGGCTGCTTGGACATTAAATATTATTATGCGTCTACTGCATCCAATTATGCCATTTATAACTGAGGAATTATGGGAAGAATTCGGAGGTGGTGATCTCTTAATTACTAGCTCTTGGCCAGATAGTGATTGTGCAAAAATAAACAATGATGCCAACGAAGAAATGATTTGGGTTATTGAGTTAATTTCTGAGTTCAGAGCTGTTCGAAATGAGCTTAATGTTCCCGCAGGAGCAAAGGTGACTGTAAAAATAATTGGTTTAAATAATGAAAATAAGAAAAAACTAAAAAGCAATATGGCTCAAATATTGCGATTAGCCAACTTAGAGAAAGCCGAAGCAGTATTGGACGATTCTACTGAGGTTTTACGAGAATTAGCTGAGGATACTATTCAATTTGTTTATAGGGAAGCTACAATATACATAGACGTTGCAGGATTGATCAATTTTGATAAAGAAAGATTAAGATTAAATAAGGATATTGGAAAACTTGACATTGATATTGCTGCGATAGATAAAAAATTGGCTAATAGTAACTTCATTAGTAAAGCCCCGAAAGAAGTAGTAGAGGAACAACATGAACGTAGAGCAATCGCGGTTCTTGCTAAAGAGAAATTAGAATTTGCTTTAACGAGGTTACAAAAAACGTAATTATCTTTATTTTAATATTTAACATATTTTTAGCAGATATAATTTTATGTATATTTGATAATGAAAGAGTTAGCTTATTTGATCTATCTGATAATTAGTAATGATTAATGCCATTACAAAAGATAGTATAGCGATCATTCAAGGAGAGTCAGATGGAATGAAGTAAAACCGCTAATTATCAGTGGGATAAGTCAAAACTACCTAGTCGTCATGTATCGGTTGGAAACACTAGCGCTCCTCACAGAGCATTTTATTATGCCATGGGGATGACCGAGGAAGAAATTAGTCAACCTTTTGTGGGAGTAGTAACAACATGGAATGAAGCTGCTCCATGCAATATAGCTTTATCACGTCAAGCTCAGTCAGCTAAAAAAGGAGTGCAGGAAGCAGGTGGAACTCCTCGTGAGTTCACCACTATTACTGTTACTGATGGTATAGCTATGGGACATGATGGCATGAGGTCTTCTCTTGTTTCTCGTGAGGTTATTGCTGATTCGACGGAGTTGACGGTCCGGGGACATGGTTATGATGCACTTGTAGGTTTAGCAGGATGTGATAAATCTTTGCCGGGACTTATGATGGCTATGTTACGACTTAATGTTCCATCAGTGTTTATGTATGGTGGAACAATTTTACCAGGAAAGTTCAAAGGAAAAGATATTACAATTATAGATGTCTTTGAGGGAGTGGGTGCAAATGCAGCAGGCAATATGTCACCAGAGGATTTACATGAACTAGAATGTTCTGCTTGTCCTTCTGCTGGAGCATGTGGTGGACAATTTACAGCTAATACTATGGCATGTGTTTCTGAAGCAATTGGATTAGCGCTTCCCGGCTCAGCCGGAGCGCCTGCGCCATATGAAAGCCGTGATGATTATGCAGTTGCAAGTGGTAAAGCGGTAATGGAGCTAATTAAGAAACAACTACTGCCGCGAAATATTGTAACTCGTAAATCATTCGAAAATGCTGCCGCTATAGTGGCTGCAACTGGAGGTTCAACCAATGCGGGCCTGCATCTTCCAGCTATGGCTAGTGAAGCGGGTATAGAATTTGATTTATTTGATGTATGTGATGTTATGCGCCGAACTCCCTTAATAGATGATTTAAAGCCTGGTGGCCGTTATGTTGCTAAAGATTTATTCGATGTTGGCGGGGTAGGTATTGTAATAAAGCAGCTCTTGGATGGTGGATTTATGCATGGAGACTGCATGACGGTTACAGGTAAAACGCTATCTGAAAATTATGAAAATGCTATTTTTCCAGAAAACCAGGATGTGGTAAGAAATATTAAAAACCCTATATCAGTGACTGGTGGTGTGGTAGGCCTAAAAGGTAATTTAGCACCCCAAGGTGCTATTGTTAAAATTGCAGGTTTAAAATCATTAAAATTTACAGGGCCCGCACTAGTGTTTGAACGAGAAGAGGATTGTTTACAGGCAGTTTTAGAAGAAAATTATAAAGAAGGAGACGTCTTAGTCATAAGAAATGAAGGACCAAAGGGCGGACCTGGTATGCGCGAAATGCTCTCGACTACAGGAGCTTTGTATGGCCAAGAAATGGGAGAAAAGGTAGCTCTCATAACTGATGGTCGTTTTTCAGGGGGTACCCGTGGTTTTTGTATTGGACATGTGGGGCCTGAGTCGGCTTCAGGTGGCCCAATCGGTTTAATCGAGACTGGAGACATAATAACTATAGATGCGGAAGCTGGAACTTTATCGGTTGATTTGAGTGATCAAGAATTATCTGATCGATTTAATACCTGGAAATTAAGTCCTAATAACTACCAAGCTGGTACTCTATGGAAATATGCTCAGACAGTTGGTGACGCAAGATATGGTGCTATTACACATCCAGGTGCAAAAGCAGAGACTCATACTTATGTCGATTTATAATATACTTTAAAATCCATAATTACCTTATCAAAATAAGCATAGAAAATAGGAACTAAATGCTGATCTCACACCATACTGGTGTGTGATCAGAAGCCTTGGTCTGACCCCTAGGTTTTTTGTCAATTGTACAAGTTTCTAACTTATCTGCTGCCTGAGGAGATAATAGTAAATGGTCAATACGAATACCGTTATCTTTATGCCAAGCGCCAGCCTGGTAGTCCCAGAATGAATAAACATGCGTTTCTTTATTCAAGCTTCGCCATGCCTCTGTATAACCAAGATTAAGTAATGCCCGGAAACGAGAACGAGACTCAGGTCTTGTTAGCGCATCATTTTGCCAAGCTATAGGATCATAACAATCCTCATCAGCAGGAATAACATTATAGTCACCTCCTAAAACAACAACTTCTTCTTTATTTAGTAGTGTCTTTGAATGTTCAATTAGATGATCCATCCAATCTATTTTATAGGAGAACTTTTCGCTATCAACGGGGTTTCCATTTGGCGCATATATAGAAGCTATACGAAGGCCAGTTTTATCAGTGATTCTTACCCATGCTTCTATATATCTTGCTTGTTGATCTTCATCATAATCCGGCAAACCAAAGTTTATTTCATCCATAGGATATTTAGATAATATAGCAACACCGTTATAAGCTTTTTGACCATTAATAGCACAATTATAGCCAAGGTTTTCCATCTCTGAAGTGGGAAAATTTTCACTAATTCCCTTAAGTTCCTGCAGTAACAGTACCTCAGGCTGAGCAGATTCTAACCACTGTAGTACATTAGGAAGGCGAGCTTTAATAGAATTTATATTCCAAGAAGCAATTTTCACGGGATTCTATACTGAAAAGCTTGCGCCGCAACCACATTGTGCAGACGCATTGGGGTTTTTGAGCTGAAATGAGGCACCGCCAAGACTTTCTACCCAGTCTAATTGGCTGCCTCCTATTAGATCAAGTGAAGCGTTATCTGAAACAACAGTTATTCCGTCTATTTCAAACAAATGATCATCAGGCTCTACCTTATCATCGAATTCAAAACCGTAAGTAAATCCAGAGCAACCACCACCATTTACGTATACACGTAGCATCAAATTACTCTTAGTATTTTCTTTTTCAGCATCCAGTAAGTACCCGACTCGTGCTACAGCACTATCAGTTAGCGTTATTGAGCGTGGTAACGCAGTATTATTAATGTTAGAATTGGTTTTTATATTTGCCATAGTTTTTAAATTTTAGATCCAACTTTTTAATCGTAACAGTATCTATGAATGAATAAGTGGTAATTTGTCAATTTTCCTTTTTATAAAGAGCAAAGTGTGAATAATTTATATATTATGCTTTTAATTCTTAAACAAGGCTCTCGTAAGAAATGGTAAAAACATTTTATGGTCAGGTTTTAGCTTCTTATGCCAGTGATCCAAAGCACAGTCGTGGCCGTTTATACAATGAACCAGAGAGTAGTTACCGAAATATATTTCAGCGAGACCGGGATAGAATAATTCATTGTAGTGCATTTCGGCGTTTGAAACATAAGACTCAGGTATTTGTTTATCATGAAGGTGATTATTACAGGACAAGACTAACGCATTCATTAGAAGTTTCCCAGATAGCTAGATCTATTAGTAGAGCTATAGGACTTAATGAAGATTTATCAGAGGCGCTCGCGCTAGTTCATGATTTTGGACATACCCCCTTTGGTCATGCAGGAGAAGATGCTCTGGCAGAGATGATGAAGCCGTATGGCGGTTTTGATCATAATGCCCAGTCGTTGCGTTTAGTTACTAAACTCGAGCGGCGATACCCAACCTTTGATGGACTTAATTTGTCCTGGGAAACTTTGGAAGGAATGGTCAAGCATAATGGCCCATTGGTTGGCCCCCTTTCTGTAAGTAAAAAGCCTATTCCTTTGGCAGTCTCTGAATATATTAACGAACATAATTTAGATCTTGACACCTTCCCATCTGCTGAAGCTCAAGTTGCTTCATTAGCAGATGATATTGCATATAATTGTCATGATATTGATGATGGTCTTAGAGCCGGGTTATTCGATATAGATGATATGCAAGGTTTACCATTAGTTTGGCCAGCTTTTGAGGATATAAAACGCAGGTACGGAATTTTAGAAAGGTCAAGACTAATCCACATGGCTATAAGTCAAGTTATAGGTGTAATGGTTGAAGATATGATATCTGAAACAAGCGAGCGCTTAGAGAATCATAATATAGCTACTGTAGAAGATGTGAGAAATCTAAATAGACCAATAGTTGCGTTTACTGATAACCTATTATCTGCTGATAAAGCGGTAAAAAAATTCTTGTCGAAAAATATGTATCGTCATCACAGAGTAAATCGTATGACATCTAAAGCAAGAAGAGTTGTAAGAGAAATTTTTTTAATTCTTTTTGATGAACCCGAGTTATTACCTGCTGAATGGAGAAACCAAGCTGAAAACCAGGAAGAAGGCAGTCGTGCAAGGGTGATAGCTGATTATATTTCTGGGATGACTGATCGTTATGCCTTAGAAGTACATAAAAAGCTTTTTGCTCCGGATGCTCTATCATGAATATTTTTTATAATTTTAGTGAATTTGTGAATGATGAGTTAGCAGCTCTTAAATTAGAAGGTGTATTACCTAAAAACCTTGATACATCGAATGTATCTGTGGACCCTCCTCGTGATACAGCCCATGGCGATATTGCTTGCAATGCAGCGATGGTTTTAGCAAAACCGTCGGGTAGTAAACCTCGTCAATTAGCTGAACTATTAGCAGAGCGATTAAAGAAACATCCTGCTGTGGAGGAAGTGGTAGTTGCTGGTCCTGGCTTTCTGAATTTTCGTTTAAATATTGAATTTTGGCATGCACATCTACGTACTGTTATTTTAGCTGGGGATTCTTATGGAAATTCTAGAATTGGTAAAGGAGAGCAAGTTAATGTCGAATATATATCTGCTAACCCCACGGGGCCTTTACATGTTGGTCATGCTCGAGGCGCAGTATTTGGAGATGTTTTAGCTTCATTATTAGAAAAAGCAGGGTATTTGGTCACGCGAGAGTACTACATTAACGATGCTGGAGCTCAAGTAGATGAATTAGCTAGGTCTTTGTATTGGAGATATTGCGAGTTGTCAGGAAAAGTTGTTGGAGAAATGCCTGGCGGTTTATATCCAGGTGATTATTTAATTTCAGTAGCAAAACAACTTATGGACCGAGACGGTGATTGCTGGAATAACTTACCTGAAAGTGAATGGCTTTCTGTTTTTAGGGGGTATGCAGTTGATTCTATGATGAAAAAAATTCGAGATGATTTATCAAATATCGGTATTAATCAGTCAACTTTTATATCAGAGAGGGCGCTGGTTGAATCAGGTATGGTCCAGCGAGTGGTAGATATTCTCGACGATAAAAACTTGGTTTATAATGGTGTTCTAGAACCTCCTAAAGGAAAGAAAACTGCTGATTGGGAAGAAAGACCTCAGACACTATTCAAGTATAGTCAGTTTGGAGATGATGTTGACAGACCGTTAAAAAAAGCAGATGGGACATGGACATACTTTGCCAGTGATCTGGCTTATCATTTAGATAAAAATAAACGAGGGTTTACCAACCTTATTAATATTTGGGGAGCGGATCACGGAGGATATGTAAAAAGGGTTTCAGCTGGTATTGAAGCTTTAACAGATGGTAAAGCAAACCTTGATGTTAAGCTGTGCCAATTGGTGAGATTACTAGAAGATGGCGAAACTGCCAAAATGTCTAAACGTGCAGGAAATTTTGTGACTTTGAGTGAATTGGTTAATTCTGTTGGAAAAGATGTTGTGAGGTTCATCATGTTAACCAGAAAAAATGACGCTCAGTTAGATTTTGATTTGGTTAAGGTCCTGGAGCAAAGTCGAGATAACCCTATATTCTATGTGCAGTATGCTCATGCACGGAGTTATTCCGTAATAAGAATGGCCAATGAAATATTTCCCGAGAGCGATTTTTCTATAGAATCTCTTAAATCAATAAACTTAGAACTTTTAAAAAATAAAGATGAAATAGCCTTAATTAAAATTATTGCATTATGGCCTCGCATTATAGAATCAGCTGCTGAATCTCATGAACCACATAGGCTAGCTTTTTATCTATGCGAACTGGCAGCCGCATTTCATTCTTTATGGAGTAAAGCAAAAAGTGATGCATCGCTCAGGTTTGTTATTGATGACGATCTAAGTTTAACCCAAACACGTATCGCTTTAGTTTTAGGAATGAGGACCGTAGTGGCCTCTGGTCTAGAAGTTATGGGAATTACCCCGTTAGAAGAGTTGCGAGCCTAAGAACAACTGATGACTAACCATGATGATATGCCAAGTACAATTGATACTGATAGGCCCTTTGTAGAGCCAACTACTCAAAATAGTAGTTTTATGAAAATAGTTTTTGTCGGTTTGTTTTGCTTTGTGTTGATAATATTTGTATGGCTAGTTTGGATTATATTTTATGAGGGAGTTAATTCTGGTTCTAATTCTAATAAGGACGTGCCGGTAATAAAAGCTAATACAAAACCTATTAAAAATAGACCCGATGACCCTGGGGGGCTGGTAATACGTCATAGAGATAAATCTGTGTTTAGGCATTTATCATCTGGCGATGAATACGAACCAATAGAACGCTTACTTCCCGCACCTGAAGAGCCTTTGCCTCTAGAGTTCAATAAGAATGAAAGCAATAAAACTAATGATAAAAGCATAAACTCTTCACATGCGCCTATTGAAGGGTTGTCTAAAGATATGAAAAATCATAGTAATCGGGTTTGGAAAGTACAATTAGCTGCACTAAAAAACATAAAAGATGCAGAAAATGCGATGAGTAAGATATTAAGTTTAAATAAAGATATACTAGAAGAATTCGAGCTTAAACTAAAATCGGTTGAACTTCCTGATGGCCTGTATCACAGGATACAGGTAGGACCTCTAAAAAGCCGTTCTTCAGCAGAAGCACTATGCGATATATTAAAAACCAGAAAACAGGATTGTTTGATTGTTGCGCCCTAATGAAGTCCCAGGAGCAATAATTTATGGGCTTAGTGGTTTTGAATTAACCTCTGATGAAAAATATTTGTTTCAAGAAATTAATCCGTTTGGTTTCATTCTGTTTACTAGGAACTGTGCTAACCCTACACAAGTGACCCAATTGATAGACGAACTGCGTCGGTTAGTTAACCGTCCTGATGCACCGGTGTTTATAGATCAAGAAGGTGGTTCAGTTCGTAGACTGCGACCACCTCTTTGGCACACGAGCCCTGCAATACAAATATTTGGATCTATATATGGAGTTAATAAAAGTATAGCTTACAAAGCTGCAAATTTATCGGGACGTTTAATAGCTGGTCAGCTTTCACAAGTGGGTATTAATATAAACTGTGCACCTGTACTTGATGTTTTGTTTTCGAAAACGACTAGTGCTATTAAAGGTCGTTCTTTTGGAAGTGATCCAAGTTTAATTATTGAGCTGGCCAATTCATTTTGTGAAGGTATGTTGAGCGGAGGAGTGTTACCAGTAATCAAACATATACCGGGCCATGGTCGTGCTACTGAAGATAGCCATCAACAAATGCCAATAGTTAGAGCGACTAGAAGAGAGTTGGGGAAAGCTGATTTTATGCCATTCCGGAGCTTAGCTTCAATGCCTTTCGGAATGACAGCCCATGTGCTTTATGAAAAACTTGATAAGAATAATGTTGCAACATTCTCTAAAACTATAGTGAAAGATATTATTCGTAATGAAATAGGTTTTAATGGTTTTTTAATTACAGATGATATTTGTATGGGAGCACTTGATGGTAATTTAAGAACACGTTGTCTTAAGGCACTAGAAGCTGGTTGCGATGCAGTTTTACATTGTTCTGGTGATTATGATGAGATGGAATTTATTGGAAGTATAGTTCCTAAATTATCTAATGAATCCAATACACGGTGGTTTGTGGCTAAATCTTTACAACGTAAATTGCCAAAACTAGAACATTCTGATTTGGAGGTTTTGTCTGAAGAGCTAGAAGAGTTAATAGGTTCATCTCCAGGGTATTATTATACTGATTGAAAGAAAATAGATTGAGAGATTTCAATATTATCACTGTTATATGTTGGGCTGTTCCAATCATTATTGCTGTTACATTACACGAAGCAGCTCACGGTTGGACTGCTTGGAAACTGGGCGATGATACTGCTTACAGATTGGGCAGAGTAAATTTTAACCCTTTTAGGCATATTGATCCTGTGGGAACAATTATTATTCCAGCTCTTCTTGTTGTGTTTGGAACCGGACTTATATTTGGGTGGGCTAAGCCTGTTCCTGTTAATTTTAGCCGACTCGGGACACCCAGACGTGATATGATTTTAGTTGCAGCTGCAGGTCCCATCGTAAATATATTACTAGCATGTATATCAGTTCTCGTACTTGCTTTCATACATAATAATACATTGAATCCATTTGTTTTAGCGTTATATATATCTATTAATATCAATGTCTTATTAGCAATATTTAACCTTTTGCCTATGCCGCCGTTAGATGGTGGTAAGGTGCTCGCCGGGTTACTCCCATTACCGCTGGCTAGGGAGTTTTTAAAGCTTGAACGTTATGGGCTATTTATTATCATTGCTCTAATCTTTATCCTGCCAAGCGTAGCTGGAATTTTTGATTTAGTGGTTAATCCTTTTGATTGGCTGGTTGCTAGTCCTAAGAACTTTATAACGGATATGTTATTTAAAATAGTAGGAATATTATGAGTAATGACGTAAACGGATTTGAATCCCCATTTCCTGATTACTCGAATTCTAATCAGGAAAGAAATCATGATAAATTATTTCTTCATTTAGATGGTTTTGAGGGACCTATTGACTTACTTTTAACCTTAGCGCGTGATCAAAAAGTTGATTTAACAAGTATATCTATACTTGGACTTGCTGAGCAGTACTTGAATTTTATTGAGCAGGCGCGTCTTATGAGCATAGAACTTGCCGCTGACTATCTAGTCATGGCGGCCTGGTTAGCCTATCTCAAGTCTAGAATGTTAATTCCGGTTCCTGAAGATACAGATGAACCGTCGGGCGCTGAAATGGCAGCCGCTCTCAAATATCAATTGCAACGCCTTGAGGCTATGAGGAAGGTAGCAGAACAATTATTTGCTAGGCCTCTACTAGGCAGGGATGTTTTTCAACGTGGTGATCCTGAGGGTATTAGTATTAATGTTAGATCTTTATATAATTCTACATTATTCGAAATATTACAGGCCTATGGATCCGCTCAAAATAGACAGGCTCCGGCTCCCCTGCAGATTGAACAAATGGATCTTTTTTCAATGGATGAGGCTCTTGGACGTCTTAATATGTTCATTGGCGAGATGGTTGATTGGTCTGTACTGTCTAGTTTTTTGCCAGAAGGCCTTGAAAATGATTTGGTTAGGCGTTCTGCAGTTGCTGCTAACTTCGCGGCCAGTTTGGAACTCGTAAGAAGTGGAAAAGCAGAAATTAAACAAGACCATCTATTTGGTCCCATATTTTTTCGAAGTCGTAGAGATAGAGATAACGCAGCAAATTCTACTAATCTAGCTATTGATGAAGAGGTTAATAATGACGGGTTATAATAATATTGATGATTACCCTCCCGATAGTCTTCGTATGTTAGAGGCTATTTTATTTGCCGCTAAGGAGCCGTTAGATGAGATTTCTATATCGGAAAGGTTACCAGGTGATAGTGACTTTTCTACTTTGATCGCGGACTTAATTAAAGCTTATGCTAGTAGAGGGGTCAATATTGTTAAAGTAGGTAACAAATGGACGTTACGCACGGCTCCGGATCTTGCTAATAAATTGAAAATTGAGAAAGTAACTGAACGACGTTTATCGCGGGCTGCACAAGAAACATTAGCTATTATAGCATATCATCAACCTATAACACGGGCCGAAGTAGAAAGTATTCGTGGTGTGACTGTAAACCGGGGTACATTAGATGTTTTATTAGAAGCAGGATGGATTAAACCGGGGCGCAGAAGAAATACTCCTGGGAGACCTACAACTTGGTTAACTAGCGAAGGGTTTTTATCTCATTTTGGAATTGAAAACCTTAATGACCTTCCTGGTTTAAAAGAACTGAAAGACTCAGGATTACTTGATTCTCGACCAGCTGTTGACGTTTATGCATCCCGTGCACCTCAAGAGGAACTTCCTTTTATCTCTATTGAATCCTCAGCAGAAGAGGTAGAAGAAACTATCGAACCGCTAAATTCAGAATAAATGGCCCTCTATTAACCTAGGTTTCTAAATTTGTTAATAAAACTGTAATAATATGAATTTACATAAATAACCTTTTAATAAATGTTTGATAATTATACGTTCATTTGAAAATAGTCTAATAGACATTTTGACTAACATTGCGATATAACCAGCTTTCTGTAATAATCTGCAGAAATGGGTTGACTACGACCGTTATAAAAATTGGAGAATTTGAGCAATGGGTACATTCTCGATATGGCACTGGGTCATAGTGTTGGTTGTTGTCCTTGTCCTTTTTGGAGGAAGAGGAAAAATTCCATCGCTAATGGGTGATGTAGCTAAAGGTATTAAGTCCTTTAAAAGTAATATGAAAGAAGAAAAATCCGGAGCTAATACGGCTCCTGAAATTGAAGCTGATAATGAAACTGATAAGCCACTGGCAAAAGATGATCAATCGACAGCAAAAGATTAGTTTAGTTGTTTAAAGCCTTTTAGCCCAGTGAAGTTCAACGATAATATTACTCAGGTCATATAGATATGCTTGATATTGGCTGGCCAGAATTAATGTTAATAGCTGTCGTAGCTTTAATAGTTATCGGTCCAAAAGATCTCCCTGCAGCAATACGTACGGTAACTACGATTATCCGTAAAGTCAGGGGTATGGCTGCAGAGTTTCAGGGAGGATTAGAAGAAATAGCTAGAGATTCTGGAATTGATGATGTTAAGCAGAGCGTTGAAGACGTTATTTCTTATGATGCTGAAGCTGCCTTAAAAAATATTGCTGAAATAGAAGGTGATGAGTTTAACCTGGATAGTGAAGAAAATCAGGAATCAAATAATTCTATACTAGACCCTGAAATTCAATCGCAGTTATTAGAGAATGACCCAGAGTTAACAAGGGTAAGTGAAGATAATCCTAATAACAATCTTCATTCAGATTATGATTCTAATGAGGATACTAACGATGCAGACTTAGAAAGCTTATTACCTAATGTATCATCACCTTCGACAAGTAAAAGCTAATGGTTGAGGAAGCAGAAATAAATAGTGATGAGGAGCAGGTAGAAAAAAGCAGAATGCCCTTAGTAGCGCATTTGACTGAGCTCAGAAAACGTTTGCTTTTCTCTCTCATGGCTTTTTTAGTACTCTTTTTTGTCTGTTTTTACTTTGCTGGAACGTTTTTTAATTTTTTAGTAGAACCTCTTGCAGAGGTTTGGGAGGGTCAGGATGGTAGGCAGCTAATTTATACTGCTTTAACAGAAAAGTTTTTTACTGAAATTAAGGTTGCTTTTTTTGCTGCATCTTTTTTGTCATTTCCTGTGCTAGCTACTCAGATATGGATCTTTGTTGCTCCAGGTTTATTTAAAAAAGAAAAAAGGGCATTTCTACCATTTTTATTGGCTACGCCAATATTATTTTTTGCAGGCGGTGTCTTTGTTTATTACTTTTTATTACCTGTAGCATGGCAGTTCTTTGCTAGTTTTGAACAGTTGGCTGGAGATGATGCCCTAGCTATATCACTGGTGCCAAAGGTTAATGAGTATTTGTCGCTAGTAATGCGTTTAATATTTGCTTTTGGGCTAAGTTTTGAATTACCAGTAGGTCTTTTGATTCTTGTTAAAGTTGGTATTACTTCTGCTCAAGGGCTTCGCAAAAAAAGACGTTATGCAATTGTTGTGGCCTTTGTGGCGGCTGCAATTCTCACTCCTCCTGATCCTTTAAGCCAACTTGCTCTAGCTCTTCCGATTATCATGCTTTATGAAGCATCTATATTTATAGCAGTTTACATGATGCGTAAAAGAGACATACAGGATACTGAAGATTGATAAATTGATGCCTTTAGAAATGATCTTTACTAGACTAGAGCTGTTTCAATAAATATAAGGACTTCGAACTAACGGAACGCTATATATAATGTTCGACCTCAAATGGATTCGAGAAAACCCTGAAGTACTAGACGATAGCCTTCTAAGACGAGGTCTTAAGGCTGTGTCTGCTGAAATTATTAAAATTGATGCTGAAAGAAGGCTGGTGCTGACAAATCTTCAAGAATTACAGAGTCAAAGAAATGAAGCATCAAAACAAATCGGGGTAAAACTAGGTGCTGGGGCTGTTGAGGAAGTCGAGGCTTTAAAAAGCAAAGTTATTAAGCTTAAAGAATCTATACAAGAAAGTGAGCATTCTGAACGTCAATTAGGCGTGAATTTGCAAGACTTACTGATTGGTTTACCTAATATATTGGATGTATCAGTACCTAATGGAGATACAGAAAACGATAATAATGAGTTACGTAGCTATGGTGAACAGAGAAATTTTCATTTTCAGCCTAAGCAGCATTATGATATTGGAGAAAATCTATCTTTGATGGACTTTCAATCTGGAAGTAAGCTTAGTGGTTCTCGTTTTGTGGTTTTAAAAGGAGCTCTGGCTCGGATGGAGAGAGCACTTGCCCAATTTATGCTTGATGTACAAACAACAGAATGGGGATATACAGAGATAGCGCCACCTCTTCTTGTGAAAGAGGCTGCCCTTTATGGTACAGGCCAGTTACCTAAATTTTCTGATGATTTATTTCGTACTACCGGCGATCACTGGCTTATTCCGACGGCAGAAGTTCCCCTTACTAATATGGTTTCAGATAGTATTCTTGAGGAAGCTAACTTACCCATAAGATTTGTTGCTCATACTGCTTGTTTTCGATCTGAAGCTGGGGCAGCTGGTAAAGATACCAGAGGAATGATTCGGCAACATCAATTCTATAAAGTAGAACTGGTTTCAGTTGTGCATCCGGATCAGTCTGATAATGAGTTGGAACGTATGACAAAATGTGCGGAATCCATACTTAGGTATTTGGAGCTTCCATATCGAGTAATGCTACTCTGCAGCGGCGATACAGGATTTGCCGCAAGCAAAACGTATGATATAGAAGTTTGGCTCCCAGGTCAGGGCGCTTTTCGGGAAATATCTAGTTGTTCAAATACTCTTGATTTTCAAGCTAGACGTATGAAATCCCGTTTTCGTCCAAAAGCATTAAATAAAGGCAGCCTTCATGTGCATACACTAAACGGATCTGGAGTTGCTATTGGTCGAGCCTTAATTGCTATTATTGAAAATTATCAATGCGAAGACGGTTCTATAATGATTCCTGAGGCTCTTCGTCCTTATATGGGTGGCATAGAAGTAATAAATGCAAATGAATAAGTTTTCGCAGCAACATTCAAAGCTTCGTATATTAATCTCTAATGATGATGGTGTTCGTGCAACCGGTATCAAGGTGATGCAACGCATCGCTAAAACAATTAGTAAAGATGTTTGGGTTTGTGCTCCTATGAATGAACAAAGTGGAGCAGGGCATTCTTTATCTTTGAGAAACCCGTTGTGGCTAAGTCGTATATCCGCTCGTAAATATGCCGTTGAAGGAACACCAACAGATAGTGTGCTTATGGGTGTTCATCAATTGCTTAAGGACCATAAACCTGACCTAGTGTTATCTGGTGTAAATAGAGGTAGTAATATGGCTGAATTTATTACTTATTCGGGCACTTGCGCGGTAGCCATGGAAGCAACTTTATTGGGAATACCGGCTATTGCAGTTAGTCAGCAGATAAACCCTGAAGTGAAGAAGGTAAATTGGTCCACAGCAGAATCATTTTTGCCGAAGTTGATTGGTAAATTACTTAGGGCGGGTTGGCCAAAAAATACTTTTATTAATATTAATATACCTAATGTTTCACCGGAGAATCTAACTGGAATTGAAGTAACAAGCATGGGGCAGAGAAATATGGGTGATTCATTAGTTGAAAAGAATCACCCGATGGGACACAAATACTATTGGATTGGAGCATTACCTAAACAAAAACCAGGACTAAAGGGTACAGATCTTGCTGCTATAGAAAATCGCAAGATATCAGTTACACCAATAGATATGGACTTAACTAATTATACTGCTTTAAAAAAATTGGGGTTGGCTGTTGGATCATCTAGATTATGACCACTCCAGCTAACAAAGCTCGACTTATATTATCACTTCGTAGTGCTGGAATTACTAATATAACCGTATTATCTGCTATAGAAAGAATTCCGCGTGAGTATTTTGTACCGGAGACATTCAGAGACCAATCTTATGAAAATATCGCACTGCCTATTGGCTATGGACAGACTTTAAGTCAGCCATTAGTTGTTGCTTCTATGATAGAAGCATTAGAAGTTAATAATAGAGTTAAGTTATTAGAATTGGGTACGGGTTCGGGGTATCATGCATCAATTTTAGCTCTACTGTGTAGAAGGGTTTATACTATTGAAAGACACCGACCACTTTTAGCAGAAGCTGAAAGTCGTTTTAAAAAACTAGACTTAAATAATATAACTACTAAGGCGGGAGATGGCATGAAAGGTTGGCCAGAGCAGTCTCCATTTGAACGTATTAGTGTTACTGCTGCTTCAGATTCACCACCATCTGTTCTTTTGGAGCAGCTTGCAATTGGCGGTATAATGATAATACCAATAGGGGGACCAGACCGAACACAGGTTCTTACTAAAATTCGTCGTACAGAACAAGGATTTGATACAGAAGATTTAATGAAGGTGCGCTTTGTGCCATTGGTTTCAGGGTTAGCTGAGAACTGAAGTTTATGATGTGCTTTTACTAATATAGAATAGAAGTATGTATAAGCAATTAAGGACAGTACTGATAGTAACTATTAATGTCACTTTTTTGGCATCTTGTGATATATCAGACCGTCCAGCTCCTTTCATAGATAAAAGTTATGGTGAACGTAAAAGCTCGTCGATAGATAAAACTAATTTTCACTTAGTTAAAAAAGGAGAAACTATTTATGAGATATCTCAGAGATATAACCTTCCTACTCGCACTTTAATTGAGAGAAACAACCTAAATGCCCCATTTAAGTTAGCAGAAGGGCTACGTCTATATATACCAAATACTAGAACTCACCTAGTTAAGCGAGGAGAATCTTTACATTCAATAGCTATAAAATATGGAGTAAGTAATACTGCTTTAGCTAGACTTAATAATTTTAAATCCCCGTATATTATATATCCAGGACAAAGCTTGAAATTACCTTTTGGTAAAGAAAAATATATAAATAATGCGAGTACTAAAAACCTTATCTCGGGAGCTGAGTCGCCCCGCCCTAAGCCAACACCTAAATCGAAGCTATCGAATTCGATACAACGCACTAGTAGTTTTATTTGGCCAGTAGAGGGACGTCTTCTATCATCCTTTGGCATTAAAGAGGGATCAGCTCTTCATAATGATGGACTTAATATAGCTGCTCCTATGGGAGCTGCCGTTCGAGCTGCAGATAAAGGGGTTGTAGCATATGCGGGCAATCAAATTCGTGGGTTCGGTAATATGCTTTTAATAAAACATTATGATGGCTTTATTACCGCTTATGCACATACGGAAAAGTTATTAGTTTCTAGAGGTGACATAGTATCAAAAGGACAGGTAATAGCGCGTGTTGGTAAGAGTGGTGGTATTAGTGTGCCGCAGCTGCATTTTGAAGTCAGAAAAGGTAGTTTAGCCGTCGATCCTTTAAAATATTTACCTGGATAAATATTTTATCAAATAGTTAATCTAATTTTTTACCCTGTCTACCAGCTAAGTCTTGGATATATTGCCAGGCGACGCGACCTGAACGTGAGCCTCGAGTTACTGACCATTCTTTTGCTTCGGACATCAAAGTCTTTCTATCTAATTTTAAATCAAAGTGATTAACATAGGCATCAATCATAGCGAAGTATGTATCTTGATCAGTATGATGAAAACCAAGCCATAAGCCAAATCTATCAGACAATGATACTTTTTCCTCTACAGCTTCGGAAGGGTTTATAGCAGTTGACCTTTCATTTTCTATCATGTCACGAGGTAATAAATGTCGGCGATTAGAAGTAGCATAAAACACTACGTTTTCCGGTCGCCCTTCTATACCACCTTCTAAAACCGCTTTAAGCGACTTATAACTTGTATCTGCATCATCAAAGCTTAAGTCATCACAAAAAAGAATTACCTGATGTTTGTGATTGCGAAGTTTGCTAAGTAGTGAAGGTAAAGAGTGTATATCTTCGCGGTGTATTTCTACTAGGTTTAGAACTTTATCGCTGGTGTCGTTAATTAATGCATGTACTGATTTAACTAAACTAGATTTACCTGTACCCCTAGCTCCCCATAAAAGAGCGTTATTAGCAGGAAGTCCAACTGAGAACCTTCTTGTATTTTCTAATAAAATGTCTGCTTGTCTATTTATACCCTTAAGTAAATCAAGTGGAAGTCTATTGACTTGTGGAACGGGCTCAAGCCAACCCCCGGAATCATTATTACTAGCGTGCCATACAAATGCATCTGCAGATGATAAATCGCCAGAATTATTTTGATCAGGTGCGATGCGTTCAAGTGCTACTGCAATACGACTTAATAAAGGGGTGATGTCGTTATCATTCATTAATCATTCACTTTAATATTGTTATTGTTTTAAATATAGAAGCCTAATCTTTCGTCTTGGTAATGGTCAATGTTTAGTATTAATAACCAAAATAGGTTTACTACGTGGATTGACGGAAGGACAAGTGGTCGGTAATAGAAGTTTAATATGCGTAATAATATAATTATGTGTATAATGTTAATTATATAAGTAAAGTTTATTGCATTTGAGCTACATTTTGCTATTTATTGGGCTTAGAAAAACTCGAAGATATGGAGACCAAAAATGTTTATAACACCTGCTGTTGCGCAAAGTTTTTTAGGTGGTGAAGGAGGCGGAGGTCTCGGCGCATTCTTACCCATTATTTTAATATTTGCAGTTTTCTATTTTCTTCTTATTAGACCGCAGCAAAAAAAAGTAAAGCAACATCGTCAAATGCTCGGACAAGTTAAACGCGGTGACCGTGTATTAACGGGAGGTGGCATAATTGGCACTGTTACTCGTGTTAAAGAAAACGATGAATTGGTAGTAGAAGTTGCAGACGGGGTAAAAGTAAACGTTATAAGAGGTACTCTTTCAGATGTTCTAACCCGTTCTGAGGCACCCTCCTCTGGTGGCAATGCATCGGCAAATGGTCCAACAGTTGTAGGGCCCAATGATGAAAAACCGGCAGGTTTGTTAGGCGGCCTTTTTGGCGGCTTCGCACCCAAGAAATAATAAAGAAGTAAGCGAAGAAAATGGTTAACTATCCCCGGTGGGCGATTGCTTTTACGCTTATAATATGTGTTTGGGGTATTATTTTTGCTTCTGCTAATTTTTTTAATGAATCAGCAAAATTTTTACCGGATTCAAAAGTCAGGCTTGGCCTTGATTTACAAGGCGGTGCCCATCTGCTGCTAGAAGTAGAGGTTGATGAGGTTGTTAAGGCGACATTGGGATCAATAGAGTCATCAGCAAGACGTGAACTTCGTCGACGTAAACCAAGAATAAAGTACACTGGGGGTATTAGGACTGAGGGTAATACGGTTGTTATTAGAGGTGTAAATCCCGATGATATAGAAATAGCACTTGATAGATTGAGTTCGCTCGATAGGGATTTAGTTGTAACCAACATAGATAATTCAATACTGATAAAATATACTAAAGAAGCTTTGTTGGCCAGACGGCAGCGTGCGATAGAACAATCAATTGAGGTTGTACGCAGAAGAGTTGATGAAACTGGGGTTTCAGAACCTACTATCCAGCAGCAAGGTAGTAATAGGATTATAGTGCAAATGCCAGGCATAGAAGATCCTGAGCGAATAAAGAAACTTTTAGGACAAACAGCTAAACTAAATTTTCATATGGTTAATGAGGAAGCAGATGTTTCTGTTGCGGTACGTACAGGCATAGTGCCGCCCAGTTCAAAGCTAATATATGAAGAGAATGCTGGGCAGAATATACCGTATGTTGTCTATAGGGAAGTTGTAGTAAATGGAGAACGTCTTGTTGATGCACAAGCTACTTTTCAAGATGGTCAACCTATAGTCTCTTTTAGGTTTGATGCACAAGGAGGTCAAACATTTGGCCGTGTTACCACTGAAAACGTTAATAAGAGGTTAGCTATTGTACTGGATGGTAAGGTAGTAAGCGCTCCTAATATACAAACCCCTATTATGGGTGGGAGTGGCATTATAACCGGTAGATTTACAGTTCAGGAAACTGTTGATTTGGCTTTGGTTCTTCGGGCTGGAGCTTTACCAGCACCTTTAACAATATTGGAAGAGCGGACAGTTGGGCCAGGGCTAGGAGCTGATTCGATAGCGGCTGGAAAACTTGCTAGTTTAGTTGGGTTTATAGCGGTAGTAATATTTATGGTCGCTAGCTATGGCCTGTTTGGCTTTATGGCTGCAATAGCATTGGTCTTTAACTTAGCCTTAATTATGGCACTTTTATCTGTGTTGGGGGCAACACTAACTTTGCCGGGAATAGCTGGTATTGTTCTAACTATTGGTATGGCAGTGGACGCTAACGTACTCATACTTGAGAGAATTAAGGAAGAGGTAAGGAATGGTAGATCTCCAATATCCGCTATAGATGCTGGTTATAGACGAGCTTTGACTACTATTATAGATTCGAATCTGACAACTCTAATAGCTGCGCTATTATTGTTTAATTTTGGTACCGGACCCATTAAAGGGTTTGCTGTAACACTATCTATGGGGATAGTAAGCTCAATGTTTACGGCTATTATGCTTACTCGATTCCTTATCGTTATTTGGTTGCGTCAGAAAAGACCATCCAAATTACCTATTTAGGAATAAAAGATGCGGCTATTAAGAATTGTTCCCTCTGATACTAAAATTGATTTTGTTAGCAAACGTCCATTTGCATTTGGCTTTTCAATTTTACTAATACTCATTTCTATCAGTACATTTCTAGTTCAGGGACTAAATCTTGGCATTGACTTCCGTGGAGGGGTATTAATTGAAGTAGAAACAAACGGACCTGCTGATATTGAAAAACTAAGAGATGTTTTAGGAAATTTGGGTTTAGGAGAAATCCAGGTTCAAGAATTTGGTAATCCAAATGATGTGCTTATTCGTGTACAACAACAAGATGGTGGCGAAAAGGCTCAGCAAGACGCTGTAGTACTTATTAAAGAAGCACTTGGTGACTATGCAAAAGAATATCGGCGAACTGAATCTGTTGGCCCAACTGTTGGAGCTGAATTAATAAGGGCTGCAATATTAGCAGTGAGCTTGGCTTTAGGGGCTATTTTAATCTATATTTGGATAAGATTTGAATGGCAATTTGGTGTTGGTGCAATAATTGCATTAAGTCATGATGTATTGACCACTGTGGGTCTTTTTGCTGTAACGCAGCTAGAGTTTAACTTAGCAACTGTGGCAGCAGTATTAACTATAGCGGGATATTCTATTAATGATACGGTTGTTATTTACGATCGTGTAAGAGAGGAATTAAGACGTTATAAAAAATTATCCATTCCAGATTTATTAAATCTATCTGTGAACAAAACTTTATCTCGAACATTTCTTACTAGTATGACAACACTTATAGCTCTTGTTGCATTAGCTACATTAGGAGGTCCCATTATTCGTGATTTCTCGTTAGCTATGATATGGGGTGTTTTAATTGGTACTTATTCTTCAATATTTGTCGCTGTACCAGCGTTATTAGTATTCAAGCTTAGTCGTGAATCTTTTTCTAGCTCTGATTCCGTTGACGGGGGAGAACAAGACACTTAAGCAACTGAAGAAATAAGATTAACGTTTATATATTAATTTAATAGCAGGAAATAAAAGATTAAATTAAACAGTAACCAAGAAAATATTCGGGCGCCATCGATTGAAGGTTATGGTAATGGAAAGTTTTATGTAAATGGAACCGCTTATGACGGTTCACTGTTAATTTTGCCGAATAAAGTTATTAGCTGGCCTGTGCGAGAGTTTTCAGAGATTAATGGGAGTACATTACTCCCTCATATTAATACTAATATTAATGTAGACTTATTATTGCTGGGTTGTGGAACTAGTATGTGGCAACTTTCCAAGTCTTTGAAAAAATCATTAGATGAAATTGAGATTACTGTAGAAGCTATGTCAACTGGTGCTGCAGTTAGGACTTATAATGTATTGACTGGGGAAAAACGTCGGGTTGCTGCGGCACTTATTTCTGTTGAGTAGAAGGATACATAATTCAAATATAAATATTTATAAAAATAAAAACGGGGCCAATAGGCCCCGTTAGTATATTACTAAAATATAATTTTAGAATGGTGGATTCTGATATGCTACCATACCGTATAGCATAGGAATGGATAGAAGCGTATTTGTCCTCGAGAAAAGCATTGCTTTTCTGGCTGATTTTGGCTTCAGAGTATCATCTGATACTTCTATTAACCCCAAGGCAACTTTTTGATTTGGCCATATTACAAACCATACATTAAATGCCATAATTAAACCGAACCACATTGCTATACCAAGTAAAACGGTTTCAGGGCTACTAGCTCCATTTAAGCCTATAGAAAGTGCTTCTCCTATATAACCTTCCATCCATGCAAGGATTAGTCCGAAAAGTACGGTTGAGGCTGCACTCCAACGAAACCAGAATAATACTGCTGGTGCAATATGCTTTCCTACAGCTGGTTTCAATTCATCAGGAATTTTTGGCATTGTTGGAACCTGTACAAAGTTTAGGTACCACAAGAGTCCTATCCACATAACGCCACTGAGGACGTGGAACCATCGAATTAAATGTTCAGCGAATTCCATTTTAATATCCTCTACTGTTTAAGAACCGATTGCTACAGCTACTATAACCATAAGTACGGTCATAACTACGCCAAGAGCAACAGTTTTGTGTAATGATTCTAAAGGGTTTTTCATATTTGGGCCCTCCCGTTAATAAAACCGAATCAAAGTATAGCAAATATATACATTTGGTCCTACGATTACATTCTTAAATTTTGTTTTATTTTTAAATAAAACCTTATAATGTTAGTTTAGATATGAGTAAATGCTAGATGGTTCAATCATATTGCGCAAACGAATTAAGATCAAATGACTATGAACGCTATTTATCAGCACTTTTCATTCCAAATCATCATCGTGAGGCCGTATTTACTATATATGCCTTTAATTCAGAAGTATCACGTACCAGAGAAATGGTTAGTGAATCTATATTGGGAGAAATTCGTTTACAGTGGTGGCGAGAAGCTATTCAAAAAATATATCAAAATGAGATTGTAGAGCATCCTATTCTTGAGAGTTTAAGAAAAACTTTGGGTGATTATGACTTACCCATAGATTTTTTTGAGGATTTACTTGATGCAAGGTTAAGTGATTTTAAAAAGACACCTTCTGAAGATATGGAAGGCTTGATAGACTATGCAAGGAGTACTTCAGGCACGCTGGGCATGATGGTTATGAAATTACTCGGCTTTAATGACACGGTAAGTATAAGGGTGGCTAGCTTAGTGAGTACTGCTTGGGCATTAATTGGTTTAATACGAGCAATTCACTTTCATGCCAAAAGCGAAAGAATATATTTACCAAGAGAATTATTGATCAAAAACAATGTTGACAATATTTCTATACTTAGTTTTCAATCATCTCCGCAGTTAAGTTTGATAGTAAACGAGGTGATTGATAATGCGCGTGCTTTATTAACTGAAGCTCGTTCTCTAAGAAATGAGGTGCCGCGACCAGCCCGCAGGGGGCTTTTGTTAGGTCCGCTTGCTGATTGCTATATAAGAGACATTATACGTGCCAACTATGACCCATTTTCATTAAGAAAATTAGGATTAACACTCCCGTCCAGATTGATTTTAGCCTCCATAAAAGGACGATACTGAATTATTTAGTTCATAGATAAAGATATTAAATTATAATTTTATTAATATACCTTTGAGTATATATGCAGGCATTAATTCAAAAAATTTTGGTAAGTAGTTTTCCACAAGCCTAAATCAAAAAGTGCTCGCTCCGAAATTAATTTTCTTTTTTCTTTTTTTCGTAATTTTTTAGGTATATTGGTTAAACTATTTTCATTAGCAGCTGGTAATAAACCAAAGTTTATATTCATAGGTTGAAATGTTTCTGCTTTTGCTCCCTCAGTGATATATGATAAAAGAGCGCCGTGAGCAGTAGTCTCTGGCGGTCTTATAGACTTTAAATCAAATGACTTATTTAATTTTTCAGCAGCAGCAAATTTACCTGCTAGTAAACCTATAGCAGAGCTTTCAACATATCCTTCAACACCTGTTATCTGACCTGCAAAACGAAAACGTGGTGATTTTTTTAATCTTAATGTGCTATCAAGCAACCTTGGGCTATTTATAAAGGTATTTCTATGAATTCCTCCTAAACGAGAAAATTCAGCATTATTTAAACCAGGTATTGTTCGAAAAATAGTTTCTTGGGCGCCATATTTTAATTTGGTTTGAAAACCAACCATATTATAGAGGGTTCCTAGAGCATTATCCTGTCGCAGCTGGACCACGGCATGCGAGCGTTTTCCTGTATTGGGGTTAGTTAATCCTATTGGTTTCATAGGGCCAAAACGTAAAGTTTCACGGCCACGTTCAGCCATTACTTCTATTGGTAAACATCCTTCGAAATAAGGTGTTGATTTTTCCCAATCCTTGAAATCGACTTTATCTCCTTGTATCAGATTATCAATAAATCCCTCAAATTGTTCCTTGCTAAGCGGACAGTTAATATAGTCTTTTCCATTTCCACCAGGACCAGCTTTATCATATCTTGATTGATACCAGGCTATATCGAAGTCGATCGAATTAATCTGAATTATGGGCGCAATCGCATCAAAAAAAGCAAGGTTCTTTTCTCCTGTTAGTTTAATGATTTCATCGGTTAATGCTGGAGAGGTGAGTGGGCCCGTTGCAATAATAACTTGTTCCCAATCATCTGGAAGAGTGGTGATTTCATTATAGTCTAAAGTAACCATTGGATGATTTATTAGTGTCTTAGAAACCTGTTGAGAAAAATCGTCTCGATCAACGGCCAGTGCACCGCCTGCTGGAACTTTATTTGAATCAGCCGATAGCATTATTAACGAGTTTAAACGTCTCATCTCTTCGTGCAATAAACCAACAGCATTGAAATATGTATCATCTGATCTAAATGAATTGGAACAAACGAGCTCAGCTAGATTGCTGCTTTTATGTGCTTGAGTATTTCTGTTAGGGCGCATTTCATGCAAAACTACATGAATTCCAGATTCCGCTAGTTGCCAGGCTGCTTCAGAACCAGCTAAGCCTCCTCCGATAATATGTATGGGATTAATTTTCATTTCGTGTATTTACTTATTTTTACTTAATATAAAAACCCTACTGATTATAAATTTTAAAATATAGCACTTAGTTTAATAGAAAATTAAATAATCAGTTAGACAAAACAATTAACTGGAATAAACTATAGTCCTGATATTTCTAAGGTAGCGCGATATGGTTAAAAGATATGCAGACGATGAAAGATTTTCTCTCGGACTTCGTGACGGTGAGAAGTATATTAATGGTCTCAAAAATGATGGAAGAAGTGTTTTTATTGATGGAGAAAAAGTAGATGATGTAACGGTTCATCCAGCTTTTTATCAAGCTGTTAGGTCCATTGCAAATTTATATGATATATCAAGTAATCCTGCTAATAGGGAATTAATGACCTTTAAGTCTCCCAACACTGACTTACCCGTTAATAAAATATGGATGGTCCCTAAATCCAAAGAAGACCTGGAGGAAAGAAGGGCAGCAATAGAATGTTGGGCTGAGGCCACATTTGGTTTAATGGGACGTACTCCAGATCATGTGGCTGGCTTCTTTGTTGGTTGGGCAGCTGGATTAGATGTTTTTGATCGAAATATAAATATGCGCAGGTCAAAAAATTTATTAAATTTTTTTAATTATCTCCGTGATTATGATCTTTTTATAACTTATACAATTGTTCCGCCCCAGGTTGATCGTTCTAAACCAATGCATGGACAGAATCCCTCTGATTTATATGCAGGTGTAATAGATGAATGCGATGACGGAGTAATTATTCACGGGGCCCAGATGCTTGGAACTGCTACGGCCCTTTCAGATTATTTATGTCTTAGTCAAATAACACCGCTTAAAAAAGGAGATGAGAATCACGCCGTAAATGTTGTTGTAGCTTGTAATGCTCCGGGTGTTCGCATTTATTCAAGGCGATCATATGCTGCTGCGGCTAGTAGTGTTTATGATTATCCTTTGTCTTCTAGGTTTGATGAAACAGATTCTCTTGTAGTATTTGATAAAGTATTTATTCCCTGGGAACAGGTGTTTGTTTATAAAGACCTAGAAATCTGCAGAGATCAGTGGTGGGATACAGGCGCCCACGCCTTCGGCAATCATCAAGCTCAAATACGTCTTTGTGTTAAGCTAAAGCTTTTGATGGGGTTGGCTAAACGCGTGGTCCAGATGAACGGTATTGAAAATATACCATCTGTGCAAACCCTTTTAGGTGATATGGCAAGCTATGCTGCTATGCTCGAGGGGCTTTTGGATGCACAAATTGCAACTTGTACTAGTAATTCTGATGGTGTTGTAGAGCCAGGAAGGCAGGCATTATATGCGTCTATAGTTTTACAAACAGAGGCTTATCCTAAAATGTTAGATTGGATTAGGGAGTTATGTGGAGGGGGTATAATACAACTACCTTCAAGTGCCCAAGATTTATTAAACCCTAATATTAGAGCTGATATTGACCGTTATATTCAATCTCCAGATTATAGTGGCGAAGAAAGAGTAAAATTAATGAAGCTTATCTGGGATCTTGTGGGTTCAGAATTTGCTGGTCGCCACGAACAATATGAAAAATTTTATGCTGGACCACCATTTGTAGTTAAATCTCGTATGTATAAAGAATATGACTTTGAAAAAAGTGAATATTTGGTTGATTCGGCTTTATCTGGTTATAATTTAAAGGGACGTCTATAGCTTAGATAAAATATAATGTTTATATTGTAAGGTAAGACTTTAGATAATTACCGGTGAAACTAGCTTCATACTGAGAAACTTTTTCTGGAGTACCTGAGACAATTATTTTGCCACCTTTGTTACCACCTTCAGGGCCTAGGTCTATAATCCAATCAGCAGTCTTAATAACTTCCATGTTATGCTCAATAACTATGACGGTATTTCCTTGATTAACTAATTCTTGCAATACGTCTAGTAGCTTTCTTACGTCATCATAATGTAGACCAGTAGTTGGTTCATCTAGTATGTAAAGTGTTTTTCCGGTAGCTCTTCTAGCTAACTCTTTTGCTAGTTTAACACGTTGGGCTTCACCTCCAGATAAAGTTGTGGCTCGTTGTCCAATCTTTACATAGTCAAGACCCACACGCGAGAGAGCATCAAGTTTATTACAAATTGATGGTACGGCCTTAAAAAAATTTCGGCCTTCTTCAACAGTCATATCTAGTACATCAGAAATTGATTTATTTCGGAATAAAATTTCAAGTGTTTCTCTGTTATAACGTCTTCCCTTACACATTTCACACTCTACATATACGTCTGGAAGAAAATGCATTTCTATTTTAATTACTCCGTCTCCTTGACAGGCTTCGCAACGACCACCTTTGACATTGAATGAAAATCTACCTGGTTTATATCCCCTGGCTTTAGACTCTGGTAGATTGCTGTACCAGTCTCTAATGGGTGAAAAGGCTCCTGTATATGTTGCTGGGTTAGACCTTGGAGTCCTACCAATTGGAGACTGGTTTATGTCTATTACTTTATCCAGAAACTCCAGTCCTTCTATATGTTTGAAGGGGCCAGGATTAGTTCGGGCTTTCATTAATTGTCGAGCAACGATACGAAACAGGGTGTCTATTATTAGTGATGATTTGCCACTTCCTGAAACGCCTGTAATACAACTAAATGTTCCTAAAGGTATTGATGCGTCGACTTTTTGTAGATTATTAGCTGAAGCCTCAAACAGCTTAAGTGTTTGGTTTTTTTTACCTTTTCTTCGTATTTTAGGGACAGGAATATATTTTATGCCTGTAAGATATTGTGCAGTTAAGCTTTTTTTAGTTTGTTGTTTAATTTTTTTTGGTGAACCTGATGCAACCACTTCGCCGCCATGAATTCCGGCCCCTGGGCCCATATCAATAATATAGTCGGCATTTAAAATTGCTTCTTCATCATGTTCAACAACTATAACCGTGTTGCCTAGGTCACGTAGTCTTTTTAAGGTTTCTAGTAGCCGTGTATTATCTCTTTGATGTAAACCGATTGATGGTTCATCTAATACGTATAGAACGCCTGTAAGACCTGAGCCAATTTGTGATGCCAAACGAATTCTTTGGCTTTCACCGCCAGAAAGTGTTCCTGCGGAACGGTCAAGAGTTAAATATTCAAGTCCTACATCGTTAAGAAAAGTTAACCTTTCATTTACTTCCCGTAAAATACGTTTAGCTATTTCATTTTCTTTATTAGTTAATATTGATGGAAGTTGTTTGAACCAGTCTGCGGCAGTAGTTATTGACATTTCTGTAATTTGACTAATATGCAAATTACTTATTTTTACAGCTAAAGCTTCAGTATTCAAACGTGCTCCCCCGCAAATATCGCAAGTTAAAGAGGTTTGAAATTTTGCTATTTCTTCGCGTATTATTGGACTATCTGTTTCGCTAAATCGTCTTTCTAAATTATTTATGATGCCTTCAAATGGCTTATTGGTTTGATAAGACTTTAGGCCATCATCATAATTAATTTTTATTGATGTTGTTCCTGATCCATATAAAATTATCTGTTGAACTTTCTTTCCTAGTTTACTCCATGGGAGGTCAGGAGATTTTTTATAGTGATCAGCTAGTGCTTTAAGCGCCTGTTGATAATATGGGCTGGCTGTTTCAGCCCAAGGTGCTATAGCTCCTTGACTTAGACTTATATCTTTATCTGGAACCACTAAATCTGGATCTAAAACAAGTTTTGTACCTAGACCATCGCAACTTTTACAGGCGCCATACGGATTATTGAAAGAAAAGAGACGTGGTTCTATTTCTTCAATGGTAAACCCAGAGACCGGACAGGAGAATTTGGCAGAAAATATAGTTTGTTCACTAGTGTCTGCATTTTCAGCAAAGACTAATCCATCCGATAGATCGAGTGCAGTTTCTATCGAGTCAGCTAGGCGTGCTTCGAGACCTGATCTGATAACTACCCGGTCAACTATAACCTCTATATCGTGCCAGAGATTTTTTTCAAGGCTAGGAACATTATCAATATCGTATACCTCACCATCTACTTTGATACGCTGAAAGCCGCGTTTTTGTAGTTCTAATATCTCACGGCGATATTCGCCTTTACGTCTTCTTACTATTGGAGCCAATATGTATAAACGTGTCCCTTCTTTCATTTCCATCATTCCATCAACCATCTGGCTTACTGTTTGGGCTTCAATTGGTAGGCCAGTTTCTGGTGAATATGGAATTCCTATACGTGCATATAAAAGTCGGAGGTAGTCGTAAATTTCTGTAACTGTACCTACTGTTGAGCGTGGATTACGACTTGTCGTTTTTTGTTCTATTGATATAGCTGGTGATAAGCCTTCTATAGAATCAACATTAGGTTTTTGCATCAGCTCTAGGAATTGTCGCGCGTAAGCAGATAGGCTTTCGACGTAACGTCTTTGTCCTTCAGCGTAAATAGTATCAAAAGCTAACGAAGATTTACCCGATCCTGATAGCCCCGTAATAACAATTAACTTGTCTCTGGGTAAATCAATATCCACATTCCTTAGATTATGTTCTCGTGCTCCACGCACGATTATATTTTTAATCATTTATCTATAATCTTTTGTCAAACCCAAGTGAGTTGCTAGCAGATGTTGATGTCAAAAAATATTAAATTTTACTTTAGCGTAATGAGACTAAGCAGAGTTCTTGTAAAGAGAATAATACAAGAAATATAATGTATATATGTGGACAAGTTGTGACAACTTTCCTTGTTAGAAGTTGGTTCTGCATGTAAATTTAGAAGATACTCAAAGAGATTTACTCATTATTCCAAAGGTCGGGAGAAATATTAATGGCAGGAAGTGTTAATAAGGTTATTCTGGTGGGGAATTTGGGAAGAGACCCAGAAGTGCGCTCTATGAATTCAGGAGATAAGGTCTGTAACTTATCAGTAGCAACATCCGAATCATGGAATGATAAAAACACAGGTGAACGACAAGAGCGTACGGAATGGCACCGAGTAGTTATTTTTGACCAAAGATTGATAGATGTTTGCGAAAAATATGTAAAAAAAGGGTCTAAGCTTTATATTGAAGGTCAACTACAAACCCGAAAATGGACAGATCAGCAAGGTATAGAGAAATACTCCACTGAAGTTGTACTACAACGTTTTAGAGGAGAGTTAACGATGCTAGACTCAAGAGGTAGTAGTAACTTTGATTCTGACCAGGCTATATCACAAAATACTCCTGGGTCAGCGTTTGAGGGAGGTAATGTATCTGGAGCTAGTGATAATAATTTAGATGATGAAATACCTTTTTAATAAAAAATTATATATAAAAATTAATAAAGATATTTTCATTATATGAATTTTTAATAGGTTACATACCATGTTATTTTAAGTTTATATATGTGTATATTTTAAGTAAGCTATTAGTGATGTATTTTACTTTTTTCGATGTTAATTATTAACTGTATTCATTGTTATAATCGATAATTTCAGCTATTGTAATGTATGAAATAAAGCCGACTCGGCGCGCTTATTATATTACTTCTGATAGGCGTTAAACCATTGATATTATAAGTTGAATGATCAAATAGATTCGTTGTTACCCAGTGATAGCGATGTCACTCCGGTTACTATAGAAGAAGAGATGCGGACTTCATACCTGGCTTATGCCATGAGTGTGATTGTCTCACGAGCTTTGCCGGATGTAAGGGATGGTTTAAAGCCAGTTCACCGCCGTATTTTGTATGCGATGAAAGTTGGTGGTTATGATTATAACCGTCCTTATAAAAAATCGGCCCAGACCGTTGGTGAGGTTATGGGAAAATACCATCCACATGGTGATTCAGCTATTTATGATGCGATGGTACGAATGGCACAGTATTTTTCTCTTCGCTTAGAACTTATCGATGGACAAGGTAACTTTGGATCAATGGACGGAGATCCCCCTGCAGCAATGCGTTATACAGAAGCCCGCATGTCCAAAGCAGCTCATGCGCTATTAGAGGATATAGATCGTGATACTGTTGATTTTCAACCTACCTATGATGAAAGCCGACAAGAGCCTATAGTTTTACCTGCGCAGTTTCCTAACCTTTTGGTAAATGGAGCTGGCGGAATCGCTGTCGGCATGGCAACTAATATACCTCCACATAATCTTGGCGAAGTTATTGATGCGTGCTGCGCGTATATGGATAACCCTAATATAACAATAGACCAGATTATGCAGTATATGCATGGGCCCGACTTTCCTACGGGTGGACTAATTATTGGTTCTAGCGGTATTCGCTCTGCTTTTCATACTGGGCGAGGTTCAGTTTTGATGCGAGCCCGGACTCATTTTGAAGATATTGCTAATAATAGAAGAGCAATTATTGTTACAGAGATACCATACCAAGTTAATAAATCACGACTAATAGAGCGTATTGCTGAAATTGCTAACGATAAGACAGTGGAAGGTATAAGCGACTTAAGGGATGAGTCAGATCGGAAGGGCTTAAGAGTTGTAGTAGAGCTAAAACGTGATGCGGAACCCGAGGTGGTATTAGCGCAACTATATCGTTATACACCGCTGCAAACGACTTTTGGTGTCAATATGTTGGCGCTTAACGCCGGACAGCCAGAACAACTGGATATTAAAAGAATTATTTCTGCTTTTGTTGAATTTAGAGAAGAGGTAATTACCCGACGTACTGTTTTTGAACTTGGAAAAGCGAGAGATAGAGCTCATACGCTCGTTGGTCTCGCTGTTGCTGTAGCTAATTTAGATGCTGCTATAGAATTAATAAGATCAGCAAAGGATGCAGCCAGCGCAAGAGCTGATTTGGTTGCAAAGCGTTGGCCGGCTTTAGATGTTTCGCCTTTAATTGAATTAATTGATGAGCCGGGCCGAAGTGTTGATGAGGAAGGTAATTATCAGTTATCAGATGAGCAGGCACGGGCCATTCTGGAGTTACGTCTGCATCGTTTAACTGGACTTGAGCGTGAAAAAATTGGAGCAGACTTAAGGATATTAGTGGATGAAATAAAAGAATACCTTTCTATCCTTGATAGTAGGGAAAAACTCTATGAATTAATGCGCAATGAACTTCTTAGTATGCGGGAAGAATTTTCTAATCCCAGAAGAACAGAAATTATCGAGGCTGAGTTTGAGCACGATATTGAAGATTTAATTCAGCGAGAAGATATGGTCGTTACCGTAACTCACGGAGGATATATAAAGCGTGTTCCTTTATCAACTTATCGTGCACAAAGAAGGGGTGGTAAGGGACGCTCCGGTATGGCAACTCGTGATGAAGATTTTGTAAGTCAGGTTTTTGTTCTTAATACTCATACACCTGTATTATTCTTTTCGTCACGAGGCATGGTGTACAAGATGAAAGTTTATAAATTGCCTATAGGCTCTCCAACAGGCAGAGGCAAGGCCCTTGTTAATTTACTGCCGTTGGAAGATGGAGAGACTATAACAACTCTGATGCCTTTGCCAGAAGATGAACAAACCTGGGAAGATTTATTTGTAGTTTTTGCTACTGCTAGCGGTAACGTTAGACGTAACCGCTTGTCAGATTTCGTAAGAGTAAAAGCGAATGGTAAAATAGCTATGAAACTCGACCAAGGAGATCGATTAATAGGCGTTGCAACATGTGATGAAGGTGATGATGTATTATTAGCAACTACTGGAGCTAAATGTATTCGTTTTCGGCTTACAGATGTTCGTGTCTTTCAGGGCCGTAATTCTACTGGTGTAAGGGGTATTAGGTTATCTAACAAAGCCGAAGTGATCTCTATGTCAGTTCTTCAGCATACTGAATATTCAACGGCTGAAAGAAGTGCATATTTAAAACGCAGTCGTTTTGAACGGGCAGATGGTAATATAACTGATGACGAAACTGATAACTATGAAAGAGATTTTGAAGATCAAGAAAATACTAAACAAAATGGTCTGACAATATCTGATGAACTATATGAAAAAATGGCTGGCGAAGAGCAATTTGTCTTGACTGTTACCGCAAAGGGGTTTGGTAAACGTAGTTCTGCTTATGAGTATAGGGTTGCAGGTAGAGGCGGACAGGGAATAGCCAATATAGATATGGGAAAAATGAAAGATAACTCTGTGATTTCTTCATTTCCCGTAGAAAAAGATACTGAGCTGGTTATGATGACTGATGGTGGTCAGTTAATACGTACGGGTGTTTCTGATGTTAGAATAGCAGGTCGGAGTACACGAGGCGTGACACTATTTCGCGTTGCAAAAAACGAAAATGTGGTTACGGTGACTCCCATGAGAGATGATGCTAACACGGATGATAATTCAGAGGAAAGTAATCCTACTCCTGATGAGCCAGATGATGAGAATAATAATGTTGAGAAAGAATCTTTCACTGAGGTAAGTGATGACGAATAATCTTCGCGTAGGTGTTTATCCGGGCACTTTCGATCCCGTTACTAATGGGCACGTGGACATTATCCGCAGGGCGGCTCGTACTGTAGATACATTAATTGTAGGGGTTGCTATAAATGGAGGTAAGGGGCCATTGTTTTCTCTTGATGAGAGAACAGCAATGGTTAATGAAGAAATTATTAGTTTGGGCATTTCTGACCGTGTTAAAGTGAGGCCATTTGATTCTCTACTGGTACAATTTGCGGCTGATCAGAATGCTAATTGTATCATAAGGGGCTTAAGGGCAGTGTCAGATTTTGAATATGAGTTCCAAATGGTAGGAATGAATACGAGACTAAATCCTAATATAGAGACTATTTTTCTTATGGCATCTGAAAATCATCAATTTATAGCTTCAAGACTCGTTAAGGAAATAGCAACGCTGGGTGGTGATATATCTAGTTTTGTTTCGGCAAGTGTTGCATCACGTATCAATGAGAAATACGGGTAACTACTTCAATCCAATAAGTTGATTAGTTTAAACCTAATATATTAACAAATAGGAAGAATTATGAGCTTTGTACGCTTAATTGTTTTTTTAATGGCAATTTTTATTAGTTTTTCGTCATTCGTTTATGCGCAGAGTGGAAAGGGTACAGACATGGAAAATACACTATATTTAGACCTGGAGAGTGGACGAGTAGTTATTGAGATGAGGCCAGACTTAGCTCCAAGTCATGTTAATAGAATTAAAGAACTTGTTCGCGAAGGTTTTTACGATGGAATTGTATTTCATCGAGTTATTGAACGATTTATGGCTCAGACAGGTGATCCCACAGGTACAGGTGCTGGTGGATCAGGTAAAAACCTTGACGCCGAGTTCTCATCAGAAAAGCATGTAAGGGGGTCTGTATCTATGGCACGAGCACAAAATCCTAATAGTGCTGATAGTCAGTTTTTTATAGTTTATGATGATGCACCTTGGCTTGATAATCAGTATACACTTTGGGGTAAGGTAGTTGAAGGCATGGAGCATGTGGATGCTATTAAAAAAGGTGTTGGATCAGGAGGAGCGGTAAATGATCCGGATTCTATAATTAAAATGCAATTAGCTGTAGATATTAAAGACTAAATTTTATTAGTTGACTAAATTCTTTTTGCAATATGCTTATTGACGGAGCAGTGTTGGCTTCTTAAGTTCCTAATAAATTACCTATCTATGATGGGCCCGTAGCTCAGTTGGTAGAGCAACTGACTTTTAATCAGTAGGTCTCAGGTTCGAACCCTGACGGGCTCACCATTAGTTTTATATTAAATAAAATTAATGATTAAAAAAAGTAATAGTTATAGATGTTTGTTAAATATTAATAACCTTATACTTTAAAAGAAAATTTATTGTGGTTTGTAAGAAACTTAATAAATTAGGAGAGAAAGCATGAAAGCTTATATATTAGGATCATATTCAGCTAGTGGACTTAAAGGTGTTATAGCATCTGGTTATGCCGGAAGAAGAGAAGCAATAGATAAATTATGTTCGTCTCTAGATATGGTTATACATGACGTAGCTTTTACTAGAGGTGAGTTCGATGTAACGGTAACTTTTGAAGTGGATAGTGAAGAATCAGCCTTGGGCTTATTGCTGGCTGTTAAGTCAAGTGGGGGTTTTGATAAAGCTATTTGTTTGACTGAGTTAGATATTGACGTTGTAGCTGAGCATGCTAGGAAAGCTGGGGCTTCTTACGTCCCTCCAAATGCTTAAATGATAGTCACACATATTAGTTAGTGCGATTGAATTTTATTACTTAATTAAAAGCGGAGAATTTATTTTTCTCCGTTTTTTTATTCTCTGTTATCTACGTTAAATTGATATCAGAATTAACTAGGCTTTATAGAATAAGTAGTTATTACAAATATGCTTAAATATTTAGTATCTGTCTTATTAATTACAATATGGATAACACCAGTGTTAGCAACAACAAAGACGCAAAATGCGTATGATTTTTCTTTTCTATCTATAGATGGTAGCCAATTGCCTATAAAATCATTTAAAGGAAAAATAGTCCTTGTTGTAAATACTGCATCTTTTTGCGGGTTTACTCGGCAGTATGCAGAATTACAAGAACTGTATGGTAAGTATAAAGATAGAGGTTTAGTCGTACTGGGTGTACCCTCTAATTCTTTTGGAAAACAGGAACCAAATAATGAGTCAGTTATAAAAGAATTTTGTGAAGTTAACTATAATATAGAATTTCCTCTTACATCAAAATACTCTGTTAAGGGAAAAGACGCACATCCCTTTTATAGTTGGGCAGCAAAGGAATTAGGACCAATTGCCAAGCCGCGTTGGAATTTTCATAAATACCTTATAAGTTCTGATGGAAAATTGATTGATTGGTTTTCTACACCAACTTCGCCTACCTCTAAAAGAGTCATAAAATCTATTGAAACTCAACTATCAAAGCTTAATTAAATTATTATAGATAGAATATAATGCTTTATTTATAATTATACCCTAAACATAAGGGCTAATATTTTTTCTAATAAATAATCCATAGAGCTTATTTTCTATCATTGTAATTATTTATTGCTTAAGATTTTTTTAATAGTTGTGATAAATAAGAATACTTTTGGGTGCTAGGCATAATATGCAAAAGACCGACATCGAAATTGCTCGAGAGGCAGATATCAAGCCTATTACAAATATCGCAGAAAAGCTTGATATTCCTCATACTGCATTACATCATTATGGTCCCTATAAGGCTAAAATTGAATTAGATTATATTGAGAGTCTTCAAAAGCGTTCTCACGGTAAACTTATTTTGGTTACCGCAATCTCACCAACTCCTGCAGGAGAAGGAAAAACAACTACTACAGTTGGTTTGGGGGATGGTCTTAATAGAATTGGAAAAAATACAGCCGTTTGCATACGTGAACCATCTTTGGGGCCTTGTTTCGGTATCAAGGGTGGGGCTGCTGGCGGGGGGTATTCGCAGGTAATTCCCATGGAGGATATAAACTTACATTTTACAGGTGATATTCATGCTATTGGAGCAGCACATAATTTGATGAGTGCTCTAATAGATAATCATATACATTGGGGAAACGCTTTATCTATTGATAGCCGTAAACTAGATTGGAAACGTGTTTTAGATATCAATGATAGAGCATTACGCCATGTGGTGGTTTCATTAGGTGGAGTCTCAAACGGATTTCCACGAGAAACTGGATTTGATATTTCTGTAGCTTCTGAAGTAATGGCAATATTCTGTCTGGCAACATCACTCCCAGACCTTAGTAGACGTTTAGGAAATATTGTCATTGGCTCTAATTTTAATGATGAGGAAGTTACGGTTCGTGATCTTTCTGGTGATGGAGCCATGTCTGTATTACTAAAAGATGCATTAATGCCAAACATAGTACAAACTTTAGAAAATAATCCGGCTTTTGTGCATGGTGGTCCTTTTGCGAATATAGCCCATGGTTGTAATTCAGTTATCGCTACTGATACGGCTTTACGTTTAGCCGATTACGTAGTTACAGAAGCGGGATTTGGGGCTGATTTAGGGGCTGAGAAATTTTTTAATATAAAGTGTCGTAAATCAGGCCTTGAGCCAGATGCAGTTGTAATAGTTGCAACAGTAAGAGCCTTGAAACAACATGGTGGGGTGTTAGCTAAAGACCTACAAGAAATGAATGTTGCTGCAGTCATTGAAGGACTTAGCAATTTGCATCGCCATATCTCCAATATTAGTAAATTTGGTGTCCCAGTTGTAGTTGCACTTAATAGATTTACTAGCGATACGGATGAAGAAATTTCTATTATAAAGAATAGTGTTAACGAGAAAGGCGTAGATGTCATAGAGTGTAACCATTGGAGTGATGGCTCAGCTGGTGTTGAAGATCTAGCTTACAAAGTAGCTGATCTGGCTGATAGTGGAGATTCTAAATATAATACTCTATATCCAGATGATATGGGTCTTTTCGACAAAATAAACATAATTACTAAACAAATATATGGAGCTAGCGAAGCCATTGCTGATAAGTCAATTCGTGATCTTCTAAAGAGTTGGGAGTCAAAAGGGTACAAACATTTTCCTATATGTATGGCTAAAACCCAATATAGTTTTTCAACAGACCCTAACCTCAAAGGTGCTCCAGTTGATCATGTTGTACCAATCAGAGAAGTAAGATTATCAGCTGGAGCAGAATTTATCGTAGCCATCTGTGGACAAATTATGACTTTGCCGGGACTCCCTAAAACGCCTGCCGCTAATAATATAGGTCTTGATGAAGATGGGTTGGTAAAAGGATTATTTTAAATTTTTGTATAAAATTAAATATCACCTAGATATTTAGTAGTCCAATAATCGTACTTATCATTACGCAAAACTTTTGACATAATTTTGCTTGACCCTGAATGAGAAATGTCCTTAGGGCCAATACCTTCTCTTAATGCTTTGAGTGTTTCGAATACCGCACCCACACTTGCTGAAAATGGTATATGTCCTTGTAATGCTATTTTAACATTCTTGCTGGCAAGGTATTTTCTATCAGAAAGTTCATCAGTAGCACCTCCAAGCATTATTGGGATATTTATTTTTTCCGATACTGCATCAAGTTCTGCCTTGGTTTTCATGCCGGCGAAAAACATTACATCTACACCAGCTTTTTCATAAGCTATAGCCCTGGAAATTGTGTCTTCAATACCAGTTATTGCGGGTGCACTGGTACGTCCCATTATAACAAGGTTTGGATCAAAGCGGGCTTCTAGTGCCGCTTTCATTTTTCCTATGCCTTCATCAATTTTTATAAGACGTCGACTATTACCTCTACCATGGGCTGGTGGAAGTTCTGTATCTTCTATTGTAAGAGCGGAGACGCCGGCATTTTCAAGTGCTTCTACCGTTCGCATCACATTCAAAGCGTTTCCATAGCCATGATCCGCATCAACTATAAGAGGTAAATCACCAGCCCTACATATTCTATGTGTTTGGTCAGCAAATTCAGTTAAGGTTAACATTACAATATCTGGTGCACCTAGGACTGTCATTGAAGCAATTGACCCAGCGAACATTCCAGTTTCGAAACCCAGATCCTCTGCTATCCTAGCGGAAATGGGATCATACACTGAGCCTGGGTGAACACATGAACTTTCTAACAATAGTTTACGGAATTTCTCACGGCGGTTAGTCCAGCGCATTTTTATTTATCTTTCTTTGATGTTTAGCTCTTAATCATGTGACTTAATAATTACATTTCTAACGAACAGCTTATAAATGAATTTGAACATGGAGGACCATTAGCAACGTTCATTTTTCTTAAATTTAAATCAATTACGAATGCGGCGTTTGTCATAGTTTGTTTGGCCTTGGAAATATTTTTATCAGGATGTCTACATATGGCGTTAGGAAGACCAAAATGATCAGCTAAAGCCTTTTGGCATTTTTCTATATCTAAACTTCCTATATTTTTTCTTAATAACCTATCTAATCGATTAGCTCTATAAAGTGTGCTAGAAGAAATTTTTTCCATTTGTGAAGGCCCATGACGGGCATCTAGAAAATGGTTAGAATGGGTTATTAATCCTTCTGCTGGGTAATGATAAGAAATATTATTAGGACTTGTTTCCAAGTCAATAATTTCACCATCAGAATGTCCTATCATAAAATTAGCTGAACAAACTCTTCTTGATGATATTACTGGGTTTAGAGCCATTTCATAGGTTTGTGCATCCAGTATTTCTCTACAGCGCATGTGAAATGGTTTCTCATATTCATTTATGCCGTCATGATCTGAAACTAGACCATTTTCAACAAGGCCTATCCCGAATTCATTTACACCCATTTTTCCGCCAACTATCCCAGCTTCTGTAAAACAAATTAAGTTGGTGCCATTTGAACGGCAAATTTTAAGAACTGCGCAAGATCCATGGATTCCTGCAAGCCAGTCCCAGTTCTGACCAATTATAGTGTGACCGTTTTTAGTTGCCTCAGGTAAAATACCAAAAGTTGAACAACCGTCAGCTTCACCGGCCATTTTGATACGGTCAATAACTTTTGCATCTTTTCCAAATAATCCAAAGGTAATTTCGTAACGCGCATTAAGCATTGCTATATCACCTAAGTTTATCTTTGCTCCTTCAGATATACCTCTCATTTCTTCTGAATATTCAAAATTTTGCTTTGCTATAACTTCAATCCAAGACTCACCTTCTTTGCGGGCAGAGCTCTCATCAAGGCCGCTAGCTGCAAAACGATTTATATAGGTATCGATATTCTTATTTATTTTTACTTCTAGCTCACGTCCATGAATAAGACCTCGTTCGAATGGATCATCGCCGAGTTCTAGGATTGGCAAAGTAGTCATTTTATTCTTTCATATATTTATATGTTGGGTAAATAAGCTATAACATATTAATCTAGTTATTTAAATTTTAGTTAATGGTACCCATATGTGTTCTTTTGCACTCTTAAAACTAGCCTCTGCCAGTTGTAGGTCTCTTATGCCTTCACGTAAATCAGATTTAAACGGGACGTCGGCTACAACATTACTAATAAAACCTTCCCAGCCAACTCTATAAGGGTTGATATAAGGTGATGTGTCGGAAATTTCTTTCCAATCCTGAAGGTAATCTAGACCGTCTTTACCTTTATTAGCATTTCTACCTAGATCGAATCCGGTTACCTTTGGTGTTTCTTGTTCTGATTGTACCCAGCACCGCCGCAGACCAGCGACGGCAGATGCCTTAGTTCCATCTACTTGAAAGGTTACAAGATCGTCTCTACGTACCCTTGTAGCCCATGAACTTAAAATAGAACCATGTGCACCATTTTCTAGCTCAACCAGAGTAGTTGAGCTATCCTCAACGTCTACCAGAAACTGTTTTCCATTTTCGTCAATTCTTTCAGGCTGAGAGGTGGATGTTGAGCTAGTTATATTTCGAATTGGTCCAAGTATATTTTCAATTACATATCTCCAGTGGGGATGCATATCAGATAATATACCTCCGCCGGTACTCTTTCTATAATTCCAGCTAGGGCGCTGTGATGGTGTGGATTTACCATCAAATACCCACCACCCAAATTCTAAACGAAAACTACAAATACGGCCAATAAATCCTGTTTCTATTAGGTTTGCTAACTTTATAAAACCTGGAAGGTATAATTTATCCTCTACAGCACCATGTTTAATGTTAGCAGCTTCGGCCTGGTTAAGTAATTTTAAGCCATCTGATACTTTTGAAGCTACAGGTTTTTCGGTATATATGTGCTTACCTGAATTTATCGCATTTATTAAAGTATTGAAACGTTGACCAGTAGCTGCACCATCAAAAAAAATAGAGTATGAGTCATCTGTTAATGCACTATCAATGTTAGTAGTCCACTTTAAATTATTATTAGTTTTAGCTATCTCTTGTAAACGTTTCTCATTACGACCAACCAGCAGTATTTTGGGCATTACTGTGCTGTTGTTTATATTTAATCCACCTTCTTCGATTATAGGTATTAATGCGTTACGTAGATGCTGAGTTGAAGTAATTCGTCCTGTTGCACCGTGTAGAATAATACCTAGATTTTTTATAGACATCTTTACCTCATTGAAACGTATAACTAGTTTAATGATTTACTACACTCGATACTGATTTTGCGATACTAATAAAAAAAATAATATATGGAGTTAATTATGCCTCGGCACATCGTATGTCTTACTTTTGACTTTGATACACAATCCGGTTTCATATCGCGCGGTATGACTACCCAAACGCCTCTCTCAAGAGGCGAATTTGGTCACAAGGTTGCTTCTGGTCGTATACTAAATACATTAAAAGAAAGAGCTCTAAGTTCAACATGGTTTGTACCAGGATTTACTATTGAAAGTCATCCTCAAGAATGTGAAGAAGTTCTAGAGGGGGGGCATGAAATAGCCCATCATAGCTGGGCTCATATACCACCTGCCAATCAGTCGCGTGAGGAAGAAGAGAATGACATGGTGCGAGCTAATCTTGCTATAGAAAAGATATCAGGTAAAAAAGCTAGGGGTTATCGTTCGCCTTCATGGGATTTGAGCGATTCTACCATTGATTTATTAATTAAACATGATTTTAAATATGACAGTAGTCTTATGGGGTCTGATTATATTCCATATAGAGCTAGGCGTGGTGATAAATTTTCTTTAGGTGAGTGTTACCAATATGGTGAAGAGACATCTTTGGTTGAACTCCCCATAAGCTGGTCTCTTGATGACCATCCTCATTTCGAATTTTTTCGTACGCCTGATTTTTTAATGCCAGGTCTAAATTCTGCTCGTGATGTAATGAATAGTTGGTATGATGAGTTCTTGTATATGAAAAAATCGGTAAATTGGGGAATTTTAACTTACACTATGCACCCATATGTTATTGGAAGAGGATTCCGTATGTTGGCTTTAGAGGGGTTGATTGATCGCCTAATAGCTGAAGGCGCTGAATTTATGACAATGGAGAATGCCGCTATAGAAGCCAGATCCGAGTTGGGTTATTAGTTAAAAGGGCACATTGGTGGCATTCCTATGCGTTGCACTGATGTGCCTAGTGTTTTTTCGAAGGCTAATGCGACAGCTATTGCAGTTTCCTCTTTGCCGCTTGGACATATTATTTGTAATCCAACTGGCATTTTTGAATTATCCAGTGATACAGGAATTGTAATTGCGCAAAGCTTTAGAAGGCTTACGGTGTTAGTGTTTCGTACACAGAAAAAATTGGCCGAAAGGTGCACGTCGGGGTCTACTATATCTAACATTTTAGGTGGGGTCATTGGTAGAGTGGGTCCAACTATGGCATGAAAGCCTCCGAAAGCAGCGTTAGCCTCTATGGACATTCGTTCTATCGCTTTAATTCGTTTTATATGTTCACTAGCTGGAAAATTTTCAGCTTCCTTAATACGTATGGCTACTGTTGGATCTAGATCCTTACGAAAGTCAGACATTTCAGTATTAATAAAATTGGTAAATTCACCTATATGAAGTCCACCTTTTGAAAATATTTTTGTGGTTTCATCTAAATAGGGTAATTTTATCGATGAGGTTCTAAGACCTTTATTTGTTAGCTCATCAATTGCTTTTTTAACTCCCTCTGATATCCCTGGTTCACAATCATCAAAATACCAATCACAAATACCAATATTAAAATCAGATAGAGACGCGGCTCTTAATCGCGATATGAATGAGACTGATTCTTCGTGTATTAATGGGTCAATAGAGCTAAATACAATAGCTAAGTCTGCTACTGATCGCGTTAAAGGGCCTGCTGTATCTAAAGGCGAGCTAAGTGGAACTATGCCTTTTGTAGACCAGCGACCTGCTGTTGGTCTCATGCCGACATTTCCTGTCATTGAAGCTGGTATTCTTACGGACCCTGCAGTATCACTTCCAATAGCTATTATAGCTGACTGCTCTCCTAAGCTTACTCCTGCACCGGAGCTGGACCCTCCAGGAGATCTATGGTCGTTAGAGTCCCATGGATTTCGAGGGGCTCCCCAATGTTGATTAAAGCCCATTCCACCATACGCGAATTGTACCGTATGGCTCTTTCCTGATATTATAGCTAGTTGGTTTCGTATAGAGTTTACTACGGGTCCTTGTGTCTGCCATTTTTTTGGAAGTTGACGGGGACATCCAGCAAAAGTTGGATAGCCTGAAACTCCAAACAGGTCTTTTATAGAAATAGGAATTCCTTGTAATGGACCTAAATCTATTCCTGCATTAAATGTGGCATCGGCAGCTTTTGCTTGGGTTTTTAATTTGTCTTCATCCCATGTTTTATAGGCGTTTAAATGACTTCCATATCTTTGATGGTTATCTATTGCCCAATCAGCTAAATCTAATGCACTTATGTTTTTATTTCTTAATTCATCACAGATATTTTCTAATGAGATATTATCTATATTTGGTTTTCCCATTATTATATCCTTTAATAAATTTAACTAAAAGTTAATCCACCATTAACGTCTATGCATTGACCAGTAATAAATGAAGCTTGATCAGAGGCTAAGAATAGAGCTGCGTTTGCTATGTCTTTTGGTTCACCAACACGTCCAAGTGGAATTGAGTTACTAAGATTGTCTTCTTGCTGAGGAAGCCAGCTTTCTGTCATAGGGCTGTGTGTTGGTCCAGGGGCAATAGCATTCACTGTAATGCCGTATATTCCAAGTGCCTTAGCTAGAGATCTCGTAAGTCCTATAACTCCCGCTTTGGATGATGTATAGGGAACACCACCACCTCCATCTACTCCACCGTGTCGCCATGCTGAGGATGATAAATTAACTATACGTCCACTTCTTTGTTTTATCATTTGAGGGGCGACGCATCGGGCACAATAAAACTCTCCACTAAGGTTAACATTTAAAACATTATGCCATTCTTCAATATCACAATCTAGCCAGTTCTTTTTTTTAGGAGAAAACCCTGCATTATTTATTAAGATGTCTATTTTTTTAAATCTCTCTATTATTTTATCAATTGTGCTTTTCACCTGTTCATAATTTGATACGTCAAGTGAGACTGTTGTTAGAATGTCATTTCTATTATTATATTTTATTTTTAATTGTTTTAAGCGATTGGCATCTATATCTGCGGCTATAACAATAGCTCCTTCAAGAATAAATCTTTCGATTATGGCGCTACCAATTCCACCGGAGGCACCAGTTACGAATGCTACTTGCTCGTGCAAACTCATAAGTTTTCCTCTATTAAGGTAATATTTTAAAATTAACTATTCATTAGACTAAATACTGTCCTGACTATGCAGTATTAGCCAAACTCTTGAAGCAATGCATTGGTTTATGTTTAAAAGAATAGTGATTGATTGCCACGAGTTATTATTTATATCCATGGTTAACTTTTATTTTTAAGTCTAAATTTATAACTTAGTTATAAAAGAGTGAATAGCTTCAGCTACTTCATGTGGTTGATCTAGTTCCGCGAGATGTCCTGCGTTTTTAATGATTTTTATTTCTTTTTTTGCTTTAATTTTTTCATTGAAGTTATTGATATATTTATCAGAAATAACTCTATCATTATCACCCCGAATAACTAACGTTGGACAGGTTATTCGACTAAGTCTCTTTATCAGTCCGGTATTTCCTAGAGGCCAGAATATACGGGCACTAGCTTCTAGGGCTCTTGCTTGTTCAATAGGCCATTCAATGATGTCTGCATCTTCTGGTTGGGTTTTTAATTGATCCCACAATTTTGGGTTGTTGCACATTAAACTAGCTATTTCATGAGACCTTTGAGCCCATGGATCTGCCATCGGTGCCTCATCACTTGATATCCCCCACGGAGAAATCAATGATATATTCTTTACTTGATTTGGCCAGAGAGCAGCTACTTCAGCTATTAGAGATCCACCTGGACCAGAGCCTATCAAAGATGAATTGTTCAGAAGGCCTGATTCTTTTAGAATATCGTGAATGGCAATTATCCATTCGAGGTGGTTATCATAATTATTATGTCCTAAAGCTCCTGGAAAGCCAGGAATGGAAGGAACAATAACCTCATATTTTTCTGCTAATAGGTCGAGAAAAGATATCCATTTAGGCAGTCCTCCGAAGCCAGCCAAAAATCCTATTACTTGACCGTTTCCCTTACGCCAAACGCGACTAGAGTTACCAGAAATAGTAATTTTTGTAACCGAAGGGGAATCCATTTTATAACCATTTCTTATAAGTATTTATAAAAGCTTAAGATTTTACTCTGCTGCTATAGAGTTGCTAATGTTATTTGGTAATGCTCTATTTGACATAGGCAAAGGTTTTGGCCACCAATGGTTTTCCCATTCAGACCAGACATCAGAGAGTTGTGGCATGACCTTCTCTGCATAGAGCTGAGTATTATAATTTGCTATTTTTTTTGTCATATTACCATATTGTAGTAAAAGCATTAACTGGCCAAAATGGAGATCATGGACAATTTCTCTTAGTTGCTCAGCTACCTGGCTTGGAGATCCAATAATAACGTATCCGTTTTCCACGATTGAGTCGAACTCTCTTGCGTTTTTATCAAACCCATTCTTTCTTACTTCATTTATTGACTGGGCTTTTTGTATTCCGGGTAATGCGCTTGTATTTGAGACATCATTAGGCCCTCCAGCTGCAGCAGCAGAAATTTGGCTTTTTACACCAGCCCGTTGAGTAGCTTCAGTGACATATCCTGGAGGATTCGCATATTTTGCACTAACTCTAAGGCAGCGATCATAAAAATATTCAGCTGGTTCTGCGTATAACTCTCGTGCCAAAGATTCAGTTTCGGCTACTCCAACAAATTGTAGAAATCCAGCTCGGTAAGGATTTCTATCTTTACCAAGCCTGTCCATTTCTTCCCAAAAGCCATGCATTGTTGCTTTTGCAGCCTGATAGCCATAGTAAGAAAGATAACAATAAACATATTCCATTTCTGCACACCACCTCCACGTTTCAACGGAACCACCGCCTGGAACCCATATTGGTGGATGTGGTTTTTGTAATGGTCGCGGCCATATATTAACGTAACGCTGTTGATTAAATCGTCCGTTAAAAGAAAATGTATCTGCTTCTGTCCAAGCCTTCTTTATAAAATCATGAGCTTCAGCATAGCGCTCACGAAGTTGGGATGGATTTTGCCCATACGCATAGCAGGTATCCATTGGTGATCCTACCGGGAATCCTGCAATTAAACGTCCTCCAGAGATACAGTCTAACATTGCCATTTCTTCTGCAACACGAGTTGGAGGATTATAAAGGGCAATAGAATTACCAAGGACACATAAAGCCGTTTTTGGATTTGCCCTTCTCGATAGCGAGGCCAACATGAGGTTTGGTGATGGCATCAATCCATAACCATTTGAGTGATGCTCATTAACACATATAGCATCAAATCCCATATCTGCAGCAAATTCCATTTCATCCAGATGGTCATTATACATATGATGAGCTCGCTCTGGGTCAAATAATTTAGAATCTATATCTACCCAAATAGATTCATGTTTATCCCTAAAATCTTCGGGCAGTTCTGTGTATGGCATCAAGTGAAACCAGCAGTGTTTCATTATTTTTCTCCGCGTATTATCGGTTATCTAATATTGTATAACGAAGTCACTAAACTGAAACAAAAATACATGAAAGTGGTTGCAATGTAACTCTAAAGTAATCGATTAACTGACTCAAGGGTTAGAAACAATTGTTGTATCTATTAGAGAATTTGGTGACTAATTAGTATAATAATTGTTTTGCCTATGTAGCTGAATAGTAATTTGTGATAGTGAAGAAAATAAAAAAATATATAAGTATTTATTTTATTCTATCTCTAAATTTTTGATAAATAGATAAATGAAATTTATTTAATTAGGACTATGTCTATTGGCCTGTGATTTATTAAATTACCATATATAGATTGGAGAATATAAATTATGAAACTTTATCATGCTGCAGCATCCCCTTACGCACGCAAAGCTAGGATAACATTGAGGGAAGCAAATATTCTAGAATTAGTTGAAGAAATAGAGGTTGCCCCATGGACTGATCCTAAAGGGTATCGGGATATTACCCCACTCGGTAAGGTGCCCGCTCTAGCAAGAGATGATGGTCCCAATTTGTTTCAGTCAGTGGTAATCTGCGAATATTTAGCCTCTAAAAATTCACAGATAAATCTATACCCAATTGGAAGCGAGCTAAGATGGTCTAACTTAAGGCAAATTGCTGCCGCTGATGGGGTTTTAGATGCTTTAGTAGGTATACGTGTTGAAAAATTATTTCATGAAACCGAAATGCAATCGAAGGAGTTTATTCAAAGACAAGAGTTAACAGTCTTGAAATCGTTGGATTTAATTGAAGAAAATGTAATGGAGCTTGAGGGCCCAATTAGTGCAGGGCAAATTGCTATAGCAGCTTCGCTTGGATATATAGATTTTCGATTTAGTGAAAATAATTGGCGTATGAGTAGACCCAATTTAAGCAAATGGTTTGAAGCGTTCTCTCAACGAGATTCTATGAAAGATACCGTGCCTGAGTAGTTAATGGTGTGTTTGTTATGAATTCTATTAGTTGTTAATTGGAGATTAAAAATGGCAAAGACTTTAATGCGCAGACCTAAAAACAAAAAGAAGGATGGATCTTGGAGTGAGATCAGAGAGGGTATGCGCATTGATTGG
>PASR01000012.1 GCA_002713365.1 Rhodospirillaceae bacterium
TCGAATGAACAGGCGCATGTCTAGATGAAGTGATAGTGAAGCCAGCTACACCCGGAGCTCCAACATATTTTCTCACAGTTTCCTCAGCTGCCTCAGGATCGTTCACTGGCAAGTAGAGCATAGCCTTAACTCTAGGCTCACGTGGCAACATCTCTTGTACAATCCATTTGTTATACGCTGCAGCAATATGAATTTCCATCTCTTTGACTGGATGCATTCCAAGAAACAAGAGGCCATTTGGAAAAACGACTTGATAATCAAGTCCCATCTGATCCATTGCTCGCCTCGCTAAAATGATATCCCTTCTTTCTGTTGTATCATCTACATCTTCTTTTAGTCCTTGGCCATGAGGAATACGTCCCCAGACATTTTGCCATTGCAAACCAGGTGTTCCATTATGAAAAGCTCCTCTTTTCGTTCCTCCCGAAAACGAACCAGCAGCCTCTCGTATAACTGGGTCTTCGATGAAATCCATGATTTCAGGCCAGGCAGATATATCATCAATATGAGAATCAATGTCTACTATGAACACATCATCAAAATCTCTGGCATCGGCTTGCTGTCGCGCATGAGAGAGTATTTCCCGACTGTCAGTCCGCGCATCAATTATGTCTAATGACTTTTTTTTCTGACCACTTCCGTCCATATCAATGTCTTTCTATATTATTCTAGCTTGCAGTCGAACTTGGATTCCGTCGACCCGTCCACATAGCAAGATCAAACATATTTAACCCAGCAGCTTGCATTAGTTCATTAATAGCAACCGCCACCTCAGTTGCGTTTGCCATTTCACCTTCAGGAACTGCAGAAATACTTCTGTTCTCATTNTCAATTTTAGATGAGAATAATCTAACGCTTGCTAGTAAAAGTTTTTGTACAGCTTCATCTGATACATGAGCATCATCACCATTGATAATTATTTCTTTAACTGCTGGAAGAAGTTGCTCAGCATTAGATTCAACTATTTTTATTAGCTCACTACTATTCGATCTCGACATAGACCCCGCCATTCCGCACCACAACATCAAAACCATTTAATTTAGCTTGGGAATCACCTGGATGAACACCTGTTCGGATGTTGAACTCAAAACCATGCCAAGGACATATTATATGCACATCTTCATCGACATATAAAAAACCATGGCTTTTCTTGTTTTCATCGAGATTTTCTATAACTCTATTCATAATTCGACCCTGACAAATTGGACCACCACTATGAGGACAATTATTTTCCCAAGCAAAAAAATCATCGCCTAAACGAAATATACCAATCTCTAAGGTACCATCAACAATGACTTTCCTATCNCGGTCCTCAATTTCATCTGTGTTGGCTACAAAAATTTCTCGCAATTAATTGCTCCTTAATACTTGTATTAATATAATTTTACTATGGTATGATTCCATAGTCCATTGGTACTAAATATCTCAATAACTGCTATAATGTAACTTCCTGCGAACTAATCGAGAAATAAACCTTAGTAATAGAAATCATTTTGGTTTAACTTTATTATTCGAACTATAACCCTAGTATATTTAAATGTGAAATATGCATATAAATAGTGTCATCACTAAAATATTTTAAAAGGAATTTAATACTATGACGCCTAAAGAAATTGTTATGAGTGGATACCAATCATTTTCAGAAGGAAATATGGATTCTCTTAGCAAGATTTTCCATGAGGATGCTATAATAAGAGTTAATGGAAACCATAAATACTCAAGAGATTATAAGGGTTTTAGTGACTGGTGTGATAATTTTCTTGTTCATCTTCCTATTAATTACCCTAATTTTGATTTGGATATTCTAAATGTTGTATCAGAAGGTAAACATGTTCACGTTAGAGTTCGTTATAAAGCGGATAACTTAGATACAGAAGCAGTACATATGTTTGTTGTTGAAAATGAATTACAAGTCGAATTCATTATATTTGATGATTCCCAAATGATAGCTGAAGCCCTTAGTGGATAATAATATAGTACGTAAAAAATAAATTAATGTCGGTAAATACAACTAATCACAATAGTGGGAATATTAAAAATATCTCCTTCGCCCTATAACAAGATCATTAGTGGTATACGACCTTAAACTCTTAGCACTATCAACTCTAGGTGGAGTTGTCTGTTTCTAAGATGACTTTGTGAGGAAGGTACCGCCCACTATGTTAAAGCTATCATTTTTGTTTAATGCTTTTATTTAATAAATATTTTTAACTGACTGTTTTTATTGTAATATATAAGATGTAAAAGTTATTTTTGACTGGCTCTCCAGTGAATAGGCTTTTCGCCTAGTACACTAGTACGCCAAATTAAACGACGGTATTTATTAGCATCGTAGTCAGTCGCAGTATGTAACAACCCTCTATTATCCCAAATCAAAAGATCACCAACATACCACTTATGAGTATAAGAAAAGTTATTGATTGTAAAATCATACAACTCTTCAATTAAATTCATAATTTTATTACTTTCATCACCCTGCATTCCTCTAATACCAATACAATCTCCAATATTTAGATACATTCCCTCACGTCCTGTGTGAGGATGAATACGAACAGTTGGCTGCAGAACATTAGGCGTTAGTTCTTTTTGAGTTTTTGTTAGTGGCTCAACTCCTGACCGCTTACCATACAAATGGCTATAACTATGAATTGTCTCAATGCCTCGCAATTTATTTTTAACATTTTCTTCGAGTGTATCCCATGCACTGTAAAGACTCGCATAAAGTGTATCTCCCCCCTCCTTTGGCACCTCTAATCCATAAAGAATTGTATAGGAGGGAGGCCTTGTCATATAGGTTAGATCAGTATGCCAGCCAAAACCTTCCCTTTTATTACCAAGAGGCCGGCCATTCTCTACAATATTAGATAAAACATATATATTAGGATTTTCTTCAAGAGAAAATTGCTGCAAAACGTGAGGTAANAAATTACCAAATTCCTTAGTAAACTTTACTAGATCATCAGCAGTTAGAGATTGATTTCTAAAACATAAAACCTGATATTTATGAAGTGCCTGTCTAACTGCGTCTATTTTTATAGATAGACCAATTTCTCTGACATCCAATCCTGAGATTTCGCCACCGAAATATCTATTTAGTTTTTTAATGCCTAATGCATCATTAGTTTCATAAGTCATCGACTATTCAAATAAGTTAACATATGTCTATATAAGCATCTATTCTCGTTTTATTCTTTTATATAAATTATTCCATGACCTAAATGTTGTTGCCATACTATAATAACTATCAATTTACCTTGGCTATATCTTCAATAATTATTTGTATTTCGTTTCTTCCTTGCCAGGCATTTTCTCGAATTTTCCCAGTTATATGAAGAGGAAGTCCATGTGTATTTAATAATGCATCACCAATAGGTTCTCCTAAGGCTCTGAAAGCTATCGCTTTAAAACTTTTTTTGCTGCTATCAGTCAGTATACACCTAATGTGACTCCCACCNACAATATCAGCTTTAATAATACGAATAGATTCAAAAATAAATCTTGGTTCAGGATTTCCTGACCCAAAAGGTGCTACCATCTGTATAGCAGTTGNAAGCTCCTGGTTAGCTCCATTAAGGGTTATGATTGAATCTGCATATAGCGAAGGTTTCGGATTTACCTGCTCCATTAATAGACCAATTTTTTCTATTAGAAATTTCTTAAAACTGGGTAAGTTATCTTTATGCAGTGTAAGTCCAGCAGCCATTTTATGCCCGCCGCCGGATTCAATTATACCATTTTGTCTAGCGGAAATAATCACGCTACCTAAATCAATTCCATCTATAGAACGTCCAGACCCTTTACCTGTTAACCCCTCGAAACCTATTAATATACAAGGTCTTGCGTATTTTTCTTTAATACGACTTGCGACAATTCCAATTACACCAGCATGCCATCGGTCACTTGAAACAATAATAATAGGNTTATCAATCTCCTCTTCTGCTAAATTAAGGGCTTCATCTAACACTCTTTGTTCTATCTGTTGNCTTTCAGAATTATAATTATCAAGTCGTAGAGCTATACCCTCGGCCTCATTTTGGTCCTCAGTAGTTAATAGAAGTGCTCCAAGCCATGATTCTCCAACTCTTCCTCCAGCATTTATTCTCGGACCTAATACAAAACCCGCATGATACGCACTAGGTCTCTGATCAATTTTAGATATGTCTGCTAGCGCTTTAAGACCAGTGTTTTTACGCTGACTTAATATACTCAGCCCCTGTTTTACAAATGCTCTATTCAAACCACTAAGATTTACAACATCACAAACAGTCCCTAGGGCTACTAAATCTAGCAATCCTAATAAGTTAGGCTCATTAATTGAATTATTGTGATACCATCGAGAGTCTCTTAGGCGACGGTTAAGAGCGACCATTACAAGAAANCTAACGCCAACTGCTGCTAGAGTACCTAATTCACTTTTATCATCTAAACGGTTTGGATTTACTATGGCTAGCGCTTTAGGGAGCCCAGGTTCTGCTACATGATGATCTAATACAATAACGTCTAATTCAGACTGCGCCGCCTTTTCTAATACATCAAATGACGTAATTCCACAGTCAACGGTAATAACTAGATCTATGTTATCTTCCTTAAATCTCTTGAATGCAGGCCAGTTTGGACCATAGCCTTCACTTATGCGATCAGGTATATAAACTCTTAGATTTATGCCTATTTCAGAAAAAAACCTGCATATTAAGGCAGAGGAAGTAGCTCCATCTACATCATAATCTCCGAATACAGCAATTGATTCAGAATTAAGTATAGCATTTGAAATTCTATTAACTGCCTTTTCCATATCTATAAGACAGTTAGGATCGGGTAAGCATTCTCTTAAGGTTGGATTAAGGAATTGTTTTGCACTTTCTATATTAACGCCTCTATTGGCTAATACTCTTCCTACGATTTCTGGCAATGAAAATCGCTGAGATAGCATCAAAGCCATACGCTCATCAACATCTCTTACAATCCATTTCTTACCCGTTATAGATGAGTTTACACCTATTGCTGAAGTTTCTTTTTCCTTATGTTTGGGGCCTTTTACTATTGCCATGTATAATAGTTAATCATTAGCATCTAATTTACGATCAAAATCATGTCGTGTAGTTATTTCTCGAACAGTACCAGTCATAGAGCGCATAACAATAGATTGTGTAACTGCACTTTCAGAAGATTTGTGAACGCCGTGTAAAAGACCCCCATCAGTAACACCGGTCGCCGAAAATATTACATCCCCTGAAGCTAAGTCATTTATATCGTATACACGATCAAAATTTTCTATTCCCATTTTCGAAGCTCTATTTTTTTCATCGTCATTACGAAATATCAATTTGCCTTGCATTTGCCCTCCAATACATTGTAAGGCGGCGGCGGCTAAAACCCCTTCGGGCGCACCTCCACTACCTAAATACATATCAACCCTGCTGTGGGGCTGGGAGGTTTCAATAATTCCGTATATATCACCATCAGATATCTGCTGTATTCTAGCTCCTGTTTTCCTTATTGCTGAAATTAATTCTACATGCCTAGGTCTATCCAGAACACAAACCAAAAGATCACTTACCTTAACTCCTTTAGCATTGGCCAAGTTATGCAAGTTTTCTGAAGGATCTGCATTAATATCTATTAAATTTTCAGGCAATCCACCGCCCACAGCTATTTTTTCCATATAAACATCAGGAGCATTTAAAAAACCTCCATGTGGGGCAAGGGCAAGAGTTGCCATAGCATTAGCACTCGCTTTAGCTGTTAGTGTCGTTCCTTCAAGGGGATCCAATGCTATATCAATTTTTGGTCCACCAGCACCTACTTTTTCTCCAATAAATAACATTGGTGCCTCATCTCTTTCACCTTCACCAATAACTACAGTACCATCTATATTAAGTTTATTTAGTGCAGTTCGCATGGCTTCAACTGCAGCAGCATCAGCAGACATTTCATCTCCACGGCCAGTCCAGTTCCATGCTGCCATAGCTGCGGCTTCAGTTACACGAACTGCTTCAATTGCCATGTTCCGGTCCATGACAGTTGTCTCTTCATTAGCCATCGCCGATTTTACTCCTTGTCCGTTGTGATTCCTAAATTAATAATACATACAAAATAGGATATTTAGTCTTACGATAATGTCTCAATCCTAATCATTGTAGGTTGTTCAATTACAGTATTTAATGTTGATATCTTCGATAAAGATCTCTGAATCTCAGATTCTTTACAATCATGCAAATTCAGTATAACTGGAACAGCTTCAGTTGTTGATCTTGAACGTTGTATCATAGATTCAATAGATACGTTCTCATCTCTAAAAGCGGCTGTTATATCGGCTATAACCCCAGGTCTATCAGCTACCATCAATCTAACATAATAAGGGCCTATATGTTCTCCTATTTCTATTTCAGAAGTACTTATTAGTGAGTTTAAAGTTACTCCTAATGTAGGAGCTTGTCGTTTATGTGAAATATCAATTAAATCGGCAACGACCGCAGAAGCTGTTGGCCCTGCGCCAGCTCCAAGCCCTTGAAACATTGTATTTCCAACGAAATCGCCAATAACGACGACTGCATTATACGCTCCGTCCACATGTGCGATAGGAAAACTCTGATCTACCATACAAGGATAAACACGTTGTTCTATTCCCGCTCCAATACGTTGAGCACTTCCTAATAATTTAATTCTAAAACCTAACTCTTCAGCATAATCAATATCTAGTAAAGATATTCTCCTAATGCCTTCTGTATAAACAGCTGAAAAATTTATTTTTGTGCCAAATGCAAGGCTTGATAATAAAGCAAGCTTTTGAGAAGTATCTATTCCGTCGACATCCATACTTGGTTCTGCCTCAGCATAACCGAGTTTTTGAGCTTCAAGTAAGACATCATCAAAAGCTCTCCTTTGCAACCGCATTTCCGTTAATATGTAGTTACATGTGCCATTAAGTATCCCGTATATTCGATTAATATTATTTCCCGCTAATCCCTCACGTATGGCTTTAACTATCGGTATACCTCCAGCCACAGCTGCCTCATAGTTAAGAATCAGGTTATTACTATCTGCTAGGGAGACTAGTGACTCACCATTCACAGCCAATAAGGCTTTATTCGCTGTAACAACGTGTTTACCACTTTTTAATGCCTCTTCACACACCTCTTTAGCAATTCCGTCTTCACCACCAATTAATTCTACTAAAACATCTGAATCATTATCTCTAGCCATGACTACAGGGTCATCAAACCAATTCATACCGGACGTTGAAAAACCTCTATCCTTACTCTTATCTCTCGCTGATATAGAAGTAATCTTTAATGTTCTACCAGTACGTTTACCTAATAGATCAGCATTTTGCTGTATTAATTGTGCGGTACCAGAGCCCACATTGCCAAGACCGGCTATAGCTATACGTAAAGGATCTGACACGTTACTTTCCTTTTATTTAACTTTAATATTATTTTTGTTCTCTTTTAATGATGATTCTATTATGGAGTCGCTACTATTGAATAAGTTTTTTATACTTCTCACAGCCTGTCGTATTCGTTGTTCATTTTCAACCACTGCAATTCTCACAAATCCCTCTCCATATTCTCCAAATCCTAGTCCTGGAGAAACTGCAACACAGGCATGCTTTAGTAATAGTTTAGAAAACTCAAGGCTACCAAGTTTAGTAAATGGCTCAGGGATAGGAGCCCATGCATACATAGAAGCACTTGGCTCAGGTATTTCCCATCCTGCTCGAGCAAGTCCTCCAATCAGAACATCACGTCTTGCTTTATATATATTTCTAGTTTCTATAACGCAGTCTTGCGGCCCATTTAATGCCGTTGCGGCCGCTACTTGTATAGGTGTAAATGCTCCGTAATCTAAATAACTCTTAACTCTAGCTAGAGCGCTTATTAGTTGCTCGTTACCTGCTGCAAAACCTATACGCCACCCTGGCATAGAATAAGTTTTACTGGTGGATGTAAACTCAACCGCAATTTCACGTGCTCTCGGTATTTGCAAAATAGATGGAGGTGGATTTTCATCATCAAAGTAAATCTCTGCATAAGCTAAATCAGATAAAATATAAATATTATGGCGCAAACAAAATTCAACCACCTCTGCATAGAATCCTATATCAGCAACATAAGCAGTGGGGTTAGCCGGATAACATAAAACTAATGCAACTGGCTTGGGTTCAGAATGTAAAACTGCTTTCTCTAACGCCGGTAAAAACTCGTTATCAGGTTTAACTGGGACGTATCGTACTGACCCATCTGCAATTATAAAACCGAATTGATGTATAGGATAAGAGGGATTAGGAACTAAGATTATATCTCCCGGTCCCGTTATTGCTTGAGCTAAGTTAGCTAGTCCTTCTTTAGATCCAATAGTAACTATCGCTTCTTTTTCAGGATCCAAGGAAACATTAAATCGACGCTGATAGTAATTACTTAATGCTCGACGCAACCCTGGTATGCCTCGTGAATTTGAATATCGATGAGTTTTAGGATTTCGAACAGTTTCTGATAGTTTATCTACTATGTGTTCCGGAGTAGGTAGATCAGGATTTCCCATACCAAAATCAATTATGTCCTCACCGTTTGCCCGAGCCAGTGCCTTCATTGAATTAACCTCAGCAAACACATATGGAGGAAGCCTTTTGATCCGGTGAAATTCGTGCTCCATCTACTTACCTTCAAACTTAACTTTAATGTTTTAATAACTTATAATTATTGTTTTAAATACACTATCAACTGGTGACTAGTTTTATCTACTATCTATTAATTATTTTTCTTGATTTTTAATAAAATCGTCATTGTTTTTAGCATTTCTGCGATCGCGGTATAACTGATTTAATATTTTTTTACGATTGGCGTGACTAGTTATATTTTTTGGACGCAACGGCACGCTTGATAAAGATGGGGTAGCACTAGTAGCTGCTCTTAAACTTTCTTTATCAAAGCGCTTTCTCATTAATGATTGGTTTTTATCACTGGTTACTATCTGTTTTTCAACAAATATATTAGAAACACTTTTATTTTGTAAATTCTCACATCCCGCTAAACCGAAACACAAAACAAATAATATTATTGTTTTATTATAATGAACTTTGAAGTATAAAATAATATCTAACAAGAGCACATTAATCCTAATGCATAAATTAAATATTTGTATCTTTACATCAATCACAGATCACAACTAATTAAAATCTTTATTTATTAATTGAGTTGCCTGATTTGATATGATTAGAAGCCAACTCACAATAAGTGCTGACTGACTCAGGCCAGTAATCTAGCTCATCTTGGCGCAAATCTCTTAGAGGTTTTGCTGGAATTCCTGCCCATAACTCACCAGATTTTACAGTTTTCCCAGGAGATACAACCGCACCGGCAGCGACCATAGCTCCTGTTTCTACAACAGCACCATCCAATACAACAGAGCGCATTCCAATGAAACACTCCGATTGCAATGTACAGGCATGTATAAGTGCGGAATGGCCAATTGTAATATCATCACCTATAACAACAGGCATATGAGGACTTCCATCCTCTCTTGCACCATTTATATGTATTACAGTACCATCCTGGATATTCACGCGTTCACCAATAGTAATACTACTACCAGCATCGCCTCTGATTACGCAATTATACCAAACACTCGAATCTGCTCCGATATTAACATTACCAATCACAGCTGCTGTATCAGCAATAAAAACGTTACTTGCGATTGTTGGCTTAACTCCTAGGTAAGGTTTTAGAGGACTAAGCATTATCACCTCATTTAAAAATATAATTAATTATTATGGAAATAGCGGCTGTTGTTCTAACCCTATTTCTTCAGATATTCCAAACATCAAATTCATATTTTGAATAGCCTGTCCACTTGAGCCTTTAACAAGATTATCTATCACAGTAACTAATATTACGCGACCAGGTATTCGATCAGAGAAAATTCCTGTTATAACATAATTTGATCCTCGTACATGCCGTGTTGCAGGAATTACATTATCAGAACTAATTCTAACAAACTTTTCAGAACTAAAAGAGTTTATCAAAGCATCTTTTATATCATCGAAGCGTACACCCTCTGATAAACGAAGATAAGATGTGATTAATTCTCCTCTATTCATAGGCACTAAGTGAGGCGTAAAATTAACCTTAATTCTTTTTTGTACAATCTTTTCGATTTCCTGTTCAATTTCTGGTGCATGACGATGGTGGGCAATACCATAAGGATGCATTCCCTCAGCCACCTCTGAAAAAAGCGATGCCTCCTTAAGAGATCTGCCAGCTCCTGTTACTCCTGATTTAGCATCAATTATAATGTCATCAACATTAATTAATTTGTCTTTAACCAGAGGTAAAATTTGTAATAATGACGCAGTAGGATAACAACCAGGACATGCAATTACTCGTCCTTTAGATATATTTTCTCGATTAAACTCCGTCAGGCCGTATACAGCCTCTTTTTGGATTTCTGGGGCATAATGTTTATGCCCATACCACTCGGCGTAAGTATCGACATCCTCTAATCTAAAATCTGCTGATAGATCAATTACTTTAATACTAGTTGGTATAACTTTAACAATCTCTTGGGTTGTTCCATGTGGTAAAGCACAGAAGACTACATCTACATCATCCCATAATATATCTTCTGTTTTTATTAGATTTGGAAGGTTTTTATTTCCCAAATGAGGAAATACCTCACCATAACTCTTCCCTGCATGAGAGTTTGCCGTCATAAATTTTATTTTAGCATTAGGATGTAACGTTAAAAGTCTAACAAGCTCAACACCAGTGTAACCACTTGCGCCCAAAATGCCTATGTTGAGTTCTATTTTACTAGATGATTTCATGGATTAAACCACCAACTAGTGGCTCTCCTTAATTAAAGTCTGTAACGTTTCTAATTGATAACAAATAATTTCTAAGCCAAAGAATCAGTTTAATGCAAATCATCTATTCTAAAACTTTTAGATTTTAAGCAAGGTAATTACTATATATTCTATTATAAGCCTGGATCCACCCTTCACGTAGCCTTACATTTAAATACTAAACTAACATCTGCCAAACGATCCAAATAAAGGTAACAGATCTATAAAAAAACGCTCTTAAATTCTTCTCTACTAATTTGTTCTTTGTAAAAATCCAAGTATATAATTACATAGTAAAAGACATTGACCTTAATATACAATTTATAGGATCTTCCAAAATACTAAGATTTACCAAATATTTTAATTAACAGATACCAGTTTTTTTACCATTCTTGTATATTATTTTTTGTCTTATCTGACCATTTTCGTAATACTCTTCCTCAACACCATCTCTCTTACCGTTCTTGTATGTTATTTTCCGTTTTAACTGTCCGTTGTCATGATAAATTACTACAACACCTTCTACCTTACCATTCTTCCAAGTGCCTTTTGTCCTTAACTGACCGTCGTTATAAAATTCTTCATAATCACCATGTAATTTCTCGTTCTTCCAAGTTTCTTTTTTCCATAACTGGCCATTCTCACCATACCACTCTTTCACTCCGTTTAACTTATCGTTCTTATATGTCGATTTAGTTCCAATACCATAACGGCGATAATGTTCCCAAATACCATCTTTCTTATCGTTCTTTATAGTTCCTTTAGTCATTATCTGACCATTATCCCAATAGGATTCCCAAACGCCTACTTTCTTACCATCTTTGTATGTTCCTTTTAATCTTAGCTGACCATTCCTAAATTTGTTTTCCACTGAACCAGTGAAAGGAACGTCTGCGAACTTTTCGTATTTAAGTCCATTACGTTCTACTAAATCATCTCGAGATACTTTGGGACCTTCTTCATTCATATAAAAACTCTGGCATATATTGTAAGTTATGGAGTCTAACTTTAGTTTTTTGGTTCCGTAACATCGCAAGCTAAAGCAAGCAAACTGATACTATGATTAATACTGTTTGCAGACCTGATTCGGCAGAGGTATTTAGCTCTTTGTGAATGCATTAATCATCGCGATTGACTACTTATCAAACGCTTAAGATCCTCAATCTCATTACGTACTTGCTTTAACTCCGTGCGTAAATTTTCAGCTATATTATTTTTATCAATTTCTTTATCAGTAAATTCATTATTTTGCTTTTTTTCATTCAACGTTTGCAGAGAGTCTATGATAATGGCTATAAACAAATTTAATACAGTAAAGCTTGATAAAATTATAAAAATTACAAATAAAAGCGAAGCCCATTGATATATTTCCATAACGGGCCGGACAATCCCCATAGACCAGCTTTCCAACGTCATAATTTGGAAAAGTGTAAACATGGAATTTCCAAGAGTACCGAACCATTCTGGAAAGTCTTGTCCAAATATTTCTGTTGTAATTACCGAGAAAACATAAAAAACTAGTAAGAGTAATACTATAATCGCACCTACGCCAGGTACGGCATGCAAAAGAGCTGCAACTATTCTCCGCAAGCGCGGTATAGTAGACACTAATCTGAATACTCTCAGTACTCTTAAAGCTCTTAAAACCGACAACGATTCATTAGATGGAACTAATGTTATACCAACCACTATAAAGTCAAAGATGCTCCAAGGATCACGGAAAAAACGCAATCCCTTTGCATAAATTCTTACTAAAAGTTCAATACAAAATATAATAATTACTGCCTGATCGAACAGTTTTAATTCCTGTCCAATAGCACTAGTTATTGTTGGTGATGTCTCTAACCCAAGTATTATGGCATTGATAATAATCAATGCCATAATAGATTTGTGGAAGAAAGAGTGATCTACAAATTGTTCTATTTGCTGTCTCATCTATCTATCATCCTTATTTTATTAATTCGTTCTAAATTCCTATGTGCTCAACCCAGTAAGTATATTTGTATTAAAGAATGCTCAGCTTGAATTATATAAAATCAAGTAAAACAAATTAGCTTGTAAAGCCCTCACTATCCATCTTTTTTGGAATAACATTCTTTATGTTATTAGATAAAGGATATAGCAAATTATGATAAAGATATAAGATTGAACCTAATTTTACTTAACTGCTAACTTGGGCGCAACGTTACCTTGTGATTGCCCCAAGATATTATTCCAGAAATCTTTACGATCCAAGCGCATCAAGATAGAAGTACCATTCAGGGCAGCATCTGGTGTACGGTGTAACAACCCTTTAGAGCCTCCTCTAAAAATTGCAACATCCCATCCATCTACAAACCGGCGGGCAGAAGGGTCTTTTAGGATTAACTTATTTGGCATTCCGTCTTCAAAAGCCTGGCGATCAGCGGCGGCGTCAGGAAGCCATTCCGTACCTCGCCCAGCATAAGTTACTAATAATCGAATCGGAACATTATCTATGTGATAACGGGGACATCCACGATGTGTACCTAAACAAAAATCAATAGCATCTTCACCAACTATATCACAAAAGACGTTACAAACGTAGGCCATATCAGTAACCCAGAGTGAATAAAAGGGGTCATTTTGCAATTTGCTTGGGATATCTTCTTCAAGTATAAAATTTATATCTTCTACATTACTTTCTTTATAAACCTGTCCAACTACAGTAAACGTTGTTTTCATTAGTTTACTAAAGAACGTCTTTGATCCGTTTATAGGCTCTCTTTTAACCAAAGCTAGCTGACACTTAAGTGATTGAAACCTGGTCAAAGTTTCTAAATCTAAGGACTCTAATACACACATTTATATCTCTATTATTCAAATTTTGCCGTTCGACGCTTACAATTGATATGTTATTACATAACAATCAATAACAAGGGTAATAGAAAAAAAAGATTATATAAGTAATTAAGCCTATAAAAACTCTAGATTCAGCCGGTTAAGGGGAACATTTTAATCACTGTTATGCGATTGCCTTCGCGGTCCGCCACTTCAAAGCGAAATCCATGAAAGCTGAACATCTGACCCACTGTTGGTATCGTCTGGCTTTCATGGATGATCAAACCGGCAATTGTATTAGCCTCTTCATCGGGGAGCGTGTTATCCGTAGCACGATTAAAGTCACGTATTGTCATGGCGCCATCGACGATGAACTGGCCATCAGACGTGCGTTCCAGAGTGCTATCTTCGGTTTCATCAAATTCGTCTGTAATTTCACCCACGATTTCTTCGAGGATATCTTCAAGCGTGATTAACCCCTGAAGGCTGCCATATTCATCAATAACCAAAGCAAAATGCGTATGCGAGCGTAAAAATTCCCGCATTTGGTCGTCTAAAGTTGTTGTGTTGGGAACAAAATAGGGTTTTTTTGTTACTTCTGAGATATTGAAATTCTGCAAAGCGGTCTTTGGTTCATTGCACCCACTGATAATCCGGTAGATGGTGCGCGCCAGATCTTTGGCATGCAAGACGCCTACAATGTTTTCCTGATTGTCTTTGAACATAGGAAGTCGCGTATATTTGCTTTCTAGACATTGATCCAGTATCTGCATCGGGTCAGCTTCTGCATTTACCATTTCTATGTCAGTGCGATGAAGCATAATTTCATCAACCGTTCGATCCTCAAGGTCAAGAGTGCCCAGAATGCGGTATCTGTCCTCCTTTTCAACGATCCCTTCGGAGTGCCAGATTTTAAGAGCACCGGCAATTTCTTCACGAACCGCGAGAACATTGGTTTCTGGATCTGTTTGCACGCCAAAAAGGCGCAACATAGCCCGTACGACCCACCGCACTGCATAGACAATCGGGCTGAAGACAAGCATTATAATCTGGATCGGTCGGCTCACCATTGACGCCGCACTTTCAGCGTTTGTGATCGCATAGGTTTTGGGCAGGACTTCAGCAAAGATAAGGACCAAAACCGTCATCACCAAAGTGGCCAAAACAACCGCGCTTTCCCCGAAGCTTCTTGCCAGCAAGGCAGTTGTCAAAGAAGTTGCCAGAATATTGACAAGGTTGTTTCCCAAAAGAACAGACCCAATCAACCGCTCGCTATCCTCAGTGACATCAAGCGCACGCTGTGCGCCGCGTGAGCCTTTGTCAGCTTTTGCACGCAGTTTTCCACGTGAGGCCGCTGTAAGGGCTGTTTCGCTTCCTGAGAAAAACCCAGAAAGGATAAGAAGGGCCGTAATGGCTAAAACCGAAATCCAGAACTCGGCATCATAAAGGAGTGTTGTTTCTTCCATCGTCATATCAGTTAGATATTTCTTTGGTTATACGGATATAGTGGATATAATCAAGTCTGAATGACATGGATGATCTAACACAGCGGATCAGTCTGCTACCTCGTCCGTGACCGGTGCATCAGGATAATCGGGGAAAGCGGTTATCTAGATAAATAAAGGAAAAAAACAAGCGCAAAGTTTCGTAAGCGCTTGTTTTTGATATATTTTGAAAAACGTTTTTAACGCTTGGAGAACTGGAAGCTTCTTCTGGCTTTAGCTCTACCATATTTTTTTCTTTCAACAACTCTTGAGTCACGTGTCAGCATACCAGCTTTCTTAAGAACTGACCTTAAACCCGGTTCTCGGAGACTCAGGGCCTTAGACAGTCCATGTCTAACTGCTCCAGCCTGACCTGAGAGTCCACCGCCAGCAACCGTGCAAACAATGTCATACTGTCCAAGACGTTCTGTTATTTGGAAAGGCTGAGATAGAACCATTCGAAGTACAGGTCGGGCGAAGTAAACCCCTCCTTCCCGTCCGTTTACAGTTAAAGCACCGGTACCAGGTTTTATCCAAACTCTTGCTACAGCATCTTTTCTTTTACCAGTAGCGTATGTTCTTCCCAAATCATCAATTAAGGGCTCTTGGCTAACTGGAGTGGGTATTTCGTCTGCCAACGAATTCGAGACTTGGGCCGTTTCATCGGTCATAGTCACCCTTTCCTTTTATTTTTACTATTTAATTGCCCCACATCGATAACTTCAGGCTGCTGAGCTTCGTGGGGATGATCAGTACCAGAATAAACTTTAAGTTTGCGTAATTGAGCTCGGCCCATTTTAGTCTTGGGTAGCATTCGTTCGACCGCCTTACGAATAACCCTATCTGAATGCGGTCCTTCTAAAATCTGTCCAGCCGTTCTACTTTTAATGCCTCCAGGATATCCTGTGTGCCTGTAATAGGTCTTATTATCTTTTTTGTTACCTGATAAATATACCTTATCTGCGTTAATTATTACTATGTGATCACCGCAATCAATATTAGGGGTATACATAGCTTTATGTTTTCCTCGTAGTCGATTAGCTACAATTACGGCCATTCGACCCAGGACTAAGTCCTCTGCATCAATAATCCACCATTTAGCTTCAACATCAGAAGGTTTAGCGCTATATGTTTTTTGAGCCGGAAGAGGCATAATATTTATTTCCGATTTTGTTCATAAATATATTTTCAATGAAATTTTGACCTATCTATGTTACTTAAATTACTATGTCAATGTTGAAAAGTTCTTTTTTTCTAATAACTTAGATTAACGGTAATATAATACCGCTGCATTAATATCGTTACTTGTATATGCTATAATTATAGTTAGGTACGAATGATCACTAATTGGAAATAGATACTTACTTACCATGAAAAAAAAGTGAAAATATGACAAAAAATACAAACACCCATTTAATTATAAATATTAATGATTCGATAATTGAATTAACCCTAGATAGACCAACAAAAATGAATGTTCTATCTTTTGATATGCTGACTGAGCTTCAAAACGCTCTCGATATGATAGCTAATGATAAATCAATAAGAGTTGTTATTTTATCAGCTACTGGCAAGGCATTTTGTACAGGCCATGACCTTAAGGACATGCGATCAAACTATACAATCGATTATCAGAAAAAACTCTTCAATAAATGCAGTAAGGTAATGTTATCGATACTTAAGTTACCACAGCCGGTTATAGCAAAGGTCAATGGAATTGCTACAGCAGCTGGTTGTCAGTTAGTGGCCACTTGTGACCTAGCTATAGCCGCGTCATCAGCTACTTTTGCCACATCAGGTATAAATAACGGGTTATTCTGTACCACACCGGCCGTAGCAGTAAGCAGAAATGTAAGCCGCAAACATGCCTTAGAAATGCTTTTTACTGGCGATTTTATCGATTCAAAACGAGCCGAAGAAATTGGTCTAGTAAACCGGGTTGTTGCAGATGATCTACTAAATGACTCAGTTAACAAACTAGCAAATACCCTATCTTCAAAAAGTGCATATGGATTATCACTTGGTAAAGCTGCTTTTTATAAACAACTAGAGATGGGAATAAGTGATGCTTATTCATATACTGGGCCAATAATGGCAATGAATGTTATGGATACTGATGCTGCAGAAGGATTTGATGCATTTATTGAGAAAAGAGAGCCTGAGTGGGATCAAATGCCAAGAGACAAATCTATGACTGAGGAATAGATTTTGAATAGTAAATTATTTTATTCAGATAAAATGTTAAAATCTTTATTTGAAAATATAAAAACAATTGCACTGGTCGGTGCCAGTCCAAGGGGCCCAAGCAGAGCTAGTTGGAGAGTAATGCAATTTCTACAATTGCAAGGATATAAAGTTTATCCTGTAAACCCAAATGCTAGTGGTGACACTATTAATGGTGAAGTTACTTATGATTCCTTAAAAGATGTTCCTGAAAAAGTTGATCTTGTGGATATATTTCGTCGTTCAAGCAAAGTTTCTACAATAGTAGATGAAGCAATAAAGTTAAAAATTCCTTATATATGGATGCAACTTGACGTTATTGACAGGCTAGCAGCAGAAAAGGCAGAAAATGCCGGAACGATTGTTATAATGGATCGATGCCCAGCAATAGAGATACCAAGGTTAATATCCCAGGGTTAATTAATACAATTCTTTACTAATATTAAAAGGATTAAGAAATGGAACCGCTATATTATCCAGAGTGGCTTATACGCCGCATTCTAAGAGATACAAATATAATTGCTATGGTTGGAGCAAGCAGTAATTGGAACAGGCCAAGTTACTTTGCTATGAAATACCTTCAATCAAAAGGCTATAGAATCATTCCCGTGAATCCAACAATCAGTGGAACCAAATTGCTAGGTGAAAATGTTTATGCCAACCTTAAAGATATTCCAGAAAAAATAGAAATGGTGGATATATTTCAAAAGTCTGAACGCGTTCCTGAAATAGTAGATGATGCGATTAGTATTGACGCCAAAATAGTTTGGATGCAACTGACTGTTCGACATGATTTAGCAGCTAAAAAAGCTGAAAAAGCAGGTCTTACTGTAATTATGGACAGATGTCCTAAAATAGAATTTGGTCGATTTAGCGGAGAATTAGGTTGGAACGGAATTAATACACGTCTTATAACTTCACGACGTTCTAAAGAAATTAGAACAAACTAAAGTATTCCTTTAGGAAATTATTATGAATGAATTTAAGAAAACGCCTAAACCACCAGGTTTCGAAACTCTAGCCATCCATGCTGGCGCATCGCCTGATCCAGTAACTGGTGCGCGTAATGTACCTATATATCAGTCTACAGGGTTTGTATTTAATGATGTTAATCACGCAGCTTCTTTATTTAACCTGCAGGATTTTGGATACATTTACTCTCGTATAGGGAATCCAACCGTATCGTCTTTAGAAGAAAAGGTTGCAGCTTTAGAAAATGGTAGAGCAGCAGTTGCTACATCTTCAGGGCATGCAGCACAATTACTTGCAATGTACATTTTACTCGAACCCGGTGCTAATTTTGTTGCATCAAGTAACTTGTATGGAGGCTCTATAACTCAGTTTACGCATACTTTCAAAAAGTTCGGCTGGGAGTGTAGGTTCGTAGATCCCAGTGATCCCATAAATTTTAAAAACTCAATAGATGCCAATACTAAGGCAATATTTTTAGAAGTTTTGGCTAACCCTGGCGGAATAATATTAGATTTAGAGCCCATTGCAGATATTGCAAAAACTTCTGGTATACCACTAATAGTAGATAACACAACTGCAAGCCCTTATTTATGTAGACCTTTTGAGTGGGGCGCAGATATCATTATACATTCAATGACAAAATTCCTAGGCGGTCATGGCAATGCAATGGGAGGAATAGTGGTAGAAAGTGGCAATTTTGACTGGGCTCAAAATGATAAGTTTCCATCTTTAACTAAACCTGATCCAGCCTATCACGGTTTAACATTCTTTGAAAGCTTCGGAGATTTTGGGTTTTCAACTAAGGCAAGAGCTGTAGCCCTAAGAGATTTGGGGCCTACATTAGCTCCGACAAATGCTTCATTAATACTAACCGGTATTGAAACACTTTCAATTAGAATGGAACGCCATGTAGAAAATGCTCAGAAGGTCGCTGAATATTTAGACTCTCATGATGAGGTGGCGTGGGTTTCTTATGCAGGACTAAAATCTAGTAAATATCATCAATTAGCTAAAAAGTACCTTCCTAAAGGACCTGGATCTCTTTTTACGTTTGGACTTAAAGGAGGTTATGAGTCAGGAATTAAACTTGTGGAAAGCGTGGAACTTATTTCTCACCTAGCTAACCTTGGCGATACTAGGACTCTGATTATACATCCAGCTTCCACAACACATAGACAACTAACTCAAGATCAGTTAATTGCTTCCGGAGCTGGACCAGAAGTCGTTAGGATATCTGTTGGCTTGGAAACAATTGATGATATAATAGCTGATTTAGATCAAGCTCTTGATAATGCTTTATAATTTAATAGATAACCTCAATTACTAGAGATTACTCAGCAGCATCCTTAACGTATTTATGCAACGGCATTGATCCTTTAATGGCATATGATAAAACATCAACTACTTGCTGAGGAGTTTGTGCAACTACCTTTGCGGCCGCATCAACTTCCTTTAAAGCATGATTGTGCTCAGGCTGATGTAAAATTATCAAAGGCTTACCTAGAGCAGCCGCATAACCAGCGTCAAAAGCAGCATTCCACTGTTTGTACTTCTCTCCAAACCTTACTACTACTATATCAGCATCAGCTATAAGTGTACTTGTTCTAACAGAATTAAGCAGAGCACCCTTGTGATCATGCCAGAAACTTAATTCTTCGCTCCCTAATATTGCCACACCACAATCATCTGAATCCTCATGTACCGTTATCGGGGCGTTTAGAGTTACTGGAAGGGACATTTTATTAACCCCCTCTTCTATCTGCTCTCTCCAATCACTATGAATTTCACCAGATAGATAAATTTTCCAGATCCTTTCACTCATTAGTCTAATACTCCATTAAATAATAAATTTGTTATATCAAAACTTTACTTTTTTATTATATACGTTTTATTTAGATACCTATAGATTTAATTTGTATATTTGTTTTTAACAGCATTGGTGGCTGATCTATCATGCAGAAACGTAAAACTAATACAATATATAGTTCCAACGTGGTGGCTCTACAACCTCATAGAGATAAATCAAATCATACTGATAGGTTAAATTATAAAAACAATAAAATATCAAACTCCCAAAGGGACTGGCTATTACGCGGTTTATCGCAGCCAGGCGGAAAACTGCCTTTATTTGATAGAGAAGGACAAAGAATAAATCAGCGTACAATTAAAAGTTGTATTCGCAAAGGATGGGCCGAACCATGGTTTGAAAATCCTATCAAACCTGATTGGTTAGTATGCAAACTTACAGATAAAGGGAGAAATATAATAACAACTTAAATAGAGCAAAAGTTATATCACTACATCTAAAAGTAAAATAAAATAACTTCTATATGCTTATCAAGCACTAAATATAATTGGCCTGTAAGCTCATATTAAATATTCTACAAAACCCAGATATTCTGCATTAACCCTGAACGGTCAGCATGATCCGTCCAAAGTGCTTGTTCTGTTTAGCACGTTCCAGTGCTATTGATGCCTCAGACATATCGAAGGTACTATCAATCGGCATATTAAATACACCGGCTTCCATGGCATCCCATAAATCTTCTTTTGCAGCACGAAATACTTCTGCATGTTCTTCAAGTGAACGAGTACGACCGGTTGTACCAATATATGTAAGACGCCGTTCAGCATGCATATTAAAATCAAATTCAGCGATCTCACCACCCAAACGACCAACATTAACGATACATCCATGTATTTTTGTTGCCGCCATATTCTGATTAGCTACATAACCAGAGATTTGATCAATAACCAAATCTACGCCTTTACCATCAGTAGCTTCCAAAACTTGGTCCACCCATCCCGAATCAGATGAATCCAGAGCTAAATCGGCACCGTAATCACTCAAACGCGAGCGTCGCTCAGTGTTCGTCGACGTCCCTATTACGAGACTCGCACCTAAATGTTTACCCATCTGCATGCCAATTATACCAACTCCTGTACTTGCACCTTGAATTAGTATTGATTGACCTGCTTCAAACTGACCGTTAGTGACAATGGCATCATGCATTGTTAAAAATGCGGAAGAATATGAGCCACCATGAATGAGATCCATACCGCTAGGAACTGGCAATGTACGTCGAAAATCAGCGACAGCATATTCAGCCCAGCCGGCAGCACCAACAGCCATCACGCGATCACCAACTGTAATTCCGCTGGTCTCCGATCCTACCTCGGTAACTTCACCACAAAACGCAGCGCCCATAACCTTAGCACTTCCCCCAACATGCCCATAGTTCTTCCCTTGGGTGGTTAACAAATCCGAACGGTTAACGCTACAGCTTGCTACCTTGACCATTACCTGGGTTGGCTTAACCGCAGGCATATCTACTTCATCAAGAACGACACCGCCTTCCCCCAATACAACGGCTTTCATTTTATTCTCTTTCATCGCGTACCTTTCTGAGCAGATGTGTTATTACGAGGTGATATAATCAAATATGTAAAGATGTAAGCTCAATAAACTATCAGTTTATCACTATTCAAATTTGTATATTGATTAATAAGTTATTTCAACGATTCATATAATTGGTCGGGACGGCAGGATTTGAACCTGCGACCCCCACACCCCCAGTGTGATGCGCTACCAGACTGCGCTACGTCCCGACAATAGAATTAATCTCAACTAAAACATATAATTCATGGCTAATTTACATCTATGGAGTATTATAAATTGGGTAATCTAAATTTTACCTGAATCTAGGATTAAACGTTTTAGTTCTTGAAGTTCCTGTAGAACTTCTTTTAACTTCTCTTTATCTACCCCGGATTCAGTATTACTAATCTTAGTATCTGAAACAGTTTTAATGGAAGATTTTTCAACTAATAAATCATTCTTATTCTTAGATTCATTTAATAATTTCTGTACACCTTTTATGGTGTAACCGTCATCATAGAGTAATTTTTTAATTCTTTTTATTAGAATAACGTCATCTGGTCGATAATACCGTCTTCCTCCACCTCTTTTAAGTGGATTCACTTGCCTAAATTTAGATTCCCAGAATCGTAAAACATGCTGTGGAACATCAATAATTTCTGCAACTTCTCGTATTGTACGAAAAGCTTCGGAAGATTTATTAGTTGATAGATTTTTTGTTAATTCTTTGCCAGACATCGCCATAACTTGGATATATCTAATGAAATTTGTTGTTATACAAGATTACTGATCTAATCATCTTGTATAATCGATTCAGGTGGATTTATATTATTTTTTAAAACTTGACTTGCCCTAAAGGTAATAACACGTCTTGGGAGAATAGAAACTTCCTCCCCTGTTTTAGGGTTTCTTCCTATTCTTTCATTCTTATCTCTTACAGAAAAACTGCCAAATGAAGAGAATTTAACCATCTCTCCTCTGACCAAGGCTTCAGAAACCTCTGAAAGCAATGATTCAACAAGTTCCGATGATTCATTACGAGACAAACCAACTTCCTGATAAACGGCCTCTGTCAATTGTGCTCTTGTTATTGTTCCAGCCACCGTTATCCCCCATTATTTAGATATTTGACGGTAACCTTTACTGATATATCCGTCAATATCAATACATTGTAGTATGTGGTTAAACTAACTTGATGAGTTTGATAAAGTTATTTAAATATCCTATACATTACTAATACAGTAATTCTACCAACGTATTAAACCTGAGCCCCAAGTCATACCGCCACCTAAGGCTTCAACCAAAACTAAGTCATGTTTTTCTATTTTTTTATCACATACAGCTTCCCATATAGCCAGAGGTATAGATGCAGCTGAAGTGTTCGCATGTTTATCAATCGTTACAATAACTCGCTCAGTGTTTATTCCAAGTTTCTTTGCAGTTCCATCAATAATTCTTTTATTAGCTTGATGCGGAACAAACCAGTCAATATCAGCAGCCAGAAGATTATTATGAACCAGAGCCTCGGTTACCACTTCTGACATTTTAACAACAGCATGCCGAAAGACTTCTTTTCCTTCCATTCGTATACAACCAACTGTTCCCGTTGTTGATGGCCCACCATCAACATAAAGCAAGTCATGGAGCCGTCCATCTGAATGTAGATGTGTTGATAAAATTCCCCTATCACTACCTAGACTTTCAACGGACTCATTACTTAATAAAATACTTCCTGCACCATCACCAAATAAGACACAAGTTCCTCTATCATTCCAATCCAAAATACGTGAATTAGTTTCAGCTCCAATTACAAGTGCATTGTTAACTTGACCTGATTTAATAAAATTATCAGCAGTAGCCAAAGCATAAACAAATCCAGAACAAACTGCTGCAATATCAAAGGCCATCGCGTTGTTAGCACCAACTTTCGCCTGAACAGTTGTAGCTGTAGCTGGAAATGTATGATCTGGTGTACTTGTAGCAACTATAACGAGATCAATATCCTTAGGATGCATACCTGCACTCTTTAATGAAACGTCTGCAGCGGCGGCGGCCAGATCTGAGGTTAATTCACCTGGCGCAGCAATATGGCGCTTTTCAATTCCACTTCTAGCTTTTATCCAATCGTCAGATGTTTCGAGTTGTTCTGCTAAATCCTCATTAGTGAGGATATTCTTCGGTAAATAACCTCCACACCCAACAACTACAGATCTACGTAACTTATTATTACTCACTCTGCTCACCAATGTTTAGTTGGGCGATATGTTCAGCTATCATTTGATTTCCTCCATAGTTAATCATATCAATTGCTACGCCTATAGCTGTAGCAAAACCCAATGCATCAGTCCCCCCATGACTTTTAACACATATACCATTTAGTCCAAGAAACATTGCACCATTATATCTTCTCGGATCACTCCTGTTTCTTAGTTTATCCAGTGAATGTTTAGCAAATACATAGCCTAATTTCGCCCATAAAGAGTTACGAAAAGCTTCCCTAACAAATCCATTTATCAGTTTTGCTGTACCCTCAGCAGTCTTTAAAGCAATATTCCCAGTAAACCAATCAGTAACAACAACATCTACAGCTCCTGCAGGTATGTCATCACCTTCTACAAAACCTACAAATTCTCCAGAAAAATCAATACCCCGAATTATATCAGCTGCTTTTTGTAATTCTAGATTTCCTTTTGTATCCTCTGTTCCAACATTTAATAAACCAAGAGTAGGGTCTTCAATACCTAATATTGTTCTTGAATACACTTCTCCCATTACAGCGAATTGTACAAGATTTCTTGCACTACAAGATATATTAGCACCTAAATCAAGCATAACAGTCTCTCCCCTTAATGTGGGGAAAAAAGAAGCAATAGCTGGTCTATCTATTCCTGGAAGATTTTTCCACTGTATCATAGCCATGGCCATCAAAGCTCCAGTATTACCAGCTGAAACGGCCCCGGATGCAGTACCATTTTTTACTGATTCTAAGCTAAGCCACATAGATGTATTACGACCGCTACGTATAACCTGAGATGGCTTATCATCATCAGCCACCTGCTCTGAAGTATGATAAATCTCAACGTAATCTCTTAAACCACGTTGTTTAGATATTAATTTACTTATCTGTTGTTCATCACCATAAAGTAAAAAATTGACATGAGGATATCTTCGGCGAGCAATGTTTGCACCTGCAACAACTATCTGCGGCGCATCATCACCGCCCATGGCATCTAAAGCTATAGTGACGGGCTCCATCAATTGAGACCGCTTTCCAGCCGATCAGAACGGCTTTTAAAGTTATATTTTATCTTTAACTTGAATAACTTGTCGACCTTTATAAAATCCAGTCTTCATGTCAACATGATGTGGACGGTGATATTCGCCAGTAGTTTGATCTTCTACATAGGCAGGAGATTTAAGAGCGTCATGCGAGCGCCGTTCACCACGTCGAGTTTTTGATATTTTCTTTTTTGGAACAGCCATAATATTTTCCTTCAGACATTACCTATTTAAAGAATATATTTTTAAATAGAGGGAGGTAATTAGCTAATAGTCCGCTCGCATGCAAGGGACATAATTTTAAAATATGTAATTATTAAATTTTTTCATTTTTAAATAATGTTTTTAATTTAGTAAATGGACCATCATTTTGTATACCAGAACTATAGTTTTCCATATGAGCATCTGCAGCCGGTGATCTAGGATATGGTACTATAGCTAAAGCAAGGTATTGTGTTATTAACTCTCCTAGTTCAATTGTATCACCCATTAATATTTCAGACGAATCATATTTATATGCTTCCTTGATGAGTGTTTCCTTATCTAAGTCATTGCTATCTGTTAAATAGTGTTGAGCAAACGATGTTTTAATGTTTATGCTGAATGGTTCTAATGTAACGACGCAATCCTGACGAGTTTTTGCTTTTATGTCTCCTGTGACTAAGATTTCTTTAGGCGAAATTTGTTCTACTGAAACTAAGGCGCGCAAGTAATCTAATGATATTAATGAGCACCTAATTGACAATAATTTTCTTTCTGCTTCAGAGGCTAATATATCAATATTAACTTTTCGTGAAGCTTTTAAAGAAGTTAAATAAAATATCCTAGACAATTCAATCTCAGAATTATCTAGGTAATCATTAGCTATATTGTTATCTTTCATATGATGCCTTTGGAAATAAAATTTTTCCTTGCATAATATCCGAACTAGATTGAGCGTTAAGCTGAAGCAACGATTCTGTTATGTATTTAATCATAGCTGCTATCTGATTATCAGTTGCCGCATTGGTTGCATAAAGATTTCGGTTTAAAGCCATTGACAGAGCTTCATTGCCTTGTTCAAAGGCATTATCGTAAGCATCTACACGTCCGTAAAGATTGCGGGCTAGTGTTTTAATGCGTTTACCTATCCCCATATCTCCAATACCTTTTTCTCGCAGAGTTCTATCCAAATCAGCAAACATCAAATCGTGCACTAATTGGGATAAATGTTTACCAGATTCATCTGTATTACCGAGCCTTTTAAAGAGTAAATAAGCATGTAAACATATCATTTCAAATCTACCTAATTCAGAATCTGGTACACCGTAATGAATATAAAATTCAGGAGAACGCGCACAAACCACCAAGTTATTATATAGCTTTAGTGCTATATCGCGTTGCTGATTACGTTTCTTTAACCTTTCAAACATTAATCTCTACTTTAAATCTCATCATTGGCTCAGTTGACAGGAAGTTAAGGGCAGTGCAAATGTGTTTTATAATATTATAGATCTGATTATCAGGAAAAACATAGTAATGATACCATATAATATTTGTCGAAAACTTTTGAATTTGACAAGACCATTCCATTACCTAATTATTTTAATAACATTTCTTATAATTACCTCTTGTACGCCTATAGTTAATGTTCATGGAAAGATGTCAATAAATGAAGACATACAAAGTATTAAAGTCGGTGTTTCCAAACGTGATGATGTAATAAAATTACTTGGAACCCCCTCAACTGAAGGCGTTTTAACAAATGATGTATGGTTCTATTTTTCAGAAAAAACGGAAACAACAGCTTTTCTTAAACCGAAAATTGTTAAAAGAAATATATACGCTTTAGTATTTCAAGAAAATAATCTAGTTAAAAATGTTGTTACCTATACCGAGTCTAATGGAAAAGAAATAGATATAACCAGCCGGGTAACTCCCTCTGCGGGGGCAGAATTAACATTTCTACAACAACTATTCTTTAACCTGGGCAGATTCAGCGGTGGTGAGAAAGATCTAGAACCAGGAAGATAATATCTCATTTTATCTTCCTGGTCCTGGATAAATTTTTTTCATTCAAAAACTAGCTAAAACCGCTAATATCATAAGTGCAACAATATTGGTTATTTTTATCATTGGATTAATAGCAGGACCGGCAGTATCTTTATATGGATCTCCAACGGTATCACCAGTAACAGCAGCTTTATGGGCGTCTGAACCCTTTCCTCCATGATTACCATCTTCAATGAATTTCTTAGCATTATCCCAGGCACCTCCTCCGGCTGTCATTGAGATTGCTACAAATAATCCCGTAACAATAACCCCTAATAACATTGCTCCTAGGGCAGAAAAAGCAGCAGATTTACCACCTATGACTAAGATAACTACGTACAGTATTATTGGTGATAATACAGGAAGTAGTGACGGTATAATCATTTCTTTAATTGCTGCACGTGTCAAAAGGTCAACACATTTACCATATTCCGGTTTACCCGTGCCCTCCATTATACCTGGTATTTCTTTGAACTGCCTCCTAACTTCAATTACTACCGAGCCGGCTGCTCTACCGACTGAGGTCATACCCATAGCACCAAATAAGAAAGGAAGCATACCGCCTATAAACAATCCGACCACAACGAAAGGATTAGTTAATGAAAAATCCAAATTGACTCCTGAAAAATATCCATAATCTTGGACATTATTTCTAAAATAATCCAAATCTGAAGTGTAAGCTGCAAAAAGAACAAGAGCACCTAATCCAGCTGAACCGATAGCATAACCTTTAGTTACTGCCTTTGTCGTATTTCCAACTGCGTCTAAAGCATCGGTGGTTTTACGAACATTCTCATCAAGATCTGCCATTTCTGCTATACCGCCAGCATTGTCTGTAACTGGCCCATAAGCATCTAGGGCCGCCACCATACCTGCTAGTGCAAGCATGGCTGTTACAGCGATCGCAATTCCCAATAATCCGGCGAGAGCGTAAGATACAATGATAGCAGCACAAATGATTAAAGCCGGAACCGCCGTAGCCTCCATTGATATAGCTAGCCCTTGAATTACATTTGTACCATGACCAGTCGTTGAAGATTCAGCTATAGATCGAACTGGTCTATACTCGGTACCGGTGTAGTATTCAGTAACCCAAATAAGAAGACCAGTAACTACCAGCCCAGTAACAGCACTAAGAAATAGAGACATACCATTTACTTCAGTACCACCCACCTGAAATTGTGAATCAAATCCTATTACCCAACTAGTAACAGCTGCTATACCAACTAAAGAAAGCAATGCAGATGCAATAAACCCTTTATAGAGAGCCCCCATTATATTGTTACTATTTCCTAAACGCACAAAAAAAGTGCCTACTATAGAGGCAATTATACAAATTCCTCCTATAGCAAGTGGATAGACCATCATAGATTCTTGCAAAGGGTTTCCTACGAGATATATTGATATTAAGACCATAGTGGCAACAACTGTTACAGCGTATGTTTCAAATAAATCTGCTGCCATACCTGCGCAATCACCAACATTATCTCCAACATTATCAGCTATAACAGCTGGATTTCTTGGATCATCCTCAGGAATGCCAGCCTCTACTTTACCAACTAAATCAGCACCAACATCTGCCCCTTTAGTGAATATACCCCCACCCAATCTTGCAAATATTGAAATAAGAGAGGCTCCAAAGCCTAAGGAAACTAAAGCGTCAATCATATCACGCCCGCCTATAACTCCTTTATTTTCAAGTAGTATGAGAATACCGTAATAACCTGCCACGGAAAGCAGAGCTAAACCAGCAACTAACATGCCTGTTACTGCTCCCGCTCTAAATGCAGTTGATAAACCTTCAGCAAGACCCTGACGAGCAGCCTCGGTTGTCCTTACATTAGATCGAACCGATATATTCATTCCAATAAAACCGGTGGCACCAGACAAAACAGCACCTATCACAAAGCCTAAGGCTGCAGGCCACTTAAGTACAAATAATAGAATTATAGTTATCACTACACCAACCATTGCTATGGCTCTATACTGTCTATTTAAATATGCTGCAGCCCCTTCTTGAACAGCAGCAGAAATTTCCTGCATTCGTTCAGAACCAGAACTCATAGCTAAAACCGAGCGTGAAGCCCATATACCGTATAAAATTGCCAAAATGCCACAAGCTACGGCGAACCAAATAACTGAAGTCATATCAAAACTTCCTCTGTATTAGTTTATTTAATGTTGGATTACCTATTGCTAATATTTAAAGCCAATTACGAATCTAACAATTTATTAAAAGACGCGGGAACATGCCAAAAAGATATAGTGAACGCAACCGGTCAGTACATTTACTTTTAATATTTTTCTAAATAAATACTTAAGCTATCTTTACAACTCTTCTACCCCTTAACCAAGTAACGCTGATTAGAACGGCAACAAGCAAAGGGACCGCAGCTAAATTAACCGCATTCCATCCTACTGTCTGATAAGTACCCCCCGCTAATAATGAGACTACAGCAACCGTTCCAAAAACAAAAAAATCGTTCACGCCTTGAACTTTTGCCTTTTCTGCCGGCGTATAAGTCTGTAAAAGTAAGGTAGTACCTCCTGTAAACATAAAATTCCAACCCAAGCCAACAAGTGCCATGGCTACTCTTAGGTGCATAAGGGAATCACCATTTAAATTTACCAATATACTGGCGCCAGATATAAGAGCGCCGATCGTTATTATATTAATGTCACCATAACGCTTAATTAACCAACCAGTAAAAAAACTCGGGACAAACATACCTAAAACATGCCACATAATTACATTAGTAACATCGAAGAATTCGAAAGAATGTATCGGATGAGAGCCCATAAATAATGGGGTAGCAAGCATAACAAAATTCATAACACCATATCCAACCATCGAACTTAAAACTGCAACAAGAAATGCTGGCTGAGCTGCAATTTCTCGAAATGGACGAACCTTTCCTGTACGTTCTTTCTCATCAGGCATTGGGATATCAGTAAATAACAAAAATATAACCATCATTATTTGCATGACTATAATAACTGCAAAAACACCACCATAAATTATTGGCGCTAAAAGATCATATGCCCACGCTGATAATGTTGGCCCCGCTAAGCCTGCAAACACTCCTCCAGCCAACACCAAACTAACGGCCTTAGCTTTTGTATTTTTGTCAGCTGTATCTACAGCAGCAAATCTAAACTGTTGGTTAGATCCTGCACTTGCTCCAAATAATGAGGAACCTATACAAAAGATTAAAAAATCTTGATTATAAAGTGCATATAATGCCAGAAAAGCTCCCAATGTACCAATAACTATGAATATAATAAATCCGTTCGCCCTTCCCACTTTTTTCATTAAAAGTGCCGCTGGCAAGGTTGCTAGTGTCATAAATGTAAACTGTAAGGTAATTGGTAATGTCGCTAATCCAAACGGCAAATTAAATATCTCTATTATCGGAGCTAAAGCTGCCCCTATAAAGGTAGTAACAGAGAAAATTAGTACCATCTGAGTTTGAGCCAATGCTTGACAGAAAGATAATAGCGTTACGTTTTTTATTACAGAACTTGTATTCATTCGCTCAGTATTCTCTTAACTTTGAAATCAAAATGTTTAGTAAACTGTCCTAATAAATTATTAATTGATAACTCTTATAAAATAACACCTGTTTATCAATTTAATTACTAAAATGCTGATATCCCTCAGAATCAACTTTTAGTATTTTTCCATTTATATCCTTTAAAGTTATAACATCTTCATTCAAACCTGCTCCGATGATTTTACCTATCTGTTTTATTTCAACATTATATTTTTCAGATAATTCACTCACTTGAGATATAAGTTCAAAGGGAACGGTAAAAACAAGCTCATAATCATCACCTCCAGATAATAATTCTATTCGTGAATCTATATCATTTTTAATAATAGATTCAGCTTCACTAGAGATTGGAATATCATTTAAATATATTTCAGCATAAACGCCAGAGGCTTCACATATATGCCTAAGATCAGCTAATAGTCCATCTGATACATCAGCTGCACTGTTTGCAATTCCGTTGAGGCCTTTTCCAAGATCTATCCTAGGAGTTGGCTTTCTAAATCTATTAACTAAATAATCAGTAATAGAAATATTATTTGATTTATAATGGCCTTGAATTAATGAAAGACCAAGTGCAGCGTCACCAATAAACCCAGAAACATATATGTAGTCACCTATGCGAGCTCCACTTCTCAGCAAAATATTATTATCGTATATTTCACCTATCATTGTTATAGAAAGCATTAATTCACTATGAGTATGTGTTGTATCCCCTCCTATCAATGAAATACTGAATTCCTTCTGCTCATCAGATAATCCCTCAACAAATGATTCAATCCATTTTAAAGTGGTAGAACTGGGAAGGGCTAAAACAAGTAAATATGCCCGTGGAACAGCACCCATAGCAGCAATATCTGATAAATTAACTCGAATAATACGACTAGCTAATATTTTAGGATCTTCAGATTTAGGAAAATGTACCCCTTCTATAATGGCATCAGTAGTTAGAACGATATTTCCTTTTTCTATATTTAATTTTGCAGCGTCATCACTTAGCCCATATGCTCCACCTTCTCCTAATGAAAGAGGAGAGAGATGCTCTTTAATCATTTTGAATTCATCAAAATGTGTTGATTTGATAGAGCTCATATTAAGAATTCGTTTCTTATAAATTTTGTTCTAGCCGCAATCTTTTTGATAATTTATCTAGTATTGCATTTACTAAAGCTGATTCATTTCCCGAAAAGAACGAATCAGAAATCGATATATATTCACTCACTAAAACGGCGGGCGGTATTTCTTTATGTGCTATTATTTCATATATACCACATCTTAATATAGTTAGTAACAATGTTTCCATTCTATCTATGGGCCAAGATTCATCTAGTGATTCATCTAGAATATCATTGATTTTATCTACTAAATCCTGTGTTCCTGTAACAAGCAACCGATAGAATTCTTCATCAACATCGTGGAGTTTTTCTGATATATCTTCGGACAATTCATTTGGAGCGATACTTGAAAAATATGAAATAGATTTCTCTACAGATACATTATTAAATTCGATTTGATATAAAGTTTGTACTGCTGACAGCCTAGCTACACTTCTAGCTAAATTATCTTTATTTACACTTGAAGAGTATGTTTTTTCAGAAATCACCGAACAGACAGTCCAAAATTATTCTTTAATTCAAACATTTTTAGGCATACACGGGCAGCCTCTCCCCCTTTGTTTTTACGATTAACAAAAGCCCGTTCTTCAGCTTGTTCTTTATTATCCACTGTTAGAACTCCAAATCCTATCGGAACTTTATGCTCTATAGCAATTGTTTGCAGCCCTCTAGCTGTTTCACCGCAAACATAATCATAATGAGATGTCTCACCTCGAATAACACAACCAAGAGCTACATAACCATCGACTGACTTATTTACTTCTGGTTTCTTGTTTGAATTAATTGACATTGATATAGCTGCTGGTATTTCGAATGCTCCTGGCACTTCTATAATTTCCCAAGTTGATTTGCTCTTCTTTAGCTCTACAATCGACCCAGCTAACAACTCTTCAGCAATTTCTTTATAATATTTCGATACCACCAACATAATATGAGCGTTATGCGGCATTATCCATCTTCCCTATTTTGCGATTCATTACTTATAGGTCGTGTTTCAACAACTCTTAATCCAAAACCTTCTAGCCCGATTATAGATCTATTAGAATTAGATAATAATATAATATCTCGAACACCCAAATCGGTGAGTATTTGTGCACCAACTCCATAATCTCTTAGTTCATTCACTGGACTACTAGGAGAACTACGTAATTGTTTAATCCTATTACTTTCATCAGTTGGGGAAGTATCTCTTATAACTACTATTATTCCACTACCTTCTGCACCAATCATCTCCATAGATTTTTGCAATACTCCAGCATCTTTTGCATCAACACTCCCTAAAGCGTCGCTTCCCAGGCTGAATGAATGCATACGGACGAGTGTTGGCACATCAGGAAAAACATTACCTTTAACAATAGCCACATGCTCCGCATATTCTACCTTATTATAATAAACATAATATTTAAACTGACCTCCATATTCAGAGTGAAAGTCTTTATCCAGTAATCGCTCAACAATACGATCATTACGTCTGCGATAGGCAATTAAATCTGCTATTGCCCCTATTTTTATATTATGGAATTGTGCGAATTTAATTAACTCAGGTAAACGTGCCATTGTTCCATCATCATTCATAATTTCACAGATTACTGAAGACGGGTTTAGGCCGGCCAATCTAGCTATATCAACTCCCGCTTCAGTGTGACCTGCTCGCACTAATACCCCACCATCTCTCGCAGCAAGTGGAAATACATGACCAGGAGTTACAATATCATTAGCTCTTGAATGAGGATCTATAGCAACACTAATCGTTCTAGCTCTATCTGGGGCCGAAATTCCTGTGGTTACTCCATCTTTAGCTTCGATTGAAACCGTAAATGCCGTTTCCAATCCTCCGCGACGTGATTGTGGAAGTAAAGGTAAATCAAGTTGATTTACTCTCTCTCTGGATAGAGCTAAGCAAATTAATCCACGCCCATTTGTTGCCATAAAGTTTACTGCATCAGGAGTGGCCATTTGAGCAGGAATAACCAAATCACCTTCATTCTCTCGATCTTCATCATCAATAAGGATAAACATGCGCCCATTACGGGCATCATCAATTATATCTTCAATTGGCGATAAAATACTAACATCATCTTCAGATCGCTGAATCTGGACTTCATCTTTCAATGCTTAACTCCGTTCCATAAGTCTCGCTACATAGCGAGCTACTACATCAATTTCTAGATTAACAATTTGACCGGTTTCATAAAAACTAAAACTAGTACTTTCCCATGTATGAGGAATGATATTTACGCCAAATGTATTATCCACAACCTCATTAATAGTTAGTGATACACCATCAATAGTAATTGAACCTTTACTCGCAATATATTTAGATAATTGAAATGGAGCAGATATCAAAATTCTATGATTATTTCCTTCTAATTGTATACTTTCAATCTTTCCTACACCATCAACATGTCCAAGTACTATATGTCCTCCCAACTCGTCTTTAAGACGCAAAGAACGTTCAAGGTTTACATGCGTACCAGTTTTCCAAGTATTTAAACATGTGCATTCTAAAGTTTCACCTGAAACATCCGCTGCAAACCATTCTTTACCCAAATCAACTACCGTCAGACATGCGCCACTACATGCTATAGAAGACCCCAAGGAAATATTATTGGTGTCATAATTCGTGCTGATTTTCAATCTATACCCTACTTTTAGAGCATCAATTAGCAAGACACGACCAATGTCAGTAGTTATTCCAGTAAACATTTTAATTAATCAATCCTATTCGACCATAAAGATCCAGTGTTTCAGAACCAATATTTTCATGATTAAGCAGTTCAAACTTATGCATGCTATCAATACCATCAACACCAAGATTACTAAACACCGATTTTCCATCCGCACCAATTAGACTTGGGGCACGAAACCAAGCTAGTAAATCAACCAGATTAGATCGCAAGAAAGAGGTACTAAGAGTAGCCCCCCCTTCAACCATAAGCCTGGTAATACCTCGCTTAGCTAGAGCCGCGAGAGCCAAATATAAATCAATATGCCCTTCACCATCTAGGGCAACTGATATAATTTCAACACCGTATTCTTCAAATTTATTTATCACAGAAAGATCATGATTTTTCGATGTTATTATCCAAGTTTTATAAGACGATGCTGTTTTTAATATATCAGAATTGAAGTCTATTTTTAAACTGCTATCAAATACGACTCTTACTGGTGAACGATTCTCAAGACCTGGCAAACGACAGGTTAGCTTTGGGTTATCTTGAAGAACAGTATTTATACCAATTGCTATGGCATCATACTGAGATCTCATTATATGAACCTTTTCACGAGCTAAAGCACCAGTTATCCACTTTGATTCACCAGTCTTAGTTGCAATCTTGCCATCTACAGTAGTAGCCATTTTGAGGGTTACTAATGGCCGTCCTGATCTAACTTTGTTAAAAAATCCAGCATTTAAAGATTCTGATTCTTGCTCTAATATTCCTGAGACAACCTCAACACCAGATTTTTTTAATAACTCTATACCCATACCCGACATTCGGGGATCTGGGTCAACACATCCTATCACAACTCTTCTAAGACCAGATTCTATTAATAAATTAACACAGGGCGGGGTCTTACCATAGTGACAACATGGTTCAAGAGACACGTATGCAGTACTGCCTATAAGGCTATCTTTACCATAAACACTAATTGCTTGATTTATTGCTTGATTTTCTGCGTGAGGAAAACCGCCGCTTTGGGTTGTTCCACGCCCTATAATTATTTTTTTATCTGTATCAGACCGAACTATAACACAACCCACGGAAGGATTCGGCCACGTTCTGCCAAGACCTCTCTGACCAAGTCGCAACGCTATTTTCATATATTTAGAATCATCACTCATGGCTTTAATAAGCCAGATTTCTATTATTTAATCTAGAGCTTCAGGTGCTAATTGTTCAACACCAATAAAATCTTCGAAATCTTTTGCTTCTCTAAAATTCTTATATACGGATGCAAATCTTACATAGGCAACTGAATCTAAACTAGCCAATGCATCCATAACCGCTTCTCCAATAGCATCGCTAGATATTTCGGACTCACCCGATGATTCAAGACGCCTTACAATACCACTAACAACCCGGTCTATTCGCTCTGGATCAACAGGACGTTTACTTAAAGCAATTCGCATAGACCTTTCCAATTTATCACGATCAAAAGGTGCTCTTTGTCCATTATTCTTGATAACTAATAAGTCCCTTAACTGAACACGCTCAAATGTTGTCCATCTAGCTCCACAATTAGGGCATGCCCTTCTACGACGTATAGAAGTATTATCTTCTGTAGGACGTGAGTCCTTAACATGAGTATCGGAATGGCCACAAAATGGACACTTCATATCTTACACCCTCATTAATTAAACGTTTTAATTTAATTATCACCGTAAATGGGAAAACGACTACATAAATCGGAGATTTTTAATCTTACTGAATTTTCAACCTCTATGTTATTTATTCGATTATTAGAAAGTCCATTTAGTACTTCTGATATAAGTTCACCTACTATTCTAAATTCACTAGAGCCAAAACCACGTGTCGTAGCTGCTGGGCTACCGAGCCGTATGCCAGAAGTTACAGATGGTTTCTCTGGGTCAAATGGGACCCCATTCTTATTACAGGTTAAACCTGCTTTTTCTAAAGATGCCTCTGCTATATCTCCGGTCAATCCCTTGGGCCTTAGATCAACTAATAATACATGTGTGTCAGTTCCACCTGAAACTATGTCTAATCCGTTTTCCATTAAGACATTCGATAAAACTGACGCATTCTTAACAACCTGTTCCACATAATTTTTAAAGCTAGGCTGTAAGGCTTCACCAAAAGCTACAGCCTTAGCAGCAATAATGTGCATAAGAGGACCGCCTTGAAGACCTGGAAAGACCGCAGAATTCAATTTTTTACCTATATCAACATTATTTGTTAGAATCATTCCGCCCCTTGGCCCACGCAATGTTTTATGGGTCGTAGTTGTTACTACATCTGCATAAGGTAAAGGGCTTAGATGTACTCCTCCTGCCACCAGACCTGAGAAATGGGCCATATCTACCATTAACATACAATCATACTTATCTGCGATATAACGAAAACGTTCAAAATCTATAGAACGAGGATAAGCAGAACCCCCAGCAATTAAAATCTTTGGTTTATATTCTTTTGCTAATTTTTCAATTTCGTCAAAATCAATTAATGCATCACTGCGTTTTACACCATACTGAATTGAGTTAAACCATTTTCCAGATTGATTCGGGGGAGCTCCATGAGTTAAATGGCCGCCAGCAGCTAATGACATACCCAGGATGGTATCACCTGGTTTACACAATGCTAACATAACAGCCTGATTTGCTTGAGATCCAGAATGTGGTTGAACATTCGCATATTCACATTTAAACAAAGATTTAGCTCTATCAATCGCTAGTGATTCTGCTACGTCCACATATTCACATCCACCATAGTATCTTCGACCAGGGTATCCTTCGGCATATTTATTAGTAAGGACTGAACCGGCTGCTTCTAAAACAGCTTTAGAAGTAATATTTTCAGATGCAATTAACTCCACCTGATCTTTTTGCCTATAAAGTTCAGAATTAATAGCATCAGATATTAACGGATCAGCATCAGCCAAGCCTCTGTAAAAAAAATCGTCATTATAATCTTCAATATCAATAGCTTCAGTGGTCATTAAATATTTATTCCTTGTTTCAATCTGAATCTCTTTATTTATCCCAATTTGACTATACGACGTAAATGTCGTTCTCCTCCTTCAAAAGGAGTAGATAAGAAAACACGAAGGCACTCTTTGGCAACTTCTGATCCAATTATGCGTGCCCCCATAGATATTATATTGGCATCATTATGCAGCCTAGCTAGACGCGCAGTTGTCGCATCATGACAAACAGCCGCTCGAATTGAGTTTATTCTATTAGCGGCTATGGAAATACCTATACCCGTCCCACAAATAACCACGCCTCTATTAACAGCCCCTTCAACTAATACTTCCGCAACTTTTTTTCCATAATCTGAGTAATCCACAGCATCTGTATTATTAGTACCTAGGTCTATATATTTTATATTCATAGACTCCACTTCAGATTTCAATTTTTCCTTGAGAGAGAAACCTGCATGATCAGCAGCTAGAGCTACAATAATCTGGGTCATTTATTATATCCGTTGAAATAATTTGATTATTTTTACCTAATAGACTTACCACATATTGTGTGTTTGTGCCAAGTTACTACTAATATTATGTTTAACAGCTTATTTATTAGACATATTTAATAAATTTAAAAAAAATATTATAAATAGATATAATATTAAGCTGTATATTAATGAAACCAACTACTACTTATCATGTTAAGGGATGAGGTGGTTATAAATGACTCAAGAAACTAATGTAAATATAAATCATAAAGATATGCTGCATATGACGGCACAAGTGGTCACCGCATACGTAGGAAATAACAATATTAACGGATCACAAATTTCTGATTTAGTTAAATCTGTATATACGAGTTTATCAGGATTAAATGATATCTTAGAAAAGTCTTCTTCGATAAAGAAAATTCCTGCGGTAGCAATAAAGAGATCAGTCAGGGCTGATTATATAATTTGCCTTGAAGATGGTAAAAAATTAAAAATGCTTAAACGACATTTAAGAACCACTTATGGATTAAGCCCCGATCAATATCGTCTGAGGTGGGGACTCAAATCAGATTACCCAATGGTCGCCCCTAACTACGCGAAACAAAGGTCTGCATTTGCAAAAAAGATAGGATTAGGAAAGAAGTCGGCCTAAGAAATAGTATAAACATTTTTTCTTATTATTTTATTGATCTAAGGTAATAAAAATTCTTTTAGGACATAATACAATGGCAAATAAAAAACATAAATTCATAGTAAATAAGTCTGAAGAAGCAATTTGGGAAAAAGGTCTGAGGAGTGAGTTTGAATATAGGGACCTAGGTATCCGTGAAGCGACATCAAATGAATTTGGAGCGCAGGTAATAAGAATGACTGAAGGTGGCCTTCATGAAGCAACAGGAAAACACAGTCATCTAACAAACTTCCAAATGTTTTATGTTCTTGAAGGAGAAGCTAAGTTTTATTTTGATAATGAAGGCGAAATAACAGTTAAAAAAGGAGACTGTTATTATCAACCAGATGGGCTAATACATGATGCACTGTATATGTCTGATGACTGCAAGTTATTAGAGATAACCGCACCGGCAGATTTTGAGACTAAGATTTATTAAAATTAATCATAGAGAAAAACACTAATTAAAACATATACATTGGATTTGTAATGAACGAAGTTAACAGTTCTTCAAAAAATAATACCAAAAAAAATAACTTTATCTGGCAAGACCCGCTACTGCTTGATGATTTACTTACAGAAGATGAGAGAATAGTCAGAGATACGGCCAATTCTTATGCCCAAGAGAATCTGATGCCAAGAATTTTGGAGGCAAACCGTCAAGAAAATTTTGACCGTAATATAATGAATGAAATGGGTAAGCTTGGTTTTCTTGGATCAACTTTACCAGAAAAATACTGATGCGCAGATGTAAATAATGTTTGCTATGGGTTGTTAGCTAGAGAAATAGAAAGAGTGGATTCAGGATATAGATCCGCCCTGTCAGTTCAATCTTCTTTGGTAATGTGGCCAATTTATACTTATGGCAATGAAGAACAGAGAATAAAATATTTACCAAAACTTTCAACAGGGGAATGGATCGGTTCATTTGGCTTAACAGAACCTAATGCAGGATCTGACCCTTCTAGCATGTTGACAAGGGCCACCAAAACAGAGGATGGATTTTTATTAAATGGTTCAAAAATGTGGATATCAAATGCACCAATAGCTGATATATTTGTTATTTGGGCCAAAGACAATGAAAATATTATACGTGGTTTTATTCTTGAAAGAGAAATGAAAGGACTTACAACTCCAAAAATAGAAGGGAAATTCTCTTTACGGTCCTCATCAACAGGTGAAGTCGTGATGGACAATGTATTTGTTCCTTTTGAAAATAAACTGCCAAATGCACAAGGACTTAGTGGACCCTTTGGATGCTTAAATAAGGCTAGGTATGGGATAGCTTGGGGAGCAATTGGAGCTGCCGAGTTTTGTTGGCATGCAGCCCACCAATACACATTAGACAGACATCAATTTGGAAAACCTCTAGCCGCAACGCAACTAGTTCAAAAAAAGTTAGCCGACATACAAACAGAAATAACTTTAGCTTTACACGCAAGCTTAAGACTTGGCAGATTAATGGATGAAGACAAGTCATCGCCAGAAATGATTTCTCTACTCAAACGTAATAATGCAGGTAAGGCACTTGATATAGCAAGATTATCCAGAGATATGCACGGCGGCAACGGAATATCTGATGAATTTCATGTGATACGTCATCTTATGAACTTAGAGACAGTTAATACATATGAAGGGACGCATGATGTTCATGCCTTAATACTAGGAAGAGCACAAACTGGAATACAAGCATTTTTCTAATAAAATGAATAAAGATCAAGCAATTAACCAACTGCGTTTGCGGTTATTATTATTAATAATAGGCCTGATATTATCTTATATTATATCGTTTGGTTTAGCCATTTATTTTGTATTTAGTAACAATTATTTTAAGGATGATAATAGCTTATTAATTATATCTATTGGCATAATTTTACTATTTATGAGTTTTTTACATATCAGATTTCAATATCGAAAATACAGCCTTTACCTTATGAGAGCTCAGAAGCTAGAAGAATAATACATTAATATCTCTATCTAATAACAAAAGATTTATCATTACAGTTAATGTATATATAATAGAGTTTTATAAAACTAATATTTTAACAACTGGGGTGTCGCCTTTTCTAGTCGACTGAGATCATACCCATAGAACCTGAGCTGGATAATGCCTGCGTAGGGAGTAAAATTATTAATAAATTTTCAAATTCTCAACCTAATGTATCTATAATAGGCGCAGGTGTATGCGGTCTAAGTATAGGCTGGCGGTTAGCTAGTGCTGGTTGTCAAGTTAATATATATGAGCGCGGCAAATCTGGACGGGCAGCTTCTTGGGCTGCTGCTGGTATGTTAGCAGCTGGCGTTGAATGTGAACCCGGAGAAGAAAACCTATTAAAGCTAACAACATTAAGTCAGAAACTTTGGCCTAAATTTCTTCATGACCTTAGCAAAGACTCTAAACAAAATCCTGAGTATCGCAATGAAGGAACACTTGTTGTTGCTATAAACCGTGATGACGCGACAAGATTAGAATTCACCTATAATTTTCAAAAGAACCTTGGAATAAACCTTGAATGGCTTGATGGATATGAAACTAGAAAACTTGAGCCTCATTTAAACCCATCTATCGTGGCTGGCGTATACAGTTCTAACGATCATCAAATAAATAATCGTTTACTTATGAGATCATTAGAGGAAGCCTTTGTTCATAAAGAAGGAATAATTCACGAGTACACAGAAGTAACTGACATAGAGACACATAATGAATCTGTGAAGGGTATAATAGTTGATGGCTCATTAATAGAAACTGATGTGGTGATTATTGCAGCAGGTGCCTGGTCTAATAATATAAACGGACTTACTAAGGAATGTATCCCTCCGGTCAGACCTGTTAAGGGACAAATGCTATCATTGAAAATGGAGCAAAATTCACCGCTATTAAAACATGTAATTTGGGCCCCAAATGCATATTTAGTTCCACGTAATGATGGAAGTTTATTAGTTGGAGCAACTATAGAGGAAAATGGTTTTAATCCCGACTTAACAGCTGGTGGAATATTTTCCTTGTTAGAGGCCTCTTGGCGTGTGATACCAAATATTGAAGAGTTACCCATAAAAGAAATGTGGGCTGGATTCAGGCCAACTAGCAGAGACGATGCTCCAATACTTGGCGCAACAAAGATTAAAGGACTTGTAATGGCAACAGGTCATCACAGAAATGGGATACTTCTAGCACCAGTTACAGCTAACGCGGTAAGTGAATTAATTTTAAATGGTGAAACAACTAAAGAAGTAGAGCCTTTTTCAATAGAACGATTCAATAATAACATTGAACATTAAAGCATCTATACAGATAAAGTAATGAATAATGAATAATTCTAAAATTATTGTGAACGGAAAATTAGAAACATTCACAGCGAAAAATATAAGCGGATTACTGTTACAAAAAGGTATTACGCCAGACATGAAAGGAATAGCTGTTGCTATAAACGGCGTTGTAGTCCCAAGAGACTTTTGGAAAACTAGAAATATAACATCGGGAGATGAAGTAGAAATTGTTAAGCCTTTCAAAGGAGGGTAATCGGAAAAGTACTATGTCAGATAAACTTCAAATATCTAATAAATATTTTAACTCCAGGTTATTAATAGGGACTGCCGGATATCCAAATCAGCAGATAATGTTAGATGCTGTATCTTCCAGCGGAGCTGAAATAGTAACTGTATCTATAAGACGTATTAGCTTAGACGCATATTCAGAAAGTATGATCGACTTAATTGGAGATAAGTATCACCTACTTCCAAATACAGCAGGCTGTGCAACCGTTAATGATGCAGTTCTTACAGCGCAACTAGCCCGAGAATCACTTCAAACAAACTGGATAAAATTAGAGATAATTGGCGATAGAGAAACACTATATCCGGATAGTAATCAGCTAGTGATAGCCGCCGAAGAACTCATAAAAGATAACTTTATTGTTCTACCATACTGTACTGATGATCCAATAATATGCCAAAAACTACAGGATATTGGGTGTGCAGCAGTAATGCCATTAGGGTCACCCATTGGGTCAGGAATGGGTATTTGCAACCCATACAATATAGAGATGATTTGTAAACGCAGTAATGTACCAGTCGTCCTTGATGCAGGAGTAGGTACGGCATCAGATGCCACTTTGGCCATGGAACTTGGATGTGACGCAGTGCTACTTAACTCAGCGGTATCCAAGTCAATAAATCCGGTAAGCATGGCGAAGGCAATGCGGGACGCCGTAACTGCTGGACGCTTAGCGTCTTTATCAGGAAGAATACCTAAACGTAAGTATGCAGAGCCATCTAGTCCTCGTCTTGGACTTATAGGTTCATAAACTTTACTTATTAATATTACTGATCTGTTTTATTATAGCTGAAAAATCAAGTTCTGAATTGTTTTCTAGCTGAGAGAATGTATTGTATAGTTCAGTTGCCTTCGCTCCTAGAGGGGTATTAAGTCCATTGTCCTTGGCAGCAACTTGAGAGAGATTTAAATCTTTCAACATCATAGCAACCGTAAACCCTGCGGAGTAATCTTTATTAGCTGGAGATGTTGGCACCGGGCCTGGCACAGGACAATAATCTGTCATTGACCAACATTTACTAGTTGCAGTAGATGCAATATCCCATAATTTTTGAATATCAAGGTCAAGTTTTTCTGCCAATAAAAAACCCTCACTAACTCCAATCATTTGAATAGCTAACATTAGATTATTACATACCTTAGCAGCCTGTCCGCTGCCCGCATCACCTGCATGAAAAATATTTTTTCCCATAGATTTAAGAATTGATTCGGCTTTATCATAAGCTTCAATTTTACCTCCACACATAAACGTTAATGTTCCTGCATCAGCTCCACCTACTCCTCCTGAAACAGGCGCATCAATCATTTCTATTCCTCTTTGAGCAGCAACTTCCATGACTTGACGAGCAGTAATAACATCTATGGTTGATGAATCTATAAGTACGGTTTTAGGTGAAACAGAATAAAGAATTTTATTGTCTTCAAGATATACAGAACGGACATGTTCTCCTGCGGGAAGCATAGTGATTACGAATTCCGCATCTATAATAGTTTCTTCGGCAGAATTTGCTTTAGTTGCTCCTTTGTTTACAGCTCTATCAATAGCCTCAGGGATGATATCATATGCTTTAACTTTATGACCGTCTTGAATAAGATTGGAAACCATGGGGCCACCCATATTCACAAGTCCAATAAAGCCTATTTGTGACATTCTATTTCCTTTTGTTATATTTTATAATTGTAGAAATCTGGCTCGTCTGGTTTTTGCGTAAAGTATTCATCAATGTCTTCTTCACTTATATCATCAACTTTTGAGGGTGACCATTTAGGAGTTCTATCTTTATCTACCACAACTGCCCGGATTCCTTCGAATAGATCATGCCCATTGAAACAGCGATTTGCCATGCGATATTCCATAGCCACAACGTTTTCAAATTCTTCAATTGTTCTAGCTTTTCTTAGCTGACGAAACGTAATCTTTAGACTGGTTGGACTCATTTTATTAAGAGAATCAATCGTTTCTTTACTCCAAATATCATCTTCTGATTTTAAATTTTCTATAATTTTTTCTATACTTTCAGCGGAAAAGCACCGGTCTATAGTTTCTTTTTTTTCTGATAAATTATTTAATCCCACTTTATTTGTATATTTAGAAATCACGTCATCAATATGGCCTGGTTGATTTGAAATAGCACTTAACTCATTAATTAATAAGTCAAGTGAATCTGATTTCATATAATAGTCAGCAATTTTAGCATATAAACAATCAGCGGCTGACAGTCGGGCCCCAATTAGGCCTAGATACATACCAATTTCTCCAGGACATTTAAGTAAAAACCAACTTGCACCAACGTCTGGGAATAAACCTATAGAAGTTTCTGGCATTGCAAACAATGTTCGCTCAGTTACAATTCTATGAGAACCATGTACCGATACTCCGGCACCACCGCCCATTACAACTCCATCCATCAAGGCTATGAATGGCTTAGAAAAGTTAAAAATTGTTACATTAAGCAGATACTCATTAGTATAGTAAATTTGACCATAATCGGTACCACGCTTATTATATAAAACACGTATATCACCTCCTGCACAAAATGTTTTGTCACCAGCCCCCTGAATGACAACGGCGAAGATTTTATTATCTCTTTCCCAATTTAATAATTGAGCATGTATCATTTTAACCATAGAAAGTGATAGAGCATTTAGTGCTTTGGGCCTATTTAGAGTTATTAAACCTATAGACCCCTTATGATCAAAAATTACCTCAGTGTTATCGTTCATAGAGCCTCTGGTTATTGCCTTAGAATATCACGTGCAATAATTAACCGCATGATTTCATTAGTACCCTCAAGTATCTGATGTACTCGTAGGTCCCTTAAATAACGCTCAATAGGAAAATCTTTAAGATAACCGTATCCGCCATGTAGCTGCAATGCGCGGTTAACAATATCAAATCCGGCATCTGTTGAAATCCTTTTTGCCATAGCTGCAGCGGCAGTGGTTCCAACTTTATTATCGTCTAGCATACTTGCGGCACGATATAACATTAATCTAGATGATTCTAATTCAGAAGCCATATCAGCTATATAAAACTGTAAAGTTTGAAATTCCGATAGTGGTTTTCCAAATTGTTTACGATTTTTAATATGCTCGATTGCTAAATCAAGACAAGTCTGGGCGCCACCCACTGAACATGCACCAATATTTATTCGACCACCATCTAATCCTTGCATGGCAATTTTGAATCCATCACCTTCTTTTCCTACTATGTTGGAAACCGGCACTCGACAATCCTGAAATATTACAGCCGCTGTAGGTTGACTATTCCACCCCAGTTTTTCTTCGAATTTACCAAATGAAAGTCCCGGTGAATCTTTTTCTACTAAAAGACAAGAAATACCATTTGGTTGATTGCCCCCAGTTCTCAACATACAAACAAAAACATCAGAAACTCCTCCTCCAGAAATAAAAGCTTTCTCGCCATTTATAACGTAGTAATCTCCATCTCGTTTTGCTGTAGAAGTTAAAGAGGCAGCATCTGATCCAGATCCAGGTTCTGTTAAGGCATAGCTGGCAAAATATTCCATAGTAGTTAACTTAGGCAAAAAACGCTTTCGTATATCGTCACCCCCAAACCTATCGATCATCCATGAAGCCATATTATGAATAGATATAAATGCAGCAGTTGAAGGACACGCCATTGATAGTTGTTCAAATATCAAAGTTGATTCTAAACGGCCTAGAGCAGACCCTCCATATTTTTCAGAGCAATATATTCCAGCAAACCCTAGTGCAGCAGCAAGACGCAATGTTTCCTTTGGAAATATAGATTCTTTATCCCATTTAGCTGCATTCGGAAGCATTTTTTCAATTGCAAACCTATGTGCCATTTGCTTTATTGAAAGTTGCTCTTCTGTTAGCTCAAAATTCAATGAATATTAGCTCCTTTGAAACTTATTAAGAGGATATGAACTATAACTAATAACAATAATAGTACCAGGACAGTGTATTGTTTATATGTATAAATAAACATTATCAAGGCATGACAGAACTACAGATCTATAGCTATATTAGTTCGTGTCATAAATTTTACGAAAGAATGTTTATAAAATGAGTCGAGGCCCCACAACTCCAGTTGGAAAATACCCACAAACTAGAATGAGACGGAATCGTCGCCATGAATGGTCACGCAGAATGGTACGAGAAAATATCCTTAGTTCAAGTGACCTTATTCTTCCAATTTTCATTTCTAACGAGATGGGTAAATTAGAAAAGATCGATTCTATGCCGGGAATTTTTCGTCATAGTATTGATTTAATTTCTGATATAGTTGGTGAAGCAAAATCATTAGGAATACCTTCTGTAGCTTTATTTCCTGCAACACCACCTGAATTAAAAACACCCATGGCAGAGGAGGCATATAACCCTAACAATTTAATATGCCGGGCCATAAGAATAATAAAAGAATCCCATCCAGACATTGGTATAATTTGTGACGTTGCATTAGACCCTTTTAATTCTGATGGCCACGATGGCATAGTTCGAGATGGACACGTAGTGAATGATGAAACAATAGAAGCATTATGCAGACAAGCACTAGTTCAAGTTGAGTCAGGATGTGATATAATTGCCCCATCTGATATGATGGATGGGCGTGTTGGAGCCATCCGTGAGACTTTAGATAATTCTGGTTATAATCATACTCAAATCATGTCTTATGCGGCAAAATATTCATCCGCTTTTTATGGGCCTTTTCGGGATGCTATCGATAGCTCGGGTTTCTTAGCTGGTGAAACTAAAGATACTTATCAGATGGACCCCGCTAATTCTGATGAGGCTTTGAGAGAAGTAGCGCTAGATATTAGTGAAGGTGCTGATATGGTAATGATTAAACCAGGCCTACCCTACTTAGATATAATTTGGCGCATAAAAGAAAATTTTGGTATCCCTACTTTTGCATATAACGTAAGTGGTGAGTATGCAATGCTAAGATACGCCGCTGATTCAAATGCTATAGAGTATACTAAGGCAATTATGGAAACATTAATATCTTTTAAAAGAGCTGGCTGTAATGGAGTATTAACTTATTTTGCGTTAGAAGCAGCCAGGGTTATAAACTCACAATGATTAATAAGAAACACAATAAAGACCAAAAAAATAAAGCACCTGCCGGATATTACGTGTATTACAATCCAAGAGTACATCAATTTAAACTCTTAGCTATATTAGCCATATGTATAGTCTTAATTACATTACCTTTGATGGTAGAAAAAACAGAACCAGGGCCTCTATATATACTAAGTTTATTCATAATGGGGTTTCTCTTGTGGGCTTATGTAACTCTCCTTCGTATCCGTGATAGACGTCCGCAGGTAATAATTGATGAAGCCGGAATCTTTGTGAGAGATTGGTATAGCAATATACTGCCATGGTCAGAAATCGAATTTATATCACACTCTAGTTCGGTTAGAAGAGGCATAATAAGTGCACTAACTCGCTCACGTAGAGGTCCATATTTACTATTTAAATTTTCTAACAACCCAGAGTATATTTCATCTATATCTCCTCCATTATCATGGATCCATAAAATATGGATAGAAATGGAACTACAAGAACCTGCTATCATGGAATTTGGTTTAGATAGTAAAGCCACACAAATTCTCAAAGCAATTGAAGAACATATTGAATATTGGCAAAAATCATCAAATTCAGATATTGAAGATAGTGCAATAATTGTAAGTACTAATTAATGGGTATGATATTAAATATGTTTCATATCTAGGTGCATGAAACGCATAATATTGATAGATCCTATGAAATTATCTATAAAAGCTATATTCGGAATAAAATCATTAAGATACTCGTAGATTTATGACAGTCCAAACTTCTAAAAAACCGTTAATTTTTCATCGTACAGGGCCAATGCCTTGTCCATATATACCTGGTCTTGTTGAACGTAATTTATTTACAGAACTGACTGGAATTAAAAATCAGGAACAACATGATTTCTTAACTAAAGCAGGCTTTAGAAGATCCCATAACATAGTTTATAGACCAGCATGTAATGGATGTAATAGCTGTGTCCCGGTTAGAATTGCAACAAAATCTTTTAGAACTGATCGTTCTGAGCGTAGAGTTCTAAAAAAGAATAATGACATAGTTATCAATGTATTAACTCCTAATGCTAATGCTGAACATTATAATTTATTTAAAAATTATCAAGAAGATAGACATAGTGATGGTGAGATGGCTGCAATGACCTTTTCGGATTTTCGTTCAATGATAGAAGACACATCCGTAGAGACTTATTTAATTGAATTTCGCAATAGCCAAGGTGTTTTACTAGCAGGTTGTTTAGTTGATCAAATAAGTGATGCATACTCTGCTGTCTATAGCTACTTCAGCCCTACAGAGAATAACAGAAGTTTAGGTAATTTTATTATTCTTTGGTTAGTAGAAAGAACAAAGGCCTTAGGACTGTCCTATGTGTATCTCGGGTACTGGATTAAGGATTGCCCAAAAATGTCCTACAAGTCACGATATAATCAAATCGAGTATTTAGGCCCTTCAGGATGGGAAAAATTCCAAAATAACTGTCTTAATTAAATTAGCTTTTTCAATAAATTAGCTGTTAGTAATCATACTAACGTATAGCACTGCCACCGTTGCTGAAAATTTTCCTCTGTCCTAGAATAAATCATCAATGTCTACCTATGTGTACTAGAAGAGAAGAAGTGTAAATAGTTTATAGTTATTTTTAAAAGCATCTATATATCTAAATTTAAATAACAACATTATCGGGGACAAATTAATGAAGAGACGTAAATTTATTAAAACAGCCGGTTTAGCTAGTGCTGGCGGTGCAATAGCTGTATCAAATATGGCGGCACCCGCAATAGCTAAGGACCGCATAGAAATAGCTATGGTGGCCACTTGGCCAAGAGACTTTCCTGGACTAGGGACAGGAGCTCAACGTATGGCGCAGCGCATTAAAGATATGAGTGATGGTCGCATTCAAATACAATACTTTGCAGCAGGAGAACGCGTTGGTGCATTTGATTCATTTGATGAGGTCGCATCAGGCAATGCCCAGGCATATCATGCAGCGGATTATTACTGGAAAGGAAAACACCCAGGTTGGGCATATTTTACTTCAGTTCCATTTGGACTTACTTACACAGAAATGAATGCCTGGATAAGGTTTGGAGGTGGCCAACAATTATGGGATGAGCTAGCTGGAGGCTTTGGCATTAAAGCTGTGATGGCTGGAAGTACAGGCGTACAAATGGGCGGTTGGTTTAATAAAGAGATTAATACTGCAGACGATCTTAAAGGCCTAAAAATGAGAATACCAGGTCTCGGTGGTGACGTTATGGCTAAATTGGGGGCATCCCCAGTATCGCTTCCAGGTGGACAGATTTATGAAAATCTCGTGTCTGGAGCAATAGATGCCACAGAGTGGGTTGGTCCATGGAATGATAGTTTCATGAAGTTTTATGAAGCTGCAAAATATTACTACTTCCCGGGGATGCATGAGCCAGGCTCAATGTTATCATTTGGAATGAATGCTTCATTTTGGAGTAAATTATCAAAAAATGATCAAATTCTTATTGAGTCAGCAGCATCTATGGAAAATGATGTAATGATGTCTGAGTACAATGCTAAAAATGGCGCTGCACTCGCTTCTTTAATTAAAGACCAAGGTGTAGAGCTAAGAGAGTTTAGTGATGAAATCTACGATAGCTTTGGCGTTGCAGCTAATGAAGTATTTGATGAAGTAAGAGGACATAGTGCTCTAGCTAACAAAATTCACGAGAGCTTTCTCAAATCGAGAAGTGAGGTCGGTGGATGGGCTAATATAGCAGATGTTGCCTACCTTCGTCAGAGAAATAGAGTTCTCGGACTTTAAACATCTATAAGCAAGCTCTATAAAGCGGAGTTGTTAAGCTCCGCTTTATAATTCCAATGTTTTTTAATTAAATATACAAACATTTGTTTCGTTTCATAAACATTTTATTCTAGCGATTTCAAATATATGAGGAATGCAAATTTGAGGTCGAAAAAGTGATAGCTTCAACTGGTACTACTCATGACTGGGAAGTTAGTAAACTTGATTTATTTTATCGCTTGATTAGTCTGACTACGGTCAGTATCGGGTTTCTATTTCTATTTAATAATTATTTAATTTTTTGGCGTGGCTGGCCTGGGATTATTAATCTCTTTGCAACAAAAGGGTGGTTTAGTCTCGAAGAACTGCAGAAACCTCTTACCTCAGAAGCAATCAATTTAGGATGGCTGCAATTATCAAGTTATATATTAGTTATAATTTTAGTTATTACTTATATATACTTTACAAGAGATGACTATCTACGTTCTGACGCAAAAAAACTATCATCACTATCGGCATATATTATTAGGTCCGCCTTCTGGGCGGTATTAATAATTGGATTAACAGATAGTATCATCTCGTTTTTACGTGTTGAGGACTTACTAGATTCAGTAGTCGGAGATAATATGGCTAAAAATTTGGGTATATCACGTTACCGTGGAACATATATTCATTATCCGATTATAGGTTTATCTTTTATAATAGCATATTTTATTAAATCACTTGGATTTACATGGTTAGCAATTCTAGTTGTTCTAGCTGAATTTCAAATAGTAATTGTAAGGTTTATATTTTCATATGAACAAGCGTTTCTAGGTGATCTTGTGCGCTTTTGGTATGCAGCACTTTTCTTATTTGCCAGCGCATACACCTTAATTGAAGAAGGGCATGTAAGAGTTGACGTCCTTTATGCAGGGTTTTCCGCGCGTCGCAAGGCATTGGTTAATGCTTTAGGTTCATTATTACTTGGTATTCCTCTTTGCTGGATTATATTAGCTCTAGGTATGTGGGGAAAAGCAACAATAATAAACAGCCCATTACTTGCATTTGAAATGACTCAAAGCGGATTTGGATTATATGTAAAATATCTAATGGCCGGTTTTCTTGCAGTATATGCCATCACAATGATGATTCAATTTGCAAGCTACTTTTTATCAAACATTGCAATTTTTCGAAATGAACCAAATCAAATATCGATAGAAAATTAATGTATCAAATATTTTTAATTTATAAAACTTATACGACAATAATTGAATTGTTTCGAATATAATGGAACTTTTTTTCCTAGCATTACTTGTTTTATCGATGGCAGGAGCTTTAGCTGTTGGCTTCCCTGTAGCCTTTGCTTTACCTGGTTCAGCAATACTAACAATAGGTGCCGCATCAATTGCAGGCTTTATTTTTACTGGTGACGTAAGCTCTTATTTTTCTCAAGACGGTCCAATTCAATGGCTTACTGCCGGAGTTACTAACTTTAGAGGAGTATATTGGGAAGTTGAAAGAGATACCTTAATAGCTGTTCCTTTATTTGTATTCATGGGAATAATGCTTCAACGTTCAAAAATTGCAGAAGATTTATTAGTTACAATGGCCCAATTATTTGGTCCAGTGCCTGGTGGACTTGGTATATCTGTAGTTTTAGTTGGAGCTTTACTGGCGGCCACCACAGGAATTCTTGGCGCTACGGTAGTAGCTATGGGTTTAATTTCTTTACCTGCAATGCTACGAAACAATTACTCAAAATCGTTGGCATCTGGCACTATAGCAGCAGCTGGCACTCTTGGACAAATTATCCCCCCGTCTATTGTATTAATTATACTCGCCGACCAACTATCAAATGCAACAGATCAGGCGGCTACTTTACGATGGATTGAATATAAAAACGCCACTGGAAAATCTCTACTACCTAATGAGTTTGGAATAACTTCGACAAGTGCTGGAGATATGTTTTTGGGAGCTCTTCTGCCTGGGATTGTGCTGGTAGGACTTTACGTTAGTTATATACTCATTACAGCATTAGTTAGACCAAAAATGGCTCCGCCTATCCCGTCAGAAGAGAAATTTAATTTACGTTTTGGTATTAAAGTAGTTCTGGCCTTGGTACCACCTCTTACATTGATCTTAGCAGTTCTCGGTTCAATTATTATGGGAGTCGCTACAGTAAACCAGGCTGGTGCTATTGGTGCTATTGGAGCAATGATAATGGCTGGATATCGTTTGATGGAAGGCAAACGAAGAGCATTCACTCCTGCAATAATTGCTATATTATCAATTATAGCTATTCTAATTTTATTAAATCAATTTGATCTAAATATTAAAAATATTAGTAATAATAGGGATTTGATTGGTGTCTCATTAGCAATACTAGCTGTTATTGCACTTCTAATATCCGTAGCCTGGAGTACCTGGCGTACTATCAAAATTAATGACACCCTTTTGGGTGTAATGATAGAAACCGCAAAAACAACATCAATGGTTTTTATAATACTCTTAGGTGCGGCCATGTTAACGGCAGCATTTCGCAGTTTTGGAGGCGAGGAATTAGTTAAAGAATTTCTTACCAGCTTACCTGGCGGTTTCTGGGCGCAATTTATTGTTGTAATGGCAGTTATATTTTTTCTGGGTTTCTTTTTAGACTTTATAGAAATAGCAGTAGTAGTTGTCCCTATCGTCGCTCCTATACTTTTGTCAGATCCCGCGGCGAATGTAACCGCAGTATGGCTGGGGGTAATGATAGGTGTAAACATGCAAACCTCTTTCCTAACCCCCCCATTTGGTTTTGCACTTTTCTACCTAAGAGGTGTTGCTTCCATTGAAGTAAAAACAACCGATATATATAAAGGTGTTATCGCGTTTATAATTCTACAATTAGTGGGTTTAGGTATTGTGGGTGTGTTTCCAAGCTTAGTAAACTTTCTACCTAATCAAGCGTTTTTGAACTCTGATACAGCACCACCTCCAAAAAATAGAAGACTACAAATATGCATGGAAGAATATTTATATGAATGGTATCAAGAAAATACTGTATTTCTTAGATCTGAAATACAAATTGCTAAAAATATAGATATTAGTTACTTACCAGAGAAACGACTACAGGAACTTAATAAAAGCTTTTTGTATGCAGAAAAAACTTTCAATTTATTTGAAAATATTTTTGAGGCAAAAGAACAAGTTATTAAAGCAACTCCTGAATATAGACCAATACATAAATTAGCTCGTAAACAGGAAAAAATAATAAGAAATATAGATAAAGAAATAGAAAATCTTAATAATGAGATTCGTAGAATTAAACGATCCGAATCATCTTCTGAATCAACCACAAAAGAATTTGAAGAAAGATTGTATTACCTTGAAGAAAAGAAAGCAGAAGAAAAAGCAAAAATACCTAATGACTGGAATACAATTAGAAAAGAATTTGCTAGTCATTTGAATAAAGAAAAACAAGCTAGAAGAATATATAGACAGAATGTAGATAAAGCATATCAACCCGTCATGAAATATATTTTATTGGCAAAATCAGGGGATTCACTAAACCAGATTCGTGACGAAATGCTTCATGTTCGTAACTTAGTAAGACATGGTTCAGTGAAAGAAATTAAAGCAGCTATTAAAAATACACGGATAAAACTTACAAAATCTGCTCCTGATACAAATTCCATAAGTAGATTACTAACAAAAGCTTCTCGAGTTTTAAAAACAAATAATAAAAGTCGTCAAAAATCTACTAAATATATAGATGAAGCAGTTGAGATATACTTAAATGAAGTAAAATGGCGATCAAGAGCTTCTTTAGAACTATATGAAAATTTAAACATATATAATGAAGCAATTAAAAGCTCTATTGGATTAAGATTACAAGACCGTTTACCGTCAACTGTAGCCAACAGTATAGCAATATGTCGCTCAACACATCGCGACATTTCACTAAATTTTTAAATAATTCTACAGTCTGTAAACTAATAGCCCAAGTAAATTATACAAGCTATTATTCTATTTAAACCTAGGTAATAAACGCCAAACGTACGGAAAAATAATGGCGGCCAAAGCTAACTTTAGTATATCTCCGATTATAAATGGCAATAGTCCCTTTGTAAGTGCAGCACCAATTGCTGTACTAGCTCCAATTGCAGCAACATACTGACTTCCAGGTCCTTCAAAGAAAATTGTTAACCATATTAATCCCGGAATATATATAGCTAGATTACCAAGTAACATTGCTAATCCGGTATACCAAACGTTCCTATCCCATTTTTTTTCTGCAAGATATCCAGTAATTGCTGCCGCAAATACAAATCCGACTAAATAACCGCTGGTCGGTCCAGCTAAACCAGATTTGCCTCCAGCAAAAACCGGTAATCCGAGATGCCCTTCTAATAAGTATAATAAAAGAGTTAGTCCACCCAGACGAAAACCAAAGGCCATCCCGACAACTAAAACACCAAATGTTTGACCGGTTATAGGTACCGGCCAGATAGGCACCTGTACTTGCGCTAACAGAGCAATAAATAAGCTTCCTAGTAGCGCCATAATTAAAGTACGTAGGAGACGATATGGTATAGAAATATTATTTTCTGGCCACACGACAGAAAGTAAAGTTGGTTGTATTTCCGCTATTCTGGGCATTTGATAGGTCCTTTTAAATCTGCAACGCAATCTTATAAATTAGATAATAATTATTAAAATGGTAGTTTGTATATATATTTTATAATTTATTTGTTCGAGGAAAACCAGTTGGTGGGAGTCGTCCAGCTTGTGCTCTCTTCCCTTCCCATTTAATTATTTCTTCTCTTTCAAATTTACGTTTTCTCGAACCTGTTCTAACAGTTAACCCTTCTTCTAATGTAAATATTTTTGCTGAACTTAAGCCACCTTTAGAGTAACTCTGCAATTTAATACCCCTTCCCCGGGTCATTATAGGTAGATCAGATGTTGGAAATACAAGTAGTTTTCTATTCTCACCAATTACAGCAAGACGATCACCGTCACACTGGACGCATATCTTTGCCTTTACATTTCCATGTATATTTAATACTTGCTTACCCGATCTCGTTTGGGCAATTACATCTTTTTCCAAAACAACGAATCCTCTACCATCACTTGATGCAATAAATAACTTCTTATCTATATTATGAACTATTAGCGCTAAAATACTGTTATCATTGCCTAAATCAATCATAAGATTTAGTGGCTCTCCATGACCTCGGCCACCAGGCAACTTATCAACACCAATTGTATAAAACCTTCCATTAGAAGCAAAGACAAGTAACTTATCAGTAGTTTCTGCATTTATGACAAAACTTCCACTATCCCCTTCTTTGTATTTTAAGGACTCATGGTCAATATTATGTCCTTTAATACAGCGTATCCAATTCTTTTGTGAGCAAACCACAGTTACCTGCTCACGTTCTATAGTGGCTTCCAGAGGTATGTGAATTAAATCTTGGGGGACACTTACTAATGTTTTTCTAATGCCATTTTCTGACTTATATCCATATTTTTTCTTTAAATCAGAAATTTCTGAACTTAGATAATCTATCCTAGCTTTACGATTATTTAATATTTGTTTTAGTTGCTTCTGATCTATTTTAAGAGATGCAATTTCTTTTTTTATAGCCACTTCTTCGAGTTTTCGTAATGAACGTAAACGCATATTTAATATTGCATCAGCTTGAATATCATTTAATTTCCAACGATTCTTCATTTCAAGTTTAGGATTATCATCCTCACGAATAATTTCTATTACCTCATCTAAATTAAGGTAAACAATTATATAACCCTCAAGAACTTTTAGACGTTCATGAATCTTATTTAGTTTAAAATCAGTCCTCCTAACCAATACATCAAGTCTATGATCAATATAGGCTTGCAGCACCTCCCTCAAAGACATAACTCGAGGTGTCTGATTAGAATCAATCACGTTCATATTCATACTAAAACGTGTTTCTAAATCAGTTAGACGAAACAAACTTTCCATTAGTATTTCAGGATTAACGTTTCTATTTTTTGGCTCTAAAACTAGACGTATATCTTCAGCTGACTCATCACGAACATCTCCTAAAAACACTAACTTACGGTTATGAATTAAATCTGCTATACGCTCAGTTAAACGTGATTTCTGAACTAGATAGGGAATCTCGCTTACTATGATTTGGTACTGTCCTCTGCCTAGGTCCTCAATCTCCCACTTTGCTCGGACACGAAAATTCCCTCTCCCAGTTTTATATGTTTCAGTAATACTTTCACTATCCTCAATTAATATGCCACCTGTAGGGAAATCTGGTCCCGGCATAAAGCTAATTAGTTTTTCAATCGATGCATTTGGTGTTTTCAGTAGATATAAGAGAGAATCGCATATCTCACTTAAATTATGAGGGGGAATACTAGACGCCATACCAACAGCAATTCCACTAGCTCCATTAGCTAATAGGTTAGGAAAGTTTGCAGGAAGAACTATAGGTTCTGTTGAGTCTCCATCATAAGTATCTCGAAAATTGACAGCATCATCATCTATACCATCCAGCAGGGCTACAGCAATTTCAGTTAATCGAGATTCAGTATAACGCATAGCAGCTGCATTATCACCGTCTACATTTCCGAAATTCCCTTGACCATCAATTAACGGATATCTTACTGAAAAATCTTGAGCTAACCTCACAAGAGCGTCATATATTGCTTGATCGCCATGTGGATGAAATTTACCCATAACATCACCCACCACCCGCGCACACTTTTTATAGCCTTGCTCCGGATCTAATCTCAATTGCATCATCGCATATAATAATCTCCGATGAACGGGCTTCAATCCATCGCGTACATCAGGAAGCGATCTAGACATAATAGTTGACACAGCATAACTAAGATATCTTTCACCGAGAGCGTCCTTAAACGGCTCCTCACGAATAGATCCAGAAATAGTATTATTAGACATATATAAACACTCCAACCGCAATATATAGTGGTTAGAGAACCTTTTAAAACAATTTATAGTTATTTGTCACATAGCAAATTAGTTTTAAAGCTATTATCCATAAAATTTATTAGACGTTCTCTAGCGCCTGGTGTTTTACGGTTAAGCTGATTAAATACATGTTGAGTTAAAAAATAGCCCGTTAATCTTAAGCCATCTTTGATATCAGATTCTGATATTTTTAAATTATCGGCATGACTATTAAGAAGAAAAGAAGGTAATGGTAATAACTTAGTGTGGTATTCTAATCCCGCCCCTTTAGAAACGGCACGCCCAGTTTTGGGACTCACATAGGTTAAATTAGTTTTTACTCCGGTTGCAGCACAGGCAAACAAGTCTAAGCCAAAACCAATCTCTTTTAACAAACCAAGTTCCCAATGCACATATACGACTGGCCATATATCTTCATCATTATTAATGAGGCTATCCATAAGGACACGTGTTGCATTAAATACCTCTGGATAAACTTGTCGCTCGGGTAAAACCACCTCCGCAACTGCACAAGCTGAAGATAAAGCTAATAATTTTCCTGGATCATTTAAAAATAAGGATGAATATGATTTTATAATCTCTAATTTAACTCTTCCTAAATGCTCGGGTAATCTCCCACGCCAGGTTGCCTCCACAAAATTACCTGGCTCTGTCAGGCCTCTTTTACTTGATGACGCATGTCCATTTATTAAACCAGCATGACGTCCATGTTTAAGAGTTAGTAATTGTACAACTGCCGAGTTTTCGCCATGCCTACGAGCTCCTAGTACAATTGCTTTATCGGTCCAGTCCATATTATTTAAATTATGTTGAGCATATTATTAAGCATCAAAACGTAGACCCCATTCTCTATAACGGCCTGGTTCGTTTATCCAGTTTGCACTTACTTTAACATGTAAGAATAGATGCACCTTTGTCTCAAACAAATCAGAGAGTTCTCTCTGAGATTCCATACGTATCCTTTTGATTGTTTTACCCCCACTGCCAAGAACGATACCTTTTTGTGATTCCCTTTGGACATAAATTACCTGTTCGATTCTAATGCTATTATCTTTTAGTTCTTTCCAATTATCATTATCAACAGCTACTGAATAAGGTAATTCCTGATGCAAATAAAGATAAACCTTTTCCCTTGTAATCTCCGACGCTAAAAGCCTTTGAGGTAAATCAGATAGTTGATCATCTGGAAACAACCATGGCCCAGCTGGCATACGTGTTGCTATAGTTGTTTGAAGTTCTGAGACGCCCTCACCATTTAAGGCAGAAACCATAAATATTTCATTAATTTTTGTTTCATATTTAAGTTCATCAATTAGTCTCAATAGTAATTCACGTTTCAAGTTATCTATTTTATTTAACACTATATATATTTGGCATTCTCTTTTAGAGAGTTTATCTATTATCGATTTTATATTTGCTCCAATTCCACGAATTGAATCAATAACAAGTAAGACTATATCCGCTTCTTCAGCCCCTACCCAGGCAGCATCAACCATAGCTCGTTCAAGTCTTCTTTGGGGAGCGAATATTCCTGGAGTATCAACGTAAATTATTTGAGTTAAATCTAAAATAGAAATAGCTCTGATTCTACTTCGTGTCGTTTGAACCTTGTGTGTAACAATAGAGACTTTACTGCCAATAAATTTATTTACTAGAGTAGATTTACCAGCATTGGTAGGACCAATAACAGCAACGATTCCACATCTAGTGGGTTTTATTGTCATGTGAAACCCCCAACTCAAATAATAAATTGTGAGCAGCTTTCTGTTCAGCTGATTGTTTATTATTACCTTTAGCTGTAGAATTTCCTAGCCGAGGAACGTTCACCATGACAGTAAATATGGGTTCATGATCAGGCCCTTCTCTAGTCACTTCTGTATAAATAGGTATCCCAGCTCCCTTTGATTGACTCAATTCTTGTAGTGCTGTCTTCGAGTCTTGGGGTGGAATACCTAGCGTTTTAACCAAAGGCTCCCAGAACTTATAAATAAACTTTTTTACTACAGGAAATCCACCATCTAAATACAATGCAGCAATAATTGCCTCCATAGTATCAGCCATAATACTATTATTGACTTTTACCCCTTTTAAAATAATAAATTTATTAAGTTCGATTCTATATCCAATATTAGTCAAAGTATCACCCATTACTAATTGAGAAAATCGACGACCAATATCACCCTCATTATCTAGCGGATATTCATCCAAAAGCATTTTAGCTATAACCAATCCCAGGACACGATCACCAAGAAATTCTAATCTTTCATTATTATAATTCAGATCTGAACTGGAATGAGTTAAGGCTTGTTCTAATAATAATTTATTAGTAAACTCATGCTCCAAATGTATTAGCAGCACTTCCAAACCTTCATTAAAAGACATTAGTTAATGCTTTGAGTTATTCGTGTAAATCGCGTTGCACTTGGCCACATCCATGGCTTAAACCAGCCAGCTGTTCCATCTGTTGAAAAAAATATAAATTCAGCGCGACCAATAAGATTTTGTTGTGGTATGTAACCCCAACTGCGACTGTCATTACTATTGTCTCTATTATCCCCCAAAGCAAAATAATGTCCATCAGGAACAATGTATTCTGGAGTATTATCGTAAGGCCCTGTATTACCTAAAGATTCTCTAACTTTATAACTTTTACCATTAGGAAGCGTTTCAATGTACTCAGAAGATCTATGATTTTTTCCTGCACGAATTTCTAACTCAGGGTTTTTGATTTTAATTTTCTTCACAGGCAATCCATTTATATGAAGTAAACCATTTACCACCATGATTCTATCTCCTGGGATTCCAACAATTCGTTTAATAAAATCTTCTTTATTTTGTGGAGGATGTCTAAATACAGCTACATCCCCACGTACGGGTTCATTATTTAATATTCTACCTGAAAAAAAAATTCAATCCAAACGGTATTGAAAATCGACTGTACCCATATGAAAATTTAGATACAAATAGATAATCACCAACCAATAATGTAGGTATCATAGACCCAGATGGAATATTAAAGGGTTGGTAGGCGACTGATCTTACAAAAAATGCAATTATAAGAGCATAGAGAATTACTCGTATGTTTTCACCAATGCCTCCACGACTTTTATTTTTATCTAATGGTTTTGCCATTTTATCAACTTACTTTTATAGAGGTGGTTTAGGCTTAAATGTTATTAAGTTATTCTATTAGGGCTTTTAAATAAATTAAGGTGTGAGTACCAGTGAATATTAACATAATTATAAGTTACTAATATTATAGTCCTAGGCATTATATTTCTTTAATAGCAGATATTACCACTATTGCTTGAGCTAAAGGACTCTCATCAGTAAGCGATAAATCTATTTTAGGCTTCATACCCTTTGGTGTGATTTCATCTAATCTAATAGCTGCCCCGCCAAAAAGTTCCAGAGTAGGTTTACCAGATGGCAAGCTAACAACTTCTATATCCCGCCAGTAAACCCCACTTCTAAAACCAGTTCCCAAAGCTTTTGAACAGGCTTCTTTAGCTGCATATCTTTTTGCATAACTATCTGCACTGTTAGCTCTTTTATTACATTTATTCTGTTCATTTTTTGTAAAACAGCGGTTCATAAAACGTGAACCAAATCGATCAAGAGTCCGTTCAATTCTCTCTATATCTATTAAATCACTACCTACACCAATTATCATTCTAACTTAATCCTTTGAGCTTTCACGAGACTTATTTATTAAAAAACGCATATGTTTAATGGAATTCTCAAGTCCGATATATATTGATTCACCAATAATAAAATGACCAATATTAAGTTCGATTATTGAAGAAATTGACGCAACTTTACCTACCGATTCATATGTTATTCCGTGACCAGCATGAATATCTAAGTCTAAACTACTGCCATGCATAGCAGCTTCACTTATCATTTCAATTAGTTGCTCAGAGTTATTTTTATGATGATAAGTAACACTATCACAGTATGCACCCGTATGTAATTCGACAGCTGTTGCACCAATAGATTTAGCGGCATTAATTTGGTTAATATTTGGTTCTATGAATAACGATACTTTAATACCTTTTTCACGAAGTGATTTAGTAATTCCTGACAAATGGTCTATTTTAGAAATAACGTCTAGACCTCCTTCGGTAGTTCTTTCCAATCTATTTTCAGGAACTATACAAACAGTATCAGGAGTATGCCTTAAAGCTATATCTAACATTTCGTTAGTGGCGGCCATTTCTAATGTAATAGGCTTTTGTATAACATCAGTTAATCGTACAAGATCTAAATCAGAAATATGCCGACGATCTTCACGTAAATGTACAACAATACTATCAGCTCCCGCTGAAACTGCCATACAAGCAGCCCTAATAGGATCAGGATGACTTCCCCCACGAGCATTTCTAATCGTAGCAACGTGATCTATATTTATGCCTAGTCTTAGATAACTGGTCATAATAAACTTCCTCTGCACATAAGTTATCATATAAATGCGAATTACTCATGATTTATGAAAACCTGGTAATGCATTAAGAAATCCAATAAGTTATATAAAAATATTTTCCAAGAAATAAAATACCAATAGAAAAAATTAATTTTATTTGTCCAAATCTAATATTCACTTAGCACAAATATTTTTAGAAATACTTTAAAAGTCCGAGAATACTTACATGTCAAATATTTTAACCAAAGATCAAATCAATGATTATAAAACAAATGGATTTATATATCCGGTACCAGTAATACCTTCTATAAAAGCTGATTACTATGCTAAAAAACTATTATCTTTTCAAAATCAACATCCTGAACACCTAAGCGGAATAAAGGCTCGTAAACTTCATCTAATTCTTACTTGGATGGCAGATTTAATTTCGGAAAAAGTTATTTTGGACGCCGTTGAAGATCTATTAGGGCCCAATATAATGTGTTGGTCATCTACCCTATTCATCAAAGATGCTGAAAACCCTGCATTTGTTTCATGGCACCAAGACGGAAATTATTGGGGACTGAGTAATGATGAATTAACTACAGCATGGCTGGCATTAACACCATCAACAGTATTAAACGGTTGCATGAAAATGCTTCCTGGTTCACATAAATGGCCCAAAATAGATCATGAACAAACAACTGACAGAGATAATCTATTATCTAAAGGTCAAGTAATTAAAAAAGAGATTACTGATTCTGATTCTGTAAATTTATGCATAAATTCTGGCGAGATTTCGTTACATCATATCAACGTTGCTCATTCATCGGGTCCCAACAATTCCAAATCTAAAAGAATTGGAATTGCAATTAGATATATAACACCCCATGTCAGACAACTTAATAATTATAAAGATAGTGCAACCTTAGTAAGAGGAACGGATACCTATAATAATTTTGAACACGAGCCCATTCCTAAATATGATTACGAAACAGCATCTATGTCATTTTTTAAAAAATTCGAAGATTAAATTTAAAAATATTTCTATTAGAATATCTAACTTCTTGTTCTGTCCACAGAACTAACCGACTTACCAGCTCTAAGTGCCGACATAACATCGTTAAGATGTCTTACGTTATCAACTTCAATGTCAACCGTCATATCAAAAAACTCTAGATTTCTATTCGTGAATTTAAGATTAGAAATATTACCTCCTGATTTGGCTATTGTGTTAGCCAATTCACCTAAACTGCCGGGTTCATTAATTAATGTAACATTAAGCCTGCTTACCTGTTTATTTTCGCCTTCATCATCTACATCCCATGAGACGTCCACCCAGCGTTCGGGACTGTCAGCAAAAGCCTCCAAAGTCATACAATCAATAGTATGCACGGTTAGTCCTTTGCCTGTAGTTGCAATAGCTACTATCCTATCTCCTGAAAGAGGATAACAACATTTAGCGAAATGAACAGCTAGTCCTGGTATCAATCCATTAATTGGTACGGAATGCTTCTCTATATTTTTCATCTTTTTACGAGACCTGCCAAGCGAGAATATCTTTGTCGCACTTTTCGACTCTTTTTTAACTTCTTTTTCTGGAAATATAATCTTCATTACTGAACGGCCAGTATGCACTCCCTGACCAACTAATGCATAAAGATCATCAATAGACGCCGCATGGAATTCATCTAAAACGTATGTCAACTTTACTTCATCAAGAGATTCATCATAGCGTGAAAATGCCTTTTCCAGTATTCCACGACCTAATTCCTTATATTGTAACAATTGTTGATTTCGTAAAACCCGCCTAATACGTGCACGAGCCTTTCCTGTAACTACAATATTTTCCCAATTAGGCGAAGGTGTTTGATTAGTAGAGGTTAAGATTTCTACTTGATCACCATTTTGTAAAAGTGTGCGTAAAGGCATATTTCTTCCATTTATTTTAGCACCAACACAATGGTCACCAACCTCTGTATGAACAGCGTATGCAAAGTCAATTGGTGTAGCTCCTTGAGGTAGAGCATAAACTTCACCTTTTGGTGAAAACCCAAATACTTGGTCTGAGAACATCTCGAGCTTAGTGTGTTCAAGAAAGTCTTCCGGTCCAGCTGCATCTTCTAATATATCTAAAAGTTCTTGCAACCATCTATATTGTTTACTTTCAGATATAACAGTATTTGATACTGGGCCCGCTCCAAAGGAACTATACCTCCAATGAGCAGCAACACCTCGTTCAGCAATCTCATGCATATTATTTGTTCTGATTTGCACTTCAATACGGTGTTTTTCAGGGCCGAGAACACCCGTATGTAACGATTGATATCCATTAGGTTTAGGTGTTGATAAATAATCTCTAAATCTTCCAGGCACAGCACTATAACGCCCATGGATTATACCCAGAGTTTTATAACATTGATCCGAGTTATTTACGATTATCCTAAAAGCCATAATGTCAGACAACTGTTCAAATTCCACCTGTTGTCTTTGCATTTTTTGCCAAATAGAGTAAGCCGTTTTTTCTCTACCAGAAACTGCAGCTATTATATTTTCGTCAATCATGACTTGATTTAGTTCACTAATGACTCGATCAACTAAATTACCACCTTCTTCTCGTAAAAAATTTAATCTACGTATTATCGAATCCCTCGCTTCTCTATTAAGTTCAGCAAATGCTAAATCCTCTAATTCGTCTTTAATATCCTGCATACCAATTCTAGAAGCTAAGGGCGCATAAATATCCATAGTCTCGCGGGCTATACGATGACGTCTCTCTAATTCTTCAACATGTTTTATAGTGCGCATATTATGTAGACGATCAGCAAGCTTAACCATTAAGACACGGATATCCCTACTACTTGCCAAGACAAGTTTTCTAAAGTTTTCGGCCTGCTTTGCTTTATTCGATTGTAACTCAAGCCTTGTTAGCTTGGTTACACCATCAACTAACTGAGCAATTTCATCACCAAAATTACTACGTATTTCTTCTTCAGTGGTTTGTGTATCTTCAATAGTATCGTGCAATAACGCAGTAACAATTGAGGCACCATCAAGACGATAGTTAGTTAATATATCAGCTACTTCTAAAGGATGTGAAAAATAAACCGCACCAGATTCTCTTTTTTGTCCGCCGTGCGCTTTTTCCGAAAATAAATAAGCGCGTTTTAGTAATGACATGTCAAACTTTGGATCGTACTTTTTAACTCGTTCAGTAAGTTCCTGTTGGCCTGTCATTCAACACCTAAGGCTATCGTCTTATTCGTAAAACAAAGGTTAACGCCCGGGCACTATAGATAAATATTTATTATTACTTTATTAACTACCCAGGTTTTCTCTACAAATTACCTGATAGTAAATGTTCAGTCATTCATTAATCAACATCTACTGGACCAACAACATCCTCAAAAAGCATTTCAGGAGAATCAGGGGCTTTTTCAATAAAACTACTTCTTTCATCTATTTCATCACCTAAATCAACGCCAGGTATACCTGTATCAGATTCAAGTAATTCAACTATATCATCTGTTTCTTTCTCTTCTTCTTGAACTAGATCAAATTCTACGTGTCGCTGTTGGCTTTCTACAAGTGCCTCTTGTAGGTCTGCTAATTGTACTGTCTCTTCAGCAATTTCACGTAATGAAATAACGGGATTTTTATCATTGTCGGGCTCTACGGTTAGAGGAGAGCCGGCTAAAATCTCACGAGATCGCTGTGCTGCAACCATTACTAATTCAAATCTATTTGGTACTTTTAGTACACAATCCTCAACAGTTACGCGCGCCATATAATAAAACTCCACAAATATTCTAGTTATGATCTATATAGGATAAAAATCTTAATATGCAAATATGTTATAATAAATTCATTTTTATTAAGAAACAACAAAACAAGAAGATGATTCATGACTATGATTAATATCAATCACCATTTCCTGCGCGCTTTTTCCTGTTTTAGGATGTCGCCATTCAGGATTTATATCACAAATAGGCATTAACACAAATGCACGTTCAGCAATACGCGGATGTGGTATATGAAGTCTACTTTCTTCGTTAATTAAATCCCCATAAGCAAGTAGATCTAAATCAATCGCTCTAGCAGCATTAACTACACTTCTTTTACGACCAAATTTTATTTCAATATCTAATAAAACGTTCAATAGGTCATACGGTGATAGTTGTGTCTTAACTTCAACAACTGAGTTCATATAACTAGGTTGATCAGATTTTGGCATAGGTAATGATGAATACCAACGCGATTGATTCTTAATTTGGATACCTACTCTGACAAATGAATTCAGAGCAGCTTCTAATGTTTTTTTTGGAGGACCATATTCTTCTGAGGGAATATTGGCACCTAGACCAATTAAAATAGATGATGGCATTGGCATGTTATATTACTCAAAATTAAAAAACTAATATAAATTCAACTATTTAATACTATTAATTATATAAAATACTTCTTAATAAAGATAATATCGAATTAAAAAAATCTGCTAATATAAATAGATAACAATTTGTTAGTGAAAGCACATGATCCAGTTACAACTTCCGAAAAGCAACTGCAGTTTATGCCCTCGTTTAGTAGATTTTCGAGAACTAAACCAAAAGAATTTTCCAAACTTTCATAACGGACCTGTCAAAAGCTTCGGATCTCTACAAGCACAACTATTAATAGTTGGTCTTGCTCCAGGATTAAAGGGAGCAAATAGAACAGGCAGGCCTTTTACAGGAGATTATGCCGGTGATTTATTATATTCAACATTAATTAAATTTGGTTTGGCAAAAGGGTCTTATAAAAAACATGCCTTAGATGGATTAAAACTTCAAAACTGCAGATTAACTAATGCAGTCAGATGTGTCCCCCCCCAAAATAAACCTATAGGTCACGAAGTAAAATCCTGTAGAAATTTTTTAATTAATGAAATAGACGCAATGCCCAATCTTCATTCTGTAATAGTGTTAGGAGGATTAGCTCACAACGCTTTTTTATCTGCCGTGAAAGCAAAGAAAAGTCTTTTTCCATTTGGCCACAGTTCTGAACACCAAGTTAATTATGATAATAAAAGAATAATGTTAACTGATAGTTACCACTGTTCACGATACAATACAAATACAGGACGCCTAAATGCAGAGATGTTTGAAAATGTTTTTAAGATTGTATTAAAGCAGTTGTCTTAGAATTGCACTAAAGCGAGTATCTTCTAGAGAATTAAATATAAATATATTTTTATTATAGCAACAATATATAAATTTAGACTAAATAGAGTTTCAAATTTCTAATTAAATACGTATATAATCTCTATGACTTTATCTCTATGCCGTTGCGATGAATCGAATGCTATGTTACCCGCTTTAAGTATAACAACCAACATGGGTCAAAATAATTGAATATCAGCCCACAAATTTGGGTTCTTAATGGACCAAATCTAAACCTACTCGGGGAACGTGAACCCGACACCTACGGTCACGAAACCTTGGAATCAATTGAACATAAATGCATATCCATTGCTGATGGTTTAAACTTAAATATAGAATTTAAACAATCAAACCATGAAGGCGAATTAGTTGCCTGGATACAAGAAGCTCGCAAATCAGTAGACGGGTTGGCTATAAATGCTGGTGCTTACACGCATACATCAGTTGCTCTACATGATGCATTAAAGTTATTAACAATACCTATAATCGAAGTACACTTATCAAATATCTATACGAGAGAAGAGTTTCGTCACCATTCATTTATTAGTCCATTAGCAAAAGGTATAATATGTGGTTTTGGAGCTAATAGTTATGTCCTCGCCATTCAAGCCTTACGCTTATTAATGGATGAAAAGTAGAAGTCTTAATCATATGTCAAAAAAACTTAACATTGACGAATCTTTGGTTAGAAGAATGTCAAAACTTCTTGATGAGACTGGCTTGTCAGAAATTGAATACGAGGACAACGGAACTAAAATTAGAGTTTCAAAGGCAACCATCAAAGCAGAACAATCGCCAAGTATAATTCCTCAACCAACTATAACTCAAGAAAAACCATTACTTGAAGAAAATGAATATGATTTAAATTCTCAAGGTTCAGTTTTATCTCCAATGGTGGGGACTATTTATATGTCTTCTGCTCCTGGCGAACCCCCATTTGTTCAAATAGGTGACTCAATTAAGAAAGGCCAAACTATTTTAGTAGTTGAAGCTATGAAAACCTTTAATGAAATTGTTGCACCAATATCCGGCAAATTATCCAAATTATTAGTTACCGACAGTCAACCTGTCGAATTTGGTGAATTACTTGCCATAATTGAATAAACTGGGTTGTAAATTCTATGTTTGAAAAAATTCTTATCGCTAACCGGGGCGAGATAGCTTTACGCATCCATCGTGCATGTAAAGAAATGGGAATTAAAACTGTCGCAATTCATTCTACGGCAGATGAAGAGGCAATGCATGTCCGCTTGGCAGATGAAAGCGTTTGTATAGGGCCTGCATCTGTCGAACAAAGCTATCTTAATATCCCTGCTATTATATCAGCAGCAACAGTAACAAATGCTGATGCCATACATCCAGGCTATGGGTTTCTGTCTGAAAGCGAAAATTTTGCCCAGATAGTTGAAGAGCATGATTTCATATTCATAGGTCCAAAACCTAAACATATTGCTAATATGGGTGATAAGATTTCTGCCAAAAAAATGATGATAGAAGCTCACATACCAGTAGTTCCTGGCTCTACTGAAGTGATTGATAACCTAGAAAAAGCAAAAAATGCTGCTGAAGAAATTGGATATCCAGTGATTATCAAAGCTACATCTGGTGGTGGGGGTAGAGGTATGAAAGTAGTAACTAGACCTGAAGAAATGGAGTTGGCAATAAGTATAGCTCAAAATGAGGCAGAAACTAATTTTGGTAATAAATCCGTTTACTTAGAAAAGTATCTTAAAAATCCCAGACATATAGAAGTACAGGTATTAGCTGATAATCATGGCAACGCTATTCATTTATATGAACGTGATTGTTCATTACAACGAAAACATCAAAAAGTACTAGAAGAAGCTCCGGCTCCTTCTCTTAGTAATGATCTAAGAGAATATATTGGTAATTTATGTTGCTCAGCAGCAAAAGATATAGGCTACAGAAGTGCAGGTACTTTTGAATTCTTATACGAAAATAATAAGTTTTATTTTATAGAAATGAACACCCGTGTTCAGGTTGAGCATGCGATAACGGAAATGATATGCAGTTTAGATATCGTAAGTGAAATGATAAATATAGCTGCAGATATTCCTCTTACTTATAAACAAGATCAAATAGTATATGAAGGACATGCAATTGAATGTCGAATCAATGCAGAAAACCCTATATCTTTTATACCCTCTCCTGGAAGAATTAATGAATTTCATGCACCCGGCGGACTCGGCATAAGGATAGATTCTGCTTTATATACAGGATACACAGTACCACCATACTACGATAGCCTAGTGGCAAAACTGGTTGTTCATGCTAAAAATCGCGATGACTGTATAATGCGGTTGAAAAGAGCATTAGACGAGATGGTAATTTCTGGAATTGAAACAACAATACCCCTCCACCAGCAGATAATAGAAAGTCCAACCTTCATATCTGGTGATTATGATATACACTGGTTGGAGAGTTTTGTATTTTCTAAAAAATCATGACATCAAGTATTATTGAGCCTGAATTCCTATTAAAGGCGTACGCCTGTGGTATTTTCCCTATGGCAGAGGATCGTGAAGACACTGAAATTCACTGGATAGAACCAGAATTCAGAGGAATAATACCTATAGATCAATTTCATATTCCAAAAAAATTAAGACAAACATTAAGAAACGGGTCCCATGAAATAAGTATAGATAGAAACTTTAGAGAAGTGATACGTGCTTGCTCAGAAACAAATCAATTGAGAGAAAAAACTTGGATCAATAAGCCAATTGAAAAATTATATATTACACTATTTAACATGGGATTTGCCCATAGTGTCGAAACATATAAAGACGGAAAACTTGTAGGTGGATTATATGGAGTGGCACTGGGTGGTGCCTTTTTTGGAGAAAGCATGTTTTCGAGAACTACAGATTCAAGTAAAGTAGCTTTATGTCATTTGTCAGCACGTCTAGCAAAAAGTAAATTTAAACTACTAGACATTCAATTCATTACTGATCACTTAAAGCAATTTGGAGCACTAGAAGTTAGCAAAGATCAATATAAAACTCTATTATTTAATGCTGTTAATTCTAATAAAAAATTTCAATCTGAGCTTACATTAGACGAACTTGATAATTTTATACAGTCCACAACCCATACATCATAGATAGGATGCTCTAAAGCCGACAAAGCGGGACTTGAAGAAAACATCCATCCATTAAATACTAAACTATTTCCTTGTCCTATAACATTATCAGTTATTTCGACAAAAACTGCAGATTCCGGATTTTCCGTTGGAGGATTCTTATAGCAAGTTCTAACTTTTATAGTCAGGGTACCAAAGTATATTTTTTGTTTTATTGTTGCCTGAAGCCTTTCAGTCCTAGCGGTAACTTTATCTAACCCATGAAGAATTGCTATGGGCTTAAATTTCTCAGATTGTAAATTCGTTGACTGGGCAAAGCACATATTCAACATAATAATATTTAATAATATATATATAGAGAAAACATATCTCAAAAAATTAATATTATTAGTTATATTAATAAAAGAAAACACTATTTATCATTTGTCATAAATATGATTTTGGAAACACTATCTTCAAGTGATTCATAATCACGTGTTTTAAAGACCTCATCACCATCTTTCAGTATTTTATCTGATATGCCTGGGGTAAGCCTCAAATAAGAACCTCCTAATAAACCTTCACTATCTATAAACACAGATGTATCAGTTGGAACTTTAATATCCGCATCAACACTAAATGTTATTAAGGCTTCAAAGCTTTCTTTATCAAGAGAACGGTCAATAACAACGCCTACTTTGACTCCACTGATTTTAACTTCATTTCCAATATTTAAACTTCCAACTTTATAAAAACGCGCCTTAAGATTAATAACATTATCATTACTGCTATCTATATATTGGAGAGCAAATATTAGAAATATGAGCGCAACTAAAAGAACTATTGCACCAATTAAGGTCTCTGCCATTCCACGATTCATGGCATCCTCTTATTATATTCAACATCATCATGTCTTTTTGATTTACTACCGATTATTTTAAGTAAATCAGCTAAAATAAGTGAATCTTCTGTGTATATAATTTCTTGGCCAGGTTTAAGAGTATTACCACTTCCAATATCTAATTGAATATATTTTTTTCCAAATAAACCAGGAGTTGTAATTGAAGCTACTGATTCAGAATCTAAAATTATATTGTTTTCTACAGTGATGGATATTACAGCTCGTAAATCTTTATCTAAATACAAGTCTTTTACGATTCCAACTGGAATACCTGCAATTTTAACTTCACTTCCAACTGATATCCCATCCACTTGGTTAAACCGAGCGGTATAATAAAAACTTTTTGATTTAGATTCTGTAACTTTGAAAACAGATATTATTAAAAATATAAAACATACAGAGATTACAAATCCCGTCAATAATTCGTATTGTTTATGCCGTAAATAATACATTTGACTGTTTGCTTTTATTAATAACCAAATATATCTATTTGGGTGTCCACGATTCATAGTCTCCTGTATTACGAGGTCTATGACCACCTCGCAACGTACTACCAGGCGGCACGTATGCAGCTCGAGTACCGCTCAAGTTGGGAACATGTTCTTTTTGCCACGAATGTCTATTTTTATCCGTCAGAGGTGTATCAGTTATATGGTGGAGCCAAGCGTGCCATTCTGGTGGAACCTTACTTGGCTCAGAACTCCCCTTATAAACAACCCACCTTCTTTCTCTATTATATCCTGATCTACCTTTACTTCGATAATAACGATTACCAAAGTTATCTTCTCCAACTTTAATGCCTGTAATCCAGGTCTTTATCAACGTACCAAGCGTTGCCATATTATTTTTTTTCCAGTTCAATTAATTAAATTTTATCACCAACAACGTCCGAGTCTCTTAAATCCTACCCAAATATTGCACTGACAGACGTTTAGGTCCAGCTAATAAGATGTCGCAGTAATTATAGGAGTCGCGCATTAGTAAATACTATATTTATCTCCAATTTTTTATACAACACAAAATATAGTTGCTACTCAAATATGTAGTAGTATAGCCTATGTAATAATCGAGATGTAGTAGTTATAAAAAATAAAAGTAGTTTGTTACTAAATGCGACTCGGTTGGTGCCGCGAACAGTTAGGGGATAAAACATGAACTCTAGCGGTATACCTGGCTTATAGAGGACGATTAACACCCTTAAATTTCGTCCAATGTATATTGGGGGATATTCATATGCGGATTAATCGCCGCTTCACGTTAGAGGGCAAAGATCCCTATAATGGCATAAAATTTCGTAAAACCAGCAGTGAAATAAGAAATCCAGATGGTTCAGTCGTGTTTTCTGCTAAAAATATATCAGTTCCGGAAGAATGGAGCCAGGTAGCATGTGATATATTAGCTCAAAAATATTTCAGAAAAGCTGGTGTTCCTATAATACTAAAAAGAATTCCAGATAAATCTATACCAGATTTTTTATGGTGCAGTGTTGGAGATACTGAGAAACTAAATAAATTGGCAGAGGATGAAAGATATACTAGCGAAAATGACTCTAAACAGGTTTTTAATAGACTAGCTGGCACTTGGGCTTACTGGGGTTGGAAAGGTGGATATTTTGATAGTGAAGAAGACGCACAAGCATATTTAGATGAGACATGCTATATGCTGGCAAAACAGATGGCAGCACCAAACAGCCCTCAATGGTTCAATACTGGTCTAAACTGGGCATACGGAATTGATAGCCCTGGTCAGGGACACCACTACGTTGACTACGAAACAGGAAAACTGACACGATCGAAAAGTGCATATAAACACCCCCAGCCGCACGCGTGTTTTATTCAGTCAATATCAGATGATTTGGTAACTGATGGCGGAATAATGGACCTTTGGACACGTGAAGCAAGGCTTTTTAAATATGGTTCTGGTACAGGTACAAATTTCTCTAGCTTAAGAGGGTCAGGGGAATCTCTATCTGGCGGAGGTAAATCATCAGGTTTAATGAGTTTTTTACGTATTGGTGATAGAGCAGCCGGCGCAATAAAGTCAGGAGGAACGACTAGAAGAGCCGCTAAAATGGTAGTTGTAGATATAGATCATCCTGACGTAGAAGAATTCATTGACTGGAAAGTAATTGAAGAACAAAAAGTTGCCTCTCTTGTTACTGGTTCTAATATATGTAAACGCCATCTGATCAATATTATGGAAGCTTGTAATTCTGCGGATGTAAATATTGTTTCTGACGAACGATTTAATCCATCTGAAAACAGTGCACTAAAAAAATCTATTAAACAGGCACGCAAAGATTTGGTGCCAGAAAACTACATTCAAAGAACTATTGATTATGCTCGCCAAGGTTACAAAGAAATGCATTTTCCGTCTTTTAACACAGACTGGGATTCAGAAGCATATAAAACAGTCTCAGGACAGAATTCAAATAACACTGTCAGAATAACTGATTCCTTTCTTAATGCTGTACAAAATGATGATTTATGGGATTTAAAACAACGTACAGATAACAAGGTTAGCAAGACTGTTAAAGCAATAGATCTCTGGGAAAAAATTGGTTCGGCCGCATGGTCTAGCGCAGATCCTGGCATTCAGTTTGATACAACAATTAATGATTGGCACACCTGCCCTAAGTCAGGTCGTATAAATGCATCAAATCCATGTTCAGAATATATGTTTTTAGATAATACTGCTTGTAACTTGGCTTCTTTAAATCTGCTTAAGTTTAAAAAAGAAGATGGTAGTATTAATATTGATTCGTTTGAGCATGCCGTTAGATTATGGACATTAACTTTAGAAATATCTGTTTTAATGGCCCAGTTTCCTTCTAAAGAAATCGCACGAAGGAGTTACGAGTTTAGAACTCTCGGTCTAGGATTTGCTAACATCGGAGGGTTATGTATGGCTTCCGGTATCCCCTATGATAGTGATCAGGGACGTTCATTATGTGGTGCGATAACAGCTATAATGACAGGTATATCTTACGCCACATCCGCTGAAATAGCAGGAGAAATGGGTTCTTTTCCCGGATACCCTAAAAACTCACAAGACATGCTACGCGTCATAAGAAATCACCGTCGCGCAGCATATGCTAAAAAATCTGGCTATGAGAAAATATCAACTTTTCCAGTCCCGCTAGATACTAATAATTGTCCAAATAAAAACCTTGTGAGTAGAGCTCAAAAAGCATGGGATTTAGCACTAAAGCTTGGCGAAGAAAATGGCTTTCGTAATGCTCAAACAACAGTAATAGCACCAACTGGTACTATAGGGCTGGTAATGGATTGTGATACTACAGGGATAGAACCAGATTTTGCATTAGTTAAATTTAAGAAGCTAGCGGGAGGAGGATACTTTAAAATAATAAACCGTATGGTTCCAGATGCTCTAGTTACTTTGGGATATGATGCCAAGCAAGTTACTGAAATAATAAACTATGCAGTTGGCCACGGATCAATAACAAATGCTCCACATATAAATGTTGAATCTCTTACTAAGTTAGGTTTTGGAACCAAACAAATAGAAGCAATTGAAAATGCATTATCAGATGCATTTGATCTAAAATTTGTGTTTAATAAATGGACACTAGGTGAATTATTCTGCACTGAAACCTTAGGTATTAATTTGGATTCATTAGATGATTATTCATTTAATCTTCTTCAACACATAGGATTTAATAAAGACGAAATTGAACTAGCAAACATCCATGTTTGTGGTGCAATGACTCTCGAAGGTGCTCCATACATAAAACCTGATCACTTATCAGTATTTGATTGTGCAAATCCTTGCGGAAAAATTGGAACGAGATTCTTATCTGCCGAAAGCCATATAAATATGATGGCAGCTGCTCAACCATTTATTAGTGGCGCCATATCTAAAACCATAAATATGCCTAATAAGGCTTCGGTAAATGATTGTAAAAATGCCTATCTGCTATCTTGGAAACTTGGTTTAAAAGCAAACGCACTCTACCGTGATGGTTCTAAGTTAAGTCAACCACTTCAAGCTCAATTGTTAGAAGACGATAATGAATCAGATATCTCCGTTGAAGACATCATAGAAGCACCAACAGATAATCGTGCAGAAATGGTTGGAAAACGGTTGGCTGAACAAGTTCTTGAAAGAGATGTATCCCGAAAAAGGTTACCAGATAGACGCAAAGGATATACGCAAAAGGCGATAGTAGGAGGTCATAAAGTTTACCTTAGAACTGGGGAATATAATGATGGTACATTAGGAGAATTATTCCTTGATATGCATAAAGAGGGTGCTGCTTTTAGATCGTTAATGAATAATTTTGCTATAGCCGTATCAATAGGCCTTCAATATGGAGTTCCCCTTGAAGAATTTGTAGATGCTTATACATTTACTCGATTTGAGCCTTCAGGTCCTGTTGAGGGTAATGATGCTATAAAGATGGCGAGTTCAATTCTTGACTACGTATTTCGAGAGGTCGCCATAAGTTATATGGGACGCCATGACTTAGCTCATGTAGAAATTGATGATTTAGAACCAGATACTATGGGACGTGGTGAATCGGATGAATCATTTCACCTAGAACAAGTTACTAATGATCACGCCGTAAGTAACGGTTACGTAAGAGGAAGCTTATCAGTTATAGAAGGTGGCAGACAAACACCTGGTTCATTTGACAATAATGAACTTGGTGCAAATGTTGATGCGGCCACGGGTACAAATGACGTTAGTGCTTCACAAGCAGAAGTACTAACCTTACCTGCCACTGCAGGCAAACAACTAGATTTAGAATATGTTGTGCAAGAGGAACGAACGGAACGTATTCGTATGGCAAGAATGAAGGGATACGAAGGCGATGCTTGCACCGAGTGTGGTAATTTTACGATGGTAAGAAATGGAACTTGTTTAAAATGCGACACCTGCGGAACAACTAGTGGGTGTAGCTAAAGAGATTCGGGACGGGAATGGACATATCTGGTCCCGAATTCGTGGCCCGCGCCAACTCTCTCCCTGGCGCAGGGCCAATCTCCTCCCTGAACTCGGAGGTGTGCGCTTTGCACACCTCCATTTTTTTTATATGAGAAGGAGTTTTTATTAGTGACTAGAATAATTGACGAACGTTTGAAAGTGTTAGGAATATCCCTGCCAGAAGGAAATTCACCGGTTGCCAATTATGAACCTTATTTATTAACAGGCAATCTTCTTTTTATATCAGGTCAAATACCAATTATAGATGGTAAACCTTCGTTTATAGGAATAGTAGGAGAAAATATTAACATTACAGAAGCTAATGCTGCAGCCAGACAATGCTGCTATTCAATTTTAAGTATTGCTCGCACTGCATTAAATGGTGATCTAGATAAAATAAAAAAAGCAGTTAAAATCACCGGCTTTGTTGCTTCTACTCCAAACTTTACTGACCACCCAAAAGTAATCAATGGAGCTTCAGACCTATTAGTTGATATTTTTAAAGAAAATGGGCGCCATGCAAGAGCAGCAGTTGGTGTTTCTTCACTCCCTTTGAACGTATGTGTAGAAATAGAAGCAATATTTGAAATAAAATAATGGTTACATACTAATACCAATATGATAAAAATATTGTAACTGTGTTATCTTATAAATAATTATTTCTCTCACTATCTAAATAAAATTCTCACTAAGTAATATTAATAATGGCTGATGGTAATGATTCCTATATAGCTCGTATAGTTGAGAATATATCCGATATTTCAGCAAGAGATTGGGATGGACTAATAGGAGATAAAAATCCTTTTGTTAGCCACGCATTTTTGAGTGCGCTTGAAGAAACAGGATGTGCTACCGAACAAACAGGTTGGCTTCCGCATCACCTAATAATACAGGATGAAACTAGTAAGATAATAGCTGCGTCACCTCTCTATATTAAAAGTCACTCACAAGGCGAATATGTATTTGACCACGGCTGGGCACATGCCTGGGAACAGGCTGGCGGAAACTACTATCCAAAAATGCAGGTTTCAATTCCTTTTTCTCCAGTAACTGGCCCCAGATTATTAGCAAATAAAAAAAACTCAATTGATTCAACAAAGTTATCGCTAATTAAAGCACTAGAAACGGTATGTTTAAAACTTAATTTATCATCAGTGCATGTTACATTTTCTACTGAAAACGAATGGGATTTAATGGGAAAATCGGGGTGGATACAACGATTAGGCCGTCAATATCATTGGCACAATCATAATTATAGTTCTTTTGAAGACTTCCTTAGTGAACTCAATAGTAGAAAACGAAAATCCATACGAAGAGAAAGACGTTCAATTATTGATCAAGGTTTAATCGTCAAACCATACGTTGGTGAAGATATTCGGACAACACAATGGGACTCTTTCTATAGGTTTTATGTAGATACATACGATCGGAAATGGGGATACCCATACCTTACTCGTGAATTTTTTGAATCCATTCAAGAGCGCCTTGGGGACAGTATTGTTTTAATGATTGCCGAACTTGACGGCCTAGCAGTAGCTGGTGCACTTAATTTTTGTAGTACCGATACTTTATATGGACGTAATTGGGGATGTATTAAAGATTTTCCGTTTCTTCATTTTGAAACTTGTTATTATCAGGCAATTGACTTTGCCATAGACAACAATCTTTCGCGGGTTGAAGCAGGTACACAAGGACCCCATAAAATACAAAGAGGCTATGAACCTGTTGAGACCTATAGCGCACATTTTATTCCAAATAATTCATTTAGAGATGCAGTGCAAAACTTCTGCCGGGAAGAAAAGCGCGAAGTAGAATGGGAAATGTTAAGAACTAACGAGCTTTCCCCATACAAACAGAAAACTACTTAAAATTACTCACATTTATTTTTCAATAAATACCGGATCTTTTGATGTTTTGCTTTTCTCTTTTATAGCTTTTATATCTTTTGCTGCTTTTATTTTAAAAGAGAGTTTATCTTTAGCAACAGAAACTTTGACTGATCCACCTTTAGAGAGTTTTCCGAAAAGTAATTCGTCAGCTAATGTTTTTTTAACTTGGTCTTGAATAACTCTAGCTAATGGCCTCGCTCCATATAATTCATCATAGCCTCGTTTAGCTAACCATTTACGGGCTTGATTATCCAATTCAATAGTTACATCTCTATCATGAAGTTGCACTTCTAACTCAATAATAAATTTATCTACAACTCTACTCATTACAGATGGCGTTAAATTTTTAAAACCAATCACTGCATCAAGTCTGTTACGAAATTCTGGTGAAAACATGCGATTAATTGCTTCTACATCCTCCCCCTCTCTTCTCGAACTACCGAATCCAATCATCGGCTTAGCTAAATCAGCTGCCCCTGCATTTGTTGTCATTATTAGTATTACATTTCTAAAATCTATGGTTTTACCATTGTGATCTGTTAATTTTCCATGGTCCATTACTTGTAACAAGATATTGAACAAGTCTGGATGTGCTTTTTCAATTTCATCAAGTAATAAAACACTATGAGGATGTTGGTCTATGGAATCGGTTAAAAGTCCACCTTGATCAAAACCCACGTAACCAGGAGGAGCACCTATTAAGCGTGATACTGAATGACGTTCCATATACTCAGACATATCAAACCGAGTAAGATTAATACCCAGCGCTATAGATAGTTGACGAGCTACTTCAGTTTTTCCTACTCCAGTGGGACCAGAGAATAGATAACTACCTATTGGCTTATCTGCGCCGCGTAACCCCGCCCTTGATAACTTAATAGCATTTGAGAGTTCTTCAATTGCTAAATTTTGTCCAAAAACCATAGTCTTTAAATCTCGGTCAAGATTTTGCAACGTATTTTTGTCATCCCTGTTAACTGTTTTAGGAGGAATTCTTGCTATTTTCGCTACAACTGTCTCTACATCTTTAATACCCAAAGTTTTCTTACGCCTAGAATTTGGTAATAGCGATTGCGCTGCACCAACCTCATCAATAACGTCTATGGCACTATCAGGAAGCTTACGGTCTCCAATATATCGGGCAGCTAATTCCACTGCACTCCGAACTGCTTGTTCAGTATATCGTACCTCGTGATGATCTTCATAATATGACTTTAAACCTCTTAATATTTTTATTGCATCATCAATCGAGGGCTCATTAACATCGATTTTTTGAAACCGACGAGTTAGAGCGCGGTCTTTTTCAAAGTAACTTCTATATTCTTTATATGTAGTTGAACCGATACAACGTAATCTTCCACCTGCTAGTGCTGGTTTAAGTAAGTTCGAAGCATCCATTGCACCACCCGACGTGGCACCTGCGCCAATAATAGTATGAATTTCATCTATAAATAATATCGCACCATCAATTGATTGAACCTCTGCTATTACGGCTTTTAAACGTTCTTCAAAGTCACCTCTATAGCGGGTGCCGGCTAAAAGCGAACCCATATCTAAATTATAAATCACACAATCTTCAAGGACTTTAGGTGTTTGTTTATCAACTATACGTTTGGCTAAACCTTCTGCTATAGCTGTTTTACCAACACCTGGTTCACCCACATAAAGGGGGTTATTTTTTTGACGCCTAGCCAGGATCTGAATAGTTCTATCTACCTCATCTGCCCTACCTATCAGTGGATCAATGTACCCATCTCTGGATTTTTGATTTAAATCTATACAGTATGCATCTAAAGCTTCTTTTCCTTTTTTAACAGCCCCATTTTCGTCCTCAGTATCCATCCCTGTAATAGATTCATCTTTTTCGTGACCAGGTACTTTTGCTATACCGTGAGAAATATAATTAACAGCGTCAAGCCTTGTCATTTCTTGTTGTTGAAGATAGTAAACAGCGTTACTTTCTCTTTCAGAGAACATAGCCACTAATACGTTAGCTCCGGTCACCTCCTCTCTTCCTGATGACTGAACATGTATGGCAGATCTTTGTAATACCCTCTGAAATCCTGCTGTCGGTTTAGCCTCATCAGAACGGTTTGTAATTAATCCAGATAATTCTTCATCAATATAGCTAGATAAATTTTTTCTAAGATCGCTTATATCAATTCCACACGCCCTCAAAACTGATATGGCATCTTGATCCTCAGTTAATGATAGCAATAGATGTTCCAGAGTTGCATATTCATGGTGACGCTCATTAGCCATAGCTAAAGCTCGGTGTAATGTGTGCTCTAAATTATTCGACAACATTTTATTTAACTACCTCTAAGAAATAAAAAAACAAGAAACATCCTAGGTTAATCCTGTTCTAGCGTACATTGTAAAGGGTGCTGATTCGCACGAGCATAGTCAACGACCTGGGTAACTTTTGTTTCGGCTACCTCGTAAGTATAAATGCCACATACACCCACACCTTTTTGATGAACATGCAACATAATTTTAACAGCTTCTTGACCTTTTATACTAAAAAATCGTTCTAGAATTTCTACAACAAATTCCATCGGAGTGTAATCGTCATTCAATAGTAATACTTTATACATAGACGGTTTTTGTGTTTTAGATCTGGTTTTTGTTGCAACTCCAGTTTGTCCACGGCCATCACCATTAGAGTTTTCATCAGAATTATTATTACCCTGATTAAGTTTAACTTTCTGCAATGATTTACATATTTTCATCATTTCACTAATACAGCTTTGTTCTTTAACTAATATTAAAGTAATACAAGATTATAGAATTTAAAGGTTAATCTAAGTGTATAACTGTTGTAATCATTATAATTTCTTATGTTCTTAGCGAATACCTATAAATCAATTATAAATTAAAGATTATAATAACTATAATTAAGTTTAATCTAGTGCTGTTTTATCCATTTGATGGCCCTATTTGTCCACTCTCCATCACTGGCAGCTCCCTCATAATGAACTGTAAAGTGGTTTTTGCCCTCTAGCTCAAGAATTTCTGCTTTTCCTCCATACTTATTAATTAATGCATAAAATTCTTTTGCTTGAGGTATAAGAAAGCTATAATCATGAGTTCCATAAGTGATTAAAAACGGAACAATAAAATTATCCATCCTAAACATAGGACTTTCAAAAACTCCGTCACTGTCAAACTCTAAGCATGGCGGTCGTCCCTCCCCTTTGTATCCTTTCTCAGTTAAGTCATATACTCCAGATATTGGTAAGCAACCGCTTATCAGATCATAAGGCAATTTAAATTTATCTAGCCAATCTCGGGTAACTGATAGTTGTGCCGCATAATGACCTCCAGATGAATGTCCACTTATGAATAATTTATTCATATTAACTCCGTACTTACCCACATATTTAACTAACCAATCAATACCGGTTGATAGATCTGAAATTCCTGATTTATATAAATTTGGAAAAAGCCTATGACCTACACTAGCTAAAGTTATGCCTGCAGAATTTAAGGTAGGAGCCATAAAGGCTGCTGATTCCTTGAAGCCATAACTCCAACGACCACCATGAATATAAACTAAAACTATACCGTTTGGTTTATCTGGCAGAAATAATGCTATTCTTTGATAAATATCATCACCATAAGCAATATCTATCCCGTTAATTCCTTTAGATAGTACATCTAGAATACTTTGATATTCAGCAGATTCTTTTCCACGATGGACTTGTTTAGGATAATCTGTAATTTTCATCAAACTCATAATAAATTCCTGCTTTCTAAACTAGGACTATCTTCTAGGATCTATTCATTTACCTAATTAACTACATTATGATATCCTAAAAAATATCTAATATTTTTGATAGAAGACTTCTTTGATAAATAATATTTCTACATTAACACTAAAGGAATTACTCGAATCCCAAACTGAAATGTCTCTAATTGACATTCGTGAAGAGGGAGAGTTCAGTCAGGGCCATATCCTGTTAGCTAATTGTATTCCATTAAGCTATCTAGAGCTACGTATTGCAGATCTAATACCAAAAAAATTTACTAAGATAATTATAATGGATTTAGGCACCAATGAAAGTAATACAATTGAGGCAGCGACTAAACTTATAAATTGGGGTTATTTTGATGTCTCTATCCTCAAAGGCGGTTTGATAAACTGGAAAAATAAAGGGAATTCAGTATTTCAAGGGGTGAATGTACCTTCAAAAGCTTTTGGTGAATACATAGAAAAACATTATAGAACTCCCAGTATAACAGCTGAAGAGCTAAAAACACTTATAGATACAAATAAAAATATTATAGTAATAGATTCCAGACCTGCAGAAGAGTTTAAACGAATGAGTATACCTGGAGCAATCAATGTCCCGGGGGGAGAACTTGTTTATAGAATACATGACTTAGTAACTAATCCAGAGACTGAAATTATTATAAATTGTGCAGGCAGAACGCGAAGTATTATTGGAGCTCAGTCATTAATTAATGCTGGCATATCCAATAACATATTAGCCTTAGAAAACGGAACTATGGGTTGGCATTTAGCTGGTTTTAATCTGTCCTATGGTAGTTTATCAAATGAGCCAAACCTATCACAAGTAGGCATTAAAAAAGCTAAAATAGCTGCCAATCTAGTTGCAGAAAAATATCAGATAAACTTTATTGATAATGACACTCTTACTGAATGGAAAAATGATATTAATGGTCCGACATTATATCTACTTGATGTTCGTTCTCCTAGAGAATTCAATCAATCACATTTAATAGATTCACGAAATGCTCCAGGTGGTCAACTAATACAGGCATTAGATACATATGTAGGTGTCCGTAACTCCAGAATAGTTTTAATAGATGATACCGAAGTACGTTCTATTATGACCGCATCCTGGCTAATTCAAATGGGTTGGAATGATGTTCACGTATTATCAGGTGGAATTATATCTAAAAAAGTCACTACTCAACCTCATTACCCAATAATTTACGGGACCTTATGGACGAAGTTTATTAGTCCCAAGCAGTTAGAAAGGTATATGAACAAAAACGAGGTGGTGGTTATAGATATAAATAGTAGTCTCAAATATCGTGATGGACACATACCTGGAGCATACTGGTCAGTTAGGTCAAGACTATGTTACGAAATAAAAAATATTTCTTTAATTAAATGTATTGTGATCTCCTCAGACAATGATAATTTAGCCAAATTAGCCGCTAATGATCTATCAATAAGCCTTAATACAAAAGATATTTATGTATTAGAGGGTGGAACAAATAACTGGTCTGCAAATAGCTATCCATTAGAAAAAGGGTTATCAAAAACTCTTGGACCAACGAATGATATTCAATACAAACCCTACGATAATCTGGATAGGGTAGAAGAAGCTATGCGTCAGTATTTAGAATGGGAAATAGCCCTCACAAAAGAAATTACTTTGGATAATACCTTGTCCTTTGCAAAGCCAAATCATCTTTCTTAAAATAGTTAGAATCTTATACTAGAGATATTATCATATTCTTCTGTTAAAATTTTTAGAACAAAAGTTGGACTCTCAGTGATTCGGTTAAATATAAACAATTAGAAGTTATAAATTTAATGACCTGGTAATCTTAATTTTGGTAATTCGAGATATCATTCACATTGTGATTAGATGGCTACAGGCTCCTGTAGCTATAATGATTATTCTACTCCTGTCATTTTTTCTTGGTAACACAGCCCAAGCTGGATACGCGGCTATAGTTATTGATTCTAAATCGGGAAAAGTTCTTCATTCGCGTAACGCTGATACTTATAACTACCCCGCATCGCTGACTAAGATGATGACATTATTGTTAGTCTTCGAAGCCTTGAATAACAATAAACTACAATTAAACGAAAAACTAAGGGTATCAAGTAAAGCTTCTAAACAACCAGCATCTAAATTAGGATTACTAACTGGACAAACGATTACAGTTGAACAAGCAATCCGTGCAATTTCAGTAAAATCGGCGAATGACGTAGCGACAGTTATTGCCGAGAAACTGGCTGGTACTGAATCAAATTTTGCTAAAATGATGACCAAACGCGCACATCAACTAGGCATGAATAAAACTACATTCAAAAATGCTTCTGGCTTACCTCATAAGCGACAAAGAAGTACAGCACGTGATATGTCCATACTGGCTCAAACACTTATTAATAAATTTCCCAAATATTACAATTATTTTTCAATTCAATCTTTTACCTATAAAGGAAAACTTTATAAAAATCACAACAAACTTTTACAAAAATATAAAGGTACGGACGGTATTAAAACAGGTTATATAAATGCATCAGGTTTTAACTTAGCAGCATCAACAAAAAGAAATGGAACCAGACTTATTGGTGTAGTTTTTGGAGGTAAGACAGCAGGCCGGCGTGATAGACAGATGAAAAGACTTCTTAATCGCTCTTGGGCGCGGGCTGAATCATTTTCTTTATTAAGAGCTAGACCTGCACCTAAACGTTTTACACCGATAATGGAAACAATGGCGTTAAAGGAAAGTTCATCAAACATTGCATTTTCTTCAACATCCGCTAATTGGGGAATACAAATAGGTGCTTTCAATAGATATAAAGAAGCCCATGACATAGGAAGCCATACAGTTCATAAATTAGTAAATCTACCATTTACAGCTTCTTTAAAGATTCAAGCTGTTTCAAAATCTAACAATACATTATTTAGAACAAGATTAATGGGCCTTAATGAGGTTAGAGCACGTGCATCATGTAAACAAATTCTTGTTAATGGACGTGAGTGTAAAATCGTTAAACCGAATAACTAACTATTATTATATTATTGAATTAAATAATTACTGTTATTATATCCATGACTGATATCTATTTTGAAGACTTCTATAAGAACCAAGTTTTTGAACTTGGTTCTTATACATTTAAAAAAAAAGAAATACTAAAATTTGCTAATGAGTTTGATCCACAAACATTTCACACAGATGAAAATGCAGCTAGAAAATCAATTTATGGAGATATTATAGCTAGTGGGTGGCATACGGGAAGTATATATATGCGCTTACTATATGATGGATTATTGAACAGAGTAGCTAGCATGGGATCCCCAGGAACCGAAATATGTTGGCTTTTACCAGTACACGCAGAAGATACAATTTCAGCAAACTGCAAAATACAGGGAAAAAGGTTATCCAAAAGTAAACCAGACAGAGGGATATTAGAAATAACTGGTTACATCCATAATCAGGAAAATAAACTAGTTATGACACAAAAAGGGATCTTATTTGTAAAATGTCGTGCTTAAAGATAGTATAAAATAATATAAAAAAACGCCATCAAACAATTGTCAGATGGCGTTTTATAAAACGTAAGGTGATTGAAGGACAAATTAATATGAACTTTAGTCCCAAATTTAAGTCTTAGTTAGAAAAATTCTTCTAACCATTCACGAAATCACCATATTAAGTAAATATCCTCTATGAGAGTTTCTTTTTTAATGTGTATCCCCATCAAGAAAATATCCAGTGCCTCGTAAACAGACATAAACTTTCACCATTGCGTTAGACATTGGACCACCTCCTTTCAATTGTTGAAATCACTATGATTGTAGACTAGCCAAGCAGAGTCGAAAAGAAATTAGTTATTTATCAAATCATCAGGAATTAATATATCACTTAAGCTTAACTGCTCACATAATTGTTTTTTAAGTCTATTTAGTCCCTCAGCACTATATGATTCACACCTAGAAGTCAGAGCATTTTCTGTATTCGATGCACGTAATAGCCACCAACCATCTTCAGTTGTTACTCTAACTCCATCAATTTCCGATAATTCAGCACCCAACATTAAAAGTCTTTTCGACACTTCTTCAATGACTATAAATTTACGTTTTTCAGAACATAAAAACCTAATTTCTGGGGTGTTATACATTTTAGGCATTAATTCGTAGAGTTGTGATAAAGTTTTTTCTCTACGGTTTAGTAAAGCTAATAATCTTAATGATGCATATAAAGCATCATCAAAACCATAATAATAATCTCCAAAAAATATATGACCACTAAGTTCACCAGCTAATGGCGCAGATAATTCTGTCATTTTAGATTTTACCAATGAGTGACCAGTACTGGACATTACTGCATTGCCGCCAAGTCTAGTTATTTCGTCAAATAATGCCTTGCTAGATTTAACATCAGCTATAACGTATGACCCTGGTTTATCCCTTAGTATATCTTCGGCAAAAAGCATCATTAATTGGTCAGCCCAAATTATTCTTCCTTTACCATCAACAGTACCTATTCGATCACCATCTCCATCAAATGCGATACCAATCTCACATTTATTTTCTATCACATAATTCTGTAACTGAATTAAATTACTAGCGACTGTTGGATCAGGATGATGACCAGGAAAAGTTCCATCAACGCTTTCGTTAATAACGTGATGCTCACCTGGTAAAAGCTTTACTAGATCAATGAGTATATTGCATGCCGCTCCATTTCCTGGGTCCCATGCAACTGATTTAATTTTAATTCCCTGAAAATCTTGTACTAGACGTTTAATATAATCTTTACTTATATCAATAAATTTGATTGAACCAGTGCCTTCAATAAACTCCCCTAAAAGTGCTAACTCTCCTAAACCTTGAATATCCTTTCCATAAAAAGGAACCCCGTTGAGAGTCATTTTGAAACCATTATATTCAGGAGGATTATGACTACCTGTAACCATCACCCCCGCATCAGCGTTTAAATGTTTGATGGCGAATGAAAGCATAGGTGTTGGCCCCAAACCAACGTTAAAAACATTTAAGCCACAAGATACTAGTCCTTTAACTAAAGAGTTACATAATTCAGGACTGGTAATTCGACCATCAAAACCGACGACTATAATTTTACCGCCGCTTTCCATAACGCGTGTACCAAATGATATACCTAACATTTTGGCATCTTCAGTTGTCAAAGACTCACCATATACGCCTCTAACATCATATTCGCGTAAAATACTCGGATTAAATTTATAAGAAGTCATTGGTTTTAATTACTTGAACCATAAACCGGTTTTCTACCTATAGAAACATAGTCAAATCCCTTTTTAATTATATCATCAGGACTAAACATATTTCGTAGATCAATTATAAGAGGTGATTTTAAAAGTTCTTTTATTTTATCCAGGTCAAGAGACTTAAACTCACCCCACTCAGTCAATATTACAACTCCATCAGCTCCCTTAATTGCACTATATGGATCATCGCTCCAACTCACATCATCGATAAACATATGGGCTTCTGCCATACCTTTGGGGTCATAAACTCTAATTGATGCCCCCGCTTTAATCAGTTTTGGAACTATTACCAAGCTTGGAGCATCACGCACATCATCCGTGTTAGGTTTGAAAGTTAAACCTAAGATAGCTATTTCTTTACCGAATACTGAACCCCCAAAAGATTCAATAATTTTAGTAACCATATCTAATTTACGTTGTTCATTTATTGAAATAACTTGCTCAACAAGTGTTATAGGTGATTGATAATCTCGTGCAGTTTGTACGAGTGCTCGAGTATCTTTCGGAAAACACGACCCTCCATAACCAGGGCCAGCATTTAAAAACTTACTACCTATGCGTCCATCAAGACCAATGCCTAAAGCAACATCGTTAATATCAGCTCCGGTTTTTTCACACAAATCAGAAAATTCATTTATAAATGTAATTTTAGTAGCCAAAAATGTGTTTGATGCATATTTAATCATTTCTGCTGTTTCAAGAGAAGTGATAATAACAGGGGTCCTATTCAAAGATAATGAACTATAAACATCATTCATAATATCTTCAGCTCTAGAAGATTCAACTCCAATAATAACTCGATCTGGGTGCATGAAGTCATTAATCGCGGAACCTTCTCTTAAAAATTCAGGATTAGCAGCAACTTCTAATTCGTCATTCCTTATTACGGATATTCTTTTTTTAATCTGAGAGCCCGTTCCAACTGGTACAGTAGATTTAGTAACTATAATTGAACCTACATCTGCGCTTTTAGCAATATCCTCAGCAGCGGCATAAACATAAGATAGATCAGCATGTCCATCACCTCGCCTAGATGGTGTGCCAACAGCAATAAATATAACTTTTGCCCCTTTGACAGCTGATGTTAGATCACTTGTAAAATGCAATCGCCCTGCTGCCACATTATCTGATACTAATCTATCTAAACCAGGCTCATAAATAGGTAGTGCTCCATCCAAAAGCATATCTATTTTATCTTTATCACTATCAACACAGGTGACATCCAAACCAATTTCAGAGAAACAAGCTCCTGATACAAGGCCTACATAACCAGCACCTACCATAACTATACGCATCATTTAAAAACCATAATTAGTAAGTACTTTACGAAGAGAAGGACCTAAATCTTGTCGTTCCAGGGCAAAAGCTATATTCGCTTCTAGGTACCCTAGCTTGACACCACAATCAAAACGCTTTCCACTAAAATCTAAACCATAAAAAGGTTGGGTTCCTATTAAAGAAGATAAAGCATCAGTAAGTTGTATTTCTCCACCCTCCCCCACTTTTTTCTTACCCAATTCATTAAATATTTCTGGAAGTAGAATATATCTCCCTATGATCGCTATATTCGAAGGAGCATTACCTTTCTTAGGCTTTTCAATTAAACCTTTTATCTTTCGTAATGATTTAGGGCTTAAGTCTGCATCAACTATGCCATACCTAGAGGTATGCTCATGCGGAACTTCCATAGTAGCCAAAATATTTCCACCCATTTCTTCAAACACATCTAACATTTGTCTTAAGCATGGTGTCTCGGCAAGAATTAAATCGTCAGCAAGTATAACTGCAAATGGTTCATCACCGATTAAGTGCCTGGCACACCATACTGCATGTCCTAGACCAAGTGGCTCTTGTTGCCTTACATAAGCTATTTGCCCGGGATTAGGTGACAGTGCTAACATAGCATCTATCTCTTCTTTCATATTACGATCTTTAAGGGTTTGAAGAAGTTCAAAGCTATAATCAAAATGGTTTTCAATCGCTGTCTTTCCACGACCTGTTACAAAAATAAATTCTTCTATACCAGAGTCTCGTGCTTCATCAACCGCGTATTGAATCAAGGGCCTATCAACCACTGGCAACATTTCTTTTGGTAGAGCCTTAGTAGCGGGTAAAAAACGAACGCCTAGGCCACCAACAGGAAATATTGCCTTTCTTATACGTTTATTCATAAGAATATATTGCCTGATAGTTGTTAATATTATCTATTCAAATATACTAAATATATACTTTGTTTTGCCATAGCATTTCGTGTGCAGGCAATATTTAGTATAAACATATTTTATTTAGTTCTAACTATCTACTAAAGTATCTTTAGCTTGATTAACTTTAGCTGCCATCCAGTCAGATCCACCGTTATCAGGATGTGCTTTCTTCATCGCTTTTCTATAAGCTTTTTCTATATCAGCCTTAGATGCCTTTGGAGCTATGTCTAAAATTTTACGTGCTTCGTCTAAACTCATTGCATCGCTACTCCATGGACTATTAGAGTTTGTATGACTACTTTTTTCTTTAAAACTATCGCCAGCTCTGTTACGCCACTCTGAATGATATCTATCCATATAATTTTCTAAAACAATACGAGACTGTGAATCATCACGAACACATTCATTCATTAAATCAATGAGTTGGTTTAAATTTAATTCACTTAGATTACTCCCCGAATACTTTCCAGCTATAACTTCACCAGACATTTCTCCACTATCATGGTCTAGTTCCATCTTTAAGTAATATGTGGATATATGACTTTTTTGTCCCGAAGTTGGTCCCTGAGCATTTTTATTAATTGTTCGTCGTGCTTGATTCCTAATAAACCAGGGTACAGCCATAAACAATAATCCTGGTAACCAATTCCATCGTCCAGAAATTGCTATTATACAAAGTAATACAAGACCAATAATAGTGGCAGACCATCGCAATACTTTTATAATTTGTTGAATGTCTGCCTGTACCCACCAACGAGCTATAAAATAGGCTCCCAAGACAAAAGCAATCCCAATTATTAAATAAGGCAACATTTGATAGTTATTTCCTATTTAGAATTTGATGTGTAATCTGTAATGCTTTTCCACCAACATCATTACCAAACTTTTCTAAGGCAGTACGTCCTCCAGCAGAAAATATAGCTACAGCTTTAAGTAACTCACTTAATTGCCCAGCGCTGCTTGCATCAAAAGGGCAATAGGCACCATTCGAAAGTCGAGCAATTTGTTCAAAACCCATTCTTGAAACTGGTTCACCTCCATCTTGAAAAACAAACACTGGTGTATTAATTAATCCCAATTGCCCAGCTAAATGTCCCAAATCATCAATGTCTTCCTCTATTACATCACCTATAAAGACCAGCGCATTTACTTGGTTTATTTTTGATTCTTTTATTGCATGCCTCAAAACTTTACGTATCTGTGTACGACCAGCAACACAGCGAACCTTATTCATACGGCTTACTAATTCATTGGAACCCGAAAGCCATTTTGTTACCTTCATTTCTCCAAAACCTCTATAGAAAGCTAACTGCACTTCTAATCCACCAAGCTTTTGCGTAGCCACAAACATTTCTGACTGTATGTTACAAGCCATATCCCAGGTGGGTTCACGGCTTAGAGTTGCATCAATAGCAAACAATAATCGGCCACCGTTTCCTGTTTCACTGTTCCTACTAACCTCTGCAACCTTAGTTAGAAAGGCTTCAACTTCGGAATCTGTGGTCTTCGTTTTAGATATGTTTTTACTTTCTGTGTTCATAATAACACAACAACCTCTTAGATAAGTATTTCCTATAATATATGTAATAATTTATTATCAAATTACTCTGAAAATATTTACTTTAATTAGTTTTATACTTTCTAACCCAAACTGATGTATCATGGTAAACGGCTCCACCATTTGGCCTCCCTGGTTCTGAACTAACTAATGAATTAACACCTATACCCTCAATAAATGACTTATTTGGCCATATACCCTCAATGATAATAGTATTAGGCTGCACTCCTTGAAATGAATTAACATGAATGACTATTGACGACAATTTACTGCCTATGCGTATTAAATCACCATCAATTAGGTCCATATCTTTGCATACACTTGGATGAATTTTAGCTACAGGACGACCTTCCTTTTTTACAGATGACCTCGTTTCTGCAAAAGTAGTATTTAGATAATTTCTAGATGGCGCAGTTACCAAACGGTAGGGATAATCTGCTGATGTATTATCAATTACGTCAAAGTGATCAGGCATACCATTCATTACCTCATGTTGGGAGCCTAAATCAGACCATTTAGCATCAAAATGAAATTTCCCATCAGCGTGTTCAAACCCATTTAGAAAGTGAGCTTTTTCAAAAGGTAAATCTCGATTAAACCAACGGTCCTTATAAATCGTTTCTGCATCAGGATACCCAGAAGTTTTCAAAGTGGCATCCATTATTTCCCAAGCTGACATTTGAAATCCCGGATGTTCAGCACCTAAGCGTTTAGCTAGCTCACAATGAACCCAATGATTAGACTTGGATAGCCCTATTGGTTCAACAATCTGTTTTGCAACTTGAAAATAAGTATGACCACCACCTGTATACATATCGTCATGCTCTAAAAAGGTTGTCGCTGGTAATACTATATCTGCCATTTCAGCAGTTTCCGTAAGAAATTGTTCATGAACACAAATAAATAAATCATTTCTTTGCATCCATTCTCTAACTTTTAATAGGTCGGGAGCAACATTCATAGGGTTTGTGTTCTGCACAAATAAGGCTTTAACTGGAGGTCCGTCTCCTAGATCATCAACATTTCCATTAAGAATTTCTCCAATTCGAGACTGATCTAATATTCGAATACCTTCATCTAACTTATCAAGACCCATAATTAATGTAGAATCAATATTATAAATATCTGAATTTGAATATAAAGCACCGCCACCATAATATTGCCAAGCTCCAGTTACGGCAGGCAGGCAACTAACAGCATGCATTTGTGCTGCACCATTTCTGCTTCTAGTGAAACCATATCCGCATCTAATAAAGCTTTTTTGAGATTCTCCGTACATTCTAGCAAATGATATGATTTCCTCTTCTAATAAGCCAGTTATCTTAGAGGCCCAAGCAGGAGTTTTATCTTTTAAATGTTGTTCTAATCTTTCTGGAACATCAGTATAACGAGCCATGTAATTTTTATCTGCATAACCCTCTTTAAATAAAACGTGCATTACTGCACAAGCTAAGGCCCCGTCAGTTCCTGGATTTAGCATGAGATGAACATCAGCCTGTTTAGCACTTGCATTACAGTAAGGATCAACCACAACAATTTTTGCACCTCGTTCCTTTCGAGCACGGGTAATATGGGTCATTACATTTACTTGAGTGTTCACAGGGTTAGTTCCCCAGATAACGATTAAATCGGCAAATGCCATCTCTAAAGGATTCAAACCTCGTTTTGCGCCGGTACCAGCTTTCCATCCAGCATCCGATAAAGCGATACAAAAGGTTGAATGTTGACGGGAGTATTTTTTGACGTGACGCAAACGCTCTATACCGTCTCTCTGAACTAATCCCATAGTTCCAGCGTAAAAATATGGCCAAACAGATTCTGATCCATATTTTTGCTCCGCTAAAATAAGTTGCTCTGCAACCTTGTCTAGAGCTTCTTCCCAAGAAATGGCTATAAAGGAATCCAAACCTATACCCTTATCTTTAATTCGGCGTAAGGGAGTTCTTAAACGATCAGGATGATGAATGCGTTCAGAATAACGGGCAACCTTCGCACAAATAACTCCTGCAGTATATGGATTATCAGCTGCACCCCTTATTCGTCCTATTGATACTCCATCTAGACGTTCAACTTCTAGAGCACAAGTGCTAGGACAGTCATGTGGACAGACCGAATTTATTATTTGCAACCTTAGAACCTTTCAAAATAAGTTTACTATGTGTAATTTAAAAACATATATATTATTAATACATTTAAAGCTTAATCTGTAATTAATTACATAATAATACTTTTCTAGTTTTCTGATAAGTAATATAACTACTAGTAGTTTTATTATTTATAACTGCAAAGTAAAATAAAATAATACCAGGTTATAAAAGGACTTTAATATGAGCGTCCAAGTAGATACTTATAAGTCAACATTAAATACTTCAAACAATCAGATACCTATAATTGATATAGGCGATTTACTGGACGGTAAAAAAGAAGCAATAATAGATGTTTCGATTCAACTAAAAGACGCTTGTAATGAAACTGGTTTCTTTTTCATTATCAATCATAATATAGACCAAAATATTATTGATAGTTCCTTTGAACACTCAGAAAAATATTTTTCTCTGCCTATGCATGAAAAAATGAAGGTGAGACAAAATCGTCATCAATGTGGATATATGCCACCAGATGTCGCCGTTCACAACGATACCTTTGAAAATCGGGAAACAGCTTTAAATACACAGAGAAGTGAAGCTTTTAAATTTTCATTTGATTTGGATTCAGATGACCCAGACTTTGGTCAAAACGTAAGATTTAGAGGTTTTAATAAATGGCCAGACCCCAAAGTTTCTCCTGGACTTCATAAATCGTTCATGGATTTTCATATGGCTTTCCAAAATCTAAGCGTATCGCTTCTTGAACCACTTGCAGTATCGCTTGACATGCCGTCTGATTATTTTAACCGTTTTTTTGCAAGATCGAGCTCTATGACACGAATAGCTTATTACCCTGCAATAGACGTTAAGCATGATCAGATATCTCTTCCTGGCCATAGAGATAGCTCTTTTCTTTCATTAATTCCTCCAGCATCAGGACCGGGTTTAGAAATCATGATGAAAGACGGTCAATGGATACAGCAGCCTGTAGTAGAAAACGCGGTACTGGTTAATACAGGAACTGTATTAGTTCGATGGGCAAATGAACGTTATCAGGCAACTCCGCATAGAGTAAGAGCTAACTCTGCGGAAGCACGTTATTCAAATATATTTTTTCTTTATCCAGATGTTAGCTTGCTTCTAGAATGTTTACCTACATGCTTCAGTGAAACAAACCCAAAAAAATATAAGCCATTTACTTTTGGAGAATTTCACGCAGGCTATTGCGAAAGAAACTTTGGCTATGCAGAGAACTGGGATTAATCAATAATGATTTTATAATTAGTTATAATAAAGTTAAGTAATTTATTCTTTTTAATAAGGATAACAAATGAAAGCTAGAGCTAAAAAATACAAAGCCATACCGACTACTAATAATTCATTAGCCGAAACTGATCAAATACCAATCATAGATATTGGTAAAATGCTATCTGGTGAAGAAAACGCCATACCACTTGTGGCTGAAAAAATATATCAAGCTTGTAAAAAAATTGGCTTCTTTTTTATAGTCAATCATAATATGAATAAAAAGGTTATTGACGGGGCTTTCGATAAATCAAAGGCATTTTTTAACTTACCGATGTCAGAAAAAATGAAAGTTCGAATGAATAAACATCAATGCGGTTATATGCCGCCTAATGTTTCCATTCATAATGATACTTTTGAAACGCGAAAAACTGCGACCAGACCTCAGATTAGCGAAGCATTTAAGTTTACAACAGACCTTGATCCAAGTGATCCAGATTTTGGGCAGAATAGAAGATTTAGAGGACATAATAAATGGCCCGACCCACTCATTATTCCCGGCCTACATGAAAACTTTATGAATTTTCATAAAGCTTTTGAAGAGCTATCACTTAAACTTTTAAAACCATTATCCGTGTCTCTTCAGTTGCCAGAAAACTATTTTGATCCTTTTTTTGAACGATCCAGCTCTATGACTAGAATTGCCTTCTATCCGGCATTGGATCAAGATATAGATAAAGTGACATTACCAGGACACCGAGATATTTCATTTTTATCGCTTATACCTCCTGCAACTAGACCAGGTTTAGAGATACTTACTCAAGATGGCAAATGGATTAAACAGCCCGTTCTCCCAGAAGCAATTCTTGTAAATACAGGAAATACGCTGGTTAGGTGGATTAATGATGAGTATATAGCCACACCACATCGTGTATGCGCAGATTCTAGAGAATCTAGGTATTCGAATATCTTCTTTTTATACCCTAATATTGATTCTATTATTGAGTGTATTCCGTCCTCACATCGATATAATAAACCATCGAAATACCCCCCTATAAAGTTTCAGGATTTTCATTCTGAATATGCAGCTCGTAACTTTGGATATGCGGAAAACTGGGATTAATTTTGATAAGATCTAATGAAGATTGATCAATTACTATTATTTATTAGTTTTTCTAATAAATCTAAATTTTCGGGACCAGGTTGAATTTCACCTCTTTTAATAAGAGAGCTAATCTCTAATATGGCTGAATTTATTGGAGCGTTTTTACCTGATCTAGACCTTTGAGAAACCACCCATCCATTGATATCTTCAACTTCGCTTTTTCTATTTTTTATGTGGTCTTGTAATATAGTGGTAATTGTCTCAGGAAGTATATATTTACTAGTTAGTTTATTTAGTAATAATTCTACTAAGTCATTTGTATTACGTACATCTTGATTATTCAGTCCAAATATTGGTTCTATTTCATATCCCAATTCCAAACCGGCTATTAAAGCTTCTGTACCACACTGGATCATTACATCACGCATTTTTGGTGTATTAGCTGCCTCTGCAATAGGAACGCCAAATATTGCTGTAGTGGCAAGAGTTGTGCAGTTACTAATAAGTTTCATCCATTTTGCAGAACGGATATCAGAAGAAATTTCAGTAATACCTGAATTAGATAAAATATTCTTAACTTCAATTTCTAGGTTTTTATTATTACCATCAATGCTACCAACTGCAAACCAAGATCTATCCGGCGGTGACTGCCTTTGTACAATTCCAGGGTTAAACATTTGTGATGATATTTCGATAACACATCCCATTGTTCTACTCGTACCAACAACACTAGCAATGGATTCAATTGTCATTCCATTTTGAACACCTATAACAAGTCCATCTTCATTCAGATAAGGTTTTATTAGATGACAAGCCCACGTTGTGTCATAAGCTTTCATGAGCAAGAAAACAAAATCAAATTTTTCATCAAAAGTACATATGTCACATAGATGATATGCATCAACATATGTATGCAAAGTTCTTTCTGGCATTTCAATGGTTAAACCATTTGTACGCATTGCCTCTACATGTTCTGGCCACTGGTCAATAAGGACAACATCAAGCTTTGCAATCGTTAAATCTGCAGCAATTGAGGCACCGTTAGCGCCAGTTCCTAGAATAGCAATCTTTTTGCTCATGTCTTTCCTGTAAAACTAGTTTTTGCAAATCAAATGACTTCTTTATTCTCCTGCTGTCATATTATTATATGGATTTTTTAATCCTATAATAATATTTTTCAAAACTTCACGAAATTGATCTTCAGATACCTCCATCAAAATTGCATCCTCAAGAGCTTCTTGACATATATTTCTTATTTCTAGAAGATTTTCACGAAGCACAATTATGGATTCATCACAATCCATTATGCCACCTCCTGTTTTATCCCATGTTTCTGGTTCGGCTAGTAACCTTGTAATATCTTTCTTAATCAAAAATATACTCCTGTCAGATTATTGATGGCACCATATTAATCTTGAGAAAAAACTAATATTTATATTTTGTAAATACATGAAATATATACGTAACGCTTATTTAAATAATATTATATTAATCCCAATTCTCGTAGCTCTACAGCTAATTCTGATTCCATATCATTTTCTGCACAAAAGGCTTCAGGTAAATCAGGAGGAGTATTAGCATGTTCAAAATATCTCCAACCCTGAAAAGGCCTAATACGTCTAGATATTACGCCTACTAATTTAGGCTCCAAATATATTGCACAGCGTCTTTTATCATTATTATTTTCTATAATTTCTATAGTTGAAATCATTTGTCTGACAAGGACATGGCCTTTTATTACCCAGTATAAAGAGCCCCCACCCTTAATAATTTCTTCAGCACGTTTTGGCATATTGCGAGTTAAGACACGGTGCATTTTTCGACCAGTATCTTTATATTCCAATAATCTATTTTCTTGACGCTGTTGAAGATGGGATATTGAATCAACTCCTACTGCTAGTTTTATGAGATTAAGTGCCATATTGAAAACTTATTATATTTTATTTGCTATAATCTATTATCTAGCGGCCAGAAACGCTTGAGAAACTTTTGACGTAGTAGTCCTACTCAATACATTACAGATATACTCACCTGCCGAGATAACAGCCTCGAAATCAATTCCAGTATCAATATCTAATCCATTTAGCATATATAATACATCTTCAGTTGCTACATTGCCGGATGCTCCTGGTGCATATGGGCAACCGCCAAGACCTGATACAGCGGTATCAATTGTAGAAACACCCAATTCTAAGCAAGCTAAGATATTGGCTAAAGCCTGACCATATGAGTCATGAAAGTGCAGAGCTAGTTTATCCATTGGCACCAAGTCGGCGACGGTACTTAGCATGGACTTTGCTTTGATTGGTGTACCAATCCCTATTGTATCGCCTAGACTTACTTCGTAACACCCCATTTTATTAAACTCAGATGCTAGTTCAGCCACCCTAGTATTATCTATTTCTCCTTCATATGGACACCCCAGTGCACAAGATATATATCCTCTAACTTTCATGCCTTCAGCTATACCAGCCTCACATACTTCATGTGCTCTATTTATACTTTCATTGATAGTACAATTAGTATTCTTATTTGAGAAAGTTTCTGAGGCAGCGCTAAATAGTGCGATTTCCTCAACATTAGCTTGTCGCGCTCTTTCAAATCCTTTTAAGTTTGGCACCAAAACGGGATAAGATGTTCCTTTGATCCGTGTAATATTCTTAAGCACTTCTTCACTATCAGACATTTGAGGCACCCACTTAGGTGATACAAATGCACCAGATTCAACGGAGGGAATTCCTGCAGCTGCTAAACTATGAATTAATTGAATTTTATTTTCAGTTGGTACTATTATATTTTCAGACTGGAGACCATCTCGCGGACCAACGTCTACTATGCGTACTTTTTTCGGCATATTCATTATTTTTGCCTAAGTAGTTTATGTGAATAATTAGATGAATTATAGCCACAATTAGTTTGATTTATTTTTTTCTTCTGTCGGAACCATCTCAAACAATTCTGTATTTTCATCAACCTGATCTCCTTCTTGATAATATACATTAGAAACTGTTCCCGTATAAGGAGCTAATATAGTATGTTCCATTTTCATAGCTTCCAAAATCATCAGAGTTTGCCCTTCAATTACAGCATCTCCTTTGTCAGCTAATATTTTAATAATGGTACCAGGCATAGGAGCAGATAGGCCTGTTTGTGCCTTTTCAACTATACCTGCTTCATCCATCGGTAAAACATGGATAACTCTCTGTTGATAAGGGCCTTTAACAAAAATTAATACATGTTTGTCCCTGTAAACCAGAGAATTATCTGTTTGTTTAACTATATGTTTTTTATCAGTTAAACTTGGAATAAAAGCGTGCCATATGTCATTCACTTTAGATATGTTGATAACATAATCCTGTCCAAGAGTACGTAAATAAAGTTTGTCTTGTGCAGATGCATTCAAACTCCAGCTATCTGACGAATTCCATGGAGAATTAGATTCCTTTGTATAATAAAGTTTAGAATCAATTCTTTCCTGAATTAAAAAATTTATTGAGGAAAGGAGAACATCATTTAATAAATCTAATTCAGATCTAATTAAATCTGTTTTAAACTGATTTATAAAATTAGTGTTTATAATTCCTTTTATAAACTCTGGCCTTAGCAAAATATTTGAAAGAAAAAACTGATTTGTAATTGGACCTATTAATTTAATCTCAGAAATTGCCTTATGGAGATGATTCAGAGCTGCATTTCTATCAGATCCGTATGCTATAATTTTTCCCAGCATTGCATCATATTCTAATGCTATGTCATCACCTTTTTTTATGCCATCATCTATTCTTATATTTTTACCTTTAGGAACAAAATATTCTAGTATTCTACCAGTTGAGGGTAAAAACTCATTAGTCGGATCTTCGGAATAAAGACGTGCTTCAACAGCGTGTCCAGTATTTTTAATATCTTCCTGCATAACTGGTAATGGTTCACCTGAAGCAACTTGTAATTGCCACTTTACTAAATCAAATCCTGTTATCATCTCAGTAACTGGATGTTCAACTTGTAAACGTGTATTCATCTCCATAAAAAAGAAAGGTCCATTAGCTCCATCATTGTGTGAGTCAACAATAAATTCGACTGTTCCTGCTCCAACATAATTTATAGATTGGGCAGCTGAAATTGCAGCTGAGGTAATATCAAAACGTCGAGCTTCACTCATTCCTGGTGCCGGTGCTTCTTCTATGACTTTTTGATAACGTCTTTGTATAGAGCAATCACGTTCGAATAGATGTACAATATTCCCATGGGAATCTCCGAATATTTGTACTTCAATATGACGAGATGATTCTAAGTATTTTTCTAAAATAACTGCATCATCTCCAAAAGAACCTTGTGCTTCTCGTTTGGCGGAGATCAGAGATTCATTGAATTCATTGATATTGGATACAATGCGCATACCTCTTCCACCGCCGCCAGATTCTGCCTTAATAAGCAATGGAAACCCTATAGTCTCAGCTTCTGCAGCTAGTTTATCAAGACTTTGATCTTTACCATGATAACCTGGTAAAAGCGGTACTTTTGCATCATTCATGAGCTTTTTAGCAGATGCCTTATTACCCATTTTCTTAATAGATTCTGTAGATGGGCCCACAAATATAATACCAGCTTTATGACATGCTTCTGAAAATTCTGCATTTTCAGATAAAAAACCGTAACCAGGATGAATGGCCTCAACACCTGCCCCAGAAGCAGCTTCTATAATAGATTTAATATTTAGATAACTTTCACTTGGTGCTGAGGATCCTATATAAATTGATTCATCGGCATCCTGTACGTGTTTAGCATTAATATCTGCACTTGAATAAACTGATACCGTATGAATCCCCATATGTTTTGCTGTTCGTATAATACGAACAGCAATCTCACCCCGGTTAGCTATGAGTAAACTTTTAATCACTAATTATCTCTCAAACTTAAATTTGACATCCAATAATATTTATTAAGTAATAAAATACTTTAAAAAAACTTAATAATATTCTGTTAAAAATATATATGAAGAATAAATCTATTTTTTATTTTTCCAAATCGGTTTACGTTTTTCCAGAAAGGCATTTATCCCTTCTTTTCCTTCATCTGAAGCACGCAATTTTGCAATATGGTTTGCTGTATAGTCTATTATATTATGTTTGGGATTACCTTTGCCCACTACATTAATAAGTTCTTTACATGCGGCAATTGCCATTGGTCCATTTTCAAGTAAATTATTAATTAACAGATCAATTTCTTCATCAATTTTATTATTGTTTGTTACCATACTAATTAAGCCAATTTCTTTGGCTGTATAAGAATCAAATACCTCTGCAGTTAAGAAAAACCTTCTGGCATTTTTTTCTGATATAGCATTGATTACATAAGGACTTATGGTAGAGGGTGCTAATCCTAGTTTCGTTTCTGAAAGACAAAATTTAGCATTTTCTGTCGCTATTGCAATATCACAGCAAGCGATTAACCCAACGCCCCCCCCATAAGCTGCCCCATGAACTCTTGCGATCGTCGGTTTAGGGCAATCGTTTAAAGTCTTTAGCATGTTTGCCATAGACTTAGCGTCAGTTAAATTCTCAATTTCATTGTAATCTGACATACGCCTCATCCACTCCAAATCAGCGCCAGCAGAAAAACTTTTACCTTCACCGCCTAGGACTAAAACTCTAATATTGGGGTCTTTTGTTACCAAATCAAAGGCATTAGTTAAATCCATTATAACTGAATCATCAAAGGCATTATGTTTCTCAGGTTGAGTGAGAATTACGTGCGCTATGTGATTATCAATATTTATTCTTATTTTATCAGTGGCCATTTGTACTTACATTCTAAATATTCCAAAGGAGGTTGGTTTTATGGGTTTATTTAATGAAGCTGAAATACTGAGACCTAAAACACGACGAGTTTCAGCCGGATCAATTATTCCATCATCCCAGAGACGAGCGCTGGCATAATACGGATGGCCTTCTTTTTCATACTGTTGAACTATAGGTTGCTTAAACTGTTCCTCAGATTTTTTACTCCAAGTTTCTCCTCGGGATTCCATACCATCTCTACGCACTGTTGAAAGAACATTAGCAGCCTGTTCTCCGCCCATAACAGAAATTCTAGCATTAGGCCACATCCATAGAAATCTCGGGCTATATGCTCTGCCGCACATTCCATAATTACCGGCGCCAAAACTTCCGCCAATTATAACTGTAAATTTTGGAACATTTGCACAAGACACAGCAGTCACTAGTTTAGCACCATCTTTAGCAATACCTTTAGATTCATATTTTTTTCCAACCATAAATCCCGAAATATTTTGTAAAAAGACTAGAGGTATACCCCTTTGGCAACAAAGTTCAATAAAGTGTGCTCCCTTAAGAGAAGATTCTGAGAATAAGATACCATTATTAGCGATTATACCCACAGGATAACCATAGATATGAGCAAATCCAGTTACTAACGTATCACCATACGATGCCTTAAATTCATCAAAATCACTTCCATCAATAATTCTTGAAATCACTTCACGAACATCATAAATTTTTCTAGAGTCCGATGGTACCACTCCATAAATCTCTTCACTTTGATACAGAGGATCAATTACAGAACGAGTTTCAACACTTATTTCTTTATGTCTATTAAGATTGCTTACTATTCTTCTAATTATGGAGAGAGCATGAGTATCATTGTTAGCTAAATGGTCCGCTACACCACTAATTCTGGTATGGACATCAGAACCACCCAACTCTTCTGCACTTACTATTTCGCCTATTGCTGCTTTTACGAGTGGAGGGCCAGCTAAAAAAATTGTGCCTTGGTTTTTAACAATAATACTTTCATCTGACATAGCTGGTACATAAGCACCACCAGCAGTACATGAGCCCATAACAGCTGCTATTTGAGGAATACCTTCAGAAGACATATTGGCTTGGTTATAAAAGATACGACCAAAATGGTCTTTATCCGGAAATATACCTGCCTGCTGGGGTAAATTTGCACCACCTGAATCTACTAGATAGATACAAGGTAGATTGTTTTCTTTAGCTATTTCTTGTGCACGTAGATGTTTTTTAACAGTTATTGGATAATAAGTGCCTCCTTTTACTGTAGCATCATTCACTACAATAAGACATTCACGCCCTGAAACCCTACCAATACCAGTAATCAAACCTCCAGAAGGTACCTCTTCTTCATACAATTCATAACCAGCAAATTGTGAAAACTCTAAGAAAGGTGATCCTTCATCAATTAACAAACGCACTCTTTCTCTTGGCAGTAACTTACCTCGAGACAAGTGGCGTTCTCTTGAACGAGTTCCCCCACCCTCTTCGAATTTACTGACTTTTGATTTTAGGTCTTCAACCAAAGTTTTCATTGACTTAGTGTTTTCAATAAAACTTTTCGAACTTGTATCTAATGATGTTTTTAAAAAAGTCATAAAAGATCTTTCTTATATTTTATTAAATAGTCAAAATACATGTTTACGTTTACGTAAACGATAACTATATATACATTATGGAACCAAGCTATTCAATATCGGAATTATCTAACGAATTTGGCGTTACAAATATAACCATACGCTATTATGAATCTATAGGTATACTTATTCCTAAAAGATATGGACAAAAACGTATATATAGCTCTAGCGATCGAGTGACTTTAGAGTTAATTTTACGAGGCAAGAGATTAGGTTTTTCTCTTTCGGAATCAAAAGAAATTATAGACTTATATAGTGCATCTCAAGGAGAAGAAGGTCAGTTAAAACTCCTAATAAACAAATTAAATGATAAACGGCTTGAATTATTAGAAAAAAGAAAAGATCTAAATACAGCTTTAGCAACTATGGACAGTTATTCCGCAAAATGTCGTCAAAGATTGAAAGAACTTGAATCAGATAAGTAAATCTGAATATTGGTAATTCCTTAGTAATTAGGACAAAATAAATGATCCCAAATCAATTCCCTTCCTTAAATTTCGATCTTGGAGAAACGGCTGATTTATTAAGAGATTCAGTTCACAGCTTTTCTGATGATCATATCGCTCCCCGAGCAGAAGAAATTGATAAAAGCAATGAATTTCCTACTGACTTATGGCCACTAATGGGACAAATAGGTTTGCATGGTATTACTGTAAGCGAAGAATTTGGTGGATCTGGGCTTGGTTATTTAGAACATTGTGTTGCAATGGAAGAAGTCAGCAGAGCTTCAGCGTCTGTAGGGCTATCATATGGAGCCCATTCAAACTTATGTGTTAATCAAATAAGTCGTAACGGTACTGATAAACAAAAAAATATGTATCTACCCAAACTTATCTCGGGTGAATATGTAGGATCATTAGCAATGAGTGAACCTTCTGCAGGATCAGATGTAGTTGGTATGAAAACACATGCATATAAAAAGGGGGATCAATATATACTTAATGGAAATAAAATGTGGATTACTAATGGTCCAGTCTCGAATACCTTCGTGATCTACGCAAAAACGGATAAGTCTGCAGGCTCCCGAGGAATTACTGCATTCATAGTTGAAAAGGGATTCAAAGGATTTTCCACAGCCCAAAAATTAGATAAATTAGGTATGCGAGGATCAGATACATGTGAATTAATTTTTGATGATTGTGCGGTCCCAGAGGAAAATGTTCTGGGTGAGGTAGGTAAAGGTGTAAATGTATTGATGAGTGGTCTAGATTATGAACGGGCAGTACTAGCCGCTGGTCCACTAGGTATAATGCAAGCGTGTATGGATATAGTCGTTCCCTATGTTCATGAAAGGGTACAATTTGGTAAACCCATCGGAACATTTCAATTAATGCAGGGAAAACTTGCAGATATGTATACGACAATGAATGCCTGTAAAGCGTATGTATATGCAGTTGCTAGAGCCTGTGATCGAGGAGAAACGGCAAGGAAAGATGCAGCCGGAGCCATACTTTATGCATCTGAAAAATGTACACTGATGACTCTAGACGCGATTCAATGTTTAGGGGGTATGGGATATGTTAATGAAACTAATCCAGGCCGTCTACTGCGCGATGCTAAACTTTATGAAATTGGTGCTGGCACCTCAGAAATAAGACGTATGTTAATCGGACGCGAGCTTTTTGAAGAAAGCTCATAGGTATTATTAAACTTTAATTTATATTTATAACTTGCTGTATTTAATACATTTATTATGGAGATATTAATTGCCAAGTGTTTTAATCATAGGAGCTAGCAGAGGTATAGGTCTAGGTTTTGCTGAAGTGTATGTAACACTTGGTTGGAAGGTCCACGCAACAACAAGAACTATTAACAATCCTGGAAAACTTGGAATAATAGCTGGTGATATCTCATTACATGAACTAGATGTAATAAATGCGGATCATATTAATAATCTTGCTAGCAAATTTGAAAAGCAAAGTATTGACCTACTTATACATAATGCTGGAGTTTATGGCACTAATATGAATTCTGAAGCAGTTATTAATATCAATGTTGAAGCCCCATTTAATGTAATTAATAAATTAATACGATCCGTTGAAGTAAGTGATCAAAAAAAAGTTGCTATATTAACAAGTAAAATGGGCTCCAGAAATGGTGGACCTACTCCATCAGGTCTTTACGGTTCTTCTAAGGCTTTCTTAAATGATCGATACAGAGAAACTCACCCAAAATGGCTAGAAAAATGAATAAAATCAGTAATATTTCATCCTGGGTGGGTTAATACAGATATGGGCGGTGCATCAGCACCAATCAAAGTCAAAGATAGTGTGAATGGAATGAATAAGGTTATTTCAAACTTACAGCTAAGTAATAGTGGTAAGTTTATGGACTGGACAGGTAACGAAGTACCCTGGTGAATTAATATTTAAATGTTAATAGTCTATAATATAAAAACGGAGTGTTATCTTATTAAAAGGAGTAGAAAATTTGTTAAATGAAGAACAAATTGCTATCCGGGATATGGCCCATGATTTCTCTTGTAAAGAGCTTGCTCCAAATGCATCAACTTGGGACGAAGATCAGAACATTCCAGATAAAGTAATTGAAAATATAGGTGAGCTTGGTTTTTTAGGTGTTCAAATACCTGAAATATGGGGAGGTTCAGGATTAGGAAATATTGATTTATCATTAATTATTGAAGAAATAGCAGCAGGAGAAGGAGGAATTTCTACTCTAGTAGCAGTACAGAACTCAGTAGTTTGTATGCCTATATATAATTATGGTTCAGATTCACAAAAACAAAAATATTTAAAAAAATTAGCAACAGGTAAGTTAATAGGAGCTTTTATGTTAACTGAGTCGCATACGGGCTCAGATGCTAGCGCTATCAAGACTCAAGCAAAAAAAGTTGGTAATAAATACGTATTGAACGGCTCTAAGTCTTTCGTTAGTAATGGAAATAAAGCGGATATAGCAATCACATTCGCAGTAACTGACGCTGAAGCTGGTTCAAAAGGCATAAGCGCATTTATTGTGCCAACAAATTCTCCAGGTTTTAATGTAGATAGAATTGAAAAGAAATTGGGACAACGCTCCTCTGATACATGTTCAATAAGCTTATCAAATGTTGAGATAACACCCGATTTATTATTGGGTGAGGAAGGTGAAGGTTACAAAATAGCCCTTTCAAATCTTGAGGGCGGCCGTATAGGCATAGCTGCGCAAGCCGTTGGGATGGCACGATCAGCTTATGAACATGCATTATCATATGCACAACAACGAGAAACTTTTAATAAAAAACTAGTTGATCACCAGGCAATACAATTCAAATTAGCTGATATGAAAACACAAATATCTGTAGCAAGACAAATGTATCTTCATGCTGCTGATTTACGTGATAAAAGAAAAAAATGTATTGAGGAGGCATCTATGGCAAAACTTTTTGCATCAGAAATGGCAGAAAAAGTTTGCTCTGATTCAATTCAGATACATGGGGGATATGGCTATCTACAAGACTACCCTGTAGAAAGAATTTATCGTGATGTTAGAGCTACTCAGATATATGAAGGAGCTTCAGAAATACAAAAAATAGTGATATCTCGGGAAATACTAGCCGGTAATTAATTTTTAAATTATAGGAAATTTTATGAGCAACGAACCAATAGAGTTTTACTTTGACTTTAATAGCCCCTACGGATGGGTTGGAGCTAATATGATTGATAATATCGCCGAGCGTTATGATCGCACAACAGATTGGTTTCCAATTCTTTTAAGTGAAGCATTTAAAATATCAGGTGCTAAACCCATGACTGACACCCCCCTAAAAGGCGAATATATGGCTAATGATGCACCAAGAGTTTGTCGCTATTACGGTGTTAAATATGTAGAACCAGATATTCACCCATTTTCACCAACAGCCGCATCCAGAGCATTTTACTGGGTTAAAGATCAAGATCAAGGCCAAGCAAAAGGACTTGCCATGGCCCTATATACTGCAGCTCTAGTTAACAACGAAGATATATCTGCACCTACTTCAGTCGCTAAAATAGCTGCAGGAGTTGGCATTGACCAAAAAGAAATGATTGACGCTTTAGCTGACCCTAGCGTCAAACAAAGGTTGGTTGATGAAACGAATTTAGCGATAAAAAAAGGAGTGTTCGGATCACCTTATGTAATTGCTGATGGCGAATCTTTCTGGGGAGTAGACCGTTTTGAGATTCTTGATGAATGGTTAGTAACTGGCGGCTTTTAATTAGCAATTATTTTTCAGAACATCACTATAAAGTTTTAAATCTAAATTACTACCGGTCAGAACTACCGCAACATTTTTATTCTGATACTTGTTTCGTTCTTTTATCAGTGCTGCTAAGGGAGCTGCTCCTGCTCCTTCGGCGATATTATGTGTATCAGTAAAATAATACCCCATAGCGGCCTTTATTTCATTCTCATTAACTATAACGATTTTATCGACGTGTTTGTTAATTATTGCTACCGCATCACTATCCGGAACCCTACAAGCCAAACCATCTGCAATTGTATTAGCACTATTTGTTGACATAGGCCTTTTTTGATCAAATGATAACGCATAGCAGGCAGCATTCTCAGCAACGACACCAATAATCTTAGTCTTAACTCCAAGAGCTTCCCGGGCAGCAATACATCCACAGATTCCGGAACCAAGACCTATTGGAACATAAAGCGCGTCAAGATCCGGTTGCGCATTAAATATTTCCAGACCATAAGTTGAAACACCACTTATTAAATATTCTGAAAATGAAGGTACAATATTTAAATTACGTTCTTCGGCAGTATTTAAAGCATATTCATAAGCAGCTTGAAAATCATGTCCATAAGTAATTAGTTCTGCTCCAAATGATATCATAGATTTATTTTTAATATTTGAATTATTTTCTGGGACAATTATTACAGAAGATAAATTATTTATAGTTGCAGCTAAAGCTACTGATTGACCATGATTTCCTGTAGTAGCTGCAATTACACCCTTCGACATAGGGTATCTGGAGCGTAGCCAGGTCATATAGGTTAAGCCACCCCGGATTTTAAAAGCACCAGTAGGAGTATGGTTTTCATGTTTTACAAATACATTTAAGCCGCATCGCTTTTGAAGTAACGGCCATTTATATAAAGGTGTAGATGACATGTATTGATAAACCGTAGAAGCAGCAATCTCAATATCGGACTTATTTGGCAACTTCATTAAAACAATATAAACAGACAGGTATTCATATCAATGTTTATCCTTTTTCTCTTAATAAACGAGACCTTTGTCTATCCCAGTCTCGTTTTTTCTCAGTCTGGCGCTTGTCATATTTTCGTTTGCCACGAGCTATTCCTAGGTCAACCTTAGCAATTCCTCTATTATTAAAGTAAATTGACAAGGGTACCAGCGTAACACCTTCTCTTTTAATAGAAGCTAATAATCTGTTCATTTCACGTTTATGCAATAATATTTTACGTGGTCTGCGTGAAATATAATTTGGTTCATGTGCCGATTCATACTGAGGTATATATGCACTGTACATCCATAACTCATTATCTTTTTCACCTGCCCAGGCATCAACTAAACTACCTTGTCCTGATCTTAATGATTTAACTTCAGATCCTTGTAGTACTAGCCCAGCCTCAATATTTTCATCTATGAAATAATCATGCCTAGCTTTACGGTTTTGTGCTGCTATTTGACGATCTGGCGATTTATTTTTAGCCATAGCATCTTACAATCAATTTGTATTAGTTAAGCAAACCAGCAGAAACCATAGCAGCATCCACTAGCTTTTGCGTATTACTATTAGCAGATGTTAAAGGCAGCCTTACATCAGAAGTAGCCTTCTCTAATTTTTCGAGTGCATATTTAGAAGGCACCGGATTAGGCTCAACAAACAAGGCATCATGCAAAGGAAACAAACGATCATTTATACTCATAGCTCTTTTATAATCACCTGCTTGCCAAGCGTCATGCATCTCTGCACAAGCTCTTGGAGCGACATTAGCAGTAACTGAGATACAACCATCACCTCCATTAACTAAAAATGATAGGACAGTTGCATCCTCACCAGAGAGAAGACAAAAATCTTCTCCGACAGACGCTCTAGTAGCTAGAGGCCTAACAAGATCTTGTGTCGCATCTTTAACGCCAACAATATTATGGCAATCTTCTGCCAGTCTCGTCATGGTTTCAACTGACATATCTACAACTGAACGGGGAGGAATGTTATATATAATAATTGGAATATCTACAGAATCAGCAATAGTTTTAAAATGAGAATATAGTCCATCCTGAGAAGGCTTATTATAGTACGGAGTTACTATCAAAGCTCCATCTGCACCAGCTTTTTTTGCATATCTAGTGAGTTCAACTGCTTCTTCAGTAGAATTAGAACCGGCACCAGCAATAACCGGAACCCGCCCAGCAGAGGCCTCGATGCATAAATCCACCACCCTCTCATGTTCTTTATGACTGAGCGTAGGAGATTCTCCTGTTGTACCAACAGGAACCAATCCATCGGTACCCTCTGATATTTGCCATTCTATAATAGATTGATAAGATTTATCATCTACTTCACCATCTCGGAATGGAGTAACTAAAGCTACAATAGATCCTTTAAACATGTGTTTTCTCCCCAGGCAGAACTATCGACATATTTGAATTATATATAAACATATATTTAACCTTAACACGTATATTTAATTTTGCGCATATAATACATAAAAAATGATAGACAGCTTATCATGTTACCAGGAGATCTAAATTCATGAATAGAGGTAAGTCTAATAATTTTTTGAGAATCAAAGCCTGTATATTTGATGCCTACGGAACACTTTTTGATTTTAACTCAGCTGTCGATTTATGCAGTAAAGATATTGGAGACAAATCAGAAGAACTATCTAATATATGGCGTCAAAAACAAATACAATATACTTGGTTAAGAAGTATGATGAATAAGTATGCAGACTTTTGGCAAGTCACAGGGGACGCATTAGATTATGCTATGTCTGCTGTATCTATAAAAAACGAACCACTACAAAAAAAACTGATGCAGTTATATAAAGAATTAGAGATATTTCCAGAAGTTAACGAGGTACTAAATAACATTAAAAATGAAAATTTAAAAATAGCCATACTATCAAACGGTACCCAGGAAATGTTATTTAATGCAATCAACCATTCAAACCTTAACCGTCTAATAGATATGGTAATATCTGTTGACGAAATCGGTGTTTATAAACCAAGTCCCAAAGTTTACCAGTTAGCTATTAATAAATTAAAACTTAATCCAGAAGAAATATGTTTTATATCAAGTAACGCGTGGGATGCACATGGAGCGTCATCATTTGGTTTCAAAGTTATTTGGATCAATCGTTATCAGTTACCCCATGAAAAAATTCCAACTGAACCTGATAAAATAATTAGTTCATTACTACCAATCACAAATATACTCGGTCTTGAAACACATGTCTGAGAATTCTAGAGATTTTATTGAACCCACATACTTAGATATTATTGAGGCAAACACTCGAATATCACAGGCATCAACTTTCACGCCACTACTCGAAAACCATGTTTTAAATGAAATAACTGGTGGTAGGATACTTTTAAAAGCAGAAAACCTTCAACGAACTGGTTCTTTCAAATTTAGAGGAGCATATAATTTTCTCTCTCAACTTAATGCAGAAGAACGTACAAAAGGTGTAGTAGCATATTCATCAGGGAATCATGCCCAGGGGGTAGCAGCTGCGGCTAATTTATTATCAATAAAATCAACTATAGTAATGCCTTCAGATTCACCAAAAATAAAATTAAATAATACGAGAATGCTTGGAGCGAATATAATTACTTATAATCGTTACACGGAAGACCGAGAAGAGATAGCAAATCAACATGTAATAAGTACCGGAGCAGTATTAGTTCCACCTTATGACCACCCTTGGACAATAGCCGGACAAGGCACTGTAGGACTAGAAATAGCATCACAAACAGAAAATATGGGCATAATCCCAGACGCTATATTAGTTTGTTGCGGAGGCGGAGGACTGACGGCTGGTATTTCTACTGTATTTGCGAAAGTTTCCCCATCAACTGCAATTTATATAGTTGAACCTGATGGTTATAATGATACAGGTTTATCCATCCAATCAGGAGAACGTGTTAGCAATTCAACAGATAAAAAATCAATTTGTGATTCCTTATTAATACCTACACCTGGTCGTTTAACATTTAAGATTAATAAAAAATTTATAAAAAAAGGTTTATCGGTATCTGACTTAGAAGTTCGTAAAGCAATATTTTATGCATGGCATCATTTAAAAGTTGTTTTAGAACCAGGCGGTGCTGTGGCGCTCGCTGCTATTTTAAATAAGAAAATAAAATGTGATGGGTTAAATATAGTTGTATTGCTATCCGGAGGAAATATAGATCTTGAGCTGTTCACAGAAATATTAAAGAACAATAATCTAACAAAAGCTGACTAAATAAGTAATCCAGCTTTATATGAATCTATAGGTGTAGTAGCATCATAAATGAATTGAATAGACTAACTAGGTATATCCGATACCCCGATCATGCTATCTCTAGAAACTAATTCAGCTAGCTCCTCTTCGTTTAAGTTTTCAGTTCCAGCCGGTCTTTGAGGAAGGACTAAATACCTAAGATCAGCATTGCTATCATGAACTCTCACTTGCTTGTGCTCTGGTATTACTGTTCCAAATTCTGATAAAATTGATCGAGGCTCCCTAACGGCACGAGCACGATAATCTCTTCGTTTATACCAAGCTGGAGGTATACCAAGTATTGCTCTCGGATAGCATGAACACAAAGTACAAACCACCATATTATGCACTTCATCAGTATTTTCAACCACACAAAGTTCTGTCGGCCGCATATCAATACCGAAATCTAATACAGCAGAATCTCCATCAGTAAGTAATCTAGTCTTAAATTCCTCATCAACCCATGCCCTAGCAACGATTTTAGCTCCTAACTCAGGTCCTTTACCGTCCTTCATTTCTATTTCACGGTGAATCTCCTCGGCGGATATGACACCTTTATCAATTAACAACTCTCTAACGGCCGTTTCTAACGTTTCGGCCTCAATCGGCGGTCGATCATCATTCTGAATAGGCTTGCCATCATGAGTATGTGTTGCATGTGTATGATCGTGTGTATTTTCGTTCATTTTTTTCTCATAGGTATGCGATTATAAATATAATAATAATATTATATCAGTTTGCCTCTAACCAGTGTTCATAAATTTCAATTTCAAGACTATCATCGGGTTTACCTTCATAATCATCCCAAAGTTCTTTTTGCATAAAATTTACTCTGTATAAAATTTTATACGGCAAACCCGATTGTCCATACGCAAGAGTTTCAGGATTAGGAAATGATCCTACAACACGTTCAATTACTCCTGCTTTTCCCCTTACATACATAGGAGTTCGAACATGACCCGGTTGGCTTCGTTGAATTACTCTGACCTTGTCTCCAGGTTTAAATCTACGATCCACTGCGCTCTTCCTCTATTCTCTTCCTTACTTCTTTCTTCTTTTCATCAAGTTCAGTTTGAGTATAGACACCCTTTTCAAGCATTAACCAAGATATAGCCAGTAACCATCTCTCATAGTATGGGTATTTATGGTAATCTTCACCCAATGCCTCTTGCATCCGACGAGATTCATCAACCCTAGCCAAACGCCTTTTAGGATCAAACAATAACGTCATCATTGCATCAATTCGTTTTTCCCAATGCGTAGGAATATGTTCATGCAATTCAGGATCCACTAAACCAGCCGGTAATCCTCCTAAATCTTGTGGTCCCCGCATTTTAGTTTCTCCTGCATATTACTCTTAGAAAATCTCATTATATAAAAAACTTTATCAAAATGAATAAAATTTATAATTAAAATAATAAACTATTTTAACTAATAAAATGAATACTTTTATTCAACAACTCTTTCAAAACAATACATGCCTATTAAATGATTTAAATTATATTTATCTACAGAACTCAATATTACATATATAAATCAAAATATGAATATTAAAATTACCAATACTGCATAAAGATAACTTAACTTCTTCATTAGGACTAATCAGGTCGCATCATAGTAAAGCTTTTGTCAATTACAGCGTAATCCATATACCCCAAACGCGCCACAGGCCTAAGCAAACCTATATCAATTATACCATCTACAATAACACTATCATCAATATGTATTCCTATCACCTCCCCTAAAACTACATGGCTTTCACGACCTGTACTACCAATAGGCAAATCGACAGTCTTAATATATCGACATTCAAATGATGCTGGTGCAGCAGCGACCCGCGGTGGATTAATAAATTTACAAGCGGCTGCTTCAAGTCCAACAGCTTTCATTTCATCAATATTACTCGGCATATGTTCAGCCGTTAAATTCATTTTCTCACGTAAATCCCAGTTGCAAAGGTTAAAAACAAATTCGCCGGTATCTTGGACATTTTTTAAACTATCTTTTGGTCCTCCATCACGATGACTGCCATTAGGACAATACATAATACAAGGAGGATCATCCGTTACCCCATTAAAGAAACTAAATGGAGCTAAGTTAATGACACCATCACTACTTATTGTCGTTATCCAACCTATAGGTCTGGGAACTACCAGAGCTTTAAAGGGCGAGTATAGAAGAGGATCAGGTTTCATATTAACGGAGGGATCAATAAACATTATGGCCTCATAGAATTTAATTAAATAGTAATTAGTTATAAACCTGCAGATAAGATAGCCAAGCGGAGTTCTGCCCGACGCATCCTTTTATCAGGATCTTTAGGCGTGTCGCCAGTAATATGCTCACCAATATCATAATAATACCAGATTCTAGATCTCATTTCAGCTTCTTCATTATTCACCCCTGCCAATAAGAATAGATCACACACAAACTCCAGCCGCCGTTTATCAATAGTGGCAACAGCTTTAGCTACATTAGAATCAAAATATGCCCATGCTCTCATGGCGTTGTCATAACGATCAGGATCTTCCCGTGCCAAGTACTCGAGAGTAGCTTTCATTTTAGATTTGGCATTACCTGGTTGTGACTTCACATAAGTCATTACAGTAGTAGTTTGTTTTTCTGCCCAATAAGAAGGCAAAAGACTTAAAAAGTCTTCTTTGTTTTTAAAATGCCAATAAAAACTTCCTTTAGTTACCCCTAATCTTTTTGCTAAGGGTTCTATACTCACTTTATCTATTCCATGCTCATATAAAACCTCTAAGGCCTCGCTTAACCAAGCTTCTTTATTTAGGCGTGTGCTTTTATATTTCATAATAACCATACGGTAGCGTATTGACTGTATAATTAACAGGTATTAAATAAATATATTTTTATTTATAAATTTAGTTTATCAATCAATATAGAAATTATTATTGCACTAAAGGTACATAACTAAGAAATAACTAATGGAGCTGGAAATGACTGAGCCGATCATAAAGGTAACTGATATAGCATGGGGCCGAATTAGATCTCCCGATTTAGACGTTCAGGAGGAGTTTCTAACAAGCTTCGGCTTAGTGAGAGCCGAACGAACCAATAACGCTCTTTTCATGCGTGGCACTGATCCAGATCACCATATACATGTTACAGAGAAAGGAGACCCTGGTTTTATAAGTTTAGCATTTAATGCAGCTAGCGAAGAAGACCTACACAAATTAGCTAAAGAAGCTGAAAGTGCAACAGAAGTTCAAGACATAGATGAGCCGGGAGGCGGCAAAAAAGTAACTATTACTGAACCTAATGGATACGGAATAGAAGTTGTCTGGGGAATTGAAGAACATGCGGTCTTAGAAGTTGATAGACATCCTTATAACCTAAGCAATATAGATAAGTATGCTAGGACAGATAATTGGCGAAAACCAAAGGGACCTTCCCATCCTAAACGCATAGGACATGGGGTCATTGGAACACCAAAACTACGTGAATCAATTAAATGGATGCGTCATCACATCGGTATTATTGGAACGGATGAAGTGTATGTCGAAAATGATGAAGAAAAAGTAGTAGCCAGCTTTAATCGTATAGACGCCGGAAAAGAATATGTTGATCATCATGTTTTTCTATTCGTTCACAATGAAAATGCTGGACTTAATCATATCTCCTACGAAGTGCCAGATTTTGATGATGTAGTAATGGGACACGAACACCTCAAAGAAAAAGGCTATAATCATATTTGGGGCTTTGGAAGACATTATCTTGGTAGTCAAATATTCGATTATTGGAAAGATCCGTGGGATCGAGTTCATGAGCACTGGTGTGACTCAGATGTACTTAACATTGATTATGGTACAAAAGTAATTTCAGCTGAGATAGGATTTGGATCACAGTGGGGTGAACCAGCACCTATGGAATTCATCGGCCACGTTAGCCCATAGAATATTAAATCTATCAAAAGGCCCGGCTAAATTTACCGGGCCTTTTTTAATACCCGCATTGATTGAGATATCTTGGCTAAAGCAAGTTTATCTGTAAGATATAGTCAACAACCAAAACTTAGATGCTAAACCATGAATGAAAACACTAAAAAACACTTACGGGATTTTATTCGTGATAAAATAAGTACCGATCTAACAGAAGGTATAAATGATTTTATAGTCACAAGATTTCCTCCAGAACCAAATGGCTATCTGCATATTGGACATGCAAAGTCTATCTGCTTAAATTTTGGTGTGGCAGAGGAATTCGGAGGACGTTGTAATCTAAGGTTTGATGATACGAACCCGACTAAAGAAGAACAAATATACATTGACTCTATAATTAAAGACGTAAATTGGCTTGGATATGATTCAGAATCAAATATTCATTACACCTCTGATTACTTTGAACAACTCTATGAATGGGCTACTTTTCTTGTTAACAAAAAATTAGCTTATGTGGATGACTTAACTCCTGAGGAAATAAGAAATTACAGAGGAACTCTAACAAAACCAGGTACCGAGAGTCCTTTTCGTAACCGCAGTGCAGAAGAAAATGCGGATCTTCTAGAAAGAATGCGTGCTGGTGAATTTAAAGATGGCGAGAAATCCCTTCGAGCTAAAATAGACATGGCTTCTCCCAATATTAATCTACGTGACCCCGTATTATATAGAATATTAAGTAAAGCCCATCCACGAACGGGTGATACTTGGAAAATTTATCCCATGTACGACTTTGCACATGGTCAGTCTGATGCCATTGAAGACGTAACACATTCACTTTGTACCCTAGAATTTGAAGATCACAGGCCGTTATACGAATGGTTTTTAGAAAACCTTCCTGTATTATCTAAACCGAGGCAGTATGAATTTTCAAGGTTAAACCTTAGTCATACTGTACTATCCAAAAGGAAGTTAATTAAACTAGTAGAAGATAATTTTGTTTTAGGTTGGGATGATCCTAGAATGCCTACTATAGCTGGAATGCGCAGAAGAGGAGTACCACCAACAGCAATAAAAGATTTTATAGAAAGAATTGGAGTTACTAAATCAGACGGCATAGTTGAAATGTCTTATCTAGATAATACAATTCGTGAACATTTAAATCAGACATCACTTCGTCGGATGGCTGTGCTAGATCCATTAAAAGTAATAATAGATAATTTTCCAGAAGATTTAGAAGATAAATTGGAAGCAATAAATAATCCAAATGATGAATCTGCTGGTACCCGCGAAATTTCATTCTCACGTGAAATATATATAGAACGGTCCGATTTTCTAGAAGACCCACCAAATAAATATTTTAGGCTAGCTCCCGGCAAAGAAGTAAGACTGCGTTATGCTTATTTAGTAACATGTACGAAAGTAATAAAAGACAGTAACGGAAAAATATTAGAAGTTCATTGTTTATATGACCCAGAAAGCAGAGGTGGAAACGCCCCTGATGGACGAAAAGTTAAAGGAACGATTCACTGGGTCTCCGCCCAATATTCAAACAAGGCAAATGTAAATCTTTATAAAAATCTATTTAATAGTGAAATGCCAGATACTGGTGAAGACTGGTTAGATAATATTAACCAAGATTCTCTTGAGGTTCGTGAAAATTGTTATATAGAAAAATGTCTCACCAACTCTACCGCCGGCGAGACAGTTCAATTTGAACGATTAGGATACTTTTGTTTAGATTCTTCTTCAGAAATAAACAATATAGTGTTTAATCGAACTGTCTCCCTACGTGATACTTGGACAAAAAAAACATCTAAAGTTAACTAAGAACACTTAATCAATTTCAGTATAATTTTTATTACGTTATGGCTAGTGGCGCCAGAGCGTCTATATCAGTCACAATATCAATTATGACCGGTCTGTTAGCTTCAAACGCCTTTTGCAAAGCACCAGGTAAATCCGACGGCTTTTCTACACGAATACCCACAGCTCCCATATTTTCAGCTATATCTGCAAAATTGACTTCAGTAAAATGCCATAGCCGCAATGCTTCTTCTGTCTGTTCTCCTCCATAGACACGGTCGAAACCTCTTTTAGATTGATTACCAGAACTATTATTATTAACCAAAGTCACGGTATTAATACCCCAACGTGCAGCAGTTTCAATTTCACCTATGTGATACCAGAAACCAGCATCACCAGTAAAACTAAAAACAGGTCTATCTGGAGCTCCACATTTTGCTCCTAAGGCAGCAGGAAAAGCCCAACCCAAATGACCCGCACTTCGCATGTAACTTTGGTTTGGGGTTCGTATATCGTACATCCCTCCCATCCACATGCCTCCATGACCCGTATCTGCAACCACAATAGCATCATCAGGGAGATGATCAGTTAATTCCTTACATATACGTTCAGGACGGGCTGGTAATGACTCAGACTCAAGTAAAGAACTATACTTATTACGCCATTCACCTACTACAGTTTTAACGTTCTCTACCCAACCAGAGCGACGAGATGCTGATTCAGCATTAGTTAAAGAAAGCATTTGTTCCAGTGTAACCTTAGCATCACCTTGAACAGCTGCTTTCAGAGGATAATTCCTACCAATAATTTCTGGTTGTAAATCAATTTGAATTGCATTGACCCCAATGGGAGGCACCTGCCAGAAATGAGTTGTCATACCACCAGCTGTTGTTCCTATAAAACAAACTAAATCAGCTTCATTAACAATTTGATTTGCACTTTCACGCGAGTAAGTACCGACTACCCCCGCAGACAAGGGGTGAAAACCAGAAATTACATCTTTTCCATTAAGAGAAGTGGCAATTGGTATATTTAGACGTTCAGCTAAAGTTACAAGTTCCTTTGCTGCCCCCGAAGCTCGAACTCCACCTCCTGCAACAATCACTGGACGATCAGCAGATTCTAAATATGAAAGAGCAGATTTAACTTTTTCGGCAGATGGCTCTGACCTAAATGGAGGAATCTGTGAAAACATTTCCTCACAAAGAACTTCCATATCTGCCTCTTCAGCATCAACCTGGCCTTCATTTCCTCTGAATTGCAAATGCACTGGGCCAGGAGTTCCGGAGGTGGAAACTCTAAAAGCCTGACGGATCATATCAGGAAATCTCTCAACATTATCAACAGTGGCATTAAATTTAGTTACTGGCTCAAAAGCTGGCACATCATCAACTTCTTGATACACACCACGAAATTTAGTGCTAGGGTCACGGCCACCAGTCATTGCAATAACAGGTGAGTGAGCTAAATGAGCATCACGTAAACCGGCAGCTAAATTTAAGGCTCCAATAACTTGAGCCATACATACTCCTGGGCGTCCAGTCGCCCTGGCATAACCATCTGCCATATAAGCCGCCGTTTTTTCTGAGTGAACGTGTAAGCGCTTAATTTCAGTCCTTAGCTCCAACTCAACCATAGTACGCCTTAGGACAGCAGGCACCATAAATATATGGCTTACCCCATACCCTTTCAACATATCCGCCATGACTTGTGCACCCGTCATTTTTGGCATTCTAAACTCCTCCACCTAAACTTTTTAATTGGTTATAAATAATTATATTTTTTACTTTGCATTTGATAATCACGATTAAAGTTTATTTTACAAACCAAAGCTTTGTTGATTAATTAACGTAGTTATTTTTGAGTTATATATTAAATGAAAATAACTTGCATTATAAGAATGAATATAAAGCCTATTTTAGACTAAGAATTTAATATTAATAAACAAACCTTCTACATAAAAATAGATATTTTCTTTATATTTAAAAAATATTTAATTTAATTTTTGTCTATCAATCTTTCCAGAACCTGTTTTTGGAAGGGATTTTAAATAAACAATACTCCTGGGATATTTATGTGGCAAAAGTTTTTCTTTCGCATAATCTTTAAGATTCCTAGTTAAAACATTATCTTCTTTATAACCTTCATTTAGGACAACAAAAGCTTTAGTAGACATTCGTTTGTCGACTAACTGAACCCCTAAAACAGCACACTCCTTAACACAAGGATGACCGACTAAACAAAGCTCAATCTCTAATGGATATACCCACTGTCCGCTAACTTTTATAAGATCATCAGCCCGACCTTTAAAATAATAAAAGCCATCATCATCTACTTCAAATCGATCTCCAGTATATATCCAACCATCCTTCATTGTTTCCTTGGTTTTATCCGGTTTATTCCAGTAACAAGGGGAATTAGAATCACCCCTTACCCATAAAATACCAGGTTCATCTTTTTTAATACGGACACCCTTATCGTTACGCAATTCCACTTCATAGCCTTTTACTTTTTTGCCAGCAGAACCAACTTTAAAGTTACGAGACGTATTAGATAAATAAATATGTAGCACTTCAGTAGAACCAAGGCCCTCAATAATATTAAGGGCAAATCTATTCTTCCATGCGTTATATAAATCTTGTGATAAAGTTTCAGCAGCTGATATACACAACCTTAAACAATCTAGATCAGCGTCTTTGTTAGAGACATCATTTATCATCGAATTGTAAAGTGTCGGCAAACCAAAAAAGACTGTGGGCTTATAACGTGCGATTGATTCGAAAACCTTTTGTGGATCAGGCCTTCCAGAAATCAATATCGTACTAGCTCCTACAGTAAAAGGAAAAGTTAAGGAATTACCATATCCGTAAGCAAAAAATATTTTTGGAGGAGACAAACAAATGTCATCTTCAGTTAATTCTAGAACTTCTTTTGCATATGATGAATGTGTATAAGCCATATCATGGTGCAAATGCACAATACCTTTCGGTCTTCCGGTACTCCCAGAACTATACATCCAAAAAGCCATATCATTTTTATGAGTATTAACTACTTCTAAATGGATAGATTCTTTATTTAACCAATCATCCCAATAAAAACACTCTACTCTGCTCAAAGAAGTTGATTTTCCGTTAACTACTATTACCGTCTTCAATTGCGTATTAGAAATACAATCAGTAGTTAAAAGTTGCAAAAATTGACTATCTACAAAAGCTACAGTTGCACCACTATCCTCTAGGTAATATTGAATTAGATCGGAAGGCGAGAGTGTATTAATTAAAACAGGTACAAATCCAGCTCTCATAGCGCCAAAGATAGCCGCAGGATAAGCTCGTGTGTCATCTAGAAGCATAAGAACTCTAGAAAACTTCGGTAACCCTAGGCTAGTAAGCGCGTTACCTACCTGACTAGCCGTATCGCACAACTCTCCATAAGTCATCTCGCCTAATGAATCATAAATAGCAGTTTTAGAAACTCTTCCTAGATCTATATTATTAAAAAGTATTTCACTCGCATTATATATATCTGGGATATAATAATCCAAACCATTAGACGCTGAAATTTCGTCCGGGACCTTATCTGTTATATCGTTATTTTCTATCACTTGATTACCATTATTCAGTTTGACTCAACATATACTCTTCCATAAATCTAGGAGCTATTTTCTTTAATTTTTCATCACTAATACGACCTGTTCTAGTCATATAACTACGTGCAAATTCATAAGGCGATAAAGTACGCATTAATACGTCCATTTTTTCATACCAATGGGCACTAGCAACAGATGCACTAACTAATTTCTCTAATTGGGGACGTCGACTTTTTGCGTACTGAACTATAGCCTCATCTATATTAGTTGGATTAGCTTTTAAAGACTTGTATAGCGAGATAGAATCTTCCATTGCTAATCTAGTTCCAGAACCGATAGAAAAATGTGCTGTATGAAGAGAATCACCAATTAGTACAATATTATTAGAACTCCAGTTGTCATTCCATATCTGTGGAAACCATCTCCATTCTGACTTATTAGATAATAAAATATGATTATCTAAGTCTTTAGCAAAAACTTTCTCACAATAAATACGACTTTCTTCAGTATTCATGTCTGCAAACCCCACATTCTGATATGTTGAAGAGTTTGTTTCAACAATAAATGTACTCATTTTAGAACTATACGGGTAATGATGAGCACAAAAGACACCATCTGAATTCTCACGAAATGTTAGACTCAAACAATCAAATAGTTTAGATGTTCCAAACCATATAAATGGATTTTGTAATATAGTTTCTTTAGTTTTGAACTCACTAGAAAGTGACTTTCTAACGATAGAGTTAACTCCATCACATGCTACTATTAAATCAGAATCATCAAATTCTTTTAATGATTGAATAGTAGTATTAAACTCAAGTTTAACATCTACACTCAAGCAGAGTTTTTGAAGTAAGTTTAGAAACTCTAATCTCCCAATAGCTGCAAATCCATTTCCATCAATCGCCATATGTTTATCTTTGTGAACAATTTTTAGGTCAGACCAAGATTTCATATGAGGAGATAAGTACTTATAAGTATACTCATCATCAGCTCTCAAAAACTCTAGGGCTCGATCAGAAAATACCACCCCAAAACCAAATGTTGCATTTTGCGGGTTTTGTTCTATTAAACTAACATTATAATCAGGATTATCGCGCTTAATTAAATAGGAAAAATAAAGCCCTGCCGGACCGCCACCAATAATAGTTATCTTCATAATCACAACCCGAGAATAATTCTTTAAAATAAGATAAACATAGCAGAAATATCAGTATAATAAATCCATGATAGACAAAAGAAATAAAGCAATTAATGATGCAACTAAATACTACGATGATGGTAATTTTTTAATTGATCTTAGTCGTTTAATTTCCAAGAAGACAACAAGTCAAGTACAGGGCTCAAAAAACTCTCTAAAAGAATACTTATCAGACTTAATAGGTGAAGAACTAAAGAAATTAGGCTTCAAAATTAATATTTATGAAAACCCGGAACCTGAAGCAGGTCCCATTATGATTGCGAATAGGTATGAAGATGAAAATATTCCAACGATTTTAATATACGCTCATGGTGATACGGTAATTGGACAAGACGAAAAATGGGATAAAGGTTTATCACCCTGGAAACTCACCGAAGATGGTGAACGACTATACGGCCGAGGAACAGCTGATAATAAAGGTCAGCATTGGATTAATATATCAGGACTTAAAACAGTATTAAATAACAGGGGAAAACTAGGGTTTAACTGTAAAATACTGATTGAAACCGATGAAGAAATGGGTTCCCGAGGATTACGTGTATTTTGTAAAGAAAAAAAAGATATACTAAATTCTGACTTACTTATAGCCTCGGATGGCCCACGCCTTAATCCAGATAGTGCGACTGTGGTTCTTGGTTCACGAGGATTAGTTAATTTTGAATTATCAGTAAAACTTCGTGAAGGATATCACCATTCTGGAAACTGGGGGGGACTAATTAAAGATCCTGGAATAATATTGGCGCATGCTATTAGCAGTATAACTGATAATCGTGGGCAAATACGTATACCAGAATGGCGACCTTCTTCTCTAACAAAGGAAATTAAATTTCTACTAAGTAAATTATCGGTTTCAGGCGGAACTAAAGCTCCAAATATAGATACCGATTGGGGCGAGTTAACCTTAAGCCCAGAAGAAAGAGTATTTGGTTGGAATAGTTTTTCTATACTTGCACTTCAACAAGGTGATCCCAAACAACCACAGAATGCTATATCACCTAAAGCTAGCGCAATCTGCCAATTAAGATACGTTGTTGGAACAAACCCAAAAGAAATCATTCCTGCACTAAGGCGTCATCTAGATAAGGAGGGCTTTAATAACGTCAATATAAAAGCTACCCGAATGTCAGGAATGATGGCCACTAGATTAGACCCTAATAACAAATGGGTAGAATTAGCCGCCGAGTCAATTAACAAAAGCCTGGGCCACCCAGCTTCCATATTACCCAATATAGGTGGCAGCATACCAAATGATATATTTTCTGAATTATTAGGTTTACCAACAATCTGGATACCCCATTCTTATACAGGGTGCGCGCAACATGCACCTAATGAGCACTTGTTAGTGCCCATTGTGCGTGAAGGCTTATCAATAATGACAGGCTTATTTTGGGATATTGGGGAGCTATAAAATATTATTTTTTAAATTCAATTTCATAACCTATGAGATCAGTATTTCCTGTATTAACTGCATTATGTTCCACGGGAGCTTTATAAGATGACGTTGTGCCCGGTTCATAATCAAAATCTGCACTAGTTCCATCTGCAAAATTAGATGTAAGTGTTCCTCTTGATACACGAATAACAGTGTAGTCATATTCATGTGTATGCCAACCGGTTTGCTCTCCCGGTTTAATTACATAGTGTATCATCCTTGTATTTTCATCTTCATGTAAAACCACATGTTCTGCCGCGGTTCGCTCCTCAAATTCTGTGGTAAAAGATTTTGCAGTAGCAGTTGCCATATCAATTTCTCCTATATTGTTTTTAATAATTCAGAACCAAAAAAACTTATTCAAACAGAAAAAACAGTTAAAAATATTTATCTCACTAAACCAAATATATATAACCTACCTACTCGGCAGCTTTCTGATCAGTTTCCAGAGAAACTATTCCCGCAGAATCCAAAGCTTCGGCTATCCGCGCTATTTCTAACTCCGTAATTTTTACTAAAGGTGGGCGGACAATAGCACGGTTCATGCGTCCCAGTAAAACAAGTGCCTCTTTCATACGATTATGCATATCTCCAAATGGATCACTATAAAACACCTGAGATGTATACCAGATTCTGTCAGCCACAGATTTAGCATTAATCATATCATTATCCTTTACTGCTTCGAAAAGCGATACCTGCAAATCTGCAATTACAGAGCCTGCACCAGATAATAATCCATTTGCTCCCATAACTAATGAAGACATTAACCAAGCTGAATTTGTTGAAAGCACATTAACGGGTCGCGATAGATTTTGTAGTACTTTTATATTTTGCTCATGTCTCTGGGCTGGGGACCAATCCTTTACTGCACAAACCGAAGGTATCTCTTCCACAAGATCAACTAAGGTATCTAGGGAATACGCTAACTCATCCGCATATTGAAATATTATTAAAGGTAAATCAGTTGCGTCTGCTATAGTTTTAAAATGAGCAAAAGCCATCTCGGGGCGGTGACTAATCCCTCCCATGCGCATAGAATGAGGCGGAAAACATAAAAGTGCGGTTGCTCCTCCATTATAGGCCATCTTCGCCAAACTTGCAGCCTGCATACTACCGTCTGCGTATATTCCGTTAATTAAAGGGATTTTATCACCAATTTCATCACCAGATATATCTAATAGGCGTTTCTGTTCATCAGCAGAACATGCATGAACTTCAGAAGAATGACCATTTACAGTAACAGCGGTTATACCTTCGGTTTTAGACAAATATAATAAGTGTCTTCGTGTCTCCATCTCATCTATAGATAAATCTTCTTTAAATGCCATTAAAGCAGCTGGTATAACGCCATGGGGCTTATAATTATCATATTTAGTCATTGTTTATTTCTTTTTGTTAATGTAAAACATTAATATATTTTTAAACATTTACATTTATTGATTTTATTAATATCTATCCATGCTCATAATTACCTAGAGTTGTTCCATCTTCAATATAAATAGTTCTTTCATAATTGTCTGAGCGACCTTCATTGAGAGTGGTAAGCAACCAATCGGCCATAGCTGGATAAATTTCACCTGCCACCTCACCCATAGGATGAAAAACTCCTTCGTAAAGCCACAGTTCACTAGCCCCGCCTAGGTTCTTTCTAAAGGTCACAATATCATCAGGGGAGCATAGCTCATCCATATCCCCTGCGACTAGTAGATGCGGAACTTTCAAACTCTTAGCTACATCTGGTAAATAATCCATTCTTTTCATAAATTCATCAAAGTCATCTTCATTGGTGTAACCAGTCATATACATAAAAATTCTTTTAAAATTTGGCTGTGCTTGCTCAAATATAACATCAAAGGTGCCAACATTTGCCATCTGCCCACAAACTGCTTTTATTCTAGTATCGTGAGCTCCAACTTGAACACCCCATCTTGAGCCCATGCTCATACCCATTACACCGAGGCGTTCATTATCAACATCATCTCTGCTAATAAGCCAGTCTATAATCTTAGAAGCTGCTATTTGATAATTATTTTCAGTTAACCATACGGCATTAGAATTACACTCACCTTGACCAGGGCCATCAATAGCGCACACATTCATTCCACGCGACAGGTAATCACTCGTATAAGGATTTGATACATCTTCCTTAATAGCGTCCATTCCTGGTATTATAATTATTGTCGGTTTAGGACCTTCTCCCGGCGCTTTATGAAATACAGCATAGGCACTTTGTCCTGCCGCAAACTCTACTGATTTTTTTATCATATTACCGTCAGAGAGGTTAATTACCTTATCGTAACATTGATAAAGTGATCTATATGATGACTCTTTTTGTTCATTGCCGTGAATTGGAATAAGATGTTGCGCTCGTCCGAAACATAACGCAGCTCTATGGTAAAGCTGCCGAGCAGTAACTAACCTGCCCTGTTTTTCAGCAGATTCAGCAATTCTCTGCAATGATAAAGCGCGTTTTTGCCATGCCTTTGGAAAAGATCGACGGCCAGTCACCTTAGTATAAACCGCCTGCAGATCTTCTAACATAAATCCACGAGCCAAACGCGTACCCATTATTCCTGGGTGCAGTATATCCTCGTTTTCGGATAACATAAGAAAATTATCAAAAATCCAACCCTGATCGGCGCGTAACTGTGGTTTACTCATCTAAAATAACTCCCATATTTTAATATTTTATAATACTACTTTAATTGACCGTTTATACATAAGTAACAAAATGCACTTGTTCATCGTGACTAGAGAAGTATAACAGGGTCAAATTAGGTGAGGACTTATGATAAAACAACAGAATTTTGATCAACGATACATATTAAACCTTTCTTGCCCCGATCAAATGGGGATTGTAGCAGATGTAGCAAGCTTTCTTGCCCAGCAAGGGTGTAACATCTTGGAATCGGCACAATTTGATGATGAACTATCTGGACAGTTTTTCATGCGTACGGTTTTTGGCACCGGTGATTCAACACCAAATAAAAAGAATCTAGAAGCATCCTTTGGCCCTATAGCAAAAAGATTTTCTATAAAATGGCAATTACACGACCAAAAGAATAAACCTCGAGTTCTAATTATGGTTTCAAAACCTGGACATTGCCTTAATGATCTTCTGTATAGAGTAAGCATAGGCGCACTAGATATAGACGTAGTGGGAATAATTTCAAATCATCCCGATCAGGAATCGCGCGCTAAGTTTTATGGAGTACCCTATCATCATCTACCGGTAAGCCCTGAAACCAAAGATAAGCAGGAAGCAAAAGTATTAAATATTATTAGGTCTACCAATACTGAACTAATTGTACTGGCTAGGTATATGCAAATATTGACGCCAGAAACCTGTCAAAAACTTGAAGGTCGAATAATTAATATACACCACTCTTTCTTACCCGGTTTCAAAGGAGCTAAACCATACCATCAGGCATATACAAAGGGTGTTAAATTAATTGGGGCAACAGCACATTATGTTACACCCAATCTAGATGAAGGACCAATAATAGACCAGGAAACAACTAGAGTGACGCACGCTCAAACCCCCGAAGGATTAGAACGTCTCGGGAGAGATTTAGAAAACTTAGTTTTAGCTAGAGCTGTCCGCTATCACGTAGAACAACGCGTCATTATACATCAGGATCGAACCGTAGTGTTTAACTAAGTCAGAAGTTTTAAATCAACTGGCACTAAATCTTTACTGAAAAATAAAATTTCTTTTAAAATAATATTTTATTTAACTAAATTTATAGATTTCCAAACCTGGTATGGGGTTACAGGTGTATCAATATATTTTACTCCCAAGGAATGAAGTGCATCAAGAATAGCATTAACAATCGATGGGGTACTAGCAACTGTTCCCCCTTCTCCAACACCTTTTGCCCCTAATGGATTTGATAGACTGGGTACTGGACTAAATTCAACTTTTATATCAGGCATTACATCAGCGCGGGGCATACCATAATCCATAAATGACCCAGCAAGTAATTGACCACTATTACGATCATAACAAAGGTCTTCTAGCAAAGCTTGACCAACACCTTGAACCACTCCTCCATGAATTTGCGCCTGAGCAAGCAGTGGATTAATAACCGTACCTATATCATCCACTACACTGTATTTATCAATTTTAACAGTGCCCGTATCTGGATCAATTTCAACCTCAGAAATATGACAGCCATTCGGAAAACTAGGAACTTCTGCAGCGAATGCTCCTACCCCTTGCAAACCAATTCCAAGCTCTTCACTCGGCAAATGGACTGGCATGAAAGACATTTTAGCCACTTCTGTTAATGTCATATTCTTATCCGTACCGGCGACCGTAAACTTACCCTCTTTAAATTCAATATCAGAGGAGTCTGCTTCCATAAAATGAGCAGCAAATTTCTTACCTTTTAAAATAACATCATCCGCCGCAGCCTGCAGAGCACTACCTCCCACCATCATTGATCTAGAGGCATAAGTACCGCGTCCAATTGGAACCTCATCTGTATCAGCTTGGGTAAGCCGAATTGCCTCAAATGGTACATTTAACCATTCTGATACCATTTGGGCGAAGCTGGTTTCATGACCTTGCCCATGAGATAAAACACCAGAAACTATGGTTATAGTACCACTTGGATCAAACCTAATCTCCATTCTTTCATTAAAGATACCTGTATTATCAACATAGTACACAATACCACGACCTCTTTTTAATCCTTTGGATTCAGAAACTTTTTTACGTTCGTCAAATCCATTCCAATCTGATAGATCCTGACATTTTTCTAATGCCTTTACGTATTCGCCTGTATCATAAGTCCAACCTGTAACCGTGGAATGAGGCATTGCTTCTGGATCAATCAAGTTAATTTTACGAATCTCAGCACGATCGATTCCAATTTCCTTTGCAGCTAGGTCTACTAACCTCTCCATAATATAAACAGCTTCCGGCCTACCAGCCCCTCTGTACGGCACTGTTGGCGCAGTATTTGTAAAAACTGCTTTATTGGTAACATCTACAGCTGGAATATTATAAACCGTTGGGGCTAGTTTAACTGCGAACAAAACGGGTATTGCCCCTGCCCCTTCTATATAAGCCCCAACATTATGCAGTCCGTACCAACGCAACCCTAAAAATTTTCCATTCTCATCTAGAGCTAACTCTGCATCGACCGTCTGATCACGACCATGATCATCACCCATAAGTGATTCACTTCGTGTTGCAATCCACTTGACAGGACGTTCAACTCTTTTACACGCCCATGCAACAATAGCTTCTTCTGGATAAACATGTCCTTTCATACCAAATCCACCGCCCACATCACCTGCTATCACTCTAATCATACTCTCAGGTACTTTAAGATTTTGAGCCGAAAGACCCTGCCTGATACCATGTACATTTTGAGTACTAGTATAGAAATTAAGGCGACCACTTCTACTATCAAACTCGCCCAGACATCCTCTTGGCTCCATTGTCACAGCATCAATACGATTATTATGAAGAGATAATTTTGTGATATGATGAGCGGTTTTAAATGCACTTTCAGTTGCATCAGCATTTCCTAAACGCAGAGTAAAACTTATATTATTCTCCGCTTCATTATACACCTGTGGCGAACCATCTTTTACCGCATCTTGAGCCATCACTACAGCGGGTAACTCTGAATAATCTATGGATATTAGGTCCGCAGCATCACGCGCTTGGTCTTCGCTTTCAGCTATTACCACAGCTACGCGTTCACCAACAAAGCGAACTCGGTCAGCAGCCATAGGCATATGTTGTGTACGATAACCTGGAGGGCCACCCATATCTTCAGGCATTACTCCACCAGTTGGTCCCATCCCATCATCTATGTAGTCTTGGCCAGTTAATACCGCGATTACACCAGGCATTTCTTCAGCAGCAGATGTATCTATTGAATTAATTTCTGCGTGAGCATAGCTTGAATAGACAAACACAGCATAACTTTGCCGATGTAATGTCATATCCGATACATACCGCCCACTTCCTTGAAGAAAGCGCGGGTCCTCTTTTCTTTTAACTGATTGACCAATACCAAATTGCATTAATTTTCCTCTTTTAGAAATGAATTAGTCTATATATTAAGATTTATAATTAATTTAGATAATATCCCAGTATAAATTACATTACTATATTAACTATATAGATCGAAGACGCTCTGTTTCCTCTTGGTTTATTTCCATATCTTCATTTATATCCACACCGTATGATTTTCTTGCTGCTTCTCTGGATACATAGCCGTCAATTACATCGTTTAGTACTTTCTCAACCTCACGCTCTAGCGGAGGACCATAGCCACCACCTCCATCTGCTAGGTATAATATTTCATCACCGGGTCCAAATTCACCTCTATACATACCAACATATTTTTTGCAAGGATCTTCATTTTTCCAAACATCATCATTATCAGAGTAAACAACTATATCCCGAGCCCAGCGAGATTGCCAATTAGTATCGTCTGGTGCTGGTTTCAAAATACCAACATTCATAGGACCAGCCTCACCACCTTCAAGTCCCCAGCCTGGGGTTTTAGATTTTTTAACAATAGTTAAAGCTCCAAATTTATGCAGGAAATGGAAATTTCTTATTGTCCCAAGACCACCCCGATTACGACCAGGACCTCCCGAATCTTGACGTAAGCCAGATTCAGTTACCATTACTGGTAATCGTGATTCAAGAACTTCAACAGGAACATTTTTTAGAGTGCACATTGAAATGTGATGTACTGCGTTCATACCATCCATATCAGCCCGAGCACCCCAACCTACACCAGAGTTTGTTTGATGCCATATCTGACGACCAGTATATGGTTCGATTCCATAAAAACCTGGGTCACCTAAATCTCCTCCTGAACCCGCTGGAATATCTTGCGGCATAGCTTCTGCGAGCGCCTTGTATATAGTCTCAATTGCAATGACACTTGCCCAAATTGTAAAAACTGGTGCCGGATAGGTTGCATGAAATAAGTTACCTTCCGGCGCAATAACTTCAATTGGTCTAAATTGACCTCCATTTGAGGCTTCATCAGGGGTAGTCAAAGACTTGAATACTATTCTACAAACAGAATGGGTCATACCAAAAGCAAGGTTTATTGGCCCTCGTACTCGATCACTAGAACCACTAAAATCAAATTTCATTCCTTTTTCATCTATTGTCACCTCAACATGGACCCTAACAAGTTTATCCAAATCAACTCCATCGTTATCCATCCAATTTTCAGCCTCCCAAGTACCCCTTGGTAAATTGCTAAGAGCCTTACGTGCCTGTTCTTCCCCTACATCGAGAAAGCGGTCTATAGCTGCCTCTACAGTTTTCTCTCCATATTTCTGATATAATTCCTCTATTCTATCGCAACCAACACGAAGACATGCAATCTCGGCATTCATATCACCCATTATCGTAATCGGAGCTCGCGAGTTAGCCTTTATTATATTGAGAACTGACTCATTTGGGACACCTGCTTCCACAATTTTAATACCTGGGATTAATAGTCCTTCTTGGTGAATAGTCGTTGAATCCAATATGTAGCCTGGGTCCTTTCCTCCAATATCGGTCCAGTGAGCACGAACACATGTGTAAGCCACAAGCTCATTATCAAAGAATGCAGCGCTAACAAGAATTGCATCGTTTGTGTGTGCTCCAGTTACATATGGTACATTCATCATAATCACGTCACCAGGCGTTATTTCGTCAAATAAACCAAGTTCTTGGCACTTGACTACAGCGTATTCATTAGCGCCTAGAAATGTTGATAAACCAGTTGAGTCACCTAATAGACGCAATTTCCTATCAAAAATGGAGAGCCCGTAGTCATTGATTTCGTAAATGATTGTAGAATAAGCTGTTCGAACAAGCGTCCGTTCCATCTCACGAGCCGCTGAAGAAATATAATGACGAATTACCTCAGTAGTAGCTGCATCAACCGATATATTATCCTTATCCACAACACTCATTATTGAAACTCCTGTGTGATAATGATTTGGCCATATTTATCTATCTCAGCCTTTTGATCACTATAAAATACAGTAGTAGTTGTTGTTTCCTCTATTATTGCTGGACCAGAAAGTTTATCACCAGACAATAGAAGTTCTCTATCATAAACAGAAAATTCAACTAATTCTCCAGAAGCAAAACAATATGCAAAACGATTATCTAGCTTTGGCACAGATTTTCCGGAAGGTCTTTTAACAATCGTATTAAGAACAGGTTTTGATTCTTGGCCTATACCACGAACCCTTATATTAACAAGTTGAACAGGGTCACTCATTGAGTGTCCATATCGTCGAGAATGCGCTTCATTAAAGCGGATTTTAACCTCTTCAATACTAGAAACACCATCAATAGATATTTCAAGTGAATGCTCCTGTCCAAAATACCGTAGCTCTGCCAGACATTCAATCACTTGAGAAGTTTCTGAAAATCCCCCTTTAGAGAGGTCATCACGAGCGCTTATAGCTAGTTCATTTATTGCAGACGTTAAATCAGTAATATCTATATCATCTAGTAAAAGTAAAACGGTTCGCGCATATTCTTGAACTATGTCAGTCATTAACATACCCCAGGCAGAAAAAACTGAAGATGCGTTTGGTATTATGACCTCACTTGTTTTCATTTCACGCCCTACTAAAGGAACAAACAAACCCCCACCACCTCCGAAACCGAGCATAGAAAACTCTCGAGGATCGAGACCCGCTTCCACCGTAATTTCTCGAACTGCACTTACTGTTTTAGCCAATAAAACATCATAAATCCCTCGACAGGCCGATATAACATCTAAGCCAAGAGGTTCACAAACATTCAGTCGGATCGCATCCTCAGCTTTCATTGTGTCAAGTATCATTTCTCCGCCTAAAAATTTTTTTGAATTAAGGTATCCCATAGTAAGAGCCGCGTCCGTAAAGGATGGTTGGCTCCCTCCCTTTCCATAGCAAACCGGTCCCGGATTTGCTCCAGCTGATTGTGGTCCTACACGCAAAAGCCCATTTTCTGCTCTTGCTAAAGATCCCCCTCCAGCACCAATTGTAGATATATCATAAGTCGGGATCATTAATGGCAAGTTTTCAAGAGAAGCTTCATACTTAAGGGCTGGCTGTCCATTATGAACAACACAAGCGTCAGTAGATGTTCCTCCCATGTCAACAGCTATAATATTTGGTCGGCTTGTAATTTTTGATAAAGCCACCGTTCCGATTAACCCACCCGCAGGTCCTGAAAATATTGTATTTATCGGTGCTTCAATAGAATCATTCGCTTTTAAAGCGCCACCGCCGGATCGTGTTATATAGAATTCACCTGCGAACCCTGATTTTACTAAATTTTGTTCTAAACCAATAATATATTTTTGGAAAATTGGTCTAACGTAGGCATTTACTACTGTAGTGCTAGTTCTTTCATATTCTCGATATTCACGCACTATATCTGAGGATATTGATACTGAAACATCTGGGTATATCTCCTCGATAATCATCTTTGCCCGAAGTTCGTGGACTGGATTTTTGTATGAATGCAGGAAACATATGGCTAATGATTCACGTCCCAAATCTTCAATCAATTTCTTGGCTACTTGTTTAATAGCAACTTCATCTAAAGCGATTACCTCATCACCTTTAGAATTTAATCTCCCTGGAACACCAAGCCTATAGCGTTTTGAAATTAAAACGGGGGGATCATCATAAACCAACTTATACATTTTTTCTCTTGGACGATGGTATCTACCAGTTTCAAATACATCTTCGAAACCAGAATTAGTGATAATTCCAGTTGGGACACCTTTACGTTCTAAAACTGTATTTAGTCCCAAAGTAGTGCCATGAACGAATGTCTCTACATCTGATAGATTTATATTTAGTCGTGTAATAGCAGAAAGAACACCTTGAGCGGCATTCTCCGGAGTAGTAAAATCCTTTTCAAGGCGCAATTCACCATTCGATGTATCATATATTATTGCATCTACAAAAGTTCCGCCAATGTCTACAGCCAGTCGTTTTGCCATATGTTTTATTTATTCTCTTCAGTCATAAAGCAACCAATCACGCAACAAAGCTGTAGTTGTCTGCGGTTGCTCTAAAGGTGGCATGTGCGCACAATCTTCTATTATAGATAATCGTCCAAGTGGGGATAAAGCTGCTATTTCCTCATGCTCAGCAACGGAAGTGAGAGCATCTTTTCGACCAACAATAGCTCTTACAGGTATATTAGAATTTTTGAGTAGTTCTCTCGAATCTGTTCGAGTTAACATTGCTCTATGTCTATTAGCAAAAAGTTCTGAACCTACTCTTTCACCCATAGTTCTTACTCTTTTTCCTAAAGAACCATTAAGGTGTTTTGGTGTTAATAATTGAGGCAGGAAACGATCCAGTAAATCTCCAAATCTTCCTTCTTCACAATCAGATATAGCAGCTCTCCTGTTATCTAACTTCTCTTGTGTATCTTTTCTTGAAGAAGTATCTAAAAGCGCAATCCGCATTACGCGCTCCGGAGCTTGCCGCAAAACCTCTAAGGCAACATAGCCGCCCATTGAAAATCCAGCTATTGAAAACTTATCAGCACTATTTTTTAAAACAGCGGATGCTAATCCTTGCATAGTGACCGCTTCGTTCATCGGAAGAATTGATATATTAGCTATGTCAGACAAATGTTCACTCGGATAAGCCCAAACTTCATCATCACAAATGAGACCAGGAATTAATAAGAGATTTTGGTTTAAATGTCCCATCACTAATAAATTTTACAAAGCATATAAACACCAAACTTTTTAAAAACACTTAATTACGATAATAACCTAATTTTATATGAAGCACATAAAACTTAACCGAACAAAGCTGTGTCATGCTATGAAATTGTTAGCCCGCCATCAACAGTTAAGACATGTCCATTAACATATTCAGCAGACGAACTCGCAAGATAAGAAACTGCTTCAGCCATATCTTCTGGAGTACCAAATCTTCCTAATGGTATTTTAGAAATATTCGACTTCCTACGTTTTGGATCTGCCGCCATAATTTCTGCTCGGTATTTAGTTTCTACTGTTCCTGGAGCAACTGCATTTACCCGTATTCCATATTGAGCCCATTCAACAGCCAAATGTCGGGTTATTCCTGCTACTGATGTTTTAGATATACCGTAGGGCGACACATTAGGTGTACCAATAGTCGAAAAAGTGGAAGCTATATTTATGATACAACCTGGTTTTTGAATTTCTATTAAATGCTTAGCAACGTTTTGTGCCATAAAATAACTCCCCTTAACGTTAACGGACATAACCTCGTCCCATTCATCAGGAGTTACTTCAATTGCGGGTTTAGCAATGAGTAAACCAGCATTATTAACTAAAACATCTACTCTGCCGAATATCTTAATTGCTTCAGAAACAGCATTTTCAATACTTTCTATACTTCTTAAGTCCAGTTCTATTCCAGCAGATTGAACATCATTTTCAGAATCTATAGAAGAAAGAGTACTAGAAAGATCGTTTACGTTTAGTTCAGTCACCCCTACGTCAAATCCATCTCGTGCAAGTGTCTTTGAAATTTCTGCTCCCAAACCATAAGATGCACCCGTCACCAGAGCTACAGACTTATTAGATCCTTTTTTTAATTCCATACTCCACCCCTAACCATTTTCTATTCTGCTCTTAATAAAGAGTTAAATCTTATTGAGCAGTTGATTTTTCTGTAGGAACAATTCGCGTAACCACCATACCGTCTCGATCAAGTAAATCTGGTATTCTAGGGGCTATAGCATTTTGCCAATGCTCACTTTCATATACAGCTTCATAAAGTTTCTCTCTATTTTCTTCATTTTCAAATCTACGCAACCAAATATATATACTTTCATCTTCTTCACCTTTATAGGAACCAGTAATAACCATCCCTTTAGAAATTTGAAAAGGTATAATTTCTGATTCCATCAAATTCAGCCATTCGTTCATTTTACCTGGTAAAACTTTGTATTGTCTTAACTCATAAAACGCCATAATGATTACTCCTATTATTAAATACTAAAACATTATCCTTTAACTTTTACATTCCTACAACCACTCAAAGAGTACTAACGAAATGCCCCACCTACCAGCAGCATCTGTTTTATCAGACATTACCGTACTTGATTTAACTCGAGTACGTTCAGGACCAACCTGTGTTAGGCAACTAGCAGATTGGGGTGCTGATGTCATAAAAGTAGAAATACCACCTAATCTAGAAGGAACTGGAGGGCTTGCAAGTAATCGTAATGGATCGGACTTCCAAAATTTACATCGTAATAAACGTTCTCTAACATTAAACCTTAAGGAAACTGAAGGATTAAATATTTTTAATGATTTAGTTAAAAAAGCAGATGTAGTTGTAGAAAATTACCGTCCGGACGTTAAAAAAAGATTAGGAATAGACTATGAATCTCTTGCTGAGATTAATGATCAAATTATTTTAGCGAGTATATCTGGATTTGGACAAAACGGACCATATGCAAAAAGACCAGGGTTTGATCAGGTGGCTCAGGGTATGGGTGGTCTAATGTCAATTACTGGGATTCCAGGACAAGGCCCTGTTAGAGCTGGAATTCCAATTGCAGATTTGACAGCGGGAATTTTTTGCTCACAGGGAATCTTACTAGCTCTTCTAGAACGCAATAAATCTGGTAAAGGACAATGGCTCCACACATCATTGTTGGAAGCTCAAATTTTTATGCTAGACTTTCAATCAGCAAGGTGGTTAGTCGACAAAGAAGTTCCATGGCAGGCTGGAAATAACCATCCAACAAGTATACCAACAGGCGTATTCAAAACTTCAGACGGTCACATGAATCTATCTGTAGCTGGAGGTGCAATATGGGAACGCTTTTGTAAAGAAATGGGACATTCAGAGTGGATTGAAAATACAGATTATATCGACGCCGAAGCACGATCTAAAAATCGTGATAAATTAAATGCTGAAATAGAAGATTGTACAATGCAAGAGACTACTGAAACTTGGATTGATAGGTTTAATAAAGCGGGAGTACCGTGCGGACCAATTTATGGTATGGATGAAGTTTTTGCTGACCCTCAAGTGGAAGCATTAGGTATAGCTCAGAGCCTGACTTCACCATTGTTAGGAGAGCTTAACTTTGTCCGACAACCAGTTAACCTAACAAGAACCCCTAGTTCTTTTGTTACTGCACCGCCAGAAGCTGGCGAACATACAAATGAAATTCTTTCTGAATTAGGTTATTCTGAAACAGAAGTTAATCAATTTAAAACAAAAGGCGTGGTGTAAACCAAGTTTTAACAAAAGGTAGAATAATAAATGACTACTGATCAAATAATATGTACTGAGGACGGCTCTTCAGGTAAGATCATATTTAATAATCCACAGAGACATAACGCAATGTCGCTAGAAATGTGGCGTGATGGCACTAAAGCTATACAAGATCTCTGTAGCTCTGATAAAATTAGGTGTATTAGTTTAAAAGGAGCTGGCGATAAAGCGTTTGTTGCCGGAGCTGATATTTCAAAATTTGGAAAAGAGCGAAACTCAAAAGATGCCATTGAGGAATACAACGATTCGGTACGTACATTTCAAGAAACTTTAATAAAAGTACCCATACCCACTATAGCTGAAATTAATGGTTATTGTATCGGGGGCGGTTTAGCAATTGCACTGTGCTGTGACATTAGAATAGCCGCAAATAATTCACGATTTGCGGTACCAGCTGCTAAACTTGGACTAGGCTATGCAGCTAACGGAATAGAACGATTAATGCAAATAGTAGGGCCATCTTTTGCTATGGAAATATTTTATACAGCGCGACAGTTTTCTTCAGAAGAAGCGTTAACCATGGGACTAGTAAATAGGGTGCTTAATAATTCTGAATTAACTGAGTACTGCGATAATTATGTAAATATAATCGCAAACAATGCACCTCTGACAATTAAAGCAGTTAAAGCTGCAGTAAACGAAAACTTAAAGTCCTATAGCGACAGAAACTTGGAGCTATGTGATGAGATGGTTACTGCTTGTTTTAATAGCAAAGACTATATTGAAGGACAGGCTGCTTTTATGGAAAAACGTAAACCCGTTTTTACAGGCACTTAAGACTTTGATAAATACCTATATATTTCAGTAAAATCACTATTAGGTAGAGCAGAATTAGTTTGTCTCCATAAACGAGAGACAACGTCACCAATATCATTGGGTGTCTTCGCCTTCACAACTTGATCATGATATAAAGAAACATCTTTAGACATCAGTGCAGTGGCAAAGCCCGCATCAAAAGTACCACTTAATATACGTTTAGGAAACTTATCTTCTGTAGAAGTATTACGACCGCTAGAAACATTTAATACAGATAATATAGTTTTCATCTCTAATCCATGTGAAAGACCAAATATAGTCGCTTCAGAAGTTGCCGCCATAGCAGTAGCAGAAAGAAAATTATTAAGTAACTTCATTGCTTGCGCCTGTCCAGGTTCTTGTCCTACCTGAATAACATTACCTGCAATTACATTAAAAACTTCAGTTAGACCTTCAATACTATCATCAGGACCAGAACACATTAATGCCAGAGTGGCAGCAACTGCCCCTGATTTGCCTCCACTGACAGGAGCGTCTATAAAAATAATATTTTCTTTAGATAAATTGTTTCCAACTTTAGAAGCAGTCTCAGGACCAGTGGTAGATAAATCAATTATTGTATGACATTTACGGCTTTTTGCCTTCACTATATCTTTTGTGACCTCGGTAACAATTGATCCATCCGGAAGACTTAGGAAAATAAATTCTGAGGCTAAAGCAACATCTAAAATACTGCCTGCTATACCTGCTCCTCTGGGAGCTCTTTCTGCTGTTCCAGCAATATCATAACAAATAATATTTATACCAGATTTTACTAGATTACTGCACATAGCAGCTCCCATATTACCAAGGCCAATAAACCCATATACATTAGTTGCCATAACCCATAATCCTTTAGACTTAAAATATTGATAGTTTTAATTTACTGTATCTTTATAGCTAGATTCTTTTATTGAATAGAGGTTTAGGAGCAAATTAATGACAACAACTCAAATCTGGGAACTTTATGCAATAAAGTATGGTACTATAGAGGGAAGAAATAGAAATGAGAATTTCTTAACGTCAGACCCTCATGATCAATCTCCTATGCCCCTCGATTATTTTGTCTGGGCTGCAATATCTGATAATAAAACTATAATTATAGACACAGGCTTTAACGATACTGAAGCAAAAAAACGTGGAAGAATTTTACAACGTAGCGTTACAGAGGGTCTATCAATGATAGGAATTACAGCNTCTAATGTTTCAGACGTTATAGTTACTCATTTACACTACGATCACATTGGTGGGCACACNGAATTTCCATTGGCTAAATTTCATTTACAGGAAAGTGAAATGAGATACGCGACAGGACCTTATATGTGCACACATACTATGAATCATTCATATACTCCCGAACACATTATGAGCATGGTAAAAAACGTATTTGAGGGACGCGTAACTTTTTATGATGGAGTAGGACAGGTTGCGTCTGGTATAACCGTCCATCATGTTGGTGGCCATACAATGGGCCTGCAGTTCGTTAGAGTGTTGACTAAAAGAGGTTATGTAGTACTTGCTTCAGACACTACCCATTTTTATGAAAACATGCTGCAAAAAAATCCTTTTCCAATTATATTTAATTTGGAAGATATGGTTCAAGGTTACTCTGATTTACTTGATCAAGCAGACACTCAAGAGCATATTATTCCAGGGCACGACCCAATAGTACTGGATATTTATCCAGCACCTGACACAAGACTGACTGGTGTTATTGCAAGACTTGATGTTGCGCCTAATATATAAATGGAAACAAATAGTCTTGATAAAAATAGTTAGTAAGACGTGATTATTAATAAATTAGTTTCATTAGTACACTTAATTATCTGATTAAATANGATTTTTTAAAAATGATAGAGATAGATAATATCGATCATATAGGAATAAGAGTTGCTGATAGAGATCGTGCAATTAAATTCTATAATTTATTTGGCTTTAAATCTGTTCGCGCCGCAGACAATGATGATGTGATAGTAATGAAAAATGATAATAACGTTGAAATAAATATAATTTTCAATGCTAATAATAATAATAATAANAATAACATCTTGATGGACGAAACCGAAAAATTCCCAGGATTTACGCATGTCGCATTCCGGGTAGAGTCAATAAAAAGTACGATAGAAAACCTTAATAAAAATAATATAGAAATCACTCAGGGGCCTGTAGCCTTTGGAGAGGACGGCCATGTTTCCGTATTTTTAAGAGACCCTGATCGTAATACACTAGAATTGAGAGGTAGAGCAGAGGACCTTTCTGAACTGGGCGGTGTTGAAATATATGAACCACTAAATTAAGATGTTTAAATAATTATATCTATATATAGATTCTATAAAGTTATCTTTTTTTCCGACGCCAAACTTCCGGTATTTCAAATGAACCAGCCCAAATACCTATTTTTTTATTACGAGCTCTCATCTCGGCCTTTATAAATTTATTCGAGTATCGCCTGTAAGCAACAGCATATCCATTGTGGACTAACCATAAATTTAAATTAATATTTTTAACCCAACAAATTGATAGGGCTCGTCTATACCTATCTAAATCTTTGTAGTGGCAATAAACCTTCTCAGCAGCAATTTTATTAATAAGAGCATTTTTTGCTACTTTGCCACAATTATAAAGCGTGCCCATATAATTCGTGCATTTCTGCTTGATCTCTGGCGCGTCAATACCAAACAATCTTACTTTTCTATTAAATATTTTTAATGAGTCACCATCTGTAATATTAGCTTTTCCATACAAATATTTATCATTATTATTTACATTATCTACAATTGCAGGAATCTGTGCATCAGACGGAATAGATAGAACAAAAAGAACCACATATATAAAAAATAAAAACCTGAATAATCTAATTGGAAAAACAATTAATGTTGAGAGCATATTTATTACTCTGATAATTATTAGACTTGCAGATAATTAAAATAACTCAAAAAAAAATATAAATCATAGTTAATGTTGATTACAAAAAGCCAGAAGAGCTAAAATCTAATTTACAATATATCATCTGGTGAAAACTCAGAGCTTATTCTCATGCTTTAATGCGATTTGACAATGCTCCAATCTAGAAAACCGCCAACTAGCGAATGCTCTATAGGCTAAATCAATAATGTTATATAGCAATGGGAGAGAAACAATTTTAGCTAGAAATTTCCATCTGCGTAAATGCTTCCAAATTAAAAGAAATGCTTTTAAACCCACGTGTACTTCTCCGTTATGATCTATAGCATGAAGTAATTTTAAAGCTTTTGACTTACTTATATCAAACCGATTAAGACCATCACTTGATATAGTTATGTCTTGCCAATCAAATACATCTGCCGGTGCTATATTAATATAATGTCTTATTTCTCTAGAGCATAATCCGCATTTTCCATCATAAAAAACTATAATCATCTTATTTCGTATTTTTATTATTCCTACATCGTTTTGAACAGTATCTGACTTGGTCCCATACCTTGACCCACTTTTTTCGCCATTTAAATGGACGGTCGCACACTTGGCATACTTTAGTCATATTCTTTGGGTGAGGTGTTATAAATGAATTCTTAATTAGTCTAACTTTTCTAAATTTTTTAATTGTTACAAAAAATATTTTATACTTTTCAACTACGGGCGAGTTTAAAAAACANCGATACTGTTTAGTACGAATATCTTACCAAGACAGATTAGATTTTTGTTAATAATTATCTACTTACTATAACAGAATNAATATACATTNATTATTCATNTAGTTNTTATAGTAGGTCTTTGTTACCTANTTCACTTGTTTAATTATATAAAATTAAACAAGTGAACTAAAAGCAACATTCATTTCTAATGAAAACATTCATGAAAAGACTCACCCATGTTCATCATAAGNTCTAAATAAAGTCTTTTACCAGGGGTTAAGCTCGCACCGAGGGGATCAATTTGCACTGATTTTTTTCCAGTGCCATCGATAATCGTATTAATAACTCTCGTTTCAAATTGTGGTTCATTAAAAACACATTTAACCGATGGGTTGCTCAAAACTTTTCGAATCTCGCTCATCCGCTGCGCTCCAGGCACAGTATCTGGATGGACTGAGATAGACCCCGATGCCTGAAGACCAAAGCGATTTTCAAAGTATTGATAGGCATCGTGAAAAACTATAAAACCTGAACCTTTNTAGGGATTTAGCTCTTTTTCTATAGATAATGATACTTTATCGATACTAAGTTTTGCAGTTGCTGCATTTTCTTCATATTTGCTAGCGTTAGCTGGATCTATTTCACCTAGCTCATGGGAAATATAACTTAACATCAATTTCGCATTCTCGGGATCAAGCCAAACATGTGGATCAGATTCATCATCTGAGTGACCTTCTTCTGCATGCTCTTTNTGTTTACCGTGGCCTTCTTCTGCATGCTCTTTNTGNTTACCGTGGCCTTCTTCTGCATGCNCTTTNTGNTTACCGTGNCCNTCTTCTGCATGCTCTTTATGATCATCATGATCATCATGAAGGTGTCCTTCAAACGGTCCGCCTTCACGAAATGATAATCTTTTTAGACTAGTCATTTCAATAAGTTCATATGTCTTCGCACTTGACCCTATTGTCTCCAATGGTTTCTCTAAAAATGTTTCTAGTGTTGGGCTAACCCAAAAAATAACATCTGCTTTTTCTATTTGTCTAGCCTGAGACGGTTTTAGAGAAAATGTATGTGGTGAGGCAGCACCACCAACTAATAGTGAAGGTTCACCTACACCTTCCATGACCATTGACACTAGTGAATGTATAGGCTTAATCGATGCCATAACATTTATGTCAGCTGTTGCTGTTCGTGAGTTTGAAATATTTATAATAAATAATAACAATAATAGGCTTGCGAATTTAGAGAACTTCATTGTAAAACTTTCGTCAGTAATGTTATACTATAACAGATTTGTACGGTGTTATAACCTATGATACTTTAGCTATCAACAACAAATTCTATAAACAAATACTCGGAAAATAATAATGCTCGATAACACCCTAGTCGAACTGATTGATGCTGGAATAAAACGGGATTCACGTTGGCTAGTTCGTGGTGTTTCTTTCAACGTTGATAAAGGACAAATAGTAACTCTGATAGGTCCTAACGGATCAGGTAAATCTACCACGGCTCAAATGTTATTGGGCGTATTGAAACCAGACGAAGGAATTGTAAAAAAACGTCCCAAAACGGTAATTTCTTATTTGCCTCAAAAATTATCTATCGACTGGACTTTACCAATACGCGTTGAACATTTTATGAAGATGACTGGTAAAGTTAGTAATGAAGATGTCCGTTCAGCACTAGTTTCAACAGGCGTTGAACACCTTTTTGGAGCAGACCTACGAATTCTTTCGGGTGGAGAGTTTCAACGTGTAATGATCGCCCGCGCAATTGCGCGAAAGCCTGACTTAATTGTACTCGATGAACCTGTGCAGGGAGTTGATTTTAAAGGCATGCTCGAACTTTATGAACTAATAAATCGCCTTAGAGATGAATTGTCCTGTGGAGTAGTGCTTATATCTCACGATCTACACATTGTTATGGCCTCCTCTGATAATGTAATTTGCCTAAACGGTCATGTGTGCTGCTCAGGAACACCTAAACTAGTATCCGAGAGTGAAGAGTATCTTGCATTATTCGGACGCCAAGTCGCTCCTGGACTCGCTCTTTATGAACATAAACATGACCACACACACGGTACTGATGGTAGCTTAATTGATGATAATGAAAAGTCTTCTAGCGTAGCAGGATAACATCAATGTCCGTAAGCATTTGTTATAAAAGAATAGTGAGAAAGTAATGCTTGATGATTTTTTTCTCCGCGCAATAATAGCAGGTATTTGTGTTGCTCTCATAGCCGGTCCTTTAGGCTGCTTTGTTATTTGGCGTCGTTTGTCGTATTTTGGTGATACACTCTCGCATGCCTCCTTATTAGGTGTGGCAGTAGCTATTTTACTTGAAACAAATTTTACCTTTTCTATTTTTGTTGTCTCTGGAGCTGTTTCTCTTTTTCTAATTTACCTAAGAGTAAAAACAAGTTTACCCAGTGATGCACTTCTAGGTCTTCTGGCGCATTCTGTTTTGGCCGTGGGAATAGTGGTTCTGGGTTTTATGACCTGGGTTAGAATCGATCTATTAAGTCTACTATTCGGGGATATACTAGCGGTATCTGTAACTGATATATGGCTTATTTTCTTTGGTGGTATATTGGTACTTCTAACTTTAGCTGCTATTTGGCGACCGCTATTTGCAGATACTGTAAGCCCGGACTTGGCTGAAGCTGAAGGTATGAGGCCAAAGCTAGTTCGAATCATATTTACCCTTATGTTAGCACTAGTAATCTCAGTATCGATAAAGATAGTAGGCGTTTTACTCATCACTGGGTTATTAATTATTCCAGCCGCTGCCGCTAGAAATTTAGCTAGTGGTCCTATCCAAATGGCATTTATTTCAATGATTACTGGTAGTATAGCCGTCGTGTGCGGATTATTCTCATCTTTAACTTGGGATACTTCTTCTGGACCAAGTATCGTTGTTACTGCACTTGTCTTGTTCATATTAACATTGTTACCATTAAACCGAATCAGATCTGTGTTAGGTAATTACTCTGAAAGACTTAGCAATCGAGGAATTAAACAATGAATATAGAATTTTATCAGGGTAATTCCGACCTATCTGTAAATCAAAAATTAGTGATGGATCTGCTTGAGAGTCAAAAACGACCTTTAAGTGCATATATGATTTTAGATGAGTTACGAGATGTTGGCATCCGTGCGCCACTTCAAGTTTATCGTGCCCTTGAAAAGCTAATTAGCATGGGCAAGGTTCACCGTGTAGAGAGTATTAGCGCTTTCATTGCTTGCAGTCATATGTCTTGCGAAAAGCTCGGCGTGACTGCTTTTGTCATCTGTGACAGATGTGAAAATATAGAAGAAGTAAGTGATCAATCTATCTCTTCATTTGTTACTGATTTGGCAATCAAAACTAAAATGAAAGCTGCAAAATCAAACATCGAACTTCACGGACTTTGTAATACTTGTCAAACATCCTAAATAAATTATTTAGATGGAATGATCGGTAGCAAAACATAAGACTGCCTTTCAGGCCCGGAATACAAGGTAACATCCCCACCAAAAACATCTCCAGGCCGGTCACGCGGATCATCGTGAGTAAACGGACCCGATCCCGTCCAATTTTCATACTTACCAAGATTGATACTAGATTTTCCAGGATAGACATAGTCTTTGCCTCTTATAGTGATTGCTAACCTTGTGCCGGGCTCAACTACAATACAAGTGGGCCATACTTCTACGTCAACCTCATATATCTCTCCTTTTCTTAGCGGTTGCTCTTCATCGTGGGTGTGATAGGGGCGATATATACGACTTAATTCTGGATCTAATTTTCGATGTGAAACGCGAAGCCATCCCTGCGCAACCGGGGTACAGGGATCAAGGGCTCCCTGAAAAACTATCTCCTGCATATCAGACGTGAATGCCCGAATAACTACAAAAAGGTCAGCGTTTTCGGTTTCTGAAGAAACCCACAGCTTAGTAGCTATTGGTCCCGTTATCTCTAATTCTTCCTTCAATGGTTGCGTCATAAAAGTAACACCATCGCTGAAACCAGCATAAGTAACCGACCCAGCAATAGTTTGCGGCTTCTTAGAAATTATATGAGTCTCAACATCAAGGTAATATTTAGTCCACTGGGTACGCTCTAGCGGCCATTCATTTTCATGACGTTCAACAAACGTACCGTCGGCATGTCTTACCTGTAGTTGTACTTTTGGTTGGTTGGACCAGCCTGTATCCTCCCCCTTAAGGTAGTGGCCAAAAAATTTCTTTTGGAGCTCGACGCCATAATCAGTGTAGTACTCTGTCCAGTGCTCAATACCATGTACTTCTAAGTACTTTTCTGTTGAGCGAGATCGTACGAATCCTTCGAAGTTACCTCTCGGATGTAGCCCTTGACCACCCCAATTTGCGGCAGAGAGCATGGGTACCTGAACCTTATCCCAGTCCGGCATTCGTGACTGCCAGTAATCATCTGTATCCAGAGTATTCGAAACACAATCAAAATCAAAATTCCGTCGATTTGAACCAAGTTCTTCTTCACTGAGAGTCATCGGTCCTGATACCAGATGTCCATTCATTCGTGAACGATAACCATTTTCACCTCGACCGTACTGTACAGAGTAGACCTGCACCTCAGACCACGGTTTAGCGAAACCATCACAATATATTCCTCCATGACGTCCCATGTCTCGATAGAAATCAGCTGCACCTTCCCAGGGACAGATAGCCGCAAGATGTTTAGGTTGTAGTGAAGCTGTTTGCCATTGATTCATTGCATAATAAGAAATACCGGAAAGTCCAACCTTACCATTCGACCATGACTGAACCCCAGCCCATTCAATGCACAAAGCCTGATCTTTTGCCTCACGTGCTGACCAAATATCAAGAATACCCGGCGAACGACCGGCACCACGAGAATCAACTCTTATGACTATATAACCATCTGGCACCCACTTCTCGGGGTCTACCACCTCCCAGTTCTGGTACTTATTACTCGAACCGGCCGGTACATCTGGATGCTGTTCGCACATCCGTCGCCATTGATCACCGAAGACCGGATCGTCGAATTGAAGGAACTTACCATAGGGACCATAGGACATAATGACCGGATACTTACCATCCTCGACAGGACGGAAAACATCACAACGAAGGACCAGACTATCATCCATCATAATGGGCACATCCCAATCGATACGCATCCCATCCCAAAAATTTGTCCAGGACTGACTGTCGAGATACCCATCACGCCTCTTAGCATTCCTAGCGTATACTTTACTAGATCGTTTAGTCACGTCTCTACTCCTATTTTTGAGAAGGTTAGTGGCGGAGGGAGAGGGATTCGAACCCTCGATAGAGCGTTAACCCTATAACGATTTAGCAAACCGTCGCCTTCAGCCACTCGGCCACCCCTCCGCACGAGAGTGGGTCATCACGACGTATGCGGGTGCGGTTGTGCCAAGCCCTTTCGCGCCTGTCAATCCAGCCAGCCAGCGCGTAGAGAAAGAACGGTCGAACCTTG
>PASR01000013.1 GCA_002713365.1 Rhodospirillaceae bacterium
TGTAGGTCCTATTATCAAAGGTAAAGTCTGAGATTTTCCAAAAAGCTTAATAGATGGATTACGACCACTAACATCATTAAGTATTCGGGGTAGGAGCTTGATATTATCCAGTGCAGCGCGATTATCACGCATTGCAATCTCATCCTCACTACCGCGGTCACAGAATTCAAATAGGGCTTTAGTTAGTCTTCTACGAGCTAATTTACGAAGATCAGCAATATTAAGAGCTTTATTTGATAAATCCATTAATTAACAGTACTTTCAAAAAACCCTACTTGTCTAAAAAAGAATTATATTTATTTATAATAGCAAAATAAGATAAAAAAAACTAAAGAAAATATACCGACTATAATTTAGAATGCTGAATTGGTAGCTAGAGATAATAATAGAATCTATATTTAACTCAGGAGATCTCATAGATGCACATAAAACCTTTGTCAGCACTTATTGGGGCAGAAATAACTGGTTCTAATATTGAAAATATATCGGAATCTGAATTTTTACTCATTGAGGAAGCTTTTACTAAATACCAAGTTATTTTCTTTCGTGATCAGGATAAGCTTTCCCCCGAAGCGCATATATCATTCGCAAAACGATTTGGTGAACTACACTATCACCCAGCAGCACCACGTCCAGAAAAGCATCCAGAAATTTTTGTTATACACGCTCATAAAGAATCAAAATTTGCTGACGGCAATGGCTGGCATAGTGATGTCTCATGCGACATACAACCTCCACTAGGTTCATGCCTTCAATTGCATGTATTACCTCCAATAGGCGGTGATACTATATTTGCCAGTATGTACTCGGCTTTCGAAACACTATCCCCTAACATGCAAAAATTTTTATCAAATATGACAGCTACTCATGAATCAGAACACCTATACCGAGGTCGGTATGCTGAAAGAGGAATTAATGATGAAGGAAAAGTATATCCAACCGCCAAACACCCTGTAGTCAGAACCCATCCTAAGTCAGGACGCCAGGCGTTATATGTTAACCCAAGTTTTACAACTAAAATAAATGAGCTTTCCCTTTCTGAAAGCACTTCATTACTAAAATTTTTATACTCACATCAGCAGCGCCCAGAATTTCAGGTTAGGTTTCGTTGGTCTCAAAACGCTATAGCCTTATGGGACAATCGCTGCACACAACATTTTGCCCTTTGGGATTATTGGCCTAATGAACGAAAAGGTAACAGGGTAACCATAAAAGGAGAGCAACCGTTTTATAACCATACTGTAGCGATTGAATCAAATTTAAGACTATCACAACGACACGACTAATCTCTATATTTAAGATTATTTTCTTCGAAGAGCAAAAAAGTCTTTCAACAAGTTAGCGCATTTTTCCTCTTCAATTCCTCCTATTACTTCTGGAACGTGATGACAAGTAGGTTGATTAAATATTCTCGCCCCGTTTTCGACCCCTCCTCCCTTATAGTCGTAGGCACCGAAATATACCCTTCTAATTCTTGAAAAAGAAATTGCCTGCGCACACATTGCACAAGGCTCTAGAGTTACATAAATATCACATAAAGAAAGGCGAGTAGCACCCAGTTTTAGAGCTGCTTTGCGTAATACTATAATTTCTGCATGGCCGGTAGGATCAGTATTAACTTCAACCATATTTCCTGATCGTGCCAATATTTTTTTTTCGTCCGCTGCTACAATAACAGCACCTACAGGTATATCTCCACGTTTACTTGCCGCCTCTGCCTCTGCTATTGCAATTTTCATATATAGATTATTTTTCATAAAAAGAGCCTGACTTGCTTATCTTAAAATTGCAACGCTATCAATTCCGAGTTAAAAGTTAAGAATGGAAAATATATACAACCGTCCTCTTATAGGCATTACACTCGATTCAGAAGAATCAGGCGGATATTCAAATATGCCATGGTACGCAATGCGAAAAAACTATAGTCAATCCATCACTCATGCTGGTGGCCTTGCTATAGCATTACCACATGAGACTGAAAATACTGATTTATATCTCGATAAAATAGATGGCTTAGTTATTACAGGGGGAGCATTTGATGTTAGCCCGGAAATTTTCGGCTCAAACCAACGCCATCATTCAGTTATAACTAAAGACGAAAGAACTAAATTTGAATTAGCTATTACTCGTGGTGCTATCCTTCGGGACATGCCCATACTGGGTATTTGCGGTGGACAGCAATTATTACACGTTGTTCTAGGTGGAACTTTGATTCAACACATACCTGATGAAGTAGATACTTCTATCTTACATGAACAACCCAACCCGCGCAGTGAACCAGGACATTTAGTTAAAGTCACAAAGGACACCCTATTACATAGAATAGTACAAAAAGAAGAACTTCAAGTTAACAGTGCACATCACCAGGCTGCTAAAGATATACCTCTAGGGGTTACTGTTAATGCAATTTCACCAGATGGAATTATTGAAGGTATAGAAGCAAAAGGACAAAAATTCTGTTTGGGTGTTCAGTGGCATCCAGAATACGGAGTGTCTGAAAGTGACACTGAAATATTTAGAGCCTTTGTTGCCAGCTCATCAACTAAAGTGACTAATCATGGATGAAAATAAAAAAGATGAGCGTGTAGCTAAAATAATTGCACGAGCGGGTCTATGCTCACGACGTGAAGCCGAAAGACTTATTTTAAGAGGGTTGGTAAGAGTAGACGGGGAACTTATTACTAGTCCTGCACTAAATATAAGTGCCAAGGCCAAAATTGATGTTGACGGGAATCCCCTACCAGATCCACAACCCACTCGAATGTGGCGCTATCATAAGCCAGCTGGACGCTTAACAACCCGCCGAGACCCTGAAGGAAGACCAACTATTTATGACGGTCTGCCATTAGAACTTAGCCAAGCTATTACTATTGGCCGATTAGATATGAGCTCAGAAGGACTTCTTTTATTAACAAATGATGGAGGCCTAGCACGCAGACTAGAACTACCTAAAACCGGGTGGCTTAGAAAATATCGAGTGAGAGTACACGGAATAATAAATTCTAATGAACTTGATCAACTTGCTCACGGCATCACCATAGATGGCATACACTATGGTCCTGTAACTGCTACTTTAGAACGTCAAATAAAATCAAATGCCTGGGTTAATATAGCTCTTCGCGAAGGTAAAAACCGTGAAATAAGACGTTTAATGGAACATTTAGGTTATTCTGTGAATAGATTGATACGTATATCTTTCGGCCCCTTCCAATTAGGAAAACTTACGCGTGGTAATGTAGAGGAATTATCTTCGCGTATACTATCATCAAATTTACCAAGCGATATAAATGCTAATGCTACGCATAATAGGAGGTAAATATAAAGGACGGCTATTAGAAGCCCCTACTGGTAAATCTACCCGTCCTACCACAAACCGGGTTCGAGAGGCATTATTTAGTATTATTGATTCTAAGTATAAACTTGTTGGTGCCCGGGTTCTCGACGCCTGTGCAGGTTCTGGAGCCTTAGGTCTTGAAGCAATATCACGTGGCGCCGATCATTCAACTTTCTTTGATATAAACAAAAACGCTCTAGAAATTATTAAAAAAAATATAATTAATCTCAACGAGGAACTATCAACTGATATCTATCAGGCAGACATAACCAATCCACCAAAACCTAAAAACGGTGTTCCTTGTTCCTTCGTTTTTCTTGATGCTCCGTATCAATCAAAAATTCCAATAGAGGGGCTTAATGCAATATCTAAATCAGGCTGGCTGCATCAATCTAGTATAGTTATCATCGAAACTAAAAAAGACACTAACTTTCCCTGGCCAAATATTTTTAGGGAAATAGAACTTAGAATCTATAGCTCCACAAAACTACATTTTATTGAGTACATTGGATAAATAAAAATATTAAAAATGACTTTAAGGCTTTTATCTAACGTCTACCAAAAAGTTTCTCAATATCAGCTAGCTTAAGTTTAACATAAGTGGGTCTGCCGTGGTTGCACTGTCCAGAATGAGGAGTTACTTCCATCTCACGCAGTAGTGCATTCATTTCTTCATTATTTAGTTGCCGACCAGCCCTTACGCTGCCATGACACGCCATCGTGCTACAGACTTCTTCCAGTCGTTCACGTAAAGATAAATTACTATCCATCTCCACTAAATCATCTGCTAGATCATTAATTAATGCTCTGACATCTGTTTGCCCTAGTAATGCGGGTACTTCTCTAACCACGACAGCTCCATTACCAAACTTTTCTATAATAAGTCCTAGTTCAGCGAATTCTTCCGCACGCTCTATTAGCCGAGTGGCAATTACATCTGATACCTCTACTACTTCAGGTATTAATAAGCCCTGGCTTAATACGCCACCCACTTCAAGTGCCTTTTTCATCCTTTCATAAACTAAACGTTCATGAGCTGCATGCTGGTCAACTATAATAATTCCATCTTCACTCTGAGAAACTATATAAGTTTCATGAACCTGAGCTCTAGCCGCACCCAATGGATGGTCAACAGAATATATTTCCTCATGATCAGAGTTAACAGTAGAAATTTTAGCGTTAGGTGCAACATCTAACCCTGGTATATCTTCAGATAAAGGTGAGTAAAAATCTGACATACTCGCAGACTGATCTTTGAACATCCTATTTTTTTGAAAAGAACCCTGTGCACGATCAAAAACTTTAACCCTTTCTTCTGGTTTTAGTGCGCCAAGAGCAGCATCAGAAACAGTAGTAGAGGCCCGATGTCCAGCTTGTGCAAGCGCATGCTTTAAAGCACTTACAATTAGGCCACGTATAACACCAGAATCACGAAATCTAACCTCTGTTTTGGCTGGGTGCACATTTATATCTACCTTTTCAGAATTAATACTTACAAATAAAGCCACCAATGGATAACGCTGTCTTGCTAAAAAGTCCTGATAGGCGGCTCGAACAGCTCCATTAAGCAACTTATCACGAACTGGCCTGCGATTAACAAAAAGATATTGATGACGGCTAGTGTTACTGTTCAATGTTGGTAAACCTGCATAACCAAAAAGTTTAACACCTTCTCGTTCAGCGTTAATATCGAGTGCGTTTTCAGAAAATTCTCTTCCCATTATATGACTAAGGCGACGAAGAAGTGCTGATTCATTTCCAATAAGGTCACTTTCTGAGTTACAGGAAAAACGGACTCTATCGCCATCTCTAAACGTGAAGGCAACATCAGGATTAGACATGGCTAAACGCTGTACTGCATCCAACGCGTGTTCTAACTCTGTTCGTTCAGTTTTTAAAAATTTTAGTCTAGCTGGAGTAGCAAAGAAAAGGTCACAAACCTCAACTTGTGTACCATAGGGATGCGAAGCCGGTTCCAGAATGTGCTTTTTGCCTCCCTCTAGAAATAACTTCCATGCTTCTTCGTTATGAGGCCTTGAGGTTATCGTTAGTCTACTAACCGCACCAATAGATGGTAAAGCCTCACCACGAAATCCCATAGTTTTTACAAGAGTTAAATCATCTTTTGGTAATTTAGAAGTAGCATGACGTTCAACGGCGAGAGAAATTTCATTAGCATTCATGCCAGTTCCATTATCAGTCACTAATATTTGGGTTCTCCCACCATCTCTCAGTAAAATATCTATTTGAGTTGCGCTGGCATCTAATGAATTTTCAACTAACTCCTTAACTACGGCAGCCGGTCTTTCTATAACTTCACCAGCTGCTATACGGTTAATAATATTGTCAGGAAGCATTCGAATAGTCATATTTATGCTTTTAAATATTCTTGAGCTCGCAGTTTTCCATCCTCCACTGCTGGCTGGTTAAAAGGATTGATATCCAGAAGCCTAGCGATCATTACCGTCTCTAACATATAATGCATCATTAAAGCGCCCAAGCTAGCTTCATTTAATTTATCAATAGTTAGTAAACGCGTCGGATGACCCTTAGCAATTATTGAGCTATGGGTCGCATGATGTGCCGCATCAATGAGATCGCCAACTGTACAATCTGCTGCATAATCTAAACCAATTTCTTTTGATATTTTATTATCTACCGTAGCTCCAATACCTCCATGTCTAGGAGATAAAAAAGTAAACATCTTATCATTGGGACCATCTAGATAAAGCTGTAATTGACTATGTTGGTCAACAGTACCAAGACCCGCTATAGGTGTCATACCTTCTCCACCTTTAGCGAGGCTTTCTGCACATAGCTGTCGATACCAGTGAGAAAATTTTGATAATCGATCACTATAAGACATTAAAACGGAAATTCTAGTTGCTTTCTCACGATACAAAGCCACTGACACCGCAGCTCCAACTGCAGATGGCACATCTAAAACCTGGTCAGCTATCAAGGCCTGAGATAAAGTTTCATAAGCACCTGCACGAAACTTCTGCACGTCAATACCAGCCAATAAAGCTGGCAAAACACCTACCATACTAAATGCACTAAAACGACCACCAATATTGGGATCGTGATCAAGCGTCATTAAATTAAATTGTCTAGAAAATTGCTTTAGTGGAGAGTCACTATTCTCAGTGATTACTATTATTTTATTTGGCCCAAAGTCATTCAATTCAGGTGCTATGGTTACTGCTTGGGCGAGCGTCTCCATAGTACCCCCAGACTTAGAAATAATCAATAAACCTAATCGATCTAATGTGGTTTCATCAATAAAACGATCAAGAGTATACGGATCTATATTATCTAAAAACTTAATCTTTGGACCTGAGTTTATTTTTGATAAAGCGCAAACAGTTTGAGCTCCCAAGCTTGACCCTCCTGTGCCTAAAATAGCTATGGTATCACAGCTGTCACGCATCCCTTCTGCAAGATCACTTAGGTTCACTATATCATCAGTATGACTACAAACATCAAACGCTGGCAAGCGGCCCGATTTAAATTCCCCTTTGAACCAATCTAACGCATCATTTGCTCTCTTAATTTCATTATTAAAAGAATTTTGGCTTAGACCCCTGTCACCAACAATAGGTGATAGGCAAGCGGATATGTCTTGTTGATAATGCATTTACATAACTTACCGATAAGAACCCGATTCGAGACAGTAAGAGTTAAGTCTTATGATTTGGCTAGCATCCCCGATTTCTAGAATACTTTAATAATCAAGGTGAAGGATACATTAAACCTCAATAAGAAAAACTAAAACTAAAAAAATATCACCATTATATACATCGGTCATAGATATAAAAACATATCATTTACCGCTAATGACTTCGGAAGAGATAATATTACTAGGATTACCAACTATGACAAAGGTCAATGACTTTGGATCTAGCCATTTTTTAGCTACTCTATTTATATCATTAATAGTTATCATATCGTAAATATTTTCTCGATTTTGAATGTAATTTATCCCCAAACCTTTCCTTTGTATTTCTAATAGCATACCGGCAATAGAAGCAGTATTATTAAACCTTAGTGAAAAAGAACCTTTTATATTATCTCTTGCAGATTGTAACTGCTCCTGAGTGATTTGATAGTCCTGCATACGGGACCATTCCGATTTTATTATTTTAATTGTGTCTTTTACTGATTTATTATCTGTGGCCGCTGCTCCCAACCAAAGGCTAGAATAATCAAGTGGCAAAAGGTAGCTATACACTGAATATACTAATCCTCGTTTCTCCCGTATTTCTTTATAAAGTCGTGACGTAAAACCACCACCTCCAAGTATATGATTAAGAAGATAAGCTGCATAATAATCTGGATGATTGCGTGCCAAACCATTTTGGCCAAAAACAATACTACTTTGTGGTAGATTGTTTTTAACAACAACTACTTTTCCCAACGTCCTTGGACTAATATTTTCTATTTCATTCTTTTCAAAATATCTGGGAAGCCCTCCAAATGTTTTATCTAATGAAAGTGCAAGCTCATCGGCTGTTATATCTCCAGCCACACCAATAATTAAACCAGTCTTCACCAGATTAGAGCGTACAAATGATTTAAGATCGTATTTACTTATCTTTTCTATGCTTTTAAATGTTCCACTGCTTTCGAATCTATAAGGGTGTTCTGGAAACATCATCGACCAATAGGTGCGTTGTGCTATATTATTAGGGTTGTTTTTATTTCTAGCAATTCGTGACCTAATTTGTGCACGAATAAGCTGTATTGAGTCATCATCAAAACGCGGTTTTAATAAAGCTAATTTAAGAAGATCAAATGCCTCGTCCCTATTACGAGTTAAGGTCTTCATACTACCTAAAATAATGTCTTTATATGCTTCGAAATTAAGAGATACTGAAAGATCTTCTAGACGACGATGAAATTTTTGTGAATTAAACTCACCTGCTCCTTCCCCAAGCAGTTTCGTTGACATATTTGCTAGTCCTGACTTATCCGTAGGATCATTAACGCTACCTCCAGGAAATGAAAACCTAATTGAAACTATAGGAAGGCTGTGGTCCTCCACCAACCACGCCTCTATCCCGCCGCTACTAACAACACGCTGAATTTCCATTGAATGAACGTCGCCTGAACCTAAAAAAGGAAAAGTGACTATTAGTACAAGCAAAATATCCTTAAAACCTTTGAACACCAAAGACATATTATTTTGCCTTTATATTATCAGTGGGTAATAAAATCCCGGTAGTTGATGTATTGATTTTTAAAACTGCCTGAGCAGCCAGGTCAACCTGGTCAGGAGTAACATCTGATATTCGGTTAGCCCAATTTTCCACATCCTCAACATCTTGTCCCGTCGTCATAGCAACTCCAAAAATTTGTGCTGGACCTTCAATACTATCTCGAGCAAAAATAGCGCTATCAAGCAATCTTTGTTTAGCTCTATTAACTTCCTCTTTCGTAGTACCATTTCTTTTTACCTTATAAAGTTCTTTTTCAAGTGCTGCTGAGACTACATCCATAGATATCCCGGACCGGGGACTAAACCATACAACGAAAGTAGATGTATCAAGGGCATCAGAAGCGTACCAAGCTCCAGCAGAAACAGCTAGTTTCTGACTAATAACCAATGAAGTATTAAGTCTACTAGTATTTCCTCCGCCCATTACTTCGGCAAATACCTCTAATGCATAAGCATGATTTTTATTAGGTGAATTATAGCTTGGGGCTAACCATCTTCGCGACCATGATGGCTGTAATACTCTTGGATCACGTAATACCACTTCACGCGGGGCATGCTGATTTGGTTCAGAAGGGCGAAGTCGTAAAGGTATTTTCTTAAAAGGTAATTTTCCGTAATAGGTTTTAGCTAAATCATAGACTTCTGAAGGATTAACATCACCTGAAACTATTAAAATTGCATTATTTGGTGCATACCATTTCTTATAAAAACCTATGATATCATCAAGTTGTAGTGCTTCAATTTCATGCTTCCAACCTATAACAGGTAGCCTATAAGGATGATTGCTATAGGTTGCTGCCATCACTTGCTCGTTTAATTTTGCTTGTGGACTAGTTTCTACACGAGTACGGCGCTCTTCAATTACCACCTGGCGTTCAATATTAATGCTTTCTTGATTTAGAACTAGCCCCATCATACGATCAGCCTCAAGCTCCATCATCAAACCAAGTTTATCTTTCGAAACAATTTGATAATATCCAGTATAATCTTGGCTAGTAAACGCGTTTTCTTTACCTCCATTGCGCGCAACAATTTCTGAAAACTCTCCTGGAGCCCGGTTAGCTGTACCTTTAAACATTAGATGTTCTAGAAAATGGGCTATTCCTGATTTACCTGGGGGTTCATCAGCCGCTCCCACTTTATACCACATCATATGAGTGACGACTGGGGCCCTATGATTTTCAATAACAACAATCTTTAAACCATTTTTTAATTTAAATGTGGTTGGATTGAAGATTTGCGAGACAGAAGGTTCTGCTGCTAATAAAAAATATATAAAGGTAAGTAGAATATTTATTATTATTTTTATTCTAATTTTGTAACTCCTAATATATTAAATCCATCAAATTCTATTTATCGATAGGGACTAATTATAATTAAAAAAAATTTAGAAAATACCGTAAAAAATTAGAATTTAAATAGCTGATTCTTTTTTCTATCAATTAGTGGCGTTTTTCCTTCTGGAGTTTTGTTGCCAAGTTCTTTGTTTTGTTGCAGTCTCTTTGTTTCTGCCTCAGGGTCTACAATTTCTGCATTGTCATTTTTAAAGCCTAATATCTTTTCAACAAATGTTTTATTTGTATCAGCTAAAACTGAGCTCTCTTGATCAACTTTACTTCGTATATCAGTTTCAACATTGCTCGCTCCGGCGCGCATTAAAAGAGCTTTCTCACCTTTAGTTGTCTTCTTCTTAACGTCATTCGTATTATGTTTTTTATTGTCTAGGCCTTTACCGAGAAAAACAACTCTTCGTGCTTGCTCCCTAGGACTTGCTATACCTGGCCTTTCAGCCCCTGGTCTTGGTGGACGCAATTTATAGTCAGGTGGCTGAGATAGGGGCGCCCTTTTAATAACAGAAAATTCATCTGGGGACATTCTTTCAAGACCGAAGGCTCGTTTCGTAGAATTTCCGCATGAAGTCAATAAAAGTAATGCGCTAATTAGAAGCAAAGCTAAAACAAAAACCTTTACTATATTAGGTTTTTCATAAAATTCATATATCTGGACCAAACGTCCCATAAAAAAGCACTCCGTTGAACACTTCGTTAACACATATTTACTCTTACTATTTTATCTTATCTTAATTTTCGAGCCGAAACGAAAAACCCATCATAAAATAAAATTATCACTCCCAGAACAATTAAACTATCAGAAAAATTAAACGCAGGCCAATGAACACCCGCTATATGAAAATCAAGAAAGTCAATTACAGCTCCATAAATAATTCTATCTATTATATTGCTAACTGCGCCTGAAATAACAATAGTAAGCCCAAAAATAATCAAAGCGTAATTAGACCTTATAAGCCATATAAACAAGGCTAAAACTAATATCATTGATATAAAAACAAGTAACCAACGACTCAGATGAGATCCACTGCTTAATAAGCCAAAACTAATACCAGTATTTAATACCGGAACAATATTAAGAAATGAACAAACCTCAATAATTCGCGGGGGATTGAAAACATATACAAGTATTACCTGCTTACACAGCTGGTCAATTATACTAATAACTAAAATGTATATAAGCGCGTAGCGCTGCATAATCTAATACTATCTATTAATTTATAATATATTTAAGTTTTATCAACGGCTTGTGAACATCGATTACATAAATCTTTATGTTTATTATTTCCAACTTCTTCAAGCACCTGCCAACATCGAGCACATTTTTCACCTTTAGCTAACTTAGTAATAACGCCTATTTCAGGAACGTCTTCCAGGAAAAAAGAATTGGATGGCGCAGCTCCTGCGATAAGTGTCGCTTTAGAGGTAATTGAAATCTCTGCTAAATCTATATCCTTCATAGCAGCTACAGTATCATCATCAGCATATACTTCTGGTGCCGCCTGCAAACTTGAACCTATCCGTTTTTCAATTCGCTCTATCTCTAAAGCCCCAGTTACAACTCGTCGAAGACGACGCACTTTATTCCACTTTGCTGCAAGTAAATCATCCCTCCAATCTTCGCTCACCTACGGAAAAGTTCGCAAATGGACACTGACATCAGATTCATAGCCATTACGTGAAATCCATGCTTCCTCAGCAGTGAAGCACAATATTGGAGCTAACCAAACTGTTAAGTGATTAAATAAAATATCTAATACAGTTCGACTAGCCAAACGTATTTTAGAATCACTTGGATCGCAATATAATCCATCTTTTCGTATATCGAAGTAAAAAGCCGACAAATCTACTGCACAAAAATTATGTAATGCAGTCCATAAACTATGAAAATCATAATTATTAACACTATTGCGGATAAGTGCATCTAGTTCCCATAAACGGTGTAAAACCCATCGTTCTAATTCAGGCATCTCTGTTATTGAAACTCTCTCAGATTCTTCAAACTGAGCTAAGTTACCAAGTAAAAACCTTAGTGTATTCCTTATTCGCCTATATAAATCAGATTGATGTTTTAAAATTTCGGGGCCGATGCGTAAATCTTCTGAATAATCTGAACTAACCACCCATATACGCAGAATGTCAGCCCCCATTTTGTCTATAACTCCCTGTGGAGAAACAACATTACCCAGAGATTTAGACATTTTACGTCCATCTTCGGCCATAACAAAACCATGTGTTAGAACCGCGTCATAAGGGGCACGCCCTCGAGTTCCTGTCGATTCTAAAAGTGATGAATGAAACCAACCTCTATGCTGATCTGATCCTTCTAAATAGAGCGAAGCAGGCCACTTTAATTCTGGACGATCTTCAAGAACAAAACTGTGAGTGGAGCCTGATTCGAACCACACCTCAACTATGTCTAATACCTGTTCATAGTCATTAGCTTCATAACTACTACCAAGAAAACGCGAAGGATCACTATAAAACCAAGAATCCCCACCTTCAGCTTCAAAAATTTCAGCAATACGGTCAAAGACTTCTTGATCTCTTAAAACTTCTCCTGTCTCTTTTTCAACAAATACTGGAATAGGTACACCCCAGGCCCTTTGCCTAGATATACACCAATCAGGTCTATTTTCTATCATTGAACGAAGACGTGTTTTGCCAGCAGCTGGTACAAACCGCGTTTCATCAATAGCCTTAAGAGCTTTATCCCGTAAACCGTTAGCGTCCATTGATATAAACCATTGCGATGTATTTCTAAAAATCAATGGAGCCTTCGAACGCCATGAATGTGGGTAGGAATGACGTAGGCTTCCCTTGGCCAGTAAATGACCAGAGCTAATTAGCTCTCTTATCACACCGCCATTAGCATTACCTTCTTTGCCATCATCAGTTAATACAGTTAAACCTGCAAATAAAGGAACGTGATCAAAATAGCTTCCATCTTCATCAACCATATCTGGAACCTTTAAGCCGTGCTCAATACATAACCTATAATCATCTTCACCATGACTAGGCGCCATATGAACAAAACCTGTTCCAGTTTCCGTTGTAACAAAATCACCAGCATACATATTTACATCGTAATCAAAACCTTTCCCTTTAAAAGGATGTGAACAAGCAGTTCCTGAGAGGTCTGAGCCTTTAATCTGAGAAATTTTAGAAATCATTTCTATACCACAATCACTGCAGAAACTTTCTAATAAATCATTGGAAACAATAAGTCTGTCTCCTACCGCTGCTGTAGCTTTTTCAGATACAGTCGTTACATCAAATACAATATATTCTATTGCATCTCCGTAAGCGACAGCTCTATTACCGGGAATAGTCCATGGAGTAGTTGTCCATATTACAACCGCTGCACTAGAAAGTTCCTCAATCTGTGATTTTATAACTGGAAACCTTACGTAAATAGTAGAAGATTTATGCTCTTCATACTCAACCTCAGCATCCGCCAACGCTGTGCGCTCAACAACCGACCATAAAACTGGTCGTGTACCTCGATATAATCCTCCATTCATTGCGTACTTACTAATCTCTCTTGAAATCTGCGCTTCGGCCTTATAAGCCATTGTTGTGTAAGGATTGGTCCAATCACCTATAACACCCAAGCGTTGGAACTCTGTTGATTGCACTTCAACCCAGTGCTTTGCAAATTCACGGCATTCTTTACGAAACTCTATAATTGGCACTTCATCTTTATTTCGCCCAGCAGAACGGTATTCCTCTTCGACCTTCCACTCTATCGGAAGACCATGACAATCCCATCCAGGTACATAATTAGCATCTTTGCCAATCATTTGCTGGGAGCGGTTAATAACGTCTTTTAGTATCTTATTAAGTGCATGGCCTATATGCAGATTTCCATTCGCATACGGGGGGCCGTCATGTAGAATAAACTTTTCTCTACCTTTAGAAAGCTCACGTTGTTTTGAATACAAATCCATAGACATCCAACGATCGAGGATTTCTGGTTCCTTTTTTGGTAATCCAGCCCGCATTGGAAATTCTGTTGATGGCAAAAACACTGTATCTTTATAGTCAATTGTCATTAAAGGTCCTTCGATAGTGCCTCTATCATAGCTTCAAATAAAATAGATATGGCTTATATTAACCTTATAATGAATCGGCAACTACCGAATTTTTACTCATCTATTTTAGAGTTAGTAATAAGTTAATTATATTTAATTTTTAAACGAAAACTCTGAAAGAATTTTTCTAGAATTTTTACTATCTATTAAAATTTGGTTTTTTAGCATATCTAAACTTTCAAATTTTTGTTCTGGCCTTATATAAGATACAAATGCAATACGTATATATTTTTCATATAAATCTCCTGCAAAATCAAATAAGTGAGATTCTAATAAAATCCTATTGCCATCAACCGTTGGTCGAATTCCCAAATTAGCTACTCCATCAAACCACTGGGTATTTCCCGCCAATGTAACACCTACACGTATTGCATAAACACCTAATGCAGGTTGTACATATTGAATTGGATCAATATTAGCTGTCGGAAAACCAATACTCCTTCCTCTTTGGTCCCCTTTCATTACGCGACCCTCAATTTCCCATAGTCGGCCAAGTGTTTCTGCAGCCTTTTCAGGGAATCCATCATTAAGATAACTACGAATAATAGATGATGAATAAATTATACCATTACAGTCTTTTTGTGGATCAACAATTGTAACGTTAAACCCATAATTTGGGCCTTTAAGTTTAAGCAATTCAGAATTACCTAAACGTTTTTTTCCGAAAGCAAAATCATGACCCACCACTACGTGCTTAGCCCCAATTCCATTATATAAAATCGATTCTAAAAATTCTTCAGCAGATAGAGACGATAGTTTCTTATCAAAACGGCAAACAAGTAAAATATCAATTCCCAACTCTGCTATAGCTCTGACTTTAGCTCGAAAAGGAGTAATTCGGAATGGTTTACCATCGGGTTGAAAAAACCTTTGAGGATGCGGACTAAAAGTCATCATCAGCAATGGCCTTCCAGATTTATTGGCTACATCCTTCGCAACTGCAACGACTTCTTGATGCCCCTTATGCAAGCCATCAAAGTTACCAATAACTATCACGGCGCCTCGAACATCATCGGGCAAATTATAAACATTTCTTAGTAAACGCATGATAACAAATAACTACATTGAGATGACGATGATAACAAGAACAGAACTTCAAAAATATACATACTATCAATAATTATTAAACGATTAGATATCTATAGAAATGGATCAATTGGAGTGTGTTGACCCATATTCAAAATCTCTTCTAATTTAGCTGCATATGATAATAATTCTGCTTCAGCTCTTGGTTTGCCTACTAACTGTATACCTACCGGCAAACCATTAGATGTAAAACCACAAGGTATTGAGATCGCTGGTGATGATGTTAGAGTCGCAATATACGATACATAAACCCAGTCAATATAATTATCAAATACATGATTATCAAGTTGATCAAGATAGCGTCTATTTACATCAAAAGGTGGTGTAATAGCAGTGGGTAAAACAAGTAAATCATAATCCTCAAACCACTCCATAAGACGTTGATAAAGAGCACCTTGCGCCACCCAGGCCTTAGAAAGATCTCCAATCGACTGAGACATGCCTTTTTCAATATTCCATATCATTTCAGGTTTTAAAAACTTTCTATGTTTTTCCAATAATGGACCTCTCACACCCACAAACAACGCAGCTCTCAAAGCCTGAAATATTTCCAAAATATCGTTACAATCAGGTTTAGATTCTTCAACAATAGTTCCAACTTCGGCGAAGCGCGCTGCTGCTGAAGCACATATATCTGCTACTTCACTATCAACTGGTCCAATTCCTAAATCTCGCGTAAAACCAATTCGGTAAGGTACCCGCGGATTATCAACAGCATCTTGAAATGAAGTTAAAGGTGTTTCAAGTGAAATAGGATCATTCGGATGTTTACCTACTTCTGCATCTAGCATGAGGGCTACATCTCCTACGGACCGACCCATAGGTCCATCAACTGATAATAACTGAAAAGGGTTACGACCCGGGCCATGAGGAACTCTCCCTGGGCTGGGACGCATTCCCACAATTGAACAAAAACTTGCTGGGGTCCTTAGTGAACCTCCAAGGTCAGAGCCGGTAGCTAACCACGCCATACCTGTAGCTAAAGCTACAGCTGAACCCCCAGATGAACCGCCACAAGTCAAAGATAAATCCCAAGGATTTAATGTTTTACCAAACACCTCATTAAAAGTATTTGCTCCTGCTCCAAATTCTGGGGTATTAGATTTACCAATAAAGAGGGCTCCGCTGCGCCGAAGCTGAGAAACAGATATTTCATCCTTATGTGGAATATTATCAGAAAAAATCTGGGAGCCATATGTAGTTAGCACTCCCTTAATCTCATTAAGGTCTTTAACAACTATAGGCAAACCAGCCAACCAGCCAGGCCCAGTTTGTTTTGGAACCTCTAATTTATTAGACTGCTCCCGCGCTTCATCAATACATAACGTAGGTAAGGCGTTGACATATCTGTCTACAAATTTAATTCGTTCAGCCGCAGCATCCACCATCTCCATTGGTGTTACATCACCAGCTTTTAACAACCTAACAGCCTCTCGAGCACTAAGTTTTATTAGTTCAGTATTATCTAACATTTTTTAACCATGGTTTATTTCCCGACAATCATCAAAATTATAACTAGTTAGTTCTTAATAGGAACACGTTGTAAAAAAGGCTCAATAATAACCGTTTCAAACAATCCACCTAGTGTATATGGGTCGTTATTATGAATAGATTCCGCCGTTGCTCGATCAGGTACATCAAGAATCAATATATTGCCAATTACATCCCGGATACCAGTTTCAGAATACTCAAACTTATCAATATTAGTTTTATCTGTAACTAAACCACCACCAAAAACAATTATAGACATAAACTTTTTTTGATAATCAGCATGATCCAATAATAACTGGGACCGTTTATCAGCCATCCCAGGTTTATCTCTTCGGGCTATAGCAAAAAGCATATTATCCTCCTTTTATATTAAGCAGTCTTTAGGGTGTTAGTAAGTTTTCCAATTCCCTCTATTTCTACTTCCACCATGTCTCCTGGTTTCATATACACAGGAGGCTTTCTTCCAGCACCAACACCTGGTGGAGAACCAGTGGTTACTATGTCTCCCGGTCCGAACCGGTACCATTTAGAAAAGTAACTTACTATTTGTGGCAGATTAAATATCAAGTCATCAGTTTTTGAATTTTGCATAAGTTCACCATTTAACCTCAATGTTAATTGAAGATTATGTGGATCCATTATTTCATCTTTAGTGGTTATCACTGGGCCACAGGGGCAAAACGTAGGTAATTGCTTACCTAAGAGGTTTCTGTCCCAAGCACTGATAGCATCAAACGGTTTTTCTGCTGCAAAAACAGGCTCCACCCAGTCACGTGCAGAAACGTCATTTGCTATAGTGTAACCAGCTACATAATTCATAGCTTCCTCTTCTGTAACGTTATGACAAGAGCGGCCAAAAACAAAACAAAGCTCACCTTCAAAATCAATTTTATCAGGACATTGTGGAGGTATAATTATAGGTTGGCCGGAGCCGTTTAATGCCGGATGAGTCATTAAGAATGCCGGTGGGTAAGGTAATGCAGGAGCATTCTGCATCTCTTTTAAATGTGCATGGTAGTTCATACCCACTGACAAAATAATTGTGGGGTCAGGGACAGGAGGAAGAAAAGTTACTTCATCCCAGTTTAATAAAACATTCGATTGTCTTAACCCCTCCCGTTCATCATCCATCATACCATTAATATGGTCTAAACAATTTTGTATTTTAATTAAAACAGTTTCACCACCTGCAAGTAAATCTTTCATGTTTTCTGGAATTAACTTTGCCTGCGGTAAAACATTTCTTAACNCCTGAATGTCCAGAAGTTTATCCTGATCAATTACCACGGCTACATGCGCTTTTTTTGAAACACCCTCTATGCTAGCTAATTTCATTATACTACTCCCATAAATTTTGTATTAGTGGAGACCTGATTTTTAAGATCAACAATTCATGCTATAATCGTATTATATTAATTTATAACCTAATAGTTTACAGGGTGATTTGTTTTTTTCAAATGTGAGACATATTATGAATGCATATAAAATCAAGATATAAAGGAAATAGGTCTTGCGCATAACCAACGATATAAAGGTAGAGATGCGAGACGGGGTGAAAATTAGCCTGCGCCTGTATCAGCCAGACGATGACCAGTCATATCCCACACTATTCGCTATTTCACCATATAGATATGACACCGATGACATCCCAGTGCATAATTTATTTCAATGGAGAGAAACTGGACCAGTAGAGTGGTACGTAGATCAAGGCTACACTTATGTTCACGCAGATGTACGTGGTAGCGGTAAGTCTGAAGGAATCTATGGGTTTTTTGATGAAACTGAACAGCAAGACTATTACGATTTAATAGAGTGGATAGCCGACCAGTCCTGGTCAACAGGAAAAATAGGCGGCATTGGCCAGTCATATTATGCAATGGCACAATGGTTTATGGGGATTTTGAATCCACCCCACCTTACCTGTATTGCACCTTATGACGGTATGATCGATATGTATCGTGATTCTGCCTATAATGGAGGAATATATAGCGAGTTTTTTGTATGGTGGTATAATTTAGTAAGAGCTAACAACATATTTAGAACTGCAGGTGACAAAACCGGAAAAGTGATGGAACCAGATATTGCTTTAGAGATCATGCGTCATCAAACCTATGATGATTGGTGGGATGAGCGTTCGGCTCATCCTAGATTATCACAAATTAAAGTTCCAGTACTGAGCGTGGGTGCCTGGGGTAAGGTTGGACTGCATCTAAGAGGAAATTTAACAGCTTTTGAAGAATTGAAATGCCCTAAGAAATTAGTGGTTACAGGAGCTGCGGATATAAATGAAGCTGTACACATGTTCGATAATCCAGAATTTCATGAACGTTTTTTTAAGCCCTTTTATGACCACCATCTAAAAGAAATTGATAATGGGGTTATGGACGATCACAAGGTAACTATTTTTGTTCGCGGTATAAATGAGTATAGAAATGAAAATAATTGGCCAATTGATAGAGCCAAATATATCTCATACTATTTATCGAGCAATAAGTCAGGCAGTGTTAATTCTCTGAATGATGGAAGCCTTACCTTAAATGAACCTCAAGAATCTAATGAAAATGNTGCAAACAAAACATCCTATGAGTACCCGGATCCAAAATGGGGCCTGGGGGTTGTAGCCATGACTGAGTTTGGACCAGATCCCGTTGGACGCGTGTTAACATTCACAAGCAAAGCTCTTGCTAAAAATACAGAAATAACAGGACCAATTGTTTTAAAATTATTTGTTTCTTCTGATCAACCCGACACAGATTTTATAATAAAATTATCAGACCAGTTTCCTCTTGCACAAACAAAACAAAATCAAGGCTATCAACCAAAATTTTTAACAATAACCAAAGGTTGGCTCAAGGCATCTCACAGAGATAAAAATAAAATGAAAAGCAAAAAATATAGGCCTTTTTATAATCATATTAATCCACAACCTTTAATACCCAATAAAATTTATAGTTTAGATATTGAGATCCACCCCACTGCACATGTCTTCATGAAAGGACATAGAATCCGATTGGAAATATCAAATGGAGATTCTCCATTGACTGATGCTGTATTTACCCACCAATATATGCCCCATAAGCATGGTTCGGACACCATATATCACGACAGCATTTATAAATCGCGCTTAGATCTGCCAATAGTNGAAAATATAAACTAATAAAAAGCTCGGAGTATAATTATGAACACCACTAATTTAGATCTAGAAAACTGCTCACTAAAACTAAATTTTTTGTCACATGGCACACTAGAAACTACTGATACAGAGAAGAGTCGTAGGTTCTATGAAGATTTTCTTGGTTTAGAAGTTATACGGACTAGTCCTATTTCTTTGCTTTGCCGGCTTGGAGGCAACAACACAATGGCTATCGTTGAGGTAAAAACAAAAGAAGAAATGCCTATGCTTAACCATAATGGTCTTGATGTTTTAACCAAAGCAGACGTTGATAGAGCACACCAAATAGCTTTAGCTCAGAAAGATAAATGGGGAATAAAAAAAATAACACGTCCTCTGGAACAACATGGTACATATTGTTTTTTTATCTGTGATCCAGATGACAATTGGTGGGAAATACTAACAAACCCAAAAAATGGTTACTCTTGGATGTTTGAAAAAGGTGAACAGGCTGGTCGCGGACATCTTGACAAAGAGTTTGAACGACCAGCTGAGACACTTTAGTTATCTATAAATACTAAGCTCTCTGGTATTTATCCCGTTTTATACCTTCGAGGTTCTGCCCTTCCATTCTAATTAATCGAGTTTCCCCATCTCGCTTAGGCGAATGAAGATCACCAACTTGATAAGCAACTGCCATGCCAGGCTCAAGAGTATAGCTTTTAACAGGCTTAGCCAGGCCTATTTGGCCATCTGAATGTGATCCAATCTCATCGTATTCAGTCATCTCTGTTTTACCTGCTGCTTGTCCATATATAGCCCAAGACGGACCATGGTCATGAGGCGGGGCTTCATTATAACCTTTAAAAACATGGGCTAATATACAAAAACCTAGCTCCGCATCTTCGTAGATAATTTTTCTAGCAGAATCGTTATCTTCTCCTAAATATGTTGCTATAAATTTCTTATCTAACAACAAAGGTTCTAGTTTTTCTCGAACTGCTTCTATACCACTTGCGCCTGAATCTAATTTAAGTATTTTGTGACACTCAGCTGCAAAAGCCTCAAGCGTATCATTCATGATTAAATTCCTTTCGTAATTTGAGCATTAGCAGTGGAAATAAACATATATGTATACAATAAATTTTAGGAAAACAAAAATTTTCCTGCTCATAGAGAATTTGCACCTAAACTAGTTCAAATCTATATCCCAGTCTTCGTCCTGTAAATAATCTCTAATTCGTTTTAAAAAGGCAGCTGAGTAAGCACCATCGATAGCGCGATGGTCGAATGATTGAGCTAATACACCAACTGGACGAATAGCGATTGAATCACCCATATCACTCTCTAATACAACGGGTCTTTTCTTAACACCGTCAGTAGAAAGTATTGCTACTTGAGGTTGATTTATCACAGGAGCTGTTATTAGAGATCCAAAGGTACCTGAATTTGAGATCGTATAAGTACCACCTGCCATTTCATCTGGTACTAACTTTTTGTTACGAGCCTTATCAGAAAGAGACCATATTTCTTTAGCTAGATCTGCAACGGATTTATCATCAGCGTTTTTTATAACAGGCACCACTAAGCCCTGAAAATCTAAATCTACTGCAATACCGAGGTTAACCTTATCAAATAATATCAAGCTCTCGTCCACAACATGAGCATTAATTCTAGGAAAATCTTTTATAACCTGGCAGTAGGCTTTTGCAATAAATGGGAGGTAGGTCAAAGAAAATCCATATTGCTCTTTCCACGCCTTACCAAGCAACATACGAGCACGATTTACAGAAAAATAATCAACTTCTACAGCTTGTAATACATGTGGACTGATTGCCTTAGAACGCACCATATGTTCAGCAGTCAGTTTACGAACACTATCAAATGGCACTATTTTTTGACCATTGCTTGTATTAGCCAAATTATTATTCAAATAGCTCAAGACATCCNCACGAGTTATACGCCCCCCACTTCCAGAACCATTCAAGTCATCCGGAGATATATTATTATCTGNCAATAATCGTCTTACAACTGGTGACAGAGGATTACCCTTTGAATCACGCTTATTTATTTTTTCCTTAGCTATCCGAGATCGATTAGTGGATTGACTGCGAGTATTACTAGAGTTCTTTTCACCTTCGGAGGTTGCAGAAACCAATTCTTCATTAGCTTTAGAACCATCGGAAATTATTGCTAGAGTAACACCAATAGCCACAGTTTCTCCTTCCTGAACAAGAATCTCTAAAAGTTCTCCACTAGTTGAGGCAGGAATTTCCATTTCCACCTTATCAGTAGATACATCAAAAAGATTTTCTCCAGCAACTACAGTGTCACCCACTTTCTTATGCCATATTGACACTGTACCTTCTTCAACCGTTTCTCCTAGTTGAGGCATTATAACATTCATCTGGATTCCCTAAATATACAACCTAAAATCAAATATAAAAAAGTTAACTAAAAGNTCTACGTATTTCGTCATATATACGATTTACAGAGGGGATCATCAAATCCTCTAAATGGTCGGCGGAAGCAAGCGGTATATGAGGAGTAGTGATACGAACAATTGGCCCATCAAGCTCATAAAACATTTCTTCTGCTACTATCGATGAAATTTCTGCCCCCCAACCGCATAAACGAGGGTTTTCTTCAACTGTAACCAACCTACCAGTTTTAGCTACTTCTGTCAGGATAGTTTGGGTATCGAGAGGAACTAGTGAACGTAAATCTAATACTGTAGCTGATATGCCATCATCTTTTTCCAAACGGTCTGCAGCTTCTAAAGCCCTGGGCACCATCAGCGCTAATGCAACTATTGTTAAATCGTTACCTTCACGTAAAATTTTAGCCTTTCCAAGATCTTCTACATAGTCTCCTTCTGGGACTTCTCCTTTACTAGCATAGAGCGATTTTTGTTCAAAAAATAATACTGGGTTGTCATCACGAACTGCTGCAGCAAATAGACCTTTAACATCAGATGGCGTCGACGGTGCGACTACTTTTATCCCAGGAATAGTCATTGCCCAGTTCTCAACGGATTGTGAATGTTGGGCTCCAAATCTAGATCCACCGCCATTAGCAGTGCGGACTACTAAAGGAACCGAAACTTGTCCATCTGTCATATATCGCGCTTTAGCCATCTGATTAGCCACAATATCCCAACACACAGCCAAAAAATCTGAAAACATTATTTCTGCTATTGGTCTTAGACCAGTCATCGCCGCTCCCATTGCAGCACCCAAAATTGCTTGCTCTGATATTGGTGTATCACGTACCCTTACTGGACCAAACTCATCTAGTAAGCCAACTGTAGTTTTAAATACGCCTCCTGCTGCTCCAATATCTTCTCCGAGAAAAACGACATTTTCATCACGTCGCATCTCTTGCGCTATAGCGGCTGCAACCGCCTCTCGGTATGTTAATTCCGCCATGATGACCCTCCATCTGCCCAAACGTCTGTTACTATTGCCTCTTCAGAGGGCGGAGGTGAATTTTTAGCAGTTTCAGTAGCTTGATCCACCCGATCTAGCACTTCTTGTTCCAATAAATCGATTTCCTGATTCGGAAATCCAAAATCAATTAATCGTTGGCGATAAGACTTAACTGGATCACGTTCCAACCATGATTCTAATTCACCGTCTGGGCGATAATCTCCCGGGTCTGCTCTAGAATGACCACTATATCGNTAAGTTTTGGCTTCGATTAATGAAGGTCCCTGGCCGTCTCGCGCCTTAGTAATTGCTTTTTTAGCAACCCTGTAAACCTCATCCGCATCATTGCCATCCACAATTATTGACTCAAGCCCATAAGCTCCAGCTCGGTCAGCCGCCGGATTTTCAACTGCAGTGACGTTTCCTATAGGCGTGTATTCCATATAAAGATTATTCTCACATACAAAAACAACTGGCAGTTTCCATATTTGAGCCATGTTTAAGGCTTCGTGAAAAGCGCCTATATTGGTGGTACCATCTCCAAAGAAACACACTGTAACCTGACTTGACCCACGATACTGAGATGACCATGCCGCTCCAACAGCTATAGGAAGGTGCGCTCCAATAATTGCGTAAGAGCCCATTGCTCCATGTTCAACACTGGTCAAGTGCATAGAGCCTCCTTTACCTCCAAGCAAACCACATTCACGTCCCATCAACTCACCTAATATACCAGTCATAGAAGCACCACGAGCTAAAGTATGATTATGTCCCCGATATGTACAAAAAGTATAATCATCTGATTCCATAGCACCGGCAAATCCAGCCGCAATAGCTTCTTGTCCTAAGCCTAGATGGCTAGTACCCTTAATTAAGTTCTGCAGAAAGAGATCATTTGCTCTTTGCTCGACATGTCGACATTCTAGCTGTAAGCGAAATAAATTAATTCTCACTTCCTCACCAATATCGTCATTTGCTAAATCTACTTGATAAGACTTATTACCCGGCTTTTTTGCCAAAGCGTTCTCCCTCACTTAGTTAAAATATTTATACAACTTTCATTACCCCCAATATTATATNTTTTAAACCATATTAGATTATAATATTTAGCTTTAGGGGAAAATCAATATTGGTTAGCTATAGGTAATTCTTCTGCTGGAAAAAGCGTAATAACTCTGCAACCTTTATCTGTTACAATTACCTCTTCTTCAATCCTTGCTGCCGACATTCCATCTGAAGCAGGACAGAAGGTTTCGAGGGCAAATACCATTCCTTCTTTAATTTCCAGAGGGTGGTCAAAAGAAACCAAACGACTTATTACAGGTCGTTCATGAAGGTTTAATCCTAATCCATGACCAAATTGGAGACCAAAAGCCTCCATCTCATTAGCAAATCCAAATTCTTCCGCCTTTGGCCAAATAGCAGCAATCTGATCTGTAGTTGTTCCCGGTTTAACCAGTTCTATCGCTGCATCTATCCACTCGCGAGCCTTCTTATATGCATCCTCTTGTGCATCTGTGGCACGACCGATGTTAAAGGTTCTATAATAACAAGTGCGATAACCGTTAAAAGATTGAATAATATCGAAAAATGCCTGGTCGCCCGGCCTAAAAATACGATCTGTGAAGTTATGAGGATGTGGAGAGCAACGTTCACCAGATATTGCATTTATAGCCTCTACATCATCAGATCCCAATTCATAAAGCTTCTTATTTGCTAATCCAACGATGTCTGATTCTCTAACACCTGGTTTAAGCTCTTCTAAAATCATATGATAAGTGCCGTCAACCATAGCAGCAGCTTGGTTAAGAAGAATTAACTCATCTTGACTCTTTATTTCACGAGCATCTAGCATTGTTTGCTGACCATCGACGATTGTAATGCCAACTCTTTCTAGTTCAGCTTGCATTGGAGGCTCAATATAATCGACACCAACCGGTTGGTCTGCAACACCCTCTTCAACAAGTATCGCTTTTATTTCTTCAGCATGACCACGCATTAATCCTGCTGATGGCGGGACCATTCCTCGCATACCTAAAAGCCCTGCGCGGCAATGATCTGCCTGAAGCCAAGGGGCATAAAGACGATGATGTAAAGCAGCAGATCCAAAGTCCCAGATATATGGCTCTCCATTGCCCGTTAACAAAGAAAAGCGGGTTAACTTGTCTCTCGACCATTCACCAATCACAGTACTAGTCATATATCGTATGTTGTTATTATCAAAACAGAGCATGGCCCCCATATCGGTATTAGCTACAGCTGCTCGCAAACGACTTAGTCTGTAATTATGCAAACGCGTAAAGTTCACACGTTCCTCAAAATCAACATTACGCTGTCCAGGCGCAGGAACCGCCCTATCCCACATATGTCCGGGATCTATATCTTCGAGCTTAAGTATCTCCGATTTCTCTTCTTTTTCTACCATGATCTATCTCTCCAGAATTAAATCCTCTAGAAGTGTTATTTTATATAATCAACAAAAGTCATTTATAAAACTTTTGATAACACCTCTTAACTTTTTCAGTCAGAGTTACTTATGTCAATTTAAAATAATCTAGACAAATTAACTAGACCAAAAATAAAAGAAGAATATGCTTTTTATATTAAAAAACATAACAAGAATAAATTTTATCTATATTGAAAAGATTATATATAAGACAATAACTATCATGCTAGTCTATCTAAAATAATAGCGAAGTATAAGTTGTATAGGGAAGATTTCATTGAGTAATTCTAATATAATATTCGGCAACCAAGGTAGAGCTAGCCTATTAAGCGGAGCTAACGCACTAACAAAAGTCGTTAAGGTTACTTTAGGCCCCGGAGGTCGTAACGTTCTCATAGAACAAGAATTAGGAATAGGGCAAGCAACTAAAGATGGCGCAACTATTGCATCACAAATTAGTTTTTCAGATAAATTCATAAATATTGGCGCTAATATTATTCGCCAAGTTGCAAGAAAAACTGAAGAAATTTCAGGAGACGGAGCAACAACTGCAACCGTTTTGGCTAATTCTATGCTAAGGGATGGAATAAAGGCTATAGCATCGGACCTTAACGCTATTCATGTTAAGCGAGGTATTGATTATGCAGTCAGCAAAGTAGTCGAAGATATTCGTAAAAACTCTTTATCAATAGAGAATAATGCCCAAATAGCTCAGATAGCCACAAATACAGCTAATGGAGACAGTTCTGTTGGAAAACTAATTGCAGATTCTTATACAAAAACAGGAGAAGATGGAGAAATATTAATCGAAATGGGTCAATCTACGGAAGATAAAATAGAAATCAAAAAAGGCATGTGGTTTGACCGAGGATATATTTCTCGTAAGTTCGTAACTGACGAATCGACTTTGTGCGCAGAACTAAAAAACCCCCTGATACTTATATACGGAAAAAAAATATCAAATCTTGAAGGTTTTATGCCCTTTCTAGATAGAGCTGTAGAAGAAAAACGTCCCCTACTAATCATAGCCGAAGATGTAGAAAATGAGGCTCTAACCACTCTAGTAGTAAATAGAGAAATAGGGGGCTTAAAAGTTGTTGCAGTTAAAGCTCCTGGTTTTTCCGAACATCGTCGTAACCTTTTGGAAGATATCGCGATACTAACTGGAGGTGAAGTTATACTCGGTGAACCAGGTCTAGGCTTAGCTAACGCGTCTACAAATGTTTTAGGGGGGGCTAAAACTGTAAAAGTTACATCCACTAAAACGAGTATTATTGATGGGGGAGGATCAAATAACAAAATCCAAAAAAGATGTAAAACACTACAATATGCGCTTAAAAACTCGGAGAATAAACAAGAGCAAAAAACCTTAAAAACACGTATTGCTAAACTATCGAGCTCAGTAGCCTACATATACGTTGGTGGTTTTTCAGAAGTCCAAATAAAAGAAAGGAGAGAAATATTTATCAAATCATTGAGATCAGTAAAATCTGTCCTTAAATCTGGTTATGTAGTCGGTGGAGGAGTAGCTCTAATAAATGCCATTAAATCATTGGATAAAATGGTGGGAAAAGATTGTGATGAATTNGCAGGAATTCAGTTAGTTAAAAATGCATTAAAAAAGCCAATTATGCAGATATCCCAAAATGCTGGAGCTGATAGTAATCAGGTAATTAGTCGAGTCCTAGAAAATAATAATAAATACTTTGGCTTTGATGCTAAGTCTTTAAAGTATAAAAACTTAGTAAAAAGTGGTATAATAGATCCAACTAATATTGTCTGCACCTCACTTATTCAAGCAGCTTCAATAGCAGGACATCTCATACTTTCTGAAGTTGTAATTTCTGAAAAACCAGTAAAGAAAATTCCTCGACATCCATTTGCTTGTAAGTGCTCAGACCATGACCATCATCACTACCCCGGAGACCCCTATCACGAACATCATCATGCCTAAATCTATAAACTAAGAGATAAAGAGTACAAGTCTATAGATAAGTTAGATTAAGCAGGTGATAGAATATGTATAACACGATCGGATATCATATCTTTTGCTTTTTCGGCATAAGCTTTCATATGAGGAGAGACAGCATGAGCCTTTAAAGCAGCCATACTCTCCCACTTTTCTATTACCACAAAAGTGTTTGATCCGTATTTAGTCTGTGCTGCTCCTCCGTCAACCGTGTCAATTGTTGGAAAGTATTCAATGCAACCGTCTTCCTTTAAAACGGCAGGAACATTATTTTTAAATGCTTCTAAAAGATCGTCTCTCATTCCAGGTTTTGCTGTTATTACGGCAACAATGTGAACCGTCTGCATAGTGCTTCCTCCCTTATAAATTATTTTATGCAATTAATTAAAAATTATTAATAAAAATAATTATTAATATAAAAGCTAATAAAAGTTACTTTTCTGGAATTACAGGCAGTAGAATATTAGACGGATACTCAGGACCCGAATATATTGTAACCTTGCCGTCATATATATCTAATGGACGATTACCTTTTATCTCGTGCTTGAATGGTCCAACTCCATACATGACACGTCCTGCAATTTCTGGCATACCCTCTTCGTAACCTGGCCATACATAATCTCGCCCTCTCACACTCAAACCTAGTCTATATCCCTCGGGCAAAACAATTGAGGTGGGCCATATTTCAATATCAAGTTCATAGATTTTGTTGGGTGTTAGAAATTGAATTTCATCATGTGTATGGTAAGGACGATAAGGTAACGATAGTTTTTCATCTAGCTTTCTATGTGATGCGCGAAGCCAACCAAGACCTACAGGAGTATGAGGGTCATTAGCGCCTTTAAAAACTATCTCTTTCATATCAGGAGTAAAAACTCTAAGAACTAAAAAAATATCAGCATCTTTAGTTTCTGAAGATATAAATAATTTTGCTGAAACCGGGCCTGTTATTTCTGTTTCTTTTTCTACCGGAGCAGCTAAAAAGGTAATTCCGTCACCTAAAGCCTGATAGGTTATGTTATCAGGTTCTGCATTTAATTNNTCTAACAACATTTTACTACCAGAATCTAAATAAAGCTCTGTCCAATTTGTTCGAGGAATTGGCCATGCTTCTTCAGAGCGCTCCACAAAAACCTCTCCTGGGTGTCGCACCAGAAGTTGTACTGAAGGCTGCTTATCCCAACCGTTATCTTCACCTTTCAAAAAATGTCCAAAAAATCTTTTTTGTAGATCAATGCCATATTCTGTATAAAAGTGTGTAAAATGCTCAAGACCGTGAATTTCTAACCATTTCTGTTTACTAGACGAATTCAGGTAACCTTCAGTATTGCCACGCGGATGTAAACCAACTCCCCCCCAATTGCCCGAAGATAAAATTGGTACATCAATTTTAGAATAATCAGGCATCCTTTCCAGCCAATATTCATCAATCAGTGGATGGTCTAGGATGTCCTTTCCAAAATCTGAACGATTTTCTCCAAGTTCTTCCTCGGTTAATGTTTTAGGACCAGATATCCACTCACCATTTATTCTACTTTTGTAACCGTTAGCGCCTTTTCCATGCTGGCGCGGTACAACGGCACTATTGTACCAAACAGAGGGAAACCGGCAGGCAATTCCACCGTGATGAGCCATATCACGGTAAAAATCAGCAGCACCCTCCCAAACACAAATTGCTGAAAGGTACTTCGGCTGTAGAGAAGCTACTTGCCATTGGTTCATTCCATAATAAGAAATTCCATTAAGCCCCACTTTACTATTTGACCAGGGTTGAACCCCTGCCCACTCAATGCAGTCATGAAAATCTTTTGCTTCACGAGGAGACCATACTTCTAAAAACCCTGGTGAACGCCCTGCACCCCTAGAATCTACTCTCATACAAATATAGCCATCAGGCACCCATATTTCAGGATCTACTAACTCCCAGTTCTGGTAGCGACTAGAAGAACCAACCAGAGCACTAGGATAGTCCTCTTCCATTAGTTTCCACTGATGAGGATAACCATCTTTCCAATGCAGCCATTTAGCATATGGACCGTAACTCAAAATTACGGGGTAATTACCTTCATCGTTAGGGCGATAAATATCGGCACGCAACAAAATACCATCATCCATCTCTATGGGAACATCCCAATCAATTCTCATACCATGACTAAATTCTGTACTGTGTTGTTCATCATACAATTTAATTAAGTCCTTCATAATGTATTTCCTAAATTAGATTCAATTAAACCATAGTTAACAATTTAGTAATCTTCTTAACCAATAATTAATATAATAAAACCTAATCTACTTCGTTATTAAAGCCCTGCTTGGGTAATGAATTTAGTATTAAGGTAGGCATCAATTGCTTCCGACCCCCCTTCTGAGCCATAACCAGAATCTTTTACTCCACCGAATGGCGTTTCTATCAATGCAATGCCGTGATGATTAATCGAAACCATTCCACTCTCAAATGCACCTCCAATAGCTTCAGCCGTCTTTGCTGATTTAGTATAAGCATAAGCTGCTAAGCCATAATCAAGCCTGTTAGCTTCGGTTACTACAGAATCAAAGTCTGAAAATGGCATAATAGGTGCAATGGGACCAAAAGGTTCCTCGTTCATAATCCGTGCATCCATAGGAACGTCTGTCATTACCGTCGGTTCGAAAAAATAGCCCTTATTTCCTTTACGTTCGCCCCCGGTTAATATATTAGCGCCCTTACTAACAGCGTCAGATACAAAACTCTCAATGGCATCTATTCTTCTATCATGTGCTAGCGGCCCCATTTTAGTATTAGGGTCCAAGCCTTCACCTACAGGAAGGCTTGATGCAAAATCTGTAAAACCTTCTACAAAACGATTATAGTGTTTTTCATGCACTAAAAATCTTGTTGGTGAAACACAGACTTGTCCAGCATTTCTAAATTTGTTGGCCGTTAGTACTTTAAGAGCTACTTCAACATCAGCGTCTTCAAAAATAATTGCTGGAGAATGACCACCAAGTTCCATAGTAACACGTTTCATATGCGCTCCCGCCATTGCAGCAAGCTGTTTTCCAACGGCAGTTGAACCAGTAAACGTAACCTTACGTATTGTTCTGTGAGGGATGAGGTACTCCGATATCTCAGCTGGAATTCCATATACTAAGTTAACCACACCGTCAGGTAGGCCAGCATCTACAAAGCATTTAAGTAAAGCAGCACAGCTTGCTGGGGTTTCTTCAGGACCTTTAAGAATTATTGAACAACCCGCTGCCACTGCTCCAGAGAGTTTTCGGACTGCTTGATTTATTGGAAAATTCCAAGGTGTAAAAGCTGCTACTGGACCCACTGGTTCTTTTATAACCATCTGTGTTACTCCATCCATGCGAGCTGGAATTACCCGACCATAAGTACGACGCGATTCCTCAGCAAACCAATCAATAATTTCAGCGCCAAAAAGAGTTTCCCCCTTGGCCTCAAGCAAAGGCTTTCCCTGCTCCATAGTCATAATAGACGCTATCTCGTCAGCGCGAGAACGCACTAAATCAGCCGCCTTACGCATTAACTTATATCTTTGGTTTGCTGAAGTGTTTTTCCATGATTGAAAACCAACTTCAACAGATTCCAGTGCTACATCAAGATCAGCTACCCTAGCATGGGCAACATTACCTATTATTTCTTCAGTTGCTGGATTTATAACATCTATTGTTTCACCATCCTGAGCGGAGATCCATTTTCCTGCTATATGAAGTTGAGTATTGGGATAGGTATCAGTCATTAAATTTTCCTAATTTATTTTGTTAATTTGGTTTCTCTATCAGCAAATCAAAAGTCATTCTTATGAAGCATTTACTTTAAAATTTAGCAATAATTTATGTTTGATAAGAAATGCCTACTAGGTAAAAATATTCTTTATAAAACATTTTAATAACACATGAGGTTATAGCTTCCATAGCTGTCAATAAATAATATTTTATACGTAAGCATACCCATAAATAATATTTTGTGAGTAATTTATATTTTACCTGAATTTATTTGATTNCGGNGTCTAAAACCAAACTCTTAAAACGAATTAATAAAGACTAATATCTTTATAATAAGTTATTTTAGAGTAATATTAGACCTTGTGGTTGTAATTCCATAAATTGAAGTTGTCGCAGTTACAAATAAATATGAACTATCAGAGCCTCCAAAAGTTAGATTAGCTGCTACTTCAGGCAAAATTATTTTTCCATATAAACAACCTTCAGGTGAGTAACAATGAACTCCATCCGCAGCACTTGTCCAAACGTAACCTTCACAGTCAACCTTTAAACCGTCAGGCACTCCAAATTCTATGTCTACAAACAAACGGTCATTTATAAGTTTATCACCCCCTACAACATCAAATGCACGAATATGATGAGGCGCATTTTTATTNAAGCTTAAATCTGATGCGCCATTTATAGCTCCACTATCTGCTATATAAATAATTTTTTCATCAGGTGAAAAAGCAAGGCCATTAGGCTTATCAAAATTATCTGCAACTATCTCGACTTCTCTAGTGCCTGGATCTATCCTAAAGACGTAATTAAATCCTAATTCGCTTTTAGCTTTATATCCCTCAACGTTACTATTGATTCCGTAAGGGGGATCTGTAAACCATATTGCACCATCGGATGACATTACTAGGTCATTAGGTGAGTTTAATCGTTTACCTCTATAACTATTAGCAATTACCTCTACACTTCCATCTGACAAATGTCGAATGATGCGACGCCCTCCGTGTTCACAAGATACTAGACAACCATCGTTATCAATAATATTTCCGTTTATATATTCGGAAGGTTTTATAAATTCAGAAACACCAATATCTGGAGACCAACTCATGACTTGATTATTGGGAATATCGCTAAAGAGAAGTGTATCCGTTTCAGCAATGTAAACAGGACCCTCCGTCCAAGAAAAGCCAGTACATAGTCTTTCAGGAGGCTTATTTATATCAATAAAATTACAAAATTCATCATTAAATACTTTGTATCCTAATTCCTCAGTCATAACATCTCATTTCTATGAATCCGGGGGAATAATTTCCTGTACGCAAATTTGTTCAACCAATGATATACGGCCAATATCTTCTAGATGGGCACGTTTTTGTTCATTAGTTAAATTAGCTCCAATACCCTGCGTCATGGATAGTATAAGAGAACGATCTCCCATATCTAACCAGAAAGAGCGTCTTACTAAGTTACCTTCTGCATCACGGGCGAATGGATTATCAGGACTAGACCCCATATCCGGTTGATAATAATCTATCATATCTGTTTAATCTCTCTAATAGTGACTAAAGTAATCTTCTCGAATCATATCAGATGCCTTTTCAGCAATCATAATTACAGGTGAGTTAGTATTACCCGAAGTAATTGTTGGCATAATAGAGGCATCCACAATTCGCAAACCAGCAACACCATGTACCCTTAATCTATTATCTACCACCGATAAATCATCACTTCCCATCCTTGCGGTCCCCACCGGATGAAAAATTGTGGTACCAACCTCACCTGCAGCTTTAGATAATTCTTCATCGCTATCACCAAAGGTCGGACCAGGTTTGAACTCTTGCGGCTGATATTTCATAAATGATGGCTGTGACACAATATTTCTTGTTATTCTAATAGATTGAGCAGCCACTCTTTGATCCTCGATAGTAGATAGATAATTCGGCTTAATTGATGGTTGTTGGCGGTCGTCAGGGCTAACAATATGAATACTACCGCGTGATTGTGGTCTTATGTTACATACACTTGCAGTAATAGCAGGGAAGTTATGTAATGGTTCACCAAACTTATCGAGACTAAGTGGTTGAACATGATACTGTAAATTAGGGGTTTCCATAGCTGAATCTGATTTTACAAAAGCGCCCAATTGACTTGGAGCCATTGACATTGGCCCTTTACGAAACAAGGCATATTCAAGAGCAATGCCAGCTTTTCCAAACAAGCTATTAGCTTTTTCATTAAGAGTTTTTACTCCATTAACTTTATAGGCACAGCGAATCTGTAGATGGTCTTGAAGGTTTTCTCCAACTCCCGGAAGGTCCCTTATTATATCAATATTATAGCTACTTAATAAACGACCAGAACCAATCCCTGAAAGTTCAAGTATTTGCGGCGTACCAACCGATCCACTTGCAAGAATTACTTCTCCATTGGCAGAAATGTTAGATTCTACCCCTTTATACCAAATATCAACGCCACTTATGCGGCCGTCAATATAATTGAGTTTACGCGCCTGAGCATGAGTCAAAACGGTCAAGTTAGAACGGTTTAATACTGGTTTTAAAAATGCCTTCGCAGCACTAACCCTTAATCCAGTACGTTGATTAACGTGAAAATAACCACAGCCCTCATTATTACCACGATTAAAGTCATTGGTTTTAGGAACACCAGCTTCTGCTGCGGCCTCTCGAAAAGAATCTAACACTTCCCATGAAAGACGTTGACGTTCAACTCTCCATTCACCACCTTTGCTATGTAAATCGTCTTTTTCAACTGCCGCCTGATCTTCCGAACGTAGAAAATATGGAATCACATCTTCCCAACCCCAGCCAATATTTCCTCTTTGTCTCCAGCCGTCATAGTCTCTAGCCTGGCCGCGCATATATATCATTCCGTTTATTGCAGAACATCCCCCCAAAATACGTCCACGAGGATAATTTAGGGAACGCCCATTAAGTCGGGGTTCCACTTCAGTTGTATAACCCCAATCAGTGCGAGGATTGCCCATACAATACAAATATCCAACAGGAATATGGGCCCAAATATAATTATCTTTACCGCCTGCCTCCAAAAGGCATACACTTATTTTAGGGTCAACTGATAATCGGTTAGCAAGAACACAGCCAGCTGTTCCAGCACCTACAATAACGTAATCAAATGTTCCTATTTTATTTATNATATATTTTAGGCGTTTAATTTAAGAGTAATCATATTAATGCACTTAGTCGTTTAACGAATGTTATTATACGCTCTAAATTATGATTACACAGATGTATTAAAGGGATTAAATGATATATTTCTATCAAAGGNATCAATTTTCTCAACTCGCTTAAGCCAACCAACTACTAAATAAGTTATCGGGGTGGCAACAAACTCATAAGCTGTTTTAGCTAAAACCTGTACTAAGATAGTCATAAACAAAACATTATTTGGTAGAATGCCAGTAAATGCGACTAAAATAAATATTGTTGAATCAAGACTCTGACCAATTATTGTAGAGCCTATGGTTCGCACCCACAAAAATCTTCCATTAGTCATAATTTTTAGTTTAGAAAGTACATATGAATTGGTAAATTCGCCAACTAAGTAAGCAATTAAAGATGCTACAAGAATACGCGGTGTTGCGCCTAGAATTGTATCATAAGCTTTTTGATCCTCCCAAAAACTAGCCGCTGGAAGCATACCAACTATGATAAAAGTTCCAACCGCTAAAATATTTGCTGCGAACCCTACCCAGATTACTCTTCGCGCTCTTCTATAACCATATACCTCTGTCAGTACATCACTTATTATATAAGTAATTGGAAAAACAACTATTGCGCCAGGCAATATAATATTTCCCAGAGTAATTAATTTTACGGCTGTGATGTTAGAGACAATAAGACAGGTGACAAATGCAACTGTAATAATCATAAATAAACTAGATACTTCGTTTCTTGTTTGTGGCTTAATATTTGTCATAATCACCTAATCGTATTGGGCATGGCCGGTACTTATTGCGGCTGTTAGAATTTCTGTCAATTGGAATCATAAATATGAAAACTAAAGATTTTGATTTTGATTTACCTCCTGAATTAATCGCTCAAAGACCAGCTTCACCGCGTCAAAATGCAAAACTTTTAGACGCACGAGCCCAGCTAGTAGACAGAGTAGTCGATAACATTTCAGATTTATTATTACCGAGTGATTTAATAGTATTCAATAATACGAGAGTTATTGCAGCACTATTATACGGAATACGTTATAGATTTATTTCGGAAAAAAATAACATAAATGAACGAAAAATATCTATTACGTTACATAAACAAGTAAATCCAGGTAAATGGCTTGCTTACGCTAAACCAGCAAAACAACTTAAAATTGGAGATACAGTAGAATATTCTGAAGATTTTCGTTCAAAAGTTTTAGAAAAGCGCGAAATGGGAGAAGTTTTACTAGAGTTTAATTTAAAAGGATCAGATTTTTATTCTGCACTTAAGCGCTANGGAAACCCGCCCTTACCTCCATATATAAAAAGGTCATCGGTTCCTGATTCTAGTGATTTGGAAGATTATCAAACTATCTTTGCTAAACAAGATGGAGCTGTGGCAGCCCCTACTGCTGGGCTACATTTTACTTCAGAAATAATGGCTAAATTGGCAAAAAAGGGAATAGCGGCGGCTCCTCTAACACTTCATGTTGGTGCTGGCACTTATTTGCCAGTTAAGGTGGAAAATATTTTAGATCATAAAATGCATGAAGAATATGGCGAANTATCAGCCGAAACGGCTGAAGCAGTAAATAAGACTCATAAAAAAGGGGGGCGCGTTTTAGCAGTAGGCACAACATCATTGAGGTTACTTGAGAGTGCTGTAAATAATAAGGGGTTGGTTAAACCTTTCATTGGTAATACTGATATTTTTATAACGCCTGGATATCGATTTAATGCAGTAGATCTTCTACTAACTAATTTTCACTTGCCACGTTCAACTTTGTACATGCTGGTATGTGCATTTGCAGGGGAAAACTTTATACGATCAGCTTATAACCATGCCATAAAAAACAGATATCGGTTTTATTCATATGGTGACGCAATGCTTCTANAGAAAACCGAGAAAAATTATGAGTGATGGGTTATATTCAGAATAAACACAATTGGATAATAATACTAAGTTTCTTAAATCACCAAGTTAAAGTAGCACTAGAAAAAGTTAGCAGCCCAAATTCAAGTGATATTTATCTAATACGATACACTATTTTCTATGGAATTTAATATTGTGAATACTCTTTTAAAAAACCAAATTAGGGATTTTGCTCTAAAATCTGGTTTTATAGCCGTAGGTTTTGCACCTGCTACGTTATCCAAAAAAAATAAAGATAGCATGGCCGAGTTTATAGAACGGGGATATCACGGTGACATGGGATGGTTATCTGCTAAAGCAGATTTACGAGCAGCTCCGCATGCATTATGGCCAGATGTAAAAAGTGTCATTACATTGGGAATCTCATATGCACCCAGCGAAGACCCGTTAGCAAACCTCTCTAATCCTGAGGTAGGAAATATTTCAGTATATTCAAGAGGACGTGACTATCATGAGGTTTTTAAAAAAAGACTTAGAGTTTTAGGACGCTGGATAACCGATAACTTTTCGTGCGATATTAAAATATTTGTGGATACAGCTCCTGTTATGGAAAAACCTATTGCTGAGCAGGCCGGAATAGGATGGCAAGGAAAACATACGAATTTAGTTTCACGAATACATGGGTCATGGCTATTTCTCGGTGAAATTTTCACAACCCTCGACCTTTCTACATCAGAAATACAAGAAAATTCTGTTGGTAAATATTGTGGAAACTGTGAGCGCTGTCTTGACGTTTGTCCTACTAATGCCTTCCCTTCTCCATACAAGCTAGACGCGCGAAGATGTATTTCTTATCTAACTATTGAACATAAAGGGTTAATAGATAGAGACCTACGACCTCTAATTGGAAATCGCATTTATGGCTGTGATGACTGTCTTGCAGTTTGTCCGTGGAATAAGTTTGCCTCAGCTGCAGCGGATCCTGACTTTGAATCTAATGAACAATTTAACTCACCAAAATTAATACAATTAGCTAAGTTAACTGACGAAGAGTTTCGCAAACTTTTTTCAAAAACAGCGATAAAACGCATTGGGCGCGATCGATTTATTCGTAATGTTTTAATTGCACTAGGAAATTTAAAAAAAGCGGAAGCTATTCCCGTTATTTTATCTTTATTGACAGACCCAGCACCTATAGTTCGTGGAAGTGCCATTTGGGCACTATCACGTACTGCAAACATTGAAACCTTTTTAGTCCACAAGACAATGCTACTGCCAAAAGAAGATAGTACTGATGTGATATCTGAGTGGAATAACTCACAACGCGAGCTTGAACTAAATCTAAAGTCTTAAAAACCAGAATTGAGTATAGAACGTTAAAATGATGATCTGTTCAAATAATAATAGCTAAACCAGCAAGGAACAATCCTTTGACTAATCAATCTGATTTACCGTTTTCTCCAAAAATAGATCGCATATATCCTGAACCAAAACTTAAGCTTCCCCCGGGCGCTTGGGATTGCCACTTTCATTTTATTGGTCCTCAAAGTCAATTTCCTCTAGTACCCGGTAGGCCTTTTGGTCATCTTCAATTTGAAGATACATCATTTCATGAATGGGAGCTAATGCAGGAAGGACTTGGGTTAACATGTGGGCTTCATGTTCAGTCTATGATGTATGGGCGTAATTATGAGCTCGCATTGCATGCAGCTTGCAGGTATCAAGACCGTATTAAAACTGTTTTAATGATGCCATGGGATGACATCACTGACAGAGAGCTTCAAATTCTTACTGATTCCGGGGTAGTTGGAGCCCGTATTTCCTGGATGACAGAAAAACAAGTTAATTCACGTATGATTGATAGGTTAAATTACTTTGGTTGGGGTATGCATTACTTGATACCGATGGCCGAACTAAATCAGGAATGGGAAGATATGATTTATCATTCACCAGGTAAGTTTGTAATAGAACACAATGGAGTTCCTACTATTTCAAAGGGAGTTAATAGTGAGGAGTTTAATTTTATAATAAAGTGTTTAGAAACAGATCGCTGCTGGGTTAAATTATCGCCACGGTTTTCGGATCAGGAAAACTTTCCATTTGATGACACTGATCCATTTGTTCATAAGCTGGTTGAATTAGCACCGCACCGTCTATTGTGGGGATCTGACTGGCCACATCCACAATATTTCAAACCAATGCCAAATGATGTTTCATTACTCGATATGATGTTGGATTGGGTACCTGATGAAAAAACTCGTAATATGATATTTATTGATAACCCGGAAAGTTTATTTGGACTCATGGATTCATCTCGATAGAAATATATATAAAAATGATTATTCGAAAAATATTATGATAAAACTATTGAGGTTAAGAAAATATTAAAAATGCAAAAACATACTGAGGATATCGCCAATATAAGTGATAAAAACTAATGAAATATTTCTTTTATTTCTGGGACAAATCTAATAGTGCTAAAATTAGACATAGTAATGATAAAAAACATTTGAAGTTTATAGAAACATATAAAAATAATTTTGTTGTTAAAGGGACGACACTATCACACGATAGAAAAATGATTACTGGTAACATGTATATGCTTGACTTACCTGATACCAAAACAGCTTTAATTTTTGTAAAAGAAAACCCTTATGTGAAATCAGGAATATTTAGCAAAACATTTTTCACTCGATGTCAAAATGCCATACAGGAAAAAATATGTTTATCTAAGCTAGATAAGAATGAAGATCCATATTTTCTTATCATAGGTCATGCTAAGCCTGGAATGACAGAGGTAAGAAAAAACCTACTGGAGAATCATCGTAAATATTTTATAGAACGAGGCTACCAAAACAAATTTATTGTTAGAGGACCATTATGGTCACCAAACAAAGAAGAATGGGTGGGAAGTGAGTTTATTATTAAACTGAAAGATCGAAAATCTGTAGACACCTTTTTATCGGAAGAGCCTTATACTCAGACAGGACTTTATGAACGATTAGAAATTCACCGTTGGCAGTCCGGTTGAAATTGTTAAATGTATTTTTTTAACTAAGAAATATTGATTTTAGTCAATCTTAATCCTAATTATTCCTTAATAATTATAAGTTTTTTTATGGAGTTCACTTATGACATCCCAACAATATGTCTATGTAATGAAGGGCCTCACCAAAACCTATGCAGGTGCTCGCCCTATAGTTGAGGATGTCTGGCTAAGCTTCTATCCCGGAGCAAAAATCGGGGTGCTCGGTTTGAATGGGTCGGGTAAGTCAAGTTTATTAAGAATAATGGCTGGTGAAGATAAAGAATATCAAGGAGAGGCTTGGATAGCAGAAGATGTTAAAGTAGGATTTTTACCTCAAGAACCGAGCCTAAACCCTGAAAAAAATGTTTTAGAAAACATAATGGAGGCCGTTGCAGATAAAAGTGAATTGCTAGAAAAATTTAATGAGGTAAGCACTCGTTTTGGTGAAGAAATGTCAACACATGAGATGGACCTTTTGATTGCAGAACAGGCAGAATTACAAGACCAAATTGAGGCTGCCGGCGCTTGGGACCTAGAACGTCATATAGAAATTTCTATGGATGCACTGAGATGTCCCGCCAGTTCAGCAGATGTAACTAANCTTTCAGGTGGTGAACGTCGTAGAGTAGCTCTATGTAGACTATTACTATCTAAACCTGACATGCTTCTACTGGACGAGCCAACTAACCATCTCGATGCAGAGTCTGTGTCTTGGTTAGAACAGTTCCTTGCTAATTATNCGGGTACAGTTGTAGCAGTAACACACGATCGGTATTTTCTTGATAACGTAGCAGGTTGGATTCTTGAACTTGATAGGGGCAAGGCCATTCCATTTGAAGGTAACTACTCGGCCTGGCTTGAAGCAAAAGATAAAAGATTATCTCAGGAAGAAAAAGAAGAAAGTAATCGACAAAGAAATATACGTCAAGAATTACAATGGGTTAGACAAAGCCCACGAGCCAGGCAAGCTAAAAGTAAAGCAAGAGTAAGCGCTTTTGAGAAATTAGTAGCTGATAGTTCCATCCGAGCACCAGAAAAACAGCAAATTACAATACCTACGGGAACACGATTAGGTGATTTAGTTATCGAAACAAAAAACCTATCAAAAGGTTTTGATGAAAGAGTGCTAATTAATGGGTTAGATCTAAAAATCCCTCCTGGAGCAATCGTAGGAGTTATAGGTCCTAATGGTGCCGGTAAAACCACCTTTTGTAACCTATTAACTGGCCAAGAACTACCTGACAAAGGAGAACTCATTCTAGGGGAATCGGTCGTACTCGGTTATGTGGACCAAAATCGAGATACATTAGCTAAAGATAACAACGTATGGGAAGAGATTACTGGTGGTTCAGATATAATAGAGTTGGGGAAAAAAACTATACAAAGTCGAGCATATGTAGCTGGGTTCAATTTTAGAGGCCCTGATCAGCAAAAAAAAGTTGGCAGTTTATCAGGCGGTGAACGTAATAGGGTTCATCTAGCAAAAATGCTCAAATCAGGAGCAAATGTTTTACTATTGGATGAACCTACTAATGATCTCGATGTTGATACACTTAGAGCTCTAGAAGAAGCACTGTTAGATTTTGCTGGTTGCGCCATAGTGGTTAGCCACGATCGCTGGTTTCTAGATCGTATTGCAACCCATATACTAGCATTTGAGGGCAACAGTTCAGTCATTTGGTTCGAAGGCAATTACCAGTCCTATGAAACAGACTATAAACAGCGTAGCAATAACCCTAATGGACATGAAAGAAAGGTTAAACATAAAAACATAAAAATATAAATTCTATTATTGGTTTAAAATCTTATCTGCTATTCAGTTTTTTTTCTCTTAAGGTCTTTAAGAAAGCAGAAATTTCGTTATTATTTCTCCGAATTACTGATGAAAATTCGTCTCGTTTTGTTCTAGCTATACTAATACCCTCAATCATTACATCTGTAACTTTGTAAATGTTTCCTTGGCTCGCCACTCGCCAATCGACATGTATTTTGGTTTGCTTATCAATTGACCATATACTTCGTACTATAACAACTTTCACCCTGCTCTGATTACTTGCCGCATCTAAAGATTCTTCTACTTTTAGTTTCTCACCCTCATATGTAGAAAACTGATCAGCCCAAGTCATTACGATAAGATCTTCGAATAGTTTTAAGTATTCAAGTCGTTGGCTTTCACTAGCTTTGCGCCAATATCGACCAAGTGCAAACCTAGCAATACTATCAATAGCGAAATTCTGACGCATTACATCTCGAAATTGTTTCCGACGCATATCAGTTGTAATTCCATCAGCAGTCAGAGCAGTAACGGCTTGATCAGCGAGAGATTGGACAAACTGAGAGGATGTAGATAAATGATGTTTTGCTATTGAAGGCGACGCAAAGATTACTAACACACTAAATAAGCAAGTAATAATTACTTTATAGTTTTTAAAAATCATTTTATCTACTTAGTGGCCGCATCAAATATTTTCATTAGTGCAGGCGCCGATTCATTTTCTAATCCGATAGTGGGTGCAGCCTTAATGTCTTTCATTCCACCATTCTTTATTTCATTATCGCGATACTGCCCATATAAACTTCTAACGGCAGCATAATAATCAAGAGAATTTTTTTGTAGATCCCTTACTTGCTCTAAATTATTTGCGCGAGATTTAACAGCAGATCCTATACCTCTCGCTGTTGACGCCCCCGAACTAGCTAACACCCCAAATGGATCAACAAATACATCAATAATTGTTCCAGCAGCATCACGCATATTTGAAGGCCCTAAGACTGGAAGCATTATGTAAGGACCAGGCTTAACACCCCATACNCCAAGTGTCTGTCCTGCATCTTCATGCACAGGTGCCCTATCGGGAAATGGATTTCCTAAAAATAATGTTGGAGCGCTTCCAATAAATCTTACAGCTGCTTCTTCCGCTCGATTCAAATCACCCTGCAACATTGCATGAATAAAACTCAAAGGCATAAACAAATTATTTATTAAGTTCACCATGGGAATTTTTAGCTCTACTGGTAAAAGATCTCGGTATGCAATAGCTACTGGCTCCATTACATAACGATCCAGTCTGATATTAAACTCAAATATAAACCGATTAGGTGATTCAAGTGGATCATTAAGACTAGTATCTGTAGATGATGCTAACCCCAAACCGCTGGATGATAANATTAATGCAAACCCGACTGAAAAAACACAAATTAAGCGTGCAATTCTTCGTAATATTAAATGCATTAAAAACTCCTACTCAAAGCCGCTGATTTTGGCACTACTAGACGTATGTTTTTAACACAATCGAGTTAATTCCAAACATTTGTCTTAACATTTACAATCACCCAAATAGCTCTTCTTTAGATGACACTATAAAACTAAATACTTATAACTCAGCTACCAAAGAATATTTTGCAAAGCTAAAGAATATGAATAATAAATATAACTAAATTTATAATGGCAACCCAAAGAAACGAATAATTAATAACAACACAAAACCATAACCTGGTGCCGCCGGGAGGAATCGAACCTCCGACCTCGCCATTACCAATGGTGCGCTCTACCCCTGAGCTACGGCGGCAAACAAAAATGAATAGAGGTTATTACATACGATTCTTATAAGCGACAATAGTATATATAGATCCTTACAATATCTTTATATAAAACGAAAAATAATAATATAAAACTTGATTTAGCTTATTCTCTCATAGAATTATTTATTGGAATTCATTTTTATGCCATAAATAACAACTTATGATCCATAACGTAAAGTTATTTTTCAACTCTTTCTAATGAATTTCAAACACGATACAAGGAGTTAAAATGCTAAAACTAAGTAATCCTAATACTCTCCCTACCCCACCCAGTAATTATAGTCATATAGTAGAGATTTCAGAGGGGTCTCGAATGGCTTTTATTTCTGGTCAGGTTGGGGTGCGCACAGACGGCAGCTGCTCAAGTGATTTTTCTGAACAGGTGGAACAAACACTACATAATTTATTAGAGGCACTTACCGCAGTGGATATGGAAATTACAGACCTTGTGCGCCTTAATGCTTATATTACATCGGAAGGTGACGTAACCAAATTTCGGGACATACGTGATCGTTGGTCGCTTGGACATGCTGCAGCATCTACTTTAGTGGTCGTAGCAGCACTTGCTGCACCAGCTTGGCAGGTAGAAATTGAAGCAGTAGCTGCAAAATAGTGATGGACAAAAGTAAAACTTCTGTAGAAAAACCTCTGGGTAGAGGTGAAAAAAGATCAAAAGAAAGGTTTGAACGTCAAGCTGCAGCCCTAAGGGCTAATTTACGTCGTCGTAACAAGCAGAAACACCATCAAATTACCCCTGAAAAAAATGATGATAAAACTAATCCTGAGTAGGCGAATCGGATGATATAAAGCATAGAATCAGTTTAGATTTAAATGCCTTTTCTTGTGAGACGAATGACATTCGGCTAAAAGAGTATAGGGTTGGCCAATAACTAAGGAGAATGCTGCAATGTCCATTATGCCGGATAGTTGGATCCGACAAAAGTCGCATACTGATGGCATGATAGAGCCGTTTGTTGATGACCAAATACGGGAAGGTGTAATTTCATACGGCCTATCATCTTACGGTTATGACGCTAGNGTATCACCAGAGTTTAAAATATTTACTAATGTCGATTCGGTTACTGTAGATCCTAAAAACTTTAGTGAAGAAAGCTTTGTTGATCGCAAATCTGATGTATGNATAATTCCGCCAAATTCTTTCGTTCTTGCACGAACGGTAGAATATTTTCGAATCCCGCGTGATATTCTTGTTATATGCTTAGGTAAATCTACTTATGCTAGATGCGGAATAATTGTAAATGTAACTCCATTAGAACCTGAGTGGGAGGGGCATGTAACATTAGAGTTTTCTAATACCACACCATTACCAGCAAGAATTTATGCAAACGAAGGAGCTTGTCAATTTCTNTTTATTCAAGGAGATAAACCGCCTGAAGTTTCTTATGCTGATAGAAAAGGTAAGTATATGGGTCAGCAGGGTATTACAATGCCCAAACTATGATTATGAATATCGTACTGTAATCGATGCAAATAAGTAAAAATCATCTTTATTGAACTACGAATGGCAGTGACGATATGGATAAAATACAGATCTATGGAGGCAATCCTCTTTCAGGCACTATAATGATTGGCGGTTCAAAAAATGCTTCTCTACCTGTTATGTGTGCCAGCCTGTTGACCGATGAACCTCTAATATTAGGTAACGTTCCGCATCTTGCAGATATTACCACAATGGCAAACTTATTAAGCCAACATGGTGTAGAGGTTTCATTAGAGGGCCACGATGATAACGAAGGACATATAGGCAGAGTGTTATCGCTAAAAGCCAAAGATATTAATAATACTACAGCTCCTTATGACCTAGTAAGAAAGATGCGAGCATCCATATTAGTTCTAGGACCACTGCTAGCAAGAGCCGGAAAAGCTGTTGTGTCTTTGCCTGGAGGTTGCGCTATAGGGACTAGACCAGTGGACCTTCATTTGAACGGACTTAGAAAACTAGGAGCTAATATTTCAGTAGAAAATGGGTATATTCATGCTTCAGTTCCTAAAGGTCTATCTGGAGCTCGGATTATATTTCCAAAGATTTCCGTTGGCGCTACTGAAAATCTGATACTTGCTTCAGTTCTGGCTAAAGGTACAACTATTTTACAGAATGCAGCCAAAGAGCCTGAAATTAATGACTTAGTTAATTGTTTAAATTCTATGGGTGCCAAAATTGAAGGAATAGGAACACCAAATTTAACTATAAATGGCGTACCCAAGCTAAATGGAACGAGGCATGCTATAATGCCTGACCGTATAGAAGCAGGAACATACGCTATAGCAGCAGCTATTACAGGTGGAAAAATTAATCTTTCGGGGGCAAGATTGAATGATATTTCATCTGCAGTAGATAGCTTACGTCTTGCTGGAATAAATATACAAAAAAGTGCTAATGGCATATTGGTAGATAGGTCTAACAGCGAATTAAAAAGTATTAATATAGAAACTGAACCATATCCGGGTTTTCCTACAGACTTACAAGCACAATTTATTTCTCTTATGTCCGCGGCTAATGGCACTTCTATTGTTAAAGAAACAATTTTTGAAAACCGCTTTATGCATGTACCAGAATTACAGCGAATGGGTGCTGACATAACTTTGGACGGTGGATCTGCAATAGTTCGGGGTACAAAAAAACTAACCGGCGCTCCTGTAATGGCATCTGATCTTCGCGCCAGTGCTTCATTAGTTTTAGCTGGACTTATTGCAGAAGGCAAAACGACCGTTCGTCGCATATATCACCTAGATCGTGGCTATGAGCGTTTGGAAGAAAAACTAGCGAGTGTAGGTGCAGAAATCATAAGATTGAAAGATGAAATGTGAACGATCACTTCAAACTTCTTAAACTCAAAGCAGTTGACTATGTCGACATACAGATCGTTGCCGGAGCACTACAAGATGCTATTGTTCCAACCTTAGATATTGCCTACGACGAAAACCTAAAACAGTTTATGTTTGCATCAAATAGGTTTCGTTGGGAAAACAAAAATAAAACAGGAAAAGAACGAATTAATTGCGCCGTAACATTTTCTAATGTTAGAAGGGTGCAGAGAAAAGGCATTGATCGCAGTCGCCCTAGTACCTTTCTTAACTTACTTACAATAAACCTAACAGATCAGCCAGAGAATGAAGAGTCAATTATTGAATTAATATTTTCGGATGATGCTACGATTCGGCTAGAAATAGATAGCTTACTGTGTCATCTAGAAGACTTTGGTGAACCATGGCTCACCGAAGAGCAACCACAACACAAAGAAGAGTAAGTCACCCAACAAAATAAAGATATTAATGCGCTAATACAATGACGCAACTTCTTAACTCGGAGACCTGACGTGGCTAAAGATGACAAGCTAATACTTGCATTACCAAAGGGTCGCATCTTATCTGAAATGATGCCGATCCTGTATAATGCCGGAATTGAACCTGAATCAGCGTTTGATGATCCTACTTCGCGTGCCTTGAGATTCAAAACTTCAGTTCCCTATCTAGACCTAATTCGTGTTCGTTCATTCGATGTAGCTACATTCGTAGCGTTTGGTGCAGCCCATTTTGGTGTATGTGGTAATGATGTTATAATGGAGTTTGATTACCCTGAACTTTACGCCCCTCTGGACTTAGAAGCCGGAAAGTGCCGACTGGTAGTTGCTGCCCCTGAAGCTGTAGTAGCCGCTGACAACCCGGCTCAATGGAGTCACCTGCGTGTGGCCACTAAATACCCCAAATTAACGCAAGCCTATTTTTCTGAACGCGGAGTGCAAGCTGAGTGCATAAAGTTAAATGGGGCAATTGAATTAGCTCCAATGCTAGGCCTTTGCAGACGTATAGTCGATTTAGTTTCTACAGGTGCTACATTGAAATCGAATGGATTGGTAGAAATAGAAACNATCACAGAAGTTAGCTCCCGTTTAGTAGTAAACCGTGCCGCTTTAAAAACCCGTGCTTCTTTGCTTACTTCTTGGATTGAACGTTTTCAAACAGCTGTGAAGAGTAGTACTAATGCCACATAGACTCGATAGCTCACAGAGTGGTTTTGAAGAGCTGTTTACTCAGCTATTAGAGAAAAGGCTTGGGACTAGCACAGATGTTACCGACATTGTATCTAGTATACTGTTAAGAGTGCGTAAAGAGGGTAATACTGCTGTAATTGATTATACAAAAAAGTTCGATCATGTGCAGCTAGACGAAAATAGTATGCGTGTCACAAAAGAAGAAATTATTTCGGCACGCAATTGCTGTTCTAAAGATATTTTAGCCTCACTAACAAAAGCTCATAAACGTATCACAGATTTTCACAGCCATCAGATTCCAAAGGATATTAATTATACAGACTACGCCGGGGTTAAGCTTGGCAGTCGCTGGCTACCAATAGCAGCAGTCGGACTTTATGTTCCAGGCGGAACGGCAGCCTACCCATCATCAGTTTTNATGAATGCTGTACCAGCACAAGTAGCGGGAGTTCAGCGCATTGTTATGGTAGTCCCTACTCCAAATGGGAAACTAAACCCTCTGGTGTTAGCTGCAGCAGATTTAGCGGGGGTTGACGAGATTTATCGGATAGGAGGCGCCCAAGCAATAGGCGCGCTAGCCTATGGTACTGAGACTATTATTCCAGTTGATAAAATAGTAGGTCCAGGAAATGCATATGTCGCTTCAGCTAAAAGACAAGTTTTTGGAATTGTCGGTATAGATATGATAGCTGGACCATCAGAAATACTGGTTGTTGCCGACAGCAGCAATAACCCTAAATGGATAGCAGCTGATCTTTTAAGTCAGTCAGAACATGATAAATCTGCACAATCAATATTAGTTACAGATAATGAATCTTTTGCTAACGATGTAGATACTGAAATCACAAATATTCTATCAAACTTACCTAGGGCTGATATAGCTCGAGAAAGCTGGAATAAATTTGGTGCCATAATACTTGTACCTAATATTAACAGTTCAATTGGTTTAATAGATCGTATAGCGCCTGAACACCTAGAATTTGCATGTAAAGATGCAGACCTACTAGTTAAAAAAGTCAGTAATGCTGGAGCCATTTTCATAGGGGCTTTAACTCCTGAAGCAATTGGTGATTATATCGCTGGCCCCAATCACGTTCTGCCTACTTCGGGTACTTCAAGATTCTCCTCAGGTTTAAGTGTCCTAGATTTTATGAAGCGCTCTTCATTAATCTCCTGTAGCGAATCGGGGTTTGCAGAGATTGGCCCCGATGCAGTCTCATTAGCAAAGGCTGAAGGACTAGAAGCTCATGCGTTATCTATTTCGTTACGTCTAAATGATGATCTCTCAGGTTAATAAAAAAAGAAAATATTGTGTCTATTAATAATGAACGCATCGCGAATATCGTGATTGATAATAAAGGGATAATAAGTTACCAAAAAAATATTGAACGTGAAATAAATGTTGCAATCTATGATTTAGTAGAAAACAACTATTTTGAACCAAATCCAGATTATTTTGGAGGAAAGCCATCCGGCCCTTACGAAGTTATATTGCGCATTCAAGATAACCGATTAGTATTNGTCATAAGCCACGAGGATGGGGAAAAAATAGGTGAAATGATGTTTTCTGTTCAATCTCTACGTCGAAACATAAGAGATTACTTCATAGTTTGTGAAAGCTATTACAAAGCAATTAGAACGGCGTCACCTTCCCAAATTGAAGCACTAGATATGGGAAGACGCTCTATACATAATGAAGGGTCTCAAAAATTATCTGANCAACTTTATGGTAAAATTAAAATTGACAATGAGACTGCGCGAAGGATCTTCACTCTTATCTGCGCTTTACACATAAGATCTTAGTTAATTAAAAAAATAAGTAATCAATCAATATAAAAAATAGATTATATTATTTAATTNCCTTTGAAAACGGCATCACGTTTATCAGAAAAAGCCTTTGTACCTTCCGCTAAGTCGGCACTATCACCTAGATCCCTAAAAGAAGAACTCTCAAATCGTAATCCTTCAGGTAATGGTCTACCAATAGCATGTAAGATAGTCTCCTTACCTTGCCTATGAGCTAGAGGAGACCGATTCCCTAGTTCATGTGCTAAGCGTAGAGATTCTTCAACAAGTAATTCTTGATTTACGACTCTATTTACTAAGCCAACTCTATAAGCCCAATCAGCATCATACCGATCACCAGTTAAAAACATTTCCATAGTATGAGACAAACCAATAATATGGGGCAAGCGAACAAGGGCGCCATCGCAAGCATGAAAACCCCATTTTACATCCTGTAAAGCAAATATAGCATTTGGTGAACATAACCTCATGTCACAAGCCAAGGCTATTTCAAAACCTCCAGACATAGCATAACCATTTATGGCAGCAATAATCGGTTTATATATATTTAGATTTCTGGTAATTCCNCCCAATCCATAGCCATTTGTATAGGTTTCTCTAAATTCCTGAGAAGGCGTGGTAGCAAAACTCATAGTGTAACTTTTAAGGTCAGCTCCAGCACAAAAAGACGCCTCACCAGCCCCTGTAACTACCGCGATTCTTGCTGACTTATCTGAATCAAATCGCTTAAAAGCTTCGATTAGGTCTTCGTTTGCAGAAAAATCTAAGGAATTCATTTTAACTGGTCGGTTAATAGTTATTAATCGGACATACCCTACTTCTTCATATATTATGTCATTACTCATGACTTTACTCCCTATTTAACGGTCTTAAATATAACCCTATGCCCATTATTTAATTGCATTTATCTAGCAACAATTACTCTTAGGGGTTGAGTTTATAAGAAAAATGCGTTCCAACTGATATTTAATTATAAAAATATACATTAACAACCTACGGATATAATATGGCTAAAGAAGACCTACTAGAATTTTCTGGCACTGTCACAGAAGTTCTGCCCAATGCAATGTTCCGCGTTACGCTAGATAATGATCATCAGGTTCTTGCGCATACTGCGGGCAAAATGAGAAAACATCGAATTCGAGTCCTGGCAGGAGACAAAGTCAATGTCGAAATGACACCCTACGACCTNACAAAGGGTCGTATAACATTTCGTTTCAAGTAAGGTAAATTATGTTAGTTTTATAATAATCGAATCTCTTTATTTTCAAGAATTTACTGTATATCTACTCCCAAAAGAGTAAATAAATTGGTCCATAAACTAATTCTTGCTTCTGCATCACCCCGTCGCTCAGAACTAATGAGTCAGATAGGAATTAAACCTGATAAGGTTAGTCCGTCTAAAATTAATGAAAAACCTATTAGAAATGAAATGCCAGGAACCTTAGCTCTTAGGCTGGCAAACCAAAAAGCAACTAAAATAGCTTCCTGTAACACCAACTGTTTTATAATTGGAGCTGATACGGTTGTTAGTGTTGGCAAACGAATAGTTGGAAAACCCGCAGATAAATCAGATGCAAAACGCCATCTAGAACTACTTTCAGGCCGAAGACATAAAGTTTACGGAGGAATATGTATTCTGGCACCTAATGGTATACGGGTAGAAAGATTAGTAAAAACTATTGTTAAGTTCAAAAGATTATCATCTAGTGAAATAGAGATGTATCTATCTACAGGAGAATGGCAAGATAAAGCTGGCGGATATGCCATTCAAGGACGCGCCGGGTCCTTCATACCATGGATTAATGGATCTTACACCAATGTAGTTGGGCTAGACGTGTTATCTGTTAAAGGTATGCTAACTGGCTTGGGTTATTTACAAAAATGAAGAACGCTACATTATTAATAGAGCGCTCACCTGGGGAAACGCGCACTGCATTACTTTATGGAAAAGAAGTCTGGCAGGTTGACCATTTTAGAGATAACCAAAAACTTTTACTCGGCGGTATATATAACGGTCGAATACGTCGTATAGATCAAACTACAAATTCTGCATTTGTAGATATTGGAGAAAAACAAGACGGATTCTTAAGAGCCCGTGACGCCATAATCCAATCATCAAATAGAAAACGGTCAAACATTTCCCAATTAGTTCATGAAGGACAATTGATTACTGCTAAAGTGATAGCTGAGGGGTTTTTTGGAAAAGGTCCACGGCTAGTTTTACATAAAGATAAAGCTATAGAGACTCAAACAAAACCTTCACCTTCATGCGTAAAACCACCTCCAGGCGCAGTTGATAGTATTTTACAAACCCACTTCAAGAACTTGTCTAAAATAATCTGTAATAACCTAACAATTAAAACAACTATTCAAAATTGGTTAAGCATTAATAGTCCGCAACAGAGTATAAAGCTTTTTCACGAAAATGATCCGCTTTTTATAAAGTATGATGTAGAAGAATCTATAAACCAGGCTCTATCACATAGGGTAGCTATTAAAGGGGGGGCTGAACTAGTTTTTGATCAAACAGAGACTTTATGTGCGATAGATGTAAACTCCTCTCAAAAAACAGGAAAGGCCGGTAGGGCACCCCGCGACATTAATTTGTCTGTAGTCAAAGAGATTTCTAGACAGTTGCGTTTGCGTTCAATTGGTGGAGCAATAGTTATAGACGCTTTAAAGATGAATAGAGCTAATGATCGAAATCAAGTGTTAGAATCACTTCGAAATAATGTCAGAAATGATCCTTCAACCTCCCATGTTCTCGGAATCTCTAATTTAGGCCTGATTGAGATGACCCGCACACGAGTAGGTTCAACACTGGCTGAAAGAATGCTCGAAACTTCTAATACTCAAACTCTGCGCATCGATGTTGCCGCTTATAATGTAATTCGCCACTTATTATACGAATCACGAGTTAATCAGTCAGCAAAATATATTTTACGAGTTCCACTGGAAGTAGAAGTAATGCTGAAAGAAAAATTAAATACTATATTTATAGAAGCTGCTAATAAAGTAGGACGAGTGGAACTACAAGGAATGCAGAGTTGGCCGCGTGAAAAATACGAGTTAATTCCAATAAATTGAGATTCTAAATAGTATTTTATTAATATAATGTATGTTAATTAAATTAAATAGAAACCCTTGTTTGATATAAGGAGAAATAATGGGAAAATGTCCTAATTGTGGAAAGCTTTCTGTAAAAATTCATCGCCCATTTTGTAGCAAACATTGCGCTAATATAGACTTAGCAAGATGGTTTGATGGTAGTTATCGTATTCCAACTGATGAAGCCCCTATGGTTTATGAGAGTAATCCCAATACTACAAATGAAAATAAAAATTAAAGTCGATTTTTTATATGATTCTTTATTGTTACAGCTAGAAAGCCCTCTGGACACGACGAGATATATTTCATATACCCCAACCGTAAGAATGTTAGGCCCAGGTAGCTCAGTTGGTAGAGCAGCGGACTGAAAATCCGCGTGTCGGTGGTTCAATTCCGCCCCTGGGCACCACTTTTCCCTCAGAATTCGTCCGTTTTTCGAAGTTTATCTTCTCCAAAAAACAACCCCATTGAGTTCCACACAATTAGACACATAATTTTCATCTATTAGTGCCTTGAAAACTGTGTCTCGGAGAACCACAAAGAGTGTTGATTTAAACTCCACTCCAATAAAGTTATACTCCCATACTCTTCAAAGGGTCGTCCAACATATTGACCCCTTAATGGTTGTTAATCATACCGAGCTCTATCGTCTTCGTAGGTGGTAGGAATTGCTTTAGGAACAAAAAGAGCATCTACACGGTAGCCGAGGTCGAGAACTCTCAGAGCCTCAATGTTTTCCTTCAGTTCCCGGTCGGATGGAGGCACCCTAACTACACGGTCCAAGGCAGCCCGTCGGTAGATATAGATAGGGATATGTGCATAAATCTCTCCCTCAATAAGTTTATCGGCGTCTCGCGAAAAATTTGATATGGTACCCACCTGGGCTTCTGGCATGACGTAGACTACTCGGTCTCTATTCCACTTGACCGATACTTTAGCTGCGTCTTTAGGTTGATCCGACCTAATGGGCGTCACTAGCGTTGCCATGCCAACATCCGATGCCGCGAGCGGATACATTAATGCTCTTAGAAACGTGGGATCAATCTCCACATGATGCTCTGGTAGGTGAATGATCAGATCATGGTTACAAAACCTATCGAACTTGGTGACCGTACGCGCTACTCGCGCCAGGCCGGAAGGTGGCTTATAATTGTGTGTCGGTTCAATTTCCGTGGGATCGGACGTAACGGTGTATGCGCCAGAGCCCTGGACAGTCTCGGCAAGCGAGTCATCATGGCAGTCAACTATAGTGTTACCAATATCCGCCTCTTCGGCACGACGCCATGCATTAACAATCGAGGAAGCAGCTTTTCGGCTACTTCCTCGAACTTCATCACTAACTCCGTCAAGACGCGACGAAACCACAATAAGCGGATTTCGTTCCATAGCTCTGGTTAAGTTCCGGGCTCTGATTTATGCGTCGGATATCCAAGCAGAGACGGATGATGAAAATCACCGACACGGTAGTCACCGACGGCCTCTTCCATATGCTCCATCTTTGTGAAGATCACTGGCCCGTCTTTGGAGACGAGAACATTTTCTTCCAACCGGCACGTCTGCGGTAGTCCTGGATGACCTGCAAACGTTTCAATAGCAAAGTACATGTTTTCTTTGATCTCCGCCGGGTATTTGAGCGAATACGCTCGGCTCATCCACATCCCTTCATATAGAGTAATACCAATGGAGTGAGCAAACTGCTGGAGTGTAACCGTTCCATACGTATCGTCATCATATTCCGGGAATTTAGAAACCACATCCGCTGAGGTCATACCAGGACGCAGATTTTCCATCCCGGCATACAGGGAATCATAAGTTTCCCGATAGAGATCGATCTCTTGTTGGGTCATCTTGCCCGCGCATTTCAGAGTCCTTACAAAGTCTACATAGTAACCGCCAGGCCCAACGGCATTAATGTCGATGATAATCAAGTCGCCCTGCTGAATGAGTTTATCCGTTGCCCAGCGCCTATACGGGCTAGTATTACCACCCGAGGCGACAATGATATCGTAGATGATCTCACAGCCACGATCTAACATGAACTCATGCACTTTAGCTTCGATCTGACGTTCGGTTACGCCTGGTTTCAGCCATTCATGCTTTATATGCCACATGGCCGCGTCACCAATGGCGGCAGACATCTTAATCTGCTCAATTTCATCCGTTGTTTTCACGACACGGGCTCGGGACATGGCAGGCCAGCCGTTGACGATCCGAAGGCCGGCTTTTTCGAAAGCGTGTAAGGCAGGAAAATCGAGGTTATCAACACCAATTTTTTCTTTCTCAACACCATGCTCTTTTAATACTTCCATCGCAGAGGCAACCATCTTATCAGCCATTTCGCTCACAGCGCCCTCAGCCCACTGCCAAGTCATTGCAGGGCGGATCCTGTCTTTCATCCAGGGAAGATCGAGCCTCGCGTTGTGCATATCAGAGCCGGCCGTTTCAAATAGGTAAGGATCCCCTTCCCGTGGCAGCACAGCATAACGGATATTAATATTATATTTCCAGTTTCCCTGGTAAGACCCGGTTAAATATCGGACGTTTGCACCCGCAAAGACAATCAGGGCACCCAGGTCGTCAGCAATCATTTCTGCCCGGGCCCGTTCAAGGCGCTCTCGGCGCATGCGTTCATGATCAACCCTGTATTGCCAGTCCGCACCATAAGTGCTGTAAAGACGCCTTGGGTTGGTGTGATGGGACTCTTCTATAAAACCAATATCAAGGTCATAGCCTCGGTAGTCGGCATTGAATGGCATCAAATTTCTCCTAATTTTTTGTTTGGGTAATTAATATTGGAAATGGATTAGCCAGATTTCACGGATGTTAAACACCTGTTTAAAGTACTCTCAATATATTCGCGGTGTTTGCTGGCGTTTCGAAAGACAAGTTTTTGTACTCTGTCTCCATACACAGGATCCCACTTACGGTTTGTAAAAATTTCATAGGCTTTTGGCTTTGAGAAACCATATTGCTGTCCGGAGAGCCACTTTCCGGCAGGTCGGGTGACAGCGCAGCCATTTTCAATTTTAAGTTTGAAGCAGATATCGGGTTGAGAATTAACCCACAAAATGCCTTCCGCGCAGACATCATCCGGCCAAGGTTGAGCGAATAGACAAATTGCTCTTAGAGTATCGAAAGGAAGTCTTTCTTCGAACTCAAATGTTTCCAAGGAATCATTCGGCACAATAAATTCATCGTCCTTAAGAAATGAGTAAAAAATATTGACGCGTCGGTCTGAGGTCGAATCTTGCAATGGCATGAACTTTAACGACATCGAATCCCCCAGAAGATGAAATTTTTTAGAAATTCATAAATACACTTGATCTTGTTTTGTTATAACATAACAGTAATAGTATAACATAACAAGAAAAATATTGGTTAGTTTGGCCTAAGAATGCCCCGAGTTCTTTAGAGATTCCAAGCAAACATCGAAATTACAAGTTCTAAATGACCTAGAATATAGTCGCTAATCTGATATGTGTTATGAGCATCTATATACTCATCTAATTCGGCGTGAGGTAATCTCTAAGAATATAGATTTCATTATATTATTTTGTTAAGTTTACTTATAGATTTTTTACCAACAATAATACTTATAGTGAATTTAAAGTAATCATTTGTATATGGAGTATTAAAAATGTCTCGCCGTATTATCGATTTAAGCTTAGAAATTGAGGATAATATGCCCTCTCATAAGCTTTTTCAAAGTCCTGTTTATTTGAAATCAATGAATCATGAATCAACCAAGGCCCTTAAATTAGGTACTCCTGAGGACCCTATTACATTTCAAACAAATTTTATTAGTACCCTAGATCATGTTGGCACTCATGTAGACGCTTTCAGACATTTTGATCCAAACGGCGCGTCTATTGATGAAATGCCTATAGATATGTTTTTTGGCAAAGCAGTTTGCTTTGACATGAGGCATGTTGGAGATCTTGGTGACATCACTTTAAAGGACATGGAAAAAGCAGAAAATGACTCTGGAGTTGATATAGACGGACACATAATACTGCTCTGTTCTGGCCTTCATAAACGTCACTACCCCAACCGAGAGGTAGTGCTGAGTAATCCAGGTATAACAGTTGAAGCGACTCAATGGATGTATGACCGTGGCTCGAGATTGCACGGAGTTGAAGGGCCATCAACTGACAAGCCATCAGATAGTTTATTTGCCCAACATCGACTTTGTCGAGATTTAGGTGTTAGCCATATGGAATGGCTCGTTAATCTTGAAGAACTTATTGGTTTAGGCGAATTTGAATTTTTTGGAGTACCAATAAAGTTTAAAGGAGGATCAGGTTCGCCAATACGGGCCTTCGCAATTATTGACGATTAACTGCTCACGTAAAATCGGGTAAATAAGGTATGTCAGAAGAATTTGATTATATGAGCGCAACAGAGTTGCGTTTGCTAATTGGAAAAAAAGAAATATCCCCCCTCGAACTTACCATTCGCTCGCTAGAAAGAGCTGAGCATGTACAAAAAACTTTAAACCCATTTTATGCTCTTATGGCCGATAGAGCAGTTGATGAGGCTAAGGCTGCTGAAATAGCCTTAACGTCTGGTAAAACACTAGGAAAGCTGCATGGATTGCCGATATCTGTTAAGGATTTAATATCGGTAAGAGATGCCCCTTTTTCGCTTGGCTCCAAGACGTTAGCCGAAAATATTGCTGACAGCGATGCCCCCTCGGTAGAACGAGTTCGCAAATCAGGTGCTATAATTATTGGTAAAACAACTACTAGTGAATTCGGCTGTAAACCCGTAGGTGATTCCCCTCTTACAGGCATAACACGCAATCCATGGGATTTAAATATGACACCCGGTGGCTCAAGTGCTGGAGCCGCTGCTTCTATAGCCGCAGGTGTTACTTCTTTTGGCCTAGGTACGGATGGCGGAGGATCAATACGAATACCATCAGCATTTACCGGTTTGGCCGGAATAAAAGGGACTTTCGCGCGCGTTCCGGTTTGGCCAACCTCGGCCACACCGACACTTGCACACGTAGGACCTATGGCCCGTTCAATGCGTGATGCTGCTCTTCTTTTTTCTGTAATTTCCGGATACGACAAACGTGATCCTTTCAGCATTACAGATACCACCCCAAATGTAATTGATGCCTGTGAACATGGTATTGAAGGACTAAGAGTTGCATGGAGTCCAACGCTTGGATATGCACGTCCAGATCCTGAAGTCATTTCTATTATTGAAAATGCTATTAATCATTTTGAGAGCGCAGGTGCTCATGTTGAGCAAGTGGATAATGTGCTGGGCTCTGATCCAGTAGATCTTTGGACAGCAGAGTTTTATGCAGGAGTCGGCATCAAGTTAAGGGATGTAATGAATAATCAACGCGAGCTGCTTGACCCCGCGGTTGCTGACATCTTAGAACCTGCACTTAGCCAACAAATGCAGGACTACTATACAAAAGTATTTCAACGATACGAATTACGAGATCGAATGACCAGCTTTATGAATAACTATGATGTTCTCATTTCTCCAGTTTTACCTATAGTAGCATTAGGTGTTGGGCAAAACATACCAGAAGGTCACAATGACCGTAACCTTGTGTCTTGGGTTTATTATACCTACCCATTTAACCTTACTGGTCAGCCAGCAGCGACGGTCTGCGCAGGTATTTCTAGCAACGGCATGCCAGTCGGTCTTCAAGTTATTGGTGGTTGCCTAGACGAATTTTCGGTAGTGTCTGCCGCAGCTTTTGTGGAACGCAGCCAACCGACAGGCTATAATATATGTAATTATAATTAATATGATGTTTTTCAAACATCACTATTTATTAACAACAAACAATACAAATACATAATGGCAGTTTGGTATTGAATACATTCCAATATAAAATTCAGAATATCTAATCACACCAGCTAGGTTTTTTTTTATTAGAATATAATTGAACTCCCTTTTTAGCCCCATAATATCCAACAATGATTTTTGCCTTCACAAGAGAATCTAATTCTTCTGAAAATTTCTCACCATAAACATATTTTCTTACACCAAGGTAAAAAATATCCGCATTGATACCTGTCACTAACTCCTTTTCAAGTTCGGATATACTTGATTGTTCATCAGATGTAATACCTACCTCAAATCTCAATTCACGGACTATAGGATATATTACATGTTCATTCATATATTTTATTAAATGCAAATTAAGAGATGTTCCTCGAAGACCAGCAAATAAGAACAACCTTACCCATTCGTAAGTAATTACGTTATGAGAATAGGCAACATAATATTCAATTAATCTATCCAGGAGAGGCTTTGATCGATCTGCCAAAAGTTCATCCCAGTAAGGATTCCAACTAGTAATAAATATTTCCTGATAAACTCGTTCTATTAATGCCTCTTTATTTTCAAAAAAACGATAAAGTACAGACTGGTTGACCCCTATCCTTCTTGCTAATTCACGAGTTTCTCCACTAAAGCCAACTTGAGCAAAAAATTTTATAGCCTCTTGAATTATCTGACGCTCACGATCTTCTCTTTTAACTCTCTGTTTCCTAGATTTAATGGCACTAGGTTGATTAATTTTTGTTTGTAACTTAATGACGGCGCTCCAATATAAATTGTATTAAATTGTATAATGTATGATGAAAATATTTTGATCAATATTTTAACCAAAATATTTTCAACTTTAATAATTATTAAAACTTAATAACCATTAGTATATGCAGCTTTATTATTATATATTCTTGTGCTTAAATATTTTAATAAACGATCGATTACTTTGAGATTAAAATGGAATTAGCATATTTTACGATGCCATTGCATCCAGAAACACGGCCTTTAGCAGAAACTCTGCGTGAAGATAGGGAAGCATTTATTCTTGCTGACAAACTTGGCTATACCGAAGCATACATGGGTGAACATGTAACCGATACATTCGAACCAGTACCAAACTCTATGATGTTTCTATCTTCAATAGCTTACGAGACATCAAATATTAAGCTTGGAACTGGCACAGTTAATCTAAGTCATCACCACCCAGCCGCAACAGCTGCAGAAGCTGCCATGCTAGATCACATGTTAGAAGGTCGATTTCTTTTTGGAGTAAGCCCTGGAAACCTTCCATCTGATGCGGAAGTATTTGGCACACTATCAGCTGACCGCAATGAAATGTTTATGGAAGCCCTTGAACAAATAATTGCCGTTTGGACCGAGGATGCCCCTTATAAAATTGAAGGTAAATACTGGAACATCACAACGGAAAACACCATGAATCTAGAAATGGGTCAGGGAATAATAGGAAAGCCTTACCAGAAACCCCACCCTCCTATAATAGGTACAGTTGTGGCGCCATATTCTAAAGGTATTGTAGGACTTGGAGAAAGGGGTTGGTATGCTATTTCGGCAAATTTCCTGCAGCCCAAATGGGTTGCAACTCACTGGCCCCTATTTGCCGAGGGCTGTGCCAAAGCAGGACGAAAAGCGGATACTCAAGATTGGAGAGTCGCAAAAAGTATATTTGTAGCCGATGATGATCGAATTGCCCAAGAGTATGGTAAAGGTGAACAGTCTCCCTATCGTTTTTACTTTAAACAATTAGGAGGAAAACTAAGGAAGGCGGGAATGCTTGGTCTTTTCAAAACCGATCGAGATCAGCCTGACGAGGAAATAACATTAGACTACATGTTAGACTCATTAGTGATTACAGGCAGCATCAATAGTGTGGTTGATAAATTATTAAAATTCCGTGAAGAAATAGGCGACTTTGGAACATTAGTTTATAATGGACCCGACTGGGTAGATCCCGTTTTGGGCAAAAGGTCAATGGAGTTAATGGCGACTGAAGTTATGCCTCGTATAAATGAAGCTATTAAGAAAAAAGCAGCAGCCGAATAAATATCGTGAATCTTTTTCTTATCGGTCATATTAATGACTTATTATAGATCTGAGAATTTTTCAGGACTTAAAAGCCTATTATCTAGGAATCCCAAGCCTTAAATATAAATGGTGGGCCCGGCAGGACTCGAACCTGCGACATCACCGTTATGAGCGGTGCGTTCTAACCAACTGAACTACGGGCCCTAAATAATAATCTAATTCACCAGCCATAAAAAATTAATCCGAGCACTTCATATATCATAGAAATAGGCTTGGTCTAGACAGGATCTTTAATTTACGCTGTATAAAAAACCTAATAAAATGAAAATTCACTATAAATCAGATCGATTTATCTGATTTTTTTATTTTTATGAAAAATTTTTGTACCATATTTTCAAGGGATTGTAAAAATACTGTACGATCTTTCTTTGTAAAAGGAGCATTATAAGTATCGTTATTATCTATTTCTCTAAGGTAACTTCTCAGATCACGCATGGCCAAAGCATTGCCAATATTATCATCCGTAAAAATTCGTCCATCAGGGGCCATTGCTTTAGCCCCTCCTGCTAAACAACGTGCAGCTAATAGAATGTCTGCCGTAATAACAATATCATCCGTAGTTATATTCTCAACAATCCAGTCATCTGCCTCATCTTGTCCTTCAGGCACAACTATAATTTCAATCTTTAGATTATTGTTACCAATACGCAACCAACTATTACTTACCATAAAGACTTTCAATTTATGGCGATTAGCTACTCTTAAAACTTCTTCTTTAACAGGACAAGCATCGGCATCAACATAGATCTCAATGCTGTTTTTTACCTTCACGCTTTTTATAATTGTAATTTTATACTGATTTTAATAATCTAGAAAACTTCGTAACTTACGCGAACGTGATGGATGCTTAAGCTTTCTAAGAGCTTTAGCTTCAATTTGTCTTATACGCTCACGTGTTACCGAAAACTGCTGCCCTACTTCCTCAAGAGTATGATCTGTGTTCATTCCTATACCAAAACGCATTCGCAAAACACGTTCTTCACGAGGCGTTAAAGTTGCCAACACTCTTGTTGTCGTTTCACGTAAATTAGCTTGAATAGCTGCATCAATAGGCAATACAGCATTCTTATCTTCAATAAAATCGCCTAAATGAGAGTCCTCTTCATCACCAATTGGCGTTTCAAGAGAAATTGGCTCTTTTGCTATTTTCAAAACCTTGCGGACTTTTTCTAAAGGCATGTGTAGCTTAATAGCCAGTTCATCGGGAGTAGGTTCTCTACCAATCTCATGAAGCATTTGGCGCGACGTTCGCACTAGCTTATTTATCGTTTCAATCATGTGTACTGGTATTCGAATCGTTCTAGCCTGATCAGCTATAGATCGAGTTATTGCTTGGCGAATCCACCAAGTGGCATAAGTAGAAAATTTATACCCGCGTCTATATTCAAACTTATCAACCGCCTTCATTAGACCAATATTACCTTCTTGAATTAAATCAAGAAACTGTAGCCCTCGGTTTGTATATTTCTTAGCTATAGATATAACTAGCCGCAAGTTGGCCTCAACCATTTCTTTTTTAGCGCGGCTAGCTTCTTTTTCTCCTTGTTGTACTGTGCTTACTATTCGACGAAATTCAGAAACTGGTAAACCAACACGTGTTGATATTTCTGATACCTCCTTACGAATCTCTCTGATTTGTGTGGACTTAGTGCTACCAAACTTATTCCAGCCTTTACCTTTAAGGCGACTAATACGACTTATCCATCTTGGTTCAAGCTCATTCGTCATATATTGATCTAGAAACTCAACTCGACTGACACCGGATTCTAACGCCAAACGCAATAATTTACCTTCATAGTTCGTGAGGCGTCTATTAAGACCATAAAGTTCATCAACTAAAGTCTCAATGCGAGCGTTATTAAGCCTTACTGATTCCATGATAGTTACTAATTCATCTTGTAGCTTTATATACCGCCTATTCTGGGCATTCGTAAGTTCTTCAGATTTTTTTTTCATACCGGCAAGGCGTTGGTCTTGAAGTTTACGCAGCTTTTTATAAGTCTTATTAATTTCATCAAAATTTTTAAGAACGTCAGGTTTTAGCCGTTCTTCCATTGCCGCTAATGATAAGTTTGCCGCATCATCTTCATCATCTTCGTCAATATCATCTCCATCCTCATCAGAATCACTTTTTCTTACAGAGTTGTTAGATTCAGCTGCTAGTCTTGCAGCCAACAATTTACTTTGACTTATCGGCCCTGTACTCGGACCATTTAGACCATTTGACCCAGGACCGCCATTTACACTATTATCTACAGTAGGGTTTTCAGCACCCAAAGTTGCATCTAAATCAATTACATCGCGTAATAATATACGTTCATCATGCAGAGCATCACGCCATTGAATAATTGCTCGTATTGTTAATGGAGATTCGCATATAGCTCCTATCATTTTTTCACGACCAGCTTCTATACGCTTAGCGATAGCAATCTCGCCTTCTCGTGATAACAACTCGACCGTACCCATTTCTCGCAAATACATGCGTACCGGGTCATCAGTGCGGCCTATATCTTCAGATGCTGCAGGCGTTGAAGCAGAAGTTTTGTCATCATTCTTACCAGAACTAGATGTAGTTGACGGAACTTCATTTTCTTCTTTCTCTTCACCTTCGACAACATTTATCCCCATTTCCGAAAGTTGAGCTAGAATATCTTCTATTTGCTCAGACGACACCTGCTCTTGAGGAAGAGTTTCATTTATCTCATCGTAAGTAATATAGCCGCGCTCTTTGCCTTTAGCGATCATCTTCTTGACCGCCTGAACAGAACTATCCATCAGTGGTCCATCAGACATCCCTTCGCGGTCTTCCATATTTTCCGCCACTGATTCCTGCTTAATTGCCATTTTTGTCCCTTAATCTATAGATAAATATATATTTTAAGTTACTATCTAAAATATTTATAGTCTACCCGGTCCTGATTGTTCGCGAACTATCTCCAAAAGTCGTTCACTATTTTCAGCAGTCATTTCATCTGCAAGTTCCTTTTTCGCAGCCTTACGATCACTATTAAGACTATTGCTTCGATAAGATGCAATAATTTCTACCAAAGCATTAGATACCACATCTAATGGCGCCTCAGGAGAGGCAAACTTAGCCTGTCTATATATTTTTGCATTCAGTATACCTAATAATATATCTTGATAACCAGACTCATTGAGATGGTCTTGCAAAGCCCCACTGTCAAGGTCTGGTTGATCACCAGCCACGTTTAAAATCTCCCTTAATACTCTGTCAAGCTCTCTGTTGCTAAGACTTACGTCTGCTAATTGTTCTGCAAATCCATGAACAACCTCATTATGATTTATTAGAATTGAAATTAGCACCTTTTCTTGACGTTCTCTCATAGCTGTTAAATCACCACGAGGGACAAGACTATTAGTTTTTATAAATCTATTTTTATTATTTGGTAATTTATTGTGAGAGCTAATTCCATCTTCTTTACCAAAAATTATTCGTAGTTGGTTGCGTATTCTTTGTTGATAATGATATTGAATACTTCTATCGGATATGCATTTTATATGATTATTTAGCTTGCTTTCTAAAGAAGCTCGCTGCTCAGGTGTGGTAAATTTATTACCTCCCACTTCTAAATCGATAATTACATCTACTAAGGGTTGCGCCTTACCTAATAGAGTTTCAAATCCTCCGCGAGAGCGTGTTTTAACTAAACTATCAGGGTCTTCTCCCAAAGGTAATGATACAAATCTCAACGATTTTCCAGGTTTCAGCAAGGGCAAGGCCCTTTGTGCAGCCCTGAATGCCGCTCTTCGCCCAGCATTATCTCCGTCAAAACACAATAATGGCTCATCCACCACTCTCCAAAGAGCAAGTATCTGTTCTTCGGTAAGTGCCGTACCTAGGGGAGCAACACTATGTTGAATTCCACTTTGATTTAATGCAATTACATCTGTGTACCCTTCAACAACTATAATAGTTCCAGTAGTCCTAGAAGCAGCCCGCGCATCAACCAAATTGTATAGTACTTGTCCTTTGCTAAATAATCTAGTTTCCGGAGAATTTAGATATTTAGGTTGGCCTTCTCCTAAAATACGACCACCAAAGGCAATAACTTTTCCCCTTCTATCAGATATTGGAAAAATTACTCTGTTAAAAAAATAATCGCGTGGTGAATTAGAATGTTCATTGTTTTTTACTAAGCCGCAATCTACTAATTGCTCTAAACTAACTCCCATTTCTAACATTTCTTGCCTAAATATTCCTCGCCCATCTGGAGCAAACCCCAGACGAAATTTAGAAATCGTAGTTTCTGAAAAGCCACGACCAAGCAGGTATTTTAGTCCTCTATCTCCATGGGGCTTACGTAGCTGATTTTCAAACCAATTACATGCTTTTTCCATCACTTCTTGAAGAGATAAAACTTTTTTTACCTCTTCTCTATTCTCTTTAGTATCCTTAGGTATGGGTAACCCAGAAAACCCAGCTAATTTTTCAATAGCTTCTGGAAAACTAAGTCCTTCAATTTGCATAATAAAACTTATAATATCTCCATGGGCTCCGCAGCCAAAACAGTGATAAAAACCTTTTTCATCGTTAACTGTAAAAGACGGTGTTTTTTCATTATGAAACGGACATAGGCCAGTTGCTTCACGACCACGTCGAACTAACTTAACTTTAGTTGCGATTAACTCTGAAACCGTAATACGGGCGCGAAGCTCATCAAGAAATTGTGAAGGAACTGCCATGAAACAGCTTTATGTTGTTAAATTAGGTTAAACAGAAAGTACAGAATATTAGGTTTGCTATATATCAAGCAATAGTAAACTTTATAAACCGATTATAATGTTACTTAATTATAACTAATTACACAGAAATTGGGGATAACTATTAATTCGAAGTTATTAACTATTACTGAGTTTTTGCTTAACAAGTCCACTAGCTTTTGAAAAGTCCATTTGACCAGCATAATTGTTACGTAATTCGCTCATAATATGGCCCATATCTTTAAGACTATCTGCACCAATTTCGTTTATTGTTTTTTCAACGATTAGATTTATTTGCTCTTCATCCAATTGTTGAGGTAAGAAGCGTTCTATAATTGTAATCTCTTTCGCTTCTTGCTCGGCCAGTTCTTTTCGGCCTCCATCTTCATACATTTGAATGGATTCTCGGCGCTGCTTTACCATAGTCTGCAGCATCTGTAGAATCTCGTCGTCAGATATACCTTCAGTATCGCCTTTGCCTCTAGCAGCAATGTCTCGGTCTTTCAAAGCCGCCATAATTAAGCGCACTGTTGAAATGCAACGCTTATCTTGTTGCTTAAGCGCTACCCTCAGCGCCTCTGGAATAGAATTTCTTAGCATGTTAACTTTCTATATTTGAACATTTTACAGAACCTAACGGATTTGTATTACTATAGCAAACTTAGATTTATGACCTAACTAGTTGTTTTTCTTGTTTATTTTTATTACATTCAAAACTTGACGACTCACAGCGGCTAGCCTAGAACACCAAAAAATTTTCGCCTGTTAAATATTGTACTGGCTATAACATTAATATAAGCCGTATTATTAAGTAGGGCGACAGCAAACACGTTCTATAGGACCCCATTTAAATGGCTGAGGGTGCACGCAAAGAATCAAACCAGCCAAACTGGGCAACTGGTGCCCTGGTTTTACGTGATGGAACTGTATTTTGGGCTAAAGGAATTGGTGCATCGGGAACAATGGTCGGTGAAGTTTGTTTTAATACTGCAACCACCGGTTACCAGGAAATATTAACTGATCCCTCTTACGCTGGACAAATTATTAATTTTACATTTCCACATATAGGAAATGTAGGTACGAATTCTCATGATATAGAAGCAAATTTTTCTTCAGCAAAAGGTTGTATCCTGCGTGGTAGTATAACAAACCCTGCGAATTGGCGCTCGGAAATGGCTCTCGATTCATGGCTAAAATCTCAAAATTTAATAGCAATCACAGGTGTAGACACCCGTCGGTTGACGAGAATGATCCGAGATGGTGGGTCGCCAATCGGAGCAATTAGTCATCAACCTGCAAATAGTATAAACCTTAAAGAGTTACAAACTGCAGCAAATGGTTGGCAAGGCCTAGAAGGCCTTGATTTGGCCATTGAGGTCAGTTGCACTGAAGCATATGAATGGAACGAAACAAGATGGCATATAGGGGAAGGTTATTTCGAATTGAAAGAACCAAAACACCACATAATTGCAATTGATTTCGGGGTAAAGCATAACATCTTAAGGTCTTTAGCTGAACTTGGTTGCAAAATTACTGTTGTTCCAGCATCAACTAGTGCGAAGGAAGTGCTAGACTATAAAGCCGATGGCGTATTTCTTTCAAATGGGCCTGGTGACCCAGTTGCAACTGGAGTATATGCCATACCAATGATTCAAGAATTGCTGGCTAATGGTATCCCTATGTTTGGTATTTGTCTCGGCCATCAGTTAATGGCATTAGCATTGGGTGCAAAAACAAAAAAAATGCATCACGGACATCGAGGTGCTAATCATCCGGTCAAAGAATTGCTAACCGGCAAAGTAGAAATAACAAGCCAGAATCATGGCTTTGTTGTAGTTAGTGATTCCTTGCCTGATAACGTTCTTCCAACACACATTTCTCTGTTTGATAAAAGTATTGAAGGACTAAAAGTTAAAAGCCAATCAGCTTTTTCTGTTCAATATCATCCCGAATCCTCACCTGGTCCCCAAGATTCTCAATATTTATTCGAATATTTTATAAAGATGATAGAGGACAAAAAATAAAAACATGCCTAAACGTAGCGATATATCTTCTATCATGATTGTTGGAGCAGGTCCGATCATAATTGGCCAAGCATGTGAATTTGATTATTCAGGAACTCAGGCGGTAAAAGCTCTCCGTGAAGAAGGTTACCGGATCATACTTATCAACTCAAATCCGGCAACAATAATGACGGATCCTTCGATGGCAGATGCCACCTATATTGAACCAATTACTCCTGAAATCGTAGCTAAAATTATTGAATTAGAACGCCCTGATGCCATTCTTCCTACTATGGGAGGACAAACAGCATTAAATACATGTCTAACTCTAGAAAGAAATGGAACTTTAAAAAAACTTGGTATTGAGATGATAGGGGCCAAAGCAGATGTAATAGACAAAGCTGAAGACCGGCTACAGTTTCGTGAAGCAATGTCAAACATTGGTTTGGAATCCCCAATAAGCATTCTGGTTAAAAATAGAGAAATGGCTGAAGAAGGCCTACTTAAAGTTGGCCTGCCGGCTATAATAAGGCCAAGTTTTACTCTTGCTGGAACCGGCGGCGGAGTTGCTTACAACCAGGATGAATATTTCGAAATCATAGAGGGTGGTCTGACAGCATCACCAACATCTGAGGTTTTAGTTGAAGAGTCAGTCCTTGGATGGAAAGAATACGAAATGGAAGTAGTTCGTGATCAAGCTGATAATTGTATTATAGTTTGTTCCATAGAAAACATTGACCCAATGGGAGTTCACACTGGTGATTCTATCACAGTAGCCCCGGCACTTACTTTGTCAGATAAAGAATTTCAGATTATGCGCAATGCATCAGTTGCTTGCTTGCGTGAAATTGGAGTTGATACAGGGGGCTCTAATGTACAATTTGCGGTAAATCCATCAAACGGTCGAATGGTTGTTATTGAGATGAATCCTCGGGTAAGCCGTTCATCAGCATTGGCTTCAAAAGCCACAGGATTTCCAATAGCAAAAATAGCTGCCAAACTAGCGGTGGGTTATACTTTAGACGAGCTAGACAATGACATTACTGGAGTTACACCAGCAAGCTTTGAACCTACAATTGATTATATAGTAACAAAGATTCCTCGTTTCACATTTGAAAAATTCCCCGGTACAAAACCCCTACTAACAACTTCAATGAAGTCAGTTGGAGAGGTGATGGCGATTGGACGTACATTTACGGAAAGCCTACAGAAGGCTCTACGTTCATTAGAGACAGGACTTACAGGACTTAATGAAATAGAAATTCCTAATTCACATCTTTCAGAAAAAAATTCTACCTATGACATTGATTCCGTTCGTGCCGCACTTGGACACCCAACCCCCGAACGAATACTTATTATTGCTCAAGCAATTAGACTCGGGGTATCACTTAATGAAATCCAGAGAGTAACTCATTACGACCCTTGGTTCCTAGAACAGCTTGAATGCCTGATAAAAACTGAAAATAAAATACGTACATCTGGTTTACCACAAGATCACGATGGCTTGTTATATATAAAGCAAATGGGTTTTTCAGATGCAAGACTAGCTGAGCTTTCTAATCAGTCTGAATCCCAAGTAACAAATCTACGTAATGCCCTTTCGGTTAAACCTGTTTATAAACGAATTGATACTTGTGCTGCCGAATTTCCAAGTCAAACACCGTATATGTATTCCACCTATGAGGGTTACATAGGGCAACCAGGTGAATGTGAAGCAGATCCAAGTGAAAAACCAAAGATTATTGTTCTAGGTGGAGGACCTAACCGTATAGGGCAAGGTATTGAGTTTGATTATTGCTGTGTTCACGCCATTTTCGCTCTTCATGAAGCAGGGTATGAGACGATAATGATAAACTGTAATCCGGAAACAGTATCCACCGATTACGACACTTCGGACCGGCTTTACTTTGAGCCTTTAACTACTGAAGATGTAATTGAAATATGTCAATTAGAACAGAAATCTGGCAGTCTAAAGGGAGTTATAGTTCAGTTCGGAGGACAAACACCTCTTAAACTCGCTAGCGCACTTCATGAAAACGGCATTAATATCTTAGGAACCTCCCCCGATGCTATTGATCTAGCTGAAGATAGAGAACGTTTTCAGCAGATACTAAAAAAATTAAATTTAAAACAGCCCAAAAATGGCCTGGCAAAAAGTGCTGAAGAGGCTATTTCTGTGGCGGAGAAACTTAGTTTTCCTTTGTTAATACGACCGTCTTATGTCTTAGGGGGTCGAGCTATGGAAATAGTATACGATATGGAAGGTGTAATTCGATATATTTCAGAAGCAGTGAAGGTTTCTGGCGATAGCCCTGTATTATTAGACAGTTTTCTTCAAGAAGCTATTGAGGTGGATGTTGATGCTCTGGCAGACGGTAGCGGAGATATTTACATTGCTGGAATTATGGAGCATATCGAGGAGGCTGGTATTCATAGCGGAGACAGTGCCTGTTCTTTGCCACCATTTACATTAGACTCTTTAGTTTTAAATGAAATAGAGAGACAAACAAAAGTCTTGGCAAAAGCATTGAAAGTTGTAGGTTTAATGAACATACAATTTGCGGTCAAAGATGAAAATATATACATAATCGAGGTCAACCCTAGAGCCAGTAGGACCGTTCCTTTTGTTGCTAAAGCCACAGGCGTGCAACTAGCTAAATTAGCAGCAAGACTTATGGTCAATCAATTACTATCCGAATTTGGACTCGGAGAACATGGTATACCTAGAGCTCCAGTTAGTTCTCATGTGGCTATTAAGGAAGCTGTTTTTCCTTTTGCTCGCTTCCCAGGAGTAGACACGATACTGGGACCAGAGATGAAATCAACAGGAGAGGTAATGGGACTTGATAAAGACTTTGGTCATGCATTTGCTAAATCTCAATTGGCAAGTGGAGTTAAAATACCCATTTCGGGAAATGTTTTTATATCTGTAAGAGATAGAGATAAATTGAATGCTCTTATTCTTGCAGAAAGACTAATTGAATTAGGTTTCAAAATCTTTGCTACAAGGGGAACAGCAGCAGCTCTCGAAAAAAACCACATTCCTGTAAAAATTGTAAATAAAGTTCTAGAAGGTAGACCACACATAGTAGATTCAATGACTAATGATGAAATCGACCTAGTAATTAATACTACCGAAGGCAATCAGTCTATTGCTGATAGCTATAGTTTGCGTCGAACAGCCTTAACTCAAAATATTCCGTATTATACTACTATTGCGGGTGCAAATGCTGCCTTGTTGGTTATTCAATCAATGAATTCGGGTGGCCTTGAAGTTGCGCCTCTGCAGGCCTACTTTAATAGTGGTATTTAAAAATCTGTATTATGTGATTTAATCATAGCAATAACTTCAATAAGGTTATTTATTAGTAATTTTACTTCAACTTTTTAATTTTAGACTAAAATCATGGAAAAAACACCAATGACCGCTGAGGGTCACGCAATCCTTCAGGAAGAACTAAAAAATTTAAAAACTATAGAAAGGCCAGCTGTAATTAAAGCTATAGCGGCTGCCCGTGAGCATGGAGATTTGTCAGAAAATGCCGAATATCATGCTGCGCGTGAAAGACAGAGCTTTATTGAAGGTAGAATAGGCGAATTAGAGGACGCAACAAAGCGTGCAGAAATTATAGATACTTCAAAGCAAAAAGGTAAAACTGCAAGGTTTGGCGCCAAGGTTAAACTTTCTGATGAGGATACAGGCAACGAAATTACTTACCAGCTAGTTGGAGAATTTGAAGCCGATATAAAAAAGAATAAAATATCTATTGCTTCTCCTCTAGGAAAAGCACTTATCGGACGTGACCCACATGATAACATTGAAGTCCAAACTCCAAACGGAATGAGATATTATGAAATTGTTTCGGTCAGGTTTAAATAATGTTTGGATAATAGATTAGTCCAATAAGTATTGGTTCATCTAATCTAGATCGTAAACCGGAACCCCAGAATTATGCTTCGATGTGCGAATTACTTGAAAAGTTTGGACTGTTGTTACATGTGATACACTTGTTAATCTAGTAGTTAGCTCATTTTCATGGGAAGTATTACGCGCAACAATTCGGAGTAAAAAATCACCACCCCCTCGTATCATATCACAACGGCGCACCTCAGGCCAGCTTCCGACCTGATTTTCAAATTCAGAAAGAACTTCTCCAGCTTGACTATCAAGGCCTACTAAAGCGTGGAATGAAACTTCGAAACCTAACATTTCTCCATCTAATTCTGCATGGTAGCCTTTAATAAATCCTGCAGCTTCCAAAGCTCTCACTCTTCTTAAACATGGTGGAGCAGAAATACCTGATAACCGAGCTAGATTAACATTAGTCATTCGACCATTATCCCTTAAATGACGTAATATACGACGGTCTATTGCATCTAGTTTAATCTGCTTATCAGATTCTTTTATAGAATGATCAGAAGTTGTCATCTTGAAAAAATACCCCCAATAATCAATTAATATAAATCTCACTGATAGGAATCACGAGCAACTAGCCTATATTAAGTGCAAATAAGTCAGCAGATTGATGCTAGCAAATTGAAATAATATTACAATTGTTACATTACGTTATTTTAAAATAAATCGAGTATATATTGAAAAAAACCATTGAATCACGCCATACAACTGAAAGATTTAGCACTTGGATCCTAACAGATGGCCGTCCGGGTATGGTTAATCAATGCCTGGGCCTTACTGAAGCTCTAAAAGCACGTTCAAAGCAAATAGATATTGCTCTATCAAAACCATGGGCTTGGATGCCACCAGCAATAACCCCAAAACAGTTATATATATTATCAAAATTTAGTGATCGCATTTCTCCTCCATGGCCGGACCTTATAATAGGGACTGGCCGTAAATCGGTTGCGTTAGCCATAGCAGTGAAACGTTTAAGTCAAGGTAAAACTTTTTGTGTACAAATACAGAACCCTGGATTAGCGATAAAAGAATTTGATTTAGTGATAGCTCCCAAACACGATCAACTGAGCGGCACCAATGTATTTAGTACATTGGGCTCAGTTAATAGAGTTAATAAAGACACATTAAATCTAGCAAAAAAAGATTTTTGTAATGATTTATCCAAATTACCACAACCTGTTGTTACCGTTTTACTTGGAGGAAATAATGCCGTTTATCAAATGAACAAAAAAGTTGCCATAGACATTGCAAACAAACTACTCAACATATCAGAAACATATGAATACGGTCTAGCTATAACAACTTCGCCACGTACACCAACAGATATAGTTGAAATTATAAATGAAAAACTAAAAGAGAAGTTAGTTAATAATAAGGCTATCCTCTGGAAAGGAGATGGCAGAAATCCCTACCTTGGATACCTAGCCCATGCTGATTTTATCTTCGCAACTAATGACTCCGTAAATATGATTAGTGAAGCAGCAGCTACAGGAAAACCTGTATACACCATTGAATTGGACGGAGGGTCTAAGAAGTTTACAAGATTTCATAAAGCAATGAACGAAGCTAAAATTACCAGACCATTTAAAGATATTATAGAGCATTGGAGCTATCAAATTCCGAATGACACTATTAAAGCAGCCTCTGAAATTAAACTTCGTACAAATATAAAAAATGTATAAACTGTCTAATTAAATAATAATCTCCTTTGCATTACTGGTATTCCCAGTCTAAAAAAGTAGTATGGTAGCCATAGATCTAGACGCGATAGATACTGCATCTCCAAATCTTGACCCCTTTGAGCACTTGATTGTACCGAAGGTTATTAGGAGTGATGCTCTACAAATGATTCTTAATGATTTTCCTAAAATAGAAAAGCCAGGAAGCCACCCGATAAATAAAAAACTTAGTGGTACTAATTTCGTATCATTGATCCAGGAACTGCACTCCCAGGGTTTTTCGGAGCTAATAGGAAATAAACTAGGCATTAAGCTAACCAATCAACCAATAATTATAACTATCCGGGGTCAATGCCGGCTTTCCGACGGAAAAATTCATGCGGATTCCAAAGAAAAGTTAGTCACTGCCCTTATCTATCTAAATGATTCTTGGGACATATCAGGCGGTAAATTACGACTATTAAAAAATAATCATAATCTCGATGATTACGTCGCCGAGATACCTCCTGATGCTGGCAGCCTTGTTGCATTTGTTTGTCGACCCAACGCTTGGCATGGTCATCACAAATTTGAAGGAAAAAGGCAAACGATTCAGATAAATTGGGTGCGAAGCCATAAATACAAGATACGTGAGCAAATAAGGCATACCTTAACGGCTAACTTAAAAAAGTTAATTGGTTGGATATAATTAGATGGAATTACTATGGCTCTATGTATAGATACCTTCTCTAACTCTGACGGAGGATTCCCATTTTTTAAGGCAGCTGGCCATCCTGCGTCAGCGCCTCTAATTATAAAATTACTCAAACGGCTATCTAAGGCTAACAAGGTAGCTATCTATGATCCACTAGGGTTTGCCAATGGTTTTTTTGAAATATATTCATCGAATGAAATAACAATCGCAGATGTGTATGTACAAGATCTAAACAATATCGGAAAACAGATTCTTGGGTGCACATCAGAACCTATAACTAATCTTATTTACTCAGAAGCTGACTTTGTTCTTATAATAGCATTTGATACCACTAAAATTTTGTCCGACATAAAACATCTGGTGCCAAGCAAATGTAAAGTTCTAAGCCTTGATGAGGCCAGACTAAACGAAAATAGATTAACTAATAAATCGCGTTATTTAGATTCACTTAATTTTGCGACTAACTTTGCATGGTTCAGAGACATTAAGGACGACCATGGAAATAGTCTACATACCCGTTTAGTTTCTGCTAATTATTGGTATCGTTACGGTTCAAAAAACATAACCTTTTGGTTAATTTTATTTGACGATAATGGAGAAATTATTGCTGAATGGGATCAAAAGATAACAGATTCTCCGGTAGGAATTACTATAGATAGCGCAGAAATACGCGAACGCTTTCAATTAGGTGATTTTACCGGCCAACTTCTAGTCCATGTCCTAGGAGTGAAAGGCCACGATATAGTTAAATATGCCTTAGATACATATAGTGATAATCCACTAGACCTTTCCTGTACACATGACTCAAATGCCTGGCCTGCAGACTTTTATGCAGGAATACCAGCTCCTAAATCTGATGAAAAAGTAATTATTTGGATACAAAATAGCCATCCGGCGCCGATACCAGCAGGAGCGGTTAGAATAAATTTAATGGGTCACAATAACCAAGCAGCTTCTCTAAATAAAGAAATCCCCCCCTTTGGTAGCTATCCTCTATCTATATCTGACTTACTACCTAATGCTATATGGCCCCAACAAATCGAATTAACTGCAGGCAAACACTTTACAAGACCACGTTATGAAATATTAAAAAGCTTCACTGATGGCACTATCAAACATCGTTTAGCTCACGCTAATATCGAGCGGGTAGACCTGTCACCAGACCCAGAAATAGAAAAAATAAGTAATTTAATGGGCAAAGGATTCCTTTTGCCTGCCCCAATACTTCCCGCCAGTAAGTTTCTTACAACGATTCTACCTACACCAATGGCATTAACCCAAGAAAAACTTCCAATTACAGCTCTATTTTATAATTATTTAGGAAAAAAAGTGGCTGAATTTGAATTTGGGGAAATTCTCCGAACTGATAGCTTTGAGATAACTAGTGATATTATTGGTGATTGTGGTCTAGATGAGAAAGCAGGCCACGTTGAATTAATATATAATTTTTCTATTGCAACACATAGTGTTGACGGCTGGCTACATGCTTTAATTCGTTATGAAGATAAAGCTACAGGCCATGTCGCAGAATCTAGTTTTGGGGCACATATTTTTAATACAGTCCTAACATGGAACGGAGAACCTCAATCTTACTCCAGTAATCCCCCAGGTCTAACCACCCGTTTATTTTTACGAACTGCGTCAAGCATGGGTATATCAAGTTTAGCAGTAGGAGGTGAAGGAGCTGATACATTTTGTCATCTAATATACCCTGCATCTACACCCTGGCATACAGAATCGAATACCGAAGTAATTTTATACGCTAGCAGCGGGAAGCAAATAGCAAGTCGTAAAATAAATATAGCTTGTGGAGGCTCAAAATATTTTTTGATATCAGAAATCTTCGAAGAAGATGAACGCAAAGCTGCTTATCAAATAGACGGAGTTAACAATGGATATATAATTATCCGGGATACTACTTGCAGACTATTTGGCTATCATGGCTTAATTTCAGCTTGCGGAAAAGCGTTCAGTCTGGATCACATGTTCGGATTTTAGAAGGGAAAATGAATATGGGTGAGAAGGAATCAATAGTTAACACTGATGATGGAGAAATGTATGCGTTTTCTGTTTGGCCTGATAATAATGGCCCGCATCCGGTAATAGTTCTGTATATGGATGCACCCGGAATACGAGAAGAACTAAGAAATTTTGCTCGCCGAATAGCGGCACAGGGTTATTATGCCATACTACCGGATTTATATTATCGCCTAGGAAATATCCGGTTTAATCTACAAAACCGTAATGAAAAGATGGGCGAAATGATTTTTGCAGCATGGCATAGCCTTAGTAATTCTGCTGTAAGCAGAGATACAGCTAAAATCTTGGAATTCTTGGATAGTGAACAACATGCTTCTGACGGACCAATGGGATGTGTGGGCTATTGTATGAGCGGAGCATTTGTTGTCACAGTAGCTGGAATTTACTCGGATCGTTTCGCAGCTGTTGCATCTCTTTATGGTGTATGGATAGTTACAGAAAACGATGATTCACCGCATCTACAAATCCCTAATATTAAAAGTGAGCTATATCTTGCCTTCGCTGAACACGATCATTGGATAGGAGAAAATGTCATACCAGACCTTACTAAAGCATGTAAGGATTATAACGTGGTATACGAAATAGAAACATACCCAGGAACAGAGCATGGATATGCCTTTCCTGAACGAGAGGTTTACAATGAGGAGGCAGCAGAAGCCACTTGGACAAAGATGTTTGAACTTTACTCTAGGACTCTTGGATGATTTTTCATTAGCTAATAGATTACATATGAATATTTTATTTTAATTTAGATTCTAAGGGAGATGGCTATGGATACATTAGCTGCCGTGGCACATGAAGCAGGTCAAAAACTCGTCATGGAAACTGTTCAATTAGAAGGTCCAAAGAGTAATGAAGTTTTAGTTGAAATTAAGGCAAGTGGAATTTGTCATACTGACGAGTTTACTCTATCTGGTGCCGACCCTGAAGGAATATTTCCTGCCATTTTAGGCCATGAAGGTGCAGGAATAATCGTTGAGATAGGGTCAGAAGTAACAACTTTAAAACCGGGAGACCATGTTATCCCGCTTTATACACCTGAGTGTAGGAACTGTAGCTATTGTTTAAGCGGAAAAACAAATCTTTGCCAAGCTATAAGGGACACTCAAGGTAAAGGCCTTATGCCAGATGGGACCTCAAGGTTTTCTTTACGTGGTAAACAAATATTTCACTATATGGGTACCTCAACATTTTCTAATTATACAGTTTTACCAGAAATTGCAGTAGCTAAAATCAGAAAAGACGCCCCATTCGAAAAGGTATGCTATATCGGGTGTGGAGTGACAACAGGTCTCGGCGCGGTAATAAACACCGCTAAGGTTCAACCAGGAGATAATGTAGTAGTATTTGGCCTTGGAGGTATAGGTCTTAATGTAGTACAGGGAGCTCGTATGGTTGGAGCTAATATGATAGTTGGTGTTGATCTAAATCCTGGCCGAAAATTAATTGCGGAAAAATTTGGTTTAACTGATTTTATAAATCCAGATGAAATAGAAAACGACCTAGTCGATTACATAATTGACTTAACCGATGGAGGAGCAGATCACTCATTTGAGTGTATTGGGAATACTGATATAATGCGCCAAGCACTTGAATGCTGTCATAAAGGTTGGGGGAAATCCACTATAATTGGAGTTGCACCATCGGGTGCTGAAATCTCAACAAGGCCATTTCAATTGGTCACTGGTCGGGTTTGGCAAGGCACAGCATTTGGAGGGGCTAAAGGACGCACGGATGTGCCCAAAATTGTGGAATGGTATATGGATGGAAAGATTAATATTGATGATTTAATAACACATGTAATGCCAGCGAAAAATATAAATAATGCCTTTGACCTAATGAAAAAGGGAGAATCAATCCGTACTGTGATTACATTTTAAACTAATCACTTATATGTAAAAAATATCATTAAAATTATATCATGCTTAATTTTCAAATTATCTCATTTATAAAATTTATCTAAACCTTAACTAAAAAAGTATTAAGAAATTAGATTTACTATATGTTTTTAGGAAAAGTTCTAAATGCCCAAACCAAATCATTCAAAAGTATTAATCATCGGCTCAGGAGCAGCCGGTTGTACAGCAGCCGTCTATGCAGCAAGAGCAAACTTAAAACCTACAATGATACACGGCATGCAACCCGGCGGACAACTTACAATCACTACTGATGTAGAAAACTACCCAGGTTTTGCCGAAGCAATTCAAGGGCCGTGGTTAATGGAACAGATGGAAGCTCAAGCTAAAAACGTAGGAACAAATATTATTAATGATGTTGTTGTCAATATCGACTTCTCTGTGTATCCGTTCTCTTGTACATGCGATTCCGGTGATATTTATACAGGCGATTCTTTGATATTAACAACAGGAGCATCTGCGCGATGGTTAGGTCTAGAATCAGAGAAAAAATACAGTGGATACGGTGTGTCAGCATGCGCTACATGTGACGGGTTTTTTTATCGTGAAAAACCAGTTATGGTTGTTGGTGGAGGAAATACCGCTGTAGAAGAAGCTTTGTTTTTAACTAACTTCGCGTCTAAGGTAACGGTTATCCATCGGCGCAATGAATTTAGAGCAGAAAAAATTTTGCAGGAACGTCTTATGCGCAATAATAAAATTGAGGTAATATGGGATTCTACGCTGGAAGAAGTTACGGGTAGCGGTAATCCCCTTGGCGTTACTGGGGCACGCATTAAAAACGTTAAAACAGAGCAAATGACAGATATTAAGGTTGATGGAGTTTTTATCGCAATTGGTCATATCCCTAATACAGATTTATTTAAAGGGCATCTAGATATGGACAATGAAGGTTACCTAATTACAAGACCAGACAGTACAGCCTCTAATATACCTGGGGTATTTGCCGCTGGCGATGTTAAAGATAAAGTCTATCGTCAGGCTATTACCGCTGCTGGCATGGGATGTATGGCTGCACTGGAGGCTGAAAAATTTTTAGCTTCTAAAGAAGTCTAAAAAAGCGATGTCTAATTTTTTCTTAAATATCCTTTATTTTACTTGTTAATCAAGAAGTTAAAGGGATTTTTTAATGCCTATGGATTGGGATAAACTAAGAGTTTTTCATACAGTGTCTGAAGCTGGAAGTTTTACCCATGCGGGCGAAAGCCTCCATCTAAGCCAATCAGCAATTAGCCGTCAGATAAGCTCGTTAGAAGACAGCCTTAACTGTAAACTATTTCATCGCCACGCCAGAGGTCTTTTGTTAACCGAGCAGGGTGAAGCGTTATATCGAACAGTGCACGAAGTATTTGCAAAATTGACAATGACTGAAGCTCAAATAAATGATAACAAGGATAGACCCCAAGGTCCGCTGAAAATAACAACTACAGTAGGCCTTGGTTCACTTTGGTTAACGCCGCGAATAAAAGAATTCATAGACCTTTACCCCGATATTGAGGTTACACTAATTACTTCAGATGAAGAGCTTGATATATCTATGCGAGAGGCAGACTGCGCAATTCGGCTAACCACTCCAAAACAACCAGATTTGATACAACGTCGTCTAACTAGAGTAAAAGCTCACGTTTATGCATCACCTGAATACTTACAAAAACACGGAATGCCTGATAAAATTGTTGATCTTCATCAACATAAATTAATTATATTTAGTGACGACACCATACAGCCTGCTCCAAATTTAAACTGGTTACGTAATGCAGTTCGTGAAGCTATAGGATCAAATCCAAAGAAATTGTTAACCTTAAACAATCTCTATGGCATTTTTAGAGCAGTAGAAGCTGGCGTTGGAATAGCAGGTTTACCAGATTTTTATGCACGAGAATCACGCAGTCTGGTAAGAGTTTTACCGGAGCTCGAAGGCCCGGGCTACGATGCTTTCTTTGTATATCCAGAAGAGTTAAAAGGCTCTTCACGAATTAGAGTGTTCAGAGACTTTCTAGTTAGAAAGGTAGCTGAAACACGCTTTTAAAATATTGGTATCTCACCTTACAGAGGTATGATTAAATTGCATAGCTGATAATCAAAAAGAGAACATGAAAAAACCACAGAAAAAGTATATTTATTAATCTATTATGAATTTAGGGCTATCTGAATAATGTGTCTCTCCCTCCCAAGGCACATGTTGCTAGCTAAAATTCAATATTTTGGCTCTTGATTAATTAATCATAGAGTATGGAGGCCGAGCCCAATATATGGGCCCGGTCTTCATAAAAAAACTTCATGACATGTTGGAAAAAATTATGACACCAGCAATGACGCGACATCAAGTTTACACGATTTCTGCTGCAGCTTTAGTTTTAGCAATTGTTCTAGGTGTTCGTCAGACATTCGGTCTCTTCTTAGTACCAATGACAATAGACCTGGATTGGAGTCGAGGTTTATTTGGCTTTGCCATGGCAATTCAAAATTTAATTTGGGGAATAGCGCAACCCTTTGTTGGAGGACTGGCAGACCGTTACGGGTCAGGAAAAGTTATATTCGGAGGTGCCATAGTGTATGCGGTTGGTGTATTTGGCATGGCAAACGCAATTACTCCAACTGATTTGATTATAACAGGCGGAGTTCTTGTGGGACTAGGTATGAGTGGAGCAGGCATAGCTGTCGTTTATGGAGCTGTTTCTAGAGCAGTTGCTCCTGATAACCGGACATACGCTGTAGCCCTAGTTAGCACCATAGGCGCTCTTGGCCCGATGGTATTACCCGTTTTTAGTCAACTTCTCATAGGTTCGACAGGATGGTATTTTTCTCTTGTGATATCATCGGTAATTGTTTTGCTTATGGCACTTTTAGGTAGATTGCTAAACCATAGCGAAACAAATAATAATAATGATCCAGATATGAGTTTAATGGAAGTGATCAAATCGGCAATTAACAACTCAGGATATATTTTGTTGGTAGGTGGTTTTTTTGTATGCGGATTCCATGTTACTTTTATAGGAACACACTTTCCTGGATATGTTTTTTCTAATGGAATGACTTCTGAAACAGGGGCTATAGCCCTTACAATAATAGGTTTTGCAAATATTGTTGGTACATATTTAGCCGGCGAATTCAGCAAAAAATACAGACAAAAAAACTTACTAGGCTTTATATACATTGGTCGCTCAGCCCTTATTGCTGCTTTAGTCATTTTGCCTAAAACAGAATGGACAATATATGCCTTTTCTATAGGTTTTGGTCTTCTATGGCTCTCTACTGTGCCACTTACCAGCGGTGTAGTAGCTCGTATTTTTGGAGCCAAACATCTGGGTATGTTGTTTGGATTTGTTTTTTTTAGTCATCAAATTGGATCGTTTTTTGGCGCCTGGTTAGGTGGGATAGCATATGATAAGACTGGGACTTATGACGCTATATGGTATGCCTCTATAATATTGGGTGTGCTGGCTGCCCTACTGCATTGGCCAATTCATGATCAACCATTAAAGAATAACTTAAAATCTCAAACAGCCTAGATTTACATCTGCAGATAATTCTAAAACTGTTGATTAACAAATAAACTAATAATGATGACTTGCCTTATCTTTAAAGAATGTACATCTTTCCCTCAGTAAAGCAGATAAATATTCGAGGGTTTCATGCTCATAAAAGTTAAGCGCGGTTGGGAGTTATCTGAAAATCTAGCAACCCCCGAAAAACTATTTATTAACCGAAGGCAAATTTCTAAGGCAATAGCAGCGGGCTCATTACTTTCCACCTCAGCACTACTTGCAACAACTTATAGAACAGATGCATATGAAAAAAATATTAATTCTCCTCTTGTCAATAAATTAGCACCAAGAAACGAAAAATTTGTTCTTGATAGACCATTAACATCGGAAAAATATGCTACTACATATAATAATTACTACGAATTTGGCTCCCATAAAAATATCTGGAAACAAGCACAGAAGCTAACTACGAATCCATGGAAGGTTTCGGTAGATGGTTTGGTTGAAAAAGAATTTCAGATAGATATAGAGGATTTACTTAAAAAAGTAGATTTAGAAGAACGACTTTATCGTCACCGTTGTGTCGAAGCATGGGCAATGGCCGTCCCTTGGATTGGTTTTCCTATGAAACAGCTAGTGGAGATAGCCAGACCTAAAGCTAGCGCAAAATTTGTCGTAATGCGCACAGTTTCAGAAAGCAAAAAAGAAATGCCAGGTCTCAAACAATTTTGGTACCCATGGCCTTACACTGAAGCTCTTACTATTGACGAAGCGATCAATGAACTAGCATTTATAGTTACTGGAATGTATGGGAAACCTGTTCCCCCCCAAAATGGAGCACCGCTTAGATTAGCGATACCTTGGAAGTATGGATTTAAATCTATTAAGTCGATTATTAGTTTCAGCTTCACCCAAACACGCCCAAAAACTTTTTGGGAATCACTTGCCAACAAAGAGTATGGTTTTTGGGCAAATGTAAACCCTAAAATTGATCACCCTCGTTGGAGTCAGGCTAGTGAATGGATGATTGGTGGTAGTAAAAATGATCGAATACCGACACAATTGTTCAATGGCTACGGGGAGTTTGTTTCGCATCTCTATAAAAATTTAGAAAGTGAAAATCTTTATAGATAAAATATATACCCATGATTAAGAACCTAGACGCCATTCTAGAATAAAACATAAAATTAGCGTACAAAATATTCTTTACTATAAGAACTTATTGTTTAACCGTTTAATTTAGCCATAACAGATTTATTAACAAAAGTTTATAAAGGATACAGTTAGTGAATAAAAATTTAGGTATGATAGGCCTCGGAAAGATGGGGCTAGCACTTTCAAAACAAATGATAGCGGATGGTCACACAGTATATGGCTATGATATCGACCCTGACCGCATCAAATTGCTGCAAAAAGAAGGCGGTATTCCTGTAGCAAACGCCAGAGAGATAGCAGAGAAAAGTAATATTACATTCTCAATTTTACTAAAAGCATCACATATAGAAGAAAATTTATTTGGCATCAATGGAATAGATAAAATATTAAAAAACGGTCATATTCATGTAGAGATGAGTACTATGCCACCATCTTTCAGTAAAGAAATTGCAAAAAAACTTAATATAATCGGCATAGACATGCTTGATGCCCCAATATCTGGGTCTCATCCAGCAGTTAATGAGCGAACAATTACTTTTATGGTAGGAGGTAAAGAAGAAGCATTTAGGGAAGTACAACCTATCTTAGATAGCTTATCAGCCGATGCAACTTACACAGGACCTGCGGGAAGTGGAAGTGTAATGAAAGTGGTTACCAACCTATTTGTTAATTCTTCTACAGCTTTGATCTGTGAGATGATACTAACTGGGGAACGGGCGGGCTTATCGCATGATGTGATGATGCATTGCCTTTCAAAGGGTTCGGTAAGAGGGGCAATGTTAAATCAACTGGCCCCGCGCTTATTTAAGCGTAATTTTAAACCACAAGGTGCAGTTGAAATATTTGTTAAAGATATGGGTCTAGCTATTGATTTAGCGAAAGAACATGGAATAGAGCTTCAGGTAGTACCAGCTGCAAGAAAAATGTTTGAGCGTGCTGAAGCAGCTGGGTGGGGAAAGGACGATGCCAGTAGAGTTGTGGAAGTCTATGAAGGTAAAGGTTAATAAAAATATATAAAGAAATATATTTTGACTAATTTATTAACCTTATTTTTAAAAACGGTATTATTACTTCTTTTAAGATACGTTCATCCGGCCACTCGGTAGATCGGCCAAGATGTCCTCCAGATGGGTTTAACCAAGTATATTTTACCTGACCATGGCGCTGGAGAAGCAAAAGGTCTTCTATAGAAGTCTGAGAATCTTTTTCTCCACCGACTAATAACATTTCTGGGGTTGGTTCATCTAGTAATTTTAAAGCCTTTATTGACATTAAAGGAACTTTTTCAAGGTATTCTTCCCAGCTCTTCGCACCATATATAGATAAACGCGCTGGTAGATAATCAAACAAATACTCATTCGTATTTGTACTCTGCTCTAACCATTCACGCTGGAATGTATAATGAGTAGGTCCTGCCCAAAAGACTGCCGCAGCTAAACGCTTTTCTTCTGCAATAGCTAAACGTGCTGCCCAATAACCACCTTGACTAACTCCCTGAACTGCTAAACGTTTAGAATCAATATCATCACGACTTTGAAGGTAATCAATTATTACTTTATACATACGTATTGCGTCCGGAGAAGCCAAAATAGGTGATTCTCCTGTTCCCGGTATATCGAGGGCTGCATAGCCAAAACCATTCGCCAAATAATCTGGACCATATCGCTCAACTATATATTCCTTGTAGCTATCTAAACCACCAAAGGATAATATTAAAGGAACTGGACGAGAGGCATTGTCAGGTAACTGGATATAAAATATAACATGTTTGTCTTCAAATGGAACTTTTATGCGTTCTATATTAGGTGACACCAGAGATGCATAACTACGAAAGCTATCCATAGAAGCGTTAAAGGCTATTTTTTTACTATCTGTATTCTGTGTTGGCCAAGCTGCAAAACCATGATAACGCCAAGCATTTAGATAATTAGAACAAGCTAAAGAACGGTTAGATTTAACTTGTTTATTAGCAAGATTGAGATATCTATCCCCAATTACTGACCAACCATTAGCCCATGCATCGCGATTGAGTGTTGCGGTATTAGCAAGTGCTTCAGTAACATCTCCAGGATCCATTCCAGTGAGAGGGTACCTTTGTGCATCCGCTCGTTTTTGAATTTCATCACTTAATTGTTGCCAACTTCTTAAAGTGATCATGTCATTACTAGTCATTTACTTTTTCAATCCTCTAAAGTTCTTATAAAATGCTAATCTGAAGTTACATAAATAACGTTTCCGATAAAAATGGTAATCTAAGCTCTAGAAAAAAGATAATATATCTCTATATTAATTTGATGCTAATAGAATTATCTCCAATGTAATATGACAAGAATCGAAGACGAGATAGCTCGTCGACGCACCTTTGCTATTATTAGCCATCCTGATGCAGGTAAAACTACGCTTACAGAGAAACTTTTGTTATTTGGCGGAGCAATAAAACTTTCTGGAGCAGTGAAAGCAAAAGGTAAGGCAAGGCGTTCCCGTTCAGATTGGATGAAAGTAGAAACTGAAAGAGGTATATCAGTAGCATCATCTGTTATGACTTATGAATATCAAAACTGTGTATTCAATTTATTAGATACACCTGGACACGAGGATTTTAGCGAAGATACTTATCGTACTTTATCGGCAGTTGATTCAGCAGTAATGGTAATAGATGCAGCTAAAGGAATTGAGTCGCAAACACGCAAACTGTTTGAAGTTTGTCGCTTAAGAGATGTACCCATAATTACATTTATAAATAAACTTGATAGAGAGGGGCGGGATCCATTTGATCTACTAGATGAGATAGAACAAGTTCTTGCAATAGAAGTTACACCGGTAAGTTGGCCGATAGGTATGGGACGTAATTTTTACGGTTGTTACAATGTTATCAATGACCATGTTATGATGACACAAAGAGGGGATGCAGATAATACACTAAGTGAGCCAGAGCAGTGTAAGGGAATAAATGATAATAAATTAGATAAACTTCTACCTCAAGAATCTGTGGCTTTATTGCGCGAACAACTCACGATGGCTAAAGGCTTATGCCCTACTTTAAATATTAATGCTTATAGAGAAGGTAACCTAAGCCCTGTTTTTTTTGGTTCAGCAATAAATAATTTTGGGGTAAAAGAATTACTTGAAGGTCTTGTTAACCTAGCACCATCGCCTGCAGGGCGCTCCTCAAACAAACGTTTTGTTTTACCAGATGAAAATAAAGTTTCAGGATTCGTATTTAAAATTCAAGCAAACATGGACCCTAAGCATAGAGATAGAATGGCGTTTTTTCGTGTTACATCTGGTAATTTCAAACGCGGTATAAAGTTAATTTCAGTCAGAAATAAAAAACTTGTAAATTTACAGAACCCCATGATGTTCTTAGCCAAGGAACGTGAGACGGCAGAGGAAGCGTGGCCTGGTGACATTATTGGTATAGCCAACCATGGTAATTTAAGAATTGGAGACACCCTGACAGAAGGAGAGGAAATACAATTCTCTGGTGTCCCGTCCTTTGCACCTGAACTTCTAATGTCTATTGATACAGTTGATCCTATGAGAGCTAAGCATCTATCTCGTGCTTTAACTCAACTAGCTGAAGAAGGCGTAGCTCGTGCATTTCGTACTAGACTAGGTTCAAACTGGGTTGTAGGCGTATTAGGTGCACTACAATTTGAAATTATGGCTGACCGAATTCGAACTGAGTACGATATTATAGTAAAATTTACACCTATCCAACTTTACACAGCTCGCTGGCTAGAATCGGACAACCTTCAAGTAATAAAGCAATTTAGCGATAAAAATCAATCATCTATAGCTGATGATCACGATCAAACACCTGTATTCTTAGCTCGCAATGAGTGGCATTTAGATAATGCAATAAAAGAGTGGCCAGCCATTAGATTTCTCAAAACACTTGAAAACACACCAGAGCATTTTGACGACTAACCTTTAGAACAACAAAATATTTGAAAAGCAAATAGAATACCTCAAAATAGAACCTATTTATTTTCTCTTTCTTGCTTTACGAGCAGCATATTTGCGATCACGTTCTGCCTTACGTTCAGCTGCATGTGCCGCCTCAGCCTCTTCTCTTTTTATAGCCTCGGCTTCTAGCCGCTCTTGCTCAGCTTTTAAAGCTATCTCTTTAGCAAGTTTTTTGGCAGCTTCTTCTTCAGATTTGCGAATTTTCTCGGCTTCCTTAGCTGCTTTTCTTTCCTTTAAACGTTCCTCTCGGGCAATAGAGGCAGCACGCCGCGCTGCCTGTCTCTCTGCAAAACCAGGTTGATTAGCAGGATTATTTGCTTTTGCCTTTTTAAGTTGGGCTTGCTTTGCCTTAGCCGCCGTACCCAACCTATCAGCGAAGCTGGGCTCATGGTTTTTCATTTATGTATACCTTCTTTTATTTTATTATAATTATTTAAATATTAATCTTAGGTTTAATAAGTGTTTTATGAATTGAAAATTAAGTAGAAAAAATTTCAACTGTTATACTTAAAACCTTCTTTTTTTCAACCATAACTACTTCTATTTAATCCCAAATGGCTTAGGACCACCTGTAGCCCAATCAAGTAACTCAACAGTATGCACAATTGGTACATCAATTTTATCTGCTAATTGTGTTATACATCCAATATTTCCAGTTGCCACTACGGTGGGTTTGGTTAAAGAAATATTTGCGGCTTTACGATCGCCTAAATTATCAGCCATTTCTTTTTGTAGAATATTATATGTACCAGCTGAACCACAACATAAATGTGGTTCAAGTGGCTCCTTTACATCAAAACCAGCGGCTGACAAAAGCTTTAATGGTTGATTATGAATCCCTTGGCCGTGCTGCATTGAACAAGCTGAATGATAAGTTACACGTTGATCAGATATACCCTTTAAACTAGAAAATTTGAGGTCTAATTCACCCATAAATTCGGTTATATCCCGTGATATTTCCGATATTTTATTAGCCTTCTCTGAATAATCTTTATCATCTCTAAATATAAACCCGTAATCCTTCACATGAGTGCCACAACCACTAGTGTTTATTATTAATGCATCTAATTCTCTTGATTCAATTTCGAGGGTCCACGCATCAATATTAGCTTTTGCTTGATTAATTGATTGATCTTTTTTACCTAAATGGTGCGCGAGTGACCCACAACAGCCTGCTCCATCCGAAATTACTACCTCTACATCAAAGCGCGACAATAAACGAATGGTGGATTCATTAATTTGTGGAGCAAGCACAGTTTGTGCGCAGCCATTAAGAAGAGCAACTCTTTTATAATATTTTCCCTTTGTTTTTATTGTTTGTGGTTTATCCAGCGGGGACTTCTTAGGCAAAGTATCAGGAACTAAGGTCAACATTGAACTTATGTACTTCGGCATAATCGGATTTAAAAAGCGTCCTATCATTCCTAATAATAGGATGAGCCTGAATCTTGAGGGGTATGGAATGATTGAAGCAAGGAACCAACGAATTATTCTATCAGGGAGCGGACGTTTATAAGTTTCCTCGATATGCTGCCTTCCTTTATCAACTAAGTGCTGATAGTGAACACCAGATGGACAAGTGGTCATACAGGATAAACAGGAAAGACAGCGGTCTATATGTGTTACAACTTCTTTAGTCGCTGGCGCCTCATCCTCAAACATCTGTTTCATGAGGTAAATTCGACCGCGTGGGCTATCTAATTCATCTCCAAGTAAAACGTACGTTGGGCATGTCGCAGTGCAAAAGCCACAGTGAACACAAGATCGTAAAATATCGTTAACAGCAGCAGTATCAGAATCTGCTAATTGCAGTATTGAGAAGTTTGTTTGCATAAACCTTAAACCCCCAAATACATTCTGTCTGGGTTCATGATGCGTTTGGGGTCAAAACTTTTTTTAACTCTTGATGACAGAGCAGCAAGAGCCTTTGGTTGAGGTTGGAATACCTCGACCTGCGAACGACTTATGTCATCTGCACGTATAAGCGTTGCATGCCCTCCTCCATTGTTTTGGATCGTTGAACGTACTTTTTGTGCACCACAATCTTCTGAACTCTGGTTCATAGAGTACCAAATAAGTCCTCCGCCCCAATCATAAAATGCCTCCCCTTCATACTCTGACCTAATATTTTTAACAATCAGTGGGCTTAAACTAGGAGTTACTGACATTCGCCACAAGACACGGTTTTCTTTCTGAAAAGGTCTAACATCTCTTACCTCAGACCAAAAAACAACGGAGTCCTCTCTATCTAGCTCTTCTAGATCTCCATATTTTTTTAAATTAATACGTAAAGCTTCTATTCTAGCATCTACTGATGGACCAAAACCTTCAAGCCTTAGACCAGTAATAGCTGTCTGAGAAGAAGAAATATTTGCAACTGAAGATTGTATGGCTAAAGTTAATGGCAAATGCACTGCTCCGCTGACTTCATGACTAGAATTAATAGCAGCGGTCATAGCCTGTTGTGCCAATTCATCATCAAGACCAATCAAAATCAATGTTCTAGTGTCTTCCGGTGACGGCAAAACTTTTATAGTAATCTCCGTTAGAGCTGCTAAAGTACCATAGGAACCAGTCATCAATTTCGATAAATCATAACCGGTAACATTTTTCACAACACGCCCACCACTCTTAAATAATTCACCTCGGCCGCTAACTCCTTTAATTCCTAAAATATGATCTCGGGCCGCTCCCGACTTAAAACGACGGGGACCGGATAGGTTACAAGAAATAACTCCTCCCAAAGTACCACCCTCAGTACCATAAAGCCTTTCTAAGTTCATTGGTTCAAAGGCTAGTTGTTGTCGATTAACTGCTATAGCAGCTTCTATATCTGAGATAGGTGTCCCTGCTTCAGCGGTCAAAACTAGCTCTTCTGGTTCATAAAGTAATATACCATTTAACTGCGACAATTCTAAAGTATGGCCGATCACACGGTTGTCCGCATCACCATATTTTCCCAAAATAGGCCGACCCAGATTACGTTTTGTATTGGTTCCTGCAATGTCTAGTGGAAGCTCATCACCTAAAGACCATTCAATAATTTCTGAGACCTGATTTGGGTTTTCTGGTTTTAATACCTTCGTCATCTGTCCTAAAACCGTGGTAGATCAGGGAAGGGTAATTTTCCACGATTAATATGCATACGCCCAAGTTCAGCACATCTATGTAACGTAGGAAATACTTTACCAGGATTAAGAATTTGTTCTGGATCGAAAGCACATTTAACCCGCTGTTGCTGATTTAAATCAATTTCAGAAAACATTTCTCCCATCAAATCGCGTTTTTCAACACCAACGCCATGCTCTCCAGTTAGAACACCTCCTACTTCTACGCATAACCTGAGAATATCTGCTCCAAAATTTTCCGCACGTTCTAGTTCACCGGGGATATTAGCATCATACATTATTAGTGGGTGTAAATTTCCGTCACCGGCATGAAATACATTAGCTACTCGCAAATCATATTTCTTTGACATATCATCCATACTCTCAAGTACGTAAGGCAATTTATTACGTGGTATAGTTCCATCCATACAATAGTAGTCAGGTGTCATACGGCCAATCGCCGGAAATGCTGCTTTACGACCGGCCCAAAAGCTTTCTCTCTCCATTTCATTTTCACTAACTCTAACAGAAATAGCATCAAGCGCCTCAGCGATTGAAGACACTTTTTCTATAAGATAGTCTACTTCCTCAGGTGGACCGTCCAATTCAACTAATAGTAAAGCGCCAACGTCAACCGGATAGCCAACTTGTACGAAAGCTTCCGCAGCTGCGATAGCAGGTCCATCCATCATCTCCATACCTCCAGGGATAATGCCAGCACTGATAATATTAGCGACGCATTTACCCCCAGCCTCAGAGCTATTAAAACTAACCATAAGTGCAGTTGCGGTGGTGGGCTTGGGCAGAATTCTAACAGTAACCTCAGTAATAACCCCTAACAATCCCTCTGAACCAGTCATCAGCCCCAAAAGATCATAGCCTTCACTATCCATATGTTTTCCGCCTAAACGAAGAATTTCTCCATCCGTAAGAACGATCTCGAGACCAAGTATATTATTTGTGGTAAGACCATATTTAAGGCAATGAACACCACCAGAATTTTCCGCAACATTTCCTCCAATAGTACATGCAATCTGACTGGAAGGATCGGGTGCATAATAGAATCCATTACCCTCAACTGCTTTTGATATAGCAAGATTTGTTACGCCCGGTTGAACTCGGGCACATCTATTATCGTAGTCAACCTCAAGCACTTGGTTAAATTTACCTAGCCCAAGAGTAATCCCGTCTGCTAAGGGCAAGGCTCCACCAGATAGGGACGTGCCAGCTCCTCTAGGAACTATTTTAACATTATTCTGATGGCAATAAGATAAAACACTACTAATTTGTTCAACTGTTTCAGGCAATACCACAATCAATGGCAACTGTTTGTAGGCCGTTAATCCATCGGATTCATAAACGGCTAATTTCTTCTTTTCTACTATAACATTATCTTTTTTAACTATCTTATTCATAGCGCCAATTATTTCATTACGCTTTGCGAGGATAGTTTTATCCGGATCAGGCATTTTCATTGGCTTGAACCCCTATCTAAATTGCTTACACCAGAGCAAACTTATTATAGACAAAAAAAGGATAATAAAAAACCGCGCAAATTGCGCGGCTATTAAGTGGCAGTAAAATATCAATGATCTATCTTTTCAGATCAACCCTGCCGAGCCTTAAAGCGCGGATTCCTCTTATTAATCACATAAAGACGCCCCCGCCGTTTTACAACTTGGCAGTGTCTATCGCGTTTCTTAAGAGTTTTTAAAGAACTAGCGACTTTCATAAACTTCACCTTTAGATATACTTATACAAATTTCCTTAATAAACAGTGGCAACCTACAAAGACGTTATAAGTCTGTCAACCAATGCTTTACCATAAATCAATTCAATTTCTATAGTTTGACAGCATTATTTTACAGGAGCATTCTAGAATAAATTCTATTCATTAAAATATTAGTTGAAGGTATTGATTTATTTTATATTGGTAAAGCTAGTAATAGCTAGCATAAGGCAAACTTATATATGGAAATAAAAAAACAAGCTAAATTAGAACAACAGAAAATACCCGTTATTGACGTAAGTAAATTCGTAGGTGGTGATTTCAGTGAACTGGAGGGGTTAGCCCTCCAGGTAAGACAGGCTCAAGAAAAAGTAGGATACTATTATTTAATTGGTCATGGTATAAATTCTGATCTCATTAAACGTACTTTTGAAGAGATTACCCAGTTTTTTAATTTACCCGAAAATGAAAAAAATTCATTAAAGATCAACGAACACCAGATTGGATATATACCTCCAAAATCGAGTCTATTAAAAACATCGGGTATCGAAAATAATACTAAACTTGATACTAATGAAGCATTTCAACTAATGCGAGATCGGTTTCCTCATGACAAAAAAGTTACCGACGGTATTCGCTTTAATGGCCTCAACCAATGGCCACCAAGTGAGCTATTGCCTAACTTTCGTAGAGTTATGACAGAATATCATGACAATATGTGCCGACTCGGCTGGCGTATGCTCCCTATATACTCCGTAGCACTTCAGCTCGAGAAAAACCATTTATATCAGTATTTTAGGGATCCTCACTTCATTAATCGAAATGCACATTACACACCTAGTAATGTTGAAGAAAATCAATTTGGTCTGGCTGCACATTCTGACCATGGGTTCATTACTTTTTTACCGATTTCTAATGAACCAGGATTAGAGGTCAAAACTCAAAGCGGTGAATGGATGGCTGTTCCTCACCTTCAGGATGCTATATTTATTAATACAGGAGAATTTCTAAGTCGTTGGACGAATGGAAGATTTATTGCCACTCCACATAGGGTGGTAATTCCCAAAGCGCATCGTTACGCTATAACATTTTTTTATAATCCCAGTGATGAGACTATTAATACAGTATTTCCCAGCTGCTTAAATAATAAGGGCAAATTACTTTACGAACCAAAAACATTTCTACAATACTTAAAAGAATATGCTGAAGGGAATTATCTTCATCAGGCAGAGTTTGCGAAGCGTCAAAACGCCGCTAGTTAGAAGGAGTCATCAAGACTTCCAGATATGCAATTTTTAGGGTAAATAATCTTATATTATTTTTAAAATTTTTTAATATTCAGAGGAATACAGTTTGAGCGATACATCAAACCCACAATTTTGGAGTATGCGCCTAGGGAGCCATCCCCAACGGGAGGACGTATCCTTTGATTTGGATTCTGTTTTATCATCCGTAGTTTCTCTTAGAGCCACTATTCCGGAAGACGCTTATACAGCCCCCCTACTGGGAACAGAACGTGAAGGACAAGGAGTAGTAATTGATGATAGTGGTACAGTACTAACTATAGGTTATTTAGTTACAGAGGCAGAAGAGGTTTGGCTTATTGGTAATAACTCTAAAGCCTTACCAGCACATGTTGTAGCTTACGATCAAGAAACCGGATTAGGGTTAGTTCAGGCTCTAGGAAATCTTGAACTACCTGCAGCTGAAATTGGAGAGTCTTTCCCAGTTGCAGTTGGCGAACCCATTATTATGGCTGGTCAGGGAGGGACCGAAGAAGCAGTAAATGCCCAAGTAGTTTCTGTTAGAGAGTTTGCTGGCTCATGGGAATACCTTATAGATGACGCTATATTTACTATTCCTGCCCATTCAAAATGGAGTGGTGCTGGTGCATTTAACAGATTAGGGCAACTTATAGGTATTGGTTCGCTATATATTCAACAAGTGATACCTGGGGAAGACCAAATAGACGGAAATATGATTGTTCCAATTGATATTTTAAAACCTATATACGATGATTTAATAAAATTAGGTCGCCCAGGCAAACCTCCGCGGCCATGGCTAGGAATGACTACAGCTGAAGCGGATGATAAACTAGTCGTTGCTGGTTTATCTAAACGAGGTCCAGCAATGCGGGCTGGTGTAGATCTTGGGGACGTAATAATTGGTATTGCTGGTGAACCGGTTAAAAGTCTACCCACCATGTTCCGTAAAATATGGGCCTTAGGTAGTGCTGGAGTAACAGTTCCACTTACCCTAGAACGTGATGGCCAAACTATGTCTATTTCCATCGACAGCAGTGCTCGACAGGAGTATTTAAAGAAGCCAAGCATAAATTAGATAGCAATTAGTAAAAAATCAATTCTACTAACAGTTGATTCGATATGCCTAATCAAACTAAAGTTGGTTGTATTTTGTTCCCTTTACGGCGCAATATTGGCTTAGAATAAAATAATCGCAATCACAAACGGTGATAAACGAAATTAACAAAGAGGAGAGATTTATGAAATTTTCATCAATCATAGGGGCTGTATTAGCTGTGACGGCATTTTTTGTCGTCGGAGCGGCACAAGCTTCTACACTAGATGACGTAAAATCGGCTGGTAACCTGAAATGTGGTATTAATACGGGTCTTCCTGGATTTGCGTTTACAGATGATAAAGGAAGTTGGAAGGGTTTTGACGTAGCTTTTTGTCGCGCTTTGGCAGCAGCTGTATTAGGAAATCCCGACAAAGTAAAATACGTTAACCTCACAGGTAAAACGCGTTTTCCAGCACTTGCATCGGGTGAGATCGACGTTCTATCGAGAAATACTACATGGACGTTTTCACGAGATGTTGATCTAGGGTTCACGTTTCTAGGAGTTAGCTATTATGATGGACAAGGGTTTATTGGTCGTAAATCATTGGGTATCAAGAGTGCTAAGGAACTGGATGGTGCATCTGTATGTATCCAAACCGGTACAACAACAGAATTAAATCTTGCTGATTTCTTCAGATCAAATAACATGAAATACGAGCCCGTGCCTATCGAAACAAACTCGGAAGCACGAGCGGGATATTTAGCAGAAAGATGTGATGTTTATACAACTGATGCCTCAGGTCTTGCAGCTACAAAGAGTACTTTTGAAGATGCCGATAAGCATATGGTATTTCCGGAAATAGTATCAAAAGAACCTCTAGGACCATTAGTACGTCAAGGTGACGATCAATGGGCTGATATCGCTCGGTGGACTTTAAATGCGCTAATTGTTGCCGAGGAGCTGGGAGTTACCAAAGACAATGTACAAACTATGGCTAAGGGGACCAAAAACCCTGAAATCAACCGTATGTTAGGTACAGAGGGGTCAATGGGTAAAATGTTGGGACTTGATGCAGATTGGGCAGTTCGCGCTATTGCGGCTGGGGGTAATTATGCAGAGATATTTGATAGATATCTTGGAACCAATACTCCATTAGGCCTTTCAAGAGGCTTAAACGCTTTATATAAAGATGGGGGTATTCTTTACGCTCCACCAATACGTTAAAAATTTAATTTCTTCGCCCGGATTGATATCTATCCGGGCGAAGCTTTAACTTAAAAAGATATTCAAAGGTTAAATATTGACCCAGAATAATGGGACTAAGATTTTTTTTGAAATAATTACCAGACGCTTGTGGGGTGAAGAACGTACCCGAGGAATCATCTTGCAGATATTTCTTGTGTTTGGGTTAGTATTATTTTTTGCATTTATCATATCAAATACAATAACAAATCTTCAAAATGCTGGTTTAGCCTCAGGCTATGGATTTCTCGGAGACACTGCCTCTTTCGATATAAACCAACGATTAATTGAGTATTCATCAACATCATCTTATGGCCGCGCAATAATTGTAGGCGGATTAAACACTATTGTTGTAGCTGTAATGGGGATTTTAGCGGCCACCCTAATAGGCTTTTTAGCAGGTATACTGCGGCTTTCAGGTAACTTTTTGATAAGCCGGCTTATAACTATGTATGTAGAGTTTGTAAGGAATGTTCCTGTACTTTTGCAAATCATATTTTGGTGGATAATTTTAATTTCGTTACCAAAGGTAAGATCTAGTCTTTCTATAGGAGATTCTGTTTTCTTAAATAATCGTGGTGTTAGATTGCCATCACTTATTTTCGAAAATAATTCATTATACATAGCTGCTGGCATAATTATAAGCGTGCTTCTAGTTTATGTTCTTAGATTATGGGCAAGGAAAAGACAAAAAGACACAGGAAAACCATTTCCCTTAGGAATTGCATCCCTGGGAATACTTATTTTAATTCCTCTATTAATATACTTTATAGCTGGAGAGCCAATTGGATTAGACAAGCCTACACGCGGGCGATTCAACCTAACTGGAGGTTTCAATGTAACACCTGAGCTAGTAGCTTTATGGTTAGCTTTATCAACCTATACTGCGGCTTTTATATCTGAAATTGTTCGTTCGGGGATACTATCCGTTTCAAAAGGACAAAAAGAGGCTGCAAGTGCGCTGGGATTAAGACCCGGTTTAACAATGCGAAAAATTATATTACCTCAAGCACTTAGGGTTATTATTCCTCCACTTACAAGCCAGTATTTAAACCTAGCTAAAAATTCTTCCTTAGCTGTAGCCATCGGATATCAAGACATAGTTTCGATAGGGGATACAGTATTAAACCAAAGTGGCCAAGCTTTAGAGGTTATATCTATATTTATGATATTTTATCTCTCCCTTAGTCTGATGACCTCTGCACTTATGAACTGGTATAATAAGAGAATTGAGTTGGTTGAGCGATGAGTGTTAATACCCCCATTTCGTTTAAAGAACGCAAGAAAAGCTCTCAGCTTCCGCCGCCTAATACTGTTGGGTTTACAGGCTGGATACGCAAAAACTTATTTAGTAATTTAACTAATACTCTTCTCACAATTATCTCTTTATATATACTTTATTTGATACTCCCACCCTTGTTTAATTGGGCTATTTTTGACGCAGACTTTACAGGAACTATTGGAAAAGAATGTAATTCTGAAGGAGCATGTTGGGCATGGGTTGATCAAAGAATCAATCAGTTTTTATATGGCTTTTATCCTGCTGATTCTTATTGGCGTGTTAATCTCTCACTTTTTCTGCTAGCGCCAGCTTTAGCCTATTTGCTATTTGAAAATCTTCCCTTTAATCGATATGGACGTTGGTTTTCCTTATTATACCCTTTATTAGCTGCCGTTTTACTACTTGGTGGTTTCGGACTAGAGGAAGTAACCACCGATAAGTTTGGTGGGTTTATGCTGAATCTTGTTGCTGGATTAGCAGGCATAGTTTTATCTCTGCCTATTGGAATTCTTCTTGCCCTAGGTCGAAGATCTAAGCTGCCGTTAATTAAATTATTCTGTATAATTTTCATCGAATTAATACGAGGAGTTCCGCTAATAACATTGTTATTTGTTGCGGTTATAATCGTTCAACTTTTCCTGCCACCTCAGGTTTCATTAGATCAACTATTTAGAGTTATGATCATGATAACGGTTTTTGCTTCAGCTTACATGGCAGAAGTAATTAGGGGAGGGCTGCAGGCAATTCCTAATGGGCAATATGAAGCAGCTCAAGCAATGGGTTTGAAATACTGGCAATCCATGCGCTTGATTATCCTGCCTCAAGCCTTGAAAATATCTATACCTGGGATTGTTAATACCTTTATTGGTTTATTCAAAGATACAACTTTAGTAATAATAATCGGACTATTTGATATTCTGGGTCAGGCACGTCTCTTGCAAACTAATCCAAATTGGATGGGTAAAGTTGATCATGAAACATTTTTATTTGCATCACTCTTCTTTTTTGTGATTTGTTTCTCAATGTCTCGTTACTCAATTAATCTAGAGAAACGCCTTGATACAACAAATAAATAAATTGTGATGCAAGTGAATCATAGAGAGAGACTCAGCGATGGATAGAGCAGCTGTAATAGAAATTAATTCATTAAATAAATGGTTCGGAAACTTTCACGTGCTAAAAGATATTAATCTAAAAGTATCTCAAGGTGAAAGAATAGTTGTTTGTGGCCCGTCTGGTAGTGGGAAATCAACTCTTATACGTTGTATAAATCGCCTAGAAGAACACCAAGAAGGCAATATTTTTGTCGATGGAACTGAACTAACTAATGATTTAAAAAATATAGATACAGTTCGTAGAGAAGTTGGAATGGTGTTTCAGTCCTTTAACCTTTTTCCTCACCTGAGTGTTCTTGAAAATTGTACATTAGCATTAATTTGGGTTCGTAAAATGCCTAAAACTAAAGCTGAATCTGTAGCAATGGAATATCTGGAACGAGTAAAGATTCCAGAACAAGCATATAAATTTCCCGGTCAACTATCAGGTGGACAGCAACAAAGGGTAGCTATAGCAAGATCATTATGCATGAGACCCAAAATAATGTTATTTGACGAGCCAACATCAGCTCTAGACCCAGAAATGATTAAGGAAGTCTTAGATGTGATGGTAGATTTAGCTGAGACAGGAATGACAATGCTAGTTGTTACACATGAAATGGGATTTGCGTCTGAAGTTGCTGACCGTATAATATTTATGGATGAAGGATACATTGTTGAACAAAATACACCCGATGAATTTTTCGATAATCCAAAATCTGATCGCACCAAGCTTTTTTTGAGTCAAATACTTTAATTAATGACTCAAATCTCATCCTAACATTTCTAAGAATTAGAAATATAAATGTTCTATACCGCAATTACGCTCTTACCAGTATTTATACTTATATTATCCGGCTTTTTAATATTCAAGTTCTGGGTTCGCGAAGAAATTCCCTGGAAATTATGTGAGAAACTCACCTACTATATATTTATTCCAGCTTTAGTAATAAACGATTTAACCGGAACCGATCTATTAGCAATTAAATTTTCTGGTGTATTAATTGCCCTACTAGGATCGGTATTAGCAATAACGACCGTCCTTCTTTTTTGTCGTAAAACCCTTAATAAACACTTTAGCATTAATAATGGAGCTTTTACGTCAGTATTACAGGGCTCGATTAGGGCAAATTTCTTTATTACTCTTGCGGTAGCCCCCCTCATTATTGGAAATGAAGCTTTAGCTCTAGTTATTATACTCATTGCTTTTTTTACAATTTTAGTAAATATAATTAGCGTTTTAACCTTAGCTCGTTTTGGTGACCATAGGAAAAACGGACTAAGCCATCTGCTTAAACAATTATTTAAAAACCCTTTCATACTCTCCACAATCATTGCAGTAGTAATTAATTTAAATGGCTGGATTGCTCCAGTGGCTATAGAAAATACACTAAATCTATTATCAGGTGCAGCATTACCATTAGCGCTAATTACTGCAGGTGCAGGCTTGCGCTTTAGCAATATAGGAAAACACCTAAATGGTCTTTTAATCGCTAGTTTTTGTAAATTAATTGCCTTGCCACTAATTTCTTGGTCTATAGGTAATCTGATGGGCCTCGAAGAAATTGCTATAGCTACATTAGTTTTATTTCATAGTCAGCCAACAGCGATGACTTCTTACGTTCTTTCAAAACATATGGGTGGAGACCACGAGTTGATGGCAACTATTTTAACTATGCAGACTATATTTGCTTTTATAACTGTACCCATCCTAATGACGCTAGTTATATAGAAAAACCTATTTTAGTCTAATGAATGTTGGAGTTCTGCTATAAGATCTCGAGAATCTTCTATACCAACAGACAACCGAACCAAGTTATCAACTATACCTAGCTCAGCACGTTTTTTTGGAGGTATAGATGCGTGTGTCATAATTGCAGGGTGTTCAATCAAGCTTTCAACACCTCCTAAACTTTCTGCCAAGGAAAAAAGATGGCATCGTTCTAAAAAGATCCTGCTTTCATTTAATCCGCCCTTAATTAACACAGTTACCATACCGCCAAACCCATTCATTTGTTTCCTGGCCAGTTCATGTTGTGGATGACTAGGTAGTCCTGGGTAAATTACCTTTTGAACCGATTTATGAGTTTCAAGAAATTCAGCAACTAACTGCCCATTCTTTACATGACGTTCCATACGTAAGTGCAGAGTTTTTAGAGCCCTTAGAGATAAAAAACTATCAAATGGACCTGCTATAGCACCGACAGCATTCTGCAAGTAGGCTAAGCGCTCAGCTAATTCAGATTTTTTAACAACCACTACACCACCAACTACATCAGAATGGCCGTTCAGGTATTTAGTAGCGGAGTGCACAACTATATCAATCCCAAAATCTAGTGGTCTTTGAATATATGGAGAGGCAAATGTATTATCACATACAGTGATTAACCCATGCTCTGCGGCGATATTCGAAATAGCAGTTAAGTCTACGATACGTAACATAGGGTTTGTGGGAGTTTCTACCCATATCATTTTTGTATTAGGTTTAATTGCCGATATAATTCGATCAGCATCTGTCATGTCGACAAAAGAAAATTCTAAATTTGAACTACGCTTTCTTACATTTTCAAATAATCTAAACGTACCTCCATATAGGTCATCCATTGATATTACATGATCCCCACTATCCAACATTTCGAGGATAGTTCCTATAGCGGCCATTCCGGATGCGAATGCATAGCCATGGTCACCATTCTCTAAATCGGCAATACAAGATTCATACGCATCTCTTGTGGGATTTTTGGTGCGTGAATACTCATATCCTTTATGTTCTCCGGGACTAGTTTGAACAAAAGTAGAAGTAGCGTATATCGGTGTCATAATAGCACCGGTGGTTGGGTCAGGTCTTTGTCCAGCATGAATGGCTCTTGTGGCAAAGTAGGGTCTATTTGACTTGTAACTCATAAATTAAATTGCTCCGAAATTTAAGTACACACCAACACCCTACTTCAGTCTATTATCGCTACTGCGTCTATTTCAATTAAACAACGTGGGTCTGTTGCCAATTTTACAACCTGAACAGTAGTTGTGGTTGGTTTGTTATCTCCAAAATATTCGGCCCAAACACGATTGAGCGAATCTTGTTCTGAAAGATCAGTACAGTATCTATTTGCAGTAACAATGTCAGAAAATCTTGCACCTACTGCTTCTAGACCTTTCTTTATATTTTCCAGTACCATCCTAGTTTGTCCCTCCATATCTTCCGGAATACCGTCAAACTCTTCTGGGACGTGCGGATGACTATGATATACAGGGGTGGCCGTACATCCTGCCAAATAGACAGTAGTTCCTCCAGTAACTTTAATAGCTGGAGCGTATGGCATCCATATATCAGGCGCATCAGGCCAATGTATATGTTCAATTTTTTTTGCCATAATTATATCCCTCTATAATTGATTTTCATAAACACATAACAAAATAATAATTAGTATAATAGTTTTAGTAAAAAATTAAGAATCATACAGATCATAGTGTCCAACACCTAATGGATCTAGATAAACGTCATCATAACTAAGCAGTTTATTAGACAATAAATTTTTAAATGAGTTTATACTTTGTGAAACGCCATCTGAAAGACTAATACTTGGCCAATCACCTACTAAATTTCTTAACTCTCT
>PASR01000014.1 GCA_002713365.1 Rhodospirillaceae bacterium
AACGCTTATATAGATCTATACTAGAAATAGATGCTGCCCATCCGGATGCAAACCATAATCTAGGGGTGTTAATCGTTCACATTATTTAATCTGGTAATAAATCAAAGGAGATGATTATCCGTTCTCCCTCGTTTTTTATTGGTATGGTGTAGTGAAAAAGAGAAGAGGGAAAAAAAACGATATCTCCAGTATTGGGTTTATAGCGGAATGTTGGAACATTTTCATTAATTGCAGTGTAGTTCTCTCCACGTAGTGAAAACTCAATTGCCCCTTCATCTTTATTTTCTGATTCAACTAATTGTAAATATATAACTCCACTTAGCCAGCCGCCAGGATGAATATGTGGTGTCTGAAATCCACCTTTATGATTTGTAATCGACCAGCCGTATAATGATATTTTTTTAGGCCAAAATTCTATGAAACCACATTTGGTCGATTTAAATTTATTATAATAGAGCTCTATTTCATTTCTAATAATATTTTCTAGACCTAAAACGCTACCAGAGCTTTTTCTAAATAAGTTTGTTGTTGTGTGAAAACCATTTCTAGTAGCTCTTTTTCTGGGCTCCCAAACGTTTGGTTCTTGTTTTAATTCTTCAAGTAATTCAGCGGTAAATTTTTTGGGATTTTCTTCATGATAATCCAAACTGCTAAAGTAAATAAGATCTAGGGGTTTTTTACAAAATGAATGAGTATTTTCTTCATTTATTTGATCATAAACAAATGCGCATAAAGCGGCCACCTCAAGATTAATTTTATATTTGTCACTATTATTTTTTAGTCTTTCTGTAAATTCATCATGTCTGCCCAGAGCGTGTAGGCATAGTAATGATTGTATAAATGATTCTTCATCATCAAATTTATCAAAGGCGGAAAGTGCCTCTGCATAATTTTTAAGTTTATAATAAACCAGACCGATGGGGTAATATGCTCTTGTAAATTTAGGATTAATTTCCAAAACTTTATATAAACTTTTGAGGGCAGCTTTGGTATCACCTTTCTCTAAAAAAATAACCCCTAGAGAAAAATGAAAAATATGGACGGTTGGCCTGAGCTTAATCGCTCTTTGATAACTCTCTATTGCTGCATCAGTATCTTTATTATCGGCTAGAGTTGTAGCCAGATTATAGTGTATTGTGGCATCGTTGGGGTTAAGCTGAACTGCATGCTTAAAACGCTCTAACGCCTTTTTAATATAACCTTCTTTTACTAGTACCGAGCCTAAGTTGCTATGCGCTTCCGCATAGTCAGGGTTCAGTTCAATTGCATCTTGGTAGCTGCTGATTGCATCTGAAAAATTATTTTCTTCTTTGTAGGAAGCACCTAGATTATTATGAAGCTTTGGATTTTTAGGCGTTAACTCTATTGCTCTTTGGTAAATTTTTATGGCTGCCTTGTGATTCTTTTGTTCTTGTAAGACTGTGCCAAGATTTAGATACGCTTCCGCATAACTTGGATTATGATTAATTGCTTTTTGGTAATTTTTTATTGCCTCAGAAAAATCACCTTTTTCCTTATAAGCTACACCTATGTTATTATATGCTTCTGCGTCTGTCGGATTGAGTTTAATAGCTTTTTTATAGTATTGAATAGCTAAATCAAAGCGACCCAAGGAAATATTTGATGCACTTAAAATCTTCATCAGAGTGATGTCATTAGGGTATTTCTCTAATAGGGCCTCACCTTGTTGAATTACTTTTTCAAAGTGGTGTTCCTTATATAAAGAATAGAGAGCAACTAGTTTTTCTTTAGTTAAAGTCATTAGGCATACCTAAATGCTTTTGATAGATTAATAGTATAAGAACAGCTAAATAAAATTAACTTACCTTTAAATTTAATAACTTTTATTAGTTAAACATATAAAGTTAATGATATCTATAAATGAAAATTTAGTTGTTCAATAATACTAATAACTTTAATCTTATAAAGAGAGGAAAGAGAATGTTCGAATCTCTTTTATCAATTATTTAAATATTAATTTTTACAAAACCGCCGTTATCTAGGGCTCGGATGCGAGGATACGACAACTCATAACATATACTATCTTAGTAAAAGCAAATTTATGAAGAGTACGGATGGGTTTTTCTACGATTCTCACTCACAATGCCCGTATCCCTTGAACATAAGGGTTATTTGTCATAAACATTTGCATAAAGGAGAGGTGGCAGAGTGGTTGAATGCGCCGGTCTCGAAAACCGGTATGCCTGCAAGGGTATCGAGAGTTCGAATCTCTCTCTCTCCGCCATGCATTGCCACTAGAATTTATTTGCTAAGATATTTTTCACTTGTAACTACTTCTACTTTTGAATCTTTTTATTGCGATAGGTTTTTTTTATAATCATACTGTCTATTGTACTCGTGTCTGATAAATCATAACCAACTATAAGCAGAAAAACAGATGGTCTATTTAATATAAAAAATTGAAGGCACTGATTAAATGAACATAGAAAATAACACAAATAATAATTCTGTTGAAAATTATCAGATCATACCGATTATGCCGGAAGCAATGGCTATTTTTCAAATAGACAAGAAAAAACATCAAGAATTTAAAGCAAAAATAGAACATCTCATGGATACTGCGGATGATAAATATAGAAGGGATGTACCTCCAGAAGATAAAAGAGAATTTCTATGTAATAACAGATTCCAAAATGTGTTATTAGATTTTCCAGATTTAAAAGAACTTCATTCAATATTAGAAGAATCTGCGCTTGATTTTATCAAAAAGACTGGTTTCACCTGTGATCAAGTTGTCATCACAGACGCGTGGGTTAATAAATATCGGCTTGGGTCTACTCTGCCTACTCATAGACATGCAAATTCATATATTTCAGGCAATTATTTTATAAATTATGATAAATCAATAAATTCTCCATTAACTTTTACCAATGACAGAGTGGTAACCAGTCAAGCACCTGCTATTAAACTTGAGCCGGATAAATCTAACAAAACGCCCTATAATAGACCTGATTATTCAATTTTATGTGATGAGGGAACAGTTCTATTATGGAAAAGCCATCTACTTCATGGGTACTCAAAACCAGAAATGGGAGATAATCGTTTGACTCTGAGCTTTAATGTAATGCCAAAAATAGCCGGTGTTGGAGAACAGTTTTCATTCGCGGTTGATGAAAATAATAGAGTATAGATAAATTAATTTTTTATATAAGACTTTAGAAATGAACCTCTCTACAATCTATTAATCTTTGGTATATAGGTAAAATCATGTTACGAAACATGCTATCAGTAGTTGACAGGGACGTAGGCTCGGGTATAGTCCCGATCGCGTGAAACTAACCATAATTAATGGTATTTCTGCGTTTATTTCTTTATGAATTTTAGAATACTGATCGTTTATTACACTACGGTATGACACACATTTGGATTGAACAGCATGTATGCAGTAATTAAAACAGGCGGTAAGCAATATCGCGTAGAGAATGGTGATATTATAGAAGTAGAAAAACTTCCGGCAGACGCTGGAAGTACGATTTCACTATCTCCAGTGCTGATGTTTAACGACGATAAGGCAAGTAAAGTAGGTAATCCAGTGATTGAGGGTGCTGCTGTCAGTGCGGAAGTACTTGAACAGACCCGTGGTGATAAGATTATTGTATTCAAGAAAAAACGACGTAAAGGCTATAGACGCACGATTGGCCATCGACAAGACCTTACAGTTCTTAAGATTACAGACGTTACTGGTAAATCTAAGGGGACATCTACAAAGACTGCTAAAGCTAAAGTGACGACAGATGATGTGCCGAATACAAAAAAGGCTAGCGAGTCAAAAGTAACTGAATCTAAAACGGCATCTGCTGAAAAGAAACCAGCGGCTAAGAAACCAGCGGCTAAGAAACCAGCGGCTAAGAAAGCAGCGGCTAAGAAAGCAGCGGCTAAGAAACCAGCAGCTAAGAAAGCAGCAGCTAAGAAGCCAGCGGCTAAGAAACCAGCGGCTGAAAGTGGTGATAAGGAGTAATTAACGATGGCTCATAAAAAAGCAGGTGGTAGTTCAAGAAATGGTCGTGATTCGGCTGGTCGACGTTTAGGTGTAAAAAAGTACGGTGGTGAGGTTGTTATCCCCGGAAATATTATAATTAGGCAGCGAGGAACTAAGTTCCATCCAGGTGAAAATGTTGGCATGGGTAAAGATCATACGATTTTTGCTTTAATTGAAGGCCATGTATCTTTTTCAAGAGGTCGTAATGGGCGTGCATTTGTTTCGGTTCAGCCTCCTGTCTAAAAAAAGTATTAGAGGGCTTAGGTTTTTCGGGGAGGTTGGGAAACTAATCTCTCCGTTTTTAATTGTGGAGTTGAATTTAAATGAAGTTCCTTGATGAAGCCAAAGTATACGTTCAATCCGCTTCAGGGGGAAACGGATGTGTGGCTTTTCGTCGTGAAAAAAATGTTGCTTATGGAGGTCCCAACGGAGGTGATGGCGGACGTGGCGGTGATGTAGTTCTTGAATGTGTTGGTGGACTGAATACTCTTATAGACTATCGGTATCAGCAACATTTTAAAGCTCAGAGAGGAAAAGACGGCCAGGGAGCAAATTGTAGTGGAGCGTCCGGTGTAGATGCAGTACTGAGATTGCCTGTTGGTACACAGATACTAGCTGAAGATAAGAAAACTATTTTAGCTGATTTAACCTATGAAGGACAGCGCGTTATTATAGCTAATGGGGGAGATGGTGGTCGCGGTAACGCTCAGTTTAAGTCATCAATTAATCAAGCCCCACGTCGAGCCGAAACTGGGTGGCCTGGCGAGGAAGCATGGTTATGGTTACGTCTAAAACTTATTGCTGATGCCGGTCTAGTAGGAATGCCTAATGCTGGAAAGTCTACATTCTTATCTGCGGTAAGTAGAGCCACACCAAAAATTGCTAATTATCCATTTACAACCTTACATCCGGTTCTAGGGGTAGTGGAAACAGATGGTAATGAATTTGTAGTGGCTGATATTCCAGGTTTAGTGGAAGGTGCGCATGAAGGTAAAGGGTTAGGAGATAGGTTTTTAGGGCACGTTGAAAGATGTCGAGTTCTTCTGCACTTGATTGATGGTACATCAGGTGTACAAGCTGCAATAGAAGCATATAAAACTGTACGTGCAGAGTTAGTTGCTTATGGGGGTGGTTTGGCGGACAAACCTGAAATTATATCATTAAATAAGGTTGATGCGTTAATTGAAGACGATATTGATGAAGTGTCAGAAGCACTTAAAAGAGTTTCTAATCAAGAAGTCTTATGTATATCTGCAGTCGCTGGCCATGGCGTTACTGAAACCTTACGAGCCATATATAACCATATTGAAGAAACAGAAACAAAAAAAACTGGGGTTTCTTGGGAAATACCAGCAACAGCAGAAGTTTAAACTTTACCGTGACAGGGGCGTTACAGTGATTTCTCTTAATGAAAGTCGACGATTAATAATAAAAGTCGGCTCTGCTTTACTAGCAGATGAAGAAGGTAATCTGCGGGTTAAATGGATTGATGAGCTGGTGGCGGATGCTGCGGAGCTTTTTCATAATGGGACAGAAATTATTATAGTGTCATCAGGCGCAATTGCTGTTGGACGTCGTATATTGGGGTTAGCAGCTGGTCCTAGAAATAGAGCGTTGCGTCTTGAAGAAAGTCAGGCAGCTGCAGCTACAGGACAAGTTCGATTGGCGCATTCTTGGCAAGAAGCCCTTGCTAGACATAATCTACTGGCGGCTCAAATACTCCTAACTACGGAAGACACCGAAAATAGAAGGAGATATTTGAATGCTCGTTCTACAATTACTACTTTATTAAAGCTGGGTGTTGTTCCAATAATAAATGAAAATGACACTGTAGCAACTGAAGAAATAAGGTTTGGTGATAATGACCGGCTTGCAGCGAGAGTTGCACAGATGATAAGCGCGGATACATGCATCATACTTTCTGATATTGACGGTTTGTATACCGCTGACCCTAGTAAGACAGATAATGCAAACCATATTGATCAGGTTCATTCTATTACAAGTGATATTGAAAAAATGGCTGGTTCTACATCAAATGATGACGGCTCTGGTGGTATGATTACCAAAATTGAAGCTGCGCGAATTGCTATGCAAGCTGGCTGTCGACTTGTGATCAGTGATGGACGAATTAAAAGACCGTTGCGTTCTATTGATGAAGGCGCGAGGTGTACTTGGTTTGTCGCGGAGGCAGAGCCTATGACAGCACGTAAACGTTGGATAGCTGGAAGCTTAAATCCCGTTGGTACAGTTTATATAGATCCTGGTGCTGCTAAGGCGCTGGTTTCTGGTAATAGCTTGCTTCCCGCTGGTGTCGTAAGGGTAGAAGGTAATTTTGATAGAGGTGATCCTGTTATAATAAGCAATGATAAAGGTATAGAAATGGCACGTGGTCTTAGTGCTTATTCTAGTGATGACGTAAACCGAATTCGAGGACTAAAGAGTAATCAGACTGAAGAGGTGCTTGGCTATCGAGGGCGCGAGGAAATAATCCATAGAGATGATTTAATTATTAGTAAGTTATAATAGCTATATTTTTTTGGGTATATTTATTTGCAATTTGTTAATTTATACGCAATTAGTATGATTATTAGATTAACATCACAGCTATTTTGAAGTGAAAAAGTACTTATTATATAATGAATAGGCAGTAAACCTTACATAAAGAATTATTGTTAGTTATTGAATAACTAAAATGAGGTAAAACCGCCTATGAAATTTATAATCTTCACTACTATGTCATGAGAAAGATGTGAAGAAGATGACTTTATCAAATAATAATACAAAAAATGTTGATATAGAGTCTGTAATGCTAAATATGGGAGCCTTAGCTAGGAAAGCTGGTCGAATACTTGCCCAGGCTTCGAGTGAGGATAAGGATTCAGCGATATTAGCTGGAGCACTAGAGATTAGTAATAGGCGACTTGATATATTAGCTGCTAATGAAAAAGATTTACAAGCTGGACTAAAAAAGGGACTAAGTGACTCGTTAATTGATCGTCTTAAACTTGATAATGGAAGAATTGACTCTATTGTTCATGGATTGGAAGAAGTAGCCTCTTTAGATGATCCAGTTGGTTTAGTTCTTGATGAATGGGATCGTCCTAATGGACTAAAAATTTCACGTGTGCGTGTTGCACTGGGTGTTATAGGAATCATCTATGAATCTCGGCCTAATGTAACTGCTGATGCAGGAGGACTTTGTCTAAAAGCAGGAAATGCAGCGATATTACGTGGTGGATCAGATACCTTTCATACTTCAGGCGTAATCCTTGAATGTATGCAGCAAGGGCTTAATTTTGTAGGATTACCCATAACCTGTCTGCAGGCTCCTCCAACGACTGACCGCCAGGCAGTGGGCGCTATGCTAGCAATGAACCATTTTATTGATGTAATAGTTCCTAGGGGCGGAAAATCACTTGTAGAACGTGTACAAAATGAAGCTCGTATGCCTGTTTTTGCTCATCTGGAAGGTTTGTGTCACACCTATGTTCATGAAAAAGCTGAGTTGCAGATGGTGCGGTCGGTAATTATTAATGCTAAAATGCGTCGTACTAGTATCTGTGGTGCTACAGAGACTATTTTAATTGACCAAACAGTCATCCAAAAAATATTAAGACCCATCGTAGATGATTTAACTAATGCGGGGTGTGAGGTTCGTGGTGATCAGTTGTCAAAAGAAATTGATAATAGAGTAATAGACGCAACTGAACAGGACTGGGACACCGAGTATTTAGACTCTATTGTTTCTATAAAATCTGTAGAAGGAATAGATGATGCTATTAATCATATCAACTATCATGGCTCAAATCATACAGATGCAATCATTACCGAAGATAACCAGGTGGCAAAACAATTTTTGGAACAGGTAGATAGCGGTATAGTAATGCATAATACCTCTACTCAGTTCGCTGATGGCGGTGAATTTGGAATGGGTGCTGAAATTGGCATTTCCACAGGCAGATTGCATGCGAGAGGACCTGTAGGTGCCGAACAACTGACTACATACAAGTATATTGTGCGTGGTTCAGGACAGGTGCGACCCTAATTGTGAGTTTATTAAATACACGGGTATCTGGATTTGGTAAGCAAAGAATAGGACTTCTTGGGGGTTCGTTTAATCCTGCCCATGAGGGGCATTTATATATTAGTATAGAGGCTTTAAAACGCCTTAAACTTGACGCTGTTTGGTGGTTAGTTTCACCGCAAAACCCTCTAAAAAGTTCTAAGGGCATGGCTTCGTTAAACGTAAGGTTACTCTCTGCGCACAAAGTGGCTTTACATCCCCGGATTCGTGTTACTGCTATAGAAGAGCAGCTAGGTACACGTTATACCATCGATACGCTTGTAAGGATTAAACAAAAATTTTCTACTACACGGTTTGTATGGATTATGGGATCTGACAATTTATTGCAAATTCCCAGTTGGTACCATTGGAATCAAATATTTAGCACCGTATCTATTGCAGTTTTTGCTAGAGAATCCTATGACTTTAAGGCCTTAGCGGGAATGGCAGCACATCGTTACAGGAATAGTCGTTTGCCCATAGAGCGTGCAGCGGGTTTAGCAACCAGTGAGCTGCCAGCCTGGACTTTTTTGCCTTTGCGTTGGCACTCTGCTAGTTCAACCAGTATTCGATTATCAAAAGATTGGTTAGGTACATAGAATGAATTATATAGCCGGGGTAATATCACTAAAGAGGATAGAAATATTGTGAAATCAAAAGAAAAACCTTCTCCAAATACTGCTATAAATATATTACACCTAGTTGAAAAGTCTCTAGATGATGATCAGGCAAATGACGTAACCGTAATATCTTTAATGGGTAAAACTGACATCGCAGAGTATATGGTAATAGCGAGCGGTCGCTCCGCACGTCACGTAGATTCAACAACGGATCATCTCATATCAAAACTTAAAAAAGCTGGTGTAACTGGGATTCGTAGCGAAGGCCGCCATTTAAAAGACTGGGTCTTAATTGATGCTGGTTATGTAATTATAAATTTATTCCGACCAGAAGTAAGATCCCATTATAATTTGGAAAAGTTATGGGAAACTGAAATTCATGAGAGAAACTTAAACGAATTTGTAAAAAATTAGACGTGGCGCTTTAGATGCGTGTATCAATTATAGCAATAGGGAAGGCCAGGGTAGGACCTGAATCCATGCTTTTTAAAAATTATTTTGAAAGAATAAATGCCTGGCCGGTTACGCTAGTTGAAAAAGAACTTAGAAAAAAAATAGATGTAAATAAGGTTGCCACTGTGGAGTCAGAATTACTGATGAAAGCTATTCCTAAAGGTGCTTTTATTGTTGTACTTGATGAACACGGAAAAGAGCTCCCAAGCAAAGGATTTGCACAGCTAATAAATGAATTAAGTACATTAGGTCATAGAGAGATGGCTTTTATAATAGGAGGAGCTAATGGTCTTTCTCCCTTGATGCTTCAGTCTGCTGATTACGTGCTTTCATTGGGAAAAATGACGTGGCCACATATGCTTGTAAGGGGGTTGTTAATTGAACAAATTTATCGTGCTCAGCAGATTAATATGGGCCATCCCTATCATCGTGATTAATAGAACCTAAAGAAAATTTGTTGAGAAGTACTTAATAACTATTGAAATAAAAATATTTTTAATTGAGGTAAATAAAACTAAATGATGAATAATTTGATACTTCTTCGTCACGGTCAAAGCCAATGGAATTTAGAGAATCGTTTTACTGGTTGGCATGATGTTGATTTGACAGATAACGGAGAAGCAGAAGCTAAGAAAGCAGGCAGTTTAATAAAAAAAATAACTCTTGATCGTGTTTATACCTCTACCTTAAAGCGTGCACGACGAACAGCTCTTATGGCTTTAACTGAAGCCGAATCTAAGGGGAGCAATGTCAGTAAAATTAAGAATAATGGTAATTGGGGTTTTATAGAGAGTGATGCTTTGCGGGAACGTGATTATGGCGATTTAGTTGGTCTTAATAAAGAGGAAACTGCTAAGAAATATGGTTCTAATCAAGTACACCTCTGGCGTAGAGGTTATGAAGTCAAACCACCTGGCGGTGAAAGTTTAGCAGATGTAGTTCAAAGGGTTCGTCCTTACTTCGAAAATGAAATTTGGCCAAATGTCATTTCTGGAGAGAATATTTTAGTTGCTGCACACGGCAATAGTTTGAGAGCGGTTCTCGTGATAATAGGAGAGTATGAACCTGAGGATATACCTAATATCGAATTACCTACAGGAAAACCTTTGGTATTTGATGTAATGAATGGTGTAAAGAAACGTAAATATTACCTTGAGTAATAAGTATTATTTTTGGTTTATGCAGATAACTTTTTACCAAATTTTTATCTTTACTTAAGAAATAAGAAAAAATTAATAAACCTTCTGCCAGGAATGGTAGCTAGTATCGACAGAGTAGGTGAATAATGAATAATTTTTTAATTAAAATAACTATTCTAACGTTATTTGTTTTTTATCCCTCAATCTCTTCAGCTTCAGGAAATGGAGAAACATTTCGTCAATTAGAGCTCTTTGGTGATATATTTGAGAAAGTTCGAAAATTCTATGTTGAGGATACTAATGATAAAAAACTCATTGAATCAGCTATAAACGGAATGCTGCAATCACTTGACCCTCATTCAAGCTATTTAAATGAGGACAGTTACAGTGATATGAAGGTTCAAACTAGAGGAGAGTTTGGGGGCTTAGGAATAGAAGTTACTATGGAACAGGGGTTTGTGAGAGTTGTATCTCCTATAGATAATACTCCAGCCGCTCGTGCAGGGCTTGAGACTGGGGATTTTATTACTCATTTAGATGGTAAACCAGTACTTGGTATTAATTTAGCTGAAGCAGTGGATAAAATGCGCGGTCGAGTTGGGTCAGATATTAAGTTGACTATTCGTCGAGAAGGAAAAGATCCATTCGATGTTGTAATTACGCGTGCTATTATTCAAATACAATCCGTACGTGGGCGTGCGGAGGATAAAATTGGCTATCTACGTATTACGTCGTTTAATGACAAAACATATAGTGGACTTTCACGTGAGATTAATAAATTAAAAAAAGAATTAGATGATAATATGCATGGTTTAGTTCTTGATTTAAGGCGTAATCCAGGTGGGTTACTTCATCAGGCCATTAAAGTATCCGATGCATTTCTAGAGCGTGGTGAAATTGTTTCAACAAGGGGAAGAAACAATAAAGGATCGAAGCGTTTTAATGCTCGGTCGGGAGACTTAATAAATGGTCTACCAATGGTTGTTTTGATAAATGGTGGTTCGGCTTCAGCCTCTGAAATTGTTGCTGGAGCATTACAAGACCATCGTAGGGCCGTGATAATGGGAACTCAATCATTTGGTAAAGGTTCAGTGCAGACAATTATGCCAATATCAGGACATGGAGCTATGCGCCTGACTACAGCATCCTACTTTACCCCTAGTGGAAGATCTATACAAAAAACTGGTATTACGCCAGATATAGAGGTTCAGCAGGTCAAAGTAGAGACTACTGGTAAAAAAATTCGTCTAAGAGAAAAGGATTTAAGAAATGCTCGAGATGGAGAGAAACTTGCACCTAAACCATCTAATCCGCAAATTAATAAAGCTACGAAGACTAGTGACTATCAATTAAATAGGGCTATAGACCTACTCAAAGGCATATCATTATATAGTATATCTACTACTAAATAATAATGATTGTTATAAAGATTTTATTTATTAAGTTTGACAAAATGCAGCTCGAAACGTTTTTTTTACTAGAGTTTTAATTTTACTAAATTGCTTATTACAATGGATATAAGTTCCGAGATCAGGAAAAAAATTTCTAATGGAAAAGGCTATCGTCCTTGTGCCGGAATTATGTTGTTTAGTCGTATTGGAAAAATTTGGGTGGGACAGCGTATTGACTCTGTTAATGCTTGGCAGATGCCACAGGGTGGTATTAATGAGAACGAAGAACCGCTTAATGCTGCCATACGTGAGCTTCATGAAGAAACAGGAACCGATAACGTAAGACTACTTTCTGAATCGAAAGAGTGGCTAAAATATGATTTACCTTCTGAAATTGTAACTCAAATATGGGATGGTAAATATAAGGGACAAACGCAAAAATGGTTCGCGTTCCTATTTTTAGGTGAAGACCACGAAATTGATATTCATAACGTTGATGAACCAGAATTTCAATCATGGAAATGGATAAGTATTAGTGAGTTAGTTGGTCTAGCTATTGACTTTAAAAAACCAGTTTATAAGGCAGTTGTTTCCGAATTCAACAAAATATCTCAATCCTTAGCTTCTGACGATAATAATTAAGGTAGAAAGTTTTTTATAATATTATATTATTATTGAGCTGTTGAAGTTTGCTGATTAGCTTTAGCGTTAAGGAAGTAACATGCTATTTTAGCTGTAATTGCAGCTAGCTTTGAATGAGGTTTAATTCCCACAGCTTTAAAAATAAGCATTATTCCCCTTTCGACATGATGTGGACGATAAAACCCGTAGGCTCGGGACATATAGGCACGAACGCACTGCTTTCTATCATATTTTTCACCTAAATTATTTGCAGCATAATATGCATATGCTAACTCATCATCTTCACTTTCACTTATGCGGCTTACTCCAACTAATATACGCCGTATTATACCCAGTCGTTCAATTGTGCGATATCGTGCCATGTGAGAATAAAACAGCTTATAGTGCCTAATTTCATCACGTGCTATATTTCGACATATCTCTCGTAAAACTGGCTCGGCGGTAGCTTCACGGAGAGCAGTGTAATACGAAGAGGTTCCTACCTCTACCATACATCTAGCAACCAGCTCACCACATCGAGAACCTCTTACTGATTTATTTGTGGCGGTTGGCAAGGTAATTTTAGACGAAAAATTTTTAAATCTACTCTCAAAATCAAAACTAGGATCCGCTAGTTTTACCCACTTTACTAGAGCTTCTCCGTGTTGTACTTCCTCTGCTCCCCAGCGAATAGCTGCTGATTGAAATTCAGGGTCATCATAGAATACATTACTTAGATACTCGGCATAGATACTACCATTATGTTCTACTAGAGCTGCTCCTTTAACAATACGTAGCATTTCAGGATCAACTTTTAATGGATCAAAGTTATCCCAAGGTATGTCGTCAAGTGTCCAATGCTTTTTATAACCCGTCATCGAAGTCTCTTCTCCCTGCGGTTTACAATAAATTCAATGACTCAATATACTCCCGAATCAAATATTATCTAAATTGTATAGAGATGGGTTCATCCCGTCAAAGCCCATTAACAGCATATAGTTTATTTATAAATATCAATTAACTAAGAAATTAATAAACTATGATAAAAACCAATATAATGGTGAATAAAGACTACTGATACACTGGTGAGTTAATAGCTGCCAGTTTTGCTCGCTGTATATTTACTCTGTTTTCTGCCAATTTTTTTGCTGTTTTTTCATCTGTTTTATTAAGTTCATCTATAGCTATTTGTAGGTCAGACTCTACTATCGCCTTATCCATTTTGTCGACAGGGAGTGCTTCCTCAGCTAGAACTGTACATCTATCTGAGGTAACTTCGGAAAATCCGCCCGCAACAAATATACGGGAGCTAATTGTTCCGTTCGTAAAAATATGAATAACGCCTGGCCGCACAGTGGTAATGGTAGGTGAATGTCCAGGTAAAACTCCAAAGTCACCTTCACTACCAGGTACAACAACCATTTCAACTTCTTCCGACATAAGAAGTTGTTCCGGTGAGACTAGTTCAAATTGAACCAATGTTTCTGACACTTTCTTATTCCTTATGCGGCTTCAGCAGCCATCGTTTGGGCTTTTTCTATAGCTTCCTCAATAGTACCAACCATATAGAATGCTGCTTCTGGTAAGTCATCATAAGTACCGTTAACTATTTCAGTAAATCCTTTAATAGTATCTTCAAGATTAACAAATTTTCCAGGAGTACCGGTAAATATTTCAGCAACATGGAAAGGTTGAGACATAAAGCGCTGTATTTTTCTCGCCCTCATAACTGTTAATTTATCTTCTTCTGATAGCTCATCCATCCCAAGTATTGCTATAATTTCTTGTAGGCTCTTATAGCTTTGAAGAGTTTCTTGAACTAGACGAGCAGTTTCATAATGTTCATCACCGACTACACGTGGATCAAGAATACGACTAGTTGAATCTAATGGGTCAACTGCAGGATAAATCCCCAACTCAGCAATTTGTCTTGATAAAACTGTTGTGGCATCTAGATGGGAAAAAGTAGTCGCTGGTGCGGGATCGGTTAGATCATCCGCTGGGACATAAATTGCCTGTACCGAAGTTATGGAGCCCTTGTTTGTACTTGTGATGCGCTCTTGTAGGGTGCCAAGATCGGTTCCTAGTGTTGGTTGATAACCAACTGCTGAAGGAATGCGTCCTAATAACGCAGATACTTCCGATCCAGCCTGAGTAAACCTGAATATATTATCAACAAAAAATAGTACGTCTTGCCCTTCTTCATCTCGAAAATATTCTGCTAGAGTAAGTCCTGTAAGGCCTACTCTTGCCCTTGCTCCCGGTGGTTCGTTCATTTGTCCATAAACCAAAGCAGCCTTGGAATCTCCTTCTGGAACAATAACACCAGATTCCATCATTTCATGATATAAATCATTTCCTTCACGTGTACGTTCTCCGACTCCAGCAAATACAGAGTAACCACCATGGCCTTTGGCTACATTATTTATTAGCTCCATAATTAAAACTGTTTTTCCAACCCCTGCACCGCCAAATAAACCAATTTTACCGCCTTTTGCATAAGGTGTTAGCAAATCTACAACCTTAATACCGGTAACAAGTTGTTCAGTTTCTGTTGACTGCTCCGTGAATGAAGGAGCAGCTCTATGTATAGGAAGTGTTTTTGTAGTTCCTAATGGTCCACGTTCATCTATTGGATCTCCTATAACATTAATAATCCGACCCAACGTTTCAGGGCCAACAGGAACGCTGATTGGGGCGCCAGAGTCAATTACTTCTCCGCCTCGTACCAGACCATCGGTAGAATCCATTGCTATACATCTAGTAGTGTTTTCCCCTAGATGTTGTGCTACTTCTAGCACCAGCCTGTCGCCATTATTATCAGTGTAAAGTGCGTTTAAGATTGGAGGAAGGTCACCTTCAAACTGAACGTCTATAACTGCGCCCAATACTTGTGTAATTTGTCCTACAATATTTTTTGCCATCTATTTTCTCCTGCCCTATTGGGCTAACTCCGTTTATACCTAAAGAGCTTCAGCGCCTGAAATAATTTCAATCAATTCTTTAGTTATGAAAGCTTGTCGTGTCCTATTGTAATTAATTGTTAATTGATCAATTAGATCCCCAGCATTACGTGTTGCATTGTCCATTGCTGCCATTCTTGCCCCTTGTTCCGAGGCAAATGATTCTAGCATTGCTCGGTATACTTGAATAGACATATTTCTGGGTAATAGATCAGTTAGGATAGCGTTCTCTTCGGGTTCATAATCATAGGCAACATTCATGCCTACGTTTTTTATTGAAGCATCATTTTCTGAAGATTGCAGAGATTCCGAAGAAGTTGGCGCAAAAGGTATGAGTTGCTGTGGTGTAACTATTTGAGATAGCGCCGATTCAAATCTATTATAAACTATAGTACAAATATCAAACTCATTATTTTCATACATAGTTGTTATACGAGAGGCAATTGAAGCCGCAACATCAAATCCAGGTGCCGGTTTTGCTGTGTCTTCTATAGTATCTATGATTTTATCACTAAACTCAGATCTTAAAAGGCCTAGTCCTTTGCGTCCAACAATAAGTAGTTTTACCTCTTTACCTTCTGAAACAATCGTCCGTACTTGTCTTCGTGTCCACCGAGCAATATTGGTATTAAAACCACCACAAAGGCCGCGGTCAGTAGTCATAACAACTATAAGCTGAACATCACTTTTACCAGTTCCTGCTAATAATGGTGGAGCGCTAGATATGTCATTAATACTCTCAGCAACAGAGCCCAGCATACGTTCCATACGTTCGGCGTAAGGGCGCGCTGCAATTGCTTGTTCCTGGGCTCGACGTAGTTTAGCTGCCGCCACCATCTTCATTGCAGAAGTGATGCGTTGTGTGGACTTAACAGAAGTGATTCTTACCCGCAGGTCTTTAAGGTTTGCCATTTCTATTTACGCCTGTTTAGTCCCTTTTATGTCTTAGGCAAATGTTTTAACAAAGGCCGAAACTATATCGGCGAGTTTAGCATCTATATCTTCGCTTAAGTCGCCAGCATCACGAATTGCGGCTGAGACATCTGAATGATTACTGCGAATATGGTCAAGTAGTTGAGCTTCGCAACGATTAATTTCTGATACATCCACATCATCAAGATAACCACGAACCCCAGCATATATTGCAATTACCTGTTCTTCTATGGGCATAGGCGAATACTGAGGTTGCTTTAATAACTCGGTTAATCTAGCTCCTCTAGCGAGCAGTCGCTGTGTGACCTGGTCAAGGTCCGAAGCAAATTGAGAAAATGCTTCCATCTCTCTAAATTGTGCGAGCTCTAATTTTATTGTTCCGGCAACCTTCTTCATTGCTTTCGATTGTGCTGCCGATCCTACACGGCTTACTGATAGGCCCACATTTATTGCAGGGCGAACCCCTTTATAAAACAAGTCAGTTTCTAGGAATATTTGGCCATCAGTTATAGAAATTACATTTGTTGGTATATACGCAGAAACATCATTAGCTTGAGTTTCTATGACAGGCAGAGCTGTTAGAGACCCTCCACCTAAATCATCATTCATCTTAGCGGCTCTTTCTAGCAAACGTGAATGAACGTAGAAAACATCACCCGGATATGCTTCACGTCCAGGTGGCCGTCTTAGAAGTAGAGACATTTGACGGTATGCTACCGCCTGCTTTGAAAGGTCATCATATATGATAACAGCGTGCATGCCATTATCTCTAAAATATTCACCTATTGCACAACCTACATAAGGCGCCAAAAACTGTAGAGGTGCAGGTTCTGAAGCTGAAGCAGCTACTACCACCGTATAATCCATGGCGCCGGAATCTTGAAGCGTTTTTACAACTTGCGCCACCGTTGAACGTTTTTGTCCAATCGCTACATAAATACAGTATAGCTTTTTTGTCTCGTCATCTGAGTCATTTACGGCTTTTTGATTAAGAATTGTATCGATAGCTACAGCAGTTTTTCCTGTTTGCCGATCACCAATAATTAATTCTCTCTGCCCTCTGCCTACCGGCACGAGGGAATCTAGAGCCTTTAGTCCAGTCTGCATAGGTTCTGATACTGATTGACGTGGAATAATGCCAGGTGCTTTGACCTCAACCAAACGTCTTTCGGTTGTTTCAACAGGTCCGGCTCCATCAATCGGATTTCCTAAGGCGTCAACGACTCTACCTAATAAGCCCTTACCTACGGGGACATCTACTATGTCTCCAGTACGTTTAACTGTATCGCCCTCTTTTATATCTCTATCGTCTCCAAAAATAACGATTCCTACGTTATCTGTTTCTAGGTTTAGTGTCATTCCTTTAATGCCACCTGGAAATTCTACCATTTCTCCAGCCTGGACATTGTCGAGTCCGTAAACACGCGCAACACCGTCACCAACAGATAAGACTTGGCCTATCTCTGAAACATCAGATTCTGCATCGAAATTAGCAATTTGGTCTTTTAAAATTGCAGAGATTTCCGCCGCACGAATTTCCATTACTGGGCTCCCTTCATGGCCAACTGCAGGCGCTGCAGTTTTGTTTTAAGTGATGCATCTATCATACGTGACCCAACTTTAACTATTAAGCCACCTATAAGTGAAGAATCTATTTTTGCATCAACTGTTACCTTGTTACCTAGCGCGCCTCTCAATACATTGGTAACAGAGTCTATTTGTGATTCATTAAGTTCTTTAGCAGAAGTAACCTCTGCTATAATTTCGCCACGTCTTCCAGCTAACTCTGCTAGGAATGCTTCAATTGTGGCTGGTAATATAAAAAGTCGATTGTTTTGTGCGATGACTGCAATGAAACGCTGCGTAAGGCTATTGGCCTCAGCTTTCTGCATAATTTTTTCGATAGCCAGCTTCTTTTTATCAGTGTCAATCAAAGGAGAACTAATAAGTATTTTTAGGTCTTCGCTTTCATCAAGCAGTGATTGCAATTTCGTGAGGTCTTGGGCAATATTATCCAATATCCGCCCTTCATCTGCTAATTCATAAACAGCTAAAGCGTAACGTTCGGCTATAACATTGACTATGTTTGAATCCGTTGCCACTTTTGGCGGCTCCTTGATAAATTATGTGTCCCGTAACAAGGAACAGTTAACTATCTGTTTTATATTAATAAAATCTATATTTTAACAAACCTAACCAAAGGTGGTAAGGAAGCAGCAGCTTGGTAGCACAAGGTATTCGCGGTGGCAAGTTTTGAGCTATTAATAAATGGCAGAATTCTGGGCATTTAATAATAAGTGCACTTGGCGACATTTCGACGCGCTACGGTTTTATTTATAGAAAATTGTATGGATCAATATCTACACGTATTTTTGTATTTGAAGGCACCGCTACTTTTTCAAGCCACGCACGAATTAAGGGTTGGAGTGGTTGTTCACGATTTGTTTTTAGTAGAAAGCGACGCCTGTGTTGCCCTCTTAAAACTGCGATTGGTGCGGGTGCAGGACCAAGAACATGAATATCTTTTCCTAAGGGTGCATTGTAAGCTAGCTGGGAAGCCAAGCGATCAGCCTTATAGCTATCATTACTAGTCACAATAATGGCTGCTAGTCGTCCAAATGGGGGCCAGCCACCTTCTTTCCTATTTTTTTCCTCTAACTCCATAAAGGATTCTCGGTCACCTTTAACCATTGCTTCCATGACAGGATGTCCAGGTTGATACGTTTGCAATATTACACGCCCTGGACGTTCTGCTCTTCCGGCACGACCTGCAACCTGATGCAGTACTTGGTAGGTGCGTTCACTGGCACGTAAATCCCCTCCGCTAAGACCAAGATCGGCATCAACAATCCCAACAAGTGTAAGGTTCGGAAAATGATGTCCTTTGGCAACCATCTGTGTTCCCACTAATATATCTATTTCTTGTGCCTCCATACTAGCTATTAACTCCCGCGCGGCTTTTGGACTTCGAACAGTATCACTAGTCATTATTCTAACTCTTGCATGTGGAATAACTGTTTTAAGTTCTTCTGCGACGCGTTCTACTCCTGGGCCACAGACTGTCAGAGAGTTGCTGGCTTCACAATTAGGGCATGTATCGGGTGTTATAATTTTATATTCACAATGATGACATTGAAGTGATGTTTGCAATCGATGTTCCACCAACCAAGCACTGCAATTGGGACACTTAAACCTATGGCCACATTTGCGGCATAAAGTGAGGGGAGCGTAACCACGACGATTTAAAAATAGTAGTGATTGCTCCCCTGAAATAATATTTTTGTTTAATGCTTCACGCAAATCGAAGGATAAGAACTCGTTAGTTTTAAGTTGGCTATCACGCATGTCGGTTGCTTCTAGAAGAGGAAGTACTGCAGGTCCGTATCTTCTAGGTAGCTCAAGTCTATTAAACCTTTTTTTTAGGACATTAACTCTAGTCTCAATTGAAGGCGTAGCTGAGGAGAGAACTATAGGGCATTTAGAAATTTGTGCCCTAACAATAGCCATATCACGTGCTTGGTAGGTTACACCTTCAATTTGCTTGTAAGCTCCTTCGTGCTCTTCATCAACAATCAATAAACCTAATTTCTGAAATGGTAAAAATAAGGCAGATCTGGCTCCTACAACTACTTTTGCTTCGCCTGTAGCTACAGACTGCCAGGCAAGACGTCTTTTAGATTCATTTAGTTCAGAATGCCAAACAATTGGTGCTGCAGAAAAACGCCTTTGAAAACGATCAAACCATTGTGGGGTTAATGATATTTCAGGTAATAATACCAATGCCTGTTTTCCTAGCCGTAACGAGGTGGCTATAGCTTCAAAATAGACTTCAGTCTTACCTGATCCTGTTACACCGTCTAGTAAAGTAACATCAAATTTATAATTAGTTACTTTTTCTGAAAGATAATTGGCAGCATTTTTTTGTTTTTTGCTTAATATTATCGTATGGAGATGGTCTGGGTCTGGTTTTTTAAAAGTAGACTGGGGAGATACATACAAGGTTTTTATATGACCACTCTTGGCTAAGTTGTTAACCACGCCCCTGCTAACCTTTGCTTCCAAGCATAAATCATGCATATTTTTGGGGGAACTATTAGCAAGTATATCTAGGACACGTTTGCGTGATTGTGTGATTCTTAAATCACTTGTTCTTTTAGATGTATTTTTTGGAATTGTAAAAGCTATTAGTGGTTTTGTAGGCACCAGAATACTTCTTACGTTCATAGCCATGCGAAGAACTGCACCTTGAGGAGTGACTGAGTAAGAGGCCAACCAATCAATAAATTTTCTTAGAGTTATAGGTAAAGGGGTAACATCTAAACGTGAAATGACAGACTTAATCTTGCTAAGATCATTTTTATTACCAGATTTTTCCCAAACCACCCCCACTACTTGTCTTGAACCAAGTGGGACTTTAACAAAATCCCCGAGTTTTAGTTCTAAGTTTTCAGGTACGCTGTAATTATATGCTTTGGCTAGAGGTAAAGGAATCAAGACGCTGACCTGTTCTTTGCCATCTTTTTTAGGCATTTTAGGAAGGTCTATATTATTGCAAGCAGTGGTATCTATCTTTTTCATCAGTTACACTCTATTACCCGACTCGGAAATGACCAATATAAGTTTTACTTTTGTTTTCTGTTATTTGTCGGTTATTGGTGAATACAGTGTTTTTTTAACTTCTAGATCGATAGGATTATAGCGATGAAATTTTTTATCGATACAGCGGACCTGGATGAGATTAAGGAACTTGCTGATACAGGATTACTTGATGGCGTAACAACAAACCCTTCTTTGATTGCTAAATCAGGGGGTAATATTTTAGATGTGATCGCCGGTATATGTGAAATAGTTTCAGGGCCTGTTAGTGCTGAGATAACTGCTACCGAAGTAGATATGATGCTAGAAGAAGCAGAAATTCTAGGGTCAATTGCGTCTAATGTTACTATCAAGGTTCCCTTAACTGTAAACGGTTTAAAAACGTGTAAGTTGCTTCGGGAACAAAATAAAATGGTTAACGTCACATTATGCTTCTCAGCTAGTCAAGCTTTGCTTGCGGCTAAAGCAGGGGCAACTTATATATCTCCATTTGTTGGTAGAATTGATGATGTAGGAGGTAATGGGATGGACTTAATAGATGAAATTGTTGGTATATATAGCCAGTATCCAGGCATAAAAACCGAAGTTCTTGTAGCTTCTGTGCGTCATCCTTTACATGTCATTGAGGCAGCAAAGATTGGAGCGGACGTAGTTACTTTGCCACCAAGTGTTTTGCGTCAGTTATTTTCGCATCCCTTGACTGATAAAGGGTTAACAGCCTTTTTAGATGATTGGAGAAAAACTGGCCAGTCTATTATCGAACAATCAAAAACACGAGCATAAATTTTAAAATAAAATGGAATAAGGCTGTATTAATTGAGTCAAAAAGTAAGCAAATCTGATGAAATTCAAGTATCCGATCTAAACTCAAAACAAGTTGTGGAATATTTAAATAATCACAATGATTTTTTTGTTAAGCACCCGGAATTACTGTCGAGAATGCAAATACCGGATCGCGTATTTGCCGATTCTAAGTCTAAAGCAAATTCAGTTGTGGATCTGCAACAAGTAATTTTAGGTAGATTGAGAAAGGAGCTGCTTAATGTTTCTAGAAAACATGATAACTTAATTGATTCTGGACGCAGCAATCAGCAAAGCCAATCTCGTATAAATACTGCTGTATTAAGGCTTTTGTCAGCCAGAACATTAGAACATTTTGTAGAACTAATGACTGTTGATTTGGTTGGTCTTTTAGATATCGATTCTGTTGCTTTGTGTTTGGAAAATGGAACCATTACACCAGCAATATCGAACGGAATTAGAATTTTACCGAACGGTACAATAAATAAATTTATTTCAACGGATCGCAAAGTTGTTTTACGAGATAATATAGTTGGGAATAGTTTTATATTTGGTGAGACATCAGGCTTGGTAAGTTCTGAGGCAATTTTACGATTAGAAATTCAGAAGGACGGACCACCGGCAATCTTTGCAATGGGAAGCCGTCATCCCCAACATTTTCATGTTGGGCAAGGAACTGAGCTTCTGGCATTCCTTGCCAATATAATGGAGCTATGTATCTGTAGATGGCTAGACCTCCCGCATTAAATTTTGACATTAACTTTGTCGTCGTCAGCGATACAATGCTTAGACGCGCAATTCAAAAATGGCATGAAAAACTGTATAGTGAACGTCATTTATCACCTTATACTCTAGTTGCATATGTTCATGATTTAAATGCTTTTTTATGTTTTATATCCTTACATCAAGGTGACAAGCCTAGGTTAAAAGATTTAGCTGATTTAAAGTCTGGTGATTTTCGTGCGTGGTTAGCTTACCGCACTCGTAAGGGTATGGCACGTAGCTCAACTGCTAGAGCTGTATCAGTTGTAAGAGGCTTTTTTAGATTTCTTGATCATGAGGGATTGGCTCATAATGTTTCTATTAGTTCAGTGATTAGTCCTAAGAAGTTTTATTCTACTCCAAAAGCATTAGCGGTTTCAGAAATGAAAGATCTTTTGGAAAGAGCGGGTGAACCTATAATGAGTAAATCTCCTAAGTGGGTGTATATTAGGGATGTAGCTGTGTTTTCATTGTTATATGGCGGAGGTTTGCGTATTTCTGAGGCCTTAAATCTAAATTTTAATGAATTTCCATTAGTACCTAGTCCTTCGGGCAATAATATCATTATAAAAGGTAAGGGTGATAAACAACGTTTAGTTCCAATTCTTCCTGCAGTTATAAATGCGATTACTGATTATATTGAATCTTGTCCTTATAAACTATCTGAAAAAGGTCCTTTGTTTATAGGTGTTCGTGGCGGACGGCTGAACGCTAGAGTTTTGCAGTATCGATTACAGGCGCTAAGGGGGTATCTTGGATTACCTAAAGAAGTTACCCCTCATTCCTTGAGACACTCTTTTGCAACGCATTTATTAGGGGCTGGTGGTGATTTAAGAACTATACAAGAATTGCTAGGACACGCCTCTCTATCTTCTACCCAACTTTATACAGATGTTGATACAGAGCGCTTAATGGACGTTTACGGACAAGCCCATCCTCGAGCATCAATAAAAAAAGCATAGATTTAAGTTTTTAGAGTTTTATATTTAATAATTATTATACTGCTACTTAGCTAATGGTTTAATTGGCCTGTCGTTTATTGACGCATGTACTATAACTGCAATAAAGCCCAAAAATATAGATATCCACCAGACAGTTGAATAAGACCCCGTTAAGTCAAATAATTTTCCACCTAGCCAGACGCCTGAAAAGCTTCCTATCTGGTGGCTAAGGAACACTATACCAAATAGCGTGGCCATATAACGCGTGCCAAAAATTTGTGCTACTATACCGCTAGTTAGAGGCACTGTGCCTAACCATAAAAGCCCTATCAAGCAACAAAACACTATAACAGTAGTTGGACTAGCTGGAATTGTAATAAAAAAATAAATTGCAAGAGAACGCAGGGCATATAGCCAGCAAAGCAAATATTTTTTACTATAGCGCCCACCTAAAAACCCAAAACCCCACGATCCTAAACCGTTAAAGATTGCAATTAGAACTAGGGCTGTAGCTGCCAATTCTCCTGAGAAATTAAGATCACCAAGATATGCTGGAAGGTGTGCTGCAATGAAGCGTACCTGAAAACCACACACAAAAAAACCTATAACAAGTAATATGTAACCGGAGTGATTTCGTGCTTCATTTAGGGCTTCCCCCAATCTTTGTTCAGAAGCAGTAACTTTTTTAGTTTTTTCAGCAAATATTATAAAAACAGCGAGGGGTACAATTAACGCCGCTATAAATGCAATTACAATAAGTGTACCCTGCCAGCCACTTTTATCTATTAAATGTTGACTGAAAGGTACAATTATAAATTGGCCAATAGTACCGAAAGCGGTAACCGTACCTAACCACATGCTTCGTTTTTCAGCACTTACATTACGGCTGACTATAGATAGTATTACAGGCATTCCACATGTGGCAGCTGCGGCACCTACCAGTAGCCCTGAACTTATAAACATCGTAAAAGGAGTATTTGATTGGGACATGAATATAATACCTAGTGCATAAACAAGCCCTCCTATAATCATAACCCGAGCGGGATCCCATCTGTCAGCCAAAGCTGCTACAAAAGGCGTTGCAATACCAATCATTAGAGCCTGGGTTGCTAAAGATAGAGATAAAACTTCTCTTCCCCATCCTAATTCTACACTTATTGGGAGCATAAATAGCCCAAAAGTTTGTTGTATGCCTGTGCCAATAGCTATTATTCCAAGGGCGCATCCAATGATCACATAAGTTATTTGTTTTTTTTGTAAGACCATGGTCTTCCCTGATTTACATATAAAAATAATTTAGTTTATTTTGATTAGAAAACCTTGAATTGATAAATGTATTAAGTGTTTAAACTAACTTTACCCAGCTTTATTAAAGAGATTAGTCCCATCACAGATCCAAAACCTATTGTAGCAAAAGCAATTACCCAGGCGTTTGCACTAGACTGTCCTCCACTAAAGTCGAGGGCTAACCCTGCACATAAGGGACCTAGCAATGCCCCGGTAAAGCCAAGTATGGAATGTACGGCGAGTGTAGCTCCGCGATAACCTGATATAGCTGCTCCCGATGCTCCAGCTGTGAGAGATGCGGAATCACCCATAACAAACCCGCTATATATAATTATAAATATTGCTGCTGCTCCAATTGATAAACTCGCACTATAACCGGTTATTATGGATGTTAAACTGGCAAAAACCATGATTACTATAATGGTTTTTCGTCGACCATAGCGTTCCGATATTTCATTTCCAATAATACTAATTGGTCCACCAATTACACTTGCAACTCCAGCAATGATAGTTGCGCTAATAATACTAAACCCTGTCTTTTCTGCACCTGCAAAAACTAAGAATGCTACTATCCATGCACGGAGAGCAAACAGTTCCCATGAGTGTCCAATATAGGCCAAAGTATATGACATAGCTTTGCGGTTTTTAAAAACTGGACGAAAATCGAGTAAATGAGTATGTGGAAGTTGATCTTTATTAATATTATAAGTTTTTAGAAATAATAAAGTTACTATTATGGCTAAGATTGGCCCGAGAGCACTTAGAGCAAATGCCCAACTCCACCCTAGCCAATCTGCCACCATTCCAGACAAAATAAAAGATACTGCAGTTCCTAAAGAAAAACATGCGGTATAAAATGCAATAGCGCGTGAAGGGTTAGTCTTTTTAATTCTGTCTGTCATAACTCTTAGTCCAGTCATATAAGTACCTCCAATTCCTGCACCATGTACTATTTGCCAAGTAAGAGCAGACCAGAATCCATTCGCTAAAAAAGTAAATCCTAATAAGCCAACAATAGAAATTATTAGTCCAATAATATAAATACAACGTGAATCTATGCGATCGGTTAGAGAAACAAGAACTGGAACTGATAACACATATCCAGCGAAAAAAACTCCACTTACCCAGCCAGCCTGAGTGTTAGTTAGTTCCCATAGAGGCATTAAAATAGGAATTAGAGCTGGGAAAGTTGCAAAGCCCGTCATACTTAGGACATGGGCAAAGCACATTATCATTATAATTTTCCAAGCCTTCATTTTAATATCAGGTCCTTTTAAACAGGAAATGTGTATGATTAAATGTGCTGAAACTCTTACTTAAAGTTAAATATGTCTATTGATCAAACAGCTAACTTATTTTTAAGGGTGATTATTATTTTATTTTTACGAACGGTACTATTATTTATTTTTAGCTGCTTAGGGCTTTCAACATAGTACTTCCAAGCTCTGCTGGAGAATTAGCAACATAAATTCCCGCTGAATTCATGGCCTCAATTTTAGCCTCTGCAGTTCCTTGACCTCCGGATATAATTGCTCCGGCATGGCCCATCCTATTGCCTGAGGGAGCTGTTACACCAGCTATAAATCCAGTAATAGGTTTTTTTATAGAAGAATTTTTAATGAAGTCGACTGCCTCTTCTTCAGCCGATCCCCCAATCTCACCGATCATTATAATACCTTCTGTTTCATCATCATCGAGAAACATTGAGATAATATCAATATAATGACTTCCGTTTACTGGATCTCCTCCTATACCAACACAAGTGGTTTGACCTAATCCAGCTGCGGTAGTTTGGGCAACTGCTTCGTAGGTTAGAGTTCCAGATCTCGATACAATACCAACACGTCCTCTCCTGTGTATATGGCCTGGCATAATTCCGATTTTGCATTCCCCAGGCGTTATAATACCGGGGCAGTTCGGACCGATTAGCCGAGTTTTTGTACCACTTAAAGCTCGTTTTACCATTACCATGTCAATTACAGGAATTCCTTCTGTAATACACACAACTAATTCAATACCTGCTTCAATAGCTTCGAGTATAGCGTCGCCAGCATATGGAGGAGGTACATAAATTACCGAAGCATTAGCTTCCGTTTGAAAAACAGCCTCGGATACAGTATTAAAAACTGGAAGATTTAAATGGGAGGAACCACCTTTTCCGGGCGTTACCCCTCCCACCATGTTAGTTCCATAAGTGATTGCTTGCTGTGAATGAAAGCTGCCTTGAGAGCCTGTTAGCCCTTGGCATATGACTTTTGTTTTATTATTTACCAAAACAGACATATTTTATGATGCCTTTGCTACTTCATTGACTATTTTTCTGGCTGCATCGGCAAGATTATCCGCTGAGACAATTGGTAGCCCAGAATCTATAAGAATTTTTTGCCCTAATTCAACATTTGTTCCCTCTAAACGCACAACTAGGGGAACATTGAGTTCTACTTCGTGTGCTGCCGCTATGACCCCTTCTGCAATTACATCACACCGCATTATGCCACCAAAAATGTTGACCATTATTCCTTCTACGTTAGGATCAGATAATATAATTTTAAAAGCTGTAGTCACACGCTCTTTATCTGCAGATCCACCTACGTCTAAGAAATTTGCTGGTTGGCCCCCATAAAGTTTGATTATGTCCATGGTTGCCATCGCAAGACCTGCTCCGTTAACCATGCAGCCTATTGATCCGTCAAGTTTAATATAGTTAAGATCATGCTTTGAGGCTTCGAGCTCCATTGGATCTTCTTCATCCTCATCACGAATTGCAATTATTTTGGGCTGACGATAAAGCGCGTTATCATCGAAATTCATTTTAGCATCAAGCACGACTATTTCATCATCATCTGTGATTACAAGAGGATTAATTTCAATTAGAGAAGCGTCTAGGTCAATAAATGCTTTATAAAGGCTAGACATCATATCTGAAGCATTTTGAATTTTATTTTCAGGAATACCAAGTAAATAAGATATTTTTCGAGAATGAAAAGCCTTTAATCCACTAACTGGATCAATCGGTAATGTTAGAATCTTTTCTGGTGATGTTTTTGCTACAGTTTCAATATCCATACCGCCTTCAGTAGAGGCTATTATTGTAATGTTCGAATTACTACGATCTATCAAAATTGAAAGATAAAGCTCACGACTAATGTTACAGCCTTCTTCGATATAGACTTGTTTTACCTTTTTTCCTTCAGGCCCTGTTTGTTTAGTGACTAACACCTGGCCAAGCATTTCAGCTGCATGGGCTTTGACTTCTTCATTGCTTCTTGCAATCCTGACACCACCTTGGCCATCGGGGTTATTAGTAAACCTGCCTGCTCCCCTTCCTCCTGCATGTATTTGGGATTTTACTACCCATATTTTTCCACCTAGGTCTTGAGCTATTTTTGCTGCTTCGTCCGCATTAAAGGCTATTTTTCCTTTTGGAGTTTTAATATTATACGATGATAAAATCGCTTTAGCCTGATACTCATGAATATTCATAGTAACTTTTGCCCAGTTGGGAGAGAATGGAGTTCAAAACTCAGTAAAGTATGACATTGTATAAACTTGTGTGGTTACCAGCCCATAAGTGACATAACTAAAATTTTATTACTTAATTTAAACATAGTACATTTATAAAGTTTCTCATGTAATATTATATATTAACGCTAAATATTATTTATATTGATTACTAACGCTTTTTCTTGGATTCGCGCTGTATTTTTTTTGTTATGTCTACCAGCCCTTGCACTGCTTTAACTGATTTTCGGAATGCTGAGCGTTCTTTGGGTGTAAACTTAACCTCAACAATTCGTTCAATTCCGTTAGCACCAATTATAACAGGAACTCCTACATATAGATTTTTAACTCCATATTGTCCGGTCAACCATGCTGCTGCTGGTAGAACCCGTTTCTTATCTTTTAGGTATGATTCAGCCATGGCTATGGCCGATGAGGCTGGAGCGTAAAAGGCTGATCCGTTTCCTAGTAGCTCAACAATCTCTCCACCTCCCATACGTGTCCTTTGTACTATAGAATCTAGGCGTTTTTGTGTTGTCCACCCCATCTTTACTAGGTCAGGAAGGGGGATACCTGCAACTGTAGAATAACGCTCAAGTGGAACCATGGTATCACCATGACCACCGAGGACAAAAGCTGTTACATCTTCAACAGAAACATTAAATTCTTCTGCTAGAAAATAACGAAAACGTGCACTATCCAGAACCCCGGCCATTCCAACACACTTATTAGCTTTTAGTTTGGCTGCTTCTCGTAGAACTCCAACCATAGCGTCCAAAGGATTAGTTATGCAAATAACAAATGCGTTTGGGCAGTTTTTACGAATACCTTCACCAACGGACTTCATTACACCTGTATTAATACCTATTAAGTCATCGCGGCTCATTCCAGGTTTGCGTGCTATTCCTGCAGTAACAATAACCACATCGGCGTCTTTTATCGCCCTGTAGTTACTTGCACCAACCATTTCTGAGTCAAATCCTTCAACGGGAGAGGATTCAACTAAGTCGAGTGCTTTGCCGGCAGGCATACCTTTAACTATATCAAATAGGACGACGTCTCCTAGTTCTTTGATTCCAATCAAGTGTGCTAGGGTGCCGCCAATATTGCCAGCTCCGATTAGTGCTATTTTTTTTCGTGCCATAGGTTAATTATCCTAGAGTAAGTTCATTAAGTATATCGCAGCTATATAGATAATCTAGCTACTATTGTACCTGCTGTGTAACCCTTATTTCCAAGGGGTTCAACCCGCAGATCTATAAGCTTTCATTATCTTCTGAGCTTGATAGATGAATCGAACCTAAGTAGTCGTCAGCTTGCATTTCAATAAGCCTTGAAATTGTTCGTTGAAATTCAAACGTTACGTCTCCTGATGAATAAATTTTACTGGGTTCTGTTTCTGCACTAGCAAATAAATTGACTTTTTTCTCATATAGAGAGTCAATTAGAACCACAAATCTTTTTGCAACTTCTCTTTCTTCAGCATGTAATTTAGGAATTCCATCTATCATTATAGTATGAAACCGGTTTGCAATTTTTAAAAAGTCTGCCGCACTTCGTGGTGTACGGCAAAGTTCATCAAAACTAAAGCGTGCTACCCCATGAGCGGCCTTTGACACAATTATTTTGCGACCAAGAACTGTAAGTTCAACCTCAGTTGTGGGATCATTATCAGTCAAGGCTTCAAATGCTCGATTAAGTTTTTCAGTGGAGGTGTTGCCTAGTGGTGAGTAGTACACAGGCTGTCCTTTAAGCCTATCTAGCCGAAAATCTATACCAGTATCAATATCAAAAACATCCAGGTGATCGCATATTAGATCAATAAATGGCAGAAAACGGTCACGTTGTAACCCATTCTTGTATAGTTCTTGTGGAGACGTATTGGAGGTGGCTATTACTACTACGCCTCGTTCAAATAGTTTTTGAAACAATCTGCTAAGAATCATAGCATCAGCTATATTTACTACATGAAATTCATCGAAGCACATTAACCATGTGCTATCAGCTATGTCGGAAGCAACGGCCATTAGTGGATCTTCACGTTTTTTTGTGTTTCTTTCTTTAGTTAGACGCTCTTGAACTTCCAGCATAAATTCATGGAAATGGACTCGACGCTTTTCTTTCACTTTTGATGAATTAAAGAATAAATCCATCAACATTGATTTTCCCCGACCAACTGGGCCATGTATGTATAAACCACGAGGTGTCTCGGTATTGGGCTGTCTTATTCTAAGAAACTTTTTCCATCCCATTATCCATTTATCTTTAGTGTGTTGATGGCTTTCAACACTTTCATATAAATCTTGTAGTTTTTTAGCTCCAATCTCTTGTGAAACATCTGTTTTTAGTTTTCCAGACTCAATTAGAGTCTGGTATACCCCTAGTGGAGAGAGTTTATTGTTATTTGATTTAATTATTCCTTCAGGCATGGCGGCGGACCAATACGCTTTACAATTGATTCTTGCAACTCTCGTACATTTTAGGCAGCAGTATTATGTAGAGTTTTGTCAGTGAACATAAACTCCATCTCTTTTCTTACTTTTACTGCCGGATTATTATTATCTATATCTACATCATTCCAGGTTATTTGGTCATTCTTTTGAATTGAATTTTTAAGTTTTATATTATTTGCTAGACCTATTGGTAGTCCACCGGATGCAAGACTATCATTAGCCGGTAGTAGCTTTCCATATACGGTGAACCCGCCCTCGCCATCGAGTATTTCACCAGCCTGAAGGTTCTTTTTAGCTGTAGCCACTACATCGCCTATAAATCCACATGCTTGCCCTGTAGGTTCACGCCGCAAAGCCACACTTGCAACAGATATACCTAATTCAAGACCTATTAAGTGAAAAGGTTTCCATAGCGCTGAATATTGGCCACTCGGGTCCGTTTGAAGGCCATATTCTGCAAAACAACTGGTTACATATTCGCTTGGGGATTTGAATACAACATAAACTCCCCATCTTAGATCGCCAAATACATGCCGTCCATCACGTTCTTCAGATGAAATAACTTCCACTTGACCTTTATGATGTAAGTGTCCCCCTTCTTCTTCAGGTCTTAATATTAGTGGAAGATCACGAACTCCGACGGGAGGGAAAGTTAACCCTCTTGGAGAAGGAGTGAGGTTAGTTGCATTAGAAACTGCTGCCATTTCTATTGCGGACTTTGTACCATCCAGAAAGGAGTTAAACATTTTAGGATTCATCCCCCCAGCATCCGCCTGCTCAGCCGTAATCCCATAATGTTGCCATACCTCATCGGGAGTGACGTAATGATATCCTTCTAGATATTTAGTGCCTTTGCCGGCTGCAATGACGTCTAGGCCACAAGTGCGAGCCCAATCAACTTGCTCACATATTAATGCTGGTTGATCACCGTAGGCTAGAGAATAGACTATATTGGATTGGCGAGCTTTTTCCGCTAGTAATGGCCCAGCTAATGCATCAGCTTCTACATTAACCATAATTATATCTTTTCCATGTTCACAACATGCAAGGGCATTTGTTATTCCAGCCTCAGGACTGCCCGTGGCATCTATGACTAGATCTACATTTTCAGAGCTGATAGCTGATATTGTATTATCTGTAATATTAGTTTCACCAATACCTGAACGAATGCATGCTTGTTTAGCTTGAGATGGGTTTAAATCAACAATAGTAGAAATTATTATTCCTGGAGTGCGACTTGCCTGAGATAGGTACATTGTTCCAAACTTTCCTGCACCAATGAGACAAACACGAATAGGATTGCTTGTTTTTTCTCGCTCGAGCAATAAATTATAAAGGTTCATAGGATAATTTCCTTATTATTCATTATTTGCATTTTCATTATCTCTTCATATTATCCTTTAAGGCAACCTAATCCGGCCAAGTATTCGTATTAAAATAAAAACTTTAAAGAAGGAAATGAGATGGGTAATTATAATGAAGCAGCCCGAGTGTCTGGTGTATCTCGTGAAGATTTTCCCAGTCATAAAATTGAAATATTTGATCACATTTTACAAACACGTAAACTATCTTTTATGGCCGAGCTATTTGCTGTCATGGCTCATAGTCCCGGAGCACTTAAGTCAGTTGCATCAGTAGGTGAGCACGTGCGTTTTCAAAGTGTACTAGATGAGGTGTTGCGGGAAATGATAATTTGTACAGTATCCCAAGAAGTTGGTAACTATTATGAATGGTGTCATCACATACATCGTATGCCTAAAAATATGCAAAAGGTAATAGGAACCGAATCGGCAGAAAATTTGCCTGAACCGACTGGATCGGTATTACGTTATTCTCGGTTAGTAGCAAATAACAAAAAAGTTGATGACAGCCTGATAGAAGCTATTCGTAGCTCTCTAGGTAATGTTGGATTGATTGATCTAACAGTAATGGTTGGTTACTACCAACTGATAGGAACGTTTTGCAATACGCTACATGTACCTATCGAAAGCAGCCTTGAACGTATTCCGTTTAATAAATAAAAAGCTTTTATAATTATACTTCAGATTTAGATAATTTAAGAAGACAATTATCTGATAATGGTTTTATTGGAGTAAAGTCTCTATGTGCTATCCATTCTTCACGTTTAAATTGGCGTATATGATTGTCAACGTGACACAGACTTAAATAAACTATTGTACGATCCCATGGACTTATATTTCCTGGAGAAGCGTGCACAAGGTTTGAGTGAAACATTAATAATGAACCAGGTTTACCTCGAGGTGCTACCATCCCCCCCTCTTTTGATAGACGGGTTACTGTTTCTTTATCTAAAGTCCAGAGTGGATAGGACGTAGTTAAAGTATCATGACCTGCCTCAATAACTCCTGCTTTGTGGCTTCGCGGTATAAACATTAATGGTCCGTTGAACTCAGAAACCTCATCTAGAAATAATGCAATATTCATAGCTCGTGGCTCGGGCATTAAGTCGTCTCGAGCCCAGGTACCGTAATCTTGATGCCACTGCCAAACATCTCCATCGAATGCTGCTTTACCGTTTATTTTAAATTGATGCATATAAACTGGCCCATTTACGAGCTGCATTACAGGCTCTATGAGACGTGGATGTGCAGCAAGTGCTCGGAAGGCTTGATTATATTTATGCGCTGCAAATGCAGTGCGCACTGATTCACGGTTTTTTTCTCGCCATACTTCCTTGCGTTGCATGGCAAAGATTTTGGGCACTTCTTTCATAAGGATGTTAATTTCTCTCTGAGAAAATACATCAGGAAGGAATATCCACCCTTCTTTTTCGAATTCACTAAGTTGCCGTTTATTTAATTTCATCGTGTTGATTTCATCTTGATGATGGTTAATTATTTATTGTGAAATTTAAATCTACATACGTATTTCAATTAATCCTTTTTTATAAAGCCAAATTATTAAAAACATAAAATATTACTAGTTTAATAAATTTTACAATTGTCGTTCTAGCATCATTTTCTTAATTTCGGCTATAGCTTTTGCTGGATTAAGGCTCTTTGGACAGGTTTTTGCACAGTTCATAATTGTATGACAGCGATATAATCTAAATGGATCTTCTAGTTGGTCCAGTCTACTACCGGTCGCCTCATCTCGGCTGTCAGCAAGCCATCTGTAGGCTTGCAGAAGTATAGCAGGACCCAGATATCTATCAGAATTCCACCAATAGCTTGGACAGGACGTTGTACAACAAGCACAAAGAATACATTCATACAGCCCGTCGAGTTTTTCACGGTCTTCAACTGACTGTAATCGCTCTCTTTCGGGCGGTTGACTATCTGTTTTTAACCAAGGTTCAATTTCTCTATATTGAGCAAAAAAATGAGTCATGTCCGGAACTAAGTCTTTAGCTACTGGCTGGTGAGGTAGAGGATAAATTTTTATATCACCTTTTACTTCTGAATTGTACGAGGTGCATGCAAGTGTATTTGTTCCATCTATGTTCATAGCGCATGATCCGCAGACCCCTTCTCGACAGGAGCGTCGGAATGTAAGTGTAGGATCTATTTCATTTTTAATCTTCATTAAAGCATCAAGGACCATAGGGCCACAGCTATCCATGTCGAGTACGTAGGTATCGACTGTCGGGTTTTCTTCATCGTCTGGTGACCAGCGGTAAACTTTGAATGTTCGTGTGTTTTTTGCACCCTCTGGTTCGGGCCATACTTTTCCGTCTTTAATCTTTGAGTTTTTAGGAAGTGTAAAATCCGCCATCTGTTTTAAATCCTCTGTCAAACAGTATTAGGTGCTATAGGGCTCAAGGTGCGTTAATAACCTAGTAAACACGAGCTTTTGGTGGAAAGCTCTGTACTTCATTAGACATCGGTTGGAGAACAACAGGCCGATAACCAATTTCAGTTTTACCTTTATCATCAATCCAACATAGTGTGTGTTTCATCCATTCTGAATCATCGCGCTCAGGATAGTCTTCACGGGCATGAGCACCGCGGCTTTCTGTACGATTTACGGCCGAACCCAAGGTAGCTACTGCTTGTGTCATAAGGTTATCAAGTTCCAAGGTTTCGACTAAGTCAGTATTCCAAATCATTGATCTGTCAGATACCTGAAGGTCATCTAATCCCCCCCATATATTGTCGAGTTTATCAACTCCTTCTTGAAGCACCTCACCGGTTCTAAATACTGCGCAATGGTCTTGCATAGTTCGCTGCATTTGCAGTCTTAGATTTGAAGTGGGCGTTCCTCCTTTTGCGTAACGCAGTCTATCGAGACGATCCAAAGCCTTATCACCTGCTTTTTGTTCCAGAGGTTTATGAGACGAACCTGCTTTTACTTTTTCTGCTGCCTGATTTGCCGCTGCTCTTCCAAAAACCACTAGGTCAAGTAATGAATTTGATCCTAGTCGGTTAGCCCCGTGCACAGATACACAAGCGGCCTCACCTATAGACATAAGTCCTGGAACTGGAGTCGAAGGGTCACCGTTTTTTAAGGTTACAGCTTCTCCGTGATAGTTGGTTGGTATTCCTCCCATATTATAGTGACAAGTCGGTAGAACGGGTATTGGTTCTTTAGTCACATCAACTCCTGAAAAAATCCGCGCCGTTTCTGCTATGCCTGGTAATCGTTGATTTATAACGTCAGAATCAAGATGCTCCAAATGAAGGTGTATATAATCTGCTTCTGCACCAACACCTCTACCCTCACGCATTTCTATAGTCATTGAACGACTGACAACGTCTCTACTGGCTAGGTCTTTTGCTGATGGAGCATATCTTTCCATAAAGCGCTCACCTTCGGAATTAGTTAGGTAACCACCTTCACCTCTTACACCTTCAGTTATTAAACAACCTGCACCGTATATACCGGTAGGATGAAATTGTACAAACTCCATGTCTTGCAGAGGTACTCCGGCGCGAGCTGCCATGGCAACACCGTCACCTGTCTGAGTGTGAGCCCCCGTACAAGAAAAATATGTACGGCCATATCCCCCTGTAGCAACTACAGTTTGATGAGCTCTGAAACGATGTATGCTCCCATCCTCAAGGTTCCAAGCCATTACACCTCGGCATTCACCGTCTTCGTCCATAATAAGATCTAAGGCAAAATATTCTATAAAGAACTCGGCATCATACCTGAGCGCTTGTTGGTAAAGGGTGTGTAAGATCGCATGACCAGTTCTGTCAGCCGCAGCACAAGTGCGCTGCGCTGTGCCTTCTCCATAATTAGTGGTCATTCCTCCAAATGGGCGTTGATAGATTTTTCCTTCGTCAGTACGACTGAAGGGCACTCCCTGGTGTTCCAATTCTATTATAGCGGGCATAGCTTCTCGCACCATATACTCTATAGCATCTTGGTCGCCTAACCAGTCAGAGCCTTTAACGGTATCATACATGTGCCAGCGCCAATCATCTTTGCCCATATTTCCCAAAGCAGCTGAGATGCCTCCTTGGGCTGCAACAGTATGGGATCGGGTTGGAAAAACCTTCGTAATACATGCGGTTTTTAGGCCTTTATTAGCCATACCAAAAGTTGCACGTAGACCGGCACCTCCAGCTCCAATAACTACTACATCATAATCATGATCAATAATTTCATAACTACCATTAACTGCCATTACGCAACTCCAAATGTAATTGATAGCACCGCGAATACCGATGATAAGCCCAAAACGATTACTGTACCTTTAGTTATAATTAACAACCCAATCTCCATAGGTTTATTATGAACGTAATCTTCAATCACGACTTGAAGTCCTAACTGCGCGTGATGGAAGGTAGCAACTATTAGTAGAATAAATAGTATTGCATTGATAGGATTACCAATAAATTGTTGAGCATTATTATAATCATTCCCAGTTGCCGATATCATTGCAACTACGAACCATATGGTAAGTGGAATTAAAGCTATTGCAGTGACTCTTTGCGCCCACCAGTGTTTAGTGCCTGATTTTGCAGAGCCTAGACCTCTTGCTCTTCCCAGAGGCGTTTGTAAATTCATATTAACTCCCTCCCATTACTACATACCCGGCTATCCAGGTGACAATTGTAAGAACAATTGAGGATATTATAACCAGCCATCCGGTCAAATAGGCTGTATTCAATTCAAATCCACGACCTGAATCCCAGGCAAGATGTCTAATCCCATTTGCTAAGTGATAAAACAATGCATATGTCCAACCGAGTAATAAAATACGACCCATAGTCGACCCAATGCATCGTTGTGCAGTATCATAATAGTCTGGCCCGCTGGCGGCAGCAATTAGCCACCAAACTAGCAATAAAGTGCCGATTGCTAGGGCAATACCAGTTATACGGTGCAATATTGAAAGAACAGAAGTTAGCTGTGGTTTGTAAACCTGTAGATGAGGTGACAACGGACGGTTATCAATAGCCATAAACTTTTTCTCCATAGCTTTTAACTAATTAGCAAAGCTCATAAAAAAACAAGCGTCTTAGCTTGGTTGAATAATTGCCGCTCATTATAGAATATATATAATAAAGCGCCGACTAATCCAGTACTAAACCAGTATAGAGTCATAGATTTTTTAGACTGGGAGGATATTTTCGTCAATTGCAGTGATCTTAATTATTGAAATTTTTAATATTAATTTATTTATCTTTTTAATTAAGCTTATGGAATGCATCTGTGGAAAACCTGTGGAGGAACTGTGTTTATAATTACTATTTATGCACAGAAAAATGATATTTTACCATGATTTTAGATTGCTCAAATGCATTAAAAAATTAGATGATAGTGAGTGCATGCGTGGGCATGACGACTGGCCATTAATCTTTTTTGTAAATTACCGCTTGCGGGTTTATAAAAATTAAAGACTGTTGCCCGAGGGGGCGTCTTGAAATGGTTAATGGAAGTTTATTAAGAAAATAGTCCTAGTCTTCGGACATTAGGGTTATGGGATTGATAAATAAGGTTGGCAGAAGGTTAGGTTCTTCGGAATCCTTACCTCGGGAAGGCTTTCTGCGCCGGGCTATAGCGGAAACGAAGCGTTTGCTCGTTTTGAAGATGTTAATAGCTTTCGGTATGTCTATACCGATCCCGGTGATGTTAGATCAAGCTTTGGTCTTAGGAGTAAAGCTGTTTAGCAGTTTCGGGTGAAGTGGGTGAATTGTTCAACGACCTTTCGGGGTTTATTGGAGGTTACTTCAGACAACCGAGGATGGATATAAGTTGCTGCTTTGGTGGCTCCTCGTGCCAAAGATCTAAGGTCTGAGGCAAATTTTTTCTCTGTAGTTTTGGCTACGGTGTATTAAGTGAGGTTAGCAGATTAAATGCTTAGGCTTTTTCTGTTAACTGCTGAGAGAGACAGCGTTTCGTTTTAAGGCTCTCGCCGGCTGTAAAAATGAGATGTAGCCTGGTAACCCGATTAGTTCCTACGTGAATTAGTTAGGAAAAAGGCAGAAGTGGTAATTTTGGTCCATGGGCTCGTGATTTGCTGGTTTTCCTATGATGATGGTGTAAAGCCGTGATCATGGTGGCTATTAATAGGAGATTATGTATCGGCCAGGGATATGTTAGTCTCAGATATGTAGTTATAGAGCTAAGCAGATAGCAATTGCATCGTTTAGTTAATATTAGAAATTAATTTCTAATATTACTAAACAACTGGTCAAAAGTGTGAGGGGAGTGATCTCTAAACTCAATCGACCAGGAAAGCGTCAGGCGTCACGGGCTCCGCGTCCATGAACCTGGCGCTTTCTTTTTTTTAATTCTGGGAATTACTTGGGATAATATTTTATAGCCATTATTCATAACAAAAAGGGGTCTAGAATTATTTCCAGACCCCTTCATTGTAGGCGTCAATATTAAATGCTCCGCATCCAAGTACTTATCTGTTACCTGTTATCAGCGCTCCTTCGCGTCGGTCAATAATTTTTTATGGGAAATTTATATTTATATTTTTGAGTAAACTTAAAAAGAAAAATATAATCTAATTTTACTACTAAAATATTAAAGAATGGATCCTAATGTCAGTAATTTAATAAAATTATTCATTTAGTGGCAATATTTTGTTATTTATTTTAGAGATCAAATAATTAATTTTAATGAATGTTTCTTTTGTTAGATGGTCTTTTATGAGATGAAATAATCATTTGTGAGTTATATTTTATATTAATAATTTGGTGATTTAAATGCTAAACTCTTTCAAAGTTATATCTTGACCGACTTAATAATCATAAATGGCTTTATTTTTGGCTTAGTTTTAGCCGCTCCTGTTGGGCCGGTGGGTGTTCTTTGTGTCCAACGTACGTTGTCAGAAGGTCGGATGCATGGTCTGTTATCTGGGCTAGGAGCAGCTGTCGCTGATGCAATTTATGGTGCAATTGCCGCATTTGGAGTTAGTGCGGTCCAACTTTGGATCGTTGACCACCAGTCTAGTCTGCGAACTATAGGTGGAATTGTTTTGCTATTACTGGCTGCTAAAACCCTGCTTGTGCGTTCTAATAGAAATAACCAAAAGAATGTAGGAAAGCTCCATACAGAGAGTTTATTGCAGGATTTTATCTCTACTTTTTTATTAGCTATTACAAACCCAGTTACTATGCTTACTTTTGCTGGTTTATTTGTAACCCTTGGCGCAACTGATGTAGGTGATTCTGTCAATAATGCCGCACTACTAGTGTTTGGTGTGTTTATAGGTTCTGCTCTTTGGTGGTTCGCATTGGCATTTACAGCTAATTTGGCTAGACCGTATCTTGATGGTGGCTATCAAAAATGGGTTGCTCGAATTTCTGCAGCTATTCTGATTAGTTTCGGTGTTTATGCATTATTAACTGCCCAGTTTTATTAATTTTAATATATTATTTGTTTATAAGTTTGTTTTTTCGATAATTACGGGGCGGTAAATTTAAAAAACCCGAGGTAAAAATATTTATGTGGCCAAATACTGTTGAACTTAGGGATTTCTATTCTTCTAGCCTTGGACAATTAACGTGCAGAATAGTAAGGCGTCAGATATACAACTATTGGCCAGTCACAAATGGGATGAATATTTTAGGAGTGGGATTTACAAACCCTTATTTGAGACCATTTTATTGCAAAGAATCAAATGTTATTTCCATTGCTCCTGCAGGCATGGGAGTTTTACCATCTGGAGAAACAGAAAAATTAAATAAAAATAAAGTGTGCCTCTCGGATGAGAGTAATCTGCCTTTTTCTGATTTATCTATGGATCGAATTATCTTGGTGCACGGCCTGGAATATACAAATAAAGTTAATGAATTATTAAGAGAGTTATGGCGAATATTGGCTGATGGTGGGCGGCTTATCATTGTAGTACCAAACCGACGTGGCGCTTGGGCTCATGATGATAAAACTCCATTTGGCCAAGGACACCCTTATTCTTTAGAGCAAATTAATAAAGTTTTAAGGCAGTCTATGTTCACGCCTCTTAGGGGAAAACGAGCGTTATTTATCCCGCCGTCAAACAGGAGGTTTTGGCTGGCTATGGCGCCTGCCTGGGAAAGTTTAGGTGCGCGCTGGTTTGGGGTTCTGGGTGGTGTAGTGATAACCGAATCTGCAAAACAAATTTATGCTGGTACCACGGTAGGTAAACATAAGGTTGGTGCGAGGTATTCTAATCTGTCTCCAGGGATGTCCTCTCGATTTGATCCTATAGAAAATACTATTGATTCTGCCGGCTTAATAGATAAATCGCTTCTTCGGCAAACCAATTTGTCCACCGTCCTACAGAAAGTCTGGATGTAGCACGACCTGAATGGTCAATACTTACTACCCTATCTATTACGAAACCCATATCTTCTGCAAGTGTGACGAAGTCGGTCATAGTGCAAAAGCGTATATTGGGCGAATCACACCAGATATAAGGAAGCTTTTCAGAAATAGGGCTCCGGCCTTTTACTAGTAGATCATAAAGGACCCGCCAGTAACCGAAATTCGGGAAACTTACGATGGCATGACGACCTATACGTAATAATTCATTTAATGTAATTCTCACTTCATATATAGATTGCAGAGTCTGTGATAGAATCACGTAATCAAAGGAATCCGATGGGTAGTTTTTTAAATCGGCCTCGGCATCGCCTTGAACTACGGCTAGGCCCAGACTTACAGAACGATTTACACCTTCTTGGCTAAGCTCAATTCCACGACCATCCACCTGTTTATTGTGCACTAGATAATCTAATAGAGCTCCGTCACCGCAACCAATATCTAGCACCCGGCTTCCGGGGTTAATCATGTCTGCTACCCGCTGTAAATCTATTCGGTTTTGAATTGTTTTGTTAGATTGGTTTTGATTCATGGCTAATCTATTCTTGCTATTCTCAGACCTCGTTGTTCTGCAGCACCAGCAAGGAAACCAGACAAAATACTAAAAAACTCTGGTTCCTTAAGAAGGAAAGCATCATGACCTGCATCAGTTTCAATCTCAACAAAGCTTACCGAGGCTGCTACTGCATTTAGCGCGTGTACTATTAATCTTGACTCAGATGTTGGAAACAGCCAATCCGAAGTAAAACTAATTAAGCAAAACCTTACTGATGTTTCTCCAAAAGCAGCCGATAAAACACCGTTATGCTCAGCGGCTAAATCAAAATAGTCCATTGCCCTAGTTGTATAAAGATAAGAGTTGGCGTCGAATCGTTCAACAAACGTACTTCCTTGATGTCGAAGATAACTTTCTATCTGAAAATCAGCATCAAAGCCATAACTTAAATCTGAACGGTCTTGTAATTCTCGACCAAATTTACGATGCAAGGCTGAATCTGACATATAAGTTATATGAGCAGCCATTCTTGCTACTGATAGTCCTCTATGAGGCAGCACATCGTATTCATAGTAATTTCCTCCATGCCAATCAGGATCGGCCATTATAGCCTGACGACCTACTTCATGAAATGCTATGTTTTGTGCCGAGTGACGAGCAGAACCAGCGATAGGTATAGCACAAAAAACGTTCTCGGGGTATCTGGATGCCCATTCTAAAACTTGCATTGCCCCCATTGAACCGCCGGTAACACAAAATAATTTTTTAATACCTAGATGGTCTATCACTAACTTCTGAACAGCTACTATATCGGTAATTGTTATAATTGGAAAATCTAGTCCAAATTGCTTTTTTGTCTTAGGATTAAGATCTTTTGGCCCTGCAGTTCCCATGCAACCGCCAAGAACATTAATGCAAATTACAAAATAATCGTCTGTATTTATAGGTAGATCGGAGCCTATAACCATATCCCACCAACCAGCATTGCCAGTTATCGGATGTTTTTCGGCAGCGAATTGATCTCCAGTCAGAGCATGACAGACTAGAATAGCATTAGATTGCTCACTATTTAAAGTTCCATACGTTTGGTAAGCAACGGTAAATGGACCCAGGTATTGTCCTGATGCTAGCTTTAGCGGTACTGTCTCTCCAAGCACGATGGTATGTCCTGGTAGGTCATTGTCAGCTGGTACGACAGCTATTGAATTAGTTTTTTGTTCATTTGTATTAGATGTTGAAGACATAGTTTATTGCAGTTCGTATTTGATCCTTATTTTTAAAATATAGTATAAGTAAGTTATCCTCTAAGTTGGCTATTACTCGGGTGTCAACGTTTTCTTTGCTAAAATATTATTATCAGATTATTAATTGTAAGCTATTTCATGGAAGAATTGAAAGATGAACGAAGATCCTACAAGCCTTGACGAGCTTCGTCGTAAAATAGATACAGTAGATGATTCCATTCATGACTTATTAAAGAAGCGCGCTGATTTAGTAAAACAAATAGGTGTGCTAAAAAATAGCCAGCAAACTAATATTTTTCGACCATCGCGTGAAGCTTTATTATTGAGGAGATTGTTGGCACAAAATTCTGGTGACTTTTCATCTATATCCCTCATAAGGGTATGGAAAGAAATAATTGGTGCATCCACGCAAATGCAAGGCGGACTAAAAATAGCTTATTGTTCCATCAAAAATAATTTGAATGCAAATAGGTTAGTACGGGAAGGTTTTGGGTCTTCTGTCTCTTTAGTAAACCTGCAGTCTCCAGAAGAGGTTATTCAGTCAGTAATTAAAGGAGAAGTTTCCTTAGGGTTAGTTCCATTTCCTCAACAAGAAGATCTGATACCTTGGTGGCCTATGTTACATAGTTCTAAAAATGAAGAATTGGCACAAGTAGTTGCAAGTGTTCCTTTTGTAATGTCAGGCGAAGATCCTAATATTAACGGCATAGAAGCATTTGTCATAAGCCCAAACCAAGCTGAACCCTCTCATGATGACAGAAGTCTTATTATATTTGAATTTAAGTCCCCTGCTCAAGAATCTGCCATTAGTGCGGCTTTGACTATGAGAGGTTTAGATCATAGTAGTATTATATATTGCCGAGACTCTGTTGTTACAGGAAATTATTTGTATTTAGCTGATATTTCAGGGGATATATATCTAGACGAAATTCAGCTTGAGGAGGCTAGGTTGGATTTATCTGCATTGTCCTTACGCAGAGTGGGTTTATATGCATCTCCAGTAATTGTAACTGGTTAAATATGTTGGGATTAGGAGTATGAATCGATTGTTACGACCTCAAACTAAAGAAGGCATTTTGCGACTTAAACCATACGTAGGAAGTGAATCTAAGTTAATTGAGGACTCACTAATAAATATTAGTTCAAATGAAAGTGCTTTTGAGGCAAGTATTCTAGCGCGTGACGCATATATTAATGCCTCTAAAGACCTTAGGTGCTATCCAGAAATTGATGCCATCACTCTTCGTAAAGCAATTGCAAAAACATATGAACTGAATGCCGATAGAATTATCTGTGGAACTGGGTCGGATCAAATTATAGATTTAATTGCTCTTGCCTATGCAGGGGTTGGAGATGAGGTGGTTTACAGCGCTCATGGATTTCAGATGTATCCGATTGCAGCGCATTCAGTTGGAGCTATGCCTGTTGCGGCACCAGAACAAAACCTAACTTCCAGTGTTGATGCAATACTTGATAAGGTTAACGATAGCACAAAAATAGTTTTTCTTGCTAATCCAAACAATCCTACTGGAACAATGTTAACCCAAGATGAACTAAATCGTTTACATTCTGGCTTACCTAGTGATGTTGTTTTTGTAATTGATGCTGCCTATGCGGAATACGTAACCCAAAGTAATTATGAGCCAGGTATTGAGTTAGCTGGAAAAGAAGATAACGTAATAATGACAAGAACCTTTTCTAAAATTTATGCCCTAGCTAATCTTCGGGTGGGTTGGGCTTATGGGCCAACTGATATTATAAAAACTCTCGATCGGATAAGGCCTCCTTTCAATGTGAACGGTCCCGCTATTGCTGCTGCTGTTGCAGCTCTTGGTGATCAAGAATATATAGAAAAGTCTAGGAGCTATAATCAGAAGACATTGTCTTGGTTTATGGACGAGGTTAAAGCTATGGGTTTGGTAGTGAATCCGTCAGTAGCAAATTTTGTTATTATTCATTTTGATTCTAACTCGTCAAAAAACTCAGAAGTTGCTTATCAATATTTATTTGATAGGGGAATTATAACTAGGCGAGTTGATGGCTACGGCCTTCCTGATTGGGTAAGGGTTTCGATGGGTACACAGGAAGAGATGTTAAAAGTACGTAATGCACTTAAAGAGTTTATGGAACAAGATGAATAAAAACCCAATATTTAAGCGAGTAGCAATCATTGGTATAGGTTTGATAGGGTCTTCGCTATCACGTGCTATAAAAGCTAATCGATTAGCTACACATGTTGCTGTTCATGATATTAGCTTAGATGCTTTAGAGATGGCAGAAAAACTTTCTATAGCTGATAGCTATCATGAAAAAATTTCTGATGCCGTTTTAGACAGTGATTTGATTGTATTAGCGATTCCGGTTCGAGTTTATGGAAAAACTGTATCTGCTATGGTTTCTTCTCTTTCTTCTGGAGCTATTTTGACGGATGTAGGGTCTGTTAAAGAAGAGGTTATACGTGTTTTAAAACCTATATTACCTCCCAATACTTATTTAGTACCAGGTCATCCTGTTGCTGGGACAGAACACTCAGGACCAGAATCAGGGTTTTCTAATTTGTTCCAAGACCGCTGGGCTATCTTAACCCCTGAACCTGAAACAGATAAGAATGCAATTCAAATTGTAAAAGAAATGTGGCACAGAGTTGGAAGCGATGTTGAAATTATGGAGGCTTCCCATCACGATAGAGTTCTAGCAATTACTAGTCATTTACCGCACTTAATTGCATATACAATTGTCGCTACTGCTGCAGATCTAGAGAATCAGCTAAAAACCGAAAAAGCTGATGAAGATATGGTAACCACTGCTGAGGTAATAAAGTACTCAGCGGGAGGGTTTCGTGATTTTACGCGGATTGCTGGATCAGATCCAGTGATGTGGCGGGATGTATTTTTGAGTAATAAGGAAGCAGTTCTCGAGATGCTCGGACGATTTACTGAAGACCTTTCCGCTCTGCAAAAGGCAATTCGTTGGGAAGATGGTGATCAGCTGGAAGCATTATTTACACGGACTCGTTCTATCAGGAGAAGTGTTGTTGAAGCGGGACAAGCTGGAGGTTTTCAGTATACTGAGGTGAGCTCAGATAAATCTGAAATATGAGTTTAAGGTTTTATTTCTGGCCAGACAATTATAGGTGTCTTTAGAAGAGAAATTGGTCCTATATTAATTTGACCATTTTGCAGTGTAATGGGTATATCTGTTATCTGTTTTATAGTTCCATTATTTTTTCTAGTTAGAGAGGCGAGAGCCACCCTAAAAAGAATAGCATTTGTTTTAGACAAAGCTCCAGATTTTTCCAGGCTTTTTAGAAGCTTAACTGCATTAATGATTTGTATTGTAAATGCACCAATAGGTTGTAGGTTTTGGTCAAGTGCTAAAGTCCCGTTAGCCTGTATTTTTACTGATCCCCATTTTAGAAAAAAAGAGTTAACATCTAAAGAGCCACCGTCATTGCGCCATCGTATAAGTTTTAATTTATTTATAGCTTGTGTATTTAAATACCCGTTTAATGCAAGATCAAAAGAAAATTCATCTATTATGTTGCCAAAGTTGTTTCTTATATTTTCACTGAGCAAATTTTCTATGATTTTAATCTTCTTGGCAGATAAGCTTAAAGAGAAAGAATTTTTGTAGGGGTTTAATGACTTAATATTAACAAAAGCACTATTTTTTACTATTGTTTCAAATTTCCCCTGTTTTATTTCTAATGCCTTTTCCTTACCTGGTAAATTTAGTTGTAAATTATTAAATTCACCATAAATTTTTTCATTAAACTGTCGTGTTGGTTTTACAAGAATTTCACCTTTTAATGTTTCCGATATAATTTCGGCTGACCACTTGGCTTTGCCATAAATAATATTTAATGCATGTAAGCCTGGGCTAAAATATTTTATTGATTTAGGTTTTATTGGGGATAACACAAGCGTTATAAAAGTGGGCTCCCAAATTACCTTACCATCGAAATACTTTACTAATATATTAGGTTCATTGATTTTGATGTTTAAATTTATTGGATAACCATTAATACTAATATTTTTCCAATTTATTTCAATATTACTCTTTTTTTGGTTCTTTGCCCATATCGCTATATTACTTTTTGTGTCTTGAGCAATTAAAAACCATGTTGCTGTAATAATAATAAATATAATAATTATGAAACTGCCAACAATCTTAGCAATATTCCAGTACATATGATTGATTGGCCTATATAATTAGTAATAATTTAAATATGCAAATTGCAATTAACACTCAAATTCTCATGTTCTTTCCATTAATATTAGCAAAAATCTGAGTATAAGGCATTATGAAAAAACTACAGCCCGATCTTAGTCATATAAAAGAACAATATAGCCTTTCAAAAGATGAACTTACTAAAACTATTGAGGCAGTTATGTTGACGCATGCTAAGGACCGTGACTTATGGGTGTTTGCCTATGGTTCTTTAATGTGGAGACCTGCTTTTGACTTTATTGAAACTCATACTGGCTTAGTTCATGGTCTTCATAGGTCTTTCTGTGTTTATTCACATTTTCATCGCGGAAATAGAAAACGGCCCGGTTTAGTTCTTGGTTTAGACAAAGGTGGCAGCTGCAAAGGAGTTCTATATAAGGTTTCTGCTAAAAGTGCTAAATCTGTAGTTAAGTATCTTATAAAGCGCGAAATGGTGACTAATGTGTATCTCCCTAGATGGGTCTCGGTTCATTTTAATAATAAGGTGGTTCGGGCACATACCTACGCACTATCTCGTAAGCATATTCAATATGCGGGAAAGTTAAATGCTAACAAGGCGGCCAAATACATAAGAAAGAGCAAAGGTGTTAGTGGGTCAAATATCGAATATTTAATAAACACCATAAAATATTTGGAAAAATTAAATATTAACACTTCTGAATTTAATGATTTACTTATTTTAGCAAAAACTCAAAGTAACTTGGGTTAGATGCATGACCTATAAGGTAAGGGTGTAAAATATAAGCTACATAGAAAGATGTTCTAAGGCTTCATTTTGTAGCTCGATGGTTGCTGACTCGATAGAATTTTCAAGTTCACTCATAAATTCCTCACGATTTAATCCTGGGGGAATAGGTTTCAGATATTCTACTACTATCTTTCCAGGGCTCATCTTTAATGAACGTCGCGGCCAGAAAAGACCTGAGTTTAATGCTACAGGTATAACGGTTTGGTTTAGGCTAAGATATAGAGCAGCTACTCCATGATGGTAGGGTTTTTTTACACCTGGTAATGTTCTTGTGCCTTGAGGATATATTACTATGGGCCGCCCAGCAGTTTTATGAGCGTGTGCCTGCTTTAACATTTCTTTAAGAGCAAAAGCGCCGCCATTTCTATCAACGGCGATATGATTGGCACGTTTTAGATACCAACCAAATATTGGAATTAATAGAAGCTCTTTTTTTAAAACTATTGCTGCATTTTTCGTCATTAAGTTAATTGCTAAGGTATCCCATGCTGATTGGTGTTTCATTGCAATTATTACAGGTCCATCTTCAATAAATTTTTTCCCCCGTTCGCGGTACTCAATTCCTATAATTAATTTTAATATTAAGAATGTTCCTTTTACCCAGAATCGTCCTACAACCATTATGGTTTTAGTCTGACATGGTAATAAAGGGATTGCTGCTAAACCAATAATCGCAGTCCAGCTATAAAATAGTAAAGTAAAGATCAGCGGACGAATAATATTTATTTTATGAGAAATCATATTCAGTTCTTAGTGAGTCAGTAGAATTCGAATATAAGTCGCAATGTACTTAGTATATTCAGCTATTAAGAGCCTTATGGTTCCTTGCTGGCGCCACCATTTGTTCATATTAACATTAGTAGGATGTACTGTGTACGGTATAATTATTGCTTTTGGTAAAGTTGTTTGAAATTCCAACAAACTTCTTGGCATATGGTAATTAGCGGTCACTATGTATAAAGACGAAAACTGCTTTGATCTTATCCAATGTGCTGTTTCTGTTGCATTTCCAAATGTATTTTCAGCATTATATCCCAGTGTAATGCAACAATCTAACATTTTACCATCAATATTCCGGTTTTTAAGGAGAATTGTTTTATCAACTCCGCTATCTACACCTGATATGAAAAGTTCAGTTGATTTGCCTTTTTGAAGAAGATTTAACCCTTGCTCAAGTCTTCCCCTTCCTCCAGTTAAGACAACAATCGCGTCAACTGTATTTATACTGATGTTTGAAACAGAATAGGTACTTGATATTTTATTTAAATATGTGAAAAACCCCAAAAACCAAAGTCCTATTAGGGATATCAATAATATTAATAGATATCTAGAGAATCTACTTAATTTACGGCGTTTTATTTTATTAGCCATTTTAACTGTATCAATGCATTCTAAATCCGATTTTTAAAATCTGGATCTTTGTTATAAATATTTATGTATTAATTGTTATGATTAAAACTATAATCATATTAGACCATTGACCAACTGTTAGGTAATATATTTAACGATAAAAAACTGATGCAATAATTAGTATATGTTTGAACAATATTTTTGGCGTAACCGTTATGATCCTTGGTTGTCCAGAGTGTAATACGAGATTTGTGGTCGATGCAAAAGCTTTGCGTCTGAAAGGCCGTTATGTGAAGTGTGGTAAGTGCGAACATTTGTGGTTTGCTATTCCTTCTGCCCCTAGTTTAATAGATCCAGTCAGCGTTACACCTTTGGATTACCTCGAGCGCTCTTCGATAAAAACCCCTAATTTACCAGTTATTTCGGAAACAAAAGTCAAAGAAAACCTAGCCATATCATGGCTTGTGGTTTTTTCTCTTGTTTTATTGATTATTGTTTTGATTTGGTTTGGACGTGATTCAATACTTTATATTTGGCCAGAAACTGAAGTAGTATATAACTGGATAAATAACAATTTCTTAAAAGAATAACATTAAATAAAAGCGGGCATTTTTAATTAGTGCTTATTTGATATTATTTTGCCATGGAGCTAATAACTCTCTACTAATCTGTTCTTCCAGGGTCTCACGTCTCCTAATCAATGCGTAATCTTTGCCGCTTACTAGAACTTCTGGAACCAATAGACGACTGTTATAAGTAGAAGCCATAACTGCTCCGTAAGCTCCAGTGTCCTTAATAACAAGTAGGTCTCCAGATACTGGGCTAGATAGTGGATATTCTGTAGCAAAAGTATCCCCTGTCTCGCATACTGGACCTACTATATCGACTTTTATAAGATCTGCAGTGCCTAAAGGTTCTCGTGCCTCTTGAATACTATGCTGAGCGTCATATAGAGCTGGACGCAGTAAGTCATTCATAGCTGCATCAACAACTACAAATCGCCTGTATCCAGTATCCTTATAGTAGATAACCCTAGTTAATAAAATTCCTGCATTACCTGTAAGATAACGCCCTGGCTCGAAAATGAGATCACAATCTAAATTTCCAATTGTTCTTTCAACAATTTTGGCATAATCATTAGGATTAGGAGCCGTATTATTACCATATGAAATTCCTAGACCACCACCCAGATCTAACCTTTTGATTTCAATACCATTAGAACGTAGGTCTCGAGTAAGTTTAGCGACATTTTTGAATGCAGTTTCAAATGGTGTTAGATCAGTTAGCTGACTTCCTATATGAACAGCTATAGAAACTGGGTTCAGACCAGGTAGGGAAAATGCTTGTTTAAATATATCTTTTGCCTGTGATATATCAATTCCAAATTTATCTTCTCTGCGTCCAGTAGAAATCTTATGATGTGTCTCCGCATCTACGTCTGGATTAACTCTGATAGCAATATCTACGGAAGTATTTTTGCTTGCCGCAATATCCGACAATGATAATAGTTCTGGAAGAGATTCAACGTTGAATTGTAAAATACCTGCCTCTATCCCAGCTGATAATTCCTCATAGGTCTTGCCAACTCCTGAATAGACAATTTTCTTGGGTTTCACACCTGCAGATATTGCCTTCATTAACTCACCATTAGAGACGACATCAGCTCCAGCACCTAAATCAGCAAGTGTTTTAATTACCGCTAGGTTAGAGTTTGATTTCATCGCAAAACAAACCTGTGTTCGTTGACTAGAAAAAGCGTTTGTAAAAGCTTTATAAGCCTCCTGCATTGCTTGTGTAGAGTATATATATAATGGTGTTCCCACGTCAGCGGCTATAGCTGAAATAGCAACATTTTCGGCATATAAATCTCTATTTTTATAGGAAAACGCATTCATATTTATGTCTCAGCGTGCTGGATAGTTCCTGGGGTACGTAATTTCTTTACCTGATGGGGGAGTAGGCGCCCCCTTTTTTCCACAGGATGAAAAAGTTAATAGTATAACAGATGCGATAATAAAAGTCTTTGTAATACAACTTACTTTAGACATCATAGATATCTTTTGCGTGCGATTGCTGCAGATGCAAGAACATTTTCAGGGGCTGTACCTCCTTCACTAGTGCGCCGGGATATTGAGGATTCTATAGACAATACTGATATTACGTCATCTGTAATGCGGCGATCGATTGATTGCATTTCGGTCAAAGGAAAATCCTCTAGAGATAAATTTTTATCATAGGCTGCTTTAACAATTTTACCTGTAACCTTATGAGCCTCACGAAACGGTAATCCGACAGATGTTACCAACCAATCTGCAAGATCTGTCGCTGTAGGATATCCTTTTTGCGCTGCCATATACATTGCTTCCGGAATAGGTTTAAGATCGTCCACCATACCTATTATTGCATTAAGTGATAATAGTAGTGAGTCCATTGAATCAAATACTGGTTCTTTGTCTTCTTGCATATCTTTACTATAGGCGAGAGGAAGAGCTTTCATGACAGACAGCAGTGTCATTAAATTTCCAAAAACCCTTCCAGATTTTGCCCTAGAAAGTTCTGCTGCGTCTGGATTTCTTTTTTGTGGCATCATTGAACTGCCAGTTGTAAAAGAATCTGAAAGTTCTATGAAGCCAAAGCTGTCACTACACCAGAGAATAATTTCTTCTGAAAAACGCGAAATATGAGTCATAGTAATGGCAGCAGAAGAAAGAAATTCCAGTGCGAAATCGCGATCGGAGACCGCATCTAAAGAGTTAACCATTGGACGATCAAAACCCAGAGATTTAGCAGTATGTTGCCTATCTATTGGATATGTTGTTCCAGCCAACGCCCCAGCCCCTAGGGGTGATTCATTCAATCGCTTGCGACAGTCTGAAAATCTACCGCGGTCACGGCCAAACATTTCAACATAGGATAGTAAATGGTGACCAAAGGTTATTGGTTGTGCTGTTTGCAAATGCGTATAGCCTGGCATTATTAAATCTGCATATTTCTCGGAATTATCTATTAAAACCGATTGTAGTTTGCACAATAATTTATCTATATCATCCAGTGAGTCTCTTACCCATAGTCGAAAATCAGTAGCAACTTGATCATTACGTGATCGTGCTGTGTGTAAACGTCCTGCTGGTTCACCGATAAGTTCTTTTAAGCGTGATTCAATGTTCATATGAATATCTTCAAGCTTCTCAGAAAAAGAGAAGTTACCGGCTAATATTTCTTGCGAAATCAGTTCTAAACCTTCATTAATTGCTTTACCATCTTCAGGGGTTAGAATGTCCTGAGCAACTAACATATCTGCGTGCGCTCGAGAACCTGCGATGTCTTGTAAAAACAGGCGACGGTCAAACGCTATAGAGGCATTAATTTTTTCCATTATATCAGCCGGTCCGCCGGTGAAGCGTCCACCCCAATGTGCGTTAGAGGATTTGCTATTATCGTTTGGGCTCATTTTAATTCAGCAACCTATTTTGTAGAGATACTATTATGCTAAAATTGTTTCTTACTTTAATTGTAATTGCCAGCATTTTCGTATCAGTTTCGGCATATTCGGACCATGGTAAACCACCAATTCAAGGAATCGTAAATAACTTTACAGAACTGAGCAGACCTGCACCAGCGTCGATTACTCCTTTATTATCAAGAGACCAAGGGCAAATAACCCTTGAAACCTATCATGGCAAGTTTGTTTTGTTAAATTTTTGGGCTACGTGGTGCGTTCCATGCATGCACGAATTACCCTCTTTAAGTAGGCTAAATGCTCAACTTTCTGATGAAAACTTTCAAGTTATATTGGTTAGTCAAGATCGTGGAGGCTTTAAGCAGACTGATAAATTTTTAAAAAAACATAAAATTGATATTTCCGGGGCATTTATTGATAATAAATTAAAATACTCTCGCGCTATGAAGATAAATGCCATACCAACGACTATATTGATTGGCCCTACCGGCACAGAGATAGGGAGGTTGGTTGGATCAATTGAATGGGATCACCCAGAAGCAATTGCCTTAATAAATTATTATCTTAAACATGAGATCAAGGATAAAGGTAAAATAAGTTTAATCAAGAAAATAAGACGATACTTTAGTAAGTCGTTTTAATATTAGAATTTTCTCTTGTACTAAAACAGTGTTTATCGAGTAGCAGATTTTTTGTCGTTCTTATAATCATAGAAGCCTCGCCCAGTTTTACGGCCTAACCAACCAGCATCAACATATTTTACCAGAAGTGGACATGGTCTATATTTGGAATCTGCCAGACCTTTATGGAGTACTTGCATTACTGAAAGACATGTATCTAGACCTATGAAGTCTGCCAGTTCCAATGGGCCCATAGGGTGATTTGCACCCAGCTTCATAGCAGAGTCGATACTGTCTATACTGCTAACCCCTTCATGCAAAGTGTATACGGCTTCATTAATCATAGGTAGCAGAATCCGGTTTACTATAAATGCTGGAAAATCTTCTGATATAATGCCTAACTTACCCAGTTGTGTAGTAAGGTCTTTGATTAAATCAGTGGTGTTTTTATCCGTCGCCAAACCCGGTATTATTTCAACTAATTTCATAACTGGTACTGGGTTAAAGAAATGCATACCAATAAATTTATCCGCCCGATCTGTGGCTGAGGCTAGGCTTGTTATTGATATAGAGGAAGTATTTGTGGCTATAATTGCATTAGGCTTTAAGTGAGACGATAATTCTTTTAATATTTTAATTTTTACCTGTTCTTGTTCTGTCGCTGCTTCAATAACTAAATCGCAGTCGCTTACGAGATTCATTTCCGTACCAACTTTTATACGGTCCAGAGCAGCTAATCTATCTTCCTCTTCTATTAAGTTTCTTTTAACCTGTCTTTCCATATTTGTGTTAATTTTATTAATTGAGTTTTGTAGTAGTATGTCAGAAACATCAATTAAATTCACTTCAAACGATGCTAATGAACTCACCTGAGCAATACCACTACCCATCTGACCAGCGCCTATTATTCCAATTTTTTTAAACATATTTAAATTTGCCAAGCTTTAGAAAAAAACTATTTTAGGAAAGTATTTTAGTTAATTCGTCATTAAGTTCGGGTAACGCCTGAAATAGGTCGGCGACGAGACCATAGTCGGCCACCTGAAAAATCGGTGCCTCTTCATCTTTATTAATTGCCACTATAACTTTAGAGTCTTTCATTCCAGCTAAATGTTGGATGGCCCCAGAAATTCCTATGGCTATGTATAGTTCCGGCGCGACAACCTTACCGGTTTGACCAACTTGCCAGTCGTTTGGAACAAAACCTGCATCAACGGCTGCTCGAGATGCGCCCATTGCGGCCCCGAGCTTATCTGCGATGGGTTCAATTAAATCGAAATTATCACCTGATCCCATGCCGCGTCCACCAGATATTATAACCTGAGCAGTTGTTAGTTCTGGGCGATCGCCACTTGGCTCTGACGTGCTAAGAAACATTGATTTTTCTTCATCATTATTACACGCTACTGTCTCTACCTCAGCGCTACCACCATCTTCTGACGCTTGATCAAAATTAGTAGTTCTTACTGTTATAACCTTGATTTTGTCTGTAGATTTAACTGTTGCTAACGCATTTCCAGCATAAATTGGTCTTATGAAAGTTTCTTCATCAATAACTGTGGATATTTCAGATATCTGTTGGGTATTTAGTAGAGCAGCAACTCGGGGTAGAAAATTTTTACCAAAGGTAGTTGCTGGTGCAAGTATATGGCTGAAGTCTTCTGCTAAACCAATAACAAGTGCAGACAAATTTTCAGCTAAGGCGTGTTCTTGAGAAACATTATCTGCAAGAAAAACTTTACTTACATTATTTATCTTACTTGCTGCAGTTGCCACGTCCTTACAATTATTTCCCGCAACTAAAACAACGATTTCACCAGCCCCATGAGAAGAAAGCTCATATGCCGCTGTTATAGTGTTGAGTGTAGAGGGCTGTAATGACGTATTATTATGTTCGGCTATAACAAGGATACTCATTATATAACTCTCGCTTCATTTTTGAGTTTTTCTACCAGAGCGGTAACAGATTCAACCATAACGCCTGCCTGGCGGACTGGTGGTTCTTCTACTGAGAGGGTTTCCAGACGCGGTTTAGTATCAACGTTAAGTTCGTCTGGTGTGAATTCGTCAATAGGTTTTTTCTTAGCCTTCATTATATTAGGAAGCGATGCGTATCTAGGTTCGTTAAGACGTAAGTCAACTGTCAAAATAGTTGGTAAACTAACTTCTATATTTTCAAGGCCGCTATCTATCTCACGAGTTATGTTAGCCTTATCTCCATTAAATTCAATTTTTGATGCAAATGTTCCTTGAGACCACCCTAGAAGGGCTGCGAGCATCTGACCGGTTTGATTAGAATCATCATCAATGGCTTGTTTTCCAAGTATTACAACTTTTGGCGATTCCTTTTCTACTAAGTGTTTAAGTATTTTTGCTATTGCTAATGGTTCTAAATCTTCATCTGATTTAACATGTATACCTCTATCTGCTCCCATAGCCAGCCCTGTGCGTATAGTTTCTTGGCATTGCTGTACGCCTATAGAGACAATAATAATTTCTTCTACTACTCCGGATTCCTTCATTCTAATTGCTTCTTCGACAGAAATTTCATCGAAGGGGTTCATAGACATCTTAACATTACTTGTTTCGACGCCTGTTTTATCAGCTTTAACACGAACTTTTACGTTATAATCAATTACACGCTTAACGGGGACGAGGACTTTCATGATTGATTTTGCCTAAATGTTTTGTTTGATGGTTCTAAGTTATATTTTACATGTGAAAATGTAATTACAGTGAGCAAACATTTTTCTATCTATTTATCTTAAACTTTTTTAAAAAACCATATACTCGCATGATTATATTTTTATTAGCCAATTATAGAATTTTAATCAATCCAGCATGCCGAAGGGAATTAAGCAAGTCAATCTTACCTATTATCTCCAGGTATCCAAAGTACATCAGTTGTTCCCTTATCATTAAGGTGACGTGCTAAAACAAATAAATGATCAGATAAACGATTAATATATTTTAACGCTATGGGGTTTACTGATTCTCTTGTTGCTAACTCCACCATTTCTCTTTCGGCACGACGGGCAATAGTTCTGGCAAGATGTAGATAAGCTGATGCAGCTCTCCCACCAGGTAGTATGAAAGACTTCAACGGACTCAGGTTCTCATTTAATTCATCTATTTCTTTTTCCAACCTAGCCACTTGGACATCAACAATTCTCAGAGCCTCATTATTATCCTTTGATGACAATGATTTTTTTTCAGGTGTGCATAAGTCTGCCCCAAGATCGAAAAGATCATTTTGTAATCGAGCAAGCATTTTATCAATATCAGATTCGGGTTCAACGTTTAGACGCACAATACCAATAACTGAGTTGGCTTCATCAACAGTTCCATAGGCGGATACTCTAGTATCGTATTTAGGTACGCGTTTGCCAGAACCTAATGAGGTTTCTCCAGAGTCACCGCCTCGCGTGTAAATACGTGTAAGTTGGACCATAACTTTATTCCTGGTTTATATTTAAAAAAGTATTGACGATTTTGTTTACTATTAAAATTAACTTAGTTTACTAAATTATAAATTTTCAATATTTTTCTTGGTAATCAGGCATCAATCTATAAGGAATTTTAAAGTGTCTCTTTATCGTCATATATCTGCCTGCAATGCACATGATTTACAAAATTATCAACCTTTTATTATTGATGAAAAACAAATTGGCTGGGTACCTCACAAATTTATATTACACCTTAAACAATGGCCTGAAATCTTTAATTTGATAGATAATAAGGTTTTTTTTACTAAAGACATTACTGGTTTGGATGAAAGAACTAGGATAATGCAGGAAATTTGTGAAGAACTTGAATTACAAAAGCTGATACCGGAGAAAAGAAAAGAAAATTTTACTGTTATGAGGCAGTATGGCGAGAAACCACTTTTTTACCTTGATCGGGCATGGATGCCAGTATTTGGCTTTATAGCTCATGGCATTCATATAAATGCATATGTAGAAACTGCTGGTGATATTGATATGTGGATTGGTGTACGCAGTTTAAATAGCCGTGTGGATCCAGGGAAGCTCGATAATATGGTGGCTGGTGGTTTACCTAGTGGGTATACATTAGAAGAGAATGTAATTAAAGAATCTTGGGAAGAGGCTTCAGTGCCTATGGCTCTGGCACAAAAATCGAGACCGGTTGGAACGCTAAATTATAATTTGAGTGTGGAAGATGGCCTTCGTAGAGATGTTCTTTATATATATGACTTAATTGTTCCTTCTGATTTTTTTCCCGTTGATCAACTAGGAGAACATAGTAGCTTTTTCAAGTTACCAGTGACCGAAGTTTTGCAGGTTGTTGAAAAAACTAATAACTTTAAGTTCAACATAAATTTGGTCATAATTGATTTTGCTATTCGGTATGGAATAATAAAAGCAGACCATCCGGAATATTTATTATTAAACAAAAAACTAAGGTCACCGAAATAATTAATTACTTTTTGTGGTGGGATGATGAATACTGAGAAAATTTGTGTGGTTGGTTGTAGTGGTTTTGTAGGCAGTCATGTAACCGCTGAACTGTTGTCGCGTGGCTATGACGTACATGGCACACTACGTGACACTCAGGGAGAGAGTGCAGGTTGGTTATCGTCTGAGGTGGCTGCTTATGCAAGTGATTCGAATAACTTAACACTTTTTGCAGTGGATGTTTTTGATAAAAGATCCATAAGACAATCAATGGAGAATTGCAGCGGGGTTATTGTTTGTGCTGGTTCTCCTTTAGTTGTGCCGGAGACAATAGATCTTATGGTTGCGGTTGCAGAGAATGTCTCTGATATGGCGATCGATGCGAAAATAACTCGAGCAGTTTTTACTTCAAGTACTGGATCTACAAACCCAATGGAGGGTGAACCACCACTTAAAAATGAAAATTTACATTGGTCTAACTCTAATTATCAACTTGCAGAAAAAAAATATGCAGCTGTAGGTAAAACACTTTTAGATCAAAAAGTTCTCAATAAAATGGCGAATGCTAGAGAAAAATTCCGAGTTTGTGTTATAAATCCTTCAATGATTGTTGGTCCTGCTTTCCAAAAGGATCCTGTTGTTAGTCTTTGTCGATTTGCAGATATTATCAATGGAAAAAGATTTTCTGAGAAAATCCCTAATAGCTCCAATTCAATAATCGATGTCCGCGATCTGGCAAAACTTCACGTAAATGCTTTAGAAAAAGAAGAAGCAAAAGGACGCTATTTTGGTGTTAAAAAAAGTTGGCACTGGAGAGATATTCTTAAGGCTCTTGAGGTTGCCTGTAATAAATATACTATGCCTCAAATTGATCCTTATGAGACGCCGGTACGGGCGACACAGTTTGATTTCACCCGTCAAAATACACTAGGAGTTAAGTTACGTGATATTGACGAAATGTTTGTAGGTTTAGTTGCGGAGTTAGATAGACGCGGGATGATTTAGCTAAATTTTAAGAAGGTGGAATTTAAAACTTTATTCCTATATCGCTTTTTTCTGTTGAAGCTATGTTTTTTATGGCTTCTAACCAAATATCTGTTCCCTTAATGCCTCTTGCGCGCAAAGATCTAAGCGTAAGAGAGTTTTCCCTTTTAGCTAATCTTTTACCATTAGTGTCTGTCAGTAATGGTGTGTGCTGCCATTCAGGAGTTTCTAAGTCTAGCAGTGCTTGGAGTATTCGGTGGACATGAGTTGATTCAAAGAGATCATTACCCCTATTAATCAGGGTTATACCTTGTGCTGCATCATCTATCGTAACCGCTAAATGATAGCTGGAGGCAATATCTTTTCTGGCAAGAACTACGTCACCAATATTATTGATCTGGACTATTTGTTTGCCTCTTATTCTGTCATACCATGTTAAATTTCCAACTATATGTTTAGCTTTGGTGATATCTAGTCTTAGGGCATAAGGTTTACCGCTTCCAATAAGTGCATTTCGCTTCTCATTTTCTAAGTTCCTACAGATTCCAGGATAAATTGGACCAAAACTATTATTTTTATGAGGGGCATTGTTAGAAACATTTATCTCTTCTAAAATATCTTTACGTGTGCAAAAACATGGATAAAGTAGTTTCATCTCAGACAAACTATTTATTGCCCTCTTATATGCCTCGCTCCTATCCGATTGACGCATTACTGGTTTATTCCAGGATATACCAAGCCATTCGAGATCTTCGTATATACACTCTTCAAATTCTTTACTTCTGCGTTCTTTGTCCAAATCCTCGATTCTTAGAATAAACTGACCATTACTATGCTGGGCTAATCTCCATGCGAATAGAGCTGCATAAGCATGACCTAAATGCAAATACCCTGAAGGTGAAGGAGCAAACCGTGTTACGGTTCTAGAAATATTTTTGTGTATATTGGTCATTTAATAGTTCTAAGATAAAATTCATTGGTATCATAAAAATTTAACTTTTAGTCCAAACTATAATGCGATGAAAACTAGAAAAAGTATAGAATCAGGTTTATCTGATTTATCGAAAATAGATCCTCGAATAAAGTTGTTATGGGATAATGTTGGGACACCGTTACCTCGGGCGCGTAAGCAGGGTTACAAAGAATTACTTCGAATTATAATAGGCCAGCAACTATCTACTCAAGCAGCAGCTTCTATTTGGCAACGCCTGGAACAGGCTAATTTGTTTCTTAATAAATCAAACTTTCTTGTTCGTAGTGATGAAGACTTACGCGGCCTTGGCTTAAGTAGACAGAAAATAAAATACATTAGAGGTTTAATCGAATCCATCAATGAGGGCACTTTGAGGTTAGATTGTTTAGATCGTTCATCTGATGAGGAAGCTATAAATATTCTAGTTCAACAAAAAGGTATTGGGCGTTGGAGTGCAGAGGTTTACCTGCTATTTGCTATCGGACGGGCTGATATAATGCCCGCAGATGACTTAGCATTATTGAAATCTGCTGGTTATCACTTTGGTGACGGTAAACGATGGACTTCTGAGAAGTTACGAAATGAAGCCGAAATATGGAGACCTTGGCGTAGCGCAGTAGCAAGACTTCTATGGCACGCTTATAATGTTAAGGTAATTTAATAAATAATAGTTATGAGGGTGATATGTCAGACAAACCTGTCCTAACGGGACCGTCCTATGCTCCAGATTCTGAAGGACCTGCAAAACAGATAGTTATATTTTTACATGGTGTAGGGGCTAATGGCGATGACCTGATTGGCCTAGCACCGGTATTATCAAGATCGTTGCCTAATACACAATTTTTAGCACCGAATGCTCCCGAACCATGTGATATGGGGCCGTTTGGCTACCAGTGGTTTAGCCTACAAGATCGAAGTCCAAGCGCTATTGAAAGTGGTGTGCGAGCGTCTGCAGATTTGGTTAATAAATTTATTGATGATAGCTGTGAATTATATAATGTTGAGCCTAACAAGGTAGCTCTGTTTGGATTTAGTCAAGGTTGTATGATGTCGTTATTTGTTGGTTTGCGACGTGAGAGGGCGCTTGCAGCTATTTTAGGTTATTCTGGAACTTTGGTTGCCCCAGAAAAACTATCTAATGAGATAGTTAGCCGTCCACCAGTGTTATTGGTTCATGGAGAAGAGGATCAGGTTGTTCCCTTTCATATGTTTGAAAGAGCTAAGGCCGGGCTTCTATCAGCTGGCGTTGACGTGAATGCACTAAGTCGACCAGGATTAGGTCATGGAATTGATGAAGAAGGGCTTGGAAAAGGATTAGAACTATTAGTAAATCAATTGCTTTAGTATAAATTAGTAAATAGTAGCTTGAATCATGTATTTTATTTGTAGATTTTAATGTGTTGGCAATATTCGTTATTTTATAAAAAAACGTTATAGACCAATGAGGAGCTGTTATTATGGAAGCAGCGTTAAAAAATTACACGACACTAGTATTAAATGCTGACTTCCGTCCGCTTAGTTATTATCCTTTATCCGTATGGCCTTGGCAATTGTCAGTTAAAGCTGCTTTATCAGGAAGAGTTAATACAATTGTAGAGTATGACCGAGTTGTGCGTTCTCCCAATATGGAAATGGCTCTGCCAAGCGTGGTTTCATTAAAAGAATACGTCAAACTGGTTAACCGGCCGGCATTTACCCGTTTTAATGTTTTTTTGCGTGATAAATTTACCTGCCAATATAGCGGTCAACGCATGCCATCTCATGAATTAACATTTGATCACGTTATACCCAAATCACGCGGCGGTCTCACTACATGGGAAAACGTTGTAACTGCTTCAAGTGAATTTAACCTGCGAAAAGGTAATTTAACTCTTGAACAGGCTGGTTTAAGTTTACTTAATTTACCCTGTTGTCCCAGCGCCTGGCAGTTAATGGAAAATGGTAGAAGTTTTCCACCAAATTACCTTCATACTAGCTGGCAAGATTACCTTTATTGGGACACTGAACTCGAGCAATAATATATATTATTGCTTATCTGAATCCTCGAAGTTCTTAGATGCGTGTGGAAAGCCAAATAGCGAGACGAGAACTAGCTTTTACTGCTCTTGATAGTATTGGATAAGTTTCACTTGATCCTTCAATTTGACTAACGTCATTTTCAGAAGTAGCGGCTATATGGTTAAGGCCAATTTTCTTGTGCTCAATTTCTTCTGCACGAAAATCATCTATTATATCGCTAAGCTCTTTCTCATCATCCCCTAATTTTTCGTATTGTTCATTGTAATGTTCTTCAATTACCTCTTCAACGGCGACAGTACAGGCCATTGCTGCCCGCTCACTTATAGCGGCGCTTAAAACTCCAAGTGAGTAACCTGCAATATGCCAAAGTGGTGATAAAACTGTAGGTCGGACCCTGCGTTTAATGATCATTTGGTCGAAAGTTTCGAGATGTCTTTTTTCTTGGTCAGCCATATGCTGAATAACTTTACCTATCGGACGGTTTCCAAGTACTGCAAGCTGGCCTTCATAGATACGTGCAGCGCCATATTCTCCGGCATGATCTACACGTATCATTTGCTCAATTTGTGTTTTTTTATCAGGATCTCCGTGAAGGAGTTGATTATTTTTAAGTATTTTTTTGTTTTTTACGGTCATTATCACAAATGTTTAAATATCTATAAATAAAATTTTAATCCTATATAGCCTAGGCATAGAATTATACAAATAACTAAAATGAGCCAACCAAGATAACGTTCAATGAATTTTCGAATAATTGGGCCAAAATACCAAAGTAAACCGGCTATTAAAAAGAAACGCAATCCTCTAGAAATAGCTGAAGCAATACCAAAGGTAAATAGATCTAAGTGGGTTACTCCACTAGCAATGGTAATTACCTTGTATGGAAATGGTGTAATGCCAAAGAAAGCAACAATCCAACCACCCATTTCAATGTAACGTTGGCTAAAGCGGTAAAATGCACTTTCCAACCCATATAGATAAATAACTTTTTGGCCTATAGTATCAAAAAGAAACGCACCAATTGTATAACCAAGAAAACCTCCCAGAACGGACATTATAGTACAAATTGTAGCTAATCTCCATGCCCGCTCGCGTGCAGCTAATATCATAGGGATTAGAATTATATCTGGAGGTATCGGAAAAACTGAGCTTTCAGCAAAGGCGACTGCTGCTAGAATCCAGACCGCATAACGTGCAGAGCTTACATGTATAACGTAATTATATATCTTACGCATAACTGACAAGACCTCGTATCGATCTTAAAATTATTTCATGCCCTTTAGCAGTAGCGCGTATCATATGTCCACATTTTGTGATGATTGGTAAATCAATTAGATTGCTAACATTGACGCATAAAGGATAGACTATTAGTTCTTTTAATTAAATGCGGGCGTGGCGGAATTGGTAGACGCGCGGGATTCAAAATCCCGTTCTGGCAACAGAGTGAGAGTTCGATTCTCTCCGCCCGCACCATTGATAATTACTAATTGGCCCTGAGTTTCTTTATTTATAAATGCTAATCTCAGTGCTGAAACGAGAGCGAGGAAGCTATGGCTGATTATAAAACTGCTTTTTCAAATCGCAATTCTGATGAAATAACTCCCGTTATGCGTGCTAATATTAATAAAACTCTAGCCAGGGCATTAACTACTTTGGAGGCCAAGACTGAGCCGGAGCACACCGCTCTAGTTGTAGTTGATGTTCAGAACGACTTTTGCGCTGAAGGCGGAATGCTAGATACAGAAGGATTCGATTTGACGCGTATTCAAACTATGGTGCCCAGGCTGGTTAATCTAATTTCAAAAGCTCGTGAGGCCGGTTGTTTGATTGTTTATATTCAGACTATCTACAATGCAGAGATGAACCTGATGTCTGATGTCTGGCTGGAACAGTCTTTGCGACAGTGGAAGGGAAGATTCATCGAGTATCCGGTCTGCATGCAAGGTGGTTGGGGTGGAGATTTTTACGATGGCATAAAGCCACTTCCCGGCGAACCTATTATACATAAGCACCGATATGGTGGTTTTATTGGTACAAATCTCGATATGGTATTGCGTTCCAATGGCATTCGATCGCTTATCATGACTGGTGCTATAACTAACGGTTGTGTTGAATCGACCGCTCGAGATGGCTTCTTTCATGATTACTACATAGTTTTTGCTGATGACTGTACTGGCACTGTTAATGAAGATATGCACAATGCGACTCTCGTAAATATCGACCGTTGGTTTGGGCAGGTAGTGAAAGCCGAAGAGGTAATCAGTTGCTGGCATGATGCTGGGAAACTAGACGATGAAGTAGCAAGTTAGCAATAATTTTACCCTCTTAGATTGGGTTTAATTGCAGTTCCCTTATAATTTAATTTACGGGCCTTTTGAAAATATGAATGATAGCTTTATTGATATAAGATCTTCAGTTGCATCTCTTTGTGAGGAATTCAATTTAGAATATTGGCGCGAACTTGACGAGCAAAGGGCCTATCCATCCGAGTTTGTTGCTGCAATGACTAAGTCAGGTTTTTTAGGGGCTTTAATCCCTGAAGAGTATGGGGGTAGTGGCTTGGGGATATCTGCAGCTGCTGCAATACTAGAGGAGGTCCATATAAGCGGAGGCAATGCGGCTGAATGTCATGCACAAATGTATATAATGGGGACTGTGTTAAAACATGGCTCCAATGAACAAAAGAAAAAATACTTACCGGAAATTGCTTCTGGAAATATTAGGCTGCAGGCCTTTGGTGTAACTGAACCTTCTAGTGGCACTGACACTGCTAGTCTTACTACTACCGCAAAGCTTGAAGGAAATAACTATATTGTTAATGGACAAAAAGTATGGACATCTCGTGCAGAGCACTCAGATTTAATGCTGCTTTTAGCACGAACAACTCCAAGAGAAGAAGTAGAGCGTCGCCACCAGGGCCTATCAGTATTTTTAGTAGATATGAAGACCTCTGTCGGCCAAGGTCTTTCTATCCGGCCGATAAAAACAATGATTAACCATGCTACGACAGAAGTGTTTTTTGATAACTTGGTTGTACCTGCTGAGAATTTGATTGGAGAAGAAGGTAAGGGGTTTAGATATATACTGGATGGTATGAATGCTGAACGAATACTCATATCTGCGGAATGTATTGGAGATGCCAGGTGGTTTGTTAAAAAAGCAACTGAATATGCAAACGATAGAAGTGTATTTGGAAGACCAATTGGTCAAAACCAAGGAATTCAATTTCCAATAGCCAGTGCCTATGCCCAAACGGAATCTGCTTCGCTAATGACGGTGCAGGCAGCAAAATTATTTGATAATGATGAAGCATGTGGAGCTGAAGCAAATATGGCAAAGCTTCTCGCAGCCGAGGCTTCATGGGAAGCAGCAAATATGTGTATGCAAACTTTTGGTGGTTATGGCTTTGCTCAGGAGTATGATGTCGAAAGAAAGTTTCGAGAAACGCGGCTTTATCAAATCGCGCCAGTATCAACAAACTTAATTCTGTCATATATTGCTGAACATGTATTAGGTTTGCCAAGATCATTTTGATCATATAAACCCTATTAAATATTAGTTAAAATAGTCTATTTAGGTTTTTAGAAAATTAATGGAAATAAAAAATAGTTTTACAGTTTCCTCCGATATAAAGACATCATGGAATATTCTTTTAGACATAGAGAGGATTGCACCATGTATGCCAGGAGCTGAATTAACAGCAGTTATTGACGACACTCACTATAAAGGCAATGCGAAGTTGCGCGTTGGACCAGTTAGTCTTACCTTTTCTGGGGAAGCCGAGATCACTGAGGTTGATGAGGTTAACTTTACTGCGAAGGTGCATGCTAAGGGTAACGACACTAAAGGTCGTGGAGCAGCAGATGCTTATGTTGTTTTTGCGCTTTCTGAGGATGGTGAACAAACTCGTGTAGATGTTTCAACCGAACTCAACCTATCTGGTTCTGTCGCACAATATGGTCGTGCTTCAGGTTTAATTGACGCGATAGCAAGTCAAATTATTTCTGATTTCACTGATAATTTAGAGTCAGAGATCGCAAATGAGAAGACTTTGTCTACTGAAATAAAAAAATCTACTGATACAAACCAGACTGGGGTAAGTAAAAAAAGTGATAATAGTATTTCAGGTTTAAGTTTGTTTTTTAGAGCAATTTGGGCGATGATACTAGGTAAACGTTAGGAAGAATATAGTAAAATGAAACCAGCACCATTTATTTACCATAATCCATTGACTCCGGAAGATGCAGTATCACTCTTGGCTTCTAATGAGGAAGCTAAAATTTTGGCGGGTGGCCAATCGTTGATGCCGATGCTTAACATGCGATTTGTAGTACCAGATCATGTGATTGATTTAAATAATGTAACGGGAATTGATGGTGTAACTAATAGAGATAATTTATTAGAAATTGGTGCAATGACTCGTCAATGTGATTTGATGGCTAATGACTTAGTAAAATCAAAGGCTCCGATAATTCCTGAAGCGCTTGAGCATGTAGGTCATTTTCAAACACGTAATAGATGTACAATTGGAGGTAGCCTTTGTCATCTTGACCCGGCCGCAGAATTACCTTGTTTGATGGCCGCGTATGACGCTAATTTAACCGTGCAAGGCCCGGAAGGTCAGAGAGAAATACCTTTTATCGAATGGCCACTAGCATATATGATTCCAAACCTTGCCCCTGATGAACTACTGACTAAAATTAGCTTTCGTTATTGGTCTCTAAACCATGGTTTTGGGTTTGAAGAGTTCGCGCGCCGTCATGGAGATTTTGCTATAGTAGCGGTAGCAGCGTTGCTAGAGGTTGATGATGGGAAAATAACCCGTGCGGCAATATCAATAGGTGGAGCTAATATTAGTCCAGTCCGCCTAGTTAAAGCTGAAGAAGCACTTATTGGGATGTTAGCTAATGAAGATACATATAAAGTTGCGGCTGATATTGCTCAAGAAATCGAATCTATTTCAGATGCTTATGTAACTTCTCAGTATAGACAACGGCTAGCCGGTACTCTTGTACAGCGGGCTCTAGTAAAGGCCGGTGATCGCGTTAATAGGAGTTAGTGAACATGCCCGATATCAGAGAAATCCAGGTCAGTGTGAATGGAGAAGATCATTCAGCTAAAGTCGAAACCCGAACCAGTTTAGGGGATTTTTTACGTCAGAATTTAGGTTTAACAGGAACACATTTGGGATGCGAACATGGTGTATGTGGAGCTTGCACAGTAATTCTTGATGGTGAGGCAGTTCGGTCATGTTTAATGCTAGCGGTTCAAGCCAATGGTCATGAGGTTACCACTGTTGAGGGTCTAGCTGGAGAAGAAGGTGAACTTCATCCTTTACAGGAAGCGTTTTGGAAGCATCATGGGCTGCAGTGCGGCTTTTGTACCCCAGGTATGCTTACTTCATTAGTAGCGTTTTTACGTGATAACCCGAACCCAAGTGAACGAGATATTCGTGAAGCTATTTCAGGAAATATTTGTCGCTGTACGGGGTATCAAGGAATTGTTGACGCTACACTAGAAGCAGCAAAAGTAATGCAAGGGAGGGTCTAGGCTTATGGGTGTTCGTTATCTAGGAGCCGAAGTGCAACGCATGGAAGACCCGCGATTATTGACCGGTCACGGGCGTTATGTGGATGATATTAAATTAGAAGGAATGTTGCATGCCGCTTTTCTTCGTTCTTCCCAAGCCCATGCTAAAATCCATTCAATTGATATTACTGCAGCCTCTGATCTAGTAGGTGTTCATAGGGTGTTTACTCTTGCTGATCTCGGCGTAAATTACCAAAAACCCATGAATCAATTATATCCTGCTCCAGTAATTGAACAGAATAAAACTCAGTATCCTTTAGCAAAAGATGAGGTTTGCTATGTTGGTGAAACAATTGCTGTTGTAATAGCGGATAGCCGGGCGATAGCTGAGGATGCTCTTGCACTAATTAATGTGGAATATAAAACTCTTCCAGCGGTAATAGACGTTCGGACAGCGCTCGAAGAAGGTTCTCCGTTAGCACACTCTGATACGGAATCCAATTTAATGGGTAAAATGCGTTCTAAATTTGGTGATATTGAGGATGCATTTAATAAGGCTGATCATGTGTTTTCTGCTGGTTTTATGCAACACCGGGGAGGATGCCACTCGATGGAGACCAGAGGTGTAATAGCTCGCGACGATCCATGGGGGGATGGGCTAACTATATGGACCAGCGCTCAATCACCTTATCTTATCCGGAGAGCTTTAGCTAATTGGTTAGGTGAACCAGAAGAAAAAATTCGAGTAATAGCTCCTGATGTTGGAGGTGGATTTGGACCCAAGGCAGGGTTTTACCCGGAAGAGATCGTAATACCATTAGTGGCGCGAATAATGGAGCGTCCGGTCAAGTGGATTGAGGACCGACAAGAGCACTTTGTCTCAACAACCACCCAAAGGGATCAGTATTGGGACTTAGAAGTTGCATGCAACGTAGATGGAAAAATTCTTGGACTAAGGGGAAAAGTTACCCATGAGAATGGAGCCTATATACCCTATGGTATTCTTTTGCCGAATAGTTCTTTAACACCACTACCAGGTGCATATTCAATTCCGGCCATAGATGTGGGTGTAGATATTATTTTTACAAATACGGTTCCAAACTCACCTGTTCGTGGCGCAGGGCGTCCTTGTGGTATTTATGCTGTAGAACGTATGGTTCAGGTTGTTTCTCGTAAACTTGGCATTGACCCAGCGGTTGTACGTCGGCGAAATTATGTTCGTCCAGAACAAATGCCATATGAAACGGGTGCTAAACTTCGTGGTGGAGATCCTGTTGTTTACGATAGTGGGGATTATGAAGCACTGCTAGATAAGGTGTTGGAACTGTCCGATTATGAAAGTTTTAAAGATCGTCAGATAGCCGCCCGAAAAGAAGGGCGATTTTTAGGTATAGGTATTTCTTCGTGTATAGAAGATACCGGGATGGGGCCGTATGAAGGTACAACTGTTAGGGTAGATGCTTCTGGTAAAGTTATTGTAAAAACGGGGGCAGCGAGCCAAGGGCAAGGCCATCATACAATGATTTCGATGATAGTTGCAGATAATTTAGGGGTAAAGCCAGAGGATATAATTTTTGAATCTGCTGATACCGCTAAGTTTCCTCACGGCATCGGTGCAATAGGTAGTCGTATAGCAGCTAATGTAGCTCCTTCAGCTTTTGATGCAGCCAGTAAAGTTCGAGAAAAAGCAATTAAATTAGCTGCTGAAATCCTTGAGACGGCTGAAGCTGACCTTGATATAGAGTCTGGTATTGTTCGTGTTAACGGTGCTCCTGACGTTTCAATTTCTTTGGGTGAACTTGCGGTTAAGTTAACTCCACCGTCTTCTACGAGAGTTCCGACTGGCTTTGAGCCGTTGCTAGAGGCCACCTCATTTGAGGGATCCGCCGGTTCGCCGATTGCTAGTGGTTCTAATGTAGCTGAGGTTGAAGTTGATAACGGAACTGGTGAAGTAAAGGTACTTCGGTATTCGGTGGCTCATGACTGCGGTATTATGATCAATCCTATGATTGTACATGGGCAAATTGTTGGCGGGGTGGTGCACGGTATTGGTAATGCACTATTTGAGCGTATGATTTATGATAAACAGGGACAACCGCTGACAATGAACTATGGAGAGTATTTACTTCCCTTAGCGAGTGAGATGCCTCGAATTGATGTAACCCATATGGAAACACCCTCTCCTCTTAATTCATTGGGTGTTAAAGGTGCAGGTGAGGGGGGTACTATACCTGCAGCGGCGGCAGTTATTGCTGCAATAGAAAACGCTCTGGAGGAGTTTTCGGTAGAGATAGATTATTATCCTGTAGATCCACAGTATTTACTAGGTTTAATTGATTCTAGCATAGACTCAAAATCTAGTAGCCGCTTATCTTGATAATCTAGGTTCTATTTTACCATTTCCTGATAATAGAATAGCTATAGGACGGGTGGGTTCAAAATAAGATAGAACTATTACGGCTATTACAGTTAGTGGCACACATAAAAACATACCTACTATTCCCCAAATACTTCCCCATAAGGCAAGAGATAGAATAACTACTAGAGGGCTAATGTTTAATGAACTTCCTGTTAAACGAGGTTCGAGAATATTACCTATCACAAATTGTATTAATCCAATTCCACCGAGAACAATAAAAAATGGTACAGGTGAAGAAAATTGTATTAAGGCAAGCATTGCCGGAAAGATAACGCCTAGCAGAGATCCGACGGTCGGTATGTAGTTTAGAAGAAATATTATAAAGCCCCAAAACTCAGCAAAATCTACACCAACAATTTTGAGAATTGCATAGCTTATTATGCCTGTAAGTAAACTTGTAAAGGTTTTAATTGCTACATAGGTCTGAATCTGTTTCTGCATTCTATTTAGTAAGTCTTGTACTTCGTTTCGACGTTTCTCTTCAGGAAATAGTGCAGATAGTTTTTTTTGAAATCCTTTTTGTTCAAATAATAAAAACAAAACGTAAATTAAAACTATACCGAAGCTACCAGCAAAGCTGGCAGTGGCGCTAAGAAAACGCGTTGCCAGAGAGCGCAGATCGATTTGCTCAAAAATTGCTGCGATGTCAGGTGGTTTATTAAGCCCTAAGATTGTAGATGCCTTAGAAATAAGTATTTCAATGTTAGCTTGATAAGTATTAGCTACTAAGCTTACTTGTCCGATATTATCACTTATCAATTCAGCTATAATTGTAAGTCCAATTATAAGTGTAGCGATTGCTAAGGCCATAGATAAAGAAATTGGAATACGATAAGACCCTATCGGAATAAGATGAAATCCGCGGGCTAAGGCATTTATTAGGTACCAAATCATTACTGATACAGCTATTGGAATCAATAAGTCCCGCCCCTCTATTAAGAGAACGAATGTTAGGGCTAAAATAAGTATGGTTGAGGCAAACGCGATAGCTTTACTTGATACTCCTTCGCGCATAAAATCCTCCTTCTAATAATTCTACTGCTATCTTTAACATAAACATATAGACTTTGGCTTCATTAACAAAGAATATCTATTCTAACTCTTATTATAGTATGCATCTGAAAAATGTTTGGTATTGACAAAATATTATGAAATAAAGGTGCGTTAATATAGTTAATTAATCAAATAATAAGCTTAATGGGAGATTTAACCTTGACGAAGCATTTAGAAGGTTCGCGTTTAGAAAGAGTAGAAAGAGAAGATTGTCCAGAAGAGTATTTAGAAGCTTGGGATGAAATTTTACGTACTCGTGGTATGGATGTGATGCCTAATGTATTCTCTTTGCTTGCCAATAGTCCTGGTGCTATGTCGGTCGTAACACCGGTAGGGGCACATGTACGTTATAATACCGATTTCGATAATTTACTCCGAGAGTTAGTAATTCTCACTGTAGCTCAGGAATTAAATTGTGAATACGAGTGGAAGCATCACTGGCGGGTGGCTGAAAAAGCCGGAGCAACTGACGAATTATTAAAAAAAATCGGTACGGTAGAAATTGAATCCGAACCAAATTCTATAGGGATAGCAGTTCGTTATGCACGTATGTTGACAAATAACGAGAATATTGACGACAATTTAGTTGAAACTCTAAAAGAAAGTTTTGGAGTTACTGGGTTTGTAGACCTAACGATTATGATAGGTTATTATGGTATGCTAGCTCGTTTCATAAATACTGCTATTATTCCAGTAGAAAGTGGTTATGAAAATATAACTTTTAATAAGTAAAATTTCGTATTATTTAGCTTAATTAAATTTCATAAAATAGATCTTACAAGGTTTGGTTAATTATTAAAAATAGAGAATTTTACTCGACTTGTTTATAGACTAGAAGGAGAGAACCCATGGTAAAAGTCATGGTACAAATGTATCCAGTAGTCCGTGCAGAAAGTACAGAAGAACGTAAAAAACTACGTCCGCTTGGAAGAAATAAAGAGAGGTTTCAAGAGGCTATGGATGGTATGCCTGATATACTCCGGGCAATGGACGACCTAGGAGTATGGGGTGTTTCGTCTATAGAGCATCACTTTCATTCTGAGGGTTATGAAGTAGGCCCGTCGATAGGTCTGAATACGGGATACTGGGCTGGGCTTACTAAGAATGTAAGAGTTGGTAGTTTGGGTTATGTAATGTCTGTAGATGATCCAATTCGGGTTGCAGAAGAAACTGCGACATTAGATCATATCACCAAAGGCCGTTGTTTTGTTGGCTTTGCGAGAGGATACCAGTCGCGCTGGACAAATGTTCTCGGGCAAAAGATAGGAAGTGTTGCAACATTATCTGATGGAAGTGATGCTGATGAACACAACCGTAAGATTTTTGAAGAACAAGTTGATTTAGTTCAAAAAGCGTGGACTGAAGAATCCTTTGATTATAAGAGTGATCTTTGGGAGTATCCATATCCTCATGATGAAGGCCTGGAAGGATGGTTTATGGGAGATATAACCAGACAGTTAGGAGCTCCTGGAGAAATGGATGATGAAGGCAAGTTACGCAAAATTTGTGTAGTGCCATCGCCTTATACAGACCCACATCCCCCAGTATTTATCGCTAGTAATGCTAGCGTAGAAACAGTTGAATACGCAGGCAAACGAGGCTTCGTACCTTGCTATTTCTCGAGCATTGGAAGGTGTTCAAGCTATGGTCCTCGCTATACGGAAGTAGCTAATCAAAATGGATATAATTTTGCCCATGGCCAAAACCAAGCTATTGTTCGTTGGCCCCACATTGGTGCTACTGAAGACGAAGGCGCACAAATGGCAATGGATTGGAGTAGCGATATTTTTATGAACTTTTATGGCCCATTATTCCCAGAATGGGCCGAAAAGGGACAGGGGACTACCTCTCGCGCAGAAATATTAGAGTTGATGGATAAAACTGGGCTATTTCAATATGGTACCGTTTCGCAGGTTCGAGACTATTATATTGATCAATGGAAGCAGCTTCCTGCAGAATATATTACTTTGATCTATCATTATGCTCAAACCCCTAAACAAGATATGATTGATCAGTTAAAGATTTTTATGGAGGAGGTTAAGCCAGCCCTCGATGAGTTAACTGAATACCCTGATCTTGATCAGGCAGCTGAATAAATTTATATAACAATTTTATTACGGGTGGCAGATACTAACTGCCACCCTTTTTATTACCAGATCTATTTGAGATTTATCTAATGCTCCATTCCACTTTTTCTAGTAACGGTATGGTTGTAGCTCCGCACCATCTTGCCGCTGATGCGGGGTTAAACATATTACGTGATGGTGGAAATGCCATTGAAGCTATGATCGCAGCGGCTTCCACTATATCGGTTGTATATCCGCATATGAACTCAATAGGCGGAGATGGTTTTTGGTTAATTTCGTTACCTTCATCAGAAGTTATAGCTATTGATGCTTGCGGCCCTGCTGCCCAATCGGCAGATAAAAGTTTCTATTTAAGTAATGGTTACAATAAAATCCCAACTCGAGGACCTCATGCAGCTTTAACGACTGCTGGAACCATATCTGGTTGGCAATCAGCCTTAGAAATTTCTATTGCATCGGGAGGAAAAATTCCTCTTAGTAGATTGTTGGAATATGCAATTGCTTATGCAAGGCGTGGCGTGTCCGTAACCTCTGGGCAAAGGCGTAATACTATTAGTAAATTAGATGAAATGAAAGATTCAATAGGATTTCATGAAAATTTTTTGAATTCAGGTGAAGTACCTGTATGTGGTGATTTATTTTATCAAAAACAACTATCAAATACTCTTGAACGTCTTGCTCATGCTGGACTTGATGATTTTTATCGTGGTGATTTAGCTAAATTAATTGCTGAGGACCTTTCTTCTATTGATAGCCCATTAAAAAGAACTGATTTAGAAAGCTATTATGCAACTATTAAAGAGCCTTTATCTCTTAAGTTAAGCTCGGGAACAATTTATAATATGCCACCCCCTACTCAAGGCCTGGCATCATTACTTATTCTTGGTGCTTTTGATAAATTATCTTGTTTAGAAGCTGATGGCTTTGAATTTATTCATTTGCTAGTTGAAGCAACTAAACAGGCTTTCTCTATTAGAGATTTTCATATCACTGATCCAGACTATATGCAGACCAATCCAAATACTTTCTTACGTGATTCTGTAGTTAGCTCACTGGCAGATGCTATTGATCCTAACAAAGCGAGTGACTGGAAACGCGACGTTGATAAAGGAGATACTGTCTGGTTAGGGGCTATAGATAATAAGGGTATGGCCGTAAGTTTTATACAAAGTATTTATTGGGAGTTTGGTTCAGGAGTTGTTTTACCTCAGACAGGTATTACCTGGCAAAATAGAGGTTCAAGTTTTTCGCTTGTAGCAGGAGAACAGAATGAATTGAAACCTGGTCGCAAACCATTTCATACCTTAAATCCAGCATTAGCTAAGCTTAATGATGGTAGAATAATGTCATATGGTACTATGGGTGGTGAAGGTCAACCACAAACCCAGGCGGCTATTTTTGCACGACATATACTATTTGGTCAGGGTGTCCAAGAAGCGATTACTGCTCCTCGGTGGTTACTTGGAAGAACTTGGGGAGATGATAATAATAATTTAAAGTTAGAATCACGTTTTTCTCCAGAACTTATAGCCGCCCTTAGAGATGCAGGGCACGATGTGGTTATAGTTGATCCATTTAGTGATTTAATGGGGCATGCTGGAGCATTAGTTCAAAATACAAATGGAATTATTGAGGCGGGGTTTGATCCAAGAAGTGACGGCCGGGCTGCTGGTTTTTAAATTTTAATGAGAAGATTTAGGAGTATTTATAATGTCAGTAGAACTTTATCATACCCATCATTCGACTTGTAGTCAGAAGGTAAGGATATGTTTAGCTGAAAAAAACATGCCTCATCCCAATAAAGATTGGGTCGCGCATGAAGTAGACTTGGGTAATTTCGAACATTTAACACCTGAATACCTTAAAATTAATCCTAACGGTGTAGTTCCAGCTTTTGTCCATGATGGAACAGTGATTATAGAATCTTCAGCAATTGTGGAATATATAGATGAAGTCTTTCCAGGTCCTAAAATGACACCTCAAGATGCTGTTGGACGAGCAAAGATGCGTTCTTGGATGCGGTATATTGAGGAAGTTCCTACAGTAGCGGTAAGGGTTCCATCCTTTGCCAATTTATTTGCTCCAATGCGTTATAGTGAATATTCAGATAAAAAATTTTCAGATCATGCTGAACGACTACCTTTAAGAAAACGTTTTTATCAGCGCATGACTAAAGAAGGTTTCGGAGCTGATGATGTAAATTATGCTAAAGGGCAGATAAGACAGACATGTGAAAGAATTGATCAAGCGATTGCTATTAATGGAGGCCCATGGATTATGGGCGAGCAGTTTACTATAGCAGATGCATTGGTTGCTCCTTTGATAGATCGAATGGAAGATATGGGCTATTCATATATATGGGAGGATGATTTAAGGGAAATGGGAAACTGGTTTATTACATTAAAACAGAGGCCGTCTTTTCAGGCCACATTTTATCCTGGAAGTCGTATCTCTGATCGTTATTCGGACCATTTTCGATTAGCAAAGGACATAGAAGCAGAACGGGGTTATTAATTATCCATGTACCTTTTAAAGATAAAAATCGGTTTTGTTATCAATAATCATCTAGGAGACATCTAATTGGCTGGTATGTTCTTAACCTTACTTGCAGTTGGATTCGGAATTTTCGTTCTGTTTATGGTGTGGTCGTTACTCAATCGAGGAGCTAAATCCCGGAGGGCGTCACTTGATCAGGATACTATTGATAATTCAGCTAGAGACCTTATGAGTAGATATGGAAACAAAGCGGATATGGAAGCTGAAAAACTATCAGAACAATGCCTTGCCATTGGTGATTTTGAAGGCGAGGCTGTATGGAAGTTAGTAAAAAAAGCAATTACTAGATTACAAACCTAATAAAAGAATTTAAATAAATTATATATTTTTCTATGGGTAAATACCTAGCAAGCGCCCCCATAAATATTGCAGGGGCATAATAACAATTAATGCTATAATAAAATATAGTGCTAAAACACGGACACCAGCCCGCATTGGTACACCGCCGATTGCCATAGTTATTGCTACGGGGGGGGCTTGATGTGGCATGGGAAATATCATGAAGCTGGGGACTTCAGCGAGTAGTACTGATCTGAGTGGCCAACTCGTTGCTTGGGCAATAGAATCTGCGAAGGTTGTCATGATTGTGGCGGCCACAGGTGCAGTTGCAATTAGATTAATGGCTCCTCCGATTATGAAAATTTGATAGAAAGTCAAAAGTCCGCCATCTGAAGTTAGCGGTACATTTGTTAATAGCCACTCGCCTATACTGTCACCTAGACCCGTATGGCTAGCGATTGATCCCATTCCAATTACTCCGGCAATAAAGAACCAAGGCCCATAATTAATATCAGTAGTTAAAACTTTTGATGGTAGAAGTCCGACAACCGGAATAATACAAATTAGGGCCACTCCCATTGCAATCCAAGCCGGAGATATTCCATGTATTGAATCTGTCATCCATAAGGCTAGGGCTATTAGTAAGATAATTAATAATCTTCGTTCGGCAACTGACCAATCAGTACTTTTTATTTTTACATTATCACTTTTAGGTTTGGCACCGAACATTAAAGTGATCAACGTTGTCTGGATAAGCAAGCCTAACAATCCTAGAATAGGAAAATTTAGAACGGTATAGTCAAAATATGTAAAATTTATATCATGAACGCTTTCGGCAACTCCGGCAAAGGCCATACTGACTACAGTGGACGGGAGAATACCAAAAGCTGGGATAGTCGAACCCATGCCAGCTGCTAAAATTAAACCAAACCGTGCGCGGCTATTTTCCAAAAACCCCAACCTATCGGCGAGGGCCATGGCCAGTGGAGCCATTAGTACAGCACGTGCGGAAGCTGAAGGCATTAGGAAAGCCAGAATAACTCCAGCGAATGCTATACCTAAAGCCATTGCAAAATAATGAGCAGGTAATATTAGTTCCAGTGTTTCTACGGCCCTGGCTGCTAACCCTGAACGTTGTACAGCAATGGTGATCACCAGACCCCCAAAAACCAACCAAGTGGCGCTAGCATGAAAACCAGCAAAAACAACATTTGCCGGTGCAATATCAAGCATAACTGATACTAAAAACATAATCAGGGCGGTAATGTGAATAGGAATAGCACTGGTTGCCCATAATCCAATACAAAATAAAATAATTCCGGTGGCCTGTAGAATTAATGGATCAGGAGACCACAGTGGTGCTGACAAAAAGATAACGCTAACCAGAGAAGCTGTTAAAGCTAGTATCTGTGTGAATCCGCTAGGCGAAGCTTTGGGCTGCGTCATATTTTGTATTCCTAATAATTTAATCTAGAAATAGACTTTGTTAGACGTATTTTTGTTAATTCAAAGCATATAACATAATATACAAGAATATATATTAGTTTAAGGTTTATTGATCCTTTAGAATGAAAATGGAAATGGATTTTTAATATGAGTGGGGGAATTTTAAGATGACAACCTCTGAAAATGTTAGTCCCGTTATTTTTAAAAAAAATGGTGAGATTGCTGTTTTAACTATTAATAACCCTCCAGTTAATGCACTGGCCAAAGAAGTACGTATTTCTCTGGCAAGTTGTCTAGAGTCTGCAAATCAGGATCCCGAGATTCTAGCTATAGTGTTACATGGTTCTGGAAGAAACTTGTGTGGCGGTGCTGACATACGAGAGTTCAATACACCAGATAGAGAAGTTCAACCTATGAGCCGTGATTTAATGAATCTTCTTGAAAAATCAAATAAAATAATAGTAGCTGCAATACATGGTCCTACTCTTGGCGGAGGACTCGAATTGGCTTTAGGGTGTCACTACCGTGTAGCTGATAAGCTTGCTAGTATTGGTTTACCTGAGGTTCAACGTGGCGTTATTCCTGGAGCTGGTGGAACACAGCGTTTACCGAGATTAATAGGCCTTCAACCTGCCATAAAAATGATTACATCAGGATTACCTATTAATGCTGTCGAAGCCTTAAATTTGGGCATTATTGATCTGCTTTCTAATGATGATTTGGTTCAAGATGCTATAGCCTTCGCAAGAAAACTTATAGCCAATAGTTCTAAACCAAGACGCATTAGTACAATGAAAATAGAAGGTGAAATAGAAGAAAATATAAAATTAATTGAAGAACATAAACTATTATTAATGAAAGATAGTCCGGCATTATCTGCTCCAGTTTATGCTTTAGAAAGTATACATAATGCTATAACGATGCCGTTTGACGAAGGATGGAAGGCCGAGGCCGATTTGAGCCGTATAAGCATGGCTTCTGATCAGTCCCGGTCATTAGTTCACGCATTTTTTGCTGAAAGACAAGTTCATAAAATACCTGATATTTCATCTGATACTATTCTAAGGCCTATTAAAAAGGCCGCAATAATTGGTGCCGGCACTATGGGAGGCGGTATTGCTATGTCCTTTGTAAATGCAGGAATTCCTGTAGTTTTAATAGAAATGTCAAGTGAGAATTTAGCAAATGGGATGAGTAGAATAGAAGCAAATTATAAAGCATCAACTAAGCGTGGGCGTTTAAGTGAAGACGAAATGGCATCAAGGTTATCTAGAATCACTACGTCTACTAATTATGCGGACATTAGCGATTCTGACATAGTAATAGAGGCTGTTTATGAAGAAATGGATGTAAAACGTATTGTTTTTAAAGAAATTGATCGTTTTGCGCGAGAGGATGCCATTCTTGCTACTAATACCTCAACCTTGAATGTGAATGAAATTGCACTTTTTACTACTAGACCAGAAAGTGTTCTGGGCACCCATTTCTTTAGTCCAGCAAATGTAATGAAGCTTTTAGAGATCGTTCGTGCTGATAGAACTTCTAAAGATATTGTGGCCTCTGTAATGGAAATGGCAAAAGAAATTAATAAAGTTGGGGTAGTCGTCGGAGTGTGTGATGGGTTTGTAGGGAATCGTATGTTAGCACCATATTTTCGGCAAGGTGATTTTTTAGTTGAAGAAGGAGTAATGCCGCAAGATGTTGATAATGTTGTTGAAACATATGGATTTCGCATGGGGCCATTTCGGGTTTCAGATCTAGCAGGGTTAGATATTTCTTGGGCTATAGAAAAGCGCCGCGCAGAAACAAGACCGCTAGATGAAAGGTTTTCACCATTGCTTGATCGTATTTGTCAACTTGGTAGATATGGACAAAAGACCGGGGCAGGATGGTATTTTTATGAGGAAGGCCGTAAAGCTATTCCTGACCCAGTCATCGAGGAAATTATTTTTGCTAGATCACGTGAGATGTCTCTAAATCGCCGTACTATAGAAGATGATGAAATTTTGCAGAGATGTTTGTATTCAATGATAAACGAAGGGGCAAAGATTCTTGAAGAGGGGTTAGCTATACGGTCATCCGATATAGATGTTATATGGCTCCACGGATATGGTTTTCCTCGGCATCGTGGGGGGCCAATGTTTTATGCAGATTTGGTCGGATTAAGAAATGTGTGTGATACGCTTGATAAATTTTATAGAGAATGGGGTGATAAGTGGGAGCCGTCTCATTTGCTTAGAAATTTAGCTGATGCCGGCTCCAGTTTTAGTGAGTGGGATAAAAAACAAATGGAAAAGTAATACTATTACTAAACGGTAATAGTAACTCCACCATCAATCACTATAGTTTGTCCTGTTATCCAGCCTCCAGCATTAGAAGCCAGGTAAACTGCTGCGCCAGAGATGTCTTCTGGTTTGCCAAAACGCTTAAGGGGTGTCGAAGCTATGCGTGGTTCCGCGTAATTTGGGTCCTCCCATAGTGCGCGAGCAAAGTCGGTCTTGACTAGACCAGGAGCTATACAATTAACACGAATATTTGAGGGTCCGAGTTCTATTGCCAGATTACGAGTCAACTGCATATCAGCAGCTTTAGAAATACCATAAGTTCCAATGACGTCTGAACCCCTGAGACCACCTATTGAAGAAATGTAAATAATAGAACCATCTTTACGTTCTTTCATTCCAGGACTTACAAGTTGGGCGAGCCAAAGATTCGACTGAATATTAGTTTGCATTACCTTACTAAATATTTCGTCGGGGATTTTCATCGAAGATCCATAGTGTGGATTAATGGCGGCATTGCCAACAGCAATATCGACTTGTCCTAAGTTTTTAATAGTTTCTTCAACAAGATTAATAAGTTGTGCTTTGTTCCCAACATTGCATGGAATTCCAATTACTTCATGGCCTTTACTTTTCATCAAATCTACGGTTTCTTGAACTCGGACTTTATCACGGCTAGATACAACTACTTTTGCTCCGTGTTCAGCCAAAGAAATTGCAATAGCTTTACCAATTCCTTTAGTTGAACCTGTGACAATGGCTACTTTATCTGACAAATCAAACATATTTAGCATGATAATTTCCCTTTATGGCTAAGGTAACACTGAATAAAGTATAGAGGAACACACTGGAGCTTAAACCTATGGATTTTGAACTATCACCAAGGACTCATGAACTCAAGGCAAAGATAGAGGCCTTTATGGATGAATACGTTTATCCTAATGAAGAATTATATGATGAACAGTTAAATAGCCAAGACAGCCGTTGGCAGTTACCAATGATTGTTCAGGATCTAAAAAAAGTTGCTCGATCTGAGGGGCTCTGGAATTTATTTTTGCCTGATTCCAAGCTAGGTGCCGGTCTAACTAATGTAGAATATGCTCCTCTATGTGAGATTATGGGTCGAGTCCATTGGGCTCCAGAGATATTTAATTGTTCTGCACCTGACACTGGTAATATGGAGGTGCTCCATATGTACGGGACACATGAACAACAAAATCAATGGCTTAGACCATTATTAGATGGGGAAATCAGGTCTGCCTTCGCAATGACTGAACCGGCTGTTGCTTCTTCTGACGCAAGTAATATTGAATGCTCAATCAGAAGGGATGGGGATGAGTATGTAATTAATGGCAGAAAGTGGTGGACTTCTGGGATGGGGGATCCACGTTGTAAAATAATGATTGTAATGGGGAAGACAGACCCTAAAGCAACAAAATACCAGCAGCAGTCTCAAGTACTTGTGCCAACAAATACCTTGGGTGTAGAGATAAAGCGTATGCTTCCAGTGATGGGTTATGATGATGCACCGCATGGTCATGGTGAGGTGTTATTCAATAATGTTAGAGTGCCTATTGAAAACATGATTTTAGGAGAAGGAAGAGGGTTTGAAATAGCTCAGGGACGACTAGGGCCAGGTCGGATACACCATTGTATGAGAGTTATTGGTGTTGCTGAACGAGCTTTAGAACTTCTATGTTCAAGGGCAGCTGAAAGAGAAACGTGGGGGCGTTTATTAGCGGATAGAGGAATAACTCAGGAACGGATAGCTCAATCGCGTATCGATATAGACATGTGTCGTTTATTAGTTATGAAAGCCGCTTGGAAGATGGATACGGCAGGGAATAAAGAGGCTAGACAGGAAATAGCTATGATCAAGGTTGCTGCGCCAAAAATGGCTCTTGAGGTAATAGATAGAGCATTACAGATACATGGCGGAGGAGGTATGACTAATGATTTTCCGATTGCTTATATGTTAGCTCATACAAGAGCTATGCGTTTATTTGATGGGCCTGACGAGGTACACCGCCAACAAATTGCCCGCCTAGAGTTACGCCGCCAGCTTGGTGGCTATCCTAAGCAACGTTCTTTGAACTGATTATTAGCTGTAGTTTTGTTCTCCGCGTTCTGCGAGTTCCCAGGCCTTATTAGCAAGCTGGCGTGTTAGATCACGCCTTAATAGTGCTTCTGGTGAAGCCGCATTTCCTTTTAGTCCGCGGTAATAAACACCTTGTATTATTGCAGCTAGCCTAAAAAGTGAAAGTACTAAATAGAAGGTCCAATTTTCTATTCTATCACGTTGGGTTAGCGAACAATATTTTTCAATATATTCTCTTTCCGAAGGAATACCTGCTGTCATAGTGTCAAGACCGCGCATATCGCCGAATGATTCTTTAGGCCAATGATAAGGCAGGCAATTGTAAGCTAGATCCGAAAGTGGGTGGCCTAGCGTAGAAAGCTCCCAGTCTAATACAGCCACAACTTCTGGTTTGGTGGGATGAACTATAAGGTTTTCTAAGCGGAAATCACCATGTACGATAGAGGTTTCTGTATCATCGGGCATATTTTTTGGTAGCCATAACATTAGTTGATCCATTTCAGTCAAATCTTCAGTTTTACTGGATTGATATTGTTGAGACCAACGGGTTACTTGACGGCCCATGTACCCTCCTGTACGGCCAAATTTTTCTAAAGCTTTTGCTAAATAATCAACTTTATGTAAATGAGCTAAGGTACGGTTCATTGATTGATAAAGCTCTGCTCTTTCTTGGGGGGTAAGATCAGGAAGAGAGGGATCATGAAATATTCGTCCCGCTTTGTGCTCCATCAAAAAAAATTCAGTGCCTATAATTGACCTATCTTCACAAAAACCTAATGTTTTTACCACCGGTACAGAGGTATCAATTAATGTGCTGGTTATAAGATATTCCCGATCAACTGCGTGCGCTGATGGTAATAATTCTCCAGGTGGTTTCTTTCTCAGTACATAACTTTTTCCATTTTTATCATTGATTAGAAAAGTCGGATTTGACATTCCCCCTTGAAATTGGAACACTTCTATTGGTCCTTTAAAACCGTTAATTTGCTCCTCCAGCCAAGCTACTAGAGCATTCGTTTCAAAGCTATGTTGTGCGAGTACCGTAATAACTTGGTCAGTACGAGAGAAAGTTCGTTTGGCTGTGCTCACATTGACATCCGTTTTCATTTAATATTAGGGATAAATTAAGCGAATTGTTTGTGCCACGACGGCAGGTTTTTCACTATTTTCAACTTCTAGGGTGCCTTCTAGCACAACGCGCACTCCATCTTGTTTTGACAATTCGGCACTGGAAATAGTTTGTCTTAATCTAACCCGTGAATCAACGGGAACCATAGCAGTAAATCTAAGTTTTTCTAAGCCGTAATTAAGTGTATAGCTATTTTTTTCAATAATAAAAAATTCATCAGATAAACCAGGAAATAGCGATAATAGTAGAAAGCCATGTGCGATTGTTTTACCTCCAGGAACTTCAGAAGCTGCCCTTTCAGGGTTTACATGTATCCATTGATGATCACCTGTCGCATCAGCAAATTTATTTATCATTTCTTGGCTTATTTTTACCCAATTACTAACTCCTATCTCTTCACCGATATGGTCGAGTAAATCATGGGGGTGCACGAAAATCATAGAAACTCCTTTTGTTATCTGGCATTTTAGTTGCTTTGCATTATAGCAAAGTAATACATTAGGTAGTAGAGCGCATTAATTCAGATGCTTTTTTTTAGAGGAGAAAATATAGCTATGTCTGAAGTTATTGGTTTTGAATTACGTGGTCGACTAGCTATTATTACAATAGATAATCCTCCGGTAAACGCGCTTGGATTAGAGGTTCGACAAGGTTTGATTAGTCAGGTTGATCGCGCTTCATGGGATGAAAAGGTTGCTGCCATAGTTTTAATTGGTCTAGGGCGTACTTTTACTGCGGGAGCAGATATTCGTGAGTTTGATAAGCCAGTTCAAGAACCCCATTTATTGTCTATAATTGATCACTGGGATACGATTGAGAAACCTATAATAGCGGCTATACATGGCACGGCTTTGGGAGGTGGGTTGGAGTTAGCTCTAGGCTGTCATTTCCGGGTTGCAGTGCAAGCAGCAATGTTTGGCACGCCAGAAGTAAAGCTAGGTATTTTTCCTGGCGCAGCTGGTACTCAAAGATTACCTAGAGTTGCGGGTTTGGAGCATGCTCTAGAATTAATTGTTTTAGGTGAACCTATCAGCGCTATGAAAGCTTTTCAGTATGGAATAGTTGATCAGATTATTGAAGGTGATCTACTCGATGGCGCAATATCTTTTGCGGAAAAAATATTAGAAGAAAAAATGCCAAGACGTGTTTCTAGCCAACCAAAGCAGGGCATTGGATCTCCAGATGATTTTAAAGACATCATACAGAAATACCGTGACTTAGCTTCACGTAAAATGAGGGGGCAGGACTCGCCGCATCAGGCACTTGCTAGTGTGGTTGATGGACTAGAGATGCCCTATGAGCAGGCTGTATTAAAGGACCGAGAACGTTTTCCGATCTGTAAGGATAGTGATCAATCTAAGGCGCTGCGTTATGCGTTTTTTGCAGAAAGGGAAGCCTCAAAAATTCCTGGCGTCGGAAAAAATATTAGTGCACGTGCAATAACTAATGGTGGGGTAATAGGACTGGGAACAATGGGTCAAGGTATAGTAATGTGTTTTGCTAATGCTGGTATACCTGTTCAAGTGCTAGAGAGTTCGCAGGAAGCTTTAGAGAATGGAATAAAAAATATACAGCAAAACTATCAAGGAATGGTTGATAGAGGACGTATTAGTGATCAGGAGATGGTGAACTGTCTTGATCTAATTTCAACAAGTACAGATTATAGCACTGTTGCTGATTCCGACCTAATTATTGAAGCTGTTTTTGAAAATTTGGAACTAAAAAAAGATATATTTTCTAAACTAGATTCGGTGGTTAAAAAAGGTGCTGTATTAGCTACTAATACCTCTTATATGGATATAAATCAGATAGCCTCAGTCACGAGTAGACCTGAAGATGTAATAGGGCTTCATTTTTTTGTTCCTGCACAAGTAATGAAAATGTTGGAGGTAGTGCGCACTAAGTATTCATCTAATGAGGCAATAGCTACTGGTATGGGGCTTGCAAAAATTTTTAAAAAAGTTGGCGGGGTAGCTGGAGTAAGCCATGGTTTTGTTGCTAATCGGAGCCGCGCACCAATGGTTAGGGAAGCAAATTTCTTAGTTGAGGAAGGTGCTAGCCCAGCACAGATTGACAAAGTGCTTAGAGATTTTGGCATGCCTATGGGAGTCCTTGCAGTAAGCGATATGTCAGGGTTAGATGTTAGTTGGAGAATGCGTAAATCTCTGGCGCATTTGCACGATGACGAAGAGAGGTATCCATACCTTGCTGACCGTTTGTGCGAAATGGGGCGGTTGGGTCGTAAAACTGGAAGTGGTTGGTATACTTATGGAGAAGGCGGTACCGTTCCCATCCCGGATCCCCAGGTGGATATAATAGCTCAGGAAGTGGCAATAGAAACAGGCATAGAACGTCGCCAAATTAGCGATTCAGAAATAGCAGATAGATGTCTGTTTGCAGCAGTAAATGAAGGAGCAAAAATTCTTGAAGAGGGCATAGCCTACAGAGCTAGTGATATTGATATTATGTGGCAATATGGTTTTGGTTTTCCTCGATGGCGTGGCGGCATAATGTATCATGCTGATAAAACTGGGTTACCGAACGTATTGCAAAAAGTAGAGGAATTTTACTCTGTACATGGAAAATTGTGGAAACCATCAGAACTATTGAAAAATTTAGTTGCTTCGGGCAGTTCTTTTACCCAGGGTTAAATAGATAATGCATAAAGTTGTTCGTTGTCATGAATATGGTAGTCCAGATGTTTTGCGGGTTGATACGGTTCCAACCCGCAAGCCAGGTCCAGGAGAAATAAGGGTTCGTTTACACGCTTGTGCCGTTAACTTTCCAGACATATTATCATGTGCAGGCACATATCAAGATAAACCAAAATTCCCTTTTAGCCCCGGTCGTGAATCTGCTGGGCAAATAATTGATTGTGCGGATGATATAACTGAATTTATTCCGGGTGATAGAGTTATGCTTTGGTGCGCATCTGACCATGATGGCTATGCAGAAGAGGTTACTTTGCCTGCAAAATGCGCGTTTCCGATGCCAAAATCAATGAACTATGTCGAAGCCGCAGGGTTTATGTTAGTTTATGGCACTGCATGGCATGGCCTAGTTGATTGTGGAAGGCTTAATTCAGGAGAAGTTGTGGCTGTCCACGGTGCTGCGGGAGGTGTTGGGATGGCAGCGGTACAGGTGGCTAAAGCACTAGGTGCTAAGGTAATTGCTAGCGCAGGTAATGATGATAAACTTGATATAGTGGCTTCACAAGGCGCTGATTATCTAATTAATTATAATAAAGATAACACACGTCAACGCATGAAAGAGATCACTAACGGTAGAGGTGTTGATATAGTTTTTGACACGGTTGGAGGAGATCTGATGAAATCTTCCATAAGCGCGATAGCATTTGAAGGCCGTATTCTTATAGTTGGTTTTACAAGTGGTGAGCATATAAAAGCGCCTACCAATATAATTTTAGTTAAATGGGCCTCGCTAATCGCTGTTCGTTTTGGACAGTTTTCTCGCAAATATGCTGATCGTACACAATCAAACCACAATAAGTTATTAAAACTATACGATGAGGGTAAGTTAAATCCATATGTCGGAAAGACATATCCTCTAAATAGAGCCGCGGATGCTCTTAAGGCATTACAGAGACGTGAAATAACTGGTAAAGTTATTTTAACTACCTAATAATGCCTATATTATATGGCATTGCTTAAAAAAGGTCTTTATTTTAGAGAATTTTTTTATCAACTTTTTTTGGGGGAATGGAATAAGTGCCGGTTGCGTGGGCAATTGGTTCGGTATCTCCATCAGATAATAACGTAACTTGAAGCACTGCAAGCCGTTTTCCTAGCTTCATTATTTGGCACTCGGCTATTATATCCGATTTTTTTGGTAGACGCAGAAAATTAATATTTAAACTTGTTGTTACTGCCAGTTCTACCTGTCCAATAGCTCCCATTAAAGCGGCATACATGGAAAAATCAGCAAGTCCCATCATGGCTGGCCCACTAATAGTGCCGCCCGGCCGTATAGAAATATCATTAAAAGGCATTCTTACGATTGCATGTCCATAACCAATAGTTTCTGCTCTAAAACCTAATTCATAGGCTTGAGGTAATTGGCTTTTAGAAAAATCATTAAAAATCTTAGGTGTAATTTTGTTCATGGCGGGTGTATTGATTAGTTATAACTATATAATGTTTAAATTAATTAGAATACTAAGGCGACTGTCTGAATATAACTATTTACAACTTTTATTATTCATTTATCAATTAATGTATTCGTAGAATCATAAAGAAGTAATAAATTAATTCTATGGGAGAAAAATAATTATGATTAATGCAGCTGTAGTTGGACTAGGATGGTGGGGTAAGCATGTATGCAGAGCACTAACTGCAAACAGTAAAAGTATGCGTGTTGTAAGGGGTATAGAACTTGATCCAGATCCAGTTGTTGGCTTGGCTAAGGAGATAGGTTTTCAACTTTCAAGTGATTTTCAGGATGCACTTGATGATCCTGGAGTAGACGGAGTTATTTTAACCACTCCACATTCAACACATGAGGAACTTGTGCTGAGAGCTGCAGCTGCTGGCAAACAGGTGTTTTGTGAGAAACCTCTATCATTGACAGCAGCAAGTGCCAAAAAGATGGTTAAAGCATGTGCGGATGCTGGCTTAGTTTTGGGTTTAGGCCATGAAAGACGTTATGAACCGGCTATGGAAGAAGTTGCGCGAATTGTTAAGAACGGAGATTTAGGTACAATACTTCATGTAGAAGGACACTATTCTCATGATAAATTTGCCCCTCTTGATTCAGATAATTGGAGAGGCTCTCTAATTCAGGCACCCGCTGCCGGATGGACAGGAATGGGTGTGCATCTAACTGATATGTTGATTAGTATGTTAGGTCCAATTACTGAGATAAGGGCTATTTCTGCAAAACGCGTTCTTGATTTACCTAGCGGAGATGTTGTCAGTACGCAGTTTAGTTTTGCTGATAAAACTACTGGTTCTATAAACGTAGTATCAGCCACGCCTTTTTATGGACGATTTGCCGTATATGGTGAGTTGGGCTGGGTAGATATACAAGAGATGGCTCACCCCGAAGACATTGGCCCAACACACATGACTATTTGCAATAAAGAGGGTAAACGTGAATTAAAGATTTTTGAACCAATTGATACAGTAACCCTTAATTTTGATGCTTGGGCAGATGCTGCAGCTGGTAATGGGACTTATCGATTTACAGATATGGAACGCATTTCTAATGTTGCCGTACTGGAGGCTCTAGCAAAATCAACTCAAACGGGCCAAGCAGAAATCGTCGACAATTAGAAATATCATGTTAAAGTACTTTAAAAATAATTAGGTTATAATTGAATGAGATTGTATGACAGTATTGCATTAGCAAAGCGGATATGATCTGTCTTATTTTAACTTAAATATAAGATGGTATATTTTTATGTTTGGTTTTTAACCATAGATATTTTATGAAGAGATTATATAAATAAAGAACGCAGGAGGATTTCAATGCGATACGGCAGTGCAAATTTTGGCATAACAGGTGTCGACTGGCAGCAAAGAGTTAATTTTGAACGTATGCGTACGTATCGTCTTGAGCGTGCGCGTGAAATGATGAAAAAAGCAGGTCTAGGCGCTATGCTTTGTTTGTATGACGAGAATGTTCGTTATATTACAGGAACTTTAACACCTGGTTGGAATCGTCTGAAGCCTGGTCTTAGATACGCATTATTATGTGGAGATGGACAGCCAGTATTATTTGAGCAAGGCGATATTGGGGCACAAGTCGAAAGGCATGCTCCTTGGATACCACCAGAGAATATACGCTATTCCTATGCTTAGATTAAAGGAGCAGCTGGTCCAGCTTCAACACAACAGGTTACTAAATTCACTAATGCAGTTCTAGAAGAGATGAAACGTCATGGGGTTGCAGGAGAAAAATTAGGTGTAGATTTTATTGATCTTAATATGATCAACCATTTTAACGAAATGGGCATTGAATGGGTTGATGGAATGTCACCAATGATGGATGCCAGAGCGGTAAAAAATGTTGATGAACAGGAATGTTCTAGGATTGTAGGCGCTATAGGTGATGCTGCTCATTGGGAGTGTATGAAGTTTCTAAAACCTGGTATCACTGAGAATCAGGTTACAGCTCATATTATGAAATTTCTTTATGATATACCAGGTATGGAAGATGTTGAGGATGTAATTGTTTCCTCTGGACCTAATACTTGGCCAAACTGGCGAAATTTTGGTGATAGAATAATACAACCAGGTGATATCGTCTTTATGGATTTGGCTGCCTTAACTTGGAATGGGTATAAGTCATGCTATTATAGAACTTATTGCGTTGGACGAGAGCCGACCCAAGAGATGAAAGATGTATATTCAGAGGCATTGGGCTGGTTATACGACTCTATTGAAGCGGTTAAAGCAGGTACAACCACTAGAGAAATAGCTTTGAAATGGCCATCTGCTAAAGAGATTTGGGGCTATGAAGAGGAAGATCAGGCAGCGGCTAATTTGTGGGGTCATGGGCTTGGTTTAGCTCAGTATGATCCGCCAGTTATATCCCGTATTTGGTCTCTTGACCATCCTATTGAGATTAAACCAGGAATGGTTTTTGCTTTAGAAACTCAGCACGGTATCCCTTTTAAGTTTGGGGTCCGTATTGAGGAAATGCTGATCGTACATGAAGATGAAACTGAGATTATAACCAACTTCCCGGTTAATCAAATTACGGTTGTTGATCCTATGGCTCACTAGTTGAAGGCGTACTGAATTTAATGAAAAATAAAAGCGGCCGGGTAATTTTTTGCCCGGCCGTCTTGTTATTTATTTAGGTGTATTTAAAACAATGAATAAGTTTGTTGTAAACCTTTTGGATGCCGAAGCTGCTGACGCTCTGCGCTTCGGTCCCAAAACCGCAAATCAGGCCATACTTGCTCATGGTGGTTTGCCAACTCCGGGCGGTTTTTGTTTAGGAGCTGACGCTTATAATTATCAACTAGAATCACTGGGTCTCGCAGAGTCCGCTGAAAAAGCTATGAGCTTACCATTTTTGGAATCTCGTGGATATGTTGCTGATGTTCGTATTGGTCTGTTTTCTGAACCAATTCAGCAACAAATTAGAGAAGAATTGGTAACTGCATATCAAGCGCTTGTGGATAGTTTTGGTGGTCGTATAGCTGTAAGGTCTTCATCACTTATGGAGGATACTGAAGGTTCTTCTTTTGCTGGCCAGTTTCAGACTTTTTTGGGTATTGATACTGAAGAAGATTTTCTTACTGCATTGCGAGCTTGCTGGGGAGCTCTTTGGTCTCCTCGCGCTATGCGTTATATGGATGATAAAAACATTAAGGCAACAGATACTGCTATGGCTGTACTGGTACAACCGCTCGTTGAGGCAGAAGTATCTGGTGGAGGGCTTAGCCAGACTTCAAATGGAGGTATGTCAATAAGTGCTGCATGGGGTTTTGGTGAATCTCTCGCACAAGGAGAGGTAGTACCTGATAGATATGATCTATCATCAGAAGGTGAAATAGTTGAAGTAATAAATGGACAGGAATTTGAGCATAGTATTCATTGCCATACACATCATGGAGGCATATCCGAAAATAATAAGAAAAATAAAGATAAGCCAAGCAATGAAGAAAATTTATCACAAAGACAGTGCCTGACTATGAGCCAGGTAAATGAAATTGCTGCTTATATGAAAAAAGCTGAAAAAATAATTGGACAAGCAGTTGAGGTGGAATGGGCTGCCGATGTTTCCGGTATTAAGATGTTACAGGCTCGACCACTGCATGTAAGGGAAGTGCACATTCCTGACGATATATGGAATGGTAAACCCTCTCTCCGTGGTCATCCCGGGGGCATTGGGTGGGCATCTGGCAGGGCTTGTATAGTTAGTTGTGAGTGTGAAATTTCTCGAATTAATCCTGGAGATGTTTTGATCACGAAGGTGGCTGGGCCAGCTTTAGTAAGCGTATTGCCAAGAGTATCAGGGGTCATAGCAGAACTTGGTGGAAGTACCTCTCATCTAGCTTCATTGGGACGAGAACGCGGCATACCTATGGTATTAGGGATCCCGGACGCTACTCAAAAGATTTCTGATGGAGTAATGGTCGCTGTTGATGGAGTTTCCGGCGAAGTTCGGTGGATGCCTTCTAATATTTCATAGATAATCAACCTTGAAGAATTTAGCATTATTACCAAATTAGCCATTTTTTAATGGGTTAAAGATCTTATATTGAATGATATTGGTAATTATTTCTAAATACTCTAATTGAGGAGAGTAATAGTGGCTGAAGTCAGTGTAGCTGTACTAGTAACTATGGACAGTAAAAGTGAAGAAGCACTTTTTGTCTGTAATGCATTAATTCAGCTCGGTGTGAAGCCATTGTTGATGGATTTATCTTTACGCCCCCATAATATAACTGGAGCTGATATTACCGGTGGTGATTTAGCTATAATTAGCGGAAACTCATGGGAAGAATTAGCCAAAATGGATAGAAACCAGGCCACTGAGGTTATGGTATCAGCAGGAATAAAAACCCTAAAAGAAAAATATTTACTAGGAAATATAGGAGGCGTAATAGGTTTAGGTGGTGCTAATGGCACTTCTATGGCTTGTTCTCTGATGCGTTCATTGCCTCCACTAGTGCCTAAAGTTATGGTAAGTGCAGTTGCTGCAACTGCTGCGGTTCAATGGTACATAGCTGAAAGTGATATAGTTATGTTTCCTTCCATTGGCGATTTTACTTTGAATAGAATTACCCGAGGCGTACTCCAGAACGCTGCAACTGCTCTGGCTGCAATGACCTGCGCGATGGCTAACGACACTGAAAAAAAACAAGACGAACCTTTACTTATTGGGGTTTCCTCATTTGGGGGAACATCTGGTTGTGTAGATGTTGTTACTGATGGATTAGTTAGTGAGGGATATGAGGTAATACATTTTCATGCATCAGGCCCAGGTGGTAAAGCACTTGAATCGCTGGCACAAAAAGGCGAGTTAGCTGGGGTAGTGGATATTACTACCCATGAACTTACGGATTATATAGTTGATGGTGTATACAGTGCTGGTGAGAATCGCTTAACTGCTGCTAGTGCTGCAGGTCTGCCACAGGTAATTGTTCCAGGTGCAATTGATCATTCGAATTTTTGGGTAAATATGGTTCCTGAAAAATACTCTGATCGCGAGTTTTTCCAATATAATGCTCAAAATATTTTAATGCGCACTAATGCTTTTGAATATGAAAAACTTGGAAAATTGATGGCCGAACGTTTAAATCAAGCGGAAGAAAATTTTGTGGTCGTTATTCCATTGCGAGGTTTTAGTGAGCATACAAAAAGAAACACCCATGATCTTGGGGGGAATATTTTAGGTTCATGGGATAGACCCGGTGATGACAGGGTCTTTTACGAAACCCTAAAGAAAAACCTTATAAGGGGTGAAGTAGCTGAGTTGGACCTTCATATAAATGATCCTAAATTTGGCAGTGCGTGCCTCAAGTATTTTACACAATTGATTCAAAAGTAGATTAAGAAAGTATAGGAATAGGAGAGGTTAACAGTGGCAATTGATATCTCAGTAGAAAATTATGAAACTGATGTACTTGTTATTGGAGGAGGTGCAGCGGGAGGTATGGCGTGCTTCGAATGCGCGGAAGCTGGCGTCAGAGTTACTTTAGTTGGTAAAAGTAGACCTCCGAGCGGCACTACATCAGTTGCAAGAGGCGGGTTTGCTGCTGCTATGGGAAAAGATGATAGCCCTGCTCAACACTTAGCTGATCTTCTCGAGGGTGATGGTGGTGAGCTGATTGACCCCGAGCTAGCGGGAATCTGGTGTGAAGATATAGTCGAAATAGTTAATGATTTACGAGAATGGGGGGCTGACTTTGTAACTAATGAGGATGGAGATTTAGATTTAAAAATGTTTCCTAATCACAGCAAACCTCGGGCTGTTCATCATTATGATACAACTGGTAATATGGTTACCAAAACTCTAGCAAAGAAAATACGACCCGACCAACGTATAGAACAACACTCTAATACTTCTATTGTTGATTTAATTGTTGAAGAAAACCGCATTATCGGTGCTTGGGGTGTAAACTATAATAAGGGTACCTTAGTTGCCTATTCCGCTAAAGAAATTATTTTGGCTACTGGAGGTGGAAGCGGTCTTTTTTATGTAAATGATAACCCTCCACAAGTCACGGGTGATGGTTATGTAATGGGTTATCGTGCTGGCGTAGCGTTATTAGGAAGTGAGATGATAGACTTTCAGGCTATGTGTTGTTCACCCGAGGAGTTATTTGGGTTTGCCCCTCATCCGACAGGTTTTATTAATGCAGGTGCCGTTTTTCGTAATAGGGACGGAGAGTTGTTTCTAAAACGTTATTTTCCGGACACAGCTGAAAAGAGCACAAGAAGCGAAGTTATTCTAGCTATGGCCAAAGAGATACACGCAGGACGAGCAGGACTAACTGGCGGTATTTTTATGGATGCAACAGAAGTTCCAATGGAAATTATTCAAAAGCAGATCCCTCATGTTTATAAAACGTGTCTTCATAGGGGTATTGATATTAGTAAAACGCCTTTGGAGGTTGCTCCAGGAAGCCACACGTGGCTCGGGGGACTTGAAATTGACATAGATGGTAGGACACCAATGAGTGGTTTATGGGCAGCTGGAGAAACTGGAGGAGGAATTCACGGTGGTAATAGGATAGGCGGATCGGCATTATCGTCTGCCCTTGTCTTTGGTCGTAGAGCTGGTAAAGCTGCCGCCCGTTTGGCTAAGAGTGAAAGTTCTATACCAGTCAGAGTTGAGGTTCCAGATGAGGCGAATGATATGCTAGTCGATTTAATAAGCCGTGATGAGGGGCCACTGCAGGCGGATGTTAGATTGCGTTGTCGAATGCTAGCTCATGATCAACTTGGATCAATTAGAAGCTCTGATGGTTGTAAATCTGCATTAGCCGAGTATTCGAAGATAGAAACTGAAGAAATCCCTCGTATGCGACTTTCGGAAGAAGCAAAGAAATCACAGAAACTAAGGGGTCAAGAACTAGAAAGTGCTTTGTCTGTATCAAATTTAGCGCTTTTGGGACGACTATTGGCCACTGCATCACTAGCACGTGAAGAAAGTCGTGGAGCACATTACCGAACTGATTTCCCGGATAAAGATGACAAAAACTGGGGTGCAGTAACACGACTAGAGAAGGGGCTAAACGGCGAAATTATTATTAAAAAGGATTCACTAAAACAAGATATTTCATAAAAGTTACGGTAACTTTTAGTAATGTTCCATAATTATTTTCATTCTTTGTGGTGCGTCAGTACCAACCATTTCCATTGCTTTTCCAAGTTGATCAAGAGGAAGTATATCACTGATTAGTGGGTTTAAGTTTATTTTTCCACTTTCAAACATTTCCAAACATGCAGAAAAATCTTTGTCTGTTGCGGCCCTTGCATTGATAAACTGTATTTCCTTAAAATACATATCATAAAATGGTAGAGCACCTTCCGTATTGGTATGGATACCATAACCAAGGACACGACCTCCTAGTCTAACTAGATCCATTGCTTGGGCCAAAACGGATAGTTTACCGGCTGATTCAATAACCAAGTCAGCTCCGATGCCATTAGTAGCTTCTAGCACAAGTTGTTTTGTTAGATCGTTGGGCTCTAGTGTAATATCTGCGCCTATACTTTCAGCCACCTCGCGTTTCCACTTGCTACGAGTAATACCGATTATAGTTTTTGCACCTCTTGCTTTTGCGAGTTGTACATGCAGCAGTCCACCGACACCCAGACCTAGAACTACTACTGTGTCATTAATTGAAACGCTAGCCATTTGCTGTGCATGCATTACGGTGGTTAAAACTTGTATTAATGGTGCTTCCTGGTTAGTAATTTTGTCGGGCATAGCAAAAACGTTTTTTGGGGGAACGGCTACATACTCTGCAAATCCGCCGTCCTGGTCGCGACCTATTAATCCTCCATTAGGGCAAAGTTGAGTTTGACCTATGTTACAATGAAAACATTCTCCACAATATAGAACCGGATCTACAATGACTCTTGATCCAACCTTAGGACTCGCCGAATCTCCTGCTTGAGTAACTTCACCTATCATCTCATGACCCATAATGAGAGGGTAATTGGCTGGGATTCCCCCACTAAATATCTTTAAGTCAGTTCCACAAACTCCCGAATGAGTAATACGAACAACACTATTGCCATCATCTGCATTAGGGTTTTCAACTTCCTCCAGTCCTACTTTGTTTGGAGCTCCCAGTAGCATTGCCTTCATTCTTTATAACTCCTCTACTATAAAATTATATTCATATGCTGCAGTCGCTATTTATTTTGTGAAAACATCCGGGTTCACGGGAAACTTAGGCTTCGCTCCGTTTAGTACAGCAGCAACATCTTTTGCAACAGTTGTTTGCAGATCGAGTAAAGCATCTTCAGAATAAAAGCCTGTATGCGGAGTGAGTATTAGATCTTCTCTACCAAATAAAGGGCTGTCTGATGACGGAGGTTCTTGAGGTAAAACGTCAAGCGCAGCCCCTCCTATTTCTCCTTTTTCTAGAGCTTCAACTAATGCATCAATATCCACTAGTGGTCCTCTGGAGGTATTTATTAGCAAGGCATCATTTTTCATTTTTCTAAATGCTTCAGTACTAAACATGTTTTGTGTCTCTGGAGTTAACGGTGCGTGCACTGATATATAGTCGGACTTTTCGTATAGTTCTTCTAATTCTACTTTTTGGGTGTTCATTTTAGTAAAAAGATCATCTGGTGCATATGGATCTGCAGCAATAGTTTTAATGCCGAATGCTTGCGCTTTTCCCACTACTGCTTGCGCAATATTCCCTAACCCTACTAAACCAAGGGTGCGGCCTTTCAGACGTCTAATAGGTACAACAGCAGGCATTTCCCAGCGTCCATTATGAACCATTTGGTTAGAGAATGGAATTTTACGTGCCAGAGCTAGTAAAGTTGTCATAGCATGGTCAGATACCTCGTCGAGGCAATATAGGGGAGCGTATGTAACTACAATACCAGCCTCAGTAGCGGCTTCAATATCTATATTATCAGTTCCCACACCAAAACGCCATATTACTTTACATTTTTCCAATCCATTAATGACTTCAGCTGTAATTTGGGCATACGTTACAAATAATGCTTCTGCATCTCGGGCAACTGATAAAATTGCTTCTTTACTTGGGTTTTCAGACCTTTCTAGACTGACATTTAAATCTGCAAGAACTTTTTCTGCAGGTTCCCAGTTAGGAAACACTGTATCGGCGATGGCAACTAATATTTTGCTCATTTTTTCCTCTTAGTATTTGTTCATTAAGACAGATTCTAGGTCTAATCTTTTGTATTAAAAAATGATATTTACATTGGGTATAAAATAAAAATTCTGAAAGAGCTATCATATTTATATATTTATAATATTGAATAAAACCAGACACCATCTTTACTTTTTTCTCGCTTAATACGTCTAAGAGAAATTAAATGGTTAAGATGAGCCAAGGTTTCAGTGACAGCTAGGCTGGATTGGAGGCTGTCAAGATCGCTCGAGAAAGATTTACTAGCTATAGTGTTTGCTGTGGATGATTCGGTACACAGAAGCGCCATCTGTTCTAGTCTTTCATCATGATGTTCTAACAGCTTATCAAGACGATAGTGAATTCCATAAAATGGTTCATTATGCGAAGGAAGAACGAGAGTAGTATCGGGTAATTTACTACGAAATGAAGAAGTTGTTTTTAAAAAATCACCTAAGGGGTTTTCCCCACCGTCACCAGGGAAAAGTGATACATTAGGTGATATCTTAGGTAAAACTTGATCGCCAGCTATCAGAACATTTAGATCAGAACAGTAGATTGAGACGTGCTCAGGAGCATGTCCACGTCCAATCATTACTTCCCAGGATTTTCCTCCTATATTAAAGAGCATTCCGTCATACATAGTTGTATGCAAATCTGGTGTTGGGCTCATGCGGCTATTATATCCAGACCACAGTGAGTGGGTTGTATTTATCATTTCTTCTGAACAGCCGGCACTACGAAAAAAGGAAAATACATTTTCTGTCCATGCTTCATCAGGTCCCCCAGTTAATAAACGTGTTCGTTCCCACTCAGTTTTGCTCATCCATAATTGTGAATCAAATTTTTCTGTTAACCATCCCGCTAGACCAGCATGATCTGAATGAAAGTGAGTTACAATTATTCTCTTTATGAGCCTTTTTTGGAGATGACTATTACTAATCAGAGTCCAAGCTTTACGCGCTTCTTCCATTGCCATTCCTGTGTCAATCAAAGTCCAGCTATCGCCGTCTTCTAGCAACCAAAGATTTACATGGTTAAGCCGGAATGGCAGCGGCATACGTATCCAATATATGCCTGGTGCTACTAGCTGAACTTCGCCATTTTTAGGAATTTTAGTAAAAGGATATTCAATCATATTAAAAAAATCATGATTTAAAGCTTCAGGAACAATAGAGATACTCTATACATCTCTACTATAGTTGGCGGAGTTATGCTTTATACTTTACTACTTTGCTTTTGTGTTCTCCTAACCCTTCTACACCGCACGTTACTATATCACCTGCTTTAAGAAATACCTGAGGTTTCATTCCTAATCCAACACCTGAAGGTGTTCCAGTATAAATTACATCGCCAGGATATAGGGTAATCATTTTGCTCATATTGCTTATGATTGCCGCACAATTAAATATCATGTCTGAGGTGTTACTGTCTTGGTAGCGTTTACCGTTAACTTCAAGCCAAAGCCTTAGTTTTTGAGGGTTTTTAACTTCATCTGAGGTAACTAACCATGGTCCTAATGGAGCAAAAGTATCTGGGCTTTTTCCCATTATCCATTGTAAGCCGCCATGTTCTAGCAAGAAAGCTCTTTCGGATACTTCATTTCCTGTTGCATATCCAGCAACATATTTAAGAGCATCTCGTTTACTTACATGACGAGTTTTACGCCCAATTACCAAGCACAGTTCGATTTCCCAGTCTGTTTTTTTTGATCCCTTAGGTAAAACAATTGCATCTTTATGACCTGTTAACGGACAAGTTTTGGTAAATACAAATGGTTCTGATGGAACTTTTACTCCTGCTTCTTTGGCATGTAGGGCATAATTAAGTGCAATGGCAAACGTTCTTCGAGGTACAACAGGTGGTCCCAAGCGTGGTCTGCCTCTAACAAGTGGTAATTGATTTTCTTTTAGTTTAGAGATTTTATTTAAACTAGCTGGGGCTAGAGCATCTCCATCAAAATCATTAATTAACTTAGATAGATCTCGAATTTTTCCATTACTATCTAGTAAACCCGGCTTTTCCTTGCCGGCAGGCCCGTAACGTAAAAGTTTCATATTTATTATCCCTTGAGATTTTTGAGGTAAACATCATTTTTTATCTTAAATAATTATCATCATAGAATTAAAAAAGGAACCATAACTATAGTTTAAATATGTCCCATAAATATAATTTATATACATAATGTCAGGAGATTTTATTCAGACGAAGCTTTAAACTTTCTCCAAGCCATATAGCAAAACTTGTATGATCAGCAATATCATCTCCTGTTAAAGGATGAACTAAGATTGATAAACCATCTCGATTAAATGACATCCAAGTAACTAAACTAGAAAATATGTCAGCTTTAAATTCAACTTGGTACATCCCTTTTGGATGCGGCCCTACTGGATTTTCATGCCATCGACCTAGATTTACATTAAATCGGGTTTTCATGCGTCTTCTAAGTCGATCAGCTACTTTTTTATTATCAGAATCATAATAAACGTGAGCATGATAACCAGCAATTGACTCAATAGTTTTGGACATATTATAAAAATAACCAACAAAAGCTTTGCGTCAACCGTAAGTGCATAAAGAAATGTATTCACTTTATGTTGACGGGGTGACTGTTGGATTGTTTAAATTAATTATCCATTGAATATAAACCTCATATCTATAGAAATTAATCATGATTTTTAACCGATACTTACTTAACAATGCGCTATGTAGGGTTTAAAGAGCTCTGGTTAATCTCATAAGACGAAATTTACTTTTTAAAATACCATAGAGGTCAGAACTTTTGGTTCCTAATGTTTTTGAGTCCCACATTATAGATATAAATTCACAAGACCGTGAAGCAATATTAACTCATTTTCGCTGGGTGCGTGGCGAGACTGAACGATTGGTGGCTCCTTTATCACTAGAAGACCAAGTAGTACAATCAATGGCTGATGCAAGTCCGACTAAGTGGCATCTTGCCCACGTGACTTGGTTTTTTGAAACCTTGATACTTACCCCTTATTACAAAGGATATAGCACTCCTAACGAATGCTTTATTTATCTATATAATTCTTATTATGAAACTATAGGCGAACGACATCCAAGACCAGAGAGAGGTTTATTGACGCGACCATCTGGCGATGAAGTTATTAGTTATCGTAAACATGTAGATTCTGCTGTTGAGAATTTTATAGCTAACGCTGATGAAAGAACTTGGGAAATAGTGGGTCCATTGATATTACTGGGTCTGCATCATGAGCAGCAGCATCAGGAATTAATCCTTATGGATATACTTAACGCTTTTTCCCATAATCCAATTTTTCCGAGTTATCTAGATCATATTACTCTTTCAGAAAAAAAGGCACCCAGACTAGATTGGTTTGAATTTGACGGAGGAATATATGAAATTGGACATAAAGGTGAGGAGTTTTCCTTCGATAATGAAGGCCCTCCACATAAAGAATATCTGGAACCTTACCAAATTGCTTCAAGGTTGGTAACTAATTCTGAATGGAAAGCATTTATGTCTGATGGGGGTTACGAACGAGCGGAATTATGGCTGTCAGATGGATGGTCCATTGTACAAAATGAAAATTGGAAAACTCCTTTGTACTGGAAACAGATTGATGGAGTTTGGATGGCCATGACATTGTCTGGGCTTCAGATGGTTAACGATGAATCCCCTGTCTGTCATGTCAGTTTTTACGAAGCAGATGCATATGCACGTTGGTCTGGAAAACGTTTACCAACTGAATCAGAGTTGGAAATAGCAGCTAGTGGAATGGAAATTAAGGGAAATTTTCAATCGAAAGGTTTATTGCAAGCAGAACCTGCTGATGGAGTGCTTTCTAGTTTTCCTGAGCAACTATTTGGAGATGTTTGGGAGTGGACTCAAAGTTCGTACAGCCCCTATCCGGGCTACAAACCAGTATCTGGGGCAGCTGGTGAATATAATGGAAAGTTTATGTCTAGCCAAATGGTATTGAGGGGGGGATCTTGTGTAACTCCAGTCGGTCATGTCCGTTCGACTTATCGAAATTTTTTCTACCCACATATGCGATGGCAGTTTTCAGGACTGCGTTTGGCGGATAATATATGAGTAATATTAAAGAATTAGATCTCGGACCCCTGCATGATTATTATGAGTTTGAACATGCCGTATCAGATTTCAAAGCTTCAGTAATCGAAGGTCTATCTTCGCCACAGAAAAAATTATCAAGCAAATATTTTTATGATGTACGAGGCTCACAACTTTTTGATAAAATCACTGAACTTCCGGAATACTATTTATCTAGGACTGAAACAGATTTATTAAGAATTTATGCTGATGAATTTGCTGAATTAATTGGAGAAGGATCTAGCTTAATTGAGTTTGGGAGTGGTTCAAGTACAAAAGTTCGCATTCTCCTTAATGCGCTTCAATCCCCTACAGCTTATGTTCCTATTGATATATCTCGTGAATATTTAATTCAGTCAGCTAAAGAGCTGGCGGTATCTTATCCTGATTTACCAGTAGTTCCTATTTGTGCTGATTATACCCGACCCATTAAACTGCCTTTTATACCTAATGAAAATAGCCGAGCGGGTTTTTTCCCAGGTTCGACTATTGGTAATTTTACGTATCAAGATGCTGTTAAGTTTTTGCGTACTGTTGCCAATGACCTGGGCTCTGGAAATGGCTTGCTAATTGGAGTAGACCTTAAAAAAGATGTTAAAATCCTTCGAGCTGCTTATAATGACGCTGCCGGAGTTACGGCGGAGTTTAACCTTAATATCTTACGTCATATAAATAGAGCACTAGGGGTAGATATGGACCCGAATGAATTTACTCACGATGCTCTGTGGAACCACGAAAAGGGACGTATTGAGATGCATCTGGTTAGTAAATGCAACCAAACTGTTTATTTTGAAAACCTAGAGTTTGAATTTATAGAAGGAGAATCTATACATACAGAAAATTCTCATAAATATACAATCGAAGGTTTTCAGTCATTAGCGGCTTTGGCTGGCTGGGAGGCCTGTAAATATTGGAAAGATTCTAACAATTTATACTCTATACACTATCTTCGTGTTGTATAATATGTATCTTTAAATATGTTATAAAAACACTTAATATCAATGCTTTAAATGTTTATGCGGTTATTCAAATATCCTATGTTGTCATGAAAATGTAATACTTATTTAAAAAATATCGATATTTTTATTGAAGCTAAGGGTAAAGGAGTGATAGCTTAAGCAAAAATATAGGGAGTAGGCTCGCACTTGTATTGATTTTTACATATCGTTGTAAGGATTATCTCGGGTTGTCTGAGGTGTATTTTGCAAGTGTATTAAAGTCTTAGTGGATAATTTATGTCTGATAGTTTGCAAGAAGCCGGTGAAGCGGTCTCTAAACCGAGTGCTACAAATAGTGATGTTGTAATAGAAGCAAACGCACTAACTAAAGCTTTTAGTGAGGAGGTGGTTGCTCTTCAGGGGGCATCATTTAAAATTAATGAGGGCGACTTCATATCTTTGGTTGGACCTAGTGGTTGCGGAAAGTCCACGCTATTGAGACTAGTAGCGGGACTAATTGAGAAAACATCAGGTTCAGTCAAAGTAAGAGAAAATGAAGTTACTGAGCCACGGACTGATATTGGGATGATGTTCCAGAAACCAGTTCTTTTGGAATGGCGTACGGCGGTAGAAAATGTCCTACTTCCTTCTGAGCTTACAGGTAAAATTACTGATGAGGATCGTAGTAGGGCAATTCAGGCGCTGCATCTCGTTGGCCTAAAAGACTTTGAGTTTCATTTTCCTCGCCAATTATCAGGTGGCATGCAACAGCGTGTTGCATTAGCTCGTTTATTGCAAACTGGAGCTGATATTCTTCTATTAGATGAGCCATTTGGCGCTCTTGATGAATTCACCCGCGAACGCCTTAACATAGAATTAATGAACATCGTAGATGGGACCGCTACAACAAGTTTATTTGTCACCCATAATATAGCTGAAGCAATATTTCTTGCAGATGAGGTTATGGTAATGACACCAAGACCTGGTAAGCTAGCGAGAATAGTAGAAGTCCCCTTCGAAAGACCGCGATCATTAGAACTACAGCTAACACCAGAATTTAATAAGATAGAATCTGAAGTTCGGAATATTCTAGGAAGTTATGTATGACCGCAGAGACTTCTGAAGTTACCTACGTACCAGATAGGGAAAATACTTGGCGCTTTGTTCCCAAGCATTTTGCTATTTTTCTTGTCTTAATGAGCGTATGGGAGTTAGCTAATCGTATGGGTCTTGCTGATCCTTTGATGTTCCCTCGCCCTACTAGAATAGCCGAAGGAATGTTACAAATTTTCTTTCTTAAGGCTACCGTTTGGGAACATTTGGCTGCTACATTTGCAAAAGCGATGGGTGGCTTTATAATTGGTACAGCAATTGGTATGGGTTTGGCTATTGGAGCTGCATTACATACAGGTTTTCGTGATTATTTAAAGCCCTACATTATTTTAGTTGAGGCAATGCCTCGAATTGCTGTCGGACCTATATTTGTGGGTTGGTTAGGCTTTGGGTATGGCTCTGCTATTGCACTTGCGGCACTGGTATGTTTCTTCGGGCCATTTGTTAATACGATGACCGGCCTCATGCAGATAGATGAAGAATCGGAAGAGTTATTCCGTTCCTGCCGAGCTTCAAAAAAACAGATATTTTTTAAACTAATGGTTCCTAACGCTATGCCGCTCATATCGGCGGGATTAAAACTCGCTGCCGCTGGGGCATTTGCTGGTGCATTAGTTGCTGAGTTTATACAAGCTGATGTTGGCCTCGGTGTCATGATGCGGCGATATGTAATTACTCTTAATATGGACTATGCTTTCTCTACCTTATTATCTATTACCGTATTTGCCTTTGTTCTTTTTCGATCAATTGAAATAATGAATTATCGAATTATCTACTGGCATAGTGAGGAGTTAATGCAAAGGAAAAGTAAACGCAGAGCTTCTGAATTCGCTGGTATAATTAATAAACAAGTATCTGGGACGGGGGGGCAATAATGACCACCACTTCTCTGGAACCAGAAAATACTGTCAATAAAAGGTATGTAAAAGCTTTAAGATCCTCTGTGAAGCATATTGTCACCTTTGCTTTAATAATTGGCCTTTGGGAAATACTTGGACAGAATGGCCAACTGAATAAATATATATTGCCATGGCCTAGTTTGATATGGGCGCAATTAGTTGATTTGTTCTTTATCAGCGGCATAATTTACTATCATTTTTACACCACTCTAGCTGAAGCTACGATTGGCTTTTTTATTGGAATTACAATAGGTATTAGCCTTGCCGTTTCTGCGGCTTTTAGCCCAGTTTTTAGGCGTTATATAGCCCCATACGCAGTAATTTTTAGTGTAACACCTGGAATTGCTGTGACACCTATGATTATTGCCTGGTTTGGCTTCGGTTGGAGCTCAAAAATTGCCCTGGCGGCTCTTGTATGTTTCTTTCCTCCGTTCGTTAATACATTAACGGCGCTAACAAGAACTGATGAGGATGGAAGTGATTTATTCCGGTCTATGGGGGCATCAAAAAGGGATTATTTTTGGAAGTTACAATTCCCAAATGCTATTCCCATGATTGTTGCTGGTTTGAAGCTTGCACTAACTGGGGCCTTATTAGGCACAATTGTTGCTGAGTTCGTCTCTGCTACTGCTGGTGTGGGCATTCTAATGCAGAGGTTCGCGTTCAAACTTCAGATTGATGGTTCCTTTGCAACTTTATTAACCATGTCAGCAATGGGTTTGATGCTATTTACAATCATGGAGATACTTGACTACAGAGTTGTATTTTGGAAAAGAGATTCAAGATTACTCTCTGTTTCAAGAAAACGCGCCGCTAAGTGGCGCCGAGATCATGGGAATATTCCTATGTAATTTGTTTTAGTAAGCGGCATATAAATGTCCGTGCCGTATCGTTGGACGATTGTTGCGTCCGTTAACCAAGGGGAGAAGAAAGTATGTTACGAAAAGCACTTTTAACCGCGTCTCTAGTAGGTATGCTGGTAGCTTCGGGTGTTGCGAATGCTGGTACCAAACTGACGCTAATACAGCCAAATAATGGAACTATGGGCTTCTATGGTCTGCATCTTGCTCGTGTTCTTGGCTATTATGAGGAAGAAGGAGTTGAGCTTAAATTACTTAATGGTGATACTTCTGTTCCTTACGTTGCCTTCTTGACGAATGGTAATGCTGACCTAGCTATGTTGGATGGTCCTCAGACTTTTCAAGCAAAAAATGAAGGTGTAGGAACAAGAACTGTTTATACGGTTATGCTTGGAGCTCCAGAAGGAGTATTTGTTGCTAAGGATAGCCCAATTCAGTCAGTTACCGAATTAAAAGGTAAGACTGTAGGACTAGCGAGTGATCGTGATGCAGCATCTCTAGCTGTTGCTATGGCTCATGCTGGTTCTGATGCCAAGGGTATTAAAACTGTAATCGTTGGCGACGCCGGTCCTACACTAGCTAACGTATTTTTGAAGGGTACTGCAGCTGCATTCGCAGGCTCTATTAATGATTTAGCAGCTTTAGAGGCACGTGGAATTCCTATACGGGATATCACTCCTAAATCGGCTAAAAATGCGCCAGCAAACACTTATGCTATGTTAGAGAAGAGAATGGATGAACTAAAAAAACCACTTTGTGGGTTCTTCCGCGCTTACTCAAAGGCTGTTTACGTTGGTACACAAGACATAGAGATGGTTGCTTCTATGTCTCGTCATCCAGATGGCGTACCACATGAGTGGGAAGATGCTGCCTTCGGTTACAAGTATCTAGATGCAGTTGACGATCTCCAGATTAACGCTGATACAGGAAAGTCTGGCAAAATTGGTCATGTTGATGAAGCTGCTTGGAAAGGCGTAATGAAAGACATGCTCATGATCGGAGCAATTGATAAGAAATATGATGTCAATTCATTCATTAGCAATGATTTCATTGGTTGTGCTAATGATTTCGATAAAGCTGAAGTAATGGCAGAAGCACGTGCATGGATGGCTGATCCAAAGAATGCTAAATATACTGATAAGTCCAAATGGAAATAGCAGTTTTATAGCATTATAAGTTTAAAAGGGCTGTCCTAAGGACAGCCCTTTTTTTATTTAAAAAATTTATATTAATATTAAATATCAATATCTGCTACATATATGTTTTTATCTAAACAATTCAGATATACCGTTAAAAACATCAAGGGAATTGGGGTTAGCAAGTGCCTCCCGGTTATTTATTGGAAAACCATTAACTAGGTTGCGAATAGCAATTTCTGCTATCTTACCTGTTCGGGTTCTAGGAATATCGTCTACAGCTATTATCTTGCGTGGCACATGCCTAGGTGAGGCACCCTTACGAATAGTTTCTGATATTTTTTCATATAGTAAACTGGTCAGTGACAAGTTATCTTTCAATTGTACAAATAGTATTATTCTTATATCTTTTTGCCACTGCTGACCAACTACGACACTTTCTAAAACTTCTTCAACCTTATTAACCTGTCTGTAAATTTCTGCAGTGCCAATTCTTACACCACCAGGGTTTAAAGTTGCATCAGAACGACCATATACTACATAACCGCCACTATATGAGCGTGATTCAGCAAAATCTCCTTGTGTCCACATGCCGGGATTTTGGCTGAAATAAGTATCTTCAAATTTTGATCCATCTTCATCATTTAGTAGACCTAAAGGCATTGATGGGAAGGGAGATTTGCAGATAAGTTCTCCTTTCTCACAATCAATAATATTCCCATTTGTATTAATTACAGCCATATCCATTCCCAGGGCTGGTGCTTGTAATTCACCTCGACGAACAGGTCCCCATGGGTTGCTACCAAGTAGGCATCCCATAATTTCAGTTCCACCAGATGCAGAACTTAGATGCACGTCACTCGATATTTTTTCATAGATATAATCAAAACCTTCAGGGGATAAAACTGAACCCCCTGCTAATATAGTTCGTACTTTTTTTAATTTTGATTTGTTTTCGATTTTAAATCCATTTTTTTTACATGCCTCAATATAAGAAGAACCAAGACCAAGTATAGTAACACCTTCTTCAGAGGCGAGATCCCATAATCTATTTGTTTTAGGATAAAAAGGAGAGCCATCATAACAGACAATTTTTGCTCCCGTGCCGAGATAATTTACTAGAAAATTCCACATCATCCAGCCTAAAGTTGTGGGGAAGAAAGCTGTATCACTCTCTTTAAGGTCAAATAGCATTGAGTGTTCCCCTATGCTTTTAAGCATACTACCTCCAGCACTATGGATGATACACTTTGGCACTCCAGTTGTACCTGAGGTGTAGAGTATGAAGAGAGGGTGATCAAAAGGAAGGCGTTTATATTTAACGGGTTTAGGAGTATAAGGCTCAAGAAAGCTGCTCCATGAAACACTTTTTTTTATAACTTTGGTGACAGTAGTACTTTTTGTCTGAAGAATAATTATTTTTTTTAATGTGGGAAGTGAATTACAAACTTGGGAAAGTTTATCTAAAATATCATAGCGCTTTCCGGCAAACGTGTAGCCGTCAACTGCGAAAAGAACTTCTGGTTCAGCTTGTAAAAGCCGGTCTAGTATACCTGCGGAACCAAAATCGGGAGATACAGAGGTCCAAACTCCACCTAGTGATGCTGTCCCTAACATTGCAGTAATTGATTCTGGCGTATTTAATAAAATAGCAGCAACTCTTGTGCCGGGAACCACTCCGCATGAAGAAAGAGCTTGCTGTAATCTTGAAACCTCAGCACGTAGATCACTAAAAGATAGTTCTTGACGTTCACCGGACTCATTTACAGCAGCTATTGCAATTTGATTGTCCGGCCACTTAAGAATTGTTTCAGCATAATTTAGCTTCAATTTTGGAAACCATTTTGCTTTAAAAAAATCTTCGCCATTTAACAGAGTGGGTTCAAGCGGACCTTCGGAAATTATTCCAAGAAACTTCCAGCATTCTCTCCAAAAGGCGCTTTTTTCGGTAACCGACCATTTCCAAAGTGCATGATAATCTAGGCCAAAATCTAGACCAATATTTTGCTTAATTTGTCTGGAAAACGCCGTAAGATTACAATTTTCAATCTTTTCCGAACTTGGTTCCCAAAGTATTGGTGCCAAGTCATTCATTTAAAAAGTAAAAATAAAAATTTAGTCATTACGGCCAACAATACAAACCGCTGCAACATTCTCGTGTGGGAACCCACCGAGATTATGTGTTAAACAAATATCAACCTTACTACGTTGGCGTTCAGCTGCTCTCCCAAGAAGTTGTAAATACATCTCATAGAGCATTCGTATGCCCGAGGCTCCAATTGGATGTCCAAAACATTTTAACCCTCCGTCGATTTGACAAGGAATGTTGCCATCGGAGTCATAAAAACCATCCATTATATCATTTGGTGCTTTGCCCTCTGCTGATATATGGAGATCTTCCATGGTAACTAGTTCGGTAACAGAAAAACAGTCATGGACTTCGATTAAACTAAGACTTTCTTTAGGGTTTTTTATGCCCGCCTCATCATAAGCACGTTTGCTCGCTACTCTTGTTGTTAGAAAATGACTACCATCCCAATGATTGTATGAAGCTTCTGTGCCATTGGACGCTGCAATTTGTAATGCTTTAATAGTTATAACTGGACCTTTATTCATAGACTTAGCTATCTCAGGCGTGGTTAGAATTGCACAAGCTGCACCGTCTGAAACACCGCAGCAATCATAAAGGCCTAACGGTTCAGCAATAATTGGGGCATTTAATGCGTCTTCTTCAGTTATAGCTCGACGCAGATGGGCTTTTTCATTTAATAGGCCATTTGCATGACTCTTAACTGATACATGTGCAATCGCTCTCTTAAAGTCGTTTTTATCAATTTTGTTCTTAGCCCTATAAGCGCTAGCTAGCTGCGCGAACCCTCCTGGAGCCGTTATGTTAGCCCACCATTGACTATTTAAAGGGCCAGGATTCATATTAGGTAACCCTCCAAAACCTGTATCTTTAAGTTTTTCAACTCCTATGGCTAAAGCTATATCGCATGCCCCAGAGGCGACTGCATAAGCTGCTCCCCTGAATGCCTCTGAACCGCTGGCGCAGTAGTTTTCAACCCTAGTAACAGGAATATTAGGTAGTCTTAGCGCTTGTGAATATGGTATAGCAGATTTTCCAACGCCCATTTCATCAAATGTTGTTGAACCCCACGCTGCTTGTATTTCCGAAACATCAACACCGGCGTCAGCAATACATTCTTCGAATGCTTCAACCATTAGGTCTTCAGCGTCAGCATCATACCGTTCACCAAATTTAGCACATCCCATACCTAGAATAGCTACTTTATCTTTGATACCACTAGCCATTAGTATACTCCGTTAGGTTTATGACTTATAAAATACATCATATCTTTTATAAACTGCTTATTATTTTGCAGGTGAAGCTTTCCAAAAATAACGCACGAATCCTCTTTGTTCGTCCAGATCTTTTATTCTAAAAACCATTCTTATTGGCATATCTACTTTTATTTCATCATGTTCGATATCTGTGAAATCAGTCATTAACCGACCTCCGCCTTCGAATTGCACCATGCCATAGTGCGCTGGCGGATCTAATGAGTATGCTAACTGGTCAGATGTCCATGACATTATAGTTGCTTTTTTTTCGGAAAAACTCTCATCTAATTGTGAGTCATGGCTGCCACAGTTGGGATTTACACAAATTTTTGTTTTTGGTATTTGTGCTGTGCCGCACTTTGTGCATTTTCCGCCATTAAATCCAAGAAGAAAACTTCGATTTCTATAAAGTGTTGTTAGTGCTGTTTGTTTGTCCTGTTCAGCTCTCATGCCGCGTTCCATATCAATTAGCCCATTAAATGATAGAAACTTAATGTAATTTTTTTCTGTACGGCGCCTAAGAAGTGTACCGACAACGCCGTTATTCTTTTGGTAGCGAGTAATTTCTTTAGAAGTTTCAAGTAAAAATGTATCCACTCCCTGACCAAATCCACAAACTAATATTTTTTCGCCGGGCTTAGCTTTTTCAAGAACGGATATAAGCATTATAAGCGGATGGGCTACGCCGGTGTCACCACAGTTAATTTGCATATTATCAGTTATTGCTTCAGGGTTAATACTTAAGTTCTTAGCAATAACTTGCGGTGTTCCTCTTGATATAACCGGAATGATAAGGTGATCAATTTCTTCAGCTGGAACATTTGTTTTTTCTAGTAAATTAATAATTGCGTTAGATATAAGCTTTATATGGCCTTCTTGGCGTATCCAGCGCTCTTCCCAGTAATAATCAAATTTACGATTAGCCGGACGATAATGATCAACAAAATCATCTGTAAAGCTATAAAAATCAATTAAATCAGCAATAATTTCATTATTATTACCATTGCCAACCCTTAATGCAGCTGCTCCATCTCCGTATGTTAACTCTTGTGTGCTTCCTGGCCTTGTTAGGCGTTTATCAGCTGCAATGCATAGTTTTTCATTATCAGAGTTATTATCGAGTGATGTTAAAGCACTAATAAGTGCAGTTGTACCAGACCGTTGTGACCCAGTTACGTCCATGGCCATAATATTGCTATTCAAGCTAAGAGCAGTAGCAACTATTGCTGCATTTTGTCTGTCGGCAAATGGGTTGGTTGTAGAAGCAAAATAAATATTTTCTATTAAACTACGTTCATTAATTGATAAACAATCTCTTGCGGCTTCAACTCCTAGTGTTATTGGATCTTCGTCCCAGTTAGACATTGATCTTTCGCCTTTGGCTAGCGAAGCAATTCCTGGATTAAGCCATTTATTAGCATCAACTATCGATTCTCTTTTAAGTCTAAGTTTGGGAATGTAAGCACCAAATCCGGTGATTCCAACCATCTTATGTGTCTCCACGTATCTATATTTTTTACTAGCCGGCTGATTTAATTGATTTAGTTATCTATTACAGAATATATATAATTAATATTAGTGATTTTATATATTACCACATAGATAATATTTTTTGAACTTTTCTTAGACTTATTTTGAATTTTAACCAATAAGCCTAGTTCTTATAATATTCACTACCTATGGCATCGTGCAGAGATGAAAATCCGTCTTCATTCATTAACTTTATTAGATCATTTTTTATTCGGGCAATTAAACCTGGTCCTTCATAAATCAATCCTGTGTATAGTTGCACTAGGCTGGCTCCGGCACAAATTTTGGTATAGGCATCTGCTCCGTTGGAAATACCACCTACCCCAATTAGCGGTATTGATCCTTCTGTAACTTTGTATACATGACGAAGCATATCTGTAGAACGAGAAAACAAAGGTTTGCCAGAAAGACCACCAAGCTGGTTGCGGTTAGGACTAGTTAGGGCACTCGGCCGTTCAGTAGTTGTATTACAAACCGTTATACCGTCTATACCTGCTGCCTGTATTATATGTAATAAAACATCAAGATGTTTGTAATCAATATCTGGTGATATTTTAACCAATAGTGCAGGAGGTTTTAAGTATTTTTCAGATTTTTTAATATTCGTTAGGAGATCTAATAATTTTTCTAATGGTCCAGGCGATAAAAATAATAATCCGTTCTCAGAGTTTGGGCATGAAATATCTATTGTTAAAAAATCTGCTAATGGAGCGAATTTATTTACTAAGACTTCGAAGTCATTTTCAGGATTTAAGCTTTTTGAGTTAGCCGCTAAATTTATACCGATTGGTAAATTATTTTTTTCAGAAGATTTATAATCAGCTATACGTTGTCTTACTTGATCGGCCCCTTGGTTGTTAAAACCTAATCTATTAATTGCCGCTCTATCCGATTTAAGTCTAAATAACCTTGGTTTTGCATTACCAACCTGGGCTAGAGGGGTCACTCCTCCAACTTCTATAAAACCTACGCCTAACTTAAGAACTCCATTAATAGCTATAGCATTTTTATCAAACCCAGCTGATATAGCTACGGGGTTTTTGAAGGACTTCCCCCATATATCCTGAGTAAGGCAAGGAGGATTAAAGTTATCTGTCTTTGGTCCAAAACCATGCTTAAGTCCCCATAGCGCTGCTGCATGACCTGTTTCTGGAGGCATTAGGTTGAGCAAGCGAGCTCCGATATCGTAAATATTTGGCAAAGCGTATGAAAGTTATCTTAGATTTGTTATCCTGGAAAGCCCAAGTATGAATATCTAATTAAATATTAAACCTTAGTGTAATATTTAATTTATATTATTTTGGGTTGGTTTAAGGCACAGTATAACCACCATCAATCAATAGGTCGCTACCTGTCATAAAGGAGGCATCATCACTAGCTAGAAACGCTACCCCTGCAGCTATTTCGTCTGGTTTACCTAGACGGTCCAATAGTGTGTTAGAAGTTTTTTGTGCTTCTGATGACGAAGAAAAATTGGATAGATAACGGTTAGTTTCTACTGGTCCTGGAGAAAGACTATTAACGCGAATGTTCTGTGCGGCGTGATCGAGAGCCATGGCTTTGGCTAAATTAATTAAGCCTGCTTTGGCTGCACAATACCATGGTCTTCCTGGCCGAGCGGTTCTCCCTAGTTGCGATGCTATATGAATAATACTTCCTCCACCATACTCATCCATTTTTGGTATACAATGTTTTGACATGAGAAATGCACTATTGAGATTAACATCCATAGTCCGACGCCAATCCTCCAAAGAAATTTCTGTCAAAGGTGCGAGAGGTAGATCATAGACAGCGTTATTTACAAGTATATCTAGACCGCCAAGTTTCTCAGTAGCTAATTGAACAGCCATTTCTGCTGTTTGCTCTTCTGATACATCTCTGGCCAGGGCAATGGATTTACCATTATTAGAGTTAATACTATGAACTGTTTCATTTAGAGTATTTTCGTTAATATCAACACAAATAATTGAGGAGCCTTCTAGCGCCAAACGATGACAGATAGCACTCCCTATACCGCCGCCTGCGCCACTTACTATGGCGACTTTGCCCCCAAGTCTATTCATAATATGTCTCCATAGTTATATAATGATTTATATTTATTATTACGTAGTATTTTAGTAAAACTATTTAGTAATGTTAGATCATTATTGTATAAATTTTAAATATTTTTCTGATTTGTTATAAATAAACTGAGTATAGTAGAGTTTCTATGTAAAATATCTCTTAATTATAGGCCTGATAGAAGATTGCCTTTATGGCTAAAAAACAAGATTCACATCCGTTTAACGAAATTGAAAGAACACGATTTCAAAATTTATTGAAACTTGCATCTGAAAGCACGTTTGATGGAGAGCGCACGGCTGCATTAGATGCAGCTAAAAGATTGGCTGGGCGCCATGGTATGAGCCTTGATGAGGCTGCTCGAGGAGTACCGGAACCAACAGTTGTAACTAAAAAGAAAGATAAAGGTACAGATGATAATAAAAGAAGAGCACAGGATTTAAGCCAACATGTACATATGATGGATAATTGGGTTTCAAATGACAAAGCAAGAAGAGATGCAGCTTTAGCCGAGGCTTATGAGCGCGGATTAGATAACTATGGTCGCAAACGAGGTAATGTTCAAGCTCCTCGTCGAAAAGGAACCCAACGACATCCGCAAAGTCACGCCAAGGTTTTGCTAGAAGAGACAAATATGCCAATTAAAGAAATAGCAGAACTAACAGGACTCGATGTTTATGAGGTAGTTGGCCTTAAACTAAAGCTTAGGGCAAATAAAAATAATGATAAATAATTTTACTTATTTTTTACTTCCAGTAAATGTGTTCACTGAAAGTAAACTCTAGAGACGTTGGAGAAATTCTTGGAATACAATACATATAAAGCTATTAACGCTGAGAGAAGCGGACGCATCTTAACACTTACTATGAATAGACCGAAACACCTTAATGCTATCGATGAGATATTGCATGAAGAATTATCACGTATTTTCTATGATGTGGCCGCAGATAATAAAACTGATGTTGTCGTTTTAACAGGTGCTGGCTCAGTATTTTGTGCTGGGGGGGACCTTGACTGGTTAAATCGTATGCATGGAGATCCAGACGCATTTGCAAAAACAGTTTGGGAAGGCAAAAGAATTATAAATAGTTTGCTTGATATAGAACAGCCAGTAATTGCCAGACTACCTGGCCATGCTATCGGTTTAGGGTGCACACTAGCATTATTCTGCGATATTATTTATGCAACAAAAATGACAAAAATTGGTGACCCTCACGTTTCTGTTGGGCTGGTAGCAGGTGATGGTGGGGCGGTCATCTGGCCACAATTGATTGGCTACCCAAGGGCCAAGGAATATTTAATGACGGGCGATTTGTTATCTGCTGATCATGCCTCTGATATTGGCCTAATAAATTACGCGGTATCTGACGATCAACTTGATGATGTTGTTTATGGTATGGCTGAGAGACTAGCGGGTGGGGCTACAAACGCAATAAAATGGACAAAATCATCTATTAATATAGGCTTGAAGCAGGTTGCCAATTCAGTTTTGGATGCGGCCTTTAATTTTGAAGCGATGTCCCAAATGACGGAGGACCATAAAATTGCAACTGAAGCTTTTTTGGCTAAAGAGAAGCCAAAATTTACCGGCCGCTAGGATAAAGTAAATAAATAAACGAATAAGATCATTTATATATATTTAACTAGTTGAGAAAATATTTATGCTTGAAGATGTAAGTGGCTGGCATACCCGTCTTAGTGAATCGATCATTCAGGAAAATACAGCAAGTGGAATATGGAGAAATAAAACACTGGCTGATCTTCTTACTGATCAAATAAATAAAAACCCAGACCAGCTTTTAATTATTGATAAGGATGTTTGTATTACTGCTAGGGAACTTTCACTTAAGGCAAAAAGACTGGCAGCTGCATTTCAGAAAAAAGGCCTAGTAGCGGGTGATGTAATAAGTTTTCAACTACCAAATTGGAATGAGTCGCTAATAATTGATGTAGCAGCTTCAATGTTGGGATTGGTTAGTAATCCGATTATTCCGATCTATAGAGATGCCGAAGTATCATATATCCTAAAAAATGCAGGTACTAAACTTATTTTCATTCCAACAGAGTTTCGTAATTTTAATTATCTGAGAATGATTGAAGAGAATATCTCTGAATACCCTGATTTATCTGATATTATTATTGTGCGTGGAAGTGCTGATGGGTATTCATCGTATGAAGATTTGCTTTTAGACGGGAAAGCTGAGTCCCTAGAACGAACTAAAGTTGATCCTAATGCTGTAAAACTGATTATGTATACCTCTGGTACAACTGGAAAACCTAAGGGAGTTCTGCATAGCCATAATACTATAGATACTGAAAATCAGGCATTTAGTAAATTTTTGGGGCTAGGTTGCGATGATATAATATTAATGCCTTCTCCACTTACTCATATTACTGGATACTTGTATGGTATACAGCTGCCTATTGTTTTGGGAATACCAGTTGTATTGATGGATAATTGGAACGCTAAGTTTGCAGCTGAATTAATTAATCAACATAAAGTAACCTTCACAATTGCAGCAACTGTGTTTTTACAAGAGCTAACTGAATTTTCAGAAAATAATAAACTATCTTTACCTAGTTTAAGGTACTTCCCCTGCGGTGGTGCACCAGTACCTCCTGAAATTATATATAATGCTCACGAAGTCTTTGAGCAATGTGTTTGCGCGCGCTGCTACGGATCAACAGAAGCTCCTACGGTAACTTTAGGGGTTAATAGTCGCGAACAAGAAAATCTTGGAGCTACAACCGAGGGTTTTATTGTAGGGCACGAAATAAAGATAGTTGATGAACTAGGTTTACCTGTTTCCCAGGGTGTTGAGGGAGAGATTATAACTCGTGGTCCAGAAATGTGTATAGGTTATGCTGATGAAGCTCACAATAAAGTATTTGATGAAAAAGGGTTTTTTCATACTGGTGATTTGGGTGTTCTGACGACAGAGGGATGCCTAATAATTACCGGAAGACTGAAGGACCTAATTATTCGTGGTGGAGAAAACCTTAGTCCCCGTGAGGTAGAAGATGCACTCCATGAGCATCCAGCAATTTATGAAGCTGCGGTCGTAGCAATGCCACATAAACGACTTGGAGAAACCGGATGCGCTTTTGTTATATTGAATCAAAATGCTACTCTATCTTTTGAAGAGATGATTTTAGGTTTGGAGAAAACAGGTATGGCGAAACAAAAATATCCAGAGCGTCTTGTGATTGTTGAAAAATTTCCTCGGACTCCAGCTGGTAAAATACGTAAAAATGTACTTCGTGAGCAAATACGTATAAAAATTGAAGAAGATGTTGAAACTCTAAATTGATAAGAAAGTTCTAATTTACTATATTATTTGGCAACGTTTTATGTTTTCTGTAAAAAGTTGATAAGTTTTTTAAGAGTAAATCCAAGGCATTTTAATTACAAAAAAGATGGGAGAAGGCAATGGAAAGTAAGGTTGAGTTTAACAGTTGTGGAGATAAAATACGAGGAATTTTATATACACCTGATGACGTTTCAGGGCCATTACCCCTAATTATTTTAGCGGGTGGTTGGTGCTATGTTAAAGAGATTGTTATGCCTTATTACGCTCAGGCCTTTAATGATATAGGCGTAGCTTGTTTGTTGTTTGATTATCGTAACTTTGGTGAGAGTGAAGGGTTACCGCGTCAGCATATTGATCCATGGGGACAGATAGAAGATTATCGTAATGCCGTCAGCTTTGGACGAACTTTAGATAATATTGATGAAAATAAAATTGGAATTTGGGGAATTTCTTATAGTGGAGGTCATGTTATAATAACTGCTTCACTTGACCCTAGGGTCAAGTTTGCAATTTCGACAATTCCTGTTGTTGATGGTTTTCCTACGATGCGTCGCTGTCATGGGGAAAGAAAATTTGCAGGCCTTATGAATACAATTCTTGATGATAGAGAACGACGTTTTGCTGGGCAACCGGGAGAGACTATGGCTATGTCATCGACAGATCCAGATAATGAACTTAGTTCATGGCCATTTCCTCATGTATGTACTATTTTTAATGACATAAAGCAGAATGAGGCCCCTAATCACGAACATATCAACACGATTGAATCGGTTGAATTATTACTGGCCTATCAAGTTAAGCCTTACGCGCTTCGTATACATGAAACACCCATAATGATGGCCGTTGCTAAAGGGGATAATATAACCTCATCCGACTTAGAAATTGATACCTTTAATGCTATTCAGTCTCCTAATAAACATTTAGCCGTGGTCGAGGGCGTGGACCATATGAGTTTATACTCAAACACGGATCATTTAGGTAAGGTAGCAGGTGTACAAGCTGATTGGCTAAAAGCATTATTATCTGCTGGATAAGTAAACTATTTACTTAATAATTTAATCCGGTTCCTTAGGAGAGGATTATATTTGTAAGTTAATACAATCGAAAGTGTTGCCTTGATCGGATTGCCTTCTACAAAAGTAGTAGTTAAGGTAATTATAAATTAATATAATTTTGGGAGGAATTTATGAAATTTAAGAGTTTAATTATAAATGGGCTAGCGGTAGCTGCAGCTACAGTTGCTTTTACCATGCCAGCGTCGGCAACTAAATCTATTAACCTTACTGGTATTTCTGGTTATCCACCGGCAGCAACTTGGATTGGTGCTTTCATAGATGTTTATATGCCGTCGGTAAATACTGAGCTAGCTAAAACTGGTAATTATAAAATTAACTGGAACAAAGGTGTAAGTGGTACAATTGTAAAGCCACGCGGTGAGCTGGACGGTATTGGCTCAGGTCTTGGAGATCTGGGGGTAGTAGTAACCGCATTTCATGCCGATAAAGTTCCTCTCTACGATGTAGCCTTTAAAACGCCATTCACTACAATGGACCTCGGACTAGCAGTTGCTACAACTGGTAAGATGGAATCCATGTTTGATGCATATGGTAAAACATGGGATACATTTAACCAAGTCAACTTAGGGCCAAGCGGTGCTGTAGATAATTATATGCTGTGGTCAAAAACTAAAATTACTAAGCTATCAGATATTAAGGGACGAAAGGTTGGAGCGGCTGGTCCAAATTTACCATGGGTTATCGCAGCTGGAGCAGCAGGTGTTCAAACAAATTTAGCTGATGCCTATAATAGCCTTAGCACTGGGATTTACGATAACATGATCGTTTGGCGTCAAGCAGCTGGAGCTTTCAAGTTATGTGAGCCAGCCCCTTTTGTAATTGATGCTAGTTTAGGTGCGGTCAATGGCTTTTCACTGAATGTCAATAAAGACGTTTGGGCTGGATTGCCTGGAGAAGTAAAGAACGCTCTTAAAGCCGCAATTCCTGCATGGCAAAAAGAGTCTGTGGATCGTGTTAATAAGGGCGCTGCTGGGGGATTAGCACGTTGTAAAAAGGATTTTGGTACTGAATATACAAAAATGAGTGATTCAGATATCAAAGCATGGGCAGCAATGTTGCCTCCATTAGCCAAAAATTGGGCAGCTGCTCAAGACAAAAATGGGTTACCTGGTACGGCTATCTTGAAAGCTTGGATGGACGAGATGCGTGCAAAAAACCAACCTGTTATGCGTGACTGGGATGTGAAGTAGATTTATAAGTCCAACATTTTTTACTTATAATTAATAGTTGAGGGGAGCCGCCGTAAGGCGGCTCCTACTAGATTTTGTCTGTAATAATTAATTTACTTAATTTTCTACGTTATATATTTGACTGGATAGTTGTTACTACTAATGCAGCTGCGTCTAGCTGGATATTTGTGCTTATGGCTCTTGTGACCTCAGATATCGTTCTCCGATTTGTTTTTGATTCACCAATTAGTGGTGTTACAGAAATAGTAGAGATATCGATTGTTATAATCCTATATTTACAATTAACTCATACTCTTAAAGTGGGACGGATGACGCGTTCTGATGCTCTGTATTCGGCGATACTGAGACGTTATCCGGCTGTTGGAAATATAATGGGCTTCTTCTTCAGTGCAGCAGGTGTTGGGCTCATGATTGCCATTATAAAAGGGGGGTGGTCCAAATGGCTTCAGGCCTACCACGGAAACTTTTTTGTTGGTAATGTAGGGGTATTTACCTTTCCTGAATGGCCTCAGAGATTAATCCTTGTAATTGGCTGTACTCTTTTGGCGATTCAATTTGCTTTGTTGGCTTTAGACAATATTAGAGCGTTATTTGGCAAACAGCCTTTAGTAACTGAGAAAGCTGTAGATGTTGAGCTTGAGGCGGCTGAGGAGAGTACCAAATGACTGGTTTAGAAATTGGTGCCATCTCAATTGTAGCAATGTTAGTTCTTATTTATATAGGTATGTATGTGCCAATTGTTTTAGCCCTAATATCATTTGTGGGTGTATGGGTTGTTAAAGGAAATATTAATATAGCAGTTAGCCTATTATGGCTTGCCTCAGCTAAAACAGTTGGTAATTTTTTATTTGGTGTCATACCACTTTTTGTATTAATGGGATTATTGGTAAGTACTGCTGGGATGGGCCGCGATACATACGATATTGCTCAATATTTTATGAAGAGAATACGAGGCGGATTAGGAATGGCTACTGTGGTGGCTAATGCAATATTTGCTGCTATCACTGGCGTTTCTATAGCTTCTGCCACTGTTTTTACTAAGATCTCTGTCCCGGAGATGTTACGTTACGGTTACAAAGGAAGATTTGCTGTTGGGGTTGTTGCTGGCTCCTCGGTTTTGGGTATGCTTATTCCACCCAGTATTTTACTTATTGTTTATGCCTTAATAGCTGAAGAATCGGTTGGTGATCTCTTTATAGCCGGAGTGGGCCCTGGTCTTCTTTTGACAATTGCATTCTGCGTTTTAATATCTTTTATGGCCTATTTTTTCCCTAATTCTGTCGCTTCTCCTGAAACATTTACACAATCAGTTGAGACCGAAAATAGGTTATCTAAAAGAGAACTATTATTTAAATCAGTACCTATTATTACATTGATTGTAGTAGTTCTGGGAGGAATATATGCAGGCCTCTACACACCTACTGAAGCTGGAGCTGCTGGAGCTTTTGTAGCATTGCTCTTCGCTTTATGGCGAAGAAGCTTAAGTTGGAGAGGACTCTGGGCAATATTGGTAGAAACTGGCCATATTACTGCAACATTGTTGTTCTTAATTGTTTCGGCCAGCATGTATAGTCGAATGCTAGGTATTACGGGTCTACCTACTCAGCTGGGTACCTGGATAGGTGAAATGGATGCCAGTTTTGGTATGCTACTATTTCTTTATGTAGTTATAGTATTGGTACTAGGTACTATAATTGATTCAGTATCGATAATGCTGATATCAGTACCACTGTTTTTGGTGGTTCTGGCCCCTTTCAATGTAGACCTAGTATGGTTCGGTATAGTTACTATCATTGCAACTGAGATAGGCTTGTTAACGCCTCCTCTGGGTCTAGCGGTATATGTGATTAAGAGCACATTAGATAGGGATGATATTTCCCTTGCGGATATTTTTATAGGGGCTGCACCATTCGCTCTGACTATGCTTTTTGTCTTAATAGCGATAATTCTGGTTCCAGATATTAGCCTATATTTGGTCGAATTAAGAAGGTCTCTTATTTAAAGAAGCATCCATGTAGTCCATATGTTAGCTATTGGTTTCGTATTAGATGAATTTTCTAAGGTAAATTCGCCAAATACTAGCTGTTTGCCCGCTTTGACAATTTTACCTCGACCTATAATATCAATGTTCCTTGCTGGATTCATAAAACTGGTTGTCATATCTACTGTGGCCATATTACGAAAGCCACCAATGGATGAAGAAATTACAACTACCATAGCTGAATCGGCAAAGGCTAACATTGATTGACCAGAGATAATACCTCCGATTCTGGCTAAGTGTTCGCCATAAGGCATTTTAAGAACTGCACCATTAACAGAGGTTTCTAATACCTGTATATTTAAATCCTTGACCCAAGGGGCCATTTTCGTGTCGATTATTTTTTGCCCTTCGGCGATAGATATACCTGTCATAATATTTTGATAATAAAGGGCTTATAATGTCTCAACAAGTTAATTTCTATAGTGATGGATTATGTTTATCTGGCGAGTTAAATTTTGCCATAGGAGTAGACAAAGCTCCTGGCGTGGTCTGCGTTCATGGATATACTGGTCGAAAAGAAACTTATATGCCGCCTTTTGTAAGAGAGTTAAATAAAGCCGGTTTTCATACATTTGATTTTTATCACCGTGGTTTTGGCAAAAGTGAGGGAACAAGATTACTTGCTGATCCTGAGGGACAGGTTCGAGATATATTATCTGCGCTAGTGTTTCTTCGCCAATATCCTCAGATAGATGTAAATTCAGTCGCAATTATGGGCTTGAGCCATGGAGGGGCAACTACAATAAAGGCAGCGGCATTAGATGTAAATGTTAGTTGTGTAGTAACTGTTGGTGCACCAGGCAATGGTATGAGATGGATGAAAAGCAAGAGAACAACCGAAGAATGGAAGGAATTAGAGCTAAGACTTATTGACGATCGGGTAAAACGAGTGATTGAAGGAGAATCTTTACGCGTTCCATATATAGAAATGGCGCCACCCGGACCAGCAGAACGAGCAGCGTTTAAAACTATGTATAAACCAGAAGAAACTAATTCCGAGGGTTATCCTCTAGAAAATATTGACTTAGCAGTAGAATTCAGATCCGAGGATTTTATTGGATTAATATCTCCTCGTCCAATTTTAATGATTCATGGAGTAGAAGATACTATGGTTCCTTATTCAGAAGCAGAATCATTGTATGTTAAGGCTAGCGAACCTAAAAAATTAATATCTATACCAGATATTAATCATGCTGATGTATATGAGGCCCGTAATCCAGAAGTTTTTAACACTGTTATTATAGAAACTATAAATTGGTTTAAAAAGTATCTTTATAAGTGATTATTTATTATGTGATGCCATAATGATAATTTATATCAGGGATAGGGTAATATGAATGATATATTTAAACTCCATGGTCAATTAGCGTTAGTTACTGGAGCATCTAGTGGCCTTGGCGAACATTTTGCTAAAACACTTAGCCAAGCGGGCGCTAAAGTTTTTATAGGTGCTCGTCGCATGGAACGTCTAGAGTCATTAGCCAATAAATTAAATATTTCTGAGAAGTGTGTATTCCCTATAGGGCTAGATGTGACTGATGCTGAATCTGTGAAAAAAGTTATCCAATATATAAATGAAAATCATGGACCTATATCAATTCTAATCAATAATGCCGGTATTCCATCATCAGGCCGGGCTATTGAAATGCAAGAAGAAGAATGGGAAAGGGTTATTGATACAAACCTTAAGGGTGCATGGTTAATGGCACGAGAAGTGGGCAGCCAGATGATTGAATATAATATTTCCGGACGTATTATCAATATTGCTTCGGTGATTGGTGTTAAAACTAGTGCTAAACGAGTTCTAGCGTACTCAGTATCAAAAGCTGGATTAGTTAGTTTAACTCAGAGTTTTGCACTGGAATTGGCAGAAAAAGGTATTTGTGTGAATGCTATTGCTCCGGGATATATTGAAACAGAGTTGAACAACGAATTTTTGCAGAGCGCAGCAGGCCAAAGAATTTCTACCCGTATTCCATTAGGACGATTTGGTGAAACAATTGACTTAGATGGAGTCTTATTAATGCTGGCAGGGCCTGCAGCAAAATATATTACAGGGTCTATCATAACAGTCGACGGTGGTTTATCCCTTTCGACACTATAATAATTAAAACAATACAATATTGAGACATTAAGATGGATTTTACTTTATCGAATGAATTAGAAAATTTACGACAACGTGTTTCTAAGTTTGTCAGTGATGAAATTATGCCAGTTGAAGCTGATCCTAACAGTTTTGATGATCATGAAAATATTGCTCCGGAACCATTAAAGAAACTAAGAGAGAAAGCGAAAGCTAATGGCTTATGGTCTCCCCAAATGCCTGTCCAACGTGGAGGCTTAGGTTTAAATACAGTAGGAATGGCGGTATTTTATGAAGAGGCAGGTCGCTCTAGATTTGGACCTGTTTGTATGAATTGTGCCGCGCCTGACGACGGCAACATGATTTTATTAGAACGTTGCGCAACAGAAGAGCAAAAAGATAGATGGTTGCAGCCTATAATTGACGGTAGGGTTAGATCTTCAATTATGATGACTGAACCAGCTCCGGGTGCTGGTTCCGACCCAACCTCAATGCTCACAACAGCATCACCTAAAGGAAATGATACTTGGGTAATAGACGGACATAAGTGGTTTATTACTGGTGCGGAAGGAGCAGAGCACTTTATACTGCTTGCAAGGACTTCTGATGATACTCACCATAACTTAACAACTTTTTTGTTTCATCGCGATGACCCAGGTTGGGAGATTCTTAGACGTATTCCTATTATGGGACCTGAAGAGCATGGCGGTCATTGTGAAATTCAGTTTAGTGGCTTGGAAATACCTGATGCTAACCGATTAATGGGGGTCGGTGAGGGCATGAAATCTGTACAGATCCGTTTAGGAACGGCAAGGCTTACCCATTGCATGCGTTGGCTAGGCATGGCTAAAAGGGCAATAGAAGAATGTTTAGAGTATGTTGGAACACGTAAAAACTTTGGAATGTTATTGTCTGAGCACGAGGGTGTACAATGGATGCTGGCTGATGCGGCTATGGATATAGAAATTGGCAGATTGATGACCATGCGTGCTGCAGCTAAGTTAGATAGTGGAGACCAGGCACGTAAAGAGGTCTCAATGGCTAAAATATTTGTTTCTGAGCTCTTACATAAGTCTATAGCAACTGCAATTCAGTTAAATGGCGCTCGAGGTTATTCCAAAGATTTACCTCTTGAATGGATGTACAGGTACGCCCCCCAGGCAAAATTAGTAGACGGCGCTTCTGAAGTCCATAAAATGGTTATTGCTAGAAACTTATTATCACAAGGCATGGACTTCTGGTCTTGGGATTAGTTTATATTAGAAATTTTTTAATAGTAACCCAACTGAAATTACCTGAGACAGAGTATAACCAGTTGAGGGGTATTCTAGTTAAAGTATCTTCATAATTTAAGCTACCAAATTATTTTATCACTTTAATCATAGAAGTTTAAGGTACTAGTACTACACGTCCTAATATGCGTCCTTCGTTAAGGTCATGTAGAGTTTCAGTTACACGAGACATAGATCTTTTTTCAACGGGAATGGGTGTAACTTTGCCCCCGCGTACTAGGTCCAGCAGTTCATGCATCTCACTTAAATTTCCTACATAAGATCCCCTCACTGTCATATTGCGGACAGGTAAAGTCAATGTAGGGATGGTGATTTCTCCACCGTAAAGGCCTACACAAATGTAGCGTCCGCCCTTTCGTGTTGCTTCATACCCAAGCTTAGAAGTTTCAGTAGATCCTACAAAGTCAACAATTGCTCCTGGACCATTTCCTGTGATTTCTTTAAGCCTTTCTAATGCATCTTCTTCGGACGAATTAATTGTATGGTCGGCACCGGCCTGACGGGCTGCAGCCAATTTTTCGCCATCTATATCAACCACAATAAGTTCGTTGTCTGGTAAGTAAGCGCGAGCAATACCTATGCCAGTTAATCCAACGCCTCCTGCACCTATGATCACAACTTTATCATCTGCTGCTAGTGGGTGAACCTTTTTTAAGGCGCCATAAGACGTTACTCCGGCACAGGCTAAAGTACAAGCATAGTGCTCAGGAATTCCATTAATATCAATGAGGTAACGGGGATGGGCAGCCATTACATGATCTGCATAACCCCCTGGTGCGAGTACACCAAGTGTTCTCATTGAAATACAGTCGTTATCATTACCTTCCAAACAGCGAGGACATTCTCCACAGCCAATCCAAGGAAATACTAAACGCTTATCACCGATTTGAACCCCATCGGCATCTGGTCCTACTGCGACTACTTCTCCCACCGGTTCATGTCCCATGGTAAGTGGAAGTTTTATTCCTCGTTCCTTTATACTAATTTTTTTTCCACCACCCATGTCATAGCCGCCTTGCCAAAAATATAAGTCTGAATGACATACTCCGCTTGCGGTTATGCGTATTAATACTTCTGTGCCTTGAGGTTCAGGGTTTTCTGTTTCAACTAATTCTAGAGGTTGGTTTATCTCTACTAATTGGTAGCTTTTCATTTTATTCTCCACCCAAATGTTTTATTCAAACTTTATTTTAATACTTCCTAGACCTGACATTTCAACTTCTATCAGGTCGCCTGGTAATGCCCAATAGGTTGTTACTATTGAACCAAGGGTAATAAATTGTCCTGCTTTCAAATTCCTATTTCTTTCCGCTAATTTATTTGCTAGCCACGCCAAAGCTTGTAAAGGATGTCCCATAATTAATGAGCCTAAGCCTTTGCCAATGATATTTCCATTGACTTTCAAGTTACCTTCGATACTAGCTAGGTCTGTATCTTTAGAAAAATCATGTGGATGTCCAAGAACGCAGGCTGCATTGAAAAAGTTATCTGCAACCATTGTTGGTGTATCAAGTTTGCGATAGTCGAAATAGCGTGCGTCAACCAATTCAATTGATGTCATACAACTTTCTATAGCATCTATAACGCTATTTATATTGTAAGGTGTATTAGTTAATGGAAGGTCTTCACCTAGTTTAACAGCAATCTCTGCTTCAATTCCAGGTTCGACATAATCAGCATGGTTTAAATTTATAGGGCTATTATAAACTGTCGGAGAAAATATTTCGCCATAAGATGGTTCGCTTATATTCATATATTCTTGCATTACAGAAGTTGTACATCCTATTTTATAGCCAATAGGCGTGCCAAGACCCTTCTTTATTAAAATATTATTTAGATTTTCTTGTATTTTATAGGCTTCATTAAGGTCCTGTGGACGCTTTATATCGGGTAAAGGTTGTAGCCGTTTTTTTTCTAAGCGATTATTGGCAATAATAATTGCTGCTTCTGCTGCTTGCTGGTTATTCATAATATTATTACTCTTTTTTTATTTAGAAAAAACTTCTTTAAGAGAATTAATAATCTGTAATAGTGCTAATGTAGCTGAATCAATTAGAGCACCGTAGTGGAAAAACCCATGGATCATACCATTGTAACATCTATATTTAACCACCCCGCCTGCATTTTTTAAAATATAACCATAATTTTTACCGTCGTCACGTAATGGATCAAATTCAGCAGTTATTATTAAGGTACGCGGCGGGTTTGATATGTTTTTAGATAGAGCAGGGCTGTGCCGAGTGTCAATTTTATGCTGAAATTCTGGAATATATTGTTTTTGATACCACGAAATTTGTTCTCTAGTAAGAAAATATGGTTGGTCTAGAAGATTGTAGGATGGAAGGTTAAGCGCTAAATAAAAATCAGTCCAAGGGTATATTAGTATTTGAAGCGCAAAATTATATATATTATTATTACTTGCTTGCTGGGTTACCGCTGCTGCAAGGTTTCCTCCTGCACTATCTCCTCCTATAGAAATTCTTGTTGAGTCACCTTCTAAACGCGAGGTGTTATTTAATACCCAAATTACCGTGTTCCAGGCATCATCATGGGCTGTAGGAAATTTATACTCGGGTGCTAGGCGATATCGAGGTGCTACGACAATACACCCAACTTCATTAGCAATTTTACGGCACTGGGGTTCACGGCTTTCGACACTTCCCATAACGAAGCCACCTCCGTGAAAGAAAATAAATATAGGTAATTTTTTTTGAGGTTTTTTTATTGGCCAAAAAATTCTTATAGATACACTTCCTTGATCACTTTCTATAGTATGATCTTCAATCTTACCTACAGGGTCATTAGGATAATTTCTTTCTTTTATGAATTTGTCATAAGAGAATCGAGCTTCAGAAGGTTTCATCTGGTTGAGTGGAGTCGATGAGGAGTTTAATGTGTTAAGAAGGTCATGAGCTTGCGGGTGAAGGGGCATTTTTATCTCCTAATAGAGATAAGATTGCTTTCTAAATGATAATGGTCAACAAGTTTCGAGAAAGTTATTTTAGAAAGGTACAAAGATAATGCGTTTTGCGTGCGATACGGGCGGAACATTTACTGACCTAATAGTAGAGGATGATTTAGGTGAATTGTACATGTACAAGGCAGCAACTGTACCAGAAGACCCAGTTAGTGGTGTTCTGGATGCTTTAGAATTAGCTGCTTCTGATATGTCATTAACATTGTCTAGTTTATTAGCTAAAGGCGATATTCTCATTCACGGAACTACACATGCCATCAATGCTATTATTACTAAAAATACTGCTAAAACGGCTTTTCTGACAACTGCTGGCCATCCTGATATTTTAGTCTTGCGTGAGGGCGGACGTATTGAACCTTTTAATTTCGTTACTCCGTATCCAGAACCGTATATTTCTCGAGCCCTAACATTTGAGGTTAGCGAACGTATTGATAGCGCTGGAGAAATTCATACCCCTCTTGATGAAGATAAAATTATAGAAATAGCCAAAGAAATTGAATCGCAGAAAGTTGAAGCAGTTGCCATATGTTTTTTATGGTCAATTTATAATCCAATTCATGAATTAAGAGTTGGCGAGTTGCTTAGAAATTATTTACCTAACATACCTATTTCTCTGTCGCATCAATTAAACCCTGCTTTACGTGAATATCGACGAGCTTCATCGACAGCGATAGATGCATCGCTGAAACCGCTTATGGGAAAATATTTGGGTGGATTAACAGAACGCCTAGCGGTAGAAGGGTTTTGTGGTAGAACCTTAGTTCTTACGTCTCAAGGTGGCATGCTCGATGCTAGCGATTTAGCGCAAAAACCTATACACGCTATTAATTCAGGTCCGTCTATGGCTCCTATTGCTGGTCGTCATTATGCAAGCGAGGAATCTGATTCACCTAATGTAATAATAGCTGATACAGGCGGTACAACATATGATGTTAGTCTAGTTCGACAAGGCCGCATTCCATTAACTAAAGAGACATGGATTGGTCAACCATACCGTGGACATATGACAGGTTTTCCATCAATAGACATTAAAAGTGTTGGTGCAGGAGGCGGCTCAATTGCTTGGGTTGATTCAGGGGGACTGCTCCATGTTGGTCCACAAAGCGCAGGAGCGGTGCCCGGGCCTGTATGCTATAAAGCCGGAGGTACTGAACCTACTCTTACAGATGCTTGCCTTACATTAGGTTATTTAGATGCTAATTATTTTCTTGGGGGATCTATGCAATTAGACACCGAGGCTGCTTTTCATGCAATTAGTGATAGAGTTGCTAAACCACTTAATATATCAGTGATGGAGGCATCAGCGGCAATTGTAAGTGTCGCGACTGAGAACATGGTTCAGGCAATTACTGATATTACCGTTAATCAAGGAATTGATCCCGGAAACTCGGTATTAATTGGTGGTGGCGGTGCCGCTGGACTGAATTCTGTGTTTATTGCCCGGAGACTAGGCTGCCCAACTTTAATAATTCCAGAAACTGGGGCGGGATTAAGCGCGGCCGGAGCCTTGATGTCAGATTTGACCAATGAATATAGAGCTACTTTCTTCACTACATCAGATGAATTTGATGTTGAAGGTGTAAATTCTATTTTGAAAGAATTATGCTTAGAATGTGAGACTTTTATTGAAGGTCCTGGCTCAGAATCATCTAAAAACGAAATTGAATATACCGTTGAGGCTCGCTATGCTTCACAAGTATGGGAAATAGAGGTTCCACTTCGTAAAGGACAGTTCTCTGAGACTGATCAATTACCTTCACTAATAGAAGAATTTCATGAAATGCACGAACAAATCTTTGGAATACGTGACCCAGGTTCAATCATCGAATTTGTTGGTTGGACTGCAACAGCGAGATGTAAGTTAAGTATGAATAAGGGAGGTCGATTAAGAGGTAATGCAAAAAGATCAGTATCGGGTGGCCGCAAGGTTTATTTTGCTGGTATTGGAGAAGTTGAAGCTGAACTCCATGATTTTGAAAATATGGCCTCTGATATAAAATATAAAGGACCGGCAGTTATTGAATCCCCTTTCACAACAATTGTTGCTGATGAAAAAACCAGTTTCCAACGTACCAGTAATGGTAGTTTATTACTTCAGCCGTGAAGGACGAATCTAGAGATGGTTAATACTGATAATACAAAGCAGTTAGATGGAGCTCAGCTTGCGATTTTAGCCAATCGTTTCGAAGGAATTTCTTCGAAAATGGGTAATACATTATTGCGTACAGGACGCTCTGGTGTTTTGAATCGAGCCAAAGATTTTTCTTGTTGTATATTAACTTCTGATCATCAATTACTCGCTGTGGCCGAAAGCTTGCCAATTCACGTGTTATCAGGACCAGATATAATGGCAGCTTCTATGGTTGATTTTCATCCAAATTTGAAGAAGGGTGATGCATTTCTTCATAATTCTCCATATCATGGATGCTCTCATCCCGCTGACCATACAATAATTATGCCAGTAATAGATGACGAAGGGGTACACCATTTTACTTTATTAGCTAAAGCACATCAGGCAGATATAGGTAATTCAATTCCTACGACCTACCATGGAACCGCAAGAGATGTATATGAGGAAGGCGCGCTAATCTTTCCTGCTGTTCAAGTTTTAAAAAATTATGAAACTATAGATGACATTATACGTATGTGTAAGATGCGAATACGTGTTCCAGAGCAATGGTATGGGGATTTTTTAGCGATGCTTGGTTCAACACTTATTGGAGAACGAGAATTGCTAGCTCTTGGAAAAGAAGTGGGGTGGGATACATTACATTCTTTTACTAAGCAATGGTTTGAATATTCTGAGAAACGAATGATTGATGCTGTTCGTGAAGTGCCGAAAGGAACTAAAACAGCACAGTCAACGCATGATGCCATACCTGGTACGCCACCTGAAGGTATTACTGTGACTTCGACTGTAACAGTTGACCCTGAGTCTGCAATGATTGAGGTAGATTTACTTGATAATGCTGATCAAATGAATTGTGGTTTAAATGTTTCGGAAGCTTGTACTCGTACTGCAGCGTATATAGGTGTTTTTAATTCGATAGATCATACGGTGCCAAAAAATGCTGGGTCTCTCGCTCGTATTAAACTTCACTTAAAAAAAGGGGGGGTTGTTGGCGTTCCACAACATCCCATTAGTTGTTCCGCTTCAACGACTAACTTGGCCGACCGTATTGTTTCTGCAACACAACGCGCCATGGCAGAACTAGGTGACGGATTTGGTATGGGGGAAGTGGGCTGCTTTTGTCCTCCATCTACTTCTGTGGTTTCGGGTATAGATCCGCGCAGTAATAAACCCTATGTAAACCAACTTTTTCTCGGTCACACATCTGGCGCTGGGGCTCCCACCCAAGATGCTTGGCTAACTATGCTGCATGTTGGGAACGGGGGTATGTGTTTTATAGATAGTGTTGAACTCGACGAAGTGTACACACCAATACACGTGCATACTCGAAAGCTTATTCCTGATAGTGAAGGAGCTGGAAGATACAGAGGAGCTCCAGCTATTGAAGTTGAATTTGGACCGGTTAATTGCCGTATGGAGGCAGGCTTTGTAGCTGATGGAAAGATAAATGTCCCACAAGGTGCGCGCGGGGGGTGTGCTTCAAAACCGTCCGAACAACTTAAACGAAAAGTAGATTCTCAGCTAGTAATGCTTGACCAATGTTCAATCGTTTGGGTTGAGGATGGGGAGACCTTGGTATCTGTTGCACAGGGTGGAGGAGGGTATGGAGATCCCCAGACACGTGAGCCAGAGCGAGTGCGCCATGATGTATTAGAAGGTATAATTAGTCGAGAACGTGCGTACGAGGTATATGGCGTTGTAATAAACGAAACTGGTGATATCAATATGGATAAAACTGCCGCTCTACGCAGTAGTTAATTATATAAAAGTGATATTTATCAATTAAGGGAGAAAATTATGAGATTAGAAGGTAAGGTAGCTTTAATTAGTGGGGCATCAGTTGGTATTGGCGAAGCGATTGCGAAGCGGTTTGCTAGGGAAGGCGCTTCAGTAGCTATCAATTATAAAAGTAATGATGACAGTGCAACAAGAGTAATGAAATCAATTGAGAGCGATGGTGGCACTGCTAAGTTGTTTAAAGCAGACGTTTCGAAGGTAGCAGAAATAGAACAACTTCAGAAAAGTGTAATTGATGAATTTGGGCGCATTGACATTTTAGTTAATAACGCTGGGGTCTTTAGAACAGTACCTGTAATGGAAACTACTGAAGAGATTTGGGATGAACAACTTAATTTAAATCTCAGAGGTTATTTCTTTATGGTCAAAACTTTGGTTCCTCATTTTCTTGAAAATGGAGGTGGTAAGGTGATTAGTATTTCTTCAATTGCCGGAACAGGTGCCTTTCCAAACTGCCCAGGTTATTGTGCTTCTAAGGGAGGGGTTGTTAATATGACAAAAGCTCTCGCTGCAGAATTAGGTAAAGAAAAAATTAATGTAAATTCTATTGCTCCAGGTAATGTGGCAACCCCTTTGAATGCGCATGTGCGAGGCCCTGGAAATGAGGAATATGTTGAGTTAATGAAGACACTAACTCCAACTGGTATCGATTTCATGGACCCTGACGATATGACAGGAGCCGCAGTTTTTCTTGCAAGTGATGATTCAAAAATGGTTCACGGTGAGACTATCCTTGTGGATGCTGGATGGTCTGTCTGGTAACACGCAAAATAATATTTATACCGATAATTTATATAAGTATTTTTTAAGTATAATTAACGGGGTATTTGTATTTGTTTTGGAAAAATTGATTAAATCTTATTTAACTTGTTCATTTTTTAGTTGGAAACGGAATAGCTTAACAAGAAACACAAAAGCAATAGCTGACCCTACTACAGTTGCAGTTTGTGATACTCCAAGATGTATTGTGGTAATATTATCTATGTTTGCTAGTAAAAAAGAAATGATAAATGCCCAACCCATATGTATAAAACCGGTTAGTGCAGAGGCAGCGCCAGCAACATGTGGCTGAACCATACTCAAAGCTTGAGCATAGCAGTTTGCGAAAGCTAAACCTGTTCCAAAATTAGAAATTAATATTGCAATAAGAATTGATATTGGGCCACTGGTTCCAAATACTGAATACCCTAACTGCATTAGTCCGCCAGTTAGAGCTATAATACATCCTGCAGCAATCATCTTATCTAAATGAACTCGTCCACTTAAACGAGCAGATACAAAACTGGCTAGTATGAATGAACTTGGAACAGTCATTACGTAAAAACCAAATAATTCTGGTGAGACGTCCATCTGATCAATCATTACTATTGGCGCAGCTACTATAAAGGTTTGAAATGTACCGGTTAGAAATGCAATAGTTAGGCTATAACCAATGAATAGACGGTTATGAAGAAGTTCAATATATTTACGTGCCATACCAGCTAGATCAGGAGAACGACGATCTTCTTTTGGCAGAGTTTCTACAAACCTAGGTATGGCGGCAATAAGAGTGGCAAGACCTAGGATCGCAGTTGAAAAGAATGTAGCTCGCCAATCAAACCATGACACTAAAAAACCGCCAAAAAATGGAGCTATAGCAGGTCCAACAGCTAGTGACATGCCCAGATAAGATAGGGTTCGAGCAGCAGCTTTACCTTCAGAACCATCGCGAACAATTGCACGGCCAACTACTATAGTAGTGCATGCTCCCATAGCTTGAAAAAACCGCCCTATTAAAAGCTGACCAATATTATCTGCTAAGCCACACGAAAAACTTGCTAAAGTGAAAAGACCTAAACCACATAGTATAATTGGTCGTCGGCCAAAAGTATCTGATAATGAACCTGCCACCAGTTGCATAATAGCAAATGCTACTAAATAAGCAGGTATAATTAATTGAATATTATTCAGTGATGTCCCTAGGTCTTCTGCCATGTTGACTACAGCAGGCAAGAATATTGTCAGAGCTAACTGACTTGCGAGCATCATCACAAAAAGTAAAAGAAGAGAAGGGCGCGGTTGTTCTTTTTTAATCACCTAATAAAGGCCTAAATTTCGTGCTTGAGCACGTTGTAAAGCTAGAACTATATCAATGTTTGGAGTGGGTATATTAATTAATTTTCCTATCTCTGCTACAACACCAATTAATGCATCGATTTCCATCGGCCGGCCTTTCTCTAAATCTTGCAAAATAGAAGGTTTAAAGTTTCCTAGCTCTGCTCCTATGTCAACTCTGGCATCTGCAGTCATTCCGATATTTAGGTTAAGTTCTTTTCCTATAGATATAGCTTCTTCCATCATAGCAATAGATATTTTTCTTGCGTCAGGATCATTTGCAACCCCTAAAAGAGTTAGTTTTGTAAGTGCTGAAATTGGTCCCATTCCCATGTTTCCAACTAATTTTGACCATATTTCTGTATGTATATTTTCTGTGATTTTACAATTTAGGTTTGATTGGTTTATTGATTCTTTTATTTTTAAGGTTCTTTCTTTTATTTTGCCGTCAGGTTCACCAATAATGAATAAATCACCTGAAGCATGGTGTATAACGCCTGGTTCGACAACTGATGATCCGGCATGAACTACGCAACCAATAATACGTTCGATTGGTAATGCTTTTAATAATGTGTTTTTAGGATCTATACTATTAAGTAGATGGCCTTTCAGAGGTCCTTTGAGGTTCTGTAGGAACCACCATGGTATGCCATTCATAGCAGATATTACTGTAGTATTATCATCTAGTAGGGGCGTGAGTTTAGGAAGAATTTCATTTAGGGATGGAGTTTTTACGGTTATAAATAGACAATCTTGAGGACCAAAATCTTCTGGGTCGTCAGAAGCGATTAAATTTACTTTTATTTCTCTGTTACTTTCAATTAATTTTGCACCGTTAGTGCGAATTGCTTGAAGGTGCTTGCCGCGTGCTAATAAAGTTACCTGGTGTCCAGCGTTTGCTAGGCGGATTCCAAGAAACCCTCCAATTGCTCCTGCTCCAACAATACATATTTTCATAGCCAGCACTCGGTTCTGCGCCTGACTAACCTATATGAATTAAAAAAGATCAAGAACCTGTTCAGGTGGTCGACCAATCTTTGCTTTGCCATCTATTACCACTATCGGTCGTTCGATCAGTATCGGATTCTCTACCATTGCTGAAACTATGTTTGTGTCACTAATATTTTTATTTTTTAGATTTAATAGTTTATAAACATCCTCACCTTTGCGAAGCAAATTTCGTGGAGAAATATTAAGCATAACTAGCAGTTCATTTATTTCTTCACCGTTGAGTGGAGTTTTTAGATATTCAACTATCTTTGGTTGGATTCCATGATCTTGCAGAATCTTCAAGGTGGCACGGGACTTACTGCACCTAGGGTTATGATATATTACGACCTGACTATTGATCATATAGTTTCCAGATTATTTATTTACTGTTAAGCAAAAATCTATGAAGAGGTCGATATATAACCTCTCCATAGATAAAAATTAAATGAATTTTCCCGTAATATCCTTATGCTCTATTACGACATGCCTGCTGAAGTAGGTAACCACATCACAATTTCTGGATATACAGTAATTAAAGCTACTAATATAAGGGTGAATATAAAGAAAGGAGCCACACCTCTGAAAATCTTAGTTAATGGGACATCCGGTGCCATTTTAGCCATAACATAGACATTTATGCCTACGGGAGGGGTAATAAGCGCTAGCTCAGACATTATAACTGCGTATACACCATACCAAACCGGACTATAATTTAATCCTAAGATAATTGGAAAAGTAAAAGGAATAGTAAGAATTAGCATGCCCCAAACGTCTAAGACCATACCCAGTGCTATATAAAGCAAACTAAGTCCTAACATTATCGTGAAAGCACTAAATTCTTGAACTTCCATCCATTTGATTAATCCCTCGGTTAACTCTGTCTGTACGACAAACTTACCCATCATATGACCGCCACAGATGATTACAAAGATCATGCCGGAAGTTTGCATTGATTTAAGAAAAGATAATTTTAGGTTTGCCCAGTCTAGGCGTCTCATGAAAGCTGCTATTACTAGGAGGCAGAAAACCCCAACACCGGCTGCTTCTGTTGGAGTGAATATTCCTCCATAAATACCACCTATTACGACCATAAATGTTATAAATATTGGTAGTACTTTATTAAGTGAGCTTACTTTTTCCTTTAATGTAAATTCCTCACCAAGTGGTCCAAGTTCAGGGTTAATATAACAGCGGATAGCAATGGTTACTGAATAGCCTATTGTCATAAGTACTCCAGGAACTATCCCTGCTATAAAGAGGGCGCCAATGGAGGTTTCAGTAAGAATACCGTAGCCAATTAGGATAATACTTGGTGGAATTAAAATACCTAATGTGCCAGCAGCACTTATACACCCTGTTGCTAATGAGTCATCATATTTATATTTACGCATTGCTGGTATGCACATTGGCCCCATGGTTGCGACCGCAGTAACACTTCCGCCTGAGACAGCACCAAAACCGGCACATGCTACTACTGAAGATATAGCCAAGCCTCCTGGCAGTCGTCCAAGCCATCGATAGACGCATTCATATAAATCGTAAGCAATATTAGTTCTTTGTACAATTTGTCCCATCATAAAATAAAGTGGAACAGCAACCATAACAAAGTTTGCCCCTACATCTGTAAAGGTTATAGCAATTTGAGTTTCAGCATGATTTGGTCCACCCACAGCAAATAGTCCTACACAAGCAGTAACGAGCATTGCAAAGGCGATTGGAACACCAAGAACTATAAGTCCCAGCATTCCTACAAAACCTAATAGGCCAATCAAGTTTGGTTCCATAATCAGTCCTCAAATGTGTTGTTTTCAATATGCGTAAATGCTTCAGTTGGTATGAAGACACACATGACACGCAATACGAAGTAGATAATTAAAAGGACGCTTATGACGAACATGCCTCCTGAATGGAGCCAAACTGGCAGTGAAAGGTATTCTGTAACTCTTTCCAGTTCATAATCAAATATGAATTCTTCTAAGCTATACTTTGCGAGGAGATAGAATATAAATAATCCAGAAAAACAATAGAAAAGAGACATTAGTTTTTGTGGATATGGCCCTACATTACCTATTAATAATTCCATACGTACGTGACCATGGTTTTGGGTGCATGCAGGTATAGCAAATATAAAAACTAATAATAAAGCCCATTCTGTGAATTCCATTCCCCAAATAAAGGGACTGTTAAAGCCATATCTAAGAAATACATCGAGTAGCACTACGACGCTCATGGCAGGTAGCAAAACTATACCGCCAATCCAATCTAATGTTGCTGCAATGATCCTATAATATTTTTCAATTTTAATCATAACCTACTCCGCAAATATCCGGCCGAGATAATATCTATCTCGGCCGGATTTCTTGGCTTTTTTAAGATAAAAGCGCTTTAGATTGAAGTTTTAGTATAATCCCTGAGCAGGACTATTAATAGCTTCAGCCATTACGTCATTTGCAGACATTGCAGCGTATTTAGCAGCAAGCTTTTTAACATCTGCGATGAACGCACCAGCATTTTTATTCTTATTATTCTTGATGAAGTTAGCTTCGATCGGTGCAACTGCTTTCTTCCAACGATCTAACTCAGCTGGTGCCATATCTATTCTTTCGGTTGCACCCATGCCGATCATCTTATCTAGATTAATCTTATCATAAAGGTCATAAAATCCAGCGCCTTCGGCAATTGCCATCTGACGTGCCCAGTTGTTCCAAACAACCTTTAGATCTTCTGGTAGAGCCTTGTGCCATTTGCTATCTAGGCAGTACTCAATTGTTAGTAAGTTAAATGCATTAGTAGTACGGTATTTTGTTACTTCATGAGTTTTAAAGATTAGTGCGATGGCATCACTAAAGTGTATTCCATCAAGTGTTCCCCTCTGCATTGCAGTGTAAGAATCTGCTCCAGGCATAGAAACCTGAGTTGCATTTAAAGCACCAATTATTTGAGAGTGAATTCCACCACCAGCGCGGATTTTCATTCCTTTAACGTCCTCAAGAGTTCTAACTGGCTTGTTAGTCCATAAGTGATAAGGACTTGTATGAGCTACTCGAGCAATTGATACACCATAACGCTCATGTTCCTTTTTTAAATATTTTCCATAAAGATGTTCCGCAGTTGCAACAGCCTCATGAGAATTATTAAATAGGAATGGAAGTCCTAACCCATGAACTAAATTATAGTCTTTTGACATGTACAAAGAAAAACAAGGAGCATAATTAGTTAAGCCAGCACGGGCTGCCTTTCGACCCTCTTTAACTCCATGTACAGTCTTTGACCAAGTATCTTTAACTTTAATTTTTCCGCCAGACATGCGTTCAAGATTATCAAAACCTTTTCTTTGTAATTTTGATATTCCAGCTACTGGTGGCAAATGGCTTGAGGTTTTTAGTGTAATTACCGGGCCTGTATAGGAGACGTTATTTTTCCCAAAATTACCCTTACCATTAAACCAATCAACCGAAGCACTAAGCAATTTCTTAGCTTCTGCGGCATTTGAGCCAGTGTCTCCGGCAAGAACCGGGCTTGTGGCAGCTAGAGACAGCCCTAGAGCAATGCCAAAAGCAGTAAACATTTTTTTATCCATATCGTCCTCCCTATGTATAAACGATAAATCCATCCAAGTGTTAAGTTTAAGACTCACTAGTCGTGGGATGGTACATGACCATGTGAGGCTATTTCAAATAATTAATCTAATTTATTTAATTCATATATTAATAGACTATATCACGCAATTATTACTTAATTGCCAGTGGGTTAACAGGAGACCCAACTGCACCAGTGATTGGTAAAGCAGGTCCGACAAACATGAATTCATAAACCTTATCCGATTCACAATCTTCAGCTAGATCTTTTAAATACCAAATCTCTCCCATAGTTAGGCCCATTATTGGAATAGCTATCCAATGCCAGGGTTGGTTTATGTTTTCGTCTGTTTCACAGGGGCGAACTTCATTACCCCAAGTATCAGAGGCATAGCCGGCGATTTTCTTTTCGAAAATCCAATCAAGAGTCTCAAAGGCTAACCCCGCAGCATCACCACCTGCATAACCGTCCCAACTGCCATCATTAAGACAGCGTTCCATCATACCAGTTCTTAGAACCACATAATCACCTTCTCGCACATCAATGTTTTGTTTTTCACATGCTTCCTCTAGATCTGCACAGGTGATTGGGTATCCATCTTCTAAGTAATCTAATCCTTTAACTCTTGGTATATCGAGAAATACCCCTCGGCCAACCATTTTATCTTTTGTTTTTTCAATACCAGCTTTTTGAGCGCCGGCTGTAGTTACTTCTCTGCAATCGTAACCATTCCACATATAGTCTTCATAAAAAACATGACCTAAGCCATCCCATTGGGTACCACATTGTAAAGGCATCATAACTAAATCATCAGCACCGCGAATTCCCCTATGATCAAGAACTCCAGAATATGCATCAGTCCCAGTGCGAGTCATCATGTGAATTGGATTGAACCGGCCCATTGCTGGATAAGGGGTTTTAGCTCCTTGAGGTCCAAATTGATCATAGTTAAGACCTAAAGACATTGTTTTACCCTTTTTAACTAGCTGCGCGGCTCCAACAATATCTTCTGGTTTTGTATAATTTAGGGTTCCAATCTCATCGTCTGGCCCCCACTTACCCCAGTTTTTATATTTTTCTGCATACTCGCTCAACAAGGCGCGTGTAACTCTCATATCACTGTTAGGATTTGCCATTGTTTCCCTTTCTTATTATGGCTTGGGCTTGTTATTGTTCTTATATGATTTAAGCATTATAGGAGCTTTTGGAATTGGGTCGGCAAGAAATCCCTGCGCTAAAAAAGGTACCAAATAAGCTAATGAAGCGTCCATATCTGATGGATCACATTCGTTTTTTGTTAAAGCTTGAATTCTTCCTGGATTGGCCATTGTATAAACCATTGTTCCAAGCATAAAATGAAACCGCCAATATAAATCAGTTGCTGGAAGGTTTGGGAGAGCTTTGGCTAAAGCTTTCAAAAATTGTCCGCTAGAATCATCAAAATATTGGACTAAGAGAGAGCGTGTTTCTTCTGAAGCATCAGCAGCTAAACGAGCCCTTAAGCGCGCAAAAGTAGCACCGCCGTGTCGGCCTGTCATTCCAGGTTCAAGAAAGGCCGCAATAATCTGATGTAATAGCGGAGGAAGAGAAGGATTTTGATGACATTTAGCAAGTAGGTCCAAGCGTTCTTTGGCAATGGGAACAATTCGACGCGCAAATACAGCTTCTAACAAACCGTACTTAGAGCCAAAATGATAATGGACTGCAGCTGTATTAACGCCGGCATGGGCCACAATTGTACGCAAAGATACTCCGTTCACACCGCACTCAGAAAACAGATGTTCTGCAGAGTCAAGTATCCGTGTTCGCGTAGAATCTCCGCGGGTATCGTTAGATGTTTTTATAGCATGAGCAGCTATTGTCACTTATACACCACTAATCATATTAAAATTTTCTGCCGAGAAGTTTAATCAAACGACTGCTTGAGTCAACTGTATTGATTAGCAGTTTAATTTTATTATATTAAACTTTATCAAAAATAATTAATTTTTATAAAACTTCTGCTACCCAATCAGTCATATATTCAACTGCAAGTGCACCATGATCTACCTGACAATGCTCTATACCTCCGTCTTCAGAACCAAAAACCTTCAGTTCTGCCCTCGGGCTATTTATTGCTTCTCGAATAGTTTTTTGAGCCATCTCTAGTGGGATTTGTCTATCGCCTTCCCCATGGATTACCAACAAAGGACATTGGATATTTTTTACCGCTTCATCTAAATTCATTCTGCCTGTAACATCGAGAATTTCTTGAGGGGAGGTCGTTCCAAATACCCAATTCATATGTTCTTCCCAATGGGAAACTGATAATTTAGTACCTGTTCCATCTAGGCGTCCTTGAGTTATCTTTCCATAGTCGTTTATAGCGCCCCAAGCTACTGCACATTTCAAGCGATGTTCAAAACCAGCAGCTCGGGGTACATAGTACCCACCAAGACTAATACCAGCCATACCAATTCTATCTGAATTGATATCCGATCGGCCTTCAAGGTAGTCAACGGCTGCTCCCGCGGGAATTTCTGTTTCGGGAAAAAGTTTAAGGTTGCGCAACCGGAGTGCTTCTCCGACGCCTGGGTGATCAATTAGTAAAGTAGAGATACCACGTGCAGCATAAGCTTCGGCTATACCCGCAAGAAATAAAAACTCTTTCATCACATCTAAACCATCAAAATGTATAATGCAGGGCTGATCTTGTTGATTAATAATTACATCTTTACTGGCTGGATAGAAAAGCGCTGGTAAACTTGTATCTTTATACGGAACCTCAACCCATTCCATTTGTTTAGCTCGACGTTCGGCGCCTTTGCGAAAAACATTTAGCATGCGTTTGTAAGTTTCTATACGAATTGGTGAATCTGACTTACACATTCTTTCAGCAGTCATAAAGTAGACTGCAGCGCGGAAATATTTTGCACCTGCACTTAAAATGCGCCCATTTGAATCATCTTGATCTGCAAGACGTTCACTGCGTTCACCTAGCATCATCCATTGTGAATGCCATGCATCATTAGCCGCATCGTCATTAGCACCTGCAATTGACTTTAATGGTTTGAGAGCCTCGTCCACCTCAGACATTACCGCGCCGGCGTTTACTGCCATCATCGCAGCCATTGACCATGGGTAATTGTCGGGAAAATATTCAAACATCATAGTAGAGCTCTCCTATTATTAACTGTTTTATTCATTTGAAAGATTAGACATGATTGTAAATAGTTCTGATTGGCCTTCAAACCCAATACCTGGCATTGTTTCATCTAGTTCAATGTATCCATCAATAACCTCAGCATCATCAGCGAAACCAGAGAACATACCAAATGTATTTGGATATGATTCACATAATAACATCCCTAGTCCAGCAGCAATATGCAGTGACATTTGATTACCTCCATGAGGCATTATTGAGTTAGCTGTCCATCCGTGCGTGTTAAGCATTTTGATCGTCTGAGTTACTGATCCAAAACCGTAGCTTTGAGGCGGATCTATCTGCAGTACATCGTGGTTAGGTCTTAATCCACCAAAGCGGATTAGGTTTTGTACATCTTGTACCGAAAACAAATTTTCGCCTGTAGCCAATGGTGCATGATATATATCTGCTATTTCAGACATGAGTTGAAAGTCCAGAGGGTCTGTTGGTTCTTCGTACCATCTTAATTTATAGGGTTCGAGAGCTTTAGCATAATCAAATGCACCTTGACGAGATAATCCACAATTTGCATCAACAGCTAGGTTCCATCCATCATGATCAACTAAATTTAATACTGCTTCAAGTCGTTTCATGTCTTCACTAATACTGGCCCCACCAACCTTCATTTTTAGTTGGGTGTAGCCCATATCTAAATAACCTTGCATTTCCTCTAATAGTTCTGGAGTGCCTTTACCAGGTGCATACCAGCCACCACCCACATAAACAAACATTTTTGGTTTTGCGCCGCCAGGGTTATATCTTTCTTCTATTGAACGAAAGGCCGGTTTTTCTTCTATTTTTGCAATTGCATCCCATATTGCTACCTCAATGGTTCCAATTCCAACTGATCTATCTGAGTGTCCACCCGGTTTTTCGCCTTGCATCATCACAGATAGTATTTTTCCCGGGTCAAAATTATTTCTTTCCTTATCAATAAGACTGTCAGGGTCTGCACTAAGTATTCGTGGAATAAAACGCATTCTCATCTGTGCTCCACATGCATAACGTCCAGTGGAATTGAATGCGTAACCAACTACAGGTTTTCCCTCTATGATGACGTCCGTGATTACTGCCACAATAGAGGTTTTCATTTGACTGAAGTCAAACACTGCATTTCGCAAGGTTGAGTTCAGAGGAATCGCTGTTTCCCGTATATCTATAATTTTCATAATAAAGCTTTTACGACTCCTATTTAAACTCCTCAATGGGCATATTTATATTTATAGAATTTGATTTAAAAAACAAACAATATTAATCTTATTTTTATTTATATGATTAGGTGAAAATTATGTCCGGATATACGCAAAGTTATGTTTCTGGTTTATCAAATGTTGAACTTATAGGTGAAACAATAGGCGAGCATTTTGACAAAGCAGTCGGTAGATGGGGATCTCAAGATGCCCTGGTAATTCCTTTCCAGAACGTTAGTTGGAATTGGAATGAATTAAAAAAGCAAGTTGATAATCTGGCTAAGGGGTTAATCCAATTGGGTTTACAGCCGGGTGATAGAATAGGGATTTGGTCGCCAAACAATAAGGAATGGGTCCTAACTCAATTTGCAACAGCTAAAGCTGGACTAATTCTTGTTAATATCAATCCTGCTTACCGTTTGTCTGAATTAGAGTTTGCTATAAATAAAGTTGAATGCAGGGCATTAATCACGGCGAGTAAATTCAAGACTAGTGATTATATATCAATGATTTCTGAATTGGCACCAGAGTTAGTAGGTAGCCAGCCAGGTCAATTACAATCTAAAAGAATGCCAAGTCTTCAATATCTTATCCAAATCGGAGATAAGCATGCGGGCATGTTTTCATTTAAGGAAATTATTGAATTTGGTGAGTCAGAATCAGATGATTCGTTAGATGAAATAGGTAAAAACCTACAATTTGATGACCCAATTAATATTCAGTTTACTAGTGGTACAACTGGTACACCCAAAGGAGCTACGCTAACTCATCATAATATCCTTAATAACGGCTACTTTATTGGAGAAAAATTTGGCTTAAACGAAAAGGACAGAATGTGCATACCAGTGCCATTATATCATTGTTTTGGCATGGTTATAGGTAATTTAGCATGCATGACTCATGGTACTGCAATGATATACCCAAGTGAGTCGTTTGAGGCTTTAGCAACCCTAGAAACTATAGAGTCGCAGAGTTGCACCGGAGTTCTTGGTGTCCCTAGTATGTTTATAGCTATGCTGCAGCATCAGAATTTTAACTCTTTTGACTTTTCTAGCCTAAGAACGGGTATGATGGCAGGGTCACCTTGTCCAATTGAAGTTATGAAAGAAGTAACTGACAAGATGAACCTGCGTGAGATGACAATTGGTTATGGAATGACTGAAACTAGCCCTGTTTCGACCCAAACTGATCTTGATGATTCATTAGAGCATAGGGTTGCTTCTGTTGGACGCGTACATCCGTATGTTGAAATCAAAATCGTTGATGAAAGTGGTAAAATAGTGGGTCCTGGGGTTTCTGGTGAGTTTTGTGCACGAGGTTATCATGTCATGCGAGGTTATTGGGGAGATGACGAAAAGACATCAGATGTAATTGATGATAGTGGTTGGATGCATACTGGAGATCTAGCCACAATGGATAGAGACGGTTATTTCAATATTGTTGGGCGAATTAAGGATATGGTAATTAGAGGTGGAGAAAACCTATTTCCAAAAGAAATAGAGGACTTCCTGTTTAAACATCCAAAAATAGCTGAAGTTCAAGTGTTTGGAGTACCAGATCTAAAATACGGTGAAGAACTCTGTGCTTGGATTAAATTAGTCGATAGAGAAGATAGTAATGATGAAGAAATCCGTGAATTTTGCCATGGTCAAATAGCGCATTATAAGGTTCCTCGATATATTGAATTTGTTGACTCATTTCCGATGACTATAACAGGAAAAGTTCAGAAGTTCGTTATGCGTGAACAAATGATAAAGACCTTAAAGCTTCAAGAGGCGAAGACCGCTTAATTACTTTGTTAAAAACTAAAAACGCCATGATAGTATTCCCTCTGTAAAAATTTTAGCCGCAAAGAAGGACTGGAAAATAATTAATACGTTTCGTTCTCATTTCTTGAAGATATCAAAAGATCATTATTCATACGGAGACTGAAGTCGCATATTCTCCCTGAGCGTGATACCATCATATTCGGAACGAAAAAGACCTCTTGATTGAAGCTCAGGTACTACTAGATCGCAGAAGTCAGTCAAAGTTCCGGGAACTATTGCTGGGAGCAAATTAAACCCGTCTGCAGCGCCATTTAAAAACCAATGCTCCATATGATCAGCGATCTCATTGACTGTCCCTATGACAAGACAATGATGGCGAGCGGCTTTTGCACGTACCGCCACTTGCCCAAGGGTATAGCCATTTTTGCGTCCAATTTGCGCAAATGCCCCCGGTCCACTTTTACGTAGGTCGTTTCCTTCTAGCGCAGGCATTGGATCATTCTGATCAAAGCCCGAGAGATCAATTCCCCCAAGTAGTCGTTCGAGTCCTTCAATCGCATCCTTGACGTCAATCATATCATGAAGTGCGTCAAACTTAGCTTGTGCTTCCTCACGAGTGGTCGCGACAAATACGGAGAGTCCGGGCATAACGCGGATAGAATCTGCACATCGCCCACGTGTGATCGTAGCAGACTTTATCCGAGAATAAAAATCACATGCAGAGTCGAAATCTGCCTGTGCTGTAAATACAACATCCGCGATCCGTGATGCCATCTCAATAGTGGCTTCAGAAGCTCCAGCTTGAATTACTATAGGTCGGCTTTGGGGCGATCGTGAAACGTTGAGAGGGCCACGCACAGAAAAGTATTTACCTCGATGATTTAGAGCATGAATTTTTGAAGAATCAAAAAATCGACCACTGTCTTTGTCATAGACTAACGCATCCTCTTCAAAACTATTCCAAAGCCCAATTACCACATCTGCAAACTCATTAGCTCGTTCGTAGCGAATCTCATGGGCTGCATGGCGCTCTAAACTAAAATTCTGAGCCTCTTCCTTTTGACCGCCAGTAACGCAGTTCCAACCAGCTCGACCCCCTGAAAGGTGGTCAAGTGAGGCGAACATCCGTGCAACATTATATGGCTCGGAATAGCTGGTGGCGCATGTCCCGGCAAGACCAATATTTTTAGTATGTGCACTTAGAGCAGATAGCAATGTCAGAGGTTCGAAACGATTTACTTTAGAGCTGTTCTCAGTTGTAGATAACGTCTCGCTCCCCACAATAGCGATTTGATCGGCAATGAAAAGCATGTCAAGCTTCGCCCTCTCCGCGATGTTTGCCATTTCAACCCATCTATTAATGTTAGTGCTGCCATCAACCCAAGCTTTAGGATGGCGCCACCCTAGGTGATGATAATTGCCGCATGCAGTAAGAAATACCGAAAGATTCATGCTACGGACTGCAGCATCAGACATCGCATTCTCCCATATTCATTAATACTTATTGAATAGCGAAATGGTAGAATGTTTGTAAGAAAGTAGAACACATAGAAAATATTTAATCATCCTTGACTAATAACATTTCTAAGAGTTCCTATTTGTTCAATTTCTATTTCACAAACATCGCCAGCATTCATAAATATCTGAGGATCTCGAGAAAAACCGACTCCAGAAGGGGTTCCTGAAGCTATTACGTCTCCTGATTGTAATTCTATTAGGTTAGAAACATATGATATTATTTCCGCTACATTAAAGATCATATCTTTTGTGTTTGCATCTTGCATCGTTACATTATTTAAGTGGGTTTTAATTTGTAAATTTTGGGGGTCTGGTATTTCGTCAGCGGTTACCATCCAAGGACCAAACCCTCCTGTGCCAAAAAAGTTTTTACCTGGTGTAATTTGAGTAGTATGAAATTGCCAATCTCTCGCACTGGCTTCATTAAAACATGAATAACCAGCCACATGGTTGAGCGCTTTATCTTCGGCTATATATCTTCCTGGTTTCCCAATTATGACTGCGAGTTCGCACTCATAGTCCAATTTACTGACTTGCGGTGATTTCAATAGTGGTTGGTCATGACCTACTAATGTATCTGCAAAGCGCAGAAAAAGAGGAGGGTGATCAGTTTTGCTTCTTGGTAGACCTGCATCTATGGCTTCTTGTAAGTGATCTGCATAGTTAGTCCCAATACAAAATATATGAGTTGGATTAGGGATGACAGGTAAGAACTCTATTTCATCTAGCTGGTAGTCGGGTTTTTCATTAATGTATTTCAAAACTTCTGTAAAATTATTGTCTGCTATTAGTTGTTTTAGTGAGGAGACTTCCAATCGTTTTGCAATATCAATTATGCCTTTACCCCTCACCAAACCTATTTTGACTTCATTACCATAGCTGAATGTCATTAATTTCATTCTTATGCCTCAATATATTAAAATTTAATGCCATATAATTTGTAATAGCTAACATTTATGTAGCAAAATAAATGTTTTATGGTTCTATTAATAGTATTTACGAGTAATTTAACTATACAAACATGCATTTAAAAAAGCTCCATGATCGCAATGTTTTGTATGACCAGGACAATTGGGTGCATCCAAAAGAGCTTTAATTTTTCTTAGGGTGGGTTCAACCCATGATAAGTTACTCTCATAAGCGATTAAGCTAATTTTAAATTCCATAGTAGCATTTTTATCATTTAGAAATGGTTTATCTGTAAATCTATCACCATCACAGTAAAGAAAATACCCAATGTTAGAAGTTTCTATTCCTTGGCGTTTCATTACCCAAATATAGAAATCCATTTGGCGTTTATAGGAGGCTTTCCACCAATCATCGAGCGTTATTATTTTTCCAGCTGATTTTTGGGAAGTGCTTTTATAATCTACTAAGTGCACTTCGCCTGTTTTAGTGTTAAACCATACATCATCCAATCCTCCACCAACCTTTAAGTTTGTACCTCTGTGAACTGTATGGAACCGACCTTCTGCTCCAAAATGTAAACTCTGGGTCCATAATTCAAAATTACTGTGTTGGTAAGGAACTAAAAAATCCATCTCAAGGTTACGTAGAAACGGGTGACAAGTTCCAGACCTCCTATGGAGATCAAAATCTTTTTTTAATAAGACGTCTGTGGCTTCATTGATGTTATAACCGGGAATACTAGGAAACTTAATGCCTCGAACTTGCATAAGGTAAAAACAAGCAGGACATTGTATAAAATTTTCAATTCTATACCTGCTAAGCTCGTATGGCTCACTCATCTCTGGCTTATATACACCGCGGTGTCTGCTGATTTAGTAACCTAGAAATCGTAAATAAGATATATTATAGCTTTATAATAAATATTTATAAGATTTAGAGAGTACAATAAATATTAAGATCTTAAATAAATTGCGTTGGGGTAATTTACAAGTGCTTTAAGTAGTCGCATATTTATGCTTACTAATATTATTTTATTGGATAGCATCTGATTTATTCTAATGCAGATTGGTTAACGGCTCTTATCTTTTAGACAATGGAAATAATTATGACTGAGAAAAAACATACTGAAATAGACCTTCAAGGCGAATGCGCTTTAGGCTTTGAATCTGTTCGTGATGCTCTGGCTGAGAGTTTTGTTTCAAGAGATGAAATTGGTAGTGCTATATGTGTGTATTTTGAGGGCAAAAAAGTTGTAGATTTGTGGGGGGGATACGTTGACGGTGCTCAGAACCACCCGTGGAAGGCAAATACTCTCTGCCTGATGTACTCTGTTGCTAAGTCTATTTGCTCGCTATCCGTGCATATGCTTGCGGACCGGGGTCAGATTGATCTTGAGGCGCCGATAGCTGAGTATTGGCCTGAATTTGCTCAAGCCGGTAAAGAGGAGATTAAAGTTAGACATTTCTTATCTCACTGGTGTGGAGTATGGGCAAATGATAGGGCAATAGCAGGCGATATTTATGATCCGGAAGCAATGGAAAAAGTTATTGCTATGCAATCGCCAGCTTGGCCAATTGAGACCCAAGGAGCTTATAATACGGTAAATATTGGTTTTATTGCAAACGAGATTGTAAGGAGAGTAACTGATAAAAGTATACAAAACTTTATAGCTGATGAAATAACTAAACCTCTTGGAGTTGATTATTACCTTGGTGTACCCGAAAATGCTTTGGACCGGTGTGCTGAAATTATAGCAAATCCTGCTGATCAAGTTCGTGCAGCTGGTCGTGATCCAGACTCTCCAGTTGTAGCAGCATGGAAAGCCTTCCCCAAAAATTTTGGACCAACTGAACAAAATTCATACCGTTTTAGAACGGCCGGAGTACCTTCTTTTGGTGGTTTTGGTGAAGCGCGGGCTATGGCAAAAATTTATGCTGTGTTAGCAGAAGGAGGTGAACTTGACGGGGTGCGTTTATTATCCTCTAACGGAATTAGACGAGCTATTGAAACTCAGTGGTCTGATATGCATGAAGGTTTATTTGATCGACCATTGTCGATGTCAATGGGGTTTATGAAAAACCCACCGGATGGCAAACCCCTTTTTACTTCTTTTGCTGATTCATTTGGTCATATGGGATCTGGCGGGGCAAGAGCTTTTGCTGTTCCTTCAAAGAGATTATCTGGTTGTTTTGTATCTAACTATCAAAGTGAAGGTCGCGGAATAGGAGAGCGGACCGAGGCATTTGTAAAAGCTGTTGAAGAAAGTGTCGCATTACCTTAAGAAAACTAAGATTCGTGGCTTGAACTATTAGAAATTTATTAAAAATAGATATCTAATTGGAGCGGTTAGTAGCGTAATTTGTATAGCCATCGTGATGTTTGCATTTTGTTTTTAATATGTAGCGCGACCACCAGATAAGTCGAATACAGCCCCAGTAGAAAATGAATTTTCTTCTGATGCCAACCAGACAACCATTGAGGCAATTTCCTGGACACTAACAAAACGCCCACGTGGAATTTTTGAAAGCATATATTTAATGTGTTCTTCTGTCATTTGATCAAAAATAGCGGTATGAGCAGCTGCAGGGGTGATCGCGTTGACAGATATGTTGAAGTCTGAGAGTTCTTTTCCAAGTGATTTGGTAAGAGCAATCATACCAGCCTTCGCTGAACTGTAAGCTGAGGCATTTGGGTTGCCTTCTTTACCGGCAATAGATGCTACATTCACGATTCGTCCATATCCAGCTGCAATCATGTAAGGTGTCACTGCTCTGCAACAAAAAAAGGTTCCATTCAAGTCGACTTCTATTACGTGACGCCAATCATCCACTGGATATTCATGTACCGGGGCATTGGGACCAGAAATTCCTGCATTGTTCACTAAAATATCTATATTGCCATCATGTTTTATTAAATTACTTGCTGCTTCTGCTATTTGTTTAGGACAAGTGATATCTACCCTGATCGCTTCAGCGTTTACACCTAGTCTTTTAGAAGTTTCATCCCCTAAATCTTGATTTAAATCCCAGATCCTTACTTTAGCGCCAGACTCAATAAAACGTTCAGCAATTGAGCTACCTATACCTTGCGCTCCTCCGGTAATCACAGCGATTTTACCATCTAAGTCAATTTGATTCATATAAGTCTCATGCTTTCGATAAATTTTTTTTAAAGCTATATTTGTGGTCTAAAATAATAATCAAAGAGGCGGAACAGTGGATGGGGGATGCCTATGGTTTGTTATTTGTTCAAATGCATAGGCAATTTCAATTAAAGTTATTTCTGACCATGGTTTGCCAACTATTTGTAGGCCGGAAGGTAGGTCTTCATAAGTATAGCCCATTGGAACTACTGCTGCTGGCCAATGAAGTCCTGAGGCTATCCAGGTTGTTGCCCCAGGAGGAGAAACATTGCGGTCACCATTTAGTTTAGGAGGAAAACTAGCGACTGGAAGAATAAATGCATCAAGGTTTTCTCTTTGCATGGCTTCTTCATAGACTTTTCGCATTCTTATTTCCTCTGCCTCTAGATTATGTACAATAGGATCTTTTTGGGGCGATGGAGCAATAGCTGTTTCCCTCAGGCTAACTTCATGTAGTGGATGATATTTTTCTGATTCAACAATTTCCTTAATTGTTTTCGGGAACTGTTCACTTGTTGTAGCGAGATAAGACTCTATAGCTGCTCTTACTTCACTTAGAGGATGATGTTGCGGCTTGAAGTAATTGAACTCAGGGATAATGAAGGGATCAATAATTTCTGCTCCGGACTTTTTAAGGCTTTTCACTGCTTTGTTAACTAGTGCTGTTACATTAGGGTCAGCACAGTTTTCTGGAAATGCTTGTCTAAGCACACCTAAACGTTTTCCTCTGGCACCATCTATTTTAAGAGCAGATGTATATGTTGATGCAATATGACTTTCTGCATTGGTAGTCGCTGAGTCAGCTTTATCGACTCCTACAAGAACGTCTAATAGAGTTACTAGGTCGGTAACCGTTCTAGCTAGGGGGCCAGCTGTATCACGGGAATCATATAGGCCTATCATACCTGCTCGTGATATTAATGCCCAACTTGGTCGCAAGCCTACTAGAGAATTATTATTTGCAGGGTTACGAATTGAACCGAACGTATCTGAACCAAGACCAACAACACCAAAATTTGCAGCTAAACCAGCGGCTGTACCACCTGAAGAGCCGCCAGTAGCATGGGCAGTGTTATAGGGATTTCGTGCAAAAGTTGGCAGTACTGAGTTAATGTTGTCAAAGCCACCCCGGGCCCATTCAGACATTGTAGTTTTAGCCAGTATTATGGCTCCTGCAGTTCTTAGCTTTCTAATAACTGTAGCGTCATTTTTTGGCGTCCATCCAATTAAGGATGATGATCCCCCTGTAGTTTGAAGTCCTGCAACATCATAATTATCTTTAACTAAGATAGGTATTCCATGCAAAGGCCCAATAAATTTGCCTGATTTTTCCATATATTGATCTAGTATGTCTGCATCAGAGAGAGCTTCAGGATTTATAGTAATTATAGCCCAAAGAGCCGGACCTTGCCTGTCATAAGCATTAATTCGGTCAAGAAAAGCTTGCGTTATTTTGCGCGCACTAGTTATCCCTGATTTAAAGGCTGCATGTATTTCAGCTATAGATGCTTCTTCAACTCTGAAATTGGCACTATCATTCATCATTCAGCGCTCATTATTCTAGATAAATTTTTGTAATTATTATTCAACTGGAATGAATAAAGAATGTCTTTCTTTTCCATCTACTGATGCTGATAGATGTCCTTTACCATGAACATCTTCTACAAGAAAAATTTCACCTGCTTTTATTGTACGCTCTTCTCCGTCACTTGCTGTTATTTTAACTGCTGCGTCGAGGTTAACTATATATTGACGTCTCGGGGCAGGGTGCCAATCTAGGTCATATTCACCAATTGTACGTCGAAAAATTATCCCATTGGCAGGCATTTTTTTTGATAGTTGACTATAACCTCTATCCTCTGCCCATTCGATTTCAATATCCCTGAAATGTGACTCACCATTATCATCGGCGTAAAGGTTGTGTATATGCATTTTTATTTTCCCTTACTAACTAATTTATCTCTAGATAGTTTTTGTAAATATATTGTCTAGTTGTTAGATAATTCAATTTTATCTTGAGTTTTATGTATAAAATCAGTTGCGTCGTGACGTTCACGAAGTTGCTCATTCAATTCGCCCCGAACACGGTTAACCATACGTCCCCGTTGTACAGTTTCTCTAGAATCTATTTCTTCAGACCATCTAATTACATGTTTATAAGAATTAGCATCTAAAAACTCGGCCGCTTCATAGACTCTATTTAAAACAAGCCCACCGTACCAAGGCCAAATTGCTATATCAGCAATGGTATACTCATCATTACACATATATTCATTTTTTGCTAAATGCTGATCAAGTACATCCAGCTGCCGCTTTACTTCCATTGTAAATCTATCAATTGGGTACTGATATTTTTCAGTAGCATAATTATAGAAATGTCCAAAACCTCCCCCTAAGTATGGAGCACTTCCCATCTGCCAGAAGAGCCATGATAAACATTCAGTACGCATAATAGTATCTTTTGGTATTAAGGCATTAAATTTTTCTGCTAGATAAAGTAGAATTGCCCCAGATTCAAAAACACGTGTTGGTTTCTCAGTACTATAGTCCATAAGGGCGGGGATTTTAGAGTTAGGATTAACTTCAACAAACCCACTTCCAAACTGATCACCATTTCCTATTCTAATAAGAAAAGCATCATATTCTGCTTCATTTATTCCAAGAGCTAAAAGCTCTTCGAGCATTATTGTTACCTTTACTCCATTAGGAGTGGCTAGTGAGTAAAGTTGGAGGGGATGTTTTCCTACGGGTAATTTATTTTCGTGTGTAGCACCAGCAATTGGGCGATTAGTTTTAGCCCATGCACCTCCATTTTCAGTATCCCATTTCCAGACTATAGGTGGCTCATAAGTAAGAGATTCCGACATTTTTTATAATCCATTCAAATTTTGTTTATAATGAATAATTTTTTATTTCATACTCGATAAATTTAAATAATGCACGACCAATTAGTTTTAAATGTTAGTTTATCAGATAGGGAATTAACTAATAAGGTATGAAATATATTTTTATTTACATACATTAATATAAGCTTATTGAAGTCTACGACTCATAAATATCTCATGGTATATATGGTATTATAATGAATGATCCATTTCAAATTGAAGATGAAGATACTGAGCCCACTTCATCAAAAATAAATAATAATGAGCCAGTCTATCTTGAGAAACTGAACCCTGTTCAGCGAGAGGCGGTAGAGGCAACAGATGGCCCCACTTTGGTTTTAGCTGGAGCTGGAACTGGTAAAACCAGAGTTCTTACTGCTCGTCTTGCTCATTTACTAAGGACAAGAGATGTAAGGCCGTATGAAATTTTAGCAGTTACATTTACAAATAAGGCAGCCCGTGAAATGCGAGAAAGAGTTTCCGAATTGGTTGGTGGCCCAGCGGAAGCAGTTTGGTTAGGTACATTTCACTCTCTAGGAGTACGAATATTACGTAAAAACAGCGAGTTAGTTGGTCTTCAGTCAAATTTTACTATTCTGGATAGTGATGACCAAGTGCGTCTTTTAAAACAGTTGCTTGAAGTTTTTGATATTGATAGTAAGCGTTGGCCAGCAAGAGTAATGATGGGATTAATTCAGCGGTGGAAAGATCGAGGGCTTACTCCGGACAAAGTATCTCCTATGGAAGTAAGCGATATAGCTGGTGGAAAGTTAGTTGATCTTTATCAGGCTTATCAAGAACGGTTACTGGTACTAAATGCAGCTGATTTTGGTGATCTTTTATTACACTGCTTGACAATTTTCAGTGATTCGAAGAGACAAGATGTTCTGAATGAATACCAAAGGCGTTTCCGTTATATTTTGGTTGATGAGTATCAAGATGCTAATATTGCCCAATACCTTTGGCTGCGTTTATTAGCACAAGGCCATTCTAACATTACTTGTGTTGGCGATGATGACCAGTCTATTTACGCATGGCGTGGTGCTGAAGTGGGAAATATTCTTAGGTTTGAAAGAGATTTTAAAGACTCCCAGGTTATCCGTCTCGAACAGAATTATAGATCAACAGCCCCAATATTGGCAGCGGCTTCAGCGCTTATATCCCACAATCAGGGGCGACTTGGAAAAACCTTGTGGACCGAAAGTGAGGGAGGTGAACCAATACTGGTGAGGGGACTTTGGGATGGTGGCGAAGAAGCGAGGTTTGTTTCTGACCAAATAGAATCCTTACAATCTAGCATAGGTAAAGATAAGCCTATTTTTTTAAGAGATATTGCCATTTTAGTACGTGCCGGTTTTCAAACTCGAGCATTTGAAGAAAGGTTTTTAACTTTAGGTCTTCCTTATCAAGTAATTGGAGGTGCGAGATTTTATGAACGAATGGAAATACGTGACGCGTTGGCCTATCTAAGAGTAATAAATCAACCAGATGATGACCTGGCTTTCGAGCGAATAATTAACCGCCCTAAAAGAAATATAGGTGAAAAAACCATTCAGAAAATAAATGTTTTAGCCCGCGTATCTGATGTAAGCTTATACCGTGCGGCTGCCGAAATAGTAACAACAGATGAATTAAAGCCAAGGTCTCGAGCTGCATTGGCAAACTTAATGACAGACTTTTCTAGGTGGCGTTCACTTTCAGGAGAAGGATCTAATGCTCTTTCTCATGTTGAATTAGCTGAGATCTTGCTCGATGAATCTGGATATACACAAATGCTCATGAATGACAAATCTCCTGAAGCCCCTGGTCGTCTAGAAAATTTGAAAGAACTAGTATCAGCTATGGAAGAATTTGAAAATCTAGGCGGCTTTTTAGAGCACGTTTCCTTAGTTATGGATAATAATGAGAATGCCGGTACGGACATGATTAATATTATGACGCTGCACGGTGCTAAGGGGTTAGAATTTGATACCGTATTTTTACCCGGTTGGGAGGAGGGTTTATTTCCTCATCAGCGTAATATGGATGAAAATGGAGCAGCTGGACTTGAGGAAGAACGGCGGCTTGCTTATGTTGGTATAACTCGTGCTAAAAAATCAGCAATAATTTCATTTGCTGCTAACCGTCAAATGCATGGTCAATGGAAGAGTGCTGTGCCATCCCGCTTTGTTGATGAGTTGCCTAATGAACATGTTCTGGTTGAGAGTGAAACAGGCCTGTATGAGACAGCCAGTGTTTCAGTCAACCACGAAAGGATATCTAATAAATTTAAGTCTAATTGGAATGAGAAAAAATCTAGCCGTTTATTCGACCAAGGTGGTGAATTAACTAATGATAGTTTGTCAAGTTTTAGTGCTGGAGATAGGGTGTTTCATCAGAAATTTGGCTACGGAAAGATAAGTTTTATCAACGGTAATAAACTAGATGTTGAATTTGAAAAGGCCGGAAATAAAAAGGTTATTGATAGTTTTGTTGTTGCTGCCGATAAGGTGTAATTATGTCTACAGACTCGTTGAGTTGGGTTATAAAAGTTTTGGTTCCAATAAATCAACAAGATGTCATCACAAAAGTATTAGAGCAATATATTAGTACAATAAGTATTTTTTCTACTGATGAAGGCGATTTTGTTTTAATTAGAGGCTATACACTTTCTTTAAAAGACATAAAACTTTTAAAGGATGATATGAGAAGTTCATGTCTTGCTGCTGGTATCAATTTACCAGAAATAAGTATTAAGGTTTTGCCTAAAATTGACTGGATATCTGTTAATCGTGAAAGCTTTGTTCCAATAAGAGTGGGCGTAATTTGGATTCGTGATTCTTACCATAATGATATAGCCCCTTTTGGAACTACAACTATTGTGGTTGATGCCTCTACTGCTTTTGGAACTGGACATCATCCAACAACTAAGGGTTGTTTAATTGCGTTAAATTATTTTTTTAAAAGAAAGGATATTTTTCCTTCGGGGCCAATTCTAGATATGGGATGTGGTACAGGAATCTTGGGTATGGCGGCTGCAAAGTCTTTACGCAGGAAGGTAATAGCGTCCGATATTGATATTGAAGCAGTAACAAAGTCTAGATATAATTTTCGTTTAAATAATTTACACACAAAAAATTTAATAAATGGACCTGGGTATAGTTTAAGAGCAATCAAGAATGCTGGTCCATATGCTCTAATTTTTGCTAATATATTAGCTCGTCCATTAGTAAATATGGCGCGGGATTGTGCCCTTCATATGCTACCTGGAGGATATGCGATTTTGTCTGGACTTCTAATAAAGCAGGAACGACAAGTTATAGCCGCTCATAGACAGCAGGGTCTGATTCTTTTTAAACGTTATCAACTAGATGGATGGTCAACATTAGTATTGCGCCGTCATATTTAATATAAGTGCGCGTCATTTATTGTCTTAAAGTCTTTCATCCATTAGTTTCTAATTATGGACATTATAAATACATTTTCTAGAGAACGATTGCTTGAGCTAAGGGGTAGGCTAGAGGATTTAAATGTTGATGGTTTCATCGTACCTCATTCTGATGAATATCAGAATGAATTTTTGCCTTCTAGATCAGAACGTCTAGCCTGGTTAACATCATTTGATGGGTCAGCTGGTCTCGCAGTTATTACAGCCGATAAAGCGGCTATTTTTGTCGACGGCCGTTACACATTGCAGGTTCAAGAACAAGTAGATGCATCTCTATATAGCTATGAACCTCTAGTGGACCGATCTGTAACGGAATGGATACAAATAAATCTAGGTCATGGAATGCGATTAGCCTATGATTCATGGCTTCACAGTGCCAATGAGGTCAATTTATTAGAGATCGCATGTAGCAAAGTTGGGACTATATTAGTGTCTTTAAATATAAACCCAATCGATGAAATATGGAAAGATCAGCCGTTACCACCTAAAATGCCAATCATACCTCATGAATTATGCTATACCGGCCTTAAGAGTTCACTGAAGTGCAAAGAAATTGCTCTAAAAATAAAAAGNAACAATAATGATGCAGTTGTTCTAACTAAACCAGAATCAATAGCCTGGCTGCTTAATGTAAGAGGCAATGATGTACCTTTCACACCTCTACCATTGAGTTTTGCTATTTTGCATAGTGATGAAAAAGTTGATTGGTTTGTTTATTCTGAAAAAATTTCAAAAGAATTAATATCTCATATAGGCAAACGAGTTTCATTACATTCTCCTGAAGAATTAGGTTCTGCTCTTGATAAACTTGGTAAAGCTGGTGCTAATGTTCAGGTTTGTGCTGATACTACATCATCATGGATATATCAGCGCTTGTCTATGTCAGGGGCTAATATATATGAATTCATAGATCCTGTGGTTTTACCAAAAGCGATAAAAAACCAAACTGAACTATCTGGATCAAGAGCAGNACATTTACGAGATGGGGTGGCTATAGTAAAATTTCTGACTTGGTTAGCCGATATAATGCCTAAGCAAAAGATTACTGAAATTAGTGCTGCTCAGAAGCTGGCAGAATTTCGCAGTAAGGGTGACTTATTTCGCGGTCTCTCTTTCGAAACAATTTCAGGTTCAGGTCCAAATGGGGCTATAGTACATTATCGCGTTACTCAGGACACCGTAAGGCATTTACGTGCAGGAGAATTTTATTTATTTGATTCCGGAGGGCAATACTTAGATGGTACAACAGATGTTACTAGAACTATTGCTTTAGGCAACCCCAGTCATGAGATGCGTGATCGTTATACTCGTGTTCTTAAGGGCCATATAGCGTTGGCTAAGGCTAGGTTTCCGGCCGGAACTACCGGAGCACAAATTGATAGTTTAGCTAGACAATTCTTGTGGCAATTAGGACTTGATTATGATCATGGTACAGGCCATGGGGTTGGGAGTTATTTAGGAGTTCATGAAGGTCCTCAACGAATATCGAAGGCGGGGACTAAACAAGCTTTAGAACCGGGTATGATTATTTCAAATGAACCAGGTTACTATAAACAAGGAAGTTATGGTATTCGAATTGAGAATTTGTTGGCAGTAGTTGTGGATGAAGGCGTTGAAGAGGCTAAAGTAGAAACCTATGGTTTTGAAACTTTAACGCTTGTGCCGATTGATTTGTCTTGTTTGGAACTTCCACTTTTAACCTTGCAGGAACGTGACTGGATTAATGACTATCATGCTAAGGTGAAGTCTGAGATTGGTCCATTACTTGATAATAAAGCGCGTGATTGGCTTTCTTACTCCACTCGAGAAATAGAAAGTTGAAATTTCTTTAATAAATATAACATTTACTAATTTTTCAGCATTTCCATCCAAGAAATTTCATCAATAATATTTATCCCGAGTTCTTTTGCTCTTTTAGCTTTTGAACCACTTCCGGGTCCTGCGACAAGTATGTCGGTGTTTGAAGACACCGAGCCCGCGACCTTAGCACCAAGAGACTCGGCTCTGGCTTTCGCCTCCGGTCGTGTCATTTGATTTAAGCTACCAGTAAAAACTATAGTTTTTCCGTAAAATGGTGAGTCATTAATTGGTTGAATAAAGTCTCTTACATTAATTAATTGCGTTAAATCATAAATTACTTGCATATTATGCTGTTCATTCATAAATGAGATTAAGTCGGCGGTAACGGAACTGCCAATACCGTCTATATTTAAAAGTTCTAAATATTCTTCGCTNTCTGGGTTTTGAGCGGCGGCCATTGCTTTTTGCCAATTATTGAGTGTTACGTAGTTAGTTGCTAATAGACGTGCAATCGATTGTCCAACTCGGCGAATGCCCAGGGAATAAATAAAACGATCAAGAGATATATTGGTCTTTTCTGAGATTGCATTAACTAAGTTTTTCGCTGACTGTATTCCCCAACCGTCTCTTCCTGAAATTTTATTCTCATCAATTTTAAAAATATCAGATGGTTCCTTTATTAATCCATCATTCCAAAAATCTACTATGTGTTTAGTACCAAGACCTTCGATGTCAAATCCATTGCGAGATACAAAATGCTTTAATCTTTCAACTGCTTGGGCAGGGCATATTAATCCACCGGTACATCGGCGAACCACCTCACCGTCTAGCCTTATTGCCTTTGAGTTACATGCAGGACAATAAGTAGGAAATTCGTAAGGTTCTGTAACTATTGGTCTTTTCTCCGGTATTATTTCAACTAGCTGAGGGATTACATCGCCAGCNCTCTGTATAATTACCGTATCACCGATTCTGATGTCTTTTCTTAGAATTTCATCTTCATTATGTAATGTTGCATTTGAGACAATTACCCCACCAACGTTAATGGGTTTTAGTCTAGCAACTGGCGTAAGAGCTCCAGATCTACCTACCTGAATATCAATATCATGTATTATTGTTATCGCTTTCTCGGCAGGAAATTTGTGGGCTATAGCCCAACGTGGTGCCCTAGTACGAACACCAAGACGTTTTTGCCAATCAACATTATCTATTTTATATACTACTCCATCAATATCGTAGTCGAGCTCAGATCTATGACTTTCAATCATTTTATAGGCTTTTATTGCTTCTTCTGCTCCCTTACATATTTGTGTTAGAGGGTTTACAGGAAAGCCCCAGTTTTTTAATTTTTTAAGAAAGTCCCAATGGCATTCAAATGTCTCTGTGCTTATATCTCCCCAAGAATAAGCAAATAGGCATAAAGTCCGTGATTCAGTTATCCTTGGATCTAGTTGCCTTACACTTCCAGCAGCCGCATTTCTTGGGTTAGAGAAAATCTTTTTATTTTGAGATTCTTGTTCAGTATTTAGAGAATTAAAAACTGTTTTAGACATATAAACCTCACCTCTAACTTCTATAACGTCTGGAGCATCATCAGGTAATGATTTAGGAATATCAGATATTGTCAGGAGGTTTGCTGTTATATCTTCTCCTTCGCTGCCATCACCGCGAGTTGTACCACTTACAAAAACTCGATTTTCATATCGTAAAGAAACAGATATTCCGTCTATTTTAGGTTCTNCAACCAAAGTTACTGCTAGGTTATCTGATAAATTTAGAAAGCGAATTATGCTTTTAACAAAACCATATATTTCGCTTTCGTTAAACGCATTTGCTAAAGATAGCATGGGTACAGAATGTAGAATTTTTTTAAAACTTGAAGTTACAGGTGAGCCAACTCTTTGGCTTGGACTATCAATAGTAGATAGTTCGGGAAATATTGCTTCAAGTTCTAATAAACGTTGGAATAATAAATCATATTCTGCGTCAGATATACCGGAAATATCCTCCTGATAATATAAACGATTATATTCGTTTATATTGTAAACCAGACCTGCATGCTCATTTTCTGCCTGCTTTAATGTTAGATCATTTATCATAGGTGCCAAATCAATAATTGTTTTTTATTTTAACATAAATATATAAACTGCGAACTATAAATAGCAGTTTTCTTATTAAAGTTTAGTAATGGTCTTTTAGTTAGAAGAAGAATTACTATTTTTTGGATGGGCACCAAGAACTGCTGCGATCATACCGATAGATACTAAAATAACTCCAGTGATTGATAGTCTAGTTAGTTGTTCGCCAAGTAAAATCAATGCAGCTAAAGCTGCTGTCGCTGGGACCGCAGCTGTAATTGTAGTGGTTAAAGTGGCTCCCAAAGATTCCACTGCGCGGGTAAATAATAGAAGTGTAATGATCATACTAAAAAACCCTTGATATATAGCTTGTCCGTAAATTTCTATGGCAGGNGCTGTATCAATGGTGGAAGGAAGAAATAAAAAGTATATGGGTAGGTAAGCAGTCATAGATATAACTGCTACTAGAGCTGTTCCCCTTATTGGTTGTACTTTCCAAGTTCGGGCTAAAAGAGTAAAAACGGCCCAGTCTGCAACGCCTATTATGAATAGCAGGTCTCCACGCCAAATCATATTATTGAAACTGGTAAAGCTTGATCCTGCTAAGAACGCTATACCCATCAGAATTACGAATAATCCACATAACTGAAACCAACTAAGACGTTCACCCAAAAAAAACCAAGCAATAGGTGCTGTAAATAAAGGAATGGCGCCAGCTAAGATTGCAGCGCCGTGCGCCGCGGGTGCAAATTGATAGCCCGTGAATGCAAATATTGAAAATCCTGGACCAGCTAACATTGCTAAAATTATGGCTTGAGTAAGTTTTAGTGATCCTAATCCGTAATGAAACGCTACAGGAATCATTATAACTCCACCAACGCCAAGACGTAGTGCTACGAGGTCATAAGGACTTAAACTATTTTGCACACCTGTTCGTGAGATTATATGAAAGCTAGACCATAGCAGAACAACTAATAGCGCACATATTATGCCAATGATATATTCACGAGTATTGTTGCTCATAAATTTAAGGCCAAAAGCAGTTAATCAGCTATGATATTAGAAGATGAACTTATTTTTTGTTTAGATGAATCACGTAATAATCTTTCAGCAGCAGCGCGTGCTTCTTCAGAAATTTCTGTGCCTGCTAGCATACGTGCTATTTCTTCTTTTCTAGATTTTTGATTTAGCAGTATAACTTTTGTAACTGCTTTATTATTTATACTCTCTTTGCTTACACGCCAATGGCAGTGGCCAACAGCTGCAACTTGGGGGCTATGAGTAACTACTAATATTTGTGGTCCATTCGAGCTAGATAATAATGAAAGGCGCTCTCCAACTGCTGAAGCTGTTGCTCCGCCGACGCCAGAGTCAATCTCATCGAAAATTAATGTACTTACATTACTAGAACCAGATAATACTACTTTTAGAGCTAACAAAATCCGGCTAAGTTCGCCTCCAGAAGCTATTTTAGCTATCTTTCCGGGGGTGCTACCAGGGTTTGTGGCAATCAAAAACTCGACACTATTTATACCTGTTTCTGACCAAGTAGATTCATCTAAAATGGATATGTGGCTTTTAAATATTATGTTATTAAGTTTAAGAGGAACTAATTCTTGCCTAATTTCTTTTTCAAGTGAAGTCGCTATTTTTATCCGATTATTTGATAGGGTTTTACTTTGTTTGAGAAANGACTGACGGGCCGAATCAGTCTCATTTTTAAGTGACTTAAGCAACTGACTATTATCATCTAATATATCTAATTTTTCTACTAATCTTTCTCTAACTTCATCTAGGTCATCAATTTTAGTATTATATTTTCGAGCAGCCGCACGAAGTCTAAATAAACGATTTTCGATAGCTTCAAGTTGTGTTGAATTAGTTTCAATTACTTGGGCAAGTAATTGAAGTTCCTGAATAGCATCACTTATATCAGCTGTACTACTTTCAAGAGTTGATATGATATTATCAACTCTNCCTCCGCTAAATTCTGCTATTCTTATTAATGATTTTAGTGACTTCTGAAGTGTAGGTTCAGCTCCAATATCGCCAGCCAAATCCTCTATAACCTGATTAAATGCCTCTATTAATCGTTCGCTATTCTGAAGCAGTTGACGTTCATTAGATAGGTTTTCCTCTTCTCCTATGAACGGTGATAGGTCATTTAACTCAGAGAGATCATGCCTTAGTTGCTCCTCTTCCGTACTTATCAATTTAATTTTTTCTTCTACCTGATTTAATTCTGTAACTTTCTTTGACCAGTGATAATATAACTCCCTAACTTTAACAGTACTAGCGGTAAGATTGCCGTATAAATCTAGTGCTGTTAAATGAACTGATGAAGAGGCTAATGAGAATCTATCGAATTGTCCCTGTATTTCGATAAGATAGTCACTCACTTTGCGAAGTAGTGTGACGGTAGTGGCTTGATCATTAATGAATGCTCTACTTCGCCCATCACTTCCTATGATCCGACGCATAATGATAAGGTTATCTTCTACACTTAACCCATGTTCAGTCAGTAAGTTATTAAGAGAGTGATTATTATCTACTTCAAAAGTNGCAGCTACAGCTGCCTGTTTAGCACCAGGCCTAACTAAATCAGAATCCGCCCTGTTACCTAAAGCGAGACCAAGTGAATCTAATAATATTGATTTACCGGCTCCCGTCTCTCCAGTTAGGACACTAAGTCCTTTATTGAACTCTAATTCGAGTTTATCTATTAGTACAACGTTCTGGATTGATAGATGGCGAAGCATTAACGAGTAAACGGCCAGAAACGATTAAAAAAACTACCTTTATTAGGCAATATTTTGGTTAGGTAATTACCACTGTCTTTATTAGTATCAATACCCTTGATTAGTCCATAACTGTCCGTATACCACTGACTGCCTGGAAAATTATGGCCCAGAAGCGCAGCATATTTTTTAGCTTCAGAATCTATGCCTAGAGCTGTGTAAGCTTCGGCTATTCTATGTAAAGCTTCGGGCGTATGGGTTGTATACTGGTACTTATCTGTGACTTCTTGAAAGCGATTAATTGCTGCTAGATATTGACCACGATTAAGGTAAAACCTTCCTACTTCCATTTCTTTTCCGGCTAGGTGATCCTGCGTGAGATCTATTTTTAATTCAGCATCTCGAGCATATTTACTATTTGGAAAACGTTGTATGAGATCCTTAAAAGAAGTTAGGGCTAGTTCTGTTATTCTTTGGTCTCGGCCAACATCGGTGATTTGCTCATAATAGCTTAGTCCTTTCAAATAATAGGCATAAGCAATATCACGGTTGCCTGGGTGGAGTTGTATAAAGCGTTCTAAACCTAAAATGGCGTCGTCATACTGGCCTCTTACATAATATGCATAAGAGCCCATTAGTTGCGCCTTTATTGCCCATATTGAGTATGGATGTTGNCGTTCCACCTCCAGAAAGAGGTCAGTTGCAGATTCATAGTCCTTCTCTGTTACATGATCAATTGCTTGATTATATAGCTCTTGGACAGGGCGTTCTGTATATTCTACTTCAGGAGTTTTAGTACAACCAAAAACACAAGAGGTCGCCACCACTAATGCTATTAACCTAGAAGCTTTAGAGGTAAAGGTTCTTCTGCAAGAATTAAAAATCTCGTTTTCTTTAGATTTATGCCGGACGATCGGCGGCCGCCTGTCGTTCAAATTAGCCTTCCGTACTTTTGGATCTATATTCTTTACTTAAAGAGTTATTATTTAAGCACAGATTATACCATTAGATACATATAATCCAATGCCTCAAATACAGAATAAAAAGAGCTACGCTATCGCGAGAGATGGCAGTTCTTCATGCTCTTCATCCATATTATTTTCTTCAAGCATGGTAGTTGTGTAATGCCACGAGTCTTGGTCAGATAATAATGCCCTAAGAATTGCATGATTTAGTGCGTGACCAGACCTGTAACCTTTAAAATGTCCAATTATAGGCGCCCCAACTAAATATAAATCTCCAATACAATCAAGAATCTTATGTCTTACAAACTCGTCTTTATAACGAAGACCACCTTCATTTAGTACTTCGTCTCCATTGACAACCACTGCATTATCCAGACTTCCGCCTAATGCTAATCCCATTGAACGAAGCTGATCCACTTCTTCAATAAACCCGAATGTTCTAGCTCGGCTTAATTCTCCTTTAAAGGTTCCGTTAACCAAATCTATATACATACATTGTTGGCCTATAGCACTAGAACCAAACTCTATCTCGAAATTAACTGAAAACCCTGGTCCTGGCGTAAGTTCTACCAGTCGACCCTCGTTTTCAACACTGATAGGTTTGAGAATTTGAATGGCTTTGCGCGGTGCATTTTGTTCCACAATACCGGCGCATTCTATCAAAAAGACAAAAGGCGCTGAACTACCATCCATGATGGGTAGCTCGCTTCCTTCAACTTCAATATATAAATTATCTATTCCACAACCGCGTAACGCGGCCATAAGATGCTCAACTGTTGCTATCGTATTCCCTGCACTATTTCCTAGTGTTGTACATAAGCGATCATCAACCACATTATCTACGTGAGCAACTATATCTGAAGATTTTTTATTATTATTTATTTGCCGGAATACGATTCCAGTATTCTCTGGAGCAGGGACCAACGTTATTGACACATTGGTCCCTGAATGAAGACCCATACCACAGCAGCTAATCTTACTCTTTAAACTATGTTGCATTGCAAATTTATAAGATTTATCAACCAATGCTGTAACTGTGTGATCCAATTTCAAATACCTTTTGGTCTAAATAAATTACTGGGTCTAAAAGACCGGTGCCGATACTGATTATATACAACTTCTTTTATAGATTTATGGATGTCTGTGTATCAATCGGACTTGACATATACAAATCAATCTTTATTTCAGTTTGTTGCGTATAGGTTTCACAAATTTTAATTATTTGCGAAACCTATACGTAAAAATTAATTTGCTTGTCTTCGAAGAAATGCAGGTATTTCCAGCATGTCATCTTCGGCGGTATGAGCCTCTGATAGGGATGCAGGTTCAAGGTCGCTTAGTGATGTTTGAGCCGGCTTAGAAGTTTTAATTTCTTCTGAACTGTCTTTCTGTGATGGCTTACTATTTACATGATTTTCATCTTCGAACTCGGGTTTCAATTTGGGTTNATCATTAGTGATTTCTGAACTTTCTAGATCAGACACATATGTATCGTTTATAGTTATTTCTTTATCTAAAACACTAGTTTTATTAGTTTTGACTTTGTCAATACTTGTTTTCTGCTGAATAGTATTCTGGTCTTCATCCACTATTTTTCGATTAACTGCACCAGTAACTTTTTGAAAAAGGCTTCGACCCCTTCGTTTTTCAACTTGTGCTGCTCCGTTCTGGATAGCAGCTTCTGCAAATGCATTAGGTGAAGGCTGTGATGTTTTAGATCGAGTGGTAGTTTCTTCAGGATTTATTGCTGGAGGCGGAATAAACGGTTGCTCATTTGATAATGCCTCTTCTGCCTGATTTACTTCATTTTTTGAATCATCTACCTCAGTATTAACTAAACTTTCGATTTCAGAATTAGTAGATAAATTATCTGTGTTAGAATCGAGGATTGATTTTGGTTCCGATTCCATTAATTCCGTATTTATATTAGGTTCAGCTGTTGATTGAGCTGCTGAGGTCTTATCAGAAGAATTAATACTTTTAGTACGATCAGAATCATGTACCAAGGATATCATTGGTGAGTGGGATGATGATGCCTCGGCATCAATACCAGTAGAAACGATCGAAACCCTCATAGTTCCTTCCATTTTTTCATCAAATGTTGAACCAAATATAATATTGGCCTCAGAATCAACTTCTTCTCTAATACGGTTAGCGGCTTCATCTACTTCGAAGAGCGTCATATCAAGACCACCAGTTATGTTTATTAGAACACCTCTCGCTCCACGCATTGAAACGTCGTCTAAAAGTGGGTTGGCAATTGCAGCCTCTGCTGCAGCTATTGAACGTCCTTCACCAGTTGATTCACCAGTACCCATCATAGCTTTACCCATTTCACTCATAACAGTACGGATGTCTGCAAAATCTAGATTTATTAATCCTGGCATNACCATTAAGTCAGTTACGCCACGGACTCCAGAATGTAATACATTGTCAGCCATGCAGAAGGCATCGGCAAAAGTCGTATGTTCGTTACAAACTCTAAAGAGATTTTGATTGGGAATAACAATCAGAGTATCAACGAAGTGCTGTAGTTCCTCAATACCTTCTTCAGCAGATTTCATGCGATTGTTACCTTCAAATTGGAACGGTTTAGTAACTACTCCGACAGTTAAAATACCTTGTTCTCTAGCTGCTCTAGCTATTACTGGAGCGGCTCCAGTTCCTGTGCCACCTCCCATTCCGGCAGCAATAAATGCCATGTGGCTACCTTGTAAATGATCCAATACTACATCTATAGATTCCTCAGCAGAGGCTCTTCCTATGTCAGGTCTTGCGCCTGCACCCAAACCGTTAGTTATATTGATTCCTAATTGTATGCGTCTTTCAGATGCGCTCAGTGATAAAGACTGTGCGTCCGTATTAGCGACAACAAACTCTACTCCTTCAAGGTTTGAAGATATCATATTGTTAACGGCATTGCAGCCNGCACCTCCAACACCAATAACTACTATACGTGGTTTGAGTTGATTTTCGGTTCCAGGTGCGCTTAAATTTAGTGTCATGTCAGCCTCCAATTTGTGACGTCTGAGGGCAAAAGTTAGTTAAAGTTAAAATTCATATATTTTAGTAACAACATTTTATTAGCCAGGATTTTCCAGGTGAAAATAGATACAATCTTTATGGTATTCATTAAGTTTAGAAGTGTTCATTTAACCAATTGCCGAGACGGTTTCCTAAACCGCCCGTCTCCTTTTTTATGTTTGGTGTTGATATTGATACAGCAGAGGGTTTTTCAATTGCATAGGAAATTAAACCTGCACTAGTTGCGAATGCTGGACCCGACATAGAATCAGGTAAGCCTCGAAGCCTTAGCGGTCTACCCATGCGAACTTGTTTGTCCAGAATGATTGTAGCAAGTTCCTGAGTTCCCTGCAGTTGGCTAGCACCGCCAGTCAGGACAACACGACGTCCGGCTATAGCATCAAAACCGCTATCCGTAAGTCGTTCGCGGACAAGTTCGAAGGTTTCTTCTAGGCGTGGTTGTATGATGCCATTTAATAGAGAGCGTGGTATATGGTTAGGACTATTATGTTCATCCTCTCCAACATGCAACACGTCTATTAATTCATGTTCATCTGATGCTGTAGCCATAGCAGCACCATGCAAAGTCTTTAAGCGCTCAGCATGTGCAATCGGAGTCGATAAACCCCTGGCTATATCATTCGTTACATGTGCACCGCCAACAGGAATAATATCAGTGAAAACGGTATCACCATCTGAGAAAACGGCGATACTGGTAGTACCTGCTCCCATATCTATAACAGTAACACCAAGGTCCGTTTCATCCTCAACAAGAGTAGAAAGGCCTGAAGCATAAGGCGCAATAACAAAGTCATCAATCTCAAGATGGGTTTCTTCTATTACACTGCGAAGAGTTTTAATTACTCCATTTGCGGCAGTAATCATATGCATATTAACTGACAACCGTTCGCCAAACATTCCTCTAGGGTCACGAATTCCATTATTTCCATCTACTGCGTATCCCACAGGGATAGAATGTATGAGTTCTCTTCCAGGGTCCTTAACTGCTTGGGTACTTGAATGAGAATTAGTTTGTCCATTACCGTTTCCATTAGTATTTAATGATACGGTTCTTTGAAATACTCTTTGTAAATCAGAATCATCGATCTTCAGACCACCAATATCTACGTCAACCCCTATGGTTTTAGATAAGGGTTTTCCGCCATTCAGATTGACAGTTACCGACCTTATATGGTCGCCCGCCATCTGTTCGGCGGCAGATACTGCTTTCCTTATAGCAGTTTCGGCTACTTCTACGTCTATTATGACTCCGTTTTTTAATCCGGCACTCACCTGCAAGCCGCTACCAATAATTCTTGGTTGAACTATTATTCTAGTACCATTTTCAACCGGTGGTCGTTCAACTCTAGCTATTAGGCAACACACCTTGCTCGTACCTATGTCGAGGGCAACAATTGTACCTGTACGTGCGCGGTTTTGACTTTTTGTCACAATGTTAAGTCCTTACTACCTTAAGTGTTTTCGCCGATAACTTTCTTAAACTTTTTTTCCTGATTATTAACGCGGACTATCAACCGGTCAGGTACACGCAAATCTACAGCAATGATGTTGCGATCAAATAACGAATGTTTATTTTGATATTCGGATAGTTGGTTCAGAGCAGTAGAAATATTTTCTGCTGGNAGTCGAATCTCTATATTATTTTTTAGNCTTAAATTCCAACGCCTTTGTGAGACTCTAATCGCTACTTTAACTTCATTATATATCAAAGGGTATTGATGTAAGCGCTCAATGAGCATGGCGGCATTTTTTGCAGCATCTTGTCCAACAACTAGTGGCAGGNTAGAGTATTTAGCTAAATTTCTTTTCTGTATTACATCTCCTTCTCTATCAATTAAGACTGGAGGGCGGCGGCTTCGTTGCCAAAGAGCTAGCGCCTTTCTCTCTTTTATTTCCAAGAAAATAACGTTTGGTAAAATTCGCACCAAGGTTGCTGATTTTACCCACCCGAGTGATTCTACACGCAGTCTAGCTTCTTCAATATCAACCTTTAATATTGGAGTTCCTTTTTTAATATCTAATGTTTCTAATAAATCTGATCTTGAGGTGGCCTGGCTTCCCCTCAAATAAATTGATTCAACTATCATGCCTGCAGATGCAGTTACTTCAATTACATTATTTTTTGCTAATTCCATTTTATTTTCTACCCAACCCGTGCTCACTGCAGACCAGATTATTCCTGTGACACCAACAACAAACACTATGATTACGGCAAGAACAGTGATTCGCCTCTGTTTCAATTGGGAAATAGTTGGGCGATTAGCTNTTTTTTTATTTTTAGTAGCTTTAGGATTCAATCGCATTGGGCATTCTCCACTAGCCAGCTAACTAATTCGGGAAATGAAATGCCTACATGATTTGCTTGTTCTGGGACTAGTGAAAGACTAGTCATACCAGGTTGAGTATTAACCTCGAGCATTATTAATTGATTTTTTGACTCATCATAGCGTAGGTCTGATCGGCTAATTCCTCTACATCCTAGTGCTTGATGAGCAGTTGCTGACCATTCCATAGCTAATTTATATATTTCTGGTGAAATAGATGCGGGGCAAATATGCTTAGTTTTCCCATCGGTGTATTTGGCTTCATAATTATAAAAACCTGTGCTGGGTATTAATTCAGTTACCGCAAGTGGACGAGATTCTGTACTATCTCCCATAACCGCCACTGTTAGTTCTCGACCTGGAATATAGCGTTCAACTAATAATACCTCAGGCATATCAATAAAATTTGTTGGACGAGTTGTATTTTCTAGAACAATATGAACACCAACTGATGATCCTTCATTTATAGGTTTGACGACATATGGGGGTTTCATTGGCTCGCCATTCTTAAGATCACTGGAAGTAGCCATTATGGCTTCAGCTGTTTCAATATTTTGAGAATCAAATATTTTGCGAGCGGCATACTTATTCATCGCTAGTGCTGATGCCATAACACCAGAATGAGTATAAGGTATNCGAAGTAAGTTAAGTAAACCTTGTATACAGCCGTCCTCACCGTATCGCCCATGCAGTGCGTTGAATACAACATCAGGGGGTGGATTAAGTGCATCTAACAATGCATTTATATTCTCTGTTACATTTATTTTATTAACAACGTAACCCGCTTCTTCAAGTGCTTTTGAACATTTTTCCCCTGAGTTAAGNGATACTTCCCTTTCAGCGGATATGCCACCCATTAGAACAGCTACTTTAGTGCTCATGATATATCCTCTGCTGGGGTTCCTATGCGCTCAAGTTCCCATTCCAATTCAACTCCTGTAACTTCACGAACTCGCCTTCGTACTTCTTCGCCTAAACCTTCAATATCAGCTGCAGTGGCTCCGCCTAAATTTACCAGAAAATTACAATGTTTCTTGGATACCTGAGCATTTCCAAGTCTAAGACCTCTACAACCTGAGCGATCAATCAGTTCCCAGGCTTTATTACCATTAGGGTTTTTGTATGTACTTCCACCAGTACGTTCTCTAATAGGTTGGGCAATTTCTCGTGTCTCCTGAACTAGTTCCATCGCTCTCGTGATATCAGTTTTATTACCCCACGAACCCGACATTAAGCAGCCTGTAAAAACCCAGTTTGTCGAAATATTACATCCGCGATAACGCGGTCCCCAGTCCTCTGGAGATAAAGATTCAATTTTTCCTTGCTGAGTGATAACCATAACTTGCGTTACAATGTCTTTAAGTTCACGACCATAGGCTCCAGCATTCATTCTGAGGCCACCACCTATGGTGCCAGGAATGCCAGCAAGAAATTCAAATCCAGATATTGCTTCATCGCGAGCAACTTTTGCTACATTATAATCAAGAGCCATAGCGCCAGCATATATTTGACTACCTTCGGTTCGAATAGTTGAAAATGGTCGTCCAAGCCGGATTACGACTCCGGGTATTCCTCCATCACGTACAAGTACATTTGAGCCAACACCCAGTAATGTTATAGGAATATCCCTGGGTTTTTCATAAAGAAAGTTAGCTAAGTCTTCTATATCAGCTGGCCTGTATAAAACTTCAGCAGGTCCTCCTGTTCTGAACCAAGTATATTTCGCAATTTTTGCATTTAGGTCATATTTTCCACGCACGGTAGGCAATTTTTCGATTAAATCTATTGAGTTTTGAGGCTTACTTATTATCATGTCAGTTTTCCGCTATCTGACTTAATAATAGAGTTTAACTCTCCAGGTAGTGATTGTGCCCAGTTAGTTATATTTCCAGCACCCAGACAAATTACAATGTCATTAGTTTTAGCTACATTAGCAATTAACTCAGCGAGGCTATCCGGATTAATAATAGAACGAACGTCTCTGTGGCCATGATCTCTTAGTCCCACAACAAGAGCCTCACGGTTCACGCCCTCTATCTCTTCTTCTCCTGCTGCATAAATGTCGCTAATGAAAACAGTATCAGCATCATTGAAACAAGTACAAAAATCTTCAAAAAGACTTAATACTCTTGAAAAACGATGCGGTTGGAATACTGCTATTACGTTACCAGATGAGCTGCTACGTGCAGCATCAAGAACTGCGGAAATTTCTACAGGATGATGACCATAATCATCAATAATTTTTATTCCAGATACCTCACCTACTTTTGTGAACCTTCTATTAACACCTGCAAAACCAGCTAAACCTTGACGTATGGATTCATCATCCACACCCATTTCTATAGCCAGGGCTATTGCCGCAAGGGCGTTCTGAGCATTATGAGAACCATACATTGGTAGATTTAGATTGTTAATAATTCTTGCAGTACGTTCTCCCCGGTTAGCAATTTCAACATCAAAACTTATGCCATCTGGCAGCGGTTTAAGATTAATACCTCTAATATCTGATTGTCGTGAGAATCCATAGGTAATTATACGCCTGTCTGATAGAAGAGATACTAGGGCTTGCACTTCGGGGTCATCAATGCAGAGAGTAGCAAATCCGTAAAAAGGAATATTAGAAACAAAAGCAGTAAAAGCATCACGTAAGGAATCAAAATCACCATAAAAATCAAGATGTTCGGGATCGATATTGGTAACTACCGCAATTGTAGCTGGCAATTTAATGAAGGTACCGTCAGATTCATCTGCCTCGACTACCATCCAGTCCCCCGAACCTAGACGAGCATTTGTTCCATAAGCATTTATGATTCCTCCGTTTATTACGGTGGGATCAAACTTTGCAGCATCTAAAACAGCTGCAACTAAAGATGTTGTAGTTGTTTTTCCGTGTGTGCCTCCGATTGCAATTGACCATTTTAATCGCATTAGTTCTGCCAACATTTCAGCGCGGCGAACTACGGGCATTAGTTGTGCACGGGCACTTACNACTTCTGTATTATCTTGTTTTATAGCCGTAGATATCACGGCGACTGAGGCGCCTTTTAAATTTTCACTATTATGGCCAATAAATACCTTTATGCCCAACTCTTGTAGTCTCTTCGTATTACTACTTTCGGATACGTCGCTACCTTGGACGGAATAACCTAGGGCATGAAATGTCTCTGCAATTCCGCTCATTCCAATTCCGCCGATACCAATAAAGTGAACAACACCAATATCAAGAGGTAGAGCCTTCATAACTCACTTCCCCCTAGTGTTTTTTTATCTTTATCTAANTTACTATTGGTAGGTAAATTATCTAAGACTAAGTCTGCAAGTAAATCTGCAGCTGCTGGGTTGCCAAGTTTTTTTGCTGCTTCTGCAACCCCGGTAAGACCTTTTGGGTTTTCTATTGCAGCTTCTAACCATCCAGCTAGAGCTCCAGGAGTAAATTCTGATTGTAGAAAGACCCAACCACCACCTCCGTGTTCAACTGCCCGGGCGTTACTGGTTTGATGGTCGTCAATAGCGCTTGGGTAGGGAACATATAAAGCCGGTTTGCCGGCTGCTGTTAACTCAGCTACTGTTGATGCCCCCGAACGGCAAATAACCATGTGAGAGTTAGCAATACGACTAGGAATATCTTCAAAAAAAGTTGCCAGCTCTACGTTCATTTGTAGTTTTTTATAAATTTCCTTTACTTCAACAATATCTTCTGAGCGACACTGCTGGCTAACTCTAAATTTTAATCTAGTTCCAGGAGAAATAGTATTAAAAGCTGCCGGCACGATTTTAGAAAAAACTTGAGCCCCTAGACTGCCACCCAGAATAAGAACCTGTATTATATTGTTTGGTGGGAGGTAAGGTTCGCGTGCCAGGTCAGCAATTTCTTTTCGTATGGGATTCCCTACAACTCTTGCCCTGGAAGCACCTGAGGCGCTTAGTTTTGCGGTTTCATTAAAAGATAAGGCAAAGGCTTGGGCGCCTCGCGCNAATCGTCGATTCGCTCGTCCTAGAACAGCATTTTGTTCATGAATAACAGTCGGGATTCCTTTCAGCCCAGCTGCAAGTATAGGAGGTATTGTCGGGTAACCACCGAAGCCAACAGCAATAACTGGCCTTATACGTCTAATCAAACGCCATGCTTGAGAAAACCCATTAANAAGTTGAAAAATTCCTTTAATACTAGATAAAATACCTCCACCAAACCGCCCACTAGAAATTACAAAGCGATCAATGCCCTCGGGTAAACCTAAACTTTCTCGGCTTAGATCAGCGCCACGATTATCGCTAACGAAAATNACTCGATACCCACGCATTGTAAGTGTCTGTGCCAGAGCAACCCCGGGGAACATATGTCCGCCAGTTCCTCCTGCTACAATCATTATAGGCTGTTTAATTAGTTCACTCATGCACCGTCTACCTTGCCTATACGTCTTCGTGTTAATGCCAATAGCATTCCGATTCCCAAGGCGATGGCGAGCAGCGATGAGCCGCCGTAGCTTATGAAGGGAAGTGTCATTCCTTTTGTTGGTATTAAATCAAGGTTTGATGCCATATTAATTAAAGCTTGTAAGCCAAACTGAACTAGTAATCCTGAAACTGCGAGTAGGATAAATAAATTATTTTCACTCATTGCCTTGACCATGCCCCGCATCACTATAAAGGCAAATAATATTATTATGACCAGTGTTAGAAGTAGGCCTAACTCTTCACCTGCAACTGCGAAAACGAAATCAGAATGTGCATCAGGTAAATGGTTTTTCACTACTCCCTCACCTGGCCCTTGACCAAAAAGACCTCCGTTTTTAAATGAATCAATACTCTTTTCAATTTGGTATCTATCTGCGGATTCTGGGTTTAAAAAGTTATTAATGCGGTCACTTACGTGGGGTATTGTTTTGTAGGCTATAAATAATCCTGCAACAGCTAGTATTAATAAAACAGTTACAATCCATATTGGTAATCCAGTTAGAAATAGCTGGGCCATCCACACTAAACTTATTATTGCTGTTTGACCGAAGTCTGGTTGAGGCAATACTAAGGCAATTAAAATCAAAAATGAGATGGATGAAATTGTATATCCGGGAAAATTTGTTCCCCGGATTCTTTGCGCAAACAACCAGGCCGTGACTACAGCAAAAGTTGGTTTAGCAAATTCGGACACTTGCAATGACAACCCAGCAAATTTTAGCCAGCGTCTAGAACCTTTAACCTCAACGCCTAAAACTAAAGTAATGGCTAGTCCGATTACGCATAACCCGAAGGCAAATAGTGCCAAGCGTCTTATCTGTAAGGGGGTCATCATTGACACTATAATGATGACTGTCGCTGATAAAGGTAGGTAGACTAAATGTCTTTTTACAAAATGGAGGCTATCATAATTATAACTGATGGCGATAGAAGGACTCGAAGCTAGGGTTAGCATTGTTCCAAAAGCCATGAGCATGACTACAGCGGCAAGAGTCCACCGATCAACTGTCCACCACCAGCGTCCTACAATTGAAGTATCCGTCCTTGAGAAAGTTGTCATAATTTTGTCTCCACCAAATTTAAAACAACTTTACGAAATGCTTCCCCACGGGATTCAAAACTAGAAAATTGATCAAAAGATGAGCACGCTGGTGAAAGTAAAACTACACACGGTTCTGTTTCTAGTTTACTTAGTTCTGCAGCCTCTGAAACTGCATTTTCTAGGTTANAACTAATGGTGTAAGGAATATTGCCTTCAAGTGTTTTAGAAAAACTCTCGGCTGCTTCNCCAATTAAAAAGGCATGCTTTATACGAGGAAAGAGAGATGCTAACGAAGATATTCCTCCAGCTTTTTCTCTNCCGCCGGCTATCCAAAAAATATTTTTATTGCTAGCAAGGGCTTGAGCTGTAGCTTCAGCATTTGTAGCTTTTGAGTCATTAACGAATCTACACTTTCTAACTGTTCTAATTAACTCTTGCCGATGAGCAAGACCAGGGAATGTTGATATTGCATCTGCTATTAATTTATCAGAATTTGGATTTTTAATATCCACAAATATCGAAGTAGCTGCGTATGCAGCAGCGGCATTTTGCGCATTATGATAGCCGGGAAGGGTTATCACTTTTCGAAGGTCTAATATACGTTTATTGGTCCTGCTTCTGTTGTCTACTAGCCATCCTTTTTCAACGTATATTCCTCCTGTAACATGTTCTTTTACCGATATTGGGATAACTGTTTTTGTCGTTTCCAATAAATTATTATAAATTTCTCGGCAAGCATCATCGTCGATACTAACTATAGCTAGTCCTTTGGGTTTTTGTTTAACAAAAATTTTTTTCTTTGCTGCTATATAACCATTCATATCTCCATGGCGGTCAAGATGATCGGGGGTAATGTTTAGTAAAATGGAGACATTAAAAATTTTAGATGAAATGAGTTCAAGTTGGTAAGATGATAGCTCAAGTGCATAAACACCATTAGGGCCCATCGCGGTTAGTGTAAGGGCTGGTTCACCAATATTGCCACCAATTGCTGATCGTTTACCAATATTTTTTAAAATATGACCAATAAGAGCTGTGGTTGTAGACTTTCCATTTGTACCGGTAATGCCTACATAAGCTGCTTTAGTCTCCGCGCGTGCTAAAAGTTCAATATCACAGATAATTTTGCATCCAGCTTTTCTTGCTTTTGTCACTATTGGGTGAGGGGACGGAAATGTTTGAGGTATTCCTGGGCTAAGTACTAATTCCGGAATGTCCGTCATATCTGAAGTAGTTAGGTTTACAAGAGATATACCATTTTTTTTGGCTGTAGTTCTCTTTTTTGGGTCGTCATCCCATGCACGCACATCTGCTCCATGATGTTTTAATACATGGGCAGCCGATAGTCCTGATTTACCCAGTCCTAGAATAGCCACAGGTCTTCCTGTGTATGAAGAAAGGTTAATATGGGGTTGAAACTCAGTTTTCATTTTGAAATCAGCGTAATTTAAGGGTTGCAAGGCCGGCGAGAGCTAGGACTGAAGCAATTATCCAGAAACGGATAACAATTGTTGGTTCTGCCCAACCTTTTTGTTCAAAATGGTGGTGCAAAGGGGCCATTCGAAATACGCGACGTCCTGTTAGCTTATATGAACCAACCTGAACTATTACTGAGACTGTTTCTAAGACAAATAAGCCTCCTATAATTGCTAATACTAATTCATGTTTTGTGACTACGGCTACGCCACCCAAAGCACCTCCCATAGATAGAGAGCCAGTGTCACCCATAAACACCATCGCTGGAGGAGCGTTAAACCATAAGAATCCTAGACCCGCACCAACTAAGGCTCCACAGAATACTGATAACTCTCCTGAGCCAGGAACAGCAAAAATAAGTAAATAGTTTGCAAATACGGCATTTCCTACTAAATAGGATATTAGCCCAAGGCTGCCTGCAGCGATCATCACAGGGACAATTGCTAGTCCATCTAATCCATCTGTGAGATTCACCGAATTTGATGAGCCTACAATTACAAAAATTGCAAAAGGTAAAAAGAACCAACTTAGATTTACTAGAACATCTTTGGCAAAAGGTAAGGCCAGTCCTGTTGATAAAGGTGACCCCATCATTGACATAATCCAAATGGTAGCAATTCCAGCAACTAGTATTTCTAATGTAATACGCAGTTTTCCGGGTAGGCCGCTTGAACTCTCATTATTTAGTTTACGATAATCGTCAATAAAGCCGATTGTCCCAAAGCCTATAGTGATTAATAAAACGGCCCAAACATATCCGTTTTTAAGGTCGGCCCATAGTAAAGTTGACACAGTAACAGCTAGTAGAATTAAAAACCCTCCCATGGTTGGTGTACCAGCTTTAGCAAAATGTTGGGGTGGACCATCTTCACGGATGGGCTGGCCCTGCGGTTGTTGTTGCTTTAGCCGTCCAATAATCCATGGGCCAAAGACGAAAGCCACCACCAAACTTGTTATAACCGCGCTTCCAGCTCGGAAGGTAAGTGACTGAAAAAGAAAAAATATACTATATTCATCAGCGAGGGGTGCAAGGAGGTTAAATAACATTATGATTGTCCCCATTTAATATTTGAAATGAGGTGCCTTCATCTTCATAAGTATTAATCAAAGCATCCGCTATTGGCCCAGCGCGACTGCCAAGAGATCCTTTTACTAAAACGACATCACCATCTCTAATGGATTGCATTACTATGGGTAGTAATTCTTCCGGGGTATTTCTGTGGCCGCCTCGCATATACTTAGGCAGGGCCTTATCTAATTCAGACATTAAGGTCCCTGCAGTAAAAACTTGATCAATTTTATTTGTTGTAAGATGCTGAGCAAGCCCAGCATGGATTTTTCGAGAATCAGGGCCTAACTCTAACATATCACCAAGTACTGCTACCTTGCGTCCACTAGATACTGAGGTTGCAGACGCCAGAACCTCAAACGAGGCTCTCATTGATGCTGGACTAGCATTATAACTATCATCAATTACTATAAACTCGCCTTTAGAACTTGTTACTTTATAATGACGACCTCTTCTCAAAGGAGCAGTTATATTGGCAAGTTCAGCGCTGGCACTTACAACATCAGCTTCAAGACTAGCGACTACAGCAAGTATAGCTAATGAATTTTTAACCTGATGGCGGCCTGGTGTGTTAAGGCGATATTTAATAGTTTGTCCGTTGACCTCTGCAGTTACATCGCTTCCACCAACTATATTCTTCATTGAAATCAATCGTGAATAAGAATCTGGATCAGCTCCAAAGCTTAGTACTCTGCTGACACCATATTCCGCTGCTATTGAAGATAAATATGCAAAATAAACGTTATCTCGGTTAAGTATTGCAGTACCTGTATTGCCTAAACCTGCAAAGATTTCAGATTTGGCGTCAGCAATACCATAAACGCTATCAAAATTTTCTAAATGAACCGCCTCAATATTAGTTATTACCGCAATATCTGGTTGAGATAATGTTGAAATTTCATTTAGCTCTCCACTATGATTCATTCCCAGTTCTATAACGCTATAGACAGCATTATTAGGTAAACGAGAAAGTGTAAGAGGTGCGCCTATATGGTTATTAAGGTTGCCTATTGTTGAATGCGTGTTGCCACAGACGCTAAGTGCTGCTGTTAAACCATCTTTAGTGGTTGTTTTACCAACCGATCCAGTTATGCCAATAATTTTTGCACTGGTTCGAGCTCGTGCAAAACGTGCTAAATCTATTAGAGCTTGATTGCTGTCTTCCACAACCACTAGTGCCGGTGAGTTTTCTAAACCTTCAGGTATTCTGCTAACTATCGCTGCAACTGCACCTGAAGCTAATGCATCTGAAACATAATTATGACCGTCAAAATTTGTTCCCGATAAAGCTATAAACATATCTCCGGGTAAACAAGTGCGGCTATCAATAGATACCCCTTTAGCAAGCCAACCATTAGACATCATACCTGAAGGAAGGCCTTTAGTAGCNATAGAAACATCTTCTTTTGTCCAAAGTGATTGTTCTAGAGGTTTCATTAGTTAATATCCCCTCCAAGACTAGAAATAATATCAATAGCTATTTTTGCATCATCGTGTGGTATGGATTGATTACCGATAATCTGTTCGTTCTCATGTCCTTTGCCTGAAATTATTAGTGCGTCATTCTTTTCAAGCTCATGGATAGCGGCTTTTATAGCTTCGGTTCTATTATCAAATTCAGAGGCTCCCGGGCATCCAGCGATGATTTGGCGGCGAATTATTTTTGGGTCTTCAAATCTAGGGTTGTCATCCGTAATGATTGCGCGATCTGAGAATTTTTCAACTACATTACCCATCATTTTACGTTTATGTTTATCTCGATCTCCACCAGCTCCAAATACTATGGAAAGATTTCCATTAATATGGGGCCGTATTGCGCTAAGTGAGTTTTTTAATGCGTCAGGTGTGTGGGCATAGTCAGTATATATTGCCGCTCCGTTTGGATGGCGACCAATAAGTTGCATCCGTCCGCGAACACCGTTTAGGCCTGCTAGAACAGAAAAAGCCTCTTCTGTTGATATACCACAGGCCATAACCAAACCTAGTGCTGACAGCACATTATAAGCTTGGAATGAGCCAATTAAAGGAAGATGAGTTTCATATGAACGTTTTGATATAGTAACACATAAGCGCAAGCCATTATGGGTTGGTAATATGTCATCTATACGGATTTCACTGCTATTTTTACCATAAGAACATATTATATGCCCCGCCTGTCTGCATAAATCACGCATTTCAATGTAATAAGGGCTATCACTGTTCAATACTGCTGTACTTTCGGGTGGTAATATTTTTTCAAAGAGTCTTTTTTTAGCCGAGAAATAGTTAGATTCAGTCTCATGATAATCTAGATGATCTCGAGTTAGGTTAGTAAAAGCAGCGGCTGATAAACGAACGCCATCAAGGCGATATTGATCTATACCATGCGATGAAGCTTCAATTGCAACGCAATCATAATTAGCTGATGAAAGTTCGGCTAATGTTCGATGTAAATCTAATGGATCGGGTGTAGTGAGGTGGGATGGCTTAGTTACATCATCTCCTTCTAACCCTAAGGTACCTATACTGGCTGATCGATATCCTAGCTTTGACCAAATTTGTCTTGTAAACCCAGCAACCGATGTTTTTCCATTTGTTCCTGTAACTGCAACAGCTATTTTAGGTTGATGCTGGTAAAATTGAGCTGCAAGATATGCAAGTAGGCGACGGGGATTCTCATCAACTAGCAATGGTATTTCGGCTTCTACTTCAGTACCAGGTAGTGCTAAGACTGCGGCAGCTCCTCTGTTTATGGCTTCTTTTATATACATACCTCCACTATGAGATAATTTTGGCGTCATGCTTGGTAATGCTACGAACAGATAGCCTGGTTCAACAAGCCTGCTATCTGAAGCTATACCTTTCGGTGACAGGGTGGTTAGAATATTCAGAGCTGTATTTATTGACATTATCCACTCAATCCATTGTTCTTTTTTGTCTCTCAGGACCAGGAGAAGAGACATTTATGATTGAGCTGAGTTTNTTATCGATAGGCGTTATATTNAGTAGAGGCGCAACTTTAGAAATAACCTGGCCAACAACTGGGGCTGCTGTCCAACCGCCCGTTCTGTATCCATGGCTCTCCTTTATACCCTTGGGTTCATCAAGTTGTACTAGAATTATGTAGCGAGGAGCATTCATTGGAAAGACACCGATAAATGACGAAATCACTTTGGCCGTTTTGTAACCTCCATCCCCCTGTTTGTCTGCGGTTCCCGTCTTACCTCCAACCATATATCCGGGAGCTTCGGCATTTCTGCCAGTGCCATTCTCCACAACCATACGAAGCAATTTNCGCATATTTTCTGAGGTTTTTTCTGATATAACTTTTTGCCCGGGCAGCTTAGGTTTATCACTTTGGATAAGAGTGGCTGGGAGAAAAGTGCCTCCATTAATTACACTGGCAGCGGCTGAAGCTACCTGAAGAGAGCTAACTGCTATCCCATGTCCATATGAGAGAGTCATCGATGCTAGTTTATTCCATCGGTCTGGGAGTTGTGGAGGTTCTAAACCTGGCAACTCCACGTCTGATTTACGTAATAGTCCCAGATTTCCAAAATATTTACGCTGGGTTTTATGGCCAATATCAAGAGCCATCTTTGCAGAACCAATATTTGACGAGTATGTAAATATTTCTGGCACTGTAAGCCATCGATATTGAGCGTGATAATCATCTATTTTATGGCGTCCTATATAGATGGGCTTTCTAGCGTCATAATGACTATTCATTTTAGCGACGCCTGTTTCAAGAGCTATGGCATGGTTAAAAATTTTAAAAATTGACCCAAGCTCATAAGTGTCCGAAACATTACGATCCCTAGGCAAAGGGCGTTTTTTGCTGGATACATTCGGATCAAAGTCTGGCAAAGATAGCAACGATAAGATTTCACCAGAATTTACATCCATCATTAATCCAGACCCGCCNATGGCCATGAATTTGTTTATTTGAAACGATAATTCTTGTTTGAGNATTTGCTGAATACGTATGTCAATTGATAGCTTTAATGGTTCTTTTGTTTTAGATAAATGTTCTTCGTATTTAAGCTCTATGCCTTTCAGTCCTTTATTATCTCTGTCGGTAAATCCAACTACATGGGAGAGAAGGTTACTATGAGGATAAATTCGTCTTTCTTCATATTTAAAATCTAAACCAGGAATACCAAGCCGATTGACTTTATAAGCTTGTTTGGGAGTTATATGTCTCTTCAGCCAAACAAACGTTCTCTTTTTTCCATTTTTATTTTTTTTAGAAAGTGTTTTTGTTATCGAAGTTTTACTCAGGCTAGGAAAAATACTTGCTAGTGAATCAGCGGTAGAATCTACATCAATTATTTTATCGGGGTTAGCAAATAAACTATGGGTTACCAGTGTTGTGGCTAATAAATATCCGTTGCGGTCAACTATGTCTGCGCGTCCCATTTTTGTTTCTGAAACAATGTTGCGGGCATTGGTAACGAAAGTCTTCTCAGCCTCACTAAAGGCTGTGACACCAATAAGTTTAATAATAACTACTATGAATGCGGCCGACATGAGCGCCCCACCCAGCACAAGTCTTGTTCGCGCTATATCCAGTGCTTTTTTTTGAGCACTCTCGAAAGAAATTCGTTCAGTCATTGTGCACTACTTGCAGTGTAAATAGAATTATTGCTGAATATTTCCCTTAGTGCTGTATCCAGCTTGTTCTTCTCAAATGTTAATTTTGAAGCCCCTAAGGAAATTGCCTTGTTCTGTGACGCTAGTTTAAGCTCCTTAGGGACTTGATCGGGGGCTATTGGTTTAGGCTTTGGTCTAATGTTAGATGTTTCTGGTAGATTTGTAGAAAAAGCTGGATTTGATTTTTCAGATTTTAATCCCAGTAAAATTTTCTCATTTGAACTGTCTTTTTTACGCATAGGTAGGGAAGATAGTTTTGAAAACTGTTTACCTTGAAGGGGTTTAAGATCAAGGAGCCTATGGCTGAGATCTTGAAGTCTTTCAGCCTGATTTAAGCTACTCCATTCAGCTTTTAGTACGTGTGTATTATAACGACTGTGCTTAATTTTTTTATTAAGTGTGGTGAGTTCCTCTTCGAGTGCAGAAACTTTATAAGCAACACTATATAGAATTCCACCTGTTAGGATTGCGAGCAAAAAGACTATTAGAGTTGTTGGTCGCCTCATTATTCGTTTCCTTCATTAATAAAACCCCAGCTTGGAGCTTTAGTTCTTTCCGCTACTCTTAGGCGGGCAGAACGGGCTCTGGGGTTTTTATAAATTTCTGGTTCACTTGGTTTAATTGCCCTTTTAGTTAATAGCGTCCAGGTAGGTTCTTTAATTGAGACGATTTCGGGTAAGTGTCTAGAGGCTCGCGCATCGCTGCCACTGCGTTTTCGTAAAAACAGCTTTACAATTCGGTCTTCAAGTGAGTGAAAAGATACAACGGCCAGTTTTCCGCCAGGTTTTAGTATTTTTTCGGCTGCATCTAGGCCGCGATCAAGTTCTGATAGTTCATCATTTACTTTAATTCTGATAGCTTGAAATGTACGAGTTGCTGGATCAATTTTGTTGCGGTTNGATTTGTTTTTGGTTGCTCGGGATCTGACGACTTCTCGAATTATATTGGCAAGCTGTCCCGTTGTTTCTATTGGTGTTTTTCTTCGTTCTTTTACTATAGCGCTAGCTATATGTCGTGACATACGCTCTTCACCATAATTGTAAATTATGTCTGCTAATTCATCTTCACCCATAAAATTAACTAATTCCGCAGCGCTTTGGCCTGACTTGTCCATCCTCATATCAAGGGGGCCGTCTTGGGAAAAAGCAAACCCACGATCTGGGTTGTCCATTTGTATGGATGATAAGCCTAGATCGAGCGTCACTCCATCAGCATTAAAAACACCTCTTTCTGATAACAGGGCCTGCATATTTCCAAAATGCCCAGAAACTAATTTTAGACGTCCTTCATAGTGGTCTGCCAAATTGGTATTAATTTGAATTGCATCCGGGTCTCTATCGATACCCCATACTATGCAGTCTGCGGCTTCAAGTAAGGCACGTGCATAACCTCCTCCTCCGAGAGTGCCATCAACATAAACTTTNCCATTACTAGGGTTAATAGCAGGTATTATAGAATCTAAAAGTACAGGTGTGTGTGTGTTTACTAAACCACGTTTGGTCTCAGGACCTACCTGGTTAGGACGATGCCGGGTTTCGGCAGTCACCATCAACCTTTCCCCTCATTTATACCAGGGGGNGACGGTGGTCTTAAGGTTAGTCGTTGTTCGGCTGCTTTTTGTGTCGCATCAATTTGGTGTTTTTCGAAAGCAATAGGTTCCCAAATTTCAAATGTTGGCCCTCGACCAACAAAAGCTGCTTCTTTATTAATATTTGCATGTTTAACGAGTGAAGTCGGTAAGATAACTCGTCCTTCTCCATCAAACGAAAGCTGTTCGGTTTGGCTAAATAAGGCGGCTGTTAGTGTGTCATGTTCGTCTGAAAAGAAATCAAATGCGTTAACACCACTGCTTAGTTGTTCCATCCAGTCCATACCACCGCACTGAATAGCAGGGTATTTAAAGGATGGTATGGCTGCTATCCCATGAAAATGCTGCCCAACCAGTGATGCACGAAATGCAGCTGGGACTGATACTCGTCCTTTTGTATCAACTTTATTTATAGTCGTTGAAAGAAACAACGCCATTTTTTTTGCTCGCTATCCGTAACGCCCCTAACGCCCGACATAAGTCGGATTGAACCCATATTCCCAATTATTTGGTTATTTCAACACTTATACCAAGAAACACCCTAAATTGGGAATATATGGGATAACATGGAAAAATATGGTCAGTCAACGGTCTAGAGGTTAAATTTGTTATAAATCACGATAGAATTTTATAGTGTTTAATACTTACCTTAGGTCATGAGCGTAGTGGTAACACGAAGGCTATTTTAATAATGGTTGAATATGACTATTAATTGTTCTTGTAATGTTCTTAATATGGCTAAAAAAATAATCGTATATTTTTGATTTTCTATTAGGTTATTACATAAATTATTTTTTATAAGCTCAAGTAGAACAGTGTATTAAACAACAGTTTATAATAAAGCCAGATGGTCTATAAGCCGGGTTCTGTTCTTGCCAAAACTTTAGTTTGGTAAGAGATAGCTATTCATCTGGGGCATTCGTTGCCGAATACCTCTTGCGATCCACCCGGGTGACGGCACGGAAATATGCCATCTGTCACCTCTATTCGATCTTGCTCCCAGTGGGGTTTACCATGCCGCTTCCGTTGCCGGCTGCGCGGTGCGCTCTTACCGCACCATTTCACCCTTACCCATATTTTACTTAAAGTATTACATATAGGCGGTTTCTTTTCTGTGGCACTTTCCCTAGGGTCGCCCCCGCCGGCCGTTAACCGGCACCGTATTTCCGTGGAGCCCGGACTTTCCTCACATAAAAAGGTTTCCCAATTTTTATGCGCAGCTATCCGACCATCTGACCTCTAATGATTAAGAGTTTATCAACTATTCTGCAACAGAAAAAATTAGGTTTTCTAACTGAACCTGTGTTTCCTTGTCCACTATACCGTCACAGCGTTCTGGACGAAAATGTCTTTGGAAGGCTGTCACTAGGTCACTAAGTGAATTATTTTCAGTGTCATATCCATAAGATTTTAGCATGCTTATAACTTGTTTATTGCTCGGTTCAGTATTATTTGATCTTTTTTTATTGGGCCATAAACCTATGCCCTCTTTTGCGAGTTGTTTCCATGGAAATCGTTCTCCTGGATCAATTTTACGAGCGGGCGATATGTCTGAATGTCCAAGGACATTACGAGGTGGAATAGGATATTGTGATAAAATTATTTTTGCTAAATAAATTAAAGAATTAACCTGGTTTAAAGAAAAGTCACGATAACCAAAATCATGCCCAGGATTTACAAGCTCAATACCTATCGAACGAGAGTTAATATCTGTTGCCCCGCGCCAATAGCTTTCCCCCGCATGCCAGGCGCGCATAAGGACCGGTACAAGATTAAAAATAATTCCTTTTTCATCAATTAAATAGTGAGCACTTACATTGGATTCTGGATTGCATAACCAGTCTAATGCGCTATTTTCGGGTATCATGCCGGTATAATGTATTACTAGAATATCAATTTTTACTGGGCCTGTTCCTTCAGGCATTCTTTCATTAAAATTGGTTGAGGGATAATAAGTTATTTTGGTCATGTTAAAGTTATTTACTTAGATCCTCTAGAGCAGTTTCTAAGCATAACCAACGATCTTCCGCTTCAATTATTTCAACATTTAATTTATTCAATTTTTCAGCATTGTCATTATATTTTAGCGCATCTTGAGTGTATAAATTAGGGTCAGCTAGTATAGATTCAATTTGTTTTTTAGCTGCTTGTAAATTAGAAATTATTTTAGGTAATTTTTCTAATTCGCGTTGATCATTATAAGATAATTTTTTTAANGTTTTATTCTTAAACTTACTATTTTTTTGAGTTTTTTTTCTTTTCTTCGAACCTGTATCATCGATGGATCGCTTTTGATCCTTTTTCTGATAAAGATAGTCTGAGTAACCTCCCGCGTATTCTGTAATAATTCCATTGCTTTCGATAGCTATCGTACTTGTAACTATACGGTCTAAGAATTCTCGGTCATGACTAACGAGTAGTAAAGTTCCATCATAATCATCAAGCATTTCTTGAAGTACATCAAGAGTGTCTGAATCTAGATCATTGGTAGGTTCATCTAAAACTAATAAATTACTTGGTTGGGCAAGAATTTTGGCCAGAAGTAAACGGTTCTTTTCTCCCCCAGAGAGAGAAGAAACGGGAGATTTTGCTTGTTTTTCATCAAATAAAAAATCACGTAGATATGCTACGACATGCCGTTGCTTGCCACGTACATTTAGTGAATCCCCACCTTCAGGAACTAGAGTTTGCCATAAGGTTTCATCAAGATTTAAACTTTGACGTGTTTGATCAAATAAAGCGATTGTCAAATTACTTCCCAAGCGCAGCCGACCGCTGTCTGGTGATAAATTTCCTATCAATAAATTTAATAAAGTAGTTTTTCCGGCTCCGTTTGGACCGATGAAACCGATACGATCGCCTTTTAATATTCTAGTTGAAAATTTGTTAACTATATTTTTATTTTTATAGGACTTGACCAGTTCCTTTGCTTCAATAACTAATCGACCACTAATAGGGCCGCTATCTGAATCAATATTGACGCTTGTTTCACCTTTAAGGGTAGCCCTTCGTCTTTCCCTCAATTGCTCAAGTGATTTTAGCCTGCCCTGATTTCTTTTTCTTCTTGCGGTTACACCATATACTAGCCAATGTTCTTCCGAACGAATTTTTTGACGGAGTTTATGTTCGGCTTTAACTTCATCATCTAAGATTGCCTCACTCCATCTATCAAAATCAGTATACCCATTTTTGTTGTGCAAAAGCTGGTTGTGATGTACCCATAAAGTATCTGTTGTTATTTTTTTTAAAAACGCGCGGTCATGACTAACCACTAAAATAGTTGTTTTGCTATTGAGTAATGTTTGTTCAAGCCATTGTATGGTTTGCAAGTCTAGATGGTTTGTCGGCTCGTCTAATAGAAGTATATCCGGATTACCTAGTAAAGAACGAGCTAAAGCTGTGCGACGGCTTTCACCGCCCGATAAGGAACTAATATCTCGATCTCCGTCAATATCCAATCGAGAAAGAATATCATCGACTTCAAATCTGGCGGCTTCTGTATGTCCTGTATTTGCTACGAATGATGCAACATTGCCTGAATTAGGCAATGGAACGTCTTGTTGTAAATATCCTATAGTCAAGCCAGGCTCAAAATAGAGTTGTCCATTATCAGGTTCAAATAGACCTGCAATGATTTTCATTATAGTAGATTTACCGCTGCCGTTGCGTCCTACAAGGCACGTCCTTGAGCCAGGTATTAATTGAAGATTAGCACCATCTAATAAAGGATCTTTACCAAACCTGACTTGTATTTCTCGAAGAGTTATAACGGGAGGATCATTAGTCATTAGATTAAACTCGTTACTTAATGCCCCGATCAGTGCAAATTTTATCGTAGGCTGCATTTATAGCTGCTACTTTATTATTAGCAATTTCAATGAACTCCTCGGGCATGCCCTGGGCTATTAATGTATCTGGATGATGTTCTCGAATAAGTTTACGGTAGGCAGATTTTAATTCNTTATTATCAATATCGTAAGAAATCCCAAGAATGGTATATGGATCAAGAGAATCTGCTCCTATATTCTCTGCGCGTATACGAGAAAAATCTTTCTCACTAAAACCAAAAATCTTAGATACGTTACGTAAATAATCAATTTCGGCATTTGAGACATTACCGTCTGCTTGTGCTATAAAGAATAGGCACCCTAGAAGCTTCTCCAAAACAGAAGGGTTGTTAGCAAACATGCCGGCAACCTGTTTAGCGTATGGTTCATAGCCTTCTACGCTGCGACGAGCTAAGTTGAATACTTTCGCAACATTATTTACTTCTTCTGGGGCGACCTTGAACACTGTACGAAACGCACGAATTTCCTTTTCACTAACTACTCCATCTGCTTTAGCTAATTTAGCGCCTAGAGCTATTACGGCGATAGTAAAACCGATTTGTTTGGTAGGATCATCTGTTTCATCTGCAGTTTTCTTACTAGAATCATATACATGACCTGCAATAGCCCCTAGTAATGCGCCTAAAGGTCCGCCTAGAGCAAACCCAGCTGCCCCACCTATAAGTTTTCCCCAAATACTCATAATAATGGTTTAGCTGAATCTAAGGAAATATGAAACATCTGTTATTTAGTCTAATTAATTATTAACTAAACCTTTTTTCATATTCGTAGTAAGTGTAGTTAGCTAATACATAAGCTTATGCTAGAATTGTTTGATATTAATTAAGAGTCTTCATCTAGAAAAATAGACTTTCAAACTCTTATTACTATGTTTTTATATTGAGTTAGACACTTGAAATAACCAAACAGGAAATAATGTTATGAAAATTAAGAGAGTAGAGCACGTGGCCATTGCATGCAGAAATATGTCGGATTCTATGAAAATGTTAGAGAGTATATTTGGTTTTGAAAAAGAACTTGAGGAAACAATTGGTACTACTAACTTAGCAATGTATCCAGTAGGAGAAACTTACATAGAACTTTTGGAGAGTTCTAACCCAAAATCTAAAATTGCTGAATTAATAAAGGAAAAAAATCAAAGTCTTTATCATCTTTGCTTTGAAGTAGATGATATTGTTTCGGCTTTAGATGAGTTAAGAGAGAAGGGTGTTAAACTACTAGATGAGGTTCCACGTACAGGTCATGGTGGAGCCAAAATTGCCTTCATAAACCCTGAGTCAACGGGCGATATACTTATAGAATTAACTGAATTAACGCATTGATANTTAGTTCTTTTAAGTCGTTCTTAAAAGAGTAATATGATATCATATCTATTTGTTAAACTGACGCTATACACAAAAAATCGTCATGAATACTTAACAAGCGATGAAAATGGAGCAGNTTTATGGTTAATAAAAAAATTGCAATTCTGGCTTCTGGTGCAAACGGAAGTGTAATTGCTGCTGATCTTATTGAGGCAGGACTTGATGTTACTCTGATTGATATGTGGGGAGAGCACATAGAGACTATGAGAGCAAATGGTCTAAGAATAACTAATCGCGATGACGAAGTTANATTAAAAGTAAATGCATACCACCTTAGCGATATATGCACTTTAGATATAAAATTCGATATCGTATTACTTGTATCCAAGGCTTATGACACCAAATGGCTAACCGAATTTATAAAACCTTATCTTGCCGATGATGGAATGATCATTGGGGTCCAGAACGCAATGACTGCTGAAATGATTGCGGAAATAGTAGGTGTTGAGAGAACGCTTGGCTGCGTTGTTGAACTTGCTTCTCAAATGTTCGAACCGGGAGTAATTCATCGTACTACCAAGAAAGAAAGAACTTGGTTTGGAATTGGTGCTTTTGATTCAACTCAGGAAGGACGTATTGAGGAAATTGCAGAACTTTTTAGAAACGCTGGAAGCGTAGAGACCATTGAAGACATTCTTTCTGCAAAATGGGTTAAGCTGATTGTTAACAATATGGTAATGGGATCAATGGCCATACTTGGTGGAACTCCTGGGCAAGTTTTAAAGGATAATGGAAAAGACTATGAGCAACGAGCTCGTAAATGGATGCTCAAGGCTGGTGAAGAGGCTTTGGCAGCAGGTCAATCATTGAATTACAAAGTCGTACCGGTTTTTGGATTAAAACCNGAAGATGTTATGAACACTAATAATCTTCTAGAAACGCTTTTAGATACCATTTTAGAGCATGTTGGACCGTCGGCCATCAACACGACTCTGCAGGACCATATGAAGGGTCGATTAGGTGAGGATCATATGATTGCGGGGTTAGTTGCAGAAGAACGAAAGAATAATGGAGGAATAGCGCCGGCCAGTGATGCAATTGTCGAACTAAGTCGTCAGATACACTCTGGAGAAATAAAGCCTGGATATAGTAACCTTGANTTAGTNGAGCAGAAATTGGCAGAAATGAATTAGCTAAAAAATTGTTGNTAGGGTTTAATTCTCTTTATAATAACCTAGTGCATTGTGCTGGAGGATGAAATCATTCTGGTTTGATATACCCGGGAAGTAAATCTAGAAAGAAGAGGGTTTGTTTTGTATAGAGGGGCCAGCAATAATGGGAGTAATCGAATAAGTAAATCTAAAGTAGTGGAGATTTCATTGTACGATATAAAGTATGAGTTAGGTTGAACAATGGTGCAATTATCCGTACTTGACCTCGCGTATATTGGTGAAGGTTTTACGCCAGCGGACGCGTTGATGAACGCGCTAGACCTAGCACAACATGTCGAGGCTTCTGGTTTTAAACGCTTCTGGATGGCCGAACATCATAATCTTTCGGGTATTGCTAGCGCCGCTACATCTGTTTGTATGTGTCATGTTGCAGGTGGAACTAAGACTATTCGTGTCGGAGCCGGCGGAATTATGCTGCCTAATCATTCACCGATGATAATTGCTGAACAGTTTGGTACATTGGCGACATTGTTTCCAGGACGTATTGATCTTGGCTTGGGTAGAGCACCAGGAACAGACCAGCGTACATTGCAGGCGTTAAGACGAGGTCCTGATTCTTCGGAATATTTTCCCCAAGATGTGGTTGAGTTGAAAGCCTTGCTTGGTCCACCACAAGAGAATCAGAGCATACACGCTATCCCTGGAGAGGATACTAATGTACCGCTTTGGATTCTGGGGTCTAGTCTGTTTGGTGCTCAACTTGCCGCTATGCTAGGTCTGCCTTTTGCTTTCGCGTCACACTTTGCGCCTCAAGCGCTTATGCAAGCAGTATCTATTTACCGTGAGAAATTTGAGCCATCCACTCAGCTTGCTAAACCTTATGTAATGATAGGTTGTAACGTTATTGTTTCTGATACTGAAGATAAGGCGAAGAAGCTTTTTACGACACCACAACAAAACGTAATGAGAATGGTGCGTGGCACTAGAGGTCAGTTGCCACCACCGGTTGAAGACATTGAGAAAATATGGTCTCCAATGGAAAAGGCTCAGGCATCATCTATGTTGGCCTGCTCTTTTTACGGGTCAACAGAGACGATAAAATCTAAGTTATCACCCCTCATTGAGGCTACGGGGGCGGATGAGCTAATGGTAGCGGCTGCAATATGGGATCATCCGTCGCGGGTACGTTCATTCGATCTATTAGCTCAGGCAATGATTTAAATTCAAAAGGATAAAATTAAAAAAAAGTTTCATTCTAAAAAAATAATCTAAGGACAAGCTTATGACAAAGTATGATGGAGTGATTATTGGCGCTGGCCATAATGGTCTTACTCTAGCTGCATATTTGTCGTTAGCCGGTCTTAAAATTGCAGTTATTGAAAGAAACTCGCAAGTTGGCGGAGGAACAAGCACTCAGGAGCCACTTCTTCCTGGTTATCGCTTCAATCTGCACTCCAATTTCTTTATGGGCTTTGGAAATTCGCCTTTAATAAATGACTTACAACTGCATCGTTATGGATTTTCATATATTGAACCTTTAGTGCAGCAGGCTGCTACATTTCGTGATGGTTCGTGTGTCGTTATACATCAGGATTTAAATAAAACTTGTGATTCTCTCTCGAGATTTTCAAAAACAGATGCTGATACTTTCAGAGATTTGTATCACTTATATGCTGTGAAGATGAGGCCTCTGTTGGGTTCTATGATGTATAATGCACCGCTACCCATAGATCAATTAAAGGATCGTTTGTCAGGACCTGAAGCAAAAGAATTTTTATCTCATGCAGAGCATGATTTGTTTAGTGTTGTAGAAAAATATTTTGTTGATGATCGTATACGCACTCTTTTTTCTTCATATATGCATGTAATCGCGACTGAAAACCAACCTGGCGCTGGTATGGTTTTTCCTGCTATTTTTTCTAATGTAATGGGTTTTACGTTACCAGTGGGAGGAGCAGTATCCTTACCAAATGCACTTTTGCGTATCCTTGAGAAAGGAGGAGGAAAAGTATTTTTAGATAGTGATGTGCAAGAAATAGGACTTAAAAATGGACGAGCAAGTAATGTTATCCTTGATGATAGTAGTGTGATCGAAGCTAACTATTTTGTGGCAAGTGCAATAGATGCTCCGACAACAATGAATATGATTGGCAATGAATTATTTTCTGATGAAGTGCAAAAGAAATTAAATAATTGGCATTGGGGTAATCATAGTCTTGTAACTCTGCATTTAGCATTACGTGATAGGCCGATATATAAATCGCGTGAATTTGACCCAGATATAGATTCTGCTTTTAATATATTTTTTGGAATGGATACTATAGAGCAGGTAAAGCAGTGTTTTAAACATTGTGAAGACAAACAATTTCCAGATGTATTAATGGGCAATGGGGCTTGTAACAGTTCCGTTGACTCTTCGTATGCTCCAGCAGGAGGCCATTCTGCTTTTTGGTGGCCTTTTGCTCCCTATGAAGTCGATGGATCAGCTCAAAACTGGGACGAACAAAATGATTATTACATGGAATGTATTTTAAATGTTTGGCGTGAATACGCTATAAATCTTCAAGATGATAATGTACGAGGAAAGTTTTTGTTTACTCCTCTTGATGTTGAGCGTTTAAACATAAATATGCGAGGAGGTGCTGTCAGAATGGGTGCTTATATTCCGTCACAGCTTGGAATAAATAGACCCCATCCCGAACTTTCAAGCACTCGTACTCCTATAGAGGGTCTATATTTATGTGGATCTTCTTCAGGCAATGGTGGAGGTGTAAATGGCGCCCCAGGTTATATTGCAGCAAATGCTATAACTGAGGATTTTAGTATAAATCGTCCATGGAAACCTGTGGCATTACCTGAGTGGAAAAACTGAATTACTTTTATTAATAACGAAGAAGTTTTACTATGGAAAAAATAGCTCTCATTGGTTCCGGCCTCATTGGTACTGGCTGGGGAATTGTGTTTTCTGAATCTGGACGTCATCCCGTTCTTTTTGATACCGATCGCAATGCTACAGATAAAGCTTTGATTGAAATACAAGAAAGTCTTAATCATTTAAATGATTATGGATTAATTGAAGAGTCTCCTGAAAAAATTTTTTCGCGTATATCTACTTCTACCAGTATTGAGGATGCTGTTGATGGCGCTGTGCATGTTCAAGAAAGTATTCCTGAGCGTGCTGAATTAAAAAAAAGTTTATTTGAAAAACTTGATAAAATAGTTCCAGATGATGTTACTATTGCAAGCTCAACTTCTACTATTCCTATTTCTTCATTTACTGAACATTTATCTGGCCGCGCTCGTTGTATTGTTTTGCATCCGGGTACACCTCCTCACTTACTACGACTTGTTGAGATTGTTCCGTCGCCTTGGACTGCACCTGAGGTAATAACAAGTAGTAAAATTTTAATGGAAGAATGTAGGCAGGCGACTAGTGTTTTAAAAAAAGAAATTCAAGGATTTGTTCTAAATCGGATTCAGTATGCAGTAATTTCTGAAGTTTATCGATTATGGGAGGACGATGTAGCTGGCATCGAAGATATTGAAAAAACAGTTCGGGAGGCGTTAGGTCTGAGATGGTCTTTCATGGGCGCAATGGAAACTATTTCACTTAATGCTCCGGGAGGAGTGCCAGATTATAATGAACGCTACGGAAATTGGGTAAATGAGATTAATGCCACACAGCAAGCACGGCCTTGGAAAGGAGATGCTATTAAGAGGTTGGATAATGAAAGGCTTAAAAGCGCGCCGGTAGTAAACAATAGTGATCGCAGAAACTGGCGGGACAAACGTTTGATGGCTCTGTTAGCCCATAAACGAGAGCGTTCTAAAATTGAAGGTGACTAGTAGTTGCTAGAAAAGAATATCACAATTTAAGTTCTTCATTTAAGTGTAATAATAAAAGAAAATAAAATTAATGACTTATGAAGATCAATAAGAGTTGGGTAATGAACAACTGGCACATCGACTACAAAGTAAAATATCACATCACCTTTGTACATACTGATGGAAGAACAGAGGTGGTGAATGATGAAATGATTATTCACTCACGTTCCCCGAAACAAGCTGAAGAGATGTTGTGGTACCGATATGAAAATGGTGATGGTCCATTGATTGATATTCCTGATGGATGGTTAGGTAAAACCATTAGTAAAAAACTTGAGATTGATGAAATTATGAAAGTTTGGGAATACTGAACTGACAGTTTGCGAGGACATATGCAGAGGTTAATATGAAACGCAAAATTGAAAAAACATGGAAAACTGGACTGATTGATATTGGCAATGACTGCTACGCTTATATCCAGACAGGAGGTCTGAATGTTTCTAATGCCGGCCTAGTTTTAGGTCCTGACTCTTATCTTGTGATAGATACACTATTTGTTAAACCTATGACTGAGGCCTTCAAAAGTTCTATCCTTAAAGTAACTGACAAACCCTTGAATAGTATCATTTGTACCCACCACCATGCCGATCATACGCTTGGGCTCGCCTGGTTTCCTCGAGACATTCCAGTAATTGCTCACGAACACATGCGAGAACGAATGATACACGCTGGCTTAGATCTGGGTCATTTTCGTCAAGTTAACCCGGAATACGCAAAATATTTAAAAGATGTAAATCAGTTTTTTCCTACTCATACCTATAAGGGATCCATGACGTTGTACCTCGGCAATAGACGAATAGAACTGCACAATATGGGGCACACCCATTCCGTCGGCGACACTATGGTATATCTGCCCAAAGAAAAAATTCTTTATTCCGGAGATTTTTGTTTTAATTTTGTAACTCCGGCTACTTTTGATGCACATATAGGAAACTGGATAAATAAAGCAAAAAGAATTCTAAAGACTTTTCAAATAGACATAATCGTACCAGGCCATGGCCCCGTTGGAGACCGAGCAATACTCGAAGACATGGTTGATTATCTAAGTTTAGTAAAAAGACAATCTAAGAAAATGTACAAAGATGGTTTATCAGCCCAAGAAGCGGTAAAAAGAATAAGGCTAGGAATATACAGTGATTGGATAAAACCAGACCGTGTTGAACAAGCAGTTCTAAAACTTTACAACGAATTTCAAGGTAAAGGAGAACAGGGTATATCTTTAGAATTAGCGAAGGGGGGATAGATGTGGCTCCGATAGAAAACGTGCTCGTCTATAACTATGAAGGTATCGCCTACTAGGTCGATGCTATCGTTTAAGATTATTTCCATGGGAATAATAGTTTGATTATTTGATTAATCAGATAATCAATTAATCGCCTAATAATTGACCCCGATTAAACTCTTGCTACGGAGCAAGCATTTTGTTGGTTTGTCGGATCCTTGCTGATATGATGAAACCAGAGGCAGGGGTGATCGCACATGGATAAACTACTATTCTTCTATCAACATCAACGTAGCGATGAGGGTGTCTATGAGTTGTCAAAATATGTTCTTTTTGTGTAACAAATGTGTTACATCACTTTGTAAGTTATTGAAGTACAACACATTGTGTGTAATGTCGTTCAACAAAAGAATCATATAAAATCAATGACTTATGATAGTAAGTGGGAGTTCTGGATAGATAGGGGTGGAACATTTACGGATGTTGTAGCTCGTTGTCCAGATGGATCGCTTGTTACTCACAAACTACTGTCGGAGGATCCAGAGCATTACCGTGATGCGGCTGTACAAGGCATTAGATATGTACTGGGTCTTAAGGCCGATCAACCTATTCCTGCAGATAGTATTGCAGTGGTTAAGATGGGCACTACGGTGGCTACGAATGCCCTACTCGAAAGAAAAGGTGATAATACCTTACTTGCTATTACCAGCGGGTTTAGAGATGCTTTACGCATTGGTTATCAAGCAAGGCCAAGACTATTTGATTGTAATATAGTATTACCAGAAATGTTATATGAAAATGTTCTGGAGGTTAATGAAAGAATTGATTCTCATGGTCAGATTTTAGAACCTTTTGATAACTTAACCGCACGTTCTGGATTGTTGAGAAGTTTTGAAAAAGGTGTTCGTGCAATCGCCATAGTGTTTATGAATGCTTATCGATATCCCCAGCATGAACTTGAAATGGCAAGGTTGGCTAGTGAAATTGGTTTTACTCAGATTTCAGTTAGTCACATGGTTAGCCCACTTATAAAACTAGTTGGAAGAGGTGATACTACTGTTGTTGACGCTTATCTATCTCCAATATTAAGGCGTTATGTAGATGAGGTTGCTAGTGAATTGGGTGGCGTGAAGTTAATGTTTATGCAGTCGAATGGCGGTTTAACCAATGCTAAAATGTTTCAAGGTAAAGATGCTATTTTATCTGGGCCGGCCGGCGGAGTAGTTGGTGCAGTAGAGATTAGCTCTGAAGCAGGCTTTGATAAAATTATCGGTTTTGATATGGGAGGAACTTCTACGGATGTTACTCATTATGCGGGAGAGTATGAGCGCGCATTTGAGACGTTAGTTGCTGGTGTTCGGATGCGAGCACCTATGATGCAAATACATACAGTTGCCGCCGGAGGAGGTTCTATATGTGCATTCGATGGCTCACGTTACAGGGTGGGGCCGGAGAGTGCTGGAGCTAACCCTGGACCGGCGAGCTATGGCAAAGGGGGACCATTAACAGTAACTGATTGTAACGTCATGTTAGGTAAGCTTCAGCCGGATTACTTTCCTGCTATATTTGGTCCAAACCAAGATAAAGTACTTAACAAACAAATTGTTTATGAAAAATTTGAAACTTTATCTAATAAAATACATTCTTCAACTGGTGATTCTCGTTCTCCGGTGGAGGTGGCTGATGGATTTCTGAAAATCGCTGTGGAAAACATGGCTAATGCTATTAAAAAGATATCGGTACAGCGAGGTTATGATGTAAGTGAATATAGTCTTTGCGCTTTTGGGGGGGCTGCTGGACAACATGCTTGTTTGGTAGCTGATGCTCTAGGAATGACTAACGTTATAGCCCACCCGATGGCAGGTGTATTGTCGGCTTACGGAATGGGTTTGGCTGATGTAAGGGCTCTACGTGAACAATCGGTTGAAAAACTCCTTACAAAAGATAACATCCGTGAAACCCAAGTTATACTTGATCGTTTATCAATAGAAGCAATAGAAGAAGTAAAGGCTCAGAGTGTAAGTGAAACTAATATTGAAACTATATGTAACTTACATTTAAAATATGATGGTACTGATACATCACTCATAGTAAATTTTTCGTCTTTAGAATCAATGACGGAACAATTTCTGTTATTGCATAAACAACGGTATGCTTTTGTGATGCCTGATAGGCCGCTTGTAATTGAAACAGCTGCAGTTGAAGTTATTGCCGCTAAAGAAAAGGTGGAAGAAGTATCGTTTGCACAGAAGGCTAAAAATAAACAGCCAAAACCACTAACAAATGTGGAGGTTTATATAGACGGAGGGGAACGTAATACTCCAGTTTATGATCGAAAATATCTTGACGCCGGAACAAAGATACAGGGTCCCGCCATCATTCAAGAAGCTGTTTCTACTATGGTTGTTGAACCGGGCTGGTGTGCTAGTGTAACAGATGAAGGTAATTTATTACTAAACCGCATTGTTCCACTTGAAAGAAAATCAGCTCCCGGAACTTCAGTAGACCCAGTTATGCTTGAGGTTTTCAATAACCTCTATATGTCCATTGCTGAGCAGATGGGTTTTACTCTTCAAAATACGGCGCATTCAGTAAATATAAAAGAACGACTAGATTTTTCATGCGCCATATTCGATCCAGAAGGAAATTTAGTTGCTAACGCTCCCCATATGCCTGTTCACCTTGGGTCAATGAGTGAGAGTGTGCGTACCGTAATTCGTGAAAATCACTATTCTATGCGACCTGGGGATGTTTACGTTTTAAATGCTCCATATAATGGTGGAACTCATTTGCCTGACGTGACTGTAGTTACACCAGTCTTTGGTGAAAAAGAACATGACATACTATTTTATGTTGGAAGTCGCGGTCATCATGCAGATATAGGAGGATTAACACCAGGCTCAATGCCGCCTCATAGTCAAATTGCAGAAGAAGAAGGTGTGTTAATCGATAATTTTAAGTTAGTTGATAGCGGTTACTTCTGTGAAACTGAGTTCCGCTCGTTATTAGAATCGGGACCTTACCCAGCTAGAAATATAGATCAAAATATAGCTGATGTCCGAGCACAAATTGCAGCTAATGAAAAGGGGGTAAGTGAATTAAGAAAAATGGTTGTGAATTACGGACTATCAACAGTGCACGCTTATATGAAATATGTACAAGACAATGCTGAAGAATCAGTTCGTCGGGTGTTGGATGTGTTAAAAGACGGTGAGTTTATTTATCCTATGGATGACGGAAACCAAATTAAGGTACGTGTAAGTATTGATAAAGAGGCTAGAAGAGCGACCGTCGACTTTTCTGGAACTAGCGATCAATTGGATAATAATTTTAATGCTCCTTCTGCTATATGCCGTGCCGCAGTTCTATATGTTTTCCGTACGTTGGTTAATAAAGACATACCTATGAACGAGGGATGCCTAAAACCGATCGATATAATAATTCCCGAAAATTCATTACTTTCACCACAATATCCTGCTGCAGTAGTTGCCGGAAATGTGGAAACGAGTCAGGCAATAACTGATAGTTTATATGGCGCACTACGTGTCATGGCCGCAGCTCAGGGAACAATGAATAACCTTACATTTGGAAATGATAAATATCAGTATTATGAAACTATATGCGGTGGCTCCGGCGCTGGACCAAGTTTTCATGGAACCTCAGCAGTACACACTCACATGACCAACTCAAGGTTAACAGATCCTGAGGTGCTAGAACTGCGGTTTCCAGTAATGTTAGAAAATTTTGAGATTCGTAAGAGTTCTGGTGGTGATGGTTTATTTAGTGGAGGCAATGGTGTCGTAAGAAAGTTACGTTTTCTTGAAGATATGCAAGTTATGATATTGTCTAGTCATAGAACGGTTGCTCCATTTGGACTTAATGGCGGAAATCCAGGTTCACTGGGACGTAATTGGATAGAGAGGAGTAATGGAACTAAACAACAAATGACAGGCACCGATAAAGCTGACGTATCTCCTGGAGATAAAATTATTATTGAAACACCAGGTGGTGGTGGATACGGAAAATCAGATATCAATAGCTAGATTTAGACTTAAGAATTTTAATGTAGAAATACATATGCATTTAATATGATTTAGCTTAGAGAATGTATAAATATTTTAGATATAAATTTTTACTAATATTTTTTATTCATGCTAAATGATATTTGCGCTTACCACATAAACTAAAGATGATAAAAATTAATGCCGGTTTCTAAGGATAGGGTCAAATCTCGTGTTGCACCTGATTAGGTTTTTTTGTGAATAATGCTAATTCTTCGCGCATACTTATCTTTATTCTTGCGGCTATAACTGCTTTGGGCCCAATGTCTATGCAGGTTTTTCTGCCTGCTTTACCGGCTATACAAGACGCTTTTAATGTTTCTCATATGCAGGCTCAATTAGTATTGTCGGCTTCCCTTGTTTCTATAGCTATTTCAGCCCTGGCTTATGGGCCTGCTTCTGATCGATATGGAAGACGTCCCGTTATGTTAATTGGTTTAACTATTTTTTTAATAGGTAGTGTGATTTGTGTTATATCAACATCAATATGGGTGTTGATTTTTGGACGTATTGTACAGGCAATAGGCGGTGCGTCAGGAATGGTGCTTAGTAGGGCAATCATACGTGATTTATATGACCGTGAAACAGCTGCCAGAATGTTAGCATATATGGTGACGGTTCTAGTTTTTGCTCCAATGGTTGCCCCGGTGATTGGCGGAGTAATTAACGATCTAGCAGGGTGGAGAGCAATTTTTTGTTTTACATGCTTAGTTGGATTAGCAGCTATAACATTAGCTTATCCAAAAGTTCCTGAGACTATGGTCAAGACTACCCATGTCCAGTCACAAAGTGGAATGTTTATTCATTTTATTACACTTATTAAAATTAGAGAATTTCTGGCTTATGCTGGCCAATTAAGTTTTGGCCTTGGAATGTTCATGGGACTAATTGGTGGCGCGCCATTTGTGGTCATAAGAGTTCTGGGTAAAAGCCCGACAGAACTGGGCTTTCTATTATTAATATTATCTGCGGGTTTTATGCTTGGAACCTTCATTACGGCCAGAATAGGTGGGGGTGTTGGTGTAGACCGAATGATAAAATTTGGAAGTATTCTATCCGTTATTTCAGGAATAATCATGTTCATATTAGTATTAGCTGGTGAATGGACAGTTTGGGCTATATTTGTCCCAAGCACTGTTATGGCTTTTGCCAATGGTTTGATTATGCCCAACGCACAAGCAGCTGCAGTTAGTATTAATCCGCAGATAGCAGGCTCAGCATCAGGTTTGATGAGTTTTATGCAAATGATGACTGGTGCAGTATTTGCTCAAACAGTGGGTGTTATACAGGATGGCACTCCTTTGCCTATGGTTTTTGTAGTTACTATTGCAGCGCTATTGGGGTTCGCTTCAATTCTTTTTTTACCAAAGACAAAGATCTCAGAGAATTAAAAAATTAATTTTTGAGAGTTTTATTCTTAATCGCCCTGAGCTTTGCCTTCACGACGTGGATCTGCAGCGCCATATAAATTTTCTTTATCAATAGCAATGACGTGCAAACCGCTATTAAGATTTCGTTGACGTATTTTATGTCCGCGTTTGATTAGTGGTTTTGTAAAAGTGATTGCTTTTGTTTCAAGCTCAATTTCAGTATCAGTATTACGGTTGACTACGTGACCTAGGTTAATAGCTGTTTGTATGTCCAAGCCCCAGTCTAATACTGCAATAAGTGTTTGAGCTACATAGCTGATTATTCGACTACCACCTGGCGATCCAATTATTAAAATAAGATTACCTTCACGATCGAATACCATGGTTGGAGACATAGAACTACGCGGTCGTTTGCCTGGTTGAACTCGGTTAGCAACTAGTTTGCCATCTATCTTAGGTAAAAATGAAAAATCTGTTAGTTCACTATTTAGTAAAAACCCTCTTACCATTATTTGCGAACCAAAAGCTCCCTCAATGGTAGTTGTCATAGATACTGCATTACCTTCTTTATCTATAATTGAAATATGGCTAGTACCAGGCCTTCCAATTGATGAATCTGGAATATAACTAGACTTTGTTTTCTGTGGAAGGGCTCCTGCCATAGCGGGAACCGATATTGATGAACTTAAGTTAATTAGTTTTGCTCTCTCTGATAAGTAGGACTTATCGAGTAATGCACTTATTGGTACGGGTACAAAATCAGAGTCTGCTATGTAGAGTGCTCGGTCAGCAAAAGCTAGTTTCCCAGCTTCAATTATAATATGCCAGCTATCTATACTGTCCGGCCCGAGTTTTGGAAGATTAAAATTTTCTAGTATTCCAAGTATTTGTCCAATACTAATAGCTCCAGAGCTTGGAGGAGGCATACCACATACTTTATATTTTCTATAGGTATGACATATAGGTTTTCGTTTTATTACTTTATAGTTTTTTAGATCTGATAACTTAAGTTTTCCCGGATTTCTGTTGTTGCTTACAACCTCGGTTATTATGTCTTTAGCTATTTCACCCTGATAGAATATCTGTGAGCCGTGATTAGCAATTTTAGATAAGGTTTCAGCAAAAATTCTATTTTTTATGACATCTCCTGGTCTAAGAGTTTTTCCTGAGGGAAAAAAATAGTCAGCGGAGGCTTTATTCGTTTGTATCCTTTTTTTCCGTTTGCCTTTTAATGAATTTATTAGTCGAGTAGAGGCCGGAAAACCATTGTTTGCTATTGCTATAGCTGGTTGGAATAATCTTGTCCAAGGCAAACGACCGTGAGCTTTATGTACTCGTTCTAAAAGAGCCAATGTTCCAGGAACTCCAACAGATCGACCACCTATAGCGGCATCATAAAATCTCATACTTTCTCCCTCAGAAGTTAAAAATAGTTTTTCTGTAGCTTCTGCAGGAGCTGTTTCACGTCCGTCATAGGTTAGAAGTTCTTTGGTTTTGCCATCTAAATACATTAGAAATGCACCCCCACCTATGCCAGAGCTTTGGGGCTCTACTAAGTTAAGAACTAATTGTGTGGCTATTGCCGCATCAACAGCCGAACCGTTTTCTCTAAGCATCTCAATGCCTGCGGAAACAGCTGCCGGATGAGCTGCGACCACCATATGATTTTTAGCTTTAATAAGGTTTTGTGAAATTAGTTTATAACCATCTTCTGGTTGTAAGTCCTGGGAATATGCTGAAGAGGTTAAAAATAATGAAAACAAAATAACTTTGTAGAAAAAGTATTTAAGGTCTCTTAGGAAGTTTATATTTAAAAAGTCGTACATTAATCATAGATTACCTTAATTAATTCTATTACAAAGTTGGGTTAACCATAATATTTTTACTAAATACTGGGTTATAAGTTTATAAATCACTATAATTTATGAATATTTTGTAAAACGTACACACGCAGTGCACTAGATAAGCTGCCTTTGCAATGCTGATCAATTTCCGTTATTAGTTGATTAACTGATTTGTGCCGTTGTAAGGCCAAACTTCGTAATTTATCCCAGAAGATTGTTTCTAGAGAAACGCTAGTGCGATGCCCTGAAACGACTACGGATCTTTTCTTTATAAGATCCTGATCATAGAGATAGTCAGTTACCTGTAAATTCATTTTGGTTCTATCATGTATTCTGGTCTCACCCATTCATCATATTGTTCAGGCGTTAGTAGGCCTAATGAAATAGCTGATTCTTTTAGCGTAGTTCCATCTCCATATGCCTTCTTCGCGACTTTTGCGGCATTATCATACCCAATGTGGGGGTTTAATGCTGTCACTAACATCAATGACTGTTCCATTAGGAGATTAATATGCTCTTTATTGGCGATGATTCCATCAACACAGCGCTCTGCAAAACTACGAGCTGCGTCGCCAAGAAGTTGAATTGATTGTAGCAGATTATAAATTATAACAGGCTTGAACACATTTAGTTCAAAATGTCCGTTACTACCTGCAACAGTGACCGAAACATGATTACCCATAATTTGTGCAGCAACCATTGTAATTGCCTCAGATTGTGTTGGGTTTACTTTCCCTGGCATGATTGATGATCCTGGTTCATTGGCAGGTAATGTTAATTCCCCAATTCCACTGCGAGGACCTGAACCTAAAAGACGGATATCGTTAGCAATCTTCATAACTGCAGTTGCCCCGACATTCAATGCACCTGAAACGGCAACAAGCGTATCATGAGCTGCTAGTCCAGCAAATTTATTAGGCATAGTTATGAAATTTTTTCCAGTTATATTACTGACTTCTTCTGCGAATCTTTCGGAAAATCCGAGTGGCGCATTTAGGCCTGTTCCAACTGCTGTTCCCCCCTGAGCCAATTTAAGTAATTCAGGTATATGACGTCTTACTTCTTCTATTACATTATCTATTTGAGCAACGTAACCGGAAAATTCTTGTCCTAAAGTGAGTGGGGTTGCGTCTTGTGTATGCGTACGGCCGATTTTAATAACTTCGTTAAATTCTTTTTCTTTTTTTGATAGAGAAGTAGATAATTTTTTTAGCGAAGGTAACAGCTGATTTTCTATTTCTAACGCGCTAGAAATATGCATAACTGCTGGAAAACTATCATTAGATGATTGGCTAAGATTGACGTGGTCATTAGGATGAACTGGTGATTTATCTCCTCTTTTACCACCAAGAATTTCATTGGCCCTATTTGCTATGACCTCATTTGCATTCATATTAGTCTGAGTACCTGACCCGGTTTGCCAAACAACTAAAGGAAAATTATCGTCTAATTTTCCATCGATGATTTCTTGTGCAGCTTGATCAATTGCTAAAGCTAATTTTTTGTCTAGTTTCTTTAAGTCAAGATTTGCCCTAGCAGCGGCCTGTTTTTGAATGCCAAACGCATGAATAAGTGATAATGGCATCTGTTCATTGCTAATTGGAAAATTTTCTATACTTCTTTGTGTTTGAGCTCCCCAATACTTGTTAATTGGTACTTCTATTTTGCCCATAGTGTCAGATTCGATTCGGGTGTTGGGAGCCATTTTAACCTCTTTTAATAACTTCTGCTTTCTATATGAATGTGAATGCTATGAGGTAACATCTTAAATTCTTATTGAGAAAAACATATGTGTTTATTTTTTACGAAATGTTTCTATACTTACTATTTCTGCACTTTTTTTAATGGTATTTTCGTCGCTATCATTATCTGCTTCTTTAATATTAGCTGTTGCCGGAATATTATCGCTTTTTATTTTATCTGATGGGTTTTGCTCATTTTCTTGAGAATTTGTGTTGAATTCTGAGCCTTGTGCCAAATCATTGGCTGAAAATTGAAGACCAAACTTAACGGATGGATCTACAAATGCCTTTAGCGCGGCAAACGGCACCGTCATTTCAACAATTTTATTATCAAAACTTAAGCTGACGCTAAATTCAAAAACATTTACTCGTAAATTCCAATACTGGTGTTGTATTATTATGGTCATTTCATCGGGATAACGCTCCAGTAAAAAGTCAGGCATAATGATCCCCGACGCACCGGTACGAAACGTGATATAAAAGTGATGATCCCCAGGAAGTCCATGCTCAATAGTGTTTTCTAAGGCTCGACGAACTACGCCTCTTAAAGCATCTTCAACCATAAGGTCATATTTGAGAAAATTATTATTCATAGTGATGATGGAAGCGAAATGTTTCCTTTACGTCAATGCCAATGATCATGATTATTTAAAAAAATATTAAATTATACCTGTATATCGCAAAAGTGGGGGGCTTCTGTTGCCCGGTGCCCCCCGAACCGCGCTTATCGACGCTTATTAGGCGGCAACAGCGGTGGGCTCAACATTATCGTTGGCACCTATAGTAATGGCCCGATAACGACGGTACCATGCCGAGTGAAAGTTAAACCTTTACGCGCGCGTCGATCCTATTTCACCCCCCTAAAAACTTCATACTAAAGACCAAATAAATTTGGTGGAGGTGCCGGGTACCGCCCCCGGGTCCGCATCGTTTATTATGTAGAACGTTTATCACTATATCTGGGAAAACCCAGCAAAATATTTATAGTCAATAAATAAGCTTGAAGGAAGGGGTTCATAGGTTTTAAAACGTGATAATGTTTTCCACAGATATTACATTTTTATAATTAGATTTTAGAGATATAATATATTTGTGAAGGTGTGCTTAGTATAAAATTTCATACAAAAATCGATTGAGCTCATAAGAATGCAACAATATTTAGATCTACTGAATCATGTGCGATATAACGGTGTTGAACGCCCAGATAGAACTGGTACGGGAACATTAAGTGTATTTGGAGCGCAGATTCGATTTGATTTATCAGACGGGTTTCCAATACTTACTACCAAACGACTCCACTTAAAATCAATAATTTACGAATTACTTTGGTTTTTAAAAGGCAGCACTAATATATCTTATTTAAATGATAATGGCGTAACTATTTGGGATGAATGGGCCGATGAAAATGGTGATTTAGGGCCTATATATGGTCATCAGTGGAGGTCTTGGCCAAACCCTGATGGCGGCAGCATAGATCAGATTTCCGCCTTGATTAACCAAATCCATGATAATCCGGAATCTAGAAGGCTTATTGTTAGTGCTTGGAATGTTCCGGATATATCTACTATGGCTTTACCTCCATGCCATTGTCTTTTTCAATTTTATGTAGCTAAGGGAAAACTTTCTTGCCAATTGTATCAGAGAAGTGCTGATATTTTCTTAGGAGTGCCTTTTAACATTGCTTCCTACGCGCTTCTTACCTTAATGATAGCTCAGGTATCCGGACTTGAGCCAGGAGAATTTATCCATACTTTTGGTGATACTCATCTTTATTTAAATCATATTGAACAAGCTGAAGAGCAGTTGCAAAGACCGCCATTAGGATTGCCAAAAATGTATTTGAATCCAAATATTGATAATATTTTTGATTTTGATTTTAGTGATTTTCAATTGGAAGGTTATAAGTTCCATCCGCATATTCCGGCTAAAGTAGCTGTTTAAAGGCCATGGGGTTTAGTATTTCGCTTATTGTTGCAGTTTCAGAAAATGGGGTTATTGGTCATAATGGGCGATTACCTTGGCGCATACCTGAAGACCTTAAGCATTTTAAATCTATAACTATGGGTAAACCAATTATAATGGGACGGCTAACATTCGAGTCTATCGGTACTGCGTTAGAAGGTCGTCAAAATATTGTAATATCTCGATCAAAAGGAAACATTAATGATGAGGTTGAAGTTGCTTGCAGCCTTGATAAGGCTTTAGAGATAGCTGGTAGGGCTAAGCCTGAAGAAGTAATGATAATAGGAGGTGGTGAAATTTATAAACTAGCATTAAATAGAGCACACCGAATATATGTCACAGAAGTTCACATTGATGTTAAAGGAGATGTTAAATTTCCTAAACTGGAATCAAAATATTGGAGAGAAGTTTCCCGTAAGTTTATTCCTGCTGGAGGTAATACTCCTGGACATAGTTTCGTAGTTCTTGATCGTAATTCTTCAAATTTTCAATAAAAGGATACGCTTTTAAATTTAGTGTATTTAATAAAGAACTAGTCTTATTCCATGATTATTTTAGGAGCTATGCGCGGTTGTTCACCAGACAAGGTATAGATAATTTTATTAGCTATTTGGCTGTAAATATTGGAGTAAGAACTTTCAGGTTGGCTAATTACCACTGGTTCACCAATATCAGATTTAACTCTAATATCTAGTTCAAGTGGAATTTCTCCAAGAAAATTACAGTTGAGCTTTTCTGCTTCTATTTTAGCTCCTCCGTGTCCAAAAATGTCAGTTCTATGGCCGCAATTAGGACATAGAAAAGTACTCATATTTTCAATTATACCGAGTACTGGAACATTAACCTTTTGAAACATGTTAAGTCCTTTTCGGGCATCGATTAAGGCAATATCTTGCGGGGTTGATACTATGATAGCGCCAGCAAGAGGGACACGCTGTGCCATAGTAAGTTGAGCATCTCCAGTTCCCGGAGGCATATCCACAACTAAAATATCTATTTTACCCCAGTTTACATCTCTAAGCATTTGTTCCAAGGCACCCATTACCATAGGTCCGCGCCATATCATCGGTGTTTCTTCATCAATAAGAAAACCAATCGACATTAACTTTATTCCATGTTTTTCCATAGGTGCAATTTGTTTGTTTGGCAAAGGCTTTGGTTTTCCTTTAATGCCCAACATACGTGGGATGGAAGGTCCATAAATATCTGCATCTAACAAACCAACACTGAGACCGATCTTTTCCATAGACAGTGCTAAATTTACTGCTGTGGTAGATTTACCTACTCCTCCTTTACCACTAGCAACAGCTACGATCCATTTAACGTCTGGTGCTAATTCCTTTTGATTATTGGTTTCTTTTGGTTTTACCTTAGATTCAGAATTCGGAGCAGTTTTGTGAGCTGTAAGGGCTACTGTAGCAGTTGAAACCCCTGGTAAATCTAGAATTTTTACTTCTGCCGCTCGCCTAAGCGGTTCCATTATTTCTTTTTCGGAAGGATTAATTTCAATAACAAAACTTACATTTCTATCTTTTAAAATTAGGTTATTAACCATATTTTTCTCTAGGATATTTTTATCCGTATTAGGGACATCTAATTCCGCAAGGGCAGCCCAAATATCGTCTTCCGAAATGGCTGTCATATTAGTAAACTCCTATTTAGTATAAATATCTTCATTAAATTCATTGCTTATCTGGCAATAAACACAATATGGGTATGGTATAGGCTTTATAACACTCATTGAAAAGATTAGGCTTTAGTTTCATCTATAGAATATATTATAATTTCAATTCCTATTCTATGGATGTAAAATTAGTGATTTAATACTGACAGGGGATTAACGGATGTCGTGGAATAACCAAGGTAGTGGGGGCGGTGGCCCATGGGGCGGTGGCCCAAAAGGACAATGGCCTCCTAGCAGTGGAGGTGGTGGGGGTAGTGCCACGCCGCCAAATATAGAAGAAATACTGCGTCGTAGTCAGGATAAGCTAAAACGCTTTTTGCCGGGAGGCTTTGGAAGTGGCCGCTCTATTGCTCTTTTAATTGTGGGTTTAGTAGCTTTATGGTTAATGAGCGGGCTATATAGGGTTCAACCTGATGAGCAAGGTGTTGAGCTGCTATTTGGCAAATGGGACGGTGTTATTACAGAGTCTGGTCTTCACTGGCGCTGGCCTGCGCCTATAGGCGAAGTACAAACACCTAAAGTTACTGTAATTAATCGAGTTAATATTGGCTTTCAAGACAGTAGTGATCTTGGAGGGCGTGTATCTGGATCTAGAGATGTTCCACGTGAAAGCTTAATGTTGACAGGAGATCAAAATATCGCAGATGTAGATTTTACAGTGCAGTGGCGTATAATTAACGCCGGTAATTATCTATTTAATATTCGTGATCCTGAGGCAACTGTTAAGCTTGTTGCTGAAAGTGTTATGCGTGAAGTTGTGGGACAGACTAAACTTGATGATTTAATTACTACTGCACGTGAGCAAGTACAGGGACAGGCAAGAGTATTACTTCAGCAAGTGCTTGATGGGTACGGTGCTGGGATAGGTATAGAGCGTATTCAGCTGCAGCTGACTAGCCCACCTCCGCCAGTAATTGATGCATTTAATGATGTTCAACGGGCTCGACAAGATAAAGAAAGGCTTCAAAATGAAGCCGAAGCATACCAAAACAGAATAGTTCCAACTGCACGTGGTGAAGCGGCAAGTGTTATTGAGGAAGCTACAGCATACAAAGAGAGAGTTACCAAAGAAGCAGAGGGAGAGGGTGCTAGGTTTAAAGAAATCTATCAATCTTATCTTATAGCTCCAGATATAACACGAAGGCGTTTATATATTGAGACCCTAAGAGACGTTTTGAAGGAAGCAAATAAGGTGATTATTGATGAAGGAGCTGAAGGTGGGCAAGGCGTTGTACCCTATTTACCTCTCAACGAAATCAACCGTAATCGTAATACCGATAGTGGAGGCCAATAATGTCAAGAGTTAAGTTAGCAATATTTGGTGCCATCATTATTGCGCTAGGTATTATTATTAGTGTTTCTGTATTTACAGTCCGTGAAACGGAGCAGGCCTTGGTTTTGCAGTTTGGACAATGGAAACGTACAGCTTCTGATCCTGGTATACAGTTTAAATGGGCTTGGCAGAGCGCTCAAAAATTTGAAAAGAGAGTGTTGAGCGTAGATCCGCCGGCGGAAGAAGTACTGTTAAGTGATCAAAAGCGTATTTTAGTTGATGCTTTTGCACGTTATAAAATTAAAGACCCCTTGAAGTTTTTTCAAACGGTTCGTACAGAATCAACTTTTCAAAACAGGTTTGGTAATATTCTTACCTCAACGGTGAAGGAGGTAGTTGCTCAGCAGGCTCTTGAGGATATGTTATCTGAGAAGCGAAACTCAATAATGGAAACAATACGAGATAGCGTTGCTAAAAACTCTGTTAGTTTTGGAATCGAAGTTGTTGATATACGTATTGGGAGGTCTGAATTGCCTGAAGCAGTCTCTCAGAACGTATATGATCGTATGCGTACTGAGAGAGAACGTGAAGCTAACTTGCTGCGTGCGGAAGGTGAAGAGAATGCAAGGCGTATACGTGCCACTGCAGATAGGCAACAAGTTGAGATTGTTGCTGAGGCAGAACGAGAAGCACAAGTTTTAAGAGGTAATGGTGACGCCGCACGTAATGGTATTCTTGGTGAGGCTTATGGCAAAGATCCTGAATTTTTTGAGTTTTTTAGATCTCTTGAGGCATATCGGGAGACTTTTTCAGATCCCGGTACTACTATGCTTTTAAAGCCTGATAGTGACTTTTTTCGTTACTTTGGTGATGTCGGTGGATTGCCTGAAAGAAGATCCTCGGGAGCTACAAAAAGAAAATAGAGATATATGATTTGTATTTAATTGTTTTTCTATGTTAGGGCTATGCATTGGTTGTAAATTATTTAGGCAGAGTTTTGTTAATCTTAGATTTTAAGCCTGCCTAAATAATTTAAGTGAGTATTTCTTTGTTAGATTTGTCGCGGTAAAGCCTGAGTCGTGCCCTAATTCAAACATATTAGAAATCTAAATTAGCCTTACTAAATATGGGATTAATAACTTAGTGCTTTTTGTGCATTATTCTAAGTAGTTATATTTTAACTTGGCAAGTTAGCTAGGAAAATTACAAAGTAAATTAGTTTGATAATTAGTTTATTAATAGGAGAAATGAAAAAAATGCTGTCCAGACAAACCCATGATGTTCATAGGTCTTTTAAGAAGATGGTCAAAATTAATTTTTGTCTGAGCTCCTATTTGTGGATATCATATTTTATAGTTGCTCTTACTTTATTTGCACTGCCTGTTAGCGCCAGATCAACTCCTGATTCATTTGCTGATTTAGCGCAGAAACTCTCGCCAGCAGTAGTTAATATATCGAGTTCACAATTAATTAGCAAAAACCCTAGACAAGGACTTCCTAAAGCTCCTCCAGGTTCTCCTTTCGAAGATTTTTTTAAGGAATTTCTTGAAAAAAATAGGAAGGATGGAGGACGTCGTCAGGCGACTTCTTTGGGTTCCGGTTTTATAATTGATAAATCAGGTTTTGTTGTAACCAATAATCATGTGATTGCAGAAGCAGATGAAATTAAAGTTAAGCTGCATGATGATAGTATTCACGTTGCAAAATTAATAGGACGAGACCCTAAGACTGATTTAGCCTTATTAAAAATTGAACCTAAGAAAGACTTGCCTTTTGTTAGCTGGGGTAACTCTAAGTCTGCAAGGGTGGGTGATTGGGTTCTCGCCATAGGGAATCCATTCGGACTTGGTGGAACCGTAACAGCAGGTATTATTTCCGCAAGACAAAGGGATATTAGACAGGGGCCCTATGATAGTTTTTTACAAACTGATGCTTCTATTAATAGGGGAAATTCTGGCGGGCCTATGTTTAATATGAGAGGCAAGGTAATTGGTGTTAATACTGCTATATTCTCTCCAACTGGAGGAAGTGTGGGGGTTGGGTTTTCTATTCCATCTTCTATTGCTAAGAGTGTTGTAGCTCAATTGAAAGAGTTTGGTCGTACTAAACGAGGCTGGCTTGGAGTTAGGATTCAAGAGGTTACTTCTGAAATAGCTGATAGCTTGGGTCTTGAAAAAACTACAGGCGCACTTGTTGCAGAGGTTTCAGTTGGAGGACCTGCAGAGAAGAGTAATATTTTAGCAGGAGACGTAATTTTACGGTTTGATGGTAAGACAGTTCAACAGATGCGCGATCTTCCAAGAATAGTTGCTGAAACTAGAATTGGAAAACCAGTAAAGGTTGATGTTTGGCGAAAAGGTAAGCGGCAGATTATTAATGTACTTGTAGGAGAGCTGGAAGAAGAGAAACCCGTTCTGAGTGCTACATCTCCTGCAGAAAGTTCTGGTAAGCCTAAAAACAGCGAAATAGAATCAATTGGTTTGGCGGTTACTGAAATTACAAAATCAATGCGTGAACAATATAATGTACCAGATGATATAAGAGGTGTATTGGTTACAGGTGTTGTAGCTGGATCAGGATCAGCTGAGAAAGGTCTTAAGCCTGGTGATATCATTGTAGAAGTAAATCAGGAAGAGGTTTCTCTCCCTGGTCAGATAACCGCAAAAATAAATCAAGCAATAAAAAATGGTCGAAATTCTATACTGTTATTAGTGAATCGTAATGGAACTTTAAGATTTCATGCAGTACGTATCGATAAGAACTAATGAAAATCATTACTTAATTTAATTATTGTAAAAGATTAGAGTTTATGAGGGTTATAATTTGACACATACAAGTGATACAACTGTTTATCATTCGCGTCTAATTTATCCCTTTCAAGGGTTACGACCCCAGACAGAATCAGTTGATGAGGTCGCAGCACCGCCCTATGATGTTTTATCTAGTTCTGAAGCTCGTCTACTAGCACATGATAAGCCGCTAAGCTTTCTTCACATATCAAAACCGGAAATTGATTTACCAGAAGGCACTGATCCATTTTCTAATGCTGTTTATGAAAAGGGTGCAGAAAATATATGCAGTATGCTTGAATCTGGGGTCTTAGTTAAAGATAAGAATTCTTGCTATTATATTTATAGATTAGAAACTGAAAACCACAGGCAAACCGGGTTGGTAGGTGTTGCTCCTATAAGCGCCTACGATGAAAATCGTATTCGAAAGCACGAATTTACACGGCCAGATAAAGAGACTGACCGGGTAAAACAAATCGATTATGTTAATGCACAAACCGGACCTGTGTTACTGGTACATCGACCCTCAGAACCTATTTCTATGATTTTACATGAAATTACTATGGGGCCATCACTTTATGAGGTTGAGTTAAGTGATGGAGTTAAACACTCATTATGGCTTGTTGAAGATAGTGCAGTTAAAAGCCGTATAGACACAGCTTATGAAGATTTGGATTGTTTATATATAGCTGACGGTCACCATCGCTCGGCTGCTGCTTCGCGGGTATGTGATATTAGACGAAGTGCTAATCCTAATCATAATGGCAGCGAGGCTTATAATAGGTTTTTGATTGTGGCTTTTCCATCTAATGAATTACAAATATTAGATTATAATCGTATTGTTCTCGACTTGAATAATCTATCTTCGGATAACTTTCTCGATCGATTAAATAAAGATTTTGAGGTTATACATTCTGATCATCCAGTAAAACCCAATTGTCGAGAAGTTTTTGGTATGTATTTAGAAAAGAATTGGTATAAACTTAAATTACGTGTATCTCCTCGCAGAGAAATATCTATTATAGAGCAGTTGGACGTCCGTATATTATCTGATCGTATATTAGAGCCAATACTAGGGGTTGGTGACTTACGTACCGATCCACGCATTAATTTTGTGGGAGGTGTTCGCGGTCTTGAAGAACTAGAACTAAGCGTTGATAGTGGAAAATGGGAAGTTGCATTTTCTCTTTTTCCAACAGAGATAGAAGATTTAATGACTGTTGCTGATATAGGCGAAGTGATGCCACCAAAATCAACTTGGTTTGAACCTAAGCTTGCTGATGGATTAGTTTCATACCCTATAGAATAAATTAATCTCTATGGAGATATTAGCCTATGAAGCAGTCCCCGGTCATTGTGATTGGTGGGCCGACTGCCTGCGGCAAGTCTGGCCTGGCTCTTGCTATTGCAGAAAATTTTGATGGTATTATAGTTAATGCTGACGCAATTCAGGTCTATCGTGACTTAAGAATTCTCACAGCTCGTCCTACTGAAGATGAAGAAAAAAGAATACCCCATCGTTTATATGGAATTTTAGATGCTAAAGAGAGCTGCTCTGCGGGGACCTGGCAAGCTTTGGCTTTGAAAGAGATTGAAAATATTCAAAATATTGGGAAACTGCCAATTATTGTAGGAGGAACAGGCTTATATCTAAAAGCTTTAACTGAAGGAATTGCTCCAATCCCTAAAATACCTCTTTCAGTTCGTAAGTCAGTGCGTGAGTTTTATTCTGAGGTGGGAAAAGCAGAATTTTACACCCAATTTACAAAAAAAGATCCAATTACGGCTGCAAGGATTCAACCCAATGATGCGCAACGTCTTATGAGAGCTTGGGAGGTAATGGAGGCGACAGGTAAATCAATTTCATTATGGCAAGAAGAAAAAATGCAGTCACCCAACTTGAAGTTTACTATGGTTGTCGGCACACCACTACGCGAAACTTTGTACGCGGCTTGTGATAAAAGAATTTTCAATATGATCTCTGATGGGGTTCTGGAAGAGGTTAAGGCATTAATGATACGCTTTCAAAATGAAAAGTTTAATAATCTTCCAGTATTTAAAGCTATTGCGTTTAAGGAGTTCTCTTCCTATTTAGCTGGAGACACTACTCTTGATATAGCGATTACTAAAGCACAACAACAAACTAGAAGATATGCTAAACGACAGATGACGTGGTTTAGGAATCAAACCAATATTGAGGCAGGCAATAAAAAAAGAAATGTAAAGGTTTTGAAATATTCTTACTTGAATCATGATAAAATCATTTCAGATATATCTTGACAACAAAATATTTGTTATTATGTTGCGTGCCGGTGTTGAGCAATGGTTTGGATAGTTAGCCAATTTGATGACTTCTGATGGTGTAATATTAATTTCTAGGTTAGAAGTTTTATTGTAATATCTAATGCCTATTATAAATATTTGATGGGATACTGAGGTGGGTCAATATTTTTGGGCTTTTTTAAGTAATATTGTTGGTGTAGTGGTATAATTATCTTTACGACAGTTTTTGTTAAATTTGGAATCTTTCGGTGAATATTTTGAAAGGTAGTATGGGATGTCTGAAAATCGTATGTCAGGCGCTGAAATAGTTATAAAAGCGCTTGCCGATCAAGGTGTTGAAGTTATATTTGGTTATCCTGGTGGTGCAGTATTACCATTGTATGATGCAATTTTTAAACAAAATAGAGTAAAGCATATTTTGGTGCGTCATGAACAAGGTGCTGTTCATATGGCTGAGGGATACGCCCGGTCGACTGGTAAAACTGGCGTGGTACTAGTCACGTCAGGACCAGGAGCTACTAACGCGGTAACTGGTTTAACCGACGCTTTGATGGATAGTGTGCCCTTGATATGTTTAACTGGACAAGTTCCTACGCACCTAATTGGTAATGATGCTTTTCAAGAAGCAGACACTACAGGCATAACAAGACCTTGCACTAAGCATAACTATTTAGTTAAAGATGTAGCAGACTTACCTTCTGTTATGCATGAAGCTTTTTATATAGCTGCATCTGGGCGACCAGGGCCAGTAGTTATAGACTTACCAAAGGATGTTCAATTTGCTGAGGGTGAGTATATTGGACCTGAAAAGGTTGAACAACGACATTATCAGCCACAAAAAACTGGAGATCCACAGAGCATTAAAGAGGCGGTCGATTTAATAGCTAAGGCTAAGAGACCAATATTTTATATTGGAGGAGGTTGTATCAACTCTGGAATAGCTTCTTGTAGAGCTGTAACTGAGTTGGTCAAGCTCACTGGCTATCCGGCAACTACCACTTTGATGGGATTAGGGGCAATTCCATCATCATCACCACAGTGGTTGGGAATGCTGGGTATGCATGGAACTTACGAGGCTAATCTAGCTATGCATGGGTGTGATGTCATGATTGCGGTTGGCGCTAGATTCGATGATAGAGTAACTGGTCGAATTGATGCTTTTTCTCCAGGGTCTAAAAAAATACATATTGATATTGACCCAAGCTCCATTAACAAAAATGTTGCAGTAGATATACCTATTATTGGAGATATTGGATCAGTAATTAGTCAAATGCTGGATGTATGGAAAAAGAAATCTCCTAAAATAGATGGTAAAGCAATAGAAAATTGGTGGAAACAATTAGACGAATGGAGATCCGTTGATTGTTTGCAATATGAGCAAGGCTCATCACCCAAAGATTCTATTAAGCCGCAATATGCAATTCAAAGATTATATGAGCTTACTAAGGATCGTGAGACTTTTATTACCACAGAGGTTGGTCAGCATCAAATGTGGGCGGCTCAATTTTATAAATTTGAAGAACCAAATCATTGGATGACTTCTGGCGGTCTTGGAACAATGGGTTATGGGCTGCCGGCAGCAATTGGCGTTCAGGTTGCTCACCCAGATAAGTTGGTTGTGGACATTGCTGGCGAAGGTTCAACAATGATGAATATACAGGAATTGGGAACTATGGCCCAATACAACTTACCAGTTAAGGTTTTTATCATTAATAACGAATGGCTTGGAATGGTACGTCAATGGCAAGAATTGCTTCATGGTGGAAGATATGCTGAATCATACTCAGCAGGTTTACCAGACTTTATTAAACTTGCTGAATCTTATGGAATGACAGGGTTACGAGCAACACAACCTGATCAAGTTGATAGTGTCATTGCTCAGATGTTGGAAACGCCTGGACCAGTAATAGTGGATATGGTTGTTTCAAAGGAAGAAAATTGCCTGCCTATGATCCCTGGAGGAGCAGCCCATAATGAAATATTACTGGGTCTTAATGAACATGAAGAACAGACACAATCTGAAGATGGAATGGTACTGGTATAGGCTAGTAATACTTTCTTATTCCGTTTTATAAGTACGAGTGTAAAATGAAAAATAATATTGAACGACATGTTCTGGCAGTACTAGTTGATAATGAACCTGGCGTATTAGCTAGAGTTGTTGGTCTATTCTCAGGTCGCGGCTATAATATTGAAAGTTTAACTGTTGCTACGGTAAGTGAAGATGATTCATCTTCAAGAATAAATGTAGTGACATCGGGTACTCCAATGATTATTGAGCAGATTAAGGCACAGTTGGAACGCTTAGTTCCTGTACAAGAGGTTAATGATTTAACAGCTGAGGGACCTCATGTTGAACATGAGTTTATATTGATAAAAATTACTAATACCGGTCCCGAAAGGCTAGAAGCCTTGCGTATTGCCGATATATTTCGTGCTAGAGTTGTCGACACAGCGGTAGATTCTTTTGTTTTTTCTATAAATGGTTCACCTGAAAAAATTGAGAGTTTTTTAGAGTTGATGCGTAATCTTGGAATGGTTGAAATTGCTCGATCAGGAGTTGTTGCGATAAAACGTGGAGAAAAAAGAATAGATAATGATTAATTTTTTTTAAGTCATTTTAAAGTCCGCGTTGGCAAATGGTACTTCGACATGTAAATAACATTTATTATTGAACATTTAGATTTAAAAATTATAACACGAACAGACAGGGATTGATAAAATGCGCGTTTATTACGATCGCGACGCCGATGTAAATTTAATAAAGGGAAAAAAAGTGGCTATTATCGGTTATGGTAGCCAGGGACATGCTCACGCGATGAACTTGCGTGATAGTGGATCAACTAATGTCGTTGTTGCATTACGCGATGGTTCCGCTAGCGCTGCAAAAGCAGAAGCAGCTGGATTTGAAGTTATGAATCCTGCAGACGCTGCAGTATGGGCTGATGTTGTTATGGTTTTAGTTCCTGATGAACTTCAGGGAGATCTTTATCGTGATCATTTAGTTAATAATATGCGTGAAAACACAGCAATAGCATTTGCGCATGGCCTAAATGTTCATTTTAACTTAATAGAACCAAGAGCCGACCTTGATGTATTTATGATTGCGCCTAAAGGACCTGGACATACAGTCAGGTCAGAGTATGAACGCGGCGCTGGTGTTCCTTCACTTTTGGCTGTTTATCAAGATTCTAGTGGTAACTGCCATGATATCGGTTTGAGTTATGGAGCAGCTATAGGATCTGGTCGCGCAGGTATAATTGAGACCACATTTAAAGAAGAATGTGAAACAGATTTATTTGGAGAGCAAACTGTTTTATGTGGAGGATTAACTGCACTTATACAAGCGGGTTTTGAAACATTAGTTGATGCTGGCTATGCCCCTGAAATGGCGTATTTTGAATGTGTACATGAGGTAAAATTAATTGTTGACCTTATATATGAAGGTGGGTTGGCAAATATGCGCTATTCTGTTTCGAATACGGCCGAATATGGTGACTACACCAGGGGGCCGCGAATAGTTACTGACGAAACAAGGCAGGAGATGAAACGTGTTTTAGCAGAAATACAATCAGGACAGTTTACACGAGAGTGGATGCTTGAGAATAAGGTCGGACAAGCTGGATTTAAAACTGTTCGTCGTCTTCAGGCTGACCATGGCATTGAAGAAGTAGGTGAACGCCTCAGATCTATGATGCCTTGGATTGCAGAAAACGCTATGGTCGATAAGAGCAAAAATTAAATATTTATAGGTATAAGGTAATAAATTTAACTATAAAAAAAATAGATATTTTCGTATTTATTATATTTTATAGGCATAATTTTTAATAAAATCATTGCGGTAAACAATAAAAAGGGCCTAGAACTAAGTAATTAATATTAATTTTTTGATAAATTGCTTACTTAGTATTTGCATGTTTAAATTTTTATGGGTTAGTGGTTGAGTAGATTTATGACTAACTCAGATGAACTTAGATAAGGAATTATAGAGATTGCGTCATTTATTTGCGGGGTATGAAGTGAATAGATTTTCGAAAATTTTTTTCTATTCCATATTAATAAGTAGGTTTTTTTATTTTACGAAGAAGATGTTCAGCGGCAGCTTTAGTCAACGACTTAGGTGCCCCTAAACATCATTGTAACCCATAGTATTGGGTTATCATTTTTAGGGGGAGTCGTTACGAGCGCTAAAGTTAACGAACCTAAATTGGAACTGGACCAATGACTGCCAAAGATATTAAGTCAGTAAATTCTGCGCCTCAATTAGAAGGTAATAATAAGAACTACGTACGTATTTTTGATACCACCTTACGTGATGGTGAGCAATCTCCTGGCTGCTCTATGAATTTAGAGGAAAAAGTGAGAGTTGCTTTAATGCTTGAAGAGATGGGTGTCGATATAATCGAGGCGGGTTTTCCTATCGCATCAAATGGTGATTTTGATTCTGTAAGAGAAGTAGCTAATGCTGTTAAAGAAAGTAGCGTTGCTGGTTTGGCTCGTGCTTCAGTAAATGACATAGATAGGGCTTGGGAAGCGTTAAAGGGAGCAGCAAGACCTCGTATACACACTTTCTTATCTACTAGCCCTTTGCACATGAGGGTGAAACTTCAGATGGATCCAGATGAAGTTCATCAGGCTATAATTGATAGTGTAACTCATGCGCGTAATCTATGCCCTGATGTAGAGTGGTCTCCTGAGGACGGCTCTCGTACGGAACATGATTTTTTATGCCGTGTTGTAGAAAGTGCTATAAGAGCTGGAGCAACTACCATTAATATTCCAGATACTGTTGGTTACGCCGTACCTGATGAATTTGCAGATTTGATTTCTATGCTATTCAATAGAGTTCCTAATATAGATAAAGCTATAATATCTGTACACTGCCATAATGATTTAGGACTTGCGGTAGCCAATTCCTTAGCTGCTGTAAATATGGGGGCCAGACAGATTGAATGTACCATTAATGGAATAGGGGAAAGAGCTGGAAACTGCGCACTAGAAGAAGTGGTTATGGCTTTAAGAACACGACCTGATTCTATGCCATATGCTACCGGAATAGATACCACTGTTATAACTCGTGCCAGCCATTTAGTTTCAACCATTACAGGGTTTTCTGTTCAACCTAATAAAGCAATTGTTGGGGCAAATGCCTTCGCCCATGAAGCAGGAATACACCAAGATGGAGTGCTTAAAGACGCACAGACCTATGAAATTATGACTCCTGAATCTGTCGGTTTAACCCATTCTAATCTCGTAATGGGAAAACACTCAGGTAGCCATGCTTTTCATGAAAAGTTGAAAGAATTAGGGTATGGGGACTTGGGGCAAAACGCTGTAGCAAATGCTTTTCAACGCTTTAAAGAGTTAGCAGATAAAAAGAAGGATGTTTTTGACGAGGATATCGTGGCCTTAGTTGATGATACAATACAACATGATAGTGATCGTATAAAATTTATATCATTGCAGGTTGTAGCCGGATCAAAGGGACCACAAACTGCCGAATTAGAGCTTGAGATTGATGGAAATATTATAGCTACTAAAGCAGATGGAAATGGACCAGTTGATGCAAGTTTTAAGGCTATTAAGGAGCTTTGTCCCCATATAGCTACACTACAATTGTATCAAGTCCAAGCCGTAACTGAGGGAGCGGATGCTCAAGCCGATGTTACGGTAAGATTAGAAGAAAATGGAAAAACAGTTAACGGACAAGGCGCTGACGCTGATACTTTGGTTGCGTCGGTGCGTGCTTATTTGCACGCTCTTAACAAATTAAATATCAAAAGAGAAAAGACTGCACCAGAAGCACTTACTGCATAGGTGTAACCCCGTAACCGTGTGGTTTTTAAGCCAGTAAACGAGGCGATAAATAATGTTTTCTAGAATATTGGGATTTAGATCGACTGATATAGCTATTGATCTCGGCACTGCAAATACACTGGTTTATGTAAAGGGCAGGGATATTGTACTTAATGAGCCATCAGTTGTTGCAATATCTGAAGTCAAAGGTAAAAAACGTGTGCTTGCTGTAGGAAATGAAGCTAAACAAATGCTTGGTCGGACACCTGGCAATATTCAGGCCATTAGACCCTTACGAGATGGAGTGATTGCAGACTTTGAGGTGGCCGAGGAGATGATTAAAGAATTTATTCGTAAAGTTCATAATCGTCGTGGCTTTCATAGCCCACAAATAATAGTTTGTGTTCCTTCTGGTTCTACCGCGGTAGAGCGCAGGGCAATTCAAGACTCTGCGGAGAGTGCAGGAGCGCGTCGAGTATGGCTAATCGAAGAGCCTATGGCGGCGGCTATAGGAGCTGGATTGCCTGTTACTGAGCCTACAGGATCAATGGTAATAGATATTGGAGGTGGAACAACTGAAGTGGCAGTTCTGTCTTTGGGTGGAATTGTTTATTCACGCAGTGTTCGTGTTGGTGGTGATATGATGGATGAGGCTATTATAAGCTACATTCGCCGAAACCATAATATGCTAGTAGGAGAAAGTAGTGCTGAACGCATTAAGATAGAGGTTGGATCAGCTTGTCCCCCAGAAAATGGAGATGGTCGTACAATTGAGATTAAGGGACGCGACCTGATGAATGGAGTTCCGAAAACGCTTGTAATATCTGAACGTCAAATTGCAGAGAGTTTGGCCGAGCCTATAAGTGCAATTATTGAGGCTGTTTCAGTCGCTTTGGAAAACACGGCACCTGAATTAGCGTCAGACATAGTCGATACGGGTATTATCTTAACAGGTGGTGGGGCTTTACTTGGAAACCTTGATTACGTGCTGCGCCATGCTACAGGACTACCAATATCTATAGCTGATGATCCTCTAGCTTGTGTTGTTCGCGGGACAGGGAGAACTTTGGATGAGTTGCCAAAGTTTAAGGGTGTTCTCGAGAGTATGTATTAATATGCATGAACGAATCGTAATTATTTTAAGGAAGGGTTGTGGCTAAGCGCAGTGCCAAAGTAAGTATAGCTGGAATGGTACTTCCCGTTCGTTTGTGGACTCAAAGATTTGCATTTTTGGGCTTAGTGTTACTATCGCTTACACTTATGCTCTTTAGCAGAGCAGAGATATCTAGCGTTAGTCAGGTTAGATTAGCTATCGTTGATCTTGTTACTCCAGTGATATTTGTTTTTAGCAAGCCAGTTCAGGCAATGGAGGGACTCGTTTCTAATGTGGAGAGGTTGTTTTTTCTTAATCAAGAAAACCAGAATCTTCGTGAAAGTAATGCAAGATTGATACAATGGGTGGAAGAAGCGCGAAAATTAAATATTGAGAATGCTACGTTGCGTGCACAACTCGAATATGTACCTGATAAGCGCTCACAATTTGTTACTGCTCGTATTGTTGCGGATACGGGAGGTGCATTTTTTCATTCCTTATTGATAAATGCTGGTGCACGTCAATTTGTTCGTAGAGGACAAGCGGTTGTATGGCAGGGTGCACTAATTGGACGGATAGCTGAGGTTGGCAATAGAACATCTCGAGTTCTGTTGATGATAGATATAAATTCACATATACCTGTTATGGTTGAATCTACTAGTGATCGAGCGATCCTCGCAGGCAATAATACCTCACGACCCGTATTAGAGTTTTTACCTGATAATTCTCCTATTTCAAGAGGAGATCGAATTGTTACATCGGGTCACGGAGGAGTTTATCCCCCTGGTCTGGTAGTGGGTACTGTAGCACAGGCAACTGATAGTACAGTTAGCGTAAAACCATTTGTAGATTGGTCTAAGTTAAATCAGGCAGTAATACTAGATTATGGACTTGATGGAATATTACCTCCGCCTGAACGAGTCCCAACTAGTGCTTTGCAGACTGAAGTATCTTCGGATTTAAAAACAAAACAATGAATTTTCTTTCTGATTTTGCATGGTTAATACGTTATCTTCAGAGTGCCATACCAATAGTTATAACTTTATTTTTTGTTCTTCTTGGTCAGTTACAAATGCCTTTGCAATATTTGAGTGATATAATTACTGGTTTTGCAGTTATTTCAATTTATTATTGGGTTATGTTTAGGCCTGAACTTATGCCTATTATATTTGTTTTTTTTCTAGGTATTATCCAAGATTCATTGTCAGGCGCTCCGCTTGGACTTAACTCACTTGTTTACTTGTTTATACATGCCCTGGTCTATAATCAGCGCAGGTTTATAGTTGGAAAATCTTTCTGGTTGTTTTGGGGGGGATTCGCCATAGTTTTAGTATTGGCAGTATTTTGCACATGGTGCTTGGCGTCAATAGTGCGAGGGTCGTACCTTGCTCCAGAAGCTGCAGTTATAGGTCTTATTATGACTATAATTATGTTTCCTGCTATCGTTTGGCTATTAGGTAATACGCAGAGAAGATTTATTGGGTCGGCAAGGTTCTACTAATGCTAAATCGTGGAGAAGATCAGTACCGTGTATTTTCTCGCAGGGCAGCAATACTGGTGGGAGGTAAAGCCGCTTTATTATCTGCTCTAATCGGGCGTATGTATTATTTGCAAGTTATTGAAGCTGATCGTTATCAGTTAATGGCTGAAGAAAACAGAATAAATCTTCGACTTTTAACCCCTTCACGGGGACAAATTTTTGATCGTTTTGGTGTCCCGCTGGCCATTAATCAGCAGAATTATCAAGTTCTAATAAAATCAGAAAACAATCCAGATATTGAAAAAACATTAACTCATTTAGGGCGTTTAATCCCTCTATCTGCTAATGATCGTAAGCGTATTTTAAAAGATGTTTCTCGTAAAAGGAAATTTGTGCCTGTCTTGGTGCGGGAATATTTAGAATGGGAGGATGTAGCTAGAATTGAGGTAAATGCTCCAGATCTACCGGGTATTACCATTGAGTCAGGTTCACTGCGGTTCTATCCACAAGGTGAAGCGGCTTTTCATGCCTTGGGCTATGTTGGAGCTGTTTCACCTAAGCATAAAACAGGCGATAGATTGCTCGAACTACCAGGTTTTAAAGTTGGCCTAAGTGGTGTTGAGCAAACTTTTGACCTTGCCTTGCGCGGTAAAGCTGGTTCCAGCCAGCTTGAAGTTAATGCACTTGGCAGAGTGATTAGGGAGTTAGATAGAAAAGAAGGAAAAACGGGACAGAATATAGTTCTTACTATTGATACTTCTCTGCAAAAACAGGCAATGAAGGCGCTGGAAGGTAAGACAGGCTCGATAGTGGTTTTGGACGTTCATACGGGAGCGACTATGGTTCAGGCTTCTAGTCCCAGCTTTGATCCTAATAACTTCACTAATGGTATTAGTGAGAATGAGTGGAAAGAACTGTCTGAAGATGAACGCGCTCCTCTTCGTAACAAAGCGATTGCAGGAGAATATGCTCCGGGATCAACCTTTAAAATGATTGTTGCTCTGGCTGCTTTAGAGGCAGGAATAATAAATAAAAATACATCATTCTTTTGCTCTGGAAGTTTAACATTAGGTGATGGTAAATTTCATTGTTGGAAGAAACATGGACATGGCTTAACAAACCTAAAAAAAGGTATTGCTCAGTCATGTGATGTTTATTTCTATGAGCTTTCAAGGCGCGTCGGTATAGATAGAATAGCTATAATGGCTAAACGGTTTGGGCTAGGACAAAACTTAGACCTCGATATTCCTGGCTCTAGACCAGGTTTAATTCCCAACAAAGCATGGAAGAAGGCTGCTATCGGAAAGTCATGGGTAAGGGGGGAAACATTATTAGCAGCAATTGGACAAGGTTTTGTTTTAACTACCCCTATGCAACTTGCAACAATGGTGGCTCGCCTAGCCAATGGGGGTAAAGCCATTACTCCGTTTGTTGCACGTGATATTATTTCTAGGAATAAAATTATAAGCCGTACAGATTTGCCTGCTTCTGATATGGGTTTAAATCCTAATCACCTTAGGATGGTACTTAAATCCATGGAAGCGGTAATAAATAATCAATGGGGTACAGCCTATCGTGCAAGGATTATGGTGCCTGGTATGGGAATGGGGGGTAAAACTGGTACTTCTCAAGTACGAAGAATTACGCAGGCTGAAAGAGATTCGGGTATAATAAAAAACGAACAACTACCATGGAAACGTCGTGATCATGCTTTGTTTGTTGGTTTTGCTCCTATCGTGTCTCCCCGTTACGCTATATCAGTAGTGATTGAACATGGAGGCGGTGGTCCAAAAATCGCTGCGCCGATAGCCCGCGATATAATGGTAGATACCTTGAATAGAGATCCGGCCGGTCAGGCCCCCGGCGCTGATGTTGCTGAGTGGCAAACAGTCCCAAAAGAGGCTTAGAATCGTGTCACGTATGACAGAATTTGGAAGCTCCGATAAGACATATATGGAAAAGATTTTTCAGCTCAATTGGCAGATAGTATTGATTATTTTTCTAATTGCAGGTGTTGGATTTTCTATGTTGTATTCAGCTGCAAGCGGAGATTTAAGTCCCTGGGCTTCCCGCCAAATGTTACGTTTTGGTATTGGCGTGATATTAATGTTAATTATATCCATAATAGATATAAGATTCTGGCTTAAAATGTCTTATGCACTTTATGGGATAAGCTTTATTTTATTAGCTACGGTCGATGTGCTTGGTTCTGTAGCCATGGGAGCGCAACGCTGGTTAGATCTCACTTTATTCCAGTTACAACCATCAGAAATTATGAAAATTGTAATGGTTATGGCCTTAGCCAGATATTTTCATGGCCTAGAAGTAGGTGACGCCGGGAGGGTGCGCTATTTAGTAATCCCTTTAATATTAATTTTAGCACCAGTTGCATTGGTATTACGACAACCGGATTTAGGAACCGCTGGAGTACTAGGTTTAATTGGCGCTGTTATGCTTTGGTTGGCTGGTATAAGAGTATGGCAATGCCTTATTTTTAGTTTTTCTTCGATTGCGGCTATCCCCATCGGATGGCAATTTCTACATGAGTATCAAAAACAAAGGATTTTAACATTTCTCAATCCTGACTTGGATCCATTAGGGTCTGGTTATAATATAATTCAATCAAAAATAGCTATGGGATCTGGAGGGTTATTCGGTAAAGGGTTTATGGAGGGGACCCAGAGTCACCTAAATTTTTTACCAGAAAAACAAACAGACTTTATTTTTACTATGCTAGCTGAAGAGTTTGGTTTTATTGGTGGTACAACATTAATTGGACTTTATGCTCTATTAATTAGCTATTGTATTTTCATATCTTTCAGTTGTCGTAGTCAATTTGCACGCTTGTTATCTATGGGCTTGGTTGTGAACTTTTTTCTATATTTATTTATTAATATGGCAATGGTAATGGGACTTTTACCAGTGGTTGGCGTTCCTTTACCACTTATCTCACATGGAGGTACGGCAATGCTTACTGTACTTATTGGATTTGGCTTAGTAATGAGTTCTGGTATCCATAAGGGGGTTTATATAAATCGTCGCGGTGCCTCTTTGATAATGTAGAAAGGTATAATACCTATCGACAGTCTTAAGTCTCTTTGTTATATCCGTTACTCCTAAGATGGGCCGTTAGCTCAGTTGGTAGAGCGGGTGACTCTTAATCACTAGGTCGAAGGTTCGAGCCCTTCACGGCCCACCATTTAAGTTTTTTATTATTTCTTAAGATCATAGTTTATTACAGAATTTACTAAATATTGATTTAACTAAAGTAATATTTTTAGGAAAATAAATTCATGTTTACCGAAACTATTAAATTAAATCTCACAGATGGACAGATGAGTGCCTACATAGCATATCCTGAAAAGTCTCCTATTGGAGCTGTTATTGCAATAATGGAGATATGGGGAGTTAATAATACTATGAAGGCTCACGCTCTTGAATTTGCTGAGGCAGGTTATATTTGTTTGGTCCCAGATCTATTCTGGAGACTTGGCCCTGATATTATTTTAGATGCAGATAATCCGAATGATTGGATGTTGTCATTAGACCGCTATTTTAATTTTGATTATGATTTAGGGGCTAAGGATATGGAAGAAACTATGGAGTACTTGCGAAAACTAGATGTTTGTAACGGTAAGGTTGGAGCAGTGGGTTATTGCCTGGGTGGAAAAATGTGCTACTTGTTATCTTGCCGAACTAATATTGATTGCGCAGTTGCTTACTATGGAACTTACATCGAACACGCAATTTCGGAAGCATCTCAACTGAGCCAACCTTTTATGTTGCATCAGGCTTTAGCAGATACTTGGGTTCCACCTGCTATATGTAAATTTATTGAAGAAAAAATTAGCTACAAGTCCAATGTAGAAATACATAAATACCCTGAAGCAGAGCATGCCTTTGCAAGGCATGGTGCAGAATCTTATTCGAAGGAAGAAGCTGATCTTGCTTTAGAACGGTCAGTTTCTTTTTTGGATATTCATCTAAAGTAATTTTACTTTTATCTGATTTTAGAAGACTAAACAAAGGGAGGTTGGCTATGTTAGGGGGTATAGTAAATTTGTTTTGTAAATTATTTGGTTTAAAATTAGATAAAGTAGTAAATAACAAAAATGAAGCAAGTTGCCTATATAAGGGGTATACGATTTATGCTAAGCCACAAAAGGAAGGTGTTCAGTGGTTAACAGCTGGGGTAATAATTAGAACAGATAATATGGTAGTAAAAGAACATAAATTTGTTCGAGCTGACTTTCATGCTAACCGAGATACTGCAATTGAATTCTCTATATCTAAAGCACAACAAATAATTGATTTAGAAGGTGATAAAATATTTAATTAAGTGAAGTATAAAATATATTAATTATTTTTTTCGGTTAGTTTCAAGCCTAGCTAACAAAGCATCTATGGCTTGGTCATGTTCTTCTGTATGGTGAGCTATTGCCTGAAAGGCAGCAGACATTTCTAATAATGTATCTAACTTTACATGCGCTCCCTCACGCATGAGTTTTTTAGCCATCCTTAATGAATGCACTGGATTGGCCGCCATGCGATTGGCTAAATCAATTGCTTCATCCAACAATTTATTATCTTGTACAACTTTTGATACTAGCCCGCAATTTAGCGCTTCTATTGCCCCTATAGTATCTCCAGTGAAAGTTAACTCAGCAGCCTTTGATTGGCCTATTAGGCGAGGTAGAAGCCAGGCTCCCCCATCACCTGGAATTATACCAAGTTTCACAAAACTTTCTGCAAATTTTGCCTTCTCTGAAGCTATTCTAATATCACACATACAGGCTAGATCTAAGCCTGCTCCAATGGCAGCACCATTAACCGCTGCTATAGTTGGAACATCCAAATTGTATAGGCTAAGCGGTATATTCTGGATATCATGACGGTAATTATTTCTTATTTGATAGGGGTTCCCATTTGAAAGCCCTTTGCGGTCACGCATATCTTTTACGTTACCTCCCGCACTAAATGCAGATCCGGAACCGGTTAAAATTACAACTGAAACACTTTCATCTTTTTTTATTCGCTCACAAACATCAACAAAGGCTTGGAATTGTCCATCACCTGAAAGCGCATTGCGTTCTTCTGGGCGGTTCATAGTTAATGTAACTATTGCATCTTTTTGTTCATATTTTATAAAGTTAGTCATGCTTATCTCCGGAATATTTAGGATTAATTAGCACATTCTTACTATTCGTCTAAGTTATAAGTGTAGTAATTAAAATTGTATTTATTAGAGAGAGTAACTTTATGCAGGCATTTAATCTGGATTTGTGTGATTTACCACCTGGAGTGGATGTTTTACGGGAAGAAGTTCGTTCATTTCTTTTTGAAACATTAGGCTCCTACTCAAAACCTAATCGTGCTCGTTCTTGGTCAGCATTTGATGCTGACTTTAGTGGTAGGCTAGGTGATAGGGGTTGGCTAGGTATGACTTGGCCAGAACCTTATGGTAGTTCCCGCAGCGCATTAGAACGCTACATTGTTATAGAAGAGTTATTAGCATTTGGAGCACCTGTTGCAGCGCACTGGATTGGAGAACGTCAAAGTGGCCCTTTATTACTTAGGTTTGGTAGTGATAAACAGCAAGAAAAATTGTTGCCTGGTATTGCGAGTGGTAAAAGCTTTTTTTGTATTGGCATGAGCGAGCCAAACTCAGGATCTGATTTAGCATCAATAAATACTCATGCAAAACGTGATAATGATGGATGGGTGGTTAACGGACAAAAAATATGGACTACGTATGCGCAAAAGTGCCATTACATGATTGCTCTTGTACGCACTAGTGGTTCTGTAAAAGATCGGCATGATGGTCTCTCACAACTTATAATTAACCTACGTGATCCGGGTATTACCATTTCGCCTATTCGTAATATGATTGGTGATAAGGAATTTAACGAAGTTAAATTTGATAATGTTTTTGTTTCTGATTCGATGTTAGTTGGTGAAGAAGGTAACGGATGGCAGCAAGTAATTGCTGAATTAGCATTTGAACGTAGTGGTCCAGATCGCTTTCTAAGCGCTTACCGACTTATGGTTGAACTGATTCGTATGTTTCACAAAACCGAAGATAAACATGCAGAAGTTGCTATTGGTCGATTGACAGCACATCTTGTTACATTAAGACAGATGTCACTTGCAGTTGCTGCTGTTCTTGAAACAGGTGAGCAGCCCACTATAGAAGCTACAGTAATTAAGGACCTCGGTGTAGCATTCGAACAATTAATACCTGAAATAGCCCATGATTTAATTAATGTTGCGCCGAATATACTGCATGGAAGTGATTATGAAAAATCACTAGCATATATACAGCAAGCTTGTGTTTCTTTTTCTTTGAGGGGTGGAACAACAGAAATATTAAGGAGTGTTATTGCAAGAGGCCTAGGTTTAAGATGACTGAAATAAGTAAAACTTTAGCTGAGACCTGCGATCGATTGTTTTCTAATTTAATTAACAATGATGTGCTAAGGGAAACTGAATTAGCTGTATGGCCTGATCCTATATGGCAACAAATAGAGGAGAATGGACTTACTTTTGCTATGGTAAATGAAAATCATGGTGGTTCAGGGATAAAGTGGATAGATTGTTTTCAAATTATATATTGGTCAGGGTATTATTCAGTTCCGGTGCCGCTCGTTGAGACCATGGTTTCAAGTTGGTTTTTATCGCAACATAATCAAGCACCTCCTAAAGGAGTAATTACATTTTTTTGTGATGGTAAGCCACTAGACCTTATTGAATCAAATAATAGCTATAAAATATCTGGTATTATTGAACGTATTCCGTGGGGTGCTTCAGCAGACTATGTTTTGGCAGAAGCCTATAACAGTAATAAGCAGGTGTACGTTCTACTCGATGCTAAAAAATCTAAAATCGTAAAAGATAAAAATATTAGTGGTGAGTCAAGAGATTCAATGACATTTGATAAAGCGTCTCCAATGACTGTAATAGATATTTCTGACGCTTTCAGGTCAAACTCACTATTAGTCTATGCTGCGCTAGCTCGTTCAGTCCAAATGTCTGGAGGAATTTCAGCTATACTTGATAATTGTATTAGTTATTCTAGAGAACGTGAACAATTTGGACAGCCTATAGCAAAGTTTCAGGCTATTCAGCACCAGCTTGCAATCTTAGCAGCTGAGGCTGCAGCTGCTAAGATTGCATCCCAAATAGCATGTAGAGCAGCCGATTTAATAGATGTGAGTTCTGGTCTAGAATTTGAGGTGGCCACAGCTAAAATTCGTGCTGGAGAATCAGCAGGATTAGCAGCTTCTATTGGTCATCAAGTTCATGGAGCTATAGGATTTACAGATGAATATAGCCTTCATTATATAACTCGACGACTGTGGTCATGGCGTTCTGAGTATGGTTCAGAAAGTTATTGGGCACGAAGAATGGGAAAAGAAGTTATAGCTGGAGGTGCTGATAACCTCTGGGCAGATATAACAGCCCGATTATAGGATTTAGAGGGAATTAAATGAAAATTATAAGTTTCAGAGATAAAAAGGGTGAGTCATTTGGCATAGTCGATGGTAATGGAAGAATTGTCGATGTTGGACGTAAATCACCATACTCGAGCATTCGTGACGCTCTAAAGGCAGATGCCTTAGAAGAGTTAGCAAAAATCGCGGCTGATGAGGTGCCTACAACTGGCATGGGTGATATAGAGCTCCTGCCGGTAATTCCAAATCCAGATAAAATAATTTGTGCTGGTCTAAATTATAAGGATCATGCAGAACAATTTACCGATGAAATGCCTGAAAACGTTACTTTATTTAGTCGACTTAATAATACATTGGTAGCTCATGGTGATCCTATTATAAGACCTCAGATCTCGTCTAATTTTGATTTTGAGGGTGAACTTGCTTTAATTATAGGTAAAGGCGGGCGTCATATAACTGAAGTAGATGTCTTATCCCATATTGCCGGTTATACTTGTTTTTTGGATGGCAGTGTTCGTGACTATCAACGTCATTCACTCACTGCAGGTAAGAATTTTTACCGGACTGGCCCATTAGGTCCTTGGATGGTTACGGCAGACGAAATACCTGATCCAACTAAATTAGTGTTGACGACGCGTTTAAATAATAAAGTTGTTCAAAAATGTTCTACTGGCTTAATGATATACTCCATACCTGAAATAGTATCGTATATTTCAGATTTTACACCTTTAGAACCTGGCGATGTAATTGCAACTGGAACGCCCGCAGGAGTTGGAAATGTAAGAAGCCCAAAATTATTTATGAAAGCGGGTGATATTATAGAAGTAGAAATTACTGAAATTGGTAAATTAAGTAATACTGTAATTGATGAGCAATGATATAGATAACATTACTCTATCTTAGGTCTTCTACGATAGCTGCGATAGCTTCAATATGAACGGAACCAAATTTTTTTGATCTGTCAGGAGACCAGCCGAAAATAGGGTCAGGATTATTGTCGTTATCTTTAAACGGCATTTCTAAAGTTAAGGCAAGGCAACCAAACTTCTCTGCAATATAGTTGGCACACATCGATAAATTACCTTTTCCTGGAGGACTAGCTGGATATCCGTGCTCCGTCTGAAATTCATTACTAGATTCTAATAGAGCTTTTTCAAATTTTAACTTTAATGACTTTTGTCTTTCGTTTAATGAAGGTATTCCCATCATGCCTGTAAGAAAATTGTAGGGAAGGGCCTCGTCACCATGAACGTCTAAACAAAAATCAACTCCAGTTTCCAACATTTTTTTTCGAACCAGAAAAACTTCTGGGCTTCTTGCCATGCTTGGTGATAGCCACTCCCGATTAAGGTTTGTTCCGACAGCATTAGTTCGAAGATGACCACGTTTAGTTCCGTCAGGATTCATGTTTGGAATTAGATAAAAAACTATTTTTTCTAATATTTCTGCGCTTAGGTTATCGTCAGAGAAAATTAGTCGCTCAAGTAGACCTTCCATCCACCATTCGGCCATACTTTCCCCGGGATGTTGCCGGGCTATTATCCAACAGACTCTTTTATTAGGTCCTTCTTCACCAATTCTCACAAGGTCAATGTCTTGGCCATCAAGCGTTTTTCCAAGAACCGAAATTTTAGCCTTTGTTGATTGTTGAATCATGGCAATTAGATCATTATGACGCTCAGTGGTGTAGGGAGCAAAATATGCAAACCAAACAGAATCAGTTTTTGGTGTATACTCAAATGTTAAAACCCCATCTATAAAATTAGTTTTTATCCTTCTCCAATCTTTTTTATTTTCAGATGCTACTGCTTTATAATTTGTCCAGCCTTTCGTATAAGCAGATCCGCTGGCATTAGTTATATGAAGTTTACACTCTTGATCTCTCGCGCCACTCAAACGAAAATAAAACCATTGATAGAAATCAGAATTATGATCTTTCAGTATCTCTAATTGTATATTATCTGATGAATCTGCAGATAAGCATGAAATGTTACCACTATCAAAAGCACTACTTATTATAAAGGGGGGCATATTATTACTTTCACTAAGGTATAATGTTAATGTCGCGTAGCTTTTGTATTTGGTTTGTTATAGTAGTTTCGGTGTCTAGTGAATTATTCCATCCTGCTTGTCTTATTTTTGTAATACTAGACATTTGATCGTAGCCGTTACCTAATGCCATATCTAAATAATCCCAGTTAGTTAGTTCTGCTAGAGTGTAGTTTTGAAGGTCATATGTTCTCACTATCTCTGACCAAATCGCTTCTTTATCAAGCATTACCTCTTTTAAAGGCAATGTTTGAACTGGTCCTATCTCCATGTCGAAAAAAGATGCAATGCTTGGCCAAACTTGGTTCCACCGAAAAAAATCACCATTACTTATATTATAGGCTTCATTGACTGCATTAGGAGTGGTGGCGGCCCAGTACATGCCGTCAGCTAGTAATTCAGTATCAATTATATTATATAGGCAATCGTAAAACTCTTGTGTACCTGGCCAGCGTAATTGTAGACCCAAGTGCTTTGAAATAACGGCATAAAGAACTATTCCAGTCATTAAATTCATTCTGCCGCCTATGGAAAACCCCCATATTCCATGCGGTCTTAGTGCTGACCAGTTCCATGCCTTTTCTTTTTGCCTTTTCTTAATCCAATCTTCTTGTGCGTGATAGAAATTTTGAACTAGCGGTCGGGGGTCATCTTCTTTCGCTGGTGTTTTATAAGGACCCAAGTAGCTTCCATACCACTTGGCACCATGCATTAATTGTACATGCTCTAATCTATTATTTACTGGTTCTAGTGTGTCCAAAAGGTTAGTCAACATTGATACATTTGGCTTTATTTCTGCTTCAACTGAGTTTCGTGGAGCATAGGCACAAAAAAAGACATGGGTAGTTTCAGCTAGGTGCTCAGCAATACTATTGCATTCAGATTTGTTAAGTAAATCTACTGAAAGAAATTTTGCATTACTATTATAGTTCGATGGTCGGCGTGACAATCCTATAATATTCCAATCGGGATTATAATCTAGATATTCTATAATTGCTCTGCCGGTAACACCTAGCGCTCCTGGCACTAGTGCAGTTTTTTTTACCACTATCTTCTCCTATGCCTAAGGAATAATCTTTTTGTCTCTCATGTATTGCAGTTGGTGGGTTATAGTATCTTCTGTATCAAGTACCTCATGCCAACCAGCTTGACGAATTTTTGTTAAGCTAGACATTTGATCAAACCCATTACTAAAGGCGTAGTCCATAAATTGCCATGTAGCTAAGTCATTTATAGTATAGGTATGGAGTTGGTTTTCCTCACAAATTTTGGCCCATATTGATTCTTTTTCTGACATGACTGTCTCTAAATTCAAATTTTGTATAGGGCCTACTTCCATATCGAAAAACTCTGCTATGCGCGGCCACAAATGACACCATCTTGTAAAATCGCCATTAGTTATATTAAATATTTCATTCTCTGCTTCTTTTGTAGTAGCTGTCCAAATCATAGCTCTTGCAAGCAAGCTGACGTCTACTATTTGATAGACTGCGTTATATAGGGCAGGAGTTCCAGGAAATTTTAATGGTAGGCCAGCATATTTTGATAATGTTGCATATACGGCAATTGATGTAAGCATATTCATCTCGCTACCAATCGAAAATCCCCAGACACCATGTGGAAGCAAAGCTGACCACGTCCAGGCCTTACCCAGTTGTTTTTTAGCAAGCCAGTCATGCTGTGCGTAATAGAAATTAGGCGGCATATGTCTAGAGTCGGTTTCTTTTGCCGGGGTTTTATATTGCTTGCCAAACTGCACACCGTACCATTTTGCTCCAAGCATTAATTGTACGTGTTTTAGATTGGGTGCAATCTGTTCTATAGTTTCGACTAGATTTTGTAACATAGCCAGGTTAGGAGCGACCTCTTCACTAAATGTTTTTCGAGCTGCATAGGGGGTGAAAAATATGTGCGTAACGCTTTTGAGCATTGCAAGTTTAGTTTTACACTCCTCTAAGTTAAGTAAGTCTAGAGATATAAATTCAGCAGTTGTTTCAAAGTCTGGCTTTCTTCTAGACAAACCATAAACTGACCATTCTGAGTTGTTTTCTAAGTTTTCAACAAGAGAGCGTCCTATGACACCTAGGCCTCCAGCTATTAGTGCGGTTGGCATTATTTTATGATCTCCTAAGAATATTCTATTACTCGGTCTTCTTTATATTATTAATGTAAGCTATTAAAAGGGAATATAGCGGCTTTAAATTTGAAAGGCGAACAATGGTTAGTCAAAGAATGAAATATTGGGGTTGGGGCTATGAAAATAATGGCCTTAATAAGAATCAGGTGCACAGCCTTATAAAAATTCTAGCCCAAGATTTTGGTGTTCTAGCAAGTAGTAATATTAAGAAACCTGAAGTTTCTGATATTAAATTACATAAACCAAAACTGATACCACCCGATAGTCTTCTTAAATTTTGTACAAATGAGCCATATGAAAGAGTTCTGCATAGCTTTGGACAATCACAGCCGGATTCAATTCGTATATTTGATGGGGATTTTAAACACGCTCCTGATGTTATTGCCTATCCAGAACGATCTGATCAAATAAATGCAATTTATGATTGGGCAAGTGGGGTAGGTGCAGCGATAGTGCCTTATGGGGGTGGTTCGTCGGTTGTGGGCGGAGTTACCCCGGATATTGAGGGTCATTACAAAGGTACGGTGATGGTTAACATGACAAAATTGAATAAAGTCCTTGAAGTTGATGAAACCTCTCGTGCTGCACTAATTCAAGGGGGCGCAAAGGGACCTGAATTAGAAAATCAGTTAAAGCCCTATAATCTAACCCTTCGTCATTTTCCTCAATCATTTGAACATTCAACTCTGGGTGGTTGGATCGCTACTCGATCGGGTGGTCATTTTGCTACTCTTTATACTCATATTGATGATTTGGTAGAGAATATCACATCAATCACGCCTTCTGGTTGTTTTGAATCGCGTCGATTGCCTGGATCAGGTTCTGGACCTAGTCCTGATAGGTTTATTATGGGAACTGAAGGGGCTTTGGGCATTATTACTGAAGCATGGGTTCGCTTGCAGGGCCGTCCCGTTTTTAAATTAACTGCTGGGTTTCGTTTTGCTAAATTTTTAGATGCATCTCTTGCCGTGCGATCTATCTCTCAGTCAGGTTTGTTTCCAGCAAATGTAAGAATTGTTGATGCTACAGAACTACAAGTAAATGGAGCTGGTGACGGGACTTATACATTAATGGTAGTTTCGTTTGAATCATCAGATCATTCAGTTGAACCATGGATGAAAAGAGCTGAGGAATGTTGTCTTGATCATGGTGGAATAATAGATATTGATTGGCGAGAAAATCCAGATACAAATTTGAAGGGAGCGGTAGGTGCTTGGAGAGACGCATTCATTCGCATGCCCTATAATCGTGAGAATTTAACACCTCGTGGAATTATTTCTGATACTTTTGAGACAGCTATAACTTGGGACAAGTTTGAAGAATTTTATTGGGCAATTAAAGATGCTACGCAACAAGCGATTAGAGATGTTACAGGCCAAAATGGTGCTGTTTCATGCAGATTTAGCCATGCTTATCCTGATGGGCCTGCGCCATATTTTGCATTTCACTGCACAGGGAAGCCTGGAGGCATGCTTGAACAGTGGAAGGCAATAAAATATGCAGCATCTGAAGCTCTTATTAAAAACGGTGGCACTATTACGCATCATCATGCTGTAGGACGAGATCATCAAAAGTGGTATGAGAAACAACGACCAAAATTGTTTGGTCATATACTTAAGGATGCAAAAAACCGTCTCGACCCAGATGGTATTATGAACCCAGGTGTGGTGGTTTAAAAAAAATAAAGTTAGTATTATTTATAGTATTTTGAAATTATAAATAAATAATAAGACCGTAATCTAAATGGCATAAAGTATAAACAATATAAGTTCGTTAAGTTAAAATAAATAAAATAGGGATAAGTATAATGGCAGACCGGATTGAAGCTGGCTCACTCAGAGTTGATAAAGAACTATATGATTTTATTAATGATTTTGCTTTACCGGGAACAGATATTAAATCTCAGGAATTTTGGCATGGTTTTGAAAAAATTGTTAACGAACTAACACCTATAAACAGAAATTTATTGGCTAAACGGGATGAACTACAAATAAAAATTGATGCCTGGTATGAAGAACATCGTGGCGAAACATCAGATCTAGCAGCTTATAAACTATTTTTAAAAGAAATTGGTTACTTAGTGGAAGAAGGTGAAGAATTTACAGTAACAACTACCAACATTGATACTGAAATTTCTCAAATAGCTGGTCCGCAGTTAGTAGTTCCAGTAACAAATGCACGTTATTCGCTTAATGCAGCTAATGCACGCTGGGGAAGTTTGTATGACGCTCTTTATGGAACTGACGCTATACCAGAGTTAGATGGAGCTGAGAGGAGCAGTGCATATAACGAAGTGCGTGGGGCTGCTGTTATTAAATTTGCTAGAGATTTTATTGATTCATCTGCACCGCTTTTAAATGGTACTCATCATAACGCAGTATCTTACAGTATTAAGAATAGTCAGCTAGCTGTAACGTTAGATGATGGTACAATTAGTTATTTGTCTGAACCCGAAAAATTCATTGGTTATCAAGGAGAACAAGATTCCCCTAAATCAGTTTTGTTAAAAAATAATAACCTTCATTTTGAAATCTCAATTAATAGGGATCATGTTATTGGCAAAGATGATCCTGCTGGGGTTAGTGATGTTATTGTCGAATCAGCAATAACTACAATAATGGATTGTGAAGACTCTGTTGCTACAGTTGATGCTGAAGACAAGGTTGTTGCGTATCGCAACTGGTTAGGATTAATGAGAGGGGATTTATCAGAGACATTTGATAAAGAGGATAAAACTATAAAACGTTCTTTAAACCCCGACCGTAAATATATTTCCTCTGATGGTTCAGAACTTGTATTACAGGGCCGCAGCCTAATGCTAATCCGTAATGTTGGTCATCTTATGACTAACCCAGCTATTTTAGATAATGATGGTAATGAAGTTTATGAAGGTATTCTTGATGCCATGATTACTTCTATGATTGCTATTCATGACCTAAAGCAAGGGAAAAACAGCAGAACCGGTTCGGTATATATAGTTAAACCAAAGATGCATGGACCGGAAGAGGTTGAGTTTACCAACCAGATGTTTACAAAAATTGAAGAAGTTTTAGGCCTAGATTCTTTTACTCTTAAGATAGGTATTATGGATGAAGAGAGAAGAACAACAGTAAACTTAAAAGAATGCATTAGAGCGGCTAAAGATCGGGTATTTTTTATTAATACAGGATTTCTTGATCGAACAGGAGATGAGATGCATACGGCCATGGAAGCAGGGCCAATGATAAGAAAAGCAGACATGAAGTCTGCCGTTTGGATACAAACCTATGAGGATTGGAATGTAGATATTGGCCTAAAATGTGGCCTTCCGGGCCGTGCGCAGATTGGTAAGGGCATGTGGGCCATGCCAGATTTGATGGCTGATATGCTGGATACTAAAATTGGCCATCCTCAGTCAGGTGCTAATACAGCCTGGGTGCCTTCTCCTACTGCAGCGACACTTCATGCCACGCATTATCATCAGGTTAATGTAGTAGAACTTCAAAAGAAACTTTATACAAGGTCTCAAGCTAGTTTGGATAACATACTGACAATTCCATTATCTGAACGTCCAAATTGGCCTGAGAATGAAATACAACAAGAACTTGATAATAATGCCCAAGGAATACTTGGTTATGTAGTTCGTTGGATAGATCAGGGAGTCGGTTGTTCAAAAGTTCCTGATATTAATAATGTAGGGTTGATGGAAGATCGTGCTACTTTAAGAATTTCAAGCCAACATATAGCCAATTGGTTGCGCCATGGTATTTGTAGTGAAGAACAGGTAGTAGAAACATTTCAGCGTATGGCAGCAGTTGTTGATAAACAAAATACTAATGACCCGCTTTATAACCCAATGGCTCCTAATTTTGATAATAACATAGCTTTTCAAGCAGCATGCGACCTAGTATTTAAAGGCCGTGAACAGCCAAATGGTTATACAGAACCAATTTTACATTCACGTCGCCAGGAGGCTAAGGCAAAGCAATCGGCAATATAGATAAATTAATTAGTTTATAATCGGGTTAATTAATAATCGTGAAAAATAGCTATTGGACTTTAAACTCGTGGGAGAAGAGATATGCAATTAGCTGACTCTAAACTATTTCGCCAAAAATGTTATGTAAATGGGGATTGGATAGACGCCGATGATGGAAATACTATTGATGTGACTAATCCAGTTGATAACTCGATAATAGGTACTATTCCTAAATTAGGTTCTGAAGAAACAAGGCGTGCTATAGAAGGTGCTGAAAAAGCACAAAGGAATTGGCGTCAATTAACCGGTAAAGAACGCTCTACAATATTAAGAAACTGGTATAATTTGATGATGGAGAACCAAGAAGATCTTGCCATCTTGATGACAATTGAACAGGGGAAACCACTAAACGAATCCCGTGGAGAAATCTTATATGCTGCATCTTTTATAGAGTGGTTTGCAGAAGAGGGAAAACGAGTCTACGGAGATACAATACCAGGTCACCAACGTGATAAACGTATAGTAGTACTTAAAGAACCAATAGGAGTTTGTGCAGCAATTACTCCATGGAATTTTCCTTCTGCTATGATAACTCGTAAAGCAGGACCGGCACTTGCTGCAGGCTGTTCAATGGTAGTTAAACCGGCTACTTCCACTCCATATTCTGCGCTAGCCATGGCCGAATTAGCAGAAAGAGCGGGTGTTCCTCCAGGTGTCCTAAGTGTTGTTACAGGTGGATCTTCAGATATTGGTGGAGAGTTAACCTCAAACCCAATTGTTCGAAAACTTACTTTTACTGGTTCCACAGAAGTAGGCAGAAAACTAATTGAACAATGCGCTGGTACTATTAAAAAGGTATCTATGGAACTTGGAGGAAACGCACCTTTTCTAGTTTTTGATGATGCTGACCTTGATGAAGCTGTTGAGGGGGCAATGGCATCTAAATATCGCAATACCGGTCAAACTTGTGTCTGTGCAAACCGTATTTTAGCTCAAGACGGTATATATGACGAATTTACAGAAAAACTAGCTGATGCAGTTAAAAATCTTAAGGTAGGAAATGGTTTAGAAGATGGTGTAACACAGGGCCCGTTAATTGATATGGCTGCTGTTGAAAAAGTAGAACAACATATTACTGACGCTGTTTCTAAAGGCGCACGGATTGTAGTTGGAGGAGATCGCCATGCAATGGGTGGTACATTCTTTCAGCCTACATTATTAGTAGATGTAACACCTACGATGGAAGTCACGCGAGAAGAGACTTTTGGGCCGTTAGCTCCTATATATAGATTTAAAACTGATGAGGAAGGAATTAAACTAGCTAATGATACTGAATTTGGCTTAGCTGCATATTTTTATGCTAGAGATGTTAATCGAATTTGGAAAGTCGCAGAAGAACTAGAATCTGGAATTGTTGGCATAAATACTGGTCTTATTTCTACTGAAGTTGCACCATTTGGTGGGGTTAAAGAATCAGGTATTGGTCGCGAAGGCTCTCACTATGGCCTTGATGATTACCTCGAGATTAAATATTTATGTTACGGCGGTATTTAGCGACCAAGGAAAATAATTAAAGGAATACATAGCATATTTTTATTCTGCGGCGGCTCCTAGTTTATCAAGTTCAAGAATCTGACGAGCTTCATTAACGCTAGCTGGATATTCCCCTATAGCTTCAATTATTTTGACAGCTCTTTCAACCAGAGGTGTATTTCCAGGGGTGAGAACGCCTCGGGATAGGTATAGGTTATCCTCCATACCGACGCGCACATGTCCTCCCAATACCACTGCTGCAGCTACCATAGGAAATTCTAATCGAGAAATACCAAAGGCAGCCCATTTGGCATTGCTAGGTAGCTGATCTCGCATTAATTGCATTGATTCCATAGTAGCTCGACCCCCCCAGGGAATTCCAAGGCAAAGTTGAAATAAGGGATTAGGATCAGTTATTATTCCTCTATTACACATATCAGAGGCTTGCCACAGCTGTCCTGTATCGAAAACCTCCATCTCAATTTTGACACCGATTTTTTGAATTAAGCCCGCCATTTTTTCTAACATCGCTTTAGTATTAGTTACCGCAACATCAGAATAGTTCATTGTCGTGACGTCTAAGGTACATAAATCTGGTTTATTTTCGTATATATGTTGAACCCTTTCCTCGGCACTACTTAGAGCACTTCCACTAATAAAATTATGGGGAGAATCAGTTTCGACCGCAAGAATTCCGCCAGGCCCGGTTGTTAAATTTATAAGAATTGGACAACCGGCGTTCCTTAATCTATCTACTACCTCCTTATATAACTTGGGATCCATACTAGCTTTTGCCGTTTTGGGGTCACGCACATGGATATGGGCTATTGATGCACCTGCATGGTGTGCGGAGATTGCTTCATTAGCGATTTCTTTGGGGGTAACAGGAACAGCCGGATTCATATGTTTTGTGTCTGATCCACCTGTTATGGCGCAAGAGATAATAACTGGACGTGCCATCAGCTTAAACCCTTTCTCTTTTAATTATTTATTAGAGAATTTTACTATTCTGCTGCATTCCTAGAGTTATTACTTGTTGTTATTCCAAATATATCTCTTGCTTCTGCAGGGGTAGCAACTGTGTCTCCCAGTAATTCAATGATTTGAACTGCCCGGTCTACGAGTTGAGCATTACCTGAAGCTAATTCACCGCGTTTAATATAGAGGTTATCTTCTAAACCAACACGCACATGACCACCCAGAATAGCGGCTGAGGCAACCATTGGGAACTCAAACCTTGAAATACCAAATGAAGCCCATAATGCATTTTCAGGAAGCATATTACGCATTAGTGTCATTGCTTCAGCTGTAGCTGGTGCTCCCCAGGGAATACCTAAGCATAGTTGATACAAAGGATTTGGATCTTTTATCACGCCGGTTTTTACTAGATGGTTAGCTAAACTAACGTGGCCAACATCGAATACTTCGAGTTCGGGCTTAACGCCTGCAGATTGTATTAGAGAAGCCATTTCTTCTAACATTTCAGGAGAATTTACCATTGGGCGATCTCCAAAATTCATTGTAGCTACATCTAGAGAACAAATATCCGGTTTATTTTCTAATACATGTATAACCCTCTCTTCAGCAGTTTTCATTACGCTTCCTGGCCCAGGCTCTAATGGAGTTTGTATATTCACGTCCAAGCGAGCACCTGGCCCTGTTGTAAGGTTTATCACCACATCACAATTTGCGTCACGTATACGCTTAACAACATCCGCATAATAAACCGGATCCATGCTAGCTTTTCCAGTTTTTGGGTTTCGGACATGTATATGGGCAACTGCAGCCCCTGCCTTATGCGCAGCAATAACTTCATCTGCAATTTCTTTTGGGGTAGAGGGAACGTTAGGGTTCATACCCTTAGTATCTGCGCCACCGGTAACTGCACAACTAATGATAATTGGACGAGCCATAATTCACATCTCCTAGTCATATTTTCTTTAATTATGAACTTATATCTCTGTATAGACTATTAGGGTCTTTGCATTTGAACAAGTCAGCGTGAATAAAAGTGCTTATTGAATATACTAGCTATACAAAACCTCGACAAATAATTATGAAAAACTATTAAAATAAACTAATAACTTGTTATGATTTTAATATAATAGGTTACTCACATTTTGGGGAAAGATAATGGTCAAAGCAATGCGAATACATAAATTTGGTGGACCAGAAGTTCTCAAGTGGGAAGATGTTGATTTATCTGAACCAGGACCAAGTGAGCTATTGATTAGACATAATGTAACCGGGTTTAACTTTCTTGATATTCAAGTAAGAAAAGGAGCTTATCCTGTCTTACCTAAACTACCTGCGGTGTTAGGAACTGAAGCTGCTGGAATTGTTCAACAAGTAGGCAAAGAAGTTAATAATTTTTCTGTGGGTCAAAGAGTTGCATATGCGTCAACCTACCCTGGGGCATACTCTGAAGCTCGTTTAATTGAGGCCTCGAATGTAGTTGCTTTGCCAGATAATATAACATTTGAAGAGGCTGCAGCCAGCTTGCTTAAAGGTATGACTGCTGAATATCTAGTAAATAGGTGCTATTCAATTGCTGCTGGTGAAGTAGCGATAGTACATGCAGCAGCCGGAGGAGTTGGTTTGTTTTTGTGCCAGTGGCTTAAGGATAAAGGAGTTACGGTTATTGGTACTGTTGGTTCTGATGAAAAAAAGACTACAATTCTTAATAATGGTGCTACTTACGCGGTTAACTATCGTAAGGAGAATTTTAATGAAGTAGCATTGGATATTACTAATGGTCTGGGAGTTCATGTCGTATATGATTCTGTTGGCCCTGATTTATATATTGAATCAATAAATAGTTTGCGGCCGCGTGGTTACATGGTGAATTTTGGAAATTCCTCTGGACCTCTAGCACCTATAGATTCTGTTGAGCTTAATGTGAAAGGCTCGTTATTTTTTACTAAGGCGTCTATGCGTTTTTATCAGTTAAACCGGCAAGAGCTAGAAGATAGTGCTACTTCTTTATTTAATATAATAGGCCGCGGCGCTGTTAAACCTTTTATAGGTCAGCAATATAAACTGGCTGATGCAGCTCAAGCCCATAAAGATGTTGCTGAACGCCTTACAGTAGGATCAACTATATTAACTATTTAAATGCTATTTTATTATCTGCTATTAATAAACTTACTAAATGCATTTAGGGTTTCTTGGCTGACATAATGTTCAATACCTTCTGCATCCAACTGAGCGTTACGTTCGGTAACTCCTATAGCTCTCAAAAAATCTAATACTATCTTATGTCTTTCTCTTGATGTATTCGCTAAGTTTTCGCCATCTGGGGTAAGAAAAATTGATCGGTAAGGGCGTGTATGAACTAGACCATCTCTTTGAAGACGCTTAATAATTTTGTTTACAGTAGCATGTGAAACTCCAAATCGCTCTGCTAAATCAACTATCCTAGCTTCACCATAAGCGTTAATTAAATCATCTATCATTTCTACATAGTCTTCCGCTTTTTCTGTTTGCTGGGCTGTTCTAACACGTTCAAACTGTGCGGCTTGCAGATTGGCCTCTATCATTTTATTTGGTGTTTCAGAGGAGGTGTCATCTGATTTATCTTTTGTCTTTTGTGCGCTTTTGTTCATGAATTAGACCTGAATCAGAAATGCGGTAGTGTACATTACCAAGATTCCCATACCAAAACCAGCGAAAGCGTTACTTACTATAAACTTATCACCTAAATTAACTCTCATAACCCATATTGAACGAGTCACCTCAATTATAACTTGAGCTATTGCGCCTGCAGCAATGCCAAAGAATAGTGCATTCCAATGTGGAGCAAAGGTAAAAGTCCCTATCCATGTTCCTGCTATTGCAGGAAGCCCAGCCAAACATAACCAGCATAAAAGCATCCCAAAGGTTACTTTTTGTTTTGTAATTGGGGCTATTATCGCTACCCCTTCTGTAAGATTATGTATAGCAAACCCAATTAATAACATACTCCCTAATGCAGCATTTCCCAGAGATAAGGCGGCACCTATCGATAGTCCCTCTCCAAAATTATGTAAGCCAATGCCAATTGCTAACCAAGTCGCTAGTATAATACCGTCAGTTGAAGGTTTTGATCGCCAACTTATAGCTAGAATGCCTAGAAATGTAAGTACACTCGCAAGTAAAACACTTAAACTTCCTTGGAATGCATTTGCAGATATTTTTGTGAGCTCAAGGCCCTCTTCTAAGGTATCAACAAATAAATAACCTAGTAGTCCAATTGTTAGCGACATAAAAAATACAATGCTATTATCACCTATTAAGCGTAAGAGAGGCAAAGATAACATTCCTAGTGTAATTGGGATTACCCCAACGCATATCCCAATGAGCGCTAGACTAAATAAGGTTTTTTTATTTGGACTAGGCGCCTTATATGCAACGTCAATTGTGTAATCATACGTTGCTCCAGTACTTGACAGAAAAAGTAGATGGTGTGTTTCGTTCTGTACCCAAGGATAGGGTATTAATATCTTTGCTGTAGCTAACTGATTTATTGGTCCTTCAGGTATTTGCCGAAAATTCCAAAAGGCCCCATCAACTTGTACTTGAGAAATTTTTATTGGTTCACGGCCGTTTCCTCTGACATAGGCAGTAAAACCATCAGGGCCGGAAGTTACTCTTTCAATTATAAGCGATTCTTCCGGAGGCAGATTGTTATCAAAATCATCTAGTGGATTAAATACGTATATCGCTAAGCTGATTACACCTAACATTATTAAAACAACAAAAAATGCAATACGATTATAAACCATTAGACGACCTCAAACATGCTCATCCAGCCTAGCTCAGCAAACTCACTTTGATGTGCGTGGAACATGTAATGTCCTGGTTCATGATTACTAAAAGACATTTCTATAATGCCTCTTTGGGCTTGGCATTGCATTACTGTATCAACTTTATTGAGAGTTGGTGTTAGTGTGGTTCCATGGTCAAAATAGTCAAAGAAATTTCCATGAATATGAAACGAGTTTATTGGATCGAATTCAGTTACGTTAATTAAATAGATGCGAACTGGACGTTGTTTATCTATTTTGATAGGTCTTTTGCTATATTCATGAGCTATAGTATTTACAGCATAAATTTCATTCTCTTCATCAAAGTTGGTATCAAACGCATTCATTACCATTACTAGTTCTTGCCAATGCATGTTCTCATCTGTTCCTAGCTGACGGGATAATGCAGTAGTAGTATTTTGTGGATGAAGTTTGGGGTCAGGGTCTACAATAAAAGCTCCGTAAAGGCCTTTGTGAATATGGCGTTTAAGTGGTGCAACATGGCAATGATATAGATGACATCCAAATGGGTCTGCCCTAAATTCGTAGACAAACTCTTCTCCTGGATCTACTAAACCAGCTCCGGATATGCCATCCATCTTAGCACTATGAATTCCATGAAAGTGCATTGAGTGGGGATGACTGCCCATGTTAATAAACTTGATTTGCAGAAACTCGCCTTCGGTAGCTCGTATTGTCGGACCCGGTACCCTGCCATTATAAGTCCAGGCAGGAAAAAACACCCCAGGAGCAATTTCAATTTCGGTGTCAACTGCTATAATTTCGAATTTACGAATAGTTTTGCCAGCGCTATCTTTTTCAACCGTGCCAGTTTCCCAATCAGTCAGCAAATTATGTGGATCAAATCCATTACGCAAATGATCAACGTTTCCTACGGTGGTCATACCACCTGCGTGAGCGAGTGGACTCTTACATATAGATTTCGGATCTGCTGGATTGTCAGCACTAGTGTTGGTGCTGCTAAATAAGGGAACTAAAGGTAACAAAGCACCAGCCCCGAGAAAAGATCGACGATTAGATACATTTTTAAACAATTTAGAAATCATTTTTTTTAAATACTCTGAATATAGTTCAATTTAATCATTAATTAATGTTTGATACAGTTTAATATTAAAGCATTACCATTAAAGTATAGCCATGGCTACATCTCAATGAATGGTTTTATATTAAAATTTTTAATAAAGAAATTTATTTAAACTTTAAAAAGTAATTTTAGGGTGTTTAATTAATGTACCTAATGCACCTTTTCTCTCTTACCTGAGACAAGAGAGCGTTCAATAGCTGCAAGTACAGCAACATCATGTATCATTTGTTCATTAGTAAATTTATAATCATCAGTGCCCGCAATAGAATCAGCAAAACCTTCCATATTAGCTTTAACTGGATTAATTGCTGATACTTTTTTTAACTCAGGGTTTCCGTCGACCATACAAATTTCAATTTTATCATGGTCTACTACTTTGACCCAACCTTCTGAACCGTAAACATTAAGCATTCTGCTACTTGGAGTTACCATTATGTTGCCTATGTAAGCGCTAGCGCCGCATTCAAAAGTTAGTAATGCTGAAGCTGAATCAAGAGCTTGTATTCTATCTAGAGCTTGTGCATACACCTCACTAACAGGCCCTAAAAAAGAACTAAATAAATCTATATAGTGACTACCCATATGGTAGAGGCCGCCTCCCGGTGCTTCTTTAGGATCATGTCTCCAGCTAACAAAACCAGAAAGGGTGGAATGGCTAGTGTTTCCTTCTAAATGCATTATCGTACCAAGTTGATTAGAATCAATCATCTTTTTGATTTCAGTTTGAGGGGCCGCGTATCTTTGGTTATGTCCTAAACCCAACTTAATACCCGCTTTTTCTGCCGCTAGTACCGATTTTTCGGCATCTGATTTATTTAGAGCGAATGGTTTTTCTGTAAATACGTGTTTTCCTGCTTCTGCTGCTGCTATAATTTGTTCTGTATGAAGGCTATGTGGGGTCACCAGAACAACAGCATTTACATCAGGGTCATCAAGTGCGTCTTGATAATTTGCAGTTAATTTTAGTCCTTGTTCAGATGCATAATCTTTTGAGCCTTCTGTATTAAGGTCAATAACTCGAACAATTTTTACTTTATCACTTTTGTTATGTATTGCATCTATGTGGGTACGGCCCCACCAACCTAGCCCTATTATAGCTATATTTAGCATTTTCTTCCTCAAATAATAATTTTAGTAGCTATGACTATGCTCAAATCATAATATTATAGCTGCACACCTAATATACTGACTACAAACTAACTCTACTTTATTATAAAGTATTAATAAGATAATAATTAATATATAGTAATCAATTTTTGTTATGGCAGAAATGTCTAGCTTTTACTTCTGTTAATTAGCGGATGATATAAATAAATTAAGTTGCTGTTGGAGTGATTAGATGAAATTTGGGTTATTTGGTAGTGCGCAGGCAAAGCGTGGTGGTGGTCCTGATGTAGATAGTGCTAAAGGTTATCATGATTGGCTAGAATTCAACATAGAGGCAGAAGCACTTGGTTATCATAGTGCATTTGCAGTTGAACATCACTTTACTGGCTTTGGGCAAGTATCGGCTACTATAAATCTGCTAACTTATTTAGCCGCACAGACAACAACTTTGCGACTGGGCACGGCAGTCATGGTATTGCCTTGGCATAATCCAGTATTACTTGCAGAACAAGCTGCTACTCTAGACCTTCTATCTGGTGGCCGGTTAGACTTTGGTGTTGGAAAAGGATATCGGTATAATGAATTTGAAGGGTTTGGGATACCCATGGAAGAAGCTGGGGAGCGTTTCGAGGAATCTCTTGATGTTTTAATACGCGCTTGGACTAAAGATGAGCCATGGTCGCATAAAGGTAAATTTTGGAATTTTAAAGATATCATTGTTGAACCACCAACGATACAAAAACCACATCCGCCATTCTGGATGGGTGCAGGTAACCCCAAAACAATTGATGGTGTAGCGGCTCGAGGTTGTAACCTATTGTTAGATCAATTTGCTCCAGTAAAAGTTATACTTGAAAGAATTGAAATGTTTCGCAATGCCGTTGAAAAGCGAGGCAGAATATTTAATCCTAATGAGGTGGGGGTAGCTCGAGGTCTTTATGTAGCTAAGGATTTTTCTGACAGAGATTCAGCAATTGAAAGACGTATTGCCGCTCGTGCCAGAGTAGATAATTTAGCTCAGAGACCTGACGGCGCTAATAAATCATCGATAATGTCTTACGATGATACTGCTGAGACAGCTATGGAGGCAGCTCTTTTTGGAACAGTTGATGAAATTACTGAAAAAGTATCGAAGTTAAGAGAGGGTGGTGTACGCTATTTATTGTTATCTGATGGTGGCTCAGGAATTGAAGGGTTACGCAAATTTTCACGCGAAGTTATGCCAGTTTTTATTGATAGTGATACAGCAGAGGCTGCAGAGTAATAAAATTGACCAGCCTTAGATAAGCATATTTACAAGGATAGCGTATTTTCTTTCCCAAAATATTAGGTTTATATAAATAAAATATGTATTATTTAGGCTTTGGTAGTTTTACTTCTTTTTCTATTGTTGGACCTCCAGCTTTTACCCACGCACTAAAACCACCAGCCATGTGAGAAACAGGTGATAAACCCATTCGATGAACTGACTGTGCTGCCAATGCAGAACGCAAGCCACCAGCACAGTAAAAAATAAACTTTTTTCCGGAGTTAAAGTCTGCACGGTGGTAAGGACTATCTGGATCCACCCAAAACTCTAACATGCCGCGCGGGGCATGCATGGCTCCAGGTATAGTACCCTCGCGCCATAATTCACGAATATCACGTATGTCTACTAATACCACTTCCGGATCTTTTCTTAATTGAATTACATCCTCTGCTAGTAAGGTTTCAATTTCTTGTTCTGCCTCTTCGCAAAGCTCTTTTATACCTTTAATAATCATCTATATTTTATCCATTTATTTTCTATTAATTTATCAATTTAAAATAAGTAAAATTAATTTTCTAGGGCAGTATATTTTATAACTATTAATTTAATTTTTTTTCTTAATTGAATAAAAAACTATTAAAATACCGATTAGAGTCGCAATTGAAAGTACTACTAATGTTATAGCATACGGTTTTATAGTATTGGTTGGTAACGTACTAATTAATAAAGCCACTATTGCACCAGTTCCTAGTTGACAGAACCCAGCGAACGAAGCTGCTGTACCTGCAATTCTTCTATCTACGCTAGCGGCGCCAGCCATAGCGTTAGGAAATATAATGCCATTTGAAAATGCATAAAGTATCATTGGAAATAATATTGCCCATAAAGATGTTAAAGGCGAAAGTATCAGAAACATTATTGAAGCTCCTATTCCTAAAATAGCACCCCATAATAATGTATGATTAATACTTATAAATGAGATCATTTTGCTTGCCACATAATTACCAGCAGGAAACTGAAGAGTAATTAACATTAGCAAAATGCTGAATAATATTGGTGCTAAGCCCATGTTCTCAATAATTAGGCTGGGTCCTACTGCTAGAAATCCAAAAAATCCGGATGTACCTGCTGCAAAAGCGAGTGTATAGCCAACATAAATGCGCGAAGATAGCAAACGCCCATATCGCACAAATATATCAGACCAACTTGCGGTATTACCATCATTTTCGAGTGGACGTGTTTCTTTAAGTACAACCAAAGTCCATAGCCCCAAAAGACATGTAAATAACGTAAGGAAAGCAAATATTGAACGCCACCCAAAAATAGCGTCTAAAACTCCGCCTATAATTGGGGCTGTTAACGGAGCAATTGATTGAATCATAGCCACAAGCGCCATCATTCTAGCTGCTTCGTTTCCTTCATAAACATCTTGTACTATAGCTCGAGGCACTACCAGTGTTGCACACCCCCCTAAAGCTTGCAGAATACGAGCTATAATTAGAAGCTCTATGCTTGGAGCAAAAGTGGCTCCTAGACTGGCAATTCCTAGAAGAATTAGACCGCTAAAAATGACTGGTCGGCGGCCAATTTTATCTGAAAGGGGACCAATAAATAGTTGTGATGTAGCAAATACAATTAGAAAAATTGAGACTGTAAGTTGAGCTACTGCATAGCTAGTATTAAAGTCATGTGAAATCGTAGGTATGGATTGCACATGAATACTTAATGCTAATGGACCAGAGGCAGCAAGAGACCCTAATAGAATGGTTGAGGGTCTTATATTTTTATTATGAAATATCACGGATAGTATTTAGTAAAGCTACGTTAGTTTATGGCATGTCGCTGAAATATTCAGCTGCACCGCCTTCAAGCTTATTTTCATCAACTTCAAATAGTTCAAGAAGTACATTATCTGGAGCAGGGCACATTATATATTTCCATGCCCCAAAGTCATGAATGTTGCTGCGAAATTTGATGCCGGAATCAGTTAACTTTTTTGCTAGTTTTTCAAGATTATCAGTCCTAATTCCTAAGTGATGAACAGCGCCTTTACCATCATCACGCAAGCTTTGTTCATAAAAGTGTATTCTGCCACTTCCTACACGCATGAAAATATTACGAGCTCCACCAAAATCGCCATCATATATTACTATACCTCCAAGCATATCGCGCCACCAGTTTATGGTCGTATTTATGTCTTTGGTAAATAAATGCACGTGATGAAAATGTTCAACCATTTGAAAAATCCTGGTATTTGTTATAGTTAGCACAAACCCTAAACTACCCCTACTATTCAACAGAACAAGCATGGTGGTTTTTAAAACTAAACTATCATATTTATATTACTGCTGGACTAGTGTTGATTGTTAACAGTGAGACAAACTAAGAGTCTAGAGCATGATTGATTCAAAGTTACATTATTCTAAAAAATCTATCACAGTAAAAGATAGAAAAATGGCATTTATTGAAATTGGTACAGGTGATCCTATAGTTTTTATTCACGGCAATGCAAATTCATCCTACATGTGGAGAAATATATTACCCTATATGGAAGATTTGGGGCGGCTAATTGCTATTGATAATATAGGTCAAGGTGATTCTGATAAGCTTCCGGAATCTGGTCCTGGATCATATACGTTAGCAGAGCACCAAATTTATATAAATGGAATAATGGATGCTTTGAATATTAACAAAAATGTGACTTTGGTAATGCACGATTGGGGAGGGCCTCTTGGTTTAACCTGGGCACGTTCTAATTCTCAGTATATAAAGGGACTCGTTCATTGCGAGATAGTTGTAGGTAATCATTCCAGTTATGATGAATACCCAGATAGTCATGGTGAGCGTCTTAAAAGAGTTCGCGGGCAAGATGGCGAAGAATTGGTAATGACAGATAACTATTTTATTGAAAAAATATTTACTGGTGGAGTAATTCGTAATATTGATGACGAGACTATGGCTGAAATCCGTCGGCCTTATGAAGGGTCTCGAGAGAATCGTCGACCAACATTAACATGGCCTCGACAGATACCCATTGAAGGTAAACCGAAAGATGTTGCTGACTTAGTAAATAAACTGTCTTTGTGGATGACTGAGAACAATATACCTAAGCTATTTATTCGTGCTGAACCTGGTCAAATTTTATTTGGTCGCGATTTAGAAATTATTGATTCTTGGACTAATCAGAAAACCGTTACTGTACATGGTTTGCATCATCCTCAAGAAGATTCACCTGATGATATAGGGGTTGCATTGAGAGACTGGTATAAATCAATTAGTTAGTTTTTTATGGAAAAATAGCTGAGTATTAATATGATCAATCATGAAAAAGTTTGGGAAGAAATACATTATTATTCTGACGGCCTGAAAATTTCTGGATTTTTATATAAACCTAAAGATTGGAAGCAAGGTGATCCTGATCGTCCTGCCATAGTAGTTTTACATGGTTATAGTGGTATGAAAGATGTTTATGGAATGGATGTACCGCATTGGTTATGGGACGCTGGGTACTTTGTTTTATCTTGGGATTATCCAGGTTTTGGAGTTAGCGAAGGTGAACGTGGTCGTCACCGGCCACTAGAGCAGGCTCAAGCAACGTATGATTCAGTAACATACCTGGAAACTGTTGATGGGGTTGACCCTAGCAGAATTGCTTATTATGGCTCCAGCTGGGGAGGGGCTAATGCTATATGGTGCGGCGCTTTTGACGAAAGAGTTAAAGTTATTGTATCCGCTGTAATGGTTTCTGATGGAGAGAGATGGATGCAAAGTGTTCGTCGTCCTCATGAATGGCAAGCATTTGTAAAACAGATTAAAGATGCTGAAAGAAAACGAGTTCTAACCGGAGAGAAAACGACTGCTCCATTGGGTGATATTATGTTATTAGACCCTCATACGCGTGATGTCATTGAGAATTTTCATTCAAAAGATCATCGTTTTAACCCTGAATATGATTTAGAAAGTGCTGCTGCCTGTTGGCGCTATAAGCCGGAGTGGGTAGCCCATCGCATTTCGCCACGACCAGTGCTTTTGGTCTATTCTGAGTTTGATATGTTGGTTCCGGTTAACGAGCAATTAAAATGTTATGAAGCCTTAGGGGAACCCAAAAAATTAGTTAAAATACCTAATGCTCAACATTACGATTCTTACTATATGACTAATCCTGAACTGCATGAAATTCAGAAAATTGAAGTTCTGGAATGGTACGCTAAATATCTTTAGGTTTAAGTGGAGAATAATATGGAACGTACAGGTGGACAGGTTTTAGTAAAGGCCTTGGAGCTTAATGGTATTAATACAGTTTTTTGCGTTCCTGGGGAAAGTTATCTTGGAGCACTTGATGCGTTTTATGATGTACGTGATTCTATACGAGTCATTACTTGTAGACATGAAAGCGGTGCATCCTATGCAGCTGAAGCACATGGAAAATTAACTGGTGAGCCAGGAATTGCATTTGTTACAAGGGGTCCTGGTGCCTGTAATGCAAGCATTGGTGTGCATACAGCTTTCCAAGATTCCTCTCCCATGATACTTTTTATAGGTCAGGTCCCGCGAGATTTTAGGGGTCGTGAGGCTTTTCAGGAAATTGATTTTACTTCCATGTACCAACCTTTATCTAAGTGGGCAGTCGAAGTTGAAGATCCGAAGCGGTTACCTGAAATTATTGCTAGAGCATTTGCTGTGGCCAAAGGTGGTCGCCCAGGTCCAGTGGTAATTTCATTGCCAGAAGATATGCTTGTTGAGAAAGTAAAAGTTGAAGACGCTTTAGCTGCTGAATTACCACACCCTGAGCCAGCAGATAATGATCTTAAAACCCTTAGCGATATGATGTCAGACGCAAATAAGCCGCTTGTTATATTCGGCGGTGGTGGCTGGACAGAGGAATCAGTAGAAGACCTGGAGGCTTTTTGCGAAGGAAATAGTTTACCTGCTATTGCTTCATTCAGAGTTCAAGATATTTTTAACAATGATCATCCAAATTTTATAGGTGAACTTGGTTACAACACAAACCCAAAATTAGCGCAACGCGTAAAGAATTCAGATTTTATTTTAGCTATTGGCGCAAGGTTAGGAGAGACTGCAACGCAGGCATATACGTTAATTAAGGCTCCCAAGCCTGAACAAAAGCTAGTTCATGTTTTTGCAGATCATACAGAGCTCGGTCGTGTATTTCAGGCCGACCTCTTAATAGCTTCAGACGTTTCGGCATTCGTTAGTTCTGTTCGAAGAAATATTCAGGTGGATTCTAGTAAATGGGTTTCATGGCTAACAGAAGGTCGGTCAGATTTTGATGAGTGGACCGTACCTGGAAAATATCCAGGATCATTGAATCTTGCTGAAGCATTTTTGGCACTGCGTGATATTTTACCTAATGATGCAATTATAACTACAGATGCTGGTAATTTTGCAGGATGGATAAGTCGTTTTTTTAAATTTCGAAAATATAGAACTTTGCTTGGCCCAACAAATGGATCTATGGGATACGGCATGCCAGCAGCTTTAGCAGCTAAGGCCGAGAGACCCGAACTACCGGTTATATGTTACGCAGGTGATGGAGGTATTTTAATGACCGGAAATGAGTTGGCAACAGCCGTTCAGAATGATCTAGCTGTTGTACTTATTATTGCTAACAATAGTATGTATGGAACAATACGGATGCATGAGGAAAGAGAGTTTCCAGGCAGAGAAATTGCTACACAGCTGCAAAACCCTGATTTTGTAAGCTGGGCTGAATCCTTCGGTGCACTAGGTGAACGCGTTACTAAAACAGATGAATTTAGGCCGGCAGTAGAACGTGCTTTAGCAGCAAACTGTCCTTTTGTTATTGAGTTAATTCTCGATCAAGAGCTAATTTCTAGCAATATTACCTTAACGCAATTACGAGCCCAGGTACAAAAATAAAATTGAGAGATTCCCTATGGGTCTAAAAAAGAAAAAAGCTATTTTTCTTGATCGCGATGGAGTGATTAATGTTGATAGTGGCTATATATGGAGAATTGAAGACTTTGTATTCTATGAGGGCGTTTTTGAAGCTTGCAGATACGCTCGTGAATTGGGCTATGTTTTAATTGTAGTTACTAACCAGGCTGGCATTGGTCGGGGCATTTTTAGCGAGTCAGACTATCAAAATCTAACTTCGTGGATGTGCAGACGTTTTGCCGATCATGATATAGAATTAGCAGGTGTTTTTCACGCACCCACTCATCCGCAAGAAGGTATAGGTATATACAAAAGAGAATCTATAGATCGTAAACCTGGACCTGGAATGATACTAAAAGCTAGCAAAACAATGGGAATTGATTTAGAAAAATCAGCTATGGTTGGCGATCGTGAAACCGACATTGAAGCTGCAATAAATGCTGGGGTAGGAAAAAAAATACTGATTAATTTAGGCTTATCGGCTAATTCTACAAAAGCTGATGTTATCTTACCTTCTTTGTCAGAGGCTATAGACTGGTTATCTAAAAATAACTAATTTAACAACACTAGTTGCCATCTAATCGCCAGATCATCATCTCAAGACGGTCTTGTCCAAAAAATAATTCTCCATCCAAAACCATCGAAGGTACACTCCATACTCCCAGTGACAAAGCTTCATCAGTATTGGAAGACATTTCATCAGCAACTGACTTATTTTCTATTGCTGACATCAGTGTTTTACTATCCAAACCGACACTTTCTATTATCTTTGCTACATCTGCCTTATCGTCAATATTCAATTCATCGACCCAACAGCCGCGCATAAGTGCGCGTGTTAATCTATAGACATCTTGTCCCGATTGTAAGGCAGCAATAATTGCGTATGAAGATAAATGAAAAGCGGCAGGAAAATATTTGGGATGAGAGTTTATTTCTGTTTTTCTCCAGGCTGCCCAACGCGGTAACTCTAATAAACGATAATCTTGTAATACTTGTGGTCTATTACCCAGAGGTTGTCCAGCTCCTGCTTCCTTCCACGATCTACCAACATCAATCGGTTTAAATGCAATCGAACGATCGTATGATTCAGCAATACTATTAAGTTTATCAATTGCCAAATAAGACCATGGCGACACGCAAGCAAAGTAGAAGTTAATAGGGTCAGCCATAATTACTCTCCGGTTAATTTAGAATTCATTAATAATATATTTGTGTTTGTCTAGAAAGAGTTTTCAGGTAAGGCTAGAACTGAGCCACTTCCTCTAGTTATCTCTGGTAAAAATATATTTGCACGTGGAAGCACATGATCAGCATAAAATCTTGCAGTTATAATTTTGGCTTCTAAAAATGGCCGATCTTCAGAATTTGGAAGATTTCTATGAGCAGCAAGAGCTGAGCGTGCCATAAGCCAACCACCAACAACAGTGCCAGTTAAGTGCAGAAAAGGGGTGGCCCCAGAAAATTTTGTATCTATATCGTTGTTCTTCGGATCCAGTAGCCATTCTGATGCTATTCGTAGAGAATTAAGTCCTTCACGCAATGATTTTTGTATTGCTTTGCAATCAGCATCCTCTGTTTCAGTTAATTCTTCATCTATTCCTTCAATCTCACTTATAAGATTATCCATTGCGCTGCCTCCATCACGTAAAAACTTTCTACCCAATAAATCTATAGCTTGAATACCATTCGTGCCTTCGTAGATTGGGGCTATTCGGGAATCTCTAAAATACTGCGCTGCACCAGTTTCTTCTATAAACCCCATTCCACCATGTACTTGCAGGCCCATGGAAGCTATTTCTACTCCCAAGTCAGTGCACCAAGCTTTAACAACTGGCGTAAGTAAATCCATTCGGGCATTATTAATATCTCTAATTTTTTTATCCGTGTGGTTTCTTGATATATCTAGCGTTGAGTTAGTATAATATGCGAGAGCTCTCATAGCTTCTACTTGAGACCTCATCATCATTAACATCCTTCTAACGTCGGGATGTTTTATGATCGTTGTTGATTCTTTATTTCCACTTATGGCTGCAGATTGAACTCTTGATTTTGCAAACTCTACTGCTTGTTGATAGGCACGTTCGCCAATTGCCACTCCCTGAAGCCCTACATTTAGGCGGGCATTATTCATCATAGTAAACATACATCGCAGGCCATCATTTTCTTTTCCTACTAGATAACCGATAGCTCCTTCATTATCACCGTAAGCCATTACGCATGTTGGACTGGCATGAATGCCCAGCTTATGTTCTATATTTACAGCAAAAACATCGTTCCTCTTTCCTAGACTTCCATCTTCGTTTACTAAGAACTTTGGCACTAAAAAAAGGCTGATACCTTTTACACCAGGGGGGGCATCTGGTAGCCGCGCAAGAACCAGATGAACTATATTTTTAGTAAAATCTTGTTCTCCATAAGTAATGTATATTTTTTGACCTGTAATTCGGTAATTTTCTCCATCTCGCTTTGCTCGAGTTTTCAATAAACTCATGTCGGTACCAGCTTGTGGCTCTGTAAGATTCATGGTGCCAGTCCATTCACCGCTTATAAGTTTTGGAAGAAATTTCTTGCTTAGTTGTGGTGTTGCATGTGCTATCACGGCCTCGATTGCCCCAAGAGTTAGAAGGGGACAAAGAGCCCATGCTAAATTAGCTGACTGCCACATCTCTTGTAGTGAAGTTGTTAACGTCCATGGTAAGCTCATTCCTCCATGTTTTGTTTCAAATGGAGTGCCATTCCAACCTCCTTCAATAAAACTTGCGTAAGCCTCTTTGAAACCAACCGGGGTCGTGACATTGCCATCTGTTAGAACCGATGCCTCTTGGTCGCCACTTTGATTTAAAGGCGCTAGGACCTCACTAGTAAATTTAGCAGATTCGTTTAGAATATGATCAACCATGTCGCGGGTTATTTCTGAGAATGTTGGCAAGCTACTAAGCCCCTTAAGGTCGCATAACTCATCAAAAACAAAGAGCATATCTTTAACAGGAGGATTATAATCAGACATAAATATTTCCTATTTGGAGGTATTTGGTTGAATTAAATCAAGGATATAATTAGTTCGCTATTTTAACGCTAAAGGAATTTATTCATAGAATTTTACCAGGGTTCATTATACCAGTTGGATCAAATGATTTCTTTATATTTTGCATAAGTTCTATCTCTACTGCTGATTTGTATTTTAGGAGTTCATTGACCTTGAACATGCCTATACCATGTTCGGCACTGAAGCTACCTTTTAGATCGTCAACAATTTCAACTACCATGTCGGTAATATCATGCCACCTTGAAAGAAATTTTTCATTATCTGCGCCAATAGGTTGTTGTAAATTATAGTGAATATTTCCGTCACCAATATGGCCAAAGGCAATAGGACGGATACCCGGAAAGTAATTAGAAAGTACAGTATTAGCTCGGTGAATAAATTCTGGAACTTTGGATATTGGAACTGAAACGTCATTTTTTATACTAGCACCTTCTAGGCTTTGTGCTAATACCATACCCTCACGTATAAACCACATCTGCTCCCGTTGATTTACTGATTGGCAAATCACGGCGTCCACTAATAGTTCTTCTTCATGTGCCTCTGATAAAAAACGTTCCATTACTAAATTAAGTCCACTATTTTTAGATCCGGACTCAAACTCTATTAGCGCATAATATTCATGTTTATCAAGCATTGGATCAACAGTGCCTGGAAAATGTTTTAAAGATAGGTCCAAACCTATTCTTGGGATTAGCTCGAACGTCGAAATAGTATCGGCACTTGCTAAACGTGCTTTGCTTAATAGTTCAATCACTGTCTCCAGGTTTTTAAGGGCAACGAAACTAGTTTGACGTTCTAGAGGAATTGGAAATAACTTCAAGACCGCGCCAGTTATAACGCCTAAGGTTCCTTCAGAGCCGATAAATATTTGTTTTAAATTGTAACCAGTATTGTCTTTACGAAGAGATTTTAGGCCATCCCAAATTTTTCCATTAGGCAGTACTACTTCTAGACCTAGCGTGAGTTCACGTGTGTTTCCATATCTAAGAACAGCAGTACCTCCAGCGTTGGTTGCTAGATTTCCACCAATTTGGCACGAGCCCTCCGCTCCTAAACTTAGAGGAAAATAGCGACTGTTTTCTTCAGCAGTTTTTTGTAATTCTGCCAAGATACACCCTGCATCCACAGTCATTGTATAATTATAAGGGTCTACATCCCGTACTTTATTTAATCTTTCTAAGTTAATTATTATTTCTCCACTTGCTATACCACCACCGCATAGTCCCGTATTTCCGCCTTGCGGTACCATGGCAACTTTATGTTCACTACAGATATTAACAACCGCTGCTACTTCAGTAGTAGATTTTGGCCTGATTATGGCTGGACTATTGCCTACAAAGATTCCTCTAGATTCTTTAAGGTAAGGCTCCATATCAGTTGAATTTATTAAGATACCATTTACACCTACGACCTTAGTGATTTTATCAAGAATATCTTTTGACAATTCTGGTAATTTATCTTTGGAAAATATATTCATAGGATCAAATTTAATCCTTATATAAATTGTCGGCAAGTGAGTTAATCAATCTAAATCAAATTAAGCTAGTATCGCTGCTCTTTTTAGACGGTCGTTAATAGCTCGGCCTAGTCCATATTTAGGAATAGGAGCTACTGCAATACCAGTAAATTTTGGTAAGTCCAACGCTCTTAGCATACTAAATAAATTAGCCGCTGCCTCACTAAGATCTCCGGAATTACTTAAATTTGATGTTACTGCAGCATTTGTTTCTGCTAACGCTCCAAAAGCCAGAAATGCTTCATCAGGTTCAGCAGACATTGCCTCCATCCTGAGCGGTAGTTTAGTTGCATAATGACGGGTTAACATCCCAGGAGATTTTATGGATATGCTTTTATCATTGCTCAAATCAGAAATAGGTCCATATCTATCATTTAGATCTTCAAGAGTTACCGCTCCATGTCTTAGTAAACTGGGGGAATTTCCAGTTAAGTCAATTACTGTAGACTCTAGCCCAATTCTACATGGTCCATCATCAATTATGATATCGGTCAAGCCCTCAAGGGATTCTATTACATGTTCGGCTGTTGTTGGACTAACTGAGCCTGAAGCATTAGCGCTCGGAGCAGCAATTGGACCTCCAAAGCTTGATAGCAAGGCATTTGCTGTTGGATGAGATGGTACTCTTATGGCGACCGTGTCAAGACCAGCAGACACTAATAATGATAGATCGCTATCTTCACGTCTGGGTAGCACTAATGTAAGAGGTCCCGGCCAAAGCTCGTTAGCTATTTTTCGAGCTGAATCAGTGAAGTTTACATATTTTTCAGCGAGTTCTTTATTATGCACATGAACTATAAGAGGATTAAATTGAGGGCGTTTTTTTGTAGAAAAAATACTTGCTACGGCAATATCGTTACACGCATCCGCACCTAATCCATAAACAGTTTCAGTAGGAAAAGCTACTAGGCCCCCATTAGCTAAAACTTTTACCGATTTATTTATTAATGACCTTCTTACGGTATTCATTTTAAACGTTTTACTTACCATGAGAAATAAAGCTTGGATTCAAGAATTTATTTTTATATTTACCATAGACTAGCGGTTTACCATCTAATGTTTCTATATAGCCTCCTGCAGCTTCTAGGATTGCATGGCCAGCCGCTGTATCCCATTCGCTAGTTGGTCCAAAGCGGGGATAAATATCGGCTTCTCCGGCTGCAAGTAGGCCAAACTTTAAGGCACTACCACAAGGAACATAACCATTTACCTTTTTATCAACTAGGTAATCTTTCAGGCTATCATTTCTACTATGAGATCGACTGACTAGAACATCTATTCCTTCTATTGGTGTACTACGGCATTCAATTTCAGAACATTTCTCGCTATTAACAACTCGTTTTGCAGACCCAAAGCCGGCACCGAAAAAAAGTATATCAAGGGCAGGAGCATACAAGACACCTAATACTGGTTTTAAATCAATTATTAATCCAATATTAACTGTGAATTCATCGTTACGTTTTACAAATTCTCGAGTGCCATCCAATGGATCAACGCTCCAAAAATTTCGACCAGAAATATCTGGAAAATCTCCAATTGCGATACGTTCTTCAGATACGATAGGGATATTGGGTGTAAGGGAAGTTAAAGCCGATAATATTATAGTTTCGGCAGCCGTATCCGCTTCGGTAACTAGAGATCCGTCTGTCTTTCGCTCCGATGAAAAATCGGTAGCATAAATATCCATAATAGCTACACCTGCATCCCTAGCAATGTTACAGACAGGTTCTAGTAATAGATTATATTCTTTTGACAAAAAACACCCTTAAAAGGTTAGATCTTAATAATTTTATTCTGCCGCTAGAGGACTATTAGCTGCTTGCCATATTACATCAGGTGTAGCAGGCATATCTATTTCTAGTGAACCGTCTGCCTTATGAAGAGCATCTATAATTGCATTAATTATAGATGCTGGTGCGCCAATCGCTCCTGCTTCTCCTGAACCTTTTATACCGAGCGGGTTTGTAACACATTTAACATTTCGCATATTAAAATCGAAGTAAGGAAAATCATCGGCTCTAGGTAACCTATAATCCATAAATGATGCTGTAACTAGCTGTCCCGAATTGTTTTCGTATACGGTATGTTCCTGCAGGGCCTGCCCAATTCCTTGTACAATACCACCATGAACTTGGCCTTCAATTAATAGTGGATTTACTACGTCTCCGAAATCATCCATTACTGTGTATTTTATTATTTCCAGAATGCCAGTTTCAGGATCTATTTCTATCTCACATATATGGCATCCATTTGGATAGGTCGGAGCATCGGGAGTATGACTATAGGTTTCATCTAGACCTGGTTCTATACCTTCAGGAAGGTTTTCCGCTTTATTAGAGGCACGAGCTACATCGAATAATGACATTGTTCGATCTGTGCCTACTACACGAAATGTACAATCGTCGTATACAATATCAGCTTCTGCAGTTTCAAAAATATGAGCGGTAATTTTACGGCCTTTTTCTATAATTGCCTCTGAGGCTTTGGACACTGCTACTCCACCTACAGTAACTGATCGTGATCCCCCCGTCATTCCAGGAGGCACTTTATCACTATCACCTTGAACAAGAGTTATATTATCTGTATCAATACCAAGCCTGTGGGACATAATTTGTTTATACGCTGTGTCATGTCCCTGGCCATTGGTCACTGTGCCTATATAGATAGTGATATGATCGTTAGCAGTATCAAACTTAATATCTGCTACTTCTGCGTTTCCTCCACCACATTTTTCAACGTAAGTTGCCATGCCTATGCCATGCAGTTTACCTCTATTTAAACTATCTTCTTGCCGACTGGATGCGCCCGACCAATCAGCGCGTTTCATACCTGCATCCATTATGTTTGCAAATTCACCACTATCGAATACGTCACCCAGGGCGGTTGTATAGGGTAATTGATCAGGATTTATAAAATTTCTCCTTCGTATTTCGTCTTGGGATAAGCCCATTTCACGTCCACATTTATCGACAAGTCTCTCTATACAGTAAATAGCTTCGGGACGTCCTGCTCCACGATATGCGTCAGTTGGAACTGTATTTGTATGAATACCTTTGACATTAGCCCAGATACATGGAATTGAATAAAGACCATTAAGCATTCCAGTCCCAGCTTCAGTAGGTATGAAAGCACCAAAATGGGACAGATATGCACCAAGATTAGCATGAGTAGTAACTCTTAGGCCTAAAAATTTGCCAGTTTCATCCATTGCCATTTCAGCTACGGTTTCATGATCACGGGCTTGAATGTCAGACATAAAGCCCTCACCTCGATCTGAAGACCATTTAACTGGACACTTCAATTTTCTGGCGGCCCAGACAACAATAGGCTGTTCAGGATGAGGAAAAATTTTCATACCAAAGCCACCACCTACATCTCCAGTAATAACTTGCAAGTTTTCTTTGCCTATTTGTAGTATATGATCTCCAATAGTATCTCTTAAAATATGAGTTCCTTGGGATGAAGTGTAGAGAGTGGACCGTCCAGTTTTCGAGTTGTAGTCACCTATAGCACCTCTTGGTTCCATCGAATTAACTACGATGCGGTTATTAGTCAAACTAAGTTTTGTAACTCTTTTTGCCTTTGCAAATGCTTTTTCTGTTTCTTCACGGTTTCCTTTTCCCCAATTGAAACAAATGTTATTAGGGATATCATCATGAACTAGTATTGCTCCTTCTAGGGACGAATTATATGTATGAGTTGTTGATGGCATCTCTTCATATGATATTTCTATAAATTCAGCAGCGTCACGGGCTTGGTGCAAAGTTTTAGCTACTATCACTGCTACAGGCTCACCCACATGCCTTACCCGTTCTTGGGCTAAGATGGGTCTATATGTATTTGCTCTGTCACTGCCATCTATATTTTTAACAGGTGCCATACTAGGCATAGGTTTTATACCCTCTTTGGCTACGTCATCACCTGTCAACACTAGTAAAACACCTGGCGCTAATTTAGCTTCATCAATATTAATAGAATTTATTTTAGCATGCGAATATGGTGAACGCAGTATGTACGCATAAGTCTGGCCTTTTAATGATATGTCGTCATTATAACGACCCCCACCTGTTAATAGGCGTTGATCCTCTATTCGTGTAACAGCTTGACCTATGCCGAATTGACCCATTTCGCTATCCCCTTTTTTAACATTAAATAGAATATACTCAGAAATTATTTAAATAATAGTGAAAGTATTACTGCTGCTCCAGCCTTGATTTGTATTTTGCAAATAGAATCTTTAGGTAATTTTATGGTTTGCATGTTAAACATAGTAAAATAAATAATTTGATGGAATAAGTTTCATGATAACTGTGTATGGTCTTAAGACCTGCGATACCACAAAAAAATCATTAAAGTGGTTGGAACGCAGAGAAGTTCCTCATCGTTACCTAGATGTGAGGGCCGATGGTGTGGATTTAGAACGCTTAACTCTCTGGGCTATGGAAGTTGGTTGGGAAGTGCTTATGAATCGCGGTAGTACAACATGGCGAAATTTACCTGATGTAATCCGTGAAAATGTTAATGAAGACACAGCTCTTGCTTTGATGGTTGAAAATCCGACGCTAATTAAGCGCCCTGTTATAGAAATAGATGGTGGATTAATCGTTGGGTTTAAACCCTCGCAACAACGTGAGCTTGAAGAAGTAATATAGACATTTCGGTTTATAGCGGCCAAACCATAAGTATTAATGGTACCGAAACAATTACTATAAGAATTTCAAGTGGAAGGCCCATACGCCAGTAGTCACCGAATTTATAACCACCTGGACCCATTACTAATACATTATTCTGATGCCCTATTGGAGTTAAAAAGGCGCATGATGCTCCTATGGCTATAGCCATTAAAAAAGGGTCAACGCTTACTTCTAATTGTTGGGCTATAGCAGATCCGATAGGGGCCATAACGATTGCAGTGGCTGCGTTATTCATCAAATCTGATAATGTCATAGTAACTACTAGCAGCATTGCAATAATTACAAAAGTTGGAACTGAGGAAGCAAGATCAGATATTCCGTGCGCTATAAGCTCTGTACCTCCAGTTAATTGCAATGCATTTCCGAGAGGAATCATTGAGCCAAGTAAAATGATTACTGGCCAGTCAATTGATTCATAAGCATCACGAGGAGGTATTGTTCTTAATAATATTAGAACAATAACGACAGTAGAAAAAGATATATGTATAGGAACAAAGTTGAAAGCAGTAGCTAATATAGCGAAGGTAAATAATGTTATTGGTAACCATACTTTTTTAGGGCGTCCAAAAGAAAGTCCTCGTTCGGCAAGAGGCAGACAGCCAAGGGTAGTAGCTATTTCTGCTAGCGAATCCATTTCGCCTTGCAAGAGAAGTATATCTCCAGCTTTAAAAATAACGTTACCTAATTTTTCGTTTACAGGTTGGCCTTGTCTCGCCATTGCAATTAAGGCAACGCTATAGCGTTGCCTCAGTTTGAGTATTTGAGCAGATCGACCTTCGATAAATGAACTAGGAGGAACTACAACCTCAATCAGTCCTATTTCATCGGATCGGAGATTCTCATCATTAAGCTTGTTATCATTGGCGAGTTCTATGTCTTTTTCATTTATTAGTTTGTCAAAAATAGCCGGATCAGTTCTGATTAGTAATCGATCATTAGCTTTTAGAGCTACTCTACTTAAATTATTAAGAATTCGGGTATTATCACGAATAAGACCTACAACAATCGAGCGTTCCTCAGTATAGTTCTCTAACTCTGATATAGATCTGCCGATAAAATTAGAATCACAAGGAATTTTTACCTCCGTTACGTAATTATCTACATCAAACAAATCTATGGCTGATCTACGTCCTTTTCTATTTTTTGGTATAAAGCGCCATCCTATTAAAATAATATAAATTAGACCTACAACTGCCACTGGCGCACCGACGGGGGCAAAATCAAATAAACGAAATGGCTCTCCAGTTACGTTAGTACGATAATTAGCAATTATTATATTAGGTGGTGTTCCAATCAGAGTTACTAATCCACCTAATATTGAGCCAAAAGACAAGGGCATTAATAAAGCACTGGGTTTTTTATTAATACGCAGGGCTATAGGCATTAGAAGAGCGAGTGCACCAATGTTATTCATAAAAGCTGATAGAGTGGCGCCTAGGCTGGATAAAACTCCTCTTTGAATTGATTGGCTATAATTTTTACGAAATAAAGAAACAGCAATGTAATCAATTATACCAGATGTTTGTAAAGCTTTGCTTATTACCAGTACTGCTGCAACGGTGATAACGGCCGGGTGGCTAAATCCACTAAATGCATTTTCAGATGGTATTACACCAGAAATTACAGCGGATAATAAAGCGGTAAAGGCAACAATATCATAGCGCCATTTTCCTAGTGAAAAAAACAGCATTGATAAGCCAAGAATCGAGAAGATAATGGCTTGATCAGACGTCAATTTATTTACCGAAAATGAGAAAGTGCCTAATATATATGAGCATAATTATCACACGGTTATATTTGCCTTAATAGTTGAGACATATAAGTAGATAAGCTTATTCAAAAGCTTCTTCCCAATTACCTTGGGTGGCAGCTTTAGAATATTCGGTGGCACGGTTTTCAAAAAAGTTTGCGTGCTCAACACCGTTAAGCATTTCTTCCATCCAAGGTAATGGATTCTTTTCTATACGATATACTGGTTGAAGGCCGAGCTGAACTAAACGTCTGTCTGCAATATACCGAATATACTTTTTAACTTCACGGCCTTCGAGACCCTCTATTCCTCCCATTTCAAAAGCCAGGTCGATAAATGCATCTTCATGGTGTAATACTGTTTCACACGCCACATATAGGTCACGTTGGAATTCGTCATCCCAAATTTCTGGGTTCTCGTGTATGAAGGTACGAAATAGTTTAATAATTGAAGCTGTATGCAGACTTTCGTCGCGAACGGACCAGGTAACTATTTGTCCCATTCCTTTCATCTTATTAAAGCGAGGAAAGTTTAGCAAAATTGCGAAAGAAGCAAACAGCTGCAGTCCTTCTGTGAACGCTCCAAACATAGCCAGAGTTTTAGCTATGTCTCTGTTAGTAGAGACACCAAACTCTTGCATATAATCATATTTATCTTTCATTTGCTGATATTTTAGAAAAGCCGAGTACTCGGTTTCGGGCATTCCAATTGTATCAAGTAGGTGGGAATACGCCGAAACATGAACTGTCTCTATATTAGAAAAGGCAGCCAACATCATTAGAACTTCTGTAGGTTTGAAAACCTGCGAGTAATGTTTCATATAACAATTATTTACTTCTACATCAGCTTGAGTAAAAAAGCGAAAAATATGCGTAAGAAGATTTCTTTCACTATTGTTAAGAGTTCGATGCCAATCTTTAACATCATCTGCTAAAGGTACTTCTTCGGGAAGCCAGTGGACTCGTTGTTGTTGAAGCCAGGCATCATATGCCCAAGGATATTTGAAAGGTTTATATTGTATTCGTTCTTCTAGTAACGACATTTTATAGTTCCCAAAACAAACTTCTCGGATAAAACACAAGATTTTATGCCGAGTAGGTAATAATTATAATATTAGCAAATAGATTACATCATATATATTTTACTGGCAGGCCAAACACTCCTCATAATCATTATGGCTTGCCGCTAAGCGATCAGCTTCTTCATCATTTGTTAATGCAGCCGTGTTAGTAGAGGCAACATTCTCAGAACGCTGAAGTGATTTTGAACGACAATAGTAAAGACTTTTTACACCCTTTTTCCAAGCTTGGTAATGAATTTGATGAAGGTCACGCTTATGAACATCAGCTTTTAAAAATACATTAAGAGATTGTGACTGACAAACTTGGTCTGCCCGATCTGCTGCGAGGTCTATAACCCAGCGTTGATCAATTTCAAAAGCTGTTTTAAACACAGCTTTTTCATCATCTGATAAAAATTCTAGATTCTGAACAGAACCTTCATTTGTTATTATTGATGACCATACATCATCTGTATTCTTACCTTTTTCTTCTAGTAGTCTAGTCAATGCTTTGGATCTTACATTAAACGAGCCGGATAATGTTTTATGGGTAAAGCTATTAGCAGCAATTGGCTCTATACCTGGAGATGAGCCACCGCAAATAATTGAGATTGATGCGGTAGGAGCTATAGCTATTTTATTAGAAAAACGTTCCATAATTCCATAGTCTTCAGCATCAGGACAGGCCCCACGTTCTTTTGCCAATACAACAGATGCAGCATCAACACCAGATTTTATGTGCCGGAACATATTGTTGTTCCAACCTTTAGCTATAGCAGATTCAAATGGAATCATATGGTCTTGAAGAAAAGAATGGAATCCCATAACACCTAAGCCTACTGATCTCTCACGCATAGCCGCGTAAGTAGCTCTATCAAAGGAATCTGATGCATTATCAATGAAATCTTGGAGTACATTATCTAAAAAGCGCATAACATCTTCAACAAATTTTGGGTGCTCTTTCCACTCAGTAAATTTTTCTAGGTTCAGTGATGATAAACAACATACTGCTGTCCGTTGTTTTCCATGATGATCGGTTCCTGTAGGTAGTGTAATTTCTGAGCAAAGATTAGATGTTTTTACTGTAAGACCAGCCATTTTATGATGTTCAGGTATGCTTTTATTAACTGTATCGGAATAGACAATATAGGGTTCACCGGTTTCTACCCTGGCTGTTAGGACTCTTATCCATAATGAACGGGCTGAAACACGCGAAATTGGTGCACTGTCCTTTGGGCTGACTAGAGCCCAATCTTCATCAGCTTCTACAGCACGCATGAAGTCATCAGAGATCAAAACACCATGATGTAGGTTGGGAGTTTTCCGATTTGGATCACCACCAGTAGGCCGACGCATTTCAATAAATTCTTCAATCTCTGGATGAGAAATAGGTAGATATACTGCAGCTGAACCTCGTCGCAGTGAACCTTGACTAATTGCTAGTGTTAAAGAATCCATTACTCTAATAAAAGGAACTACTCCTGAGGTTTTTCCATTACGTCCAACTTGTTCTCCTATTGAACGAAGATTTCCCCAGTAGCTACCAATACCTCCACCACGAGCAGCCAGCCAAACGTTTTCATTCCATAGATCCACGATTCCTTCTAGAGAATCTGAGGCTTCATTTAGAAAACATGATATAGGTAAACCTCGTTTACTCCCTCCATTAGATAAAACTGGTGTAGAAGGCATAAACCAAAGATTTGAAATATAATCATAAATACGTTGGGCATGCTCAGAATCATCTCCATAATGAGCAGCGACTCGAGCAAACAGTTTTTGGGGTTCACCAGCCTCTTCAGGAAGTAGGTAGCGATCTTCTAAGGTCTCTTTGCCGAATGCCGTTAAGTTTTCATCACGAGACGGATCTATAATAATACGAACACGTTCAGTCTGGTAAACATTTGCCGTGCTATCTTCTTGGCTTATTTGATTGTTTTGAGTTTCGATGTGCTCATCAAATAGGGAGGGCTGTTGATTTTGTAATGATTCTGGCTCAACATCTTTATTTTGTTTAACTACTTCATTGTCAGGACTCAACTTCTGACTTTCTTCTTTAATAAACACTTTATCCACAGCTTCTTCTTCAGCTGAAATACCTACAGACCCATCCATACGCCATGCCCCTTTTGAAACTCTAACCAGGTCGTCCACATGCTGTGAGTAATTCCCAGCTAATAATCTGGAAGATTTACAACATATAGTCACGAGTGATCAGTGTAACACTAAATATTGACCTGCTGTCACCGTGAACAATACATGAACATCTTACTCTAATGAATTTTTTCGTCAATAATATCTATTTAAAATGTATAAAATTTTTTTATTATTATAAATTTTTGGCTGTTATGCTCGGGTTTGGCTCTATAAATGGATAATTATTTATTTTTTAGATACTGGATAAAAAATATATTTATTTTTTATTTTTTATTATTTTTATTTTAGTGTGTCTTATATGTGCGGTCGTTTTGGACTAATTCACTCTTTAGAAGAGATATTACGAGTCTATTCATTAGATATGGATATGATTAATTTTCAGCCACGTTTTAATATAGCTCCTGGCCAGGATATATTAACTATTACTTCACAAAATCACCGTGAAAAAATTAAAAATGTTGCAA
>PASR01000015.1 GCA_002713365.1 Rhodospirillaceae bacterium
ATCCTGAGGCAGCTGAGGAAACTGTGAGAAAATATGTTGGAGCTCCGGGTGTAGCTGGCTTCACTATCACTTCATCTAGACATGCGCCTGTTCATTCGAACGAGTATATGAAACTTTATTCTATGTTGGAGGAAGCCGATCAGGCTCTGGCATTTCATTCACACCTTAATTGGCAAGATGAATATACATCGCAGTTGAATCGATTTATTTCGATGCATGCGATATCATTTGTGCTATGTAATCTGGTTCATTTGACGAACTGGGTGATTAATGGTTTGCCCGAGCGTTTTCCAAAATTACGTACGCTCTGGATTGAAAGTGGCTTAGCTTGGCTGGCTTTTATTACACAGAGGCTTGATAATGAGTACTTAATGCGCTCTTCTGAGGCTCCGTTATTAAAACGCCTTCCAAGTGAATATATTTCGGAAATGTTTTTTACTACACAACCTATGGAACGAACTAATATGAAGCTACTTGAGGCAACAATGGATGCTATTAATGCCCCAACACAATTAGTTTATGCTTCAGATTGGCCACATTGGGATTTTGATCTGCCATCGAGTGTTTGGGATTTACCTTTTCTCGATGAAACAGCAAAAAGGAATATACTAGGCTATAATGCGGCTAACTTATTCAATCTAGAGGTGCCAGATAAATATCAGAAAAGAGCTTATGCTGCTGAATAGGGAAAAGCTCGTTTCCTCTAATAAAAAGCAAAAACTCTTGTTTCTATGCTTTGTCTGGGCAACGAATCTGAAGGTGCTGAAGAATTTTTAAAAGCTGAATGACCAGATGGCCCCCCGTATATAGCTTCATCAGACTCATATGTTTTTATAAGTAGGGCTTCATTACGTTTCATCTCTGAAAAATAATACCATTTATTGTCATCGTTATAAGTCATTGCCTGAGTGTGCCCAATTCTATCTTTAGTTCTTCTCTCAGCGGTTATCAATTGACCCTGTGATATGGTTGTGGCATCACACACGGCTAAGGGAGTTGTTACGACTGGTCCTGCGATTGATCGCCATATATTTATTATATTAAATCTATTAGCTAAAAGACTTTCTGCTCTATCTTTAGGGATTAAATCACGTACACGCTGAGGTCCAGATTCATGAGTGTAATCATTATGTACAAATAGAACTGGTTCTCTAACACCTTTTTCATCTCTAAGATTCTCATTCTCGACTCTTACAGTATGATCAAAAACAACTACATCATGAGCCCCAGTTCTTTTTTTAATTAGATCAACAATTTCACTATTATAAACTTGTTCAATTTCATCATTATCGTAAAAGTTATCAACTGATGTATTGTGATTTATAAATTCAAAACCTTCTTTATTGAGAGATAAGTTGTAACTTAAACTCCTGCCATCTATCAGTTTAAGTGCATGTTCACGATATTCACCTCCGCGCTCTAAGCCCTTATCAGTTACGTAGTTTATCGGTGGTATACCGTTATCAACAAAGAATGTCAGATTTGCAACGATAGGTTTACTATTTGTAGTTGCTTTAGCTGAATAGGTCATGATTACCATTCCTTAAAGAAGTATCATTAAAAGTATTGGGACATTATTTTAATCAAAATTATTTCATATCTACTATTGCTATTACTGGGCCTCCACCATGAGGACCCTGATGCATTGCATCTACAGAAACAAAAACGGCAGGATCACCTATTGCCGCTGCAGCTACACCACCAACAGCTGCTTTAGAGTGGCGATGATGATGAACGTCTGAATCGTCAAGCATTATTTGCCTGTAACCTCTAAGTTTACCCGAATGATCCGCTTCACATTTGATGAAAACGTTTACCACTCTGCCCAGAAGGTCTGAAGCGTGAGCGCGGTCTGGAAGATCTAAACCTGCATTCTGTATTGCTTGATAGATAGCATCTATATCCAAGGCATCCTTCATTATACTATGACCTATAGAAAAATTGCCCCCAGCTCCAGGACGATTACCAAGTAGAACTATTTGTGCAGATGTTAGTTCAACACCTGATGAACAAGAAGAGACAGATGAGTAGAGACTAAGGTCTTTACATATTTCTTCAGCTTTAGGCATTGAAATTTCTTCTAAAGCGACGCCAATTCCTAAAGCTGTGGTACCGTTAGATACTCCCATTGATTCATGAACCTCACAAGCAACGGTCTTTCCCCTATTTGATGCATCGACAACGCTATCTATAGTTAATAATGGAGTTTTTGTTTGAACATAATGAACATCATTATTATTAGATATACCAGCATTTTTCATTGCACTTGATACAGCATCGGCAACTTTTTCCACCATTGACACTCGTCCTATGTCTTCTGGAAATATCTCGTCACTAATGGAAGTACCAATTGATAATCTAGATTGATTCATTGGTCCTGATTCATTGTTTTTAGAAAATATGGTTGCGTGTGGAGTTATTATACCATCACATCCACCAGACCAAACCATTGGAATTTTGTTTATTTCTTCTAAATTACGACTACCCCTATTTAAAAGAGTAGTGCGGAATGCTTGATCCGCGAGAATTCTTGTAAAGTCATTAACTCCGCCGTTTCCCTCCGTTTTACCAATTACGGCTATGATTTCGTCAGCAGACATAATATTTTGATCTATTGCTGATTCTAGTCCGGATGCATCCGTTACATTTTTAAGCTCAGCTTTAAAAACTTCGATAGCCATAATCATGCCTTTTGATTAAGATGGTTAAAGTAATGTGTTTCCTAACATGGTTCTATCCTTATTGGAATTAACAGTTAGATATATTATTTAAAATAAGACATTCTGGGCTTAATACCTAATATACATAATAAGTATAATCTATAATTGATAGAAGTATTTATTAGAGAGGAAATGTTTTATTGCAGTCATTAATTAAAGAACTAAAAAAATATACTAAGCCTAATAAATTTCACAGCTTGTTTGAAATTATGGTTACTATTGTGCCTTTTGTTTGTTTTTGGATTATGGCTTATGTATTTTATTCAATTAATAATTTCGTAAGTGTAATATTTTGTTTTCTAGCGGGTGCATTTTTAACTCGCTTGTTTTTAATTCAGCACGATTGCGGACATGGATCATTTTTTAATAGCAGATTAGCAAATGATATTGTAGGGAGAGTACTTGGAGTATTTACTCTAACACCATACCATGCCTGGCGTTATAGCCATTCTATTCATCACGCAACCTCTGGTAATCTTGATAAGAGGGGAGTTGGTGATGTTAAAACCCTTACAGTTAATGAATACTTTGATTTATCAACACTATACCGTGCTTTTTATAGAATTTACAGAAATCCATTTGTTATGTTTTGTATAGGTCCTGCTTATATATTTCTAATAAGAAATAGATTACCCACAGGTATTTCCGTTGGAGATAGAAGATTCTGGTTAAGTACAATTGGAACAAATATATCTATTACAATATTAGTTTTACTAATGATTTATTTCATAGGCTTTAGAGAATTTTTTATAATACATATTCCTGTGATATTATTCGCTGCCCTGATAGGAGTGTGGCTTTTTTACATTCAACATCAATTTGAAAACAATTATTGGGTTAGATCAGATTTATGGAATTTTTATGATGGTGCTTTATTAGGTAGTTCTTATTACGATCTTCCAGATCCACTTAGGTGGATGACGGCAAACATTGGAATACATCATATTCACCATTTAAATAGTAAAATTCCTTTTTATTATTTAGATGATGTTCTTAAAGATCATCCTCAGCTTAAAGCTGTCCAGCGTGTTACATTAAGATCTAGCCTTCGTAGTATTAAGTTCAGCTTATGGGATGAAAATAAAAACAAGATGGTTTCATTTTCTGAGGCAAGAAAACATTTATAATTATTTATATAAACGATAATTTTTTTAATTAAACTATGTCAAAAAAATCTAATATAGATAAAAATAATAATTTAATATGTGACTTTACTAAGGGGTCAATTAAGCACCGACTGATGTATGGAGGTGGACGTAGTCAATACCTTCCAAGAGCTGTTGGTATGACTAAAGGTAGAACTCCAAATATAGTTGACGCTACCGCAGGACTTGGCAAAGACTCTTTTTTACTAGCATCTCTAGGGGCAAGAGTGACCCTAATCGAACGTTCACCAATAATACATGGTTTATTATATGATGGGATGGAACGAGCAATGAGAGCTGGTGGATTAACAGCTGAAGTTGTTGAACGAATGACACTAATAATGGGGGATTCAATTGAACTACTTCCAAACCTTGAACCAGAAGTTGTCTTAGTTGATCCAATGCACCCAGTTCGTAAAAGTTCTGCACAGGTTAAGAAAGAAATGGTATTGATAAGGCAAATTGTAGGTAACGACTGTGATTACGTCGATTTATTGAATGTTGCTCTCAATGTAGCAAAAAAAAGAGTGGTGCTTAAATGGCCTAAGGGAGCTAATACAATTGAAAACATAAAATTACCTTCGCACCAGCTAAGTGGGAAAACAACTCGTTACGACGTATTCATGATTAGTTAATAAATTGACTAATCATTTGAGAAATGCGTGAAGGTATTAATTGCAGAACGAAAACTATCTAGCTTTAATTCCGTTCGTACTTCTTTAGTTGCTTTAATCATCATAGGTTCAACTGGAATTCCTAGGGCATTAGCTATACGATCATTTTTTGAGAAGTTACCGGCTACTGCAGCTGCAGCTACTAGCGCATGCTGTCCCATCTTTTGTACTAATTCTATTCTAATTTGCTTTAAATAATCTAGATTATCTCCAGTGATAGCGTCAGAAAATGAAACTAATAAATGCCCATTCTCAATTCCAGAATCAATATTTGTATTAATAAGAGCCATTGGATTTAACTCTATATTTTTTATACGTCCACTCTCACGGAGGAACCATGCATGACTGCTAGTTCAAAAAAAGCATTCGTTTATAGCAGATATTCTGCCTGCAACTAATTCGACTTGAGAGCGATTTAACCCTTTATGGTGCGTATAAGAGAAATCTAAAATTTTATCCATTTGACTGTACTGAACTTTTTCTAGCTCCATATGATCTTTTAATTCATCAGGAACTAAACTTAATGCTCTCACTATGTATGGTTTGGGCATTTCACCATAAAGTTTTTTTCCTAATTCCCCTCCTTTTGGTCCATTAGGGATTGTTGGAACCCACGCTAATTCTTTTATAGCTTCTTTAGGACGAGTACGTGTGGGGGCTTTTTTTTCTGGGTTTGGTAAATTTCTAAGAGGGATGCCAATGCCCCTAGCAAATACATCTAAACTAGTTATTCGAGACACTATACCTACTATCTCTACGTATTCACCTTCACTAATACCTTCATTAAGAGTTTTATCATAAATATTTTTATTAAGGCTTTGTGGTGTAATAGCAATTTGCTTTACTATTTCTTTTACAGCATTGGGTAATTTAATGTCTTCTGATAAATTTTCATCAGATGGCTTTTCCAGAACGCCTGCTTCATATGCAGCAATTCGAGCTTCTTTAGCTATTGCTAGTCTCTGCGTTCCTGTTCCCCAAGAACGTGATTTTCCCATAGAATTAATTTGAAATTCATGAACATTTTCAATTTCTTTGGATACTGGATACTCTGAATCATCATAGAAACGCATCATTTTCTCAATTCTAATTCTTAATTATGTCAGCTGTCGTATATTAGTCTCGCAACAAAATGATGTATATTAGAGAATGTACAATATATCTAATAATTTATTAATATTTGTACTCGATTTCTATGACTTCGATATCTACATCGCCAATATTTATTGCGTTATGCTCAACTGGAGCTTTAACCGATCGTGTTGTACCAGGGGTGTATTTTACTTCGCGAGTGGTGCCATCCGAGTGTTCTAAGTAAAGTGTTCCATATGATTGTTGTATAGTAACATAATCATAGTCGTGAAGATGCCAACCAGTTTGTTTGCCAGGTTCAATTGTCCAATGTGTAATTAATGTTTTATCATCTTCAAACAACAATTTGAAGTCACCAATGTCTCGATCAGAAGACTTATTTATAGTTTTTTCTAATAGTTTCTTTGACATTCTGATCTCCTAGAGTTCAGCTATATTTAGTATTAATAAATCAATGTAACTTAATGTAAATTATAATATTATGAAATTTAATGTTTTATCTATGCTTATAGGAATAAAGAATAATTAATATATATAAATTATATTCGTAATTATAGTTAATATGAAGGTATTATAAAAATTAGTAATGAGTTTGATAGGTTTTAATTTTTTAAACGTTAATGTTGGGAGTAAAGATTAATGGGCTCACCAAAAGTAATTGTACAACTTTATCCAATGATGCCTACAGAGGGAGAAGACGACCGTAAAGCCAAGCGCCCGGTCGGTGCTGATCGCGATTTATATCATAGAGTTGTGCATGAATGGACTGATATAATTAAAGAAGCTGACTCGATGGGTGTTTGGGGTTGTTCAACTATTGAGCACCATTTACACTCAGAGGGGTACGAGGTTGGTCCAAATCCAGGAGTACTAAATGCCTATTGGGCTAATCACATAAAGAATATGAGAGTTGGCGCATTAGGTTATGTTATTGCCACTAATGATCCAATTCGAGTTGCAGAAGAAACTGCAATTATAGATCACTTATCTAGTGGTAAATATTTTGTTGGATTTGCTCGTGGGTATCAATCTAGATGGACTAATATTTTAGGTCAGTTTTCTGGTGCGCAGGCCACATCATCTGATGGTGGAGAAATTGATAGATTAAACCGCGAAATATTTGAAGAACGAGTTGAAATGGTTATTGATTGCTGGACCAAGGATTCAAATGTTCTTAATGGTAAACATTACCAAGCTCCTTATCCTATTGATACCGGTGTTTTAGGCTACCCTGGCACTAAAATAGCTAATGAGGCAGGTTCGCCTGGCGAAGTGGGAGATAACGATAATATACAATCTGTATGCGTTGTACCAAAACCCTACCAAGATCCTCATCCACCAGTATTTATAGGAGTACATAAAAGTCCAGAGACTATTCAGTTTTGCGCAAGAAATGGATTTCATCCTTGTTACTTTAATCCAACAGATGCTGTAGTTGGATTATCAAAAATGTATGTAGAGGAGGCCAATAAATTTGGACATAATTTCAAATTGGGTGAACGACAAAACATTGTGAGGCAAACGAGGATAGCTAAAAATTATGATGAATTTGAACGTAGAGTTAAGAAATACGATGTAGATATTTTTAAAAACTTTTACTCTATTTTCTCTAACCATAGTGTTGATCCGGCAGAGAATAACGATGATGCTGCATTTAATTCTATGAAAAACACTAGTTTCTTAACTGGTGGAACAGTAGATGATGCTATTAAATATTGGAAAGGAATATTTGATCAGACGCCATTTGAGTATATAACGTTAATATGGCATTTTGCTCAACAACCCAAAGATGAAGTTCTTGAAGAAATGCAGTTATTTATGGAGAAAGTAGTTCCTGAACTAGAGGTACCTGATTATCCTGCATCTTCCCAGTAGAATTTTAAATAAAAGATATTTAGTCATAAACGCTGGCCTGTTTGTATGGGTCAGCGTTTTTTTATAGTCGGTAAAAAATTATAAAGGAGCGATAAATGGCGGGGCATCCAGTAAATAATAAATTAGAAGCGACTACTGATATGTGGCGTATTTCTCAACAATGTTTTGCGGATAACATTCGTTCTGAAATGACTCTGCCAGATAAAGTTCAACTTAACGATATAACGTTACGAGAAGGAAGACAATTGCCCGGTGTCTCTCTAACAAGGGATCAGGTTTTATCTATAGCTGATGCACTAGTAGAGTCAGGCGTTACCATGGTGCAAATGCATCATGATGATCCAAGTGAAATGGAAGAAGTTAAAAAACGTTTTCCCCATGTTTTAATTGATGCTCTAGTACATCCCACAGCGGTTCTTAATCCCGAATTAGCCAAACCTGAAATAGATATGAATTATGATCATGGAGCTGATTATTGTTCGTTGGCCTTTTCCTTTTCAGAACACCAAATGTGTCTTTTCGAATCTATGGCCGGTAAACGAATTTCAATTGAAGAAGCAATTGATCGGGCAATTGGATCTACAGCATATGCAAAAGCTAAGGCAGGCAAAAATAGAAAAGTTGGATGTTTAATTCAAGATTGCACCAGGATTCCTATTGATAGGTTGGCAGAGGTATGTAGTAAATTAGTTGATGCAGGTGCTGATATGATATGCCTAGATGACATTAATGGTATGGCTATCTATCGAGTTTATACCCATGTCGTTCGAGAAATGAAACGAAGACTACCTGGGACTGAAATAGCGCTTCATACACATAATGATATAGGAATGGCTGCTGCTGCACTCTATGCAGGGCTCGAAGGTGGGGCAGATATAATTCACACATGTGTTAATGGATTAGGAGAAAGAGCACATATTGCGTGCCTTGCTGAAGTTGCCTCTGTAATACAACTTTATTACGGTTTAGATTGTGGAATAAAGTTAGACAAAATGACTTCGCTTTCAAAACTTGTATCTGAAACCATGCCATGGCCTATGTCTGATACAATGCCTTTTGTTGGTAAAACTGCATTTTCTCATCTTGTGGAAGTTCATTATTGTGTCCCTGACACAGAAGAAGGGTTTTGGTCATATCTATGCATGAAGCCAGAATTATTTGGAAATTCTCAGCATAACCTACTTGGTCATTATTCAGGACCATGGGCAGTTAGAGCGAAAGCAAAAGAATTGGGATTAGTTATACCCGATGGTAAAGAAGAGAATGTAATAGAAAAGTTAAGAAGTAAAATAAAAGATGTTCGTCGCCAAATAAATGATCAGGAATTTATTAATATATTAGAAAACCTTTAGTAATATGATTTTTTTGTATTAAGGTTTCATCATAATATCATCTATTATATTATGGTGCTTGGGCCTCCATCCTAGCATTTGTCTCGCTTTTTCTGCATTCAAACGGCTATTTGAACTGAGACTTAACGACATTGGAGCCCCCCAAATATTAACTGCTTCTTTTAGGTTCATTGACATTGCAGGTTTTTTATGTCCAAGAGACTTGCTTATAGCATTTGCTATATTAACTAGTGATTCTTCACCAGATTCTAGGTAATAGTATGAACCTGGTTTTGCATTTTCTAATGCTAACAGGTACGCATCGGCACAATCATCTATATGAACATTTGACCATATATTTTTACCAGATCCTACGTACTTAGACGCTCCTATTCTTTTTGCAGTTCTACTCATTAAAGGTATTTGAATACTATGTGTCCGTACACCAAGGCCAGTTCCATAAATCATACAAGGACAAATTATAATAGATCGTATTCCATCTTTAGCTGCTGAAAGTATCATATTTCTTTCAATTGCATACCATATTGCCTTTTCTGGAACTGGGTTATAGGGGATGTCTTCACTATAAATGTGACTACTATATTCACCATTTGCATTATCCGAAATAATACTACTACCACTTGTATGAATAAATGTTTTTCCCGAATTACGTATAGCCTCTAATATTGATCGAATAGCAAATGCATTGTGGGTACTTGCCGTGTTAATTATGACATCAGAGTCTTTAGAAGTGTTGTAAAGTAATTCGAGGTCATCAAGAGACCCTACAACTGGGGTAATTCCGTGCTTTTCAAGCAATTCAGCTTTATTTATGTCACGGGCTAATCCCGTAACTTGGTGCCCAGCTTTAATTAGTTTATGTGCTACTGTTCCGCCAATATAGCCTGGTGCACCGGTAATAAATATATTCACTAATTTTCCTTTACTAATTACTTAGTTTTTATATGTATTAGTCAGTCTAATCTAATCCGGCCTGAAAAGAGTAACCCACACCTTTAAGTTCGTTAACAACATTGTCTCCAAACTTACTAGAAAGCTCTTCTACCATACTTGGAGGGAATTCAACATCACGTAAATTTTTCTCTCCTCCTTGCAGTATAACGTACAATAATCCACTTTCTTTACTAATGTTGTGAAAACGTCTCATTACCCCTGGGGGTACGGATATCGTATCAAAAAGATTTAGCTCGGTTGAGTATTCACCTTTATCACCCCACTCAATGCAAAACTTCCCCTTAATACATGTAAACGTCTCAGTTGTATCCTGATGCACATGTAACCCTGGTCCGTTACCTGGCCCACATTCAGCAATAACGACAGCAAAACTTTTAGGTCCAGCAATGGGACCATCACCCCAGGGAGTATCTTTAGCGCCCTCATAAGCTATTACTGTTTTAGTTTCTCTTGCAGTCATCATTTCACGTGCTTCTGGTGGAATGTTAGCTGCAGTGCGTGACTTGTTCGGGGTTAAATCATTGTATCTTGCTATATGTAATTCCATGTCTGCAGGTAAGATATTTTTAGTTTTCATTTAATTAACCTCTCTTCATTAATTAACTATAATTTATTAATTCAAAAATGATATTTTAATTCTGTTATTATATAATTATTAAATTTTGAATAGTTCACGTAAACATAAAATTTGAAATGTTAATAGATTAGAAAAGTTTTAGTTTAAGATTGCACTTATATACTACCAATCATGAGCTATTAATCTCTTAGTATTGATATCTAATGTATTAATAGAAAGCTAAGTATCAATATGGGTGTCATATTTTAATATAATAATAAAAGTGGAGTTTAAATATGAGGATCGGTATTTGTGGAACGGGAAATATGGGCTCGGCAATCGCTGAACGGCTTTTAGGGGAGAACCACCATGTTTCAGTGTGGAATCGTACTTGGGAGAAAACTAAGCCATTACTAAATTTAGGAGCAGCTTTTGCTACAAGTCCGCAATCATTAGTGGCTGGATGCGATATAATAATATCAATGGTGATTGATGATGAAGCTGTATTATCTCTCTATCAAAATGATGACGGTTTATTATCTGCCGATCTAAAAGATAAATTAATTATTGAGATGAGCACTATTCTTCCTGAGACAAGTAAGCATATTGATCGTCAAATACGTTTAAATGGTGGTAACTATATTGAATGTCCAGTAGGGGGAAGTGTACAACCTGCTTTGCGCGGAGAGTTGCTTGGGTTAGTAGGTGGAGATTTAGAAAACATAGACAAAGCTCGCCCTATATTAAATCAGCTTTGCCGCCGCTTAGATCATGTAGGTGGTATTGGAAGTGGTGCTTCAATGAAATTAGCAGTTAATCTGCCATTAGTAGTTTACTGGGAATCTGTAGGAGAAGCATTGGCTATAGCAGAAAAAGCAGGAATTAATATATCTCAAGCAGCAGATATATTAGCTGATACATCAGGTACCATTAAAGTAGCTCCTGGTAGACTGCCTCGTATTGCTGATATAGCTAACGGTGACATTCCTGATGGTGTGTCTTTTAGTATTGCTGGAATGGCTAAAGACCTCAAACTGATGATAGAAGTTGCATCTAATAACGGTATATCTGCTCCCGTAACTGAGGCAGCTTCAAAAAGTTATGAAGAAGCTGTTCATGACGGTTGGGCTGAATATGATGGAGTTTTGTTAGCTGCATGGCGTGTATTACAGAGTAAGAAATTATAAAGAATTTCTAGGAGCTACGATTTAGATAAAGTAGCTCCTAGAGAAATATATTACTTCTTTTTTACATCTTCTGGAATTATTGGTAATAATACGTAGGATTTTTTGTCAGGGCCCGTGTGTATAGTTACATCCCCTCCAAAAATATTGGCAGGTCTATCACGCGGATCATTGTGTCTAAAGACAGCGCATCCGGTCCATTTTCCTATAGGCGTTTCCATGAAAGAATCTCCAGGATATACATAGTCCTTACCTCTAATCGTAAGAGCTATTCTATAGTCTTTTGGAACTGCAATACATGTCGGCCACACTTCAACATCGACCTCATACACTTTACGTGGAGTAAGGGGTTCTTCTTCATCATGTGTGTGATAAGGTCTATATGGAAGGGTTAATTCTTGGTCAAGTTTTCTATGAGAGCATCTTAACCAACCTTGCGCAATTGGAGTATGAGGGTCCAATGCCCCTTGGAATACAACTTCTTTCATGTCTGGGCTAAAGACTCTGACGACCAAAAATAAATCAGCATCAGAGGTAGCTGAAGATACGAATAGTTTTGCTGCTATTGGTCCTGTTATCTCCGTTTCTTTTTTTAACGGAGGCGTCATAAAAGTTACCCCATCACTGAAACCACCATATGTAATTTTAGAAGGTTTTTTCTGTGAGTTCCTTGATAGGCTCATATCTGTTGGATCTATAAAATATTTAGTCCACCTTGTGCGTTTAAGTGGCCATTCTTTTTCATGTCGTTCTACAAATTTTTCACCTGGGTGACGAACTAACATCTGCACTTTAGGTTGTTTTTTCCAACCTGTGTTTTCGCCTTTTAAAAAGTGTCCAAAAAACTTCTTTTGTAGGTTTACACCATAGTCTGTGTAGAATTCTGTCCAATGTTCGATGGCATGTACTTCAAGCCACTTTTCTTTAGAAGCTGCTCGAACATAACCTTCAAAGTTACCTCGGGGATGTAGTCCTTGGCCACCCCAGTTTGCAGTGGAAAAAATTGGTACTTTTACTTTTGACCAGTCTGGCATACGTGATTGCCAATATTCATCGGTATCTAGTTTTCTTTTTAAATTTTCTTCATAAAAGTCTACACGGTTTTGTCCAAGTTCTTCTTCAGTTAACGTTATTGGTCCAGATACCCAATCACCATTCATACGACTTTTAAAGCCATTTATACCCTTGCCATGTTGAACTGAATATACCTGATGTAATGGCCAATCGTAAGAAAAACCATTACAGAATATACCGCCATGATGTGCCATATCTCTGTAGAAATCAGCTGCACCTTCCCAGGGGCAGATTGCTGCTAAATGTTTTGGCTGTAATGCCGCAGTTTGCCACTGGTTTTCAGCGTAATATGAAATTCCATTAAGACCAACCTTTCCATTCGACCAATTTTGTACGCCTGCCCAATCAACGGCTATAGCCAGGTCTTCTGCTTCTCTTAATGACCAAATATCAATCACACCAGGAGATCTTCCAGCTCCTCTAGAATCAATTCGGATTACTACATAGCCATCTGGAACCCATTTTTCGGGATCCACAACTTCCCAATTCTGATACTTATTCGTTGAACCAGCTGGTACATCTGGATGGTCTTCCATCATTGTTGTGTATTGTTCTTCATAGAGATCTTCAAAGTGGAGGTACTTTCCATAAGGACCCATGGTCATAATCACTGGGTATTTGCCGTCACTTATAGGTCTGAATACATCACATCTTAGAATTATGCCGTCATCCATTGGAATTGGTACATCCCAGTCAATTCTCATTCCGTCTCGGATATCCGTCTTAGATTGCTCATCCATGTATTTATTTGCTTTAGCCATTATTTTCTCCTCAAACCTAAGTAAATTACGTGCCAGTATTTATTGATCCTTATACCGATTTGTCCAAAGACCTATTACTATTTATGTATTTTATTATAAATATCTAATTCGAACCACTTAAAGTTATCGTTTAAATTAATTTAATTACTTATTCCATAAGTGCAATTTTTGTCATATTAGACACTCATTAACAAAATGAATAAAGTAGAATTTTTCAATGATAGTATTTATTTTATAAAACGGTTTCATCTATCTAGAATAACAGATTTTTTAATTAAAATGTTAAATTAGAATGTTATATATTCAAATGTCAGTTAATAATAAAATATGGATAATTTTATGAGTGTATCTCCAAATATATTTCTTTTTCATGTTCATAAAGAAGCTATGTCTGCAGCTGTAAGAGCATTTAACGAAGATTGGCCTGAAGCAAAAATAAGTAATATTCTAGAAGATGGATTATTCGAGTGGGTTAGGGAGACAGGAGGAGTTGTTTCCGAAATGCATAAAGCTTTTGACACTCTTACGGAATACGCTGTTAGTCGAGGTGCAGAAGGAATACTATACTCATGTTCTGCTTTTGGTGAATGTATAGACGCATGTATAGAAAAGTATGATTTACCTTTACTTAAACCGAACGATGCTATGATCGAGAAAGCGTTAGAGTATGGTTCTAAAATAGCTATTGTCGCTACAGTCGCTGCTACCATTCCCACGATAGCAACTGAAATTCAAAGTATAGCTGCTAACCAGAAAACACCAGTAGAGTTTTCTTCATACGTTGTAGATGGCGCATTTGATGCATTAGCGGAAGGTAATCCTGAAAAACATGATAATCTGGTAGCCAAGCAAGTAAGTATTATTTCTGATTGCGACGTTATAGTTTTAGCTCAATTCACCTTATCTAGGTCTGCACCTATTCTTAAAGAAGTAACTAATATACCAGTTTTAAATTCACCAAGCGCAGCTGTGGCTAAAATGCGTTATTTGTTAAATTCCTAAATATAAAAGAAAACCAGTCGATAATATAATTAGTGAATAAGAAAGAATCACTTAAATATTAATGAGCCATCAACACTGGCATCTTGGCCTCATTAAGAATGTGATTTGTAGCACCACCAAAAATCATCTGACGCAACCTGCTTTGAGTATAACCACCTTTTATTAAAAGATTGGCTCCAATATTTTCCGTTTCATTAAGCATTAAGGCACCTGCATCAGATGGAGAACGTTTACCTTCTCTATTTATTATATCAACAGTTATATCTTGGCGTGTTAGGCTATTGGCCACCTCTACAGCTGTTGGGCCCGGCACCATTGCTCCTTCAATATTTAATATACTTATATGTTTGGCATTTTTAATTAACGGCATAGCAAAAGCAATTGTACGCGCTGTTTCTGTGCTGCCATTCCATGCAATTGCAATATGGTCTATTATTTTTTGTGAAATAGTGGGAGGTGCTATAAGTACAGGTCTACCGGATTCAAATAATACGGTTTCTAGTGTGTTCATTGCGGGTGTGAGAGCTCCAGGGGTAGGCCTACCTACAACTATTAGATCAAAAACACGTCCTCTTTGTCCAAATAGTCCTATTCCAGACGCCTCATTTTCATTCCAACTAACTGTTAACTCGTTATTTTCGTTTGGCTGGGAATTTTTTAGATTGTTTTCTTTTATGAATTTATCAAACTGTTCTTTTAATCTTTCAGAACGTGTACCTTGTTCTATTTCAAATTGCTCCTCAGTCCCTGCTAGAGCTGCAACTCCTCCCTCAAATCCGACTGCTATTGCTCCAGCTAATGATGGACGAATACAAAATCCCTCGATATGACTTTGAAATTGTCTAGCTATCATTAATGTTAAGGTTAGAACTGAGTCTAAAGAATTACTTTCTTCGAGTGGAACTAATATTGATCTATATCCCATCCAGCACCTGTCGAATATAATTTCCTATAAGTACTATGTAATAGTATTATAATACCTTTACCTTGAGGTCATGAGCAAGAAAAGAATCTATAAAAAACAAGAAGTAATGATTATGGTAGTTGCTTCGAGCGCTACCATAAGTTAAATATCCGCCGTTCTTTAATGTGCGGCAGTGGCGGAACTGGTAGACGCGCAACGTTGAGGGCGTTGTGGGGGAAACCCCGTGGAGGTTCAAGTCCTCTCTGCCGCACCAATTATGATATTATCAGTCTGCGGTCATGTATTTTGTTATTGTACTTGCTATATTAGTAGCGTATCAGGCCATCAACTGTTATGCGGCTGTGGCGGAATTGGTAGACGCGCTAGCTTCAGGTGCTAGTGGGGGAAACCCCGTGGAGGTTCAAGTCCTCTCAGCCGCACCATTCTCTATATCATATTTGATGGACCCAATAATTTTTACTTTTCAGTCATGCCTGGCGGATGAGGGTTATTCATTAACTAAACAATAACAGGAGTCCGTTATGATGAGATTTGCATTAATATTCATCATGTCAATTGCTTTGAGTTCACAGGCCGTTAGTGCAGCCAAGTGGAATAATTCAAATAGCAAGCGGAACGAGGTCGCTGAAAGAATTTTTATTCCCAAATACTTTTTTGCTGATTCAATTAATAAAAGTTGTTTGATGGAGGGAAGACATGAGCACCTCAGCTTTGGTGAAGTGGGCACAACTCTATTTCTGGACCTCACTCTGGAAGAGAACTTCCAGTGGATGGATAAGCTCAAATTTTACAACTGGAAAGGTGACCATGATAAACGAAGTAACAGTCTTGATGTATATATGGAACAACTTACAAACCGGATGAATTTTTTAAATGCCACTTTAGATAATGCCATTATTACAGAGAGACTTGATGTTCAGGCTAAATTAACTATCAAATTATTAGTAGCTTATGCTGAAAACAATTTGATGTTGGATAGCACTTCAATTTCTGAAATTAAAGAAATGAAGAAAAAAGGTAATTTCAATCGTTGTTATAAAGGCAAAGGTGATACCAAGGCTGTTTGTCATTGGCATACTGCTCAAGAGGCGAGTAGGTTTGCTGGGCAAATAACGATTGCAGCCCTTAAAGTCCAGCCTTTTATGGATGATACTTCTTCACAAGTAATTGGGAATTACCTGGAAAAATTGTATAAAAAATTTTCTCAACCATGGCAAGACAACCATGGTAAGAAATGGAGAAAAATTAGCCAAGTTGGTTTTTATCAAATGGGGTATGGCTCTTTTAGTGTGTTGGTCTATGCGGCTTATACTAAAGACAAAAATTTAGCCCATACGACTTTTGAAGAGACTTATAATTATATAAGTAACAGACTGCTTGAGAACGGATTAATCGTGAACAATAGCTTCAGAGGAGTAAGAGGTTATTGGTATCATACACTGGGGTTAAATAATATTTTAGGTTTTGTTGCATTAGCTGAGGAATGGGATTACCCACTGGATGATGATTTTAAACAACGTGTTTCAAAAGCAATAGAGCAAATGCGCCTTGGCGCGAGTGATATAAAAGCATATCACGCCCAGTGGATGCACAGATTTAATACGAAAACATATCGGCTAATTTTTGAGGGNCGTGACATTTATGTTGGAAATAGCAGTCTAAACAAAAAAGACGCTAGGTATCATATTCACCAACAGGCACCTTTCATTGATTATCTGTCTGAGAAATACAGTGATGCGGACGTCTCGTTTTTCAATCAAGATGTCCCGGGTGTTAAAATCTGGAAGCGTAAGAAAAGAGACGCCTATTACGATAGGTCGCTTGGTTTTAATCCTAGGTGTATACCGTGAATAACCCCCATCTGTTGCACACCCCACTGGTTACGCCCGTGACTAGGTAAGTGTATTGATATTATTAAAGGCACTTAAGTGATTATTTAAGTGTGTATTAATTAGAATCTATAAATGCATCTAAGTATCTANTTATAGATNNTTAGAATAACACCTAGAGTGCCACACTTGCTCTGTACTGATAACGATAAGCATATACTGTGAAACAAACTGAGAAACATTTACGTGCATTGACAGTGAGTAACGTACAAGTAAACTGATTGTATCAGTGTATTCCTATTGGTAATGGTGCATCTAAGTAGCAAAGACCTACTTCTCAGCCGCACCAATACACGCATTTATTAATTGATTCAGTCTTTATAGGATCCCTAGTGACTACATTTTTTGCTGGCTAAATTTATGGAGCATCTATGTATACTGCAATAGTAATCTGCTATAAGTCAGTTACTCCCCATAACATTTTCTATTACTAAATGGGTAAATAAATATGGCGAATACAGAAATAAAGCTAAAAATAGGTGCTTTAGCAAGAATGCGTGGTTATTTTTTTGCCGGCTTATTAGTTGTTGCTCCTGTAGGAATTACTTTTTGGCTTAGTTGGTTAGTCTTAAGCTTTATAGACGCTCGTGTAACACCTCTAATTCCATACGCCTACAGTCCTAATACTTATGTTCATTTCGCTATTCCAGGATTAGGGGTATTAGTTTTAATAATATTTATNATCCTAGTAGGCGCANTAACTCGGGTTTTACTCGGACGCTGGATCGTACGTGGAGGAGAACATCTATTAAGTAGAATGCCAATTGTAAGAAGTATATATGGAGCAACTAAACAGATAGTTGAAACTGTATTAGCCAATCAATCCGATGCTTTTCGACAAGTGGTCTTATTTGAATATCCTAGGCGTGGAGCTTGGGCTATGGGTTTTGTAACAGGAAAAACAACTGGTGAAGTGCAAAATATTACAGCCGATGAGGTAGTAAATGTATTTTTGCCGACTACGCCAAACCCTACTTCTGGTTATTTATTATTTTTACCCCGCAGCGAACTGGTTGAATTATCAATGACAGTGGAGGAGGGGATTAAAATGATAATCTCAGGAGGTATAGTAACACCTAAGGATAAAAGATCTCCTGAAGAAATAGCGCGAGTAAAAGTGTATAAAGCTAAAGGCGACAAACACACGATTATTGATGGTGGAGCAGAAAATAATAGTTAAATTATAAATATTTAACCTGCTCGTAGCAGTTTTACTGCCAAATCACGTTCAAATAAATGCAATAGAGTTCGGAGTGCAAAACCTCTTTCTGTACTTAAATCCTTATCTTTTTCTATTATAAGTTTTACATCGTCACGTGCCATAGAAATCATATCACTATGATATTCCATACTTGCTAGCCGAAAAATGGGCAGGCCAGATTGTTGTATGCCTAAGACATCGCCGCCACCTCGTAATGCTAAATCCTCCTCCGCAATTCTAAACCCATCATCTGTTTTTCTTAAGATAGATATACGAGATTCAGCAACTTTTCCTAGATTGTCGCTATACATAAGAAGGCAAGTGCTGTGTTTATCATTTCGACCAATGCGCCCTCTTAGTTGATGAAGCTGTGCCAAACCAAATCTTTCAGCATGCTCAATAACCATCACGGTTGCGTCTGGAATATCAACACCTACCTCTATAACTGTTGTTGCGACTAGTATATCAATACTGCTGTTGTCTTTCTCTTTNTTTAAACCTTGACTAAATCTTTCCATAACTTTTGATTTTTCTTGGGCTTTNAGTTGTCCATGAACAAGCCCAACTCNATCCCCNAATATTTTTTTCAGAGAGTTATATCGATCTGTAGCGGCCCCTATATCCAGTACATCTGACTCATTTATAAGAGGACATACCCAGAATATTTTTGCACCATCTTTAGTTTTTCTNGAAATAGCAGTTATTACTTCATCAATACGTGACAAGGGTATAGCTCTAGTGTCGATTGGAATCCTTCCAGCAGGCTTTTCTCTTAATTGTGATTCATCAAGATCTCCGTAATATGCTAACATGAGAGTTCTTGGTATTGGCGTTGCTGTCATTAAAAGAACATCAACAGATTTCCCCTTCTCTGCTAATAATAATCTTTGCTGGACTCCAAAACGATGTTGTTCATCAACGACTGCAATAGCTAGGTTCTTAAAAATAACATCATTTTGGAATAACGCATGTGTTCCAATTATAATACTGGTTTTACCAGAAGATATATCTTCAAGAATTAATTTTCTTTTTGTACTATTGTTACGACCTGTAAGAAGTATTATTGATACACCCATTTTCTCAACTAATGGTACAAGCGTTTCGTAATGTTGCTGTGCAAGTATTTCTGTGGGTGCCATTAAAACAGCTTGTTGCTTAGTCTCAACCGCATTAAGCATCGCAAAAAGTGAGACGATGGTCTTACCACTTCCAACATCACCTTGCAAAAGGCGTAACATTCGTGTTTCAGATGACATGTCATCTATAATCTGCTCTATAGCGGATTGCTGGCATGCAGTTAACTTGTAAGTGAGTATTTGGATTAACTTTCTACGAAGATTACCATTTCCTAAAGTTTTTCTTCCTAGACGTTTACGTTCCCTATCCCTCATAAGGTATATTGCTAACTGACTCGCAAGTAATTCATCATATGCAAGTCGTTGTCTTGCGGCACTGTTAGCATCTAGTTCGACATATGTAGCCGGATTGTGAACATTTAATATTGCTTCACTCCAACTTGGCCAACCACATTTATCTAATAAATTTGAATCAAGCCACTCTGGTAAATTAGGTAACCTATGCAGAGACTCATTAATGACTTTGCGTATAGTATTTTGTGATATCCCCTCAGTTAGAGAATAAGTTGGATGTATTTTTAATACTTTATCTCGATCGGAGATTGGAGAAATAATATCTGGATGAGTTATCTGAAAAGAACCATCAAACAACTCCAGGCGTCCACTAATTATTCTTGTCTCGCCAATAGGTAGACTCTTTCGTAAATAATCCTCTTTAGAATGAAAGTAAACGATCGTAACGTTACCTGAGGAATTAGAACAATTAACTCTATATGGGATTCTTTTATTTTTAACGGGAGGGGGTATATGCTTGTCTATACGAAGTGTTAGTGAAACTACTCTGGCAGCTTTTGCTTCAGTCAAATCAGGAGAATATCTTCTATCAATAATTCCTGTTGGTAAATGCCATAGTAGATCTATTATATTTGGTCCAGCTAATTTACTAATAAAATCACTTATCCTAGGACCAACTCCTTTTATAGAAGTTGTCGGAGTAAATAATTGAAATAGTGCTTCAGGGCGTGTTCGAACGGACAATTATAATGACCCGTATTATCTATGCTTAATTGCTGACATCTTTGAATAACCAGTTTATATCCTAGAATACATTTATCTATTGTACTAGGTACATTGTTAACGTTTAAGTTAAGCGAAAGTATTAATTATGAAAACATCTGTTCTTGATAAGCATGAATTAAGGATAAAGCGCCTGAGATATCGCAGCAATTATACTGGAACTAAAGAAACGGACGTATTTTTAGGTCAGTTTTGTGAAAAACACCTTAACACCCTATCACCAACATTATTAGATCAATATGAGCAGCTGATTGAAAATAGCGATCCAGATCTATTTATGTGGATTAGTGGTCGTAAACCAGTTCCTAGTGAGTGGAATACTGAAATTATGGATCTATTAAAAAGATTTAAGTAAAGGCTATATCTAATTGTTAATAAATAGTAATACTAGTTTTGAAAAGTATTTAACATACAGTGGAGTTCCAAAAGGCTGCGATGCACTTTTATTAGCAGAGCTTGTAAAACAGGAACATATAAAATCTCCACAGCCAGTACTAGTGATCACTGGTGACGATGCAGATATGATATCAACTGCGGATGCTATATCATTTTTTGGAGCAGAAATAACTGTCTTGACGCTTTCAGCATGGGATTGCTTACCTTATGACCGCGTTCCTCCACGTCACGACATAATGGCCCAGCGTCTAGCAACTTTAAGCTGCTTAGTTAATTCAGGTTTAATAGGCCCTACTGTTGTTGTTACCACGGCAGCTGCAGTACTACAAAAAATGCCTAATAAAGAGGTCATTANTAAAAACCATTTTNCAGCAAATATTGGTGACACTATAGATATTGAATATTTGAACTCGTACTTGGTTAGTAATGGGTATTTAAGAACTGAAACAGTACGAGAACCTGGTGAATATGCGGTTCGAGGTGGTATAATAGATATTTATCCAGCAGGAATCGAAAACCCATTAAGATTAGATCTTTTTGGTGATACTATTGAATATATACGATCTTTTGATGCCTTAACTCAGAGAAGTATTAGTGAACTAAAATCTTTTAACCTCACACCCGCAAATGAAATTATTATATCAGACGATTCATGGGAAATGTTCCGGAACAAGTATAGAGAAGTATTTGGCCCAGTTAAAAATAATGATCATCTTTTTGAAGCCATTAGCACTAAAAATAGACATCCAGGAATGGAACATTGGGCACCTTTGTTTTACGAATCCATGTCGACAATATTTGATTATGTCAGTGGCAATATAATTCTTGGATTGCAAGCAGAAGAGGCTCTTATCTCAAGACAAGAATTAATAAAAGATTATTACGAAGCTCGTTTACTGCATATATCATCTAAAAAAAGCATTCAATCATCAGATGATGATATTATATACAACCCTTTACCTCCTGACTTTTTATATATCTCTAGTGATAGCTGGAAATCTAACTTATCGAAAAGAGAAGTTATTACTTTAAGTGCGTTTCAAACTCCCAATAATATTCATAAAACATACTCTGTAGAAGGGAGAAGTGTCGATAACTTTTCTGAAGCACGCAAAAGACAAGATATTAATCTACTAGATGCTTTTTCTAAACGTGTTCAAAAGGACATAGAGAAAGGAATTCGGGTATTAATTTCAGCATATAGTAAAGGATCTAGGGATAGACTGGTTCAGCTATTGAACGATCATGGGATTAGCGGAGCTATATGTGTTGATACATGGTTAGAGGCTTGTGATGCAAATATAAAACATATACCAATATTTGTTCTGGGATTAGATACAGGCTTTTCTATAAANCCACTTACTATTTATAGTGAAAAAGATATTCTTGGTGATAGGCTTGTTAGAAAAGCACGTAGAACAAGACGAGCAGAGAACTTTATTAAGGAAATAGGTAGTTTAACAAAAGGAGACTATGTTGTTCATGTTGATCATGGGATTGGTCGTTTTGGAGGATTAGAAACCCTAAAGATTGGTGGAGCTCCTCATGATTGCTTAAGGTTATTGTATGCAAATGATGACAAACTATTTTTACCAGTTGAAAATTTAGAATTACTATCTCGTTATGGATCGCAAGAAGCAGTTGCTCAGGTTGATAGACTAGGTGGGGCAGGTTGGCAGGCTAGAAGAGCTAAAATTAAAGGAAAAATAAAAGAAATAGCTACTGAGTTATTACGTATAGCCGCAGAACGTGAACTCAGAAGTGGTACCAAATTAAATACTCCTCAANATTATAAAGAATTCTGTTCGCGTTTTGCCTTTACTGAAACTGAAGACCAAGCTCGGGCTATAAATGANACAAATCTTTCTCTATCTAGTGGTCGTCCAATGGATAGATTAATATGTGGTGATGTCGGATTCGGTAAAACTGAAGTCGCCTTGAGGGCCGCTTTTATAGCATCCCTTAATGGCTTTCAAGTTGCTGTAGTTGTTCCTACCACCTTATTAGCCAGACAACATTTTAAAACATTTGTACAAAGGTTTGAAGGTTTTCCTATAAATATACGACAACTCTCTCGACTTGTAAGCAAAGAAGAATCCAAAGATATACGTATAGGTTTATCTGATGGAACAATAGATATTGTAATTGGTACGCATACTCTTTTGGGAAAAAATATAGAATTTAAAAATTTAGCTTTGTTAATAATTGATGAAGAGCAGCATTTTGGAGTTTCACAAAAAGAACAACTCAAAAAATTACGAACAAATGTGCATGTACTTACTTTATCAGCTACACCAATACCGCGTACTTTGCAGCTAGCGCTAACTGGAGTCAGAGAATTAAGTTTAATTGCAACTCCTCCAGTTGATAGACTCTCAGTAAGAACATTTGTACTTCCTTATGATTCGGTAAGCATAAGAGAAGCGATTTTACGTGAACATTTTCGTGGTGGACAAACATTCTATGTTTGTCCACGTATTGACGATATTCCAATTGTTTTTGAAAAATTAGAGAAATTAGTACCAGAAATAAAAATAATTGTAGCGCATGGACAGATGGCCTCAAAAGTTTTAGAGGATGTGATGACTTCATTTTATGAAGGGCAATATGAAGTTTTGCTATGTACTAATATAATTGAATCCGGTCTTGATTTGCCTTCCGCAAATACCATCATTATTCATAGAGCAGATATGTTTGGTCTTTCTCAGCTCTATCAATTACGCGGACGCGTTGGTAGAGCAAAAGTGCGTGCTTATGCTTACTTAACACTGCCACCGGATCAAACGTTGACTGAATCTGCAAGGAAACGTCTAGATGTTATGCAAACTCTTGATACTCTAGGAGCCGGATTTAGTTTAGCAAGTCATGATCTAGATATAAGAGGGGCAGGTAATCTATTAGGAGAAGAACAAACAGGCCATATCCGTGAAGTCGGAGTAGAGCTCTATCAACAGATGTTAGAGGAAGCTGTTGCCGCGGAAAGAGATAAATCAATTTGTAGCCAGCCAGAGGATTGGACACCTGTTATTACGCTAGGCACTCCGATATTAATACCTGAAAATTATATATCAGATTTAGGACTTCGTCTTAGCCTGTATAAGCGAATTGCTACATTAGTTGAGCCAACTGATATTGATAGTTTTGCAGCAGAATCAATTGATCGTTTTGGACCACTTCCAGTAGAGATGGATAATTTACTACAATTAGTAAAATTAAAAAAACTTTGTCGTAATGCAGGTGTAGAGAAACTTGATGTAGGCCCTAAAGGAGCAGTAATTAGCTTTCGTGGAAATTCTTTTAATAACCCAGAATTGTTAATTAATTATATAAATAGTCAGCAAGGAAAAGTTAGGGTGAGGCCAGATCAAAAACTCGTTTATAACCGTGAATGGAAAGATGAAAAACAACGTTTAAGTGGAGCGCGTCAAATGATGATTGAGTTATCTAAATTAGCGTCTGTGAGTTCATAGGTTATAATATAATTTTATGACTTTCAGCGGCAATATCATTACTCATCAGCGCTAAATCTAATAAAGGATAGAAAGCTTCAGGTTCTTGAGCTCCCGATATAGCGTATTTTTTATTTATGATAAAATATGGTACTGCGCTAATATTCATTCTACGTGCTCTCAAGTCTTGTGAAGACACATAGGATATATTTTTATTGCTGGATAAATAACTTCTGGAAATTTTTGAATCTAGTCCTATTCTATGACCTATCCTTATTAGTACACCTTGATTTCCAATGTCCTCTCCATCCTTGAAATATGCCGAGAAAAGAGCTTCAACAATCTCATTTTGTAGTCCATAATTATCAGCCAAACGTATTAGCCTGTGTGCATTGATAGTATTTGGTGTGTTTTGTATGAGGTCAAAGTTGAGTGCTAGCCGTTCGCCCTGACCAGTTTCAGATATAATATCTTGGAATTTTATAGCACGTTCCAAGCCACCAAATTTATGTATTAGATAACTCGTTTGATCCATTCCGCTTGACGGCATGTCTGGGTTTAGTAAAAAAGGATGCCATTTAATATTAAATTTAAGGTCATCACGCGCAGATAAAGTTCGCTCAAGGCGACGTTTGCCAATGTAACACCAAGGGCAAACAGGATCAGAATATATATCAATATGAACCATTGAATTAAGGTGCTTTTAGATAAAGATTAGGTCAAGTCCTTAAGAATAAAAAGGGAAAATAAAATGATTATTGAATATAGAGCTTATACTATGAAAGTAGGAAACCTTAATAAGTTTTATCAGGCTCAAATTGATAGAGGATTTGATGGAGTAATGGCGCCATTAATGCAAGAAAGTTTAATTGGCTATTTTACAACCATAAGTGGTCCGGTTGAACAAATTATCCATCTTTACTCATTCAATGACCTAGAAGAGTGGCGATATCGATATGATTCGATATATTCAAAAGATGAATTACTAAAATATTTTCATATGGTCAGACCATTAATTCAATCACAAGAGAATACATTTTTATTANCGGCTCCTATTAAGTCTATATATTCACTTTTTANTAAGGATAATTATTGGCAGAGGGGAGATAAACCTCTAGCAGATTTAAATTTATTTCCCAGCTTACTAATTGAGCAGCAAACGATATCCTTATTACCAGGTACTTTAGATAAATACTGGNAAGCCTACGAAGAGTATGCATTGCAATGTCTAACACCTTTAGAAACTAATCAGATTGGAACGTTCTATACGCTTGTTGGAAGTTTACATAAGGTGTATCACATCAGGTATTTTGATGATATGCCAGATAAAGAGCGACGCACTAACGCCGTGTTGATGAATCCTCGTTGGAATGAATTTCTTGGTAGAATTCAACCTTTAGTTATTTCAAGGGATANAAAATATATGACACCGGCGCCAGTCAAAGAAATGTCGCCTTTGTTTACAATAGCTAACGAATAGCGCTTTGCATTCCGTGGAAAATGGCCTAAATAGTTCTATTTATTATTTAGATTATATTTTATTTAGGTAAGGAGAAGTTTTATGGTCGATGGCGCGCCAACAAGGAGTCAAATATTAGAAGCAAGCGGGGACATGCTTAAATGGCAAGTCTATGCTATACACACCTTTCCTACTAATGGATTAGGACCTGTTATGGAAAATATAGGNCCTCATCTAGAACATCAACACAAGATGGAAGAAGAGGGGGTATATATAGCTGCAGGTCCGCATTGGGCAGATGACGAGGAAACATGGGAAGGTGAGGGCTTGATTATAATTAGAGCTAAGAGCCTAGAGGATGCACGTAATATTGCAGAAAAAGATCCCATGCATTCTTCTGGCGCAAGATCTTTTAAAGTTCGACCATGGCTAATTAATGAAGGATCAATAACTATTAAAGTTAATTTTGCTTCTGGTGCTCGTGAGGTTTCTTAATTTATTTTTTACTTTTAATTAAGTTATTAATAAGCTCTTATATCTAAATATAAAGGCTAACAATAATATACATGAGGAGTGTAATATGGGTGATAACATTCAATCTGTTATTGTTCCTAGTGAATTACAAAAAGATCATACATCACGCATGACAAAAGCCATGAGCGTAACTGCAATTGTTATATTTGGCCTCTCATTGGTTTGGTTTGCAGGAATGACAAATGCTGAATACCTCCATGACGGGACTCACGACACGAGACATAGTTTGGTCTTCCCCTGTCATTAGTTATTATATTAAATGCTAATTAGAATGATACAAACTGGCCTTTTAGCCGGCTTTATAACTGCAGTAATATATAGCCTCATACAAAGTGTCACGGTTACACCTATTATTTATGAAGCTGAACGATATGAAGTAGGAAGTAGTATTGACCATAATTCAACAAAGTTAGCTACTAAAGATAAAGGTGATTATTTAAGAGAAGAAATAAAGCGATATTCTCTCACTCTACTTACAAACATCGTTGTATCAATAGGTTTTGCTTTTTTGATTGTAGCGGGGTTTGTAATATCAAAGAGAAAAATAAACCCTAAAGAAGGAATTTATTGGGGTATATTTGGCTATTTTGTATTTATTTTATTTCCAGCTTTAGGACTCCCTCCAGAAGTTCCTGGATCAGTCTCTACTCCAGTTGAAGGCCGTCAGATATGGTGGGTATGTACTGTGTTTGCTACCTCAGTAGGTATGGGTTTTGGATTTTTTATAAAAAACACATATGTTAGGCTGATTTGTATATTTGTTATTATCCTTCCGCACTTAATAGGGGCCCCTAATATATCTGATCTTAAACCAGGTTTGGTCCCCTTAGAAATAGCTACTCATTATGTAGTATGGACTTTATTCACCTCATTAGTCTTCTGGATTATCTTGGGAGCTAGTTCCGGAATGATTTATAAGAGATTAAGTATTTCTTCTGATAATTAATAAAAAATAACTATCTAGCCAGGTCTGTTAGAAAACTTATTTATACGACCTCGCACCTTTTTATATCGTAAGTCATCTTTCGATATAACATTGTCGTTATTTCTATCCATTTTCCACATTATTCTATCCATACCATTATTGATCTCTTCTAACGAAACCATTGCATTACCATCTTGGTCTAATCGCTGAAAATTACGAACCATCCTTCTATTCATTTTTTTAATCCATAGCTTTTTATACTCTTCAAGAGATAGGGCATTATCTTTATTTTCGTCGTAGTTATGCATGGTATTTTTCGCTTTAGAAGTCATTTCAGTTTTACTTATATTACCGTCGTTATTAGCATCGAATACTTTCTGCATAATAAATAATGATTTAGCTATTTTGTGAGTGTTTCTTTTGCTATCTGCCTCACTATTAATACTAAACAACAGGATAAAAGGTATGCCCAAAAGTGAAATAATTTTTATTTTAGATATTAACCGCATATGAAATCTCCATATAAATTTTAAATACATTTTAATCTAATTTTTTAATTAATAATATTTAATCTTGATATTAGATGAATATGTCATAACNAAGATTGTTCTTAATTTAGCTAACCCCAAAATGATAGGTATAGCTATACCCGCTAACTTGTAGATATAGAAGTATGTGTTTATTTTCTGTTCTATCAACGAATTGACTCTGTTTTCTAGCTGATGGAATGGATTACTATATAAATAATGAGATACAAGGTAGTTACAAAGTATAAAAAAGCTTATAAATTCAGATGGTTATAGGGTGTATATTATTGGGTGGGAATGGCTTTTTATTACGTGGTAATTGAGAGTATTTAATGGAACTAACTATTGAGCAAGCACTGCAGCAGGGTGTTGCTGCACATAAAGAAGGCAAGCTACAGGATGCCGAACGCCTTTATAGGGTTATCTTGCAGTCTCAGCCTTTGCATCCAGACGCCAACCATAATCTAGGGGTATTAGCGGTGTCAGTTAATAAAGCCGATGAGGCATTACCATTGTTTAAAACTGCTCTTGAAGCCAATCCAAAGATAGAACAGTTTTGGTTCAGTTACATTGACGCACTTATGAAAGAAAAGCAGAACGAAGTAGCAAGGCAATTTATTGAACAAGCAAAAGAGCAGGGGGTGGCTCGAGAAAAATTAAATGTCTTTGAGACGCAGCTAGCTTCCAAAAACAAACCGGAAAATATAAAAAGTGCGGGCCCGTCTCAGGTACAGCTCAATGCTTTGTTAGAGCACTATCAAAACGGACGATTAGGTGCAGCCGAAAAGCTTGCAGTATCCATCACCCAAGAGTTCCCTCAGCATCAATTTTCCTGGAAATTACTAGGAGCAGTATTAGGGCAAGCAGGCAGAATGTCTGAAGCTGTAGATGCTAACCAGACAGCAGTTACTTTATCTCCTCAAGATGCCGAAGCCCACAACAATTTGGGTAATACGCTCAAAGTACTAGGTAGATTAGACGAGGCTGAAGTTAGCTATACACAAGCAATAGTGTTGAACTCTAACTTTGCTGAAGCCCACAACAACTTGGCTGTTACCCTCCAAGAATTAGGAAGATTAGTTGAAGCTGAGGCAAGCTATACACAAGCGATAGCGTTGAAACCTGACTATGCCGAAGCCCACAGCAACTTGGGTGTCACACTCCAAGAACTAGGAAAATTAGACGAATCTGTAGCTCGCCATAGCCAAGCTATAGCGTTAAAACCTGACTATACCGAAGCCCACAGCAACTTGGGTGTTACACTCAAAGAACTAGGAAGATTAGATGAAGCTGAGGCAAGCTATACACAAGCGATAGCGTTGAAACCTGACTATGCCGAAGCCCACAGCAACTTGGGTGTCACACTC
>PASR01000016.1 GCA_002713365.1 Rhodospirillaceae bacterium
GATATCTGTAAGTAACTTTGATGATGCACCGGGGTGATTCCACGCAGCTTCATGGTGACCTCGTGATTGTATAAATAAATTTAAATGCAATTGGCGTTTCATAGAAAACATATTACAGAAAAGTAAATATTGGTAAACATTCGTTTGCAGTAACGCTTGGCATCATTGTATCCTATAATTATTTTATAAATACCATCTCGTATCTATATCGAAATAATTTCATATATCATCGCAATAACTATAATAAGAAAGGAATATAAATGGCACTGTTACCTATGATATCTGATGAAGAGGCAGGACCTGAAGCTCAAGTCGTATTTAAACATTCAATAAAAATGTTTGGTAGAGTTGCTAACGCACTTCGCGTTGCAGCCCATTCACCTAAACTAGCACAGTCAATATATGGCTTCGCCATGGCAGCTCTTCGTCAAGAAATCACCGAGGCCCTAGATGTTCGTACTAAAACACTAGTGATATTAAAGACCTCAATGTTAAACGGGTGTAAATACTGAATTTCTCATAATGTAACGCTCGGTCGAGGGTTAGGTTTCGAAGAAGAGTTAATTTCTGCCATCGAGGGCGACTTCATAAATTCAAATAAATTTACAGCAGCTGAGAAAGCAGCAATTAAATGGGCAGAAATATTAACTGAGAAGACCTACCGTGGTGAAAATCCGCAAGCGATGCCCGAGCTAAAAAAACATTATACTCATGAGCAAATAATCGAAATTACTATGGTTTCTTGTATGTTCAATTTTTGGAATCGTTTTACTGATAGCCTCCAAATAGATATTGAAGATTCACCCGTTATGGGTAAATTTTCTAAGTCCAAAAAACTTAAGAAAACTGATTACATTTCGTTTATGTGTGATTGCTGGTGGAATAAGTAAAATATATAATTATACTGATTAAAAATACTTCTTAAATAGCAAACCCAAGAGATTAATCATAATGATAGAAACTTTTGATTATGTTATTATAGGAGCAGGATCAGCCGGGTGTGTTTTAGCAAATAGATTATCCGCCAGTGGCGCCACTGTTTGCCTTTTAGAAGCAGGGCCACGCGATCGCAACCCTTTCATACATATTCCGGCCGGGTTTATAAAAACGCTAGTAAACCCAAATTTAAACTGGCTCTATAAAACAGAACCCGGCTTAGGAACTGCCGGACGGAGTATTGCTACACCGCGTGGAAAAACACTAGGAGGGTCTAGTTCAATAAACGGCCATATTTATAATCGAGGACAGCAATTAGATTTTAATACATGGGGACAACTAGGTAATCGTGGTTGGAGTTTTGAAGAGGTTGTGCCTTATTTTAAGAAAAGTGAACGGCGAATTGGCTATGGGGATGATAAATTTCGTGGGCGAAATGGTGAACTATTAGTTACAGACGTTACTGAGCCCGATCAGGTTAGTGATGCATTTATTAAAGGGGTAGTTAATCTTGGAATTCCTTTAAGTCAGGACTACAACGGAGCCATACAAGAGGGCGTAAACTACTTTCAACGCACAATTTTCTCCGGCCGACGCATCAGCGCAGCAAAGGCATTTTTAGAGCCGGCACATAAGCGGAAGAATCTAAAAATTTTAACCAACAGACATGTTACAGAAATAATTTTTGATAAACGCACCGCCATAGGCGTTAAATACTTATTAGGAGGCGTTGAACAAGAAATACACGCCCGCAAAGAGGTTCTGCTTTCCGCCGGCGCAATTGCTTCACCGCAACTACTTCAAGTATCAGGGGTCGGCAATCCTGACTTGCTAAATAAAATAGGTGTTTCAACCATATGTGCATTGCCAGGTGTCGGCGAAAATCTCTCAGATCACTATGGTGTCAGACTTGCTGCTCGCGTTCGAGGTGTACAGACAATTAATGAACGCACTAGAGGCTTAAGGCTAGCTGCCGAATTAACAAATTACCTAGTATTTCGCAAAGGGGTCCTGGCTCAATCACCAGGAGTGGTATTAGCCCTCTGCAAATCCAATAAAGTATATGACAGGCCCGACCTACAAGTAATTTTTGCTCCGGCAAGTTACAAGGAAGATGCTGCTTATAAACTTGATAACTTCCCCGGCATAACTATTGGTTCATGGCCTATGCGCCCTGAAAGTAGAGGATATGTACATGCCCTTAGCAGAAACATGAAAGACAAACCATTGATACAGCCTAATTACCTGAAGGCCGAAGCAGATCAACAACTTTTGCTTTCAGGTATGAAGTTATCTCGACAAATGCTTCAAACGCCTGAACTAGCAAAGTGGTATCAGGAAGAGACCACTCCAGGCAAAAGCCTCCAAGGTGATGATGAACTTCTCGATTATGCCCGAAAACACGGAACTACAATTTTTCACCTGATGGGAACCTGTAAAATGGGTCCTTCTTATGACCAAAATGCAGTAGTTAATGATGAACTAAAGATACACGGGCTAGACGGAATAAGGGTTGTCGACACTTCCATAATTCCAACGGCACACTCTGCCAATACAAATGCGGTCACAATAATGATTGCAGAAAAAGCCTCTGATATGATTTTAGGCAACCAGCCTCTACCAGCCGTCACACTTTAGACTAAAGTTAAGTCTACCCTACAAAAGAAATTTAGAGCCTTATTTATCGCTTTCCATATTCTTAACAGCCTTGTCATAACTTAATTCTGCATCTTGAGAGGCCTGGCCAGCAATTGCGTTATAATCCTGCTGTAAATCTCCAGTTCCAGTAGGGCTTTTTACAGTAAAAAAGACAGCAGGCCCATCAATGGCCCTACTTCTATGATTAACATTTCGAGGAATATGAATTATATCTCCTCTTTCAACGATCTTCTCTTCATCACCCAATATGTAATGTAACTTGCCTTCCAAAATTAAGGTCCATTGTTCTTCATTGGGGTGCATGTGAAGGCCCGACCCTTCGCCCTCCGGTTTTGTTACCACTCCCGCCTTCATGTATTCACCCGCAGCCTCTTGTAAAATCATGTTTGGGTTTTCATCTGGATTTCTTTTTGACATTTCTTTTACAACATAAAAAGGCATTAAAATTCTCCTCAAAAATAACCTATTATTATTTTAAAATTAATTAAAAATATTATAGTATTTGATAATTTTACTTTTTAAATACACAGTTCAGGACTTCAATAAAAGAACTTAACAGCTTATTTTTATATACACTATAAATAAAATAAATTGCTTAATTGATAATAAATATAAAAATACAACCAAAACCTTTTGTAATATACCTAACTTAATGTAAATATTTACTTTAGGGGCTATTCCAATGGGGCCATCCCATGTAACCTTGAGAGCCTAAGAGAATCAGGTATAGATAACGCCACAGGAAAGCAATATGACTAATATACAGTACCTAGCTCCAACTACACTTGATGAGGCAGTAAGCCTCTATGCCGCGGCTGCTGGCTCAGCTCGTATCCTAGCAGGTGGAACAGATCTTCTTGTGCAGCTGCGGTCAGGAATGATAAACCCAGGTATAATAATAGATATAAAAAAAATCAAAGAGCTAAATAGCATAGAACAAAAAGCTGACGGCAGTTTCGTAGTTGGCGCATCAGTATCAGGCACCCAACTAGCTAAACACTCAAGCTTTGGAAAAACTTGGCCTGGTGTCCTTGAAGCATTGAACCTAATAGGTTCTACACAGGTACAGGGTAGAGCATCTCTTGGAGGTAATCTATGCAATGGTTCTCCTGCTGGCGACAGTATACCAGCTCTGATAGCTGCGGAAGCTACTGTCAATATACAAGGGCCTAATGGCAGCCGCCAACTAGCTGTAAAAGACGTCCTATCTGGCCCCGGCAGCACTAACCTATCTCAAGATGAAATTGCGGTAAATTTTATATTCCCAACTCGCCAATTAGGCTCAGGTGATGCGTATTTACGAATGATACCAAGAACCGAAATGGATATTGCTGTAGTTGGTTGCGGTGTAAATTTGACCCTTGAAAATAATATATGCACCTCAGCAACAGTTGGACTAGGCGCAGTAGCACCAGTTGTTTTAGAGGTTGAAGCAGCCGCAGAAGCACTTGTTGGTAATAAAATCGAAGAAGAAACCTTAGAAAGAGCTGCTGAAGCTTGTCGGGCTGTTTGCAACCCCATTGATGACAAGAGAGGGACAATTGCTTACCGCACAAAAGTAGCAGGAGTTTTAATGAAAAGAGCCGCGACAATTGCAAGTCAACGCGCAGAAGGAGCCTAAAATATGGCTAAAATGCATGTTTCTACTACTATAAATGGTGAGCCAGAGGAGTTTCTCTGCGAACCCAACGAAACTATGTTAGATGTATTACGGGATCGTCTAAACCTAACGGGCTCTAAAGAAGGCTGTGGATCAGGAGATTGCGGAGCCTGCAGTATAATGCTGAACGACACTTTAGTTTGCTCCTGCCTCATGCTTGGTGCCGAGGCAGAAGGAGCAGAGATAAAAACAATAGAAGGTATGGCTGACGGGCTCAGCCTTCATCCATTACAGCAAAAGTTTCTTGAATCTGCCGCACTGCAATGCGGGATTTGTACTCCAGGAATGTTAGTTGCTGCCAAGGCACTTCTTGATGAAAACCCTGATCCTACAGAAACTGAGGTTAGATTCTGGCTAGCAGGTAATCTCTGCCGCTGCACGGGATATGATAAAATAGTAAGGGCAGTACTAGATACCGCAGAAGAAATTCGAGGGAAAGCATAATGAACAAAAATAAATGGATTGGGGAACGCACAATTCGCCCGGACGGAGCAGATAAGGTTACAGGGCGCGCTAGTTTTGCAGCTGACACTACAATGCCCGGGATGATTTGGGGGAGTGTATTACGTAGCCCTCACCCTCACGCAAGTATTGTTAATATAGATATAACTAAAGCCGCCTCGCTCCCGGGTGTTAAGGCGATAGTTACAGCAAAAGATATTGTGGACTTTCCTTTTGATACTCCCGCTCCTCTAGGAATTCAAGATATGCGATGGATGACTAGAAACGTAATGGCACGAGAAAAAGCTCTTTTTCACGGACATCCTGTTGCTGCAGTAGCCGCTACATCAGAAGAAATTGCTGCCGAAGCATGTAAACTAATTGAAGTTAATTATGAAGTACTACCATGGGTTATTGAGCTTGAAGAAGCCATTAAACCAAATGCACCAATTCTACATAATATTTTAGAATTTGACGGTAAGCCATCAAATATTGCAGGAACACTAGAACATAAAAAAGGAGATATAGAACTCGGCTTTCAAGAAGCAGATACAATAATAGAACGCAGCTTTACTACTCGACCAGTCCATCAAGGTTATATTGAACCTCATGCTTGCCTAGTAAGCGTTACCGCTGATGGAAAAGCTACTATTTGGAGTTCTAGTCAAGGGCAGTTTATGGTCCGTGCCATGACTTCCATGCTTACGGGAATACCTCAAAGCGACATTAGAGCCATCCCTGCCGAAATTGGCGGAGGGTTTGGAGGTAAAACTATAATATACCTGGAACCTATTGCAACTGTGCTAGCACAAAAATCAGGTCACCCAGTTAAAATGGTTATGAGTAGAGAAGACGTTATGAGGGCAACAGGCCCAACGTCTGGGTCAATGAGTAAAGTAAAAATTGGCGCGAAAAAAGACGGAACAATAGTTTCTGTTCAAGGAACTTTTTACTTACAAGCTGGTTGTCTACCTGGTTCTCCAATTAGGGGGGCAGCGGGCTGCGCATTTGCGCCTTATGATATACCCAATGTTCATTCTCTCGGTTATGACGTTGTCTCAAATAGATCAAAAGTTGCAGCTTATAGAGCGCCTGGAGCACCGATTGGTGCTTTCGCAGTTGAGTCCGTTCTTGATGAAATTGCAGAAGAAATTGGCATGGATCCATTGGCTCTAAGGCTAAAAAACGCAGCGAGAGAAGGAACAAAGGCCGCGCATGGGCCAGTTTACCCCCGTATGGGCTACGCCGAAACTCTCGAAGCAGCTATAGAACACCCTCATAACAAAGTAGCTCTAGGAAACCTTCAAGGTAGAGGCGTTGCAAGTGGATTTTGGTTCAATGCTGGAGGAGAGTCTAGCGCCCAGGTTAATGTCACAGAAGATGGAAATGTAGTTGTAACAACTGGCCATCCAGATGTTGGCGGTTCACGCGCTTCAATTGCTAACATTACGGCTGAGCTACTTGGAATTGACTATCAACGTGTATCAGTACTTATCGGAGATACTGCTACTATAGGTTATAGCAATCTTACTGGTGGTAGTCGGGTGTTATTTGCTTCCGGCATGGCCGTGACAGATTCTACTGAAAAAGTTATAAAATCACTCCGCGAGCGTGCTGCTATTATATGGGATATTGATCCTGATGCAGTTACCTGGGAAGAAGGTGAGGCGCGACCAGCAGGGGCTAATGCAGGAATGTTTGAACCGCTATCACTGGAAGATATTGCTGACAGGGCCACTGAAACTGGCGGACCAATAGGGGCAGGAGCTCAGTTAAATACTGCGGGAGCAGAGGGAGGTTTTGCCACACATATATGTGATGTTGAAGTAGATATTGAGCTAGGCATCGTTAGGATACTGCGGTACACCTCTTTTCAAGATGTAGGCCGAGCAGTCCATCCCAGCTATGTTGAAGGGCAAATGCAGGGGGGTGTAGCACAAGGAATTGGCTGGGCTCTAAATGAAGAATACATATATAATAAGGACGGTATAGTTGATAACCCCGGCTTTCTTGATTATAGAATGCCAGTTTGTTCCGACCTCCCGATGCTAGACACTGTAATGATTGAAATACCTAACCCCAAACACCCTCAAGGCGTTCGTGGAGTAGGTGAGGTTCCTCTAGTGCCGCCTTTAGCAGCAATCCGAAATGCTATCTATAATGCTCTTGGAATTCGATTCTACAGCCTTCCGATGTCTCCGCCTGTAGTTTTAGAGGCCTTGGATATTTCTCAAGCAGCTGAGTAAGGTAAGTTGAACCAGTCTTAAAAATGATTAAGCCATAGCTACTATATATAAAGCACTAACTCTATAGTTTTACATTGATAGATTAGCTATAAGATTGGTCTATCACTGCACTTGCGGATCAAAAAAATGGGTTCGGTTTGTTGTGTTAAGGAACCTATAGTGGGCAATTTATTCATCTGGAATAAAATAATCCACGTGTTTTCTATAAATAACTTTAAGTATTATGGCTAAAAATTAGTCCTATAAAAAGCTTACTTCCAATAAAGATATTTACCGTATAGGAGAAAATTTTATGGGACCTTCAGTATCTAAAAATCTAAAAAAAGACATAAAACTTTTAATGTTCGACCAATACGGCACACTTGTTGATATTCAAAAAGGATTAACTGATATGGTGACACCCTTCCTTCAAACAAAAGGATGGAAAGGAAACCCTAATCAATTAGTTACCTGGTGGAGAAGAACTCATTTCGAAGACTCTATGATTGATTCACTCATAGACAGTGGACACACCACCTATAGAAAAATTGGAGAAAGAGCAGTAAGTCATGTTCTCAAAAGAGCCAATATTGATGTTACTCAAACAGAAATTGCATGGCTTGTCTCTCAGATAGAAAAACTAAAACCATTTCCAGATGTAATAACGAATTTGCAACGCCTAAATACAGAATACAAGCTTTCTATATTATCCAATGGTGATAGAGATATGCTGAAAGCCTCAAAAAAATATATTGATTTTAATTTTGATGCAACTATATCCGTCGAGGAAGCAGGTGCATTCAAACCACACAAAAATACTTATTCAAAAGCAGAAGAAATAATAAATAACAAATATAAAAACATAAAAAGAAAAAACATTCTTTTTGTAGCTAATCATGCCTTCGATTGCATAGGAGCAAAAGCTTGGGGTTTTAAAACCGCCTTTATAGACCGAAGGCAGAGACCTTTTGGAAGTAGCCCTCACCAACCAGATTTAATCGTTAAAAATTTTCATGAATTAGCAAATAGTCTCGTCGGAAATTAAATTCCAACTAATCACTTATGTTGACAATCAAAAAACACTGGACTTCGATACAGATCTACTAATCCGTCTCTAATTACGCCAAAATGATTTAGTTAAAGCTTCGTCATTGGAATTAGTAATAGAAGGATAACTATTATTCAAACCTAGACCAATAGAGTTTGCATACTGTTTTCTAATATTGGTTCTTCGATTTGTTCGCCTGAGAGACAAAGTATTCACTTCAGGTAGACAAATTGCAAAACACACACCAAACCAAGCACTAAAAATAAGCAAATATTGCCACCAAGACATCGCGCAACCTCCAAAGATTTTATAAACCTATTAATCTTATTAATTATAAAATATTTTATCAAGAATTTTGCATGCAAACTTAGTTCACTTTCTAGTTAGCCTGTCCAGTTACCGCCATTAACATCTAGTGTTGCTCCAGTGGTAAAAGCCGCCCCTGGTGTGCACAAATACCAAATAGCATGAGCCTGTTCAGCCGCTAATCCAAGACGGCCCACTGGTATCCCTCTTGCCGTCGCGGCTAAACGTTCTTCACTGTGTCTTTCTGCCCGCGGTGTGCGAGTTGTACCGGGAGCTATGGCATTAACGGTTATTCCAAAAGGCGCTAGTTGCATAGCTAAAGCTCGCGTGAAACCTAAAACACCCGCTTCCATAGTTGAATACTGTATCGCAGCATCAACGCGACCACGCCTACCCGTGGTAGAGGACATATTAACGATACGTCCATAACCGTTTTTCTTCATCAACGGCACTAAAGCTTTTGTCATCAAAAATTTTGAGGTGATATTCCAAGAATAACTATGATTCAGGGCCTCAATTGTTACACCTTCTATCGGGGGCGCCTCGAGCCAACCTCCGGCTATATTACATAAAATATCAGCACGACCCCAACGTTCTTGGATCACTTTGCTAATTTCTAAAACTTGGTCTTCATTAGCACAGTCACAAGCGAGAAAATGAGCTTCATGACCAGATTCACGTAGTCTGTCGATCAATTTCTCTCCTTTCGCAACTACTCGTCCAAGGGCAATAGTCGTGGCTCCTTCAAATGCAAAGCGCTCTGTACAAGCCCCACCTATGCCAGCAGTACCTCCGGTAACTACCGCAACTTGTCCCTTGATTGAGGTCAAATGTTTAAAGTTATTTGTCATAAGAAGTTACTTAGCCCGTCCAATTGCCGCCATTAACATCGAGTACCGCGCCTGTAGTAAAAGCCGCACCAGGCGTACAAAGATACCAGATCGCATGGGCTAATTCTTCTGGTTTTCCCATGCGACCAACTGGAATTGACTTTTCACGCTCAGCTAAAATTTCTGGTGGATGCCGTCTTACCCTAGGTGTTAGTACGAGGCCTGGCGCAATTGCGTTTATAGTAATTCCGAAGGGCGCAAGCTCCACGGCTAAACGTCGTGTCATACCAAGGATGGCAGCTTCATTTGTCGAGTACTCAATCGAAGAACCATTGCGGGCTGTGCGACCAGCCACAGATGAAATATTAACGATACGGCCGTAATTATTGCTTTTCATAACCGGTACTAATTCACGTGTAATCAGAAATTTTGCAGTAACATTCCAATCAAAATTATGACGCATGTCGGCATTTGAGACTTCTTCTAGTGGCGGTGCATCAATAAAACCTCCTGCCGTATTAACAAGTATATCTACCCGCCCCAAATTATCAATAATAGTGCGGGTTGCGTGTTTGACTTCGGATTCATCTGCGCATTCAGCCATAATAAACATAGCCTCACCACCAGCCTCTGATATCTTCTTAACTACCGCGTCACCCTTCTCCTTAGTTCTGCCTATTACTACAACTTTAGCTCCTTCGGCTCCAAATCGCAGAGCCGTCGCTTCTCCCATTCCTGCAGTGCCACCCGTAACGACGGCAACCTGTCCTTTAATCGATGTCAATGATTCCATATTATACCTCTATACTTATGCAATAATTTACTCTTGGTGAGTTATAGCAAGCAATATATCTTTATAATTTGTATTAATGAATAATAGACTTTAACAAACATATTTGTGGAAAATAAAATGGTAAAAAATAAAGCACGCGCGCTTGGCATTAATCATATTGTTCTTGAAGTAGATGACCTTGATAAGGCTTTAACCTTTTACGGAAAAATTTTTGAATTTAATCTGCGTGGTAGAAACGATAATAACGCGTTCATTGATATGGGAGACCAATTTATCCAACTTAGACTCGGCCGCACACAAGAGCCTGACGGCGCACGACATTTTGGGTTTGTTGTCGATAACCGAGAAGCAGTTAAACAAGCGCTAGATGAAATGGGTGTTCAGATGCTAGAGCATCGTATGAATTTTCATGACCCTTGGGGTAACAGGGTTGAGGTTGTTTCCTATGAAGACATTCAGTTTACAAAAGCACCCAATATAATGAGAGGAATGGGGGTAAAAAATTTGGAAAAGACCCCATCAGCCATCAAAGAGCTCGCCAAAAAAAATATGGCGCCATAATCACTCTTTACTAGCAAGTATTAATTATTTTTCGTTTTATGATGACATAATATCTCTAAGATTTATTCTGAATTATATTTATTTTCTAGTTAATTCTCTTAAACTTTTTAGTCTAAATCTAAAAACAAAGTATGGACAATCTAATCAGCTAACCCCATTGTTATTTCTAATAAAAATAACAAACATAAAATCGTTTATAAATAGAGAGTAAAAATATGTCATTTGCATCTTCTCGCCGCCTTACAACAGACGGTGCTAAACTCATGCTGAAGGCAGCTATCGCTAAGGCTGAAGCCATAGGAATACCTGTCACAGTCGCGATAGTAGACGGCGGCGGTCACATGCTAGTCTTAGAACGCATGGACGGTGGACGTTTTCACACCGTACACTCGTCAACAACCAAGGCTGTAACTGCAGCATCTAATATGAGACCCACAACAACTAAAGGAGCTCAAGGACAAGATTTAGACACATTGCATGCCATTGGTCTTTCTTTGGCTGCGGGTACAGATAGATGGACTGCAATGGAAGGCGGCTTTCCAATCATGATTGAAGGAGAGTGTGCTGGGGGGATAGGCGTTAGTGGAGGAGATTGGCAACAAGATCAAGATGTTGCTACAGCCGCAGTAGACGCAGTCGGAGCAACAACAATGTAATAAATTTTAACAAAACTCAACTAAGGGAGAAGTTATGAGTATTATTAATTTTACATCTAAGTGCTTACTAACAATAGGGCTAATCACTGCTGCAACCACAGCAGTGGCCTTTCCAGAAAAACCAATAGAGTTTGTAATTCCTTTCGGGGCTGGAGGCGGAGCAGATATAGAAGGCCGTCTACTCGCACAGGAAATGGCTAAAGTTTTAGGGGTGCCCGTAACACCCGTAAACCGCAAGGGGGGTGGAGGAGCAATAGCATACACCCACACTAAAAATGCAAAACCCGATGGATACACCATAGCGTGGAATTCTACGTCAGTTTTGACAACAACCAACCTGGGCAATACAGATTTTTCATATGATGCGATGGACCATGTTGGTAGAGTAGAGTTTCAACCGCAACCTTTTGCAGTAAAATCAAGCTCAAAATGGAAAACTTTTGCTGACTTTGTTTCTGATTGTAAGTCTTCTCCAGGAAAACTAAAAGTAGCTAACTCTGGTACAGGCAGTGCTACCCATACAGCCGCTATAGCACTGATGAACGCCGTAGGGTGTAAAGTTATACATTTACCAAAAGGTATTAAGGGGCGTAACAAATCAGTTCTTAATGGAGAGGCTGATGCAATGATTGCGCCTTTAACTGGAGCCGTAAATTTAACAAAAGCCGGTAAAATAAGATTATTGGTAATGCCTACAGATGTAAGAAACGACGTTTTTCCGGACATACCAACAGCTAAAGAATTGGGTTATAATGCTTCACTAGATCTATTTCGTGGACTTTCGGTCCCACCGAACACACCAGAGAAAATTAAATCCATTCTTGCTGATGCTATGGCTAAAGCAGCTAATTCAAAACCCTTTTTAGCTTTAGCTAAAAAGAAGGGGTTTAAAGTTTCAACACTTGGCCATAAAGAATTCAGTGCATTACTTTCACGTGAAGACAAGAAAGTTAAAACTATTTTTGCAAGTGCGGGATTATTAAATAAAAAATAAAAATACTTACGGGACTGTTCTTAAGAAAGAACAGTCCCCTTTTATTTTTATCGATAAGTTTCATCATGCATATTTCTTAATTGAAAGAGAGTCTTATGCGACGGAAGAATATTATAGCCGCCGTAGCAATAATTTTATTAACCGTAGTATATGCTACTCTAACAGCTCAACTGCCTACTAGGAGTCTTCCTGATACTCCGGGACCAACTTTTTTCCCGTGGGTAAATATATTTTTACTTCTAGTTTTATCAATTTCATTATTAATAAGTTCTATTTTTACTGTAAAAACAGTTGAAAACAGTGATGAGTTCCATGAAGGACCACGCAAAACCAAATCTACAGTTATAGCTTTTATAAGCTTTATTTTATATCTTATTTTATTGCCAAGTATAGGTTTTGTGATGGCAACAATTCCATTTTTTGCAGCCATGATGGTCTTATTTTCTGAAAAAAGATTCCTGCAAATTATAATCGGCTCAATAACCTTCACAGTATTTTTCTATATTTTATTTCGATATGGCTTTAATATATTTTTGCCCACTGGTAATTGGCAAAACCTACTAGGGGCTTTTTCTTAATGAACCCCGATATTTTAATTGGCATTAGTCAAGCAACAGGAATTATAGTTCTATTTTCTTCCTGTATAGGGGTTCTTATTGGTCTTACAGTAGGAATGATCCCAGGATTAACTATAAGCACTGGAATCATTGTTCTTCTTCCTATTACCTTCGTGTTACCTCCTGATGTTTCTATTGCTCTTTTGCTTGGTTTGTATGTTGGTGGCATGACTGGAGGCAGTTTCTCGGCAATTCTTCTAAACATTCCAGGAACTCCTTCCGCCTCGGCCACAGCTATAGATGGTTACCCCCTCGCAGTCCGAGGTGATGCTGGTAGAGCTTTAGGAATAGCAATCACTGCTAGTTTTATTGGTGGGGTTGTTAGCTTTCTATTTCTTTTATTTATAGCACCAATATTAGCAAACTTTGCCCTTCATTTTCGAACGGAGGATATGTTTTCTATTCTTCTTTTCGGCCTTACAATAATTTGTAGCTTCGCGACAAAATCCTTAATTAAAGGCCTACTTTCCGCTGTTATTGGTTTGAGTATTGTAACTATAGGACAAGATCCTGTTATGGGAACCCAGAGGTTTACATTTGGACAAGTGAACCTTATGGCAGGCATCCATTTTCTAACAGCTATGATTGGTCTATTCGCCATACCTCAGCTGATCAGCAATATAAATAGTAATAATAATGCTAAAGGCCGTGTTAAAGAAAAATTATCCTCTATCATTCCTAACAGATTAGACTTTAAAAAAATTAGATCACCAATTGCGATCGGGTCTACCATTGGTGCATTTTTAGGAACATTACCAGGTGCTGGAGGACCAATTGCTGCATTCATAAGTTATGATTACGCTAAAAGGCTTTCAAAAAACCCGGAAGAATTTAATAAGGGAGCTATTGAAGGGGTAGCTGCTCCAGAATCAGCCAATAATGCAGTAACGGGCGGGGCACTTATTCCGATGATGACTCTTGGGATACCGGGAGACCCTGTTACAGCAATATTAATAGGTGCACTAATTGTACACGGATTAGCGCCAGGGCCGCTGATGTTTCTTGAGCGTGCTGATTTTGCATACGGAGTAATATTTTCATTTTTTTGGGCCAATATATTTAATTTTTGTATAGCAATTTTATCTGTAAAATACCTAGTGAAGGTATTGGCCACTCCCACTTATTTATTGATGCCGTGTTTGGCTGTTCTTTGCGTTATAGGAAGTTTTGCACTTAGAAATAATTTCTTTGATGTATACATAATGCTAATTTTTGGTTTGATTGGTATTTTTATGAAATGGCTCGACATGCCCATTGTTCCATTACTTTTAGCACTAGTCTTAGGATCACAATTCGAAGAAAATTTAAGGGTGGCTTTAACAGCTTCTCAGGGAGATGTCTCGGTTTTCGTGAATTCACCTATAAGCCTTAGTTTTATAATTTTATCATTAATATCAGTTATCTGGTCGCTAAGGACCGCTCGCAAAAAAAAGCGGTCTATACGCGCCTAAAGTAAGGAGAACATCTAATGGTTTCTACCCCCTTTAAAGTAGCATCAATAGGACTTGGTTGGTGGTCGGACGTACTTGCAGAAGCAGTAGGTCGATCAAACGGGGGCATCGAAATTACTTCTTGCTTCACACGTTCACCAGATAAACGAGAAAAATTCTCCAAAAAATTTGACTGTCGCAACGCTTCAAGCCTTGAGGAAATATTAGATGATCCAAGTATTGATGGAATAATTAACACTACTCCTAACCACGCCCATCTAGAGACAACTAGAGCAGCTGCAAAAGCTGGAAAACATGTTTTCCTAGATAAACCTATAGCCAACAACATATCTGATGCCAAGGCAATTACCAAAGTATGCAAAGAAGAGGGTATAATACTTAGTGTAGGCTATCAAAGAAGAAGAGAAAGCCACTTTAGGTGGATAAAAAGTAATATTGATAGTGGAAACTTTGGTACTCTAGTTCAAGCAGAAGCTAATATTAGTCGAGATCGTGAAGGAAAATTTGAACTAGATCACTGGCGCTATACTGCGGAGGGTATGCCTGGGGGAGTAATGCTACAGATAGGACTTCATTATGTGGACGTATTAATGATGCTGTTAGGCCCAATTAAATATGTTTCAGGAATGGCATCACAATTAGTACTACCAGGAGATAACCCCGATGTTGGTACGCTATTAATGCAACACGAAAATGGGGCTATCTCATCTCTGTCCACAAGTTACGCATCTGCCTCCGAATATTATCTTTTTAATATTTATGGAAAAAAAATGTCTGCTTACTATAATTTATTTGACGGTCTTAGAGCTTTAAAACAAGGAGATAAAAATCAAATGTCTGTCGAAAATAGTGAAGTAGATACCATACTAGAACAACTCAATGAATGGGCGAACGCCTATAAAAATAAATGTTTAATTGAGGTTGGCGGGGAAAGTGCCACAAACTCTCTTGCGGTAGTGCTAGCCGGCATAAAATCAGTTAAAGACAAAAGGCAAGTAGAAGTTGCTGAAATTATTAACTCATCCTAATATTATGAAGCGGCGCCCAGCTCTAATATTTACAAAAAACATTTAATGTTGCCGTATAAAAAAAGACCCTCTGAGTTATAGTAGGGTCTTTTTAAGTGAGTAAACTAATTGTAATACAATTTGTTTATTATGAAATTTCCCAGATCTCCCATTCTGCATTTCCGCTAGCATCAACTTCCCATGTATACATGCAAGCCGCTCCATTAAGACTGGAAAGTGAAGGGGCTACAGTTTCAAAATAAACTGAACCTTTAAAGGAAAAACCGCCGTCACTTGTTGGCTTTCCTATTCCAGTTGCCTTAAATGTAGCAACACCATCTTGAGCCATTATAATTCCTGCATTACATTCCCCATAAAAAGCACCGTGTGCCCTCATAACAGAGCTATATGTTGCCATACTACTAACTTCAGTTCCCGCTAGCATACCTTGTCCATTAGCCGACGTCTCAATAGTTGGCATTCCGTTTTCTGCAGCGAGAGCCTTGTTTGTACAGGTTGCTGTAAGCGAACCCACTTTGTTTTCTAACATGTTTAAATTTCCTTCTATATCTACGTATTAATTTTTCAGATAATCATAATATTATATATTTTGTAATTTTATGACAATTTAACGAACATTGGTAAGCTATATTAATAGACAAGGCTATTAACTGCTTTCGCAGTATTATGAGACTAGACTAATAAGCCATCTGATTCTATTCCGAGAGATATCTTTCCGTATGTGGTACCAGCAACATCCCAGTTTAATGCCAAATGAGCACTAATCGCATTTATATCTCGAAAATTTCTTTGCATCTCGTTTTCTAAAAATATTCCTTTGCCTCCAGCCGCAGTAAACAGTCGATTGACAGCTCGTCTACACAACATAACCATATAAGCCATATCTCTTCTGCAACGAGCTCTTTGTTCTATTGTCAGCTCTTTTTTATTGTACATTGCTGTCATTGCGTCTTGGCAATCACGCTTCATTAACATTTTTGCACAATCGATCTCTGCTGACGCTTCAGCAACATGCATCTGCATTGTACTATGATTGCTCAAACTGACACCACCTGTGCCTTTTTGCATTCTTAAAAAATCAATATGAGTTTTTAAACAGCTTTCGGCCACTCCAACGGATGGCGCCGCAAGCATAAAGGGAATAACACCAGTACGAGGAAGACAGAATAGAGGGGAAACTTTATTTTCTATACGCCTAGCTGAGCCATCATTAGTCTCTTTACAAGAAAACGTTCGGTGATCAGGTACATATGCGTTTTCAATAACTATGTTTTTAGAGCCTGTACCCGCTAACCCCATAACCTGCCAATTATCGTCTATTTTTACATCTATTTTTGGAACCAAGCAAAACGATGGGCTAACTAGGTCGCTTGAGTGCTCTGGTAACATTACTACCACCATTAACCAATCTGCATGATCACATCCACTCGACCAACCCCACGTTCCACTTAGTTGCCAACCACCATCAGTTCGCTCAACCTCTCCTGAAGGTGTAAAACCAGCAGAGACAAGGGCATTAGGATTATCACCCCAAATATCTTCCGCAGCTTTAGAGTTAAACATTCCTATTGTGATAGCGTGATCATTAAAAACGCCACAGACCCATGCAGTAGATGCGCAGCCTCTCGCTATTCTTGATATGGCCTCAACAGACTGATCAAATGGAAGCTCATGGCCACCTAAATATTTAGGCTGTCCTATGCGGGTTAAACCAGATTCTCGTAAATCTAAAATAGTCTCTTCGGAAATCGAACGTGCTGATTCTGTTTTTGCAGAACGTTTTTGTAAAATTGGTACCAGAGCTTCTGCCGCTCCTACAGCATCATAATCTATACTTTTAAATACGGGTACGGACATGTTTAAACCCAGGTTAATTAAATAACTTTTTAATAACAAATTTTATGGAGCACTTAACTTAATTATATGTGTTTTCATGTTATAGTCACTTATCGAGTATGACACTATGAGTGTTATGGGTATACAGAAAATATCCAGAGAGTTGTAGGTTTATTTTTGAAACAATCTACAAAGTTTTGGAGGCTACATAAATGAAGTTTATGCTGATTATCCTAATCACTATGGGTTCGCCTGTGATTGGTGAAGAACAGAAAACCTTTGAATTGCGTATTCCCCAAGAAAGTAAAGAAATGTGTTTGAAATCTGCAAGGGTATTCAAGTTCTCGCTACCTGTCATTTCTATGCAAACAAGGTGTGTTCGAAGCAAAACCAACGAAGAACCAAAGTTAGAACAAACTTAATAATGGAGAGAAAAAGTTCTAAAATTGTTTTTCAACCCAAGAATTAAAAAAACTTCTGAAGCTTTTTTTATCGATTTAATTGGTTCACAATCGTTATAAAAAGAAAATTAAGCACTCAGATAATCAATCATTAGTTCTTGAATTATAACTGTAGTAAGTTTAATGATGTGAAAGTAGTGAGCCGCATTAGCTCAGTTGGTAGAGCACATCATTCGTAGTTTCAAATTGCGTCCTTATTGGGAAACCTTTAGGTGAAAACTCATCAAATTCGGGGAAACCTGTCAAATGGCAATCCCGAGCCAAGTTCCTTATAAAAGGAAAAGGTGTAGAGACTTGACGGTGAGTATCTAACCCAACTTCGGTTGGTATGATAAAGGGAAAGTCCAGCGCACGAACACTTCCTCACAGAAGTGGCAATGAAAGTTGTAGTGTGATGAATGATGGGGTCGGGTGTTCAAATCACCCATGCGGCACCACTACCTTACCTTTAGACCACCCCTCCGCATTACAATTCAGATGTTCTAAAGGGTAATATTAATTCTAGACGTAATAATTTTATAAACGCTATTTTAATCTAGATATTATTTCAGGTTCAATAACCGCAGATGAAGAGTCTATTTCTGGTTTTTTCTCAGCTAATTTGGACCCAAGAGGTAAGTCAGATGGAATTATGGCTCGATGAGCGCGTGGCGGCTGTTTCCAGAGTTGAGTAGCAAATGAATCACAATTCAAACACATAGATGCCCAATCATCAGCTACAGTCCCACATTTAGAACATACCCATGTTCTATCTGCTTCAGCTTCAGTAGAGCGATCTATCCATCTACGGGCTGCTATATCATCCTCAGCTCCTAACTCTGCAAGTCTTGCCCACAATCGAAATACACGAGCAGTCGGACTAAGGCGTTCCAGAGCCTCTAGCTGTTGCTTTGTCTCCCCCCAAAGGCTAGCGGCCAGCGCAGCCTCCGCAATAGCAAATCTACTATCTGGATGGTCACGATTATCTTTTGTAAGCTGAACAACTGAGCGGTAACGATCAAGCTCAGAAACATCACCAACTATTTCAAGGTAAGCTTGACACAGCGATGGATGAGGCTCTAAGCGCCAACTTCGTTCAATGATTTTTCTAGAATGTCTTTTCTTACCCTCCTTAGAAAGTAAGTTCGCGAGCAATACAGTCGCTGCTGAGTTAGTAGGATCTAGATTATAGGCTTTTCTAACCTGCTCAAAAGCCTGAGATAATTTATTATCATGAATAGACAAACGAGCACGCTCTGTTAATAAGACAGCCTGTTGATATCGTCCTTTCTCTACTGACATCCTCTTATGACGCTGTGCCTCTTCAACTAATAACTGCGCCTCTCTCCAACGGCCTTCCTTTGTATGCAATGAAACCAAAGTTTCCAATACCCAAGCTGCCGAAGGCTGTAAGAAGTATGCACGCTGTGAATACTTAAGTGCACTAGCGTCATCACTGTCACGAAGAGCTTGTAAAATAAGACCTCGTAGCCCCAAAAACTCAGTCTCTGAACGATCAAGCATTTTCTCAAAATACTGTCTGGCTGCAATTTCATCGCCATCAAGCTGTGCTGCTTGCGCAGATAAAAGTAGCGTTAATGAAGGTTCTTTTAATAAAGAATCAACTTTACGAGCCAGTTTTTTTGCCACTCTAGCATCGCCCGCTGCTACTGCAGCTAACCCATCTGTTAAAGCTCTATAACCCTTAGCTTCAAGTCGATAACGTCTTGACCTTAATATTTCTCGGGGTTGTCTTTTTATCCATTTCCATAAAATATATAAAGTAGATAGAAAAATCACAGTAATTAAAATAGCCAAAGCCATCACACCGAATGAGGTCTCGAGTTCCCACCCCTGCCACTCAATAAATACTTCACCAGGTCTATCCAGAAACCAAATCACTACTGCAACTGCTACAGCCACTTCTGTAAAAAATACTACCGTGCGCCACATTACAAATTACCATCATTTGATTGTAGTCTTGCTATAGCTATTTCTTCTAACTGGTTTAAAGCCAGTTGTACGTTTACATAATGCGAGGCATTCTTTAGCCAAACTATTGATGCCCTCTCGCCCTCCCCTAATAATTGATTTAGCTCTGAAATAGCCCCTTCTATGTCACCTCTATCTACTTTAGTTTCAGCGCGATCCAATAAAGCCTGAAAAGAATCACCAACCAGCTCTTCACCGGATCTCTTTATAACTATCAAGCTGTTCAATCTTCTTAGAATCTTATCATCCCAACTTGAGTCTTTGTCTCTTAAATTAGATTTATGCAACTCCCGTTTCATAGTTGCGAAACTATTTTTTAGTTCTAAAGGTGTTGGCGTTTTATCTAAAGAATATTTTTCTAATAGATCCAAATATGGCAGTATTTTACTATCTGATTGAAATAATTTACGTAAATTTATTATAATTTCATTGTAGGGATCACCAGATTTAATATACTGCCTCAATAATTTCACTAAAATCATCAACCGCGGGCCATCAATTAGGTCTCTGAATGCGTCGGATGAATTATTGTTACCTATTATCGCCGGCCTTTTTTCTAATTCGTATATTTTATTCTTCAATGATAATAACTCTAATTTAGATATCTCAGCCTGGTCATTATATTTTTCATAGATTTTATTTATTTTATTTTCTAGGTTCTTTAAATTATTTAGAAGATCTTCTGCAGTTTCTGCCGATACGAATTCAGCAGACATTTGACCAGATATAACTGTAATATCTGATTTAATACTGGATATTTCGTCCATAATACTTTTTCGAAAGGACGCTAAATCATTTTTTATAGGAGATAATTCTAGCTTATTTAGACGCTTATTCACTTTCATAATATCAGCAGCCAAGTTCAGCTCGGTTTTGTTGCCACCATCAGACCAAAAAAGCCAGCCTGCGCAGCCTAGCCCAATAATTAATGCAATAAATGAAATAAAAAAAACCAATCTATTCGATTGGCTTCTACCGACATAAGTTTGAGAAGGAATAACTGACCCTTTCTCGTGAAGAAATTCTTCTTCTCTTTCTTCGATATTTGTTTTTTTAGGAGTTAACTCTAAATTATAATTTTTAGCGGCCTCCAAAATATCCCCCATTCTATTCTGGGGTATCGTCTGTCGCTGTTTCCACCCTTGTACTGTGCTCACTGGGACGCCCAATTTTTGAGCCATGGGGCGAATCCCACCAAACTTACTTATAATAAATTCAGTGTCAAACGCGCTAATATCTTTTATATTATCCATGTATGTACCAACGTTATTTCCGTACGCTTATACAAGTACAGATTAGTTTTTACTATATATAGCATGTTTTTTTGCGTACGTAACTGTTTTTATAGCGTACGTATCTAGGAGTTAACAAACAATGATATTAATGAGGCCTGGTTAGGCATTGGCGCAACAATAACATTAGCAAATTTGATAGACAGTGCACTCGCTACATTAGAACTCAAGCAATAGGCCGAAATATTGTGGCAGTTTTGTTCGAGTTTGGATTCTTTAATTAATTTAGAGAAAAGGGAAGCACTAAGAGGAGAATAAAATAAAATATCAGTGATTGAGTCATTTAATAAAGCAGAATACGCCGCATCTGGAAGTGTACTCACTTCTTTTACTTCATAAAGCGTACTGCTTATAATTTTGTAACCTTCATGAATTAAATCACCAACTAGATTTCCAGCTACATTACTTCCGCAGGCGTGAACAATTGTTCCTTTATCTGGTAGCAGTTCTTGTCTTATTAATTCAGTAAGGTCTTTAATGCTTCCATTGGCACTAGACACCACAGAAAACCCATCCTTCTTAGCTATTTTTGCACTAGCATCGCCAACAGCAAAAATAGGGATTTCCCGGCTACTTACGGCGCTGGCTAGAGCCCTAGAACCATTTAAGCTCGTTACCAAAATGGCCTGCACGCCTGATAAATCAATCTCAGCCCTAAAATTATGGTTAATTGTTAGTAAGGGTGTAATTAACGAATCAATCTCATGATTTTTCAATAATGCCGCTGTTTCATAGGCGTCATGAATTGGCCGAGTTATTAGTACCCTATTTTGAGCGCTTAAAGTCACATCAATTCTTCAAAAAATTTGGGCCCTGCCAGTTTTCGTAATTCATCACCAACAATTTGGCCTAAAAGAACGGGTTCATGAATTTTTCCGACATAAGCAAAACTTTTTAATCCACTACCATCTGGCCAAACTAGCATTCCACTAAGGTTTATATTGTCACGTTCAATAATTGCTAACCCTCCAATTGGAGTTCTGCAACTACCATCGAGTGCCTCCAACATAGATCTCTCAGCCGCAACACATATTGATGTGGGAACATGATTAATTGGAGCTAAGAAATTAGCTGTATTAATATCAGACAACCGACGTTGGATGCCGATAACACCCTGCGAAACAGCTGGAAGAAACTCCGTTGGCTGCAATGGTGCATCAATTCTATCTTCTTGCCCTATCCTTTTCAGGCCAGCAATTGCGAGTATCATTGCATCAATTTTACCAGCATCCAGCTTTTTAAGTCGTGTATCGATATTGCCCCGCAATAATGATATTTGTACATCAGGTCGAATAGAAAGCAACTGAGCGCTCCGACGTATTGATGAAGTGCCTATGCGCGCGCCCTTAGGTAATCTATTGATAGACTTTGCGCCCAGCAAGGCATCTCGAGGATCTTCTCGCTTCAAAAAACAATCAATAACTAAATCTCCCGGAATCTTGGTTTCAACATCCTTCATAGAATGGACAGCTATATCAATTTCATCATCCATTAACGCTTGTTCGATCTCCTTAGTGAACAAACCTTTTCCTCCAATATCTGCTAATAACCTATTAGTGATTTGGTCACCGGTCGTTTTTATTGTAATAAGCTCTGGCATTTGTAATTCTGGGTTGGCTTGAACCAATTGCTTACGCACCTGATTAGCTTGAACTATAGCTAGAGGGCTGCCACGAGTACCGATTCGAATATGCTTTTGCTTCATAGCTAGGTCATAAACCTCGAAGAAGTAGATGAAAAGATAATATTTCTTAGATACAATATAAGACTTTTCCTAGTACCTAAGCTTTTTTAAGGATATATCGCTAAAAATGATTATTCTAGGTATAGAAACAAGCTGTGATGAAACAGCCGCAGCGGTGGTCGGGGATGATAGAAGCATTTACTCAAATATCATCTTAACGCAGCTCAAAGAGCATAGGCCCTACGGTGGAGTAGTGCCTGAAATTGCTGCAAGAGCACATCTTGATTATTTAGATGACGTTATTCGTGAAGCCTTAATTAATTCTGGCAAGGATTTAGAGTCGTTAGATGGTGTAGCAGTTACTGGCGGACCCGGATTGATTGGTGGAGTAACTGTAGGAGTAATGACAGCAAAAGCAATTTCTGCTGTGCACAATTTACCTTTCATTGCTGTTAATCACCTAGAAGGCCATGCCCTAACAGCCAGACTAACAAATGATGTAAAATTCCCTTATCTACTTTTATTAGTATCTGGCGGCCATTGCCAGCTTCTGGTTGTAGAAGATGTTGGTAAATATGTTCGTTTGGGTACAACCATAGATGACGCTATCGGAGAAGCATTTGATAAAACTGCCAAGTTACTTAGTCTGGGCTATCCCGGCGGGCCTGCGTTAGAAGCTGCAGCCAAGAAAGGTGACCCTAATCGTTTTAAACTACCAAAGCCATTATTTGGTCGCCCCGGCTGTGACTTTTCATTTTCAGGGCTAAAAACAGCTGTTCGCAATACTGTGTATAAATTTCCAGATGGTCAATTATCACCTATTGATGCAGCAGATCTAGCTGCGTCTTTCCAAACTTCAGTTGGGGATGTTATTACCGATAGGTGCAATAATGCACTGGATTCATTTCTAAAAACATACACCATAGATAATCCCCAACTGATTGTTGCAGGAGGAGTTGCTGCAAATTTATATTTAAGATCGTGTATAGAAAAATTATGTGATCGGAGAAATATCCAAATGATTGCCCCTCCCCGAAAACTGTGCACTGATAATGCCGCCATGATAGCTTGGGCCGGGCTAGAAAACTTACGCCGTGGTATAAATAGCAATCTAGATTTTGCACCACGGCCTCGTTGGCCACTGGATGGGTTATAAAAAAGAAATGTTTAGGCTATAAACTCACGCTCACAAAATAGCTCAAACGAAGAGGAAGATATACTGCATAACAAAATAAGGTAATAAATTATAGCTTATTTAGTGAAATGATAACAAATTTTTATAAACATATATTGTCTTGAGCCGAGGGTGGTATGCATAGTTTTGGGATTATTGGGGCCGGTGCCTGGGGTACAGCCTTAGCGACAGTTATAAAGAGAGCTGGACATGATGTTACAATGCTTGCGCACGAGCGTAGTGTAGTAGAATCAATAAACTCAAAACATTTAAATAATGATTTTTTACCAGGCATCAAATTAGACCCAGAAATTTACGCAACACAAAGTTATGAAGATATAATTAACAAAGATATAATATTGTTAGCCGCACCCGCACAATTTATTCGCGATATTCTCACCCCTATCTCTTCTCGTTTAGCGGCTGCACAACCGCTGGTAATTTGTTCTAAGGGCATTGAGCAAAAAACAGGAAAACTATTAAGTGAGGTTGTCTCTGAAATTTCTCCAAATAGTGTTACTGCGGTATTATCTGGTCCAACATTTGCAGACGAAGTGGCTAAGGGCCTACCAACTGCTATAACCCTTGCCTGCTAGAATATAGTTGAAGCAGAGAAACTAGCCAAAATTATAGGAACAACCACCTTCAGGCCTTATACTTCCAACGATATACTTGGCGCCCAGATTGGGGGAGCTATTAAAAATGTTATTGCCATAGCCTGCGGTATTGTAGATGGCCGAGGATTAGGACAAAACGCACGCGCAGCAATAATAGCTCGCGGATTAGCAGAAATGGGAAGATTCGGGGCCGCCCTTAACTCTAATCCGGAGACTCTTATGGGCCTCTCTGGTCTTGGCGATCTAACTCTAACTTGCACCTCTGAAGCCTCCAGAAACTACACAGTTGGAAAAAGGCTTGGCAAAGGCACTGCCAAAACAAAGATAATAGACAACCGTATCTCCATTGCTGAGGGCGTACATACAGCACCGGCTGTAATAACTCGGGCTAATTCTCTTGGAGTTGAAATGCCAATCTGTAGTGCTGTCAAAACAATACTGCATGATAATGGGGACCTCGATATTACAATATCTAATGTACTCTCCAGGCCTTTTAGATTGGAAACTCAAACTCGCTAGAATTAAATCATCTCAATATTATGTATTTTAAAATAATATTTAAATAATATTTTATTTCCATATATTATATTATGCAGAGTATAGATCTGTACAAATAAGAGGTAAAAACCTATGGCTTATTGGTTATTTAAATCCGAACCCAGCACATGGTCTTGGAATGATCATGTAAAAAAGGGAGTAGAACACTGGGACGGTGTTCGTAATTATCAAGCTAATAATAATATGAAAGCAATGAAAGTTGGCGATTTAGGTTTTTTTTATCATTCTGTTAATGAAAAGCAGATTGTTGGAGTAGTTGAAGTGGTTTGTGAGCACTATCCAGATCACACAGATAAAACCGGTCGTTTCGGAATGGTTGATTTAAAAGCTGTGAAGCAGGTAACCACACCAGCAACCCTCAGCCAAATCAAAGCAAACCCAAAGTTATCAGAAATGGTTTTAGTTAAAAACTCACGCCTTTCAGTACAGCCCGTTAGCAAAAGTGAATGGAATGAGGTTTGCCGTATGGTTGGAATATAAGGGCTCTAAAAATAGGCATGATACTGACAACTGTTATATATAATTTAATTGAGCAGCGTAAATGATAGACAATGATACCAACAAACCTAAAATGAGGGGTAATCGCCGTGTTATTTGTCATGTCTCTGATATTTCCGAGGCAGGAAAAGGACTTTCATTAAATAATATTATAAAAGACGAACCAGACCGCAAACTTGACCTTTTCTTAGTAACTAATGGAAACGATGTTCATGGATATTTCAATATATGCCCCCATCAAGGCGTTCCCCTTGATTTAAAGCCAGACACGTTCCTAGATGTTGAAAGAAATTTCATACAATGCTCAACCCATAGTGCCAAGTTTCAAAAGCATGATGGACTATGTGTGTCCGGACCATGTACGGGGTCAAAACTTATGAAATTACCAATAACAGTTGATAGCGACGGCGCTGTTTTATTAGGAAGTTAATTATATACTAATGCTCTTATTAGTTGATATTGTGAATCGATAATTATTTATAAATAATAATGAAAGTACGATGGGTTTATGGAACCCAAAAATTTGATTAGTAGGCCAATATGAAGGGAGATATTGCCCAATGTTTCGCGATAAATTTCCAGTACCGCAAGAATGGGCCGACCGTGCCTGGCTTGATAATAGTGCCTATAAAGACATGTACGAAAGCTCAGTTACCGAAAAAGAAGAGTTCTGGGCTGAACAGGGAAAAAGAATCGATTGGATAAAACCTTACACGAAAGTGAAAGACACTTCGTTTAATGAAGATAACTTGCACGTTAAGTGGTTTTATGATGGCGTATTAAACCCTTCAGCTAATTGTCTTGATAGACACCTCGAAAAGAGAGGCGATGAGGTAGCAATAATTTGGGAAGGGGATGATCCTAAAGAAGATGATAAAATTACATACTCTGACCTTTATCAACGAGTATGCCGTTTTGCGAACGGTCTTAAATCCCTGGGCGTGAAAAAAGGAGATAGAGTAACTATATATCTACCAATGATACCTGAAATTGCTATTTCTATGCTAGCCTGTGCACGTATCGGCGCAATACATTCGGTAATTTTTGGAGGATTTTCCCCTGAGTCTATATCTGGCCGAATACAAGACTGCGAATCCACATACATTATAACCTCTGATGAGGGAGTACGTGGCGGGCGTAAAATTCCCCTCAAAAAAAATGTTGACCAAGCAATCGAAAGATTGGGGCCCAACCAAATTAATAACGTTATAGTGGTCAATAGAACTGGGGAAAGTATAGATTGGTTTAAAGAACGCGACATCTGGTACCATGATTTGATCGAAGATCAGCCAACTGACTGTGAACCAGAGCCAATGAACGCAGAAGACCCGCTATTTATCCTCTACACTTCTGGTTCAACAGGTAAACCCAAAGGTGTGTTGCATACAGCAGGTGGGTACTTAGTGTATGCCTCAATGACACATCAATATGTTTTTGATTACCATGAAGGCGATATATATTGGTGCACCGCTGATTGTGGGTGGATAACCGGACATAGCTATATTGTTTATGGTCCATTGTCCAATGGAGCTACTACACTAATATTTGAAGGTTTACCGAATTACCCAAACGCTTCTAGGCATTGGGAAATTTGTGATAAACATCAGGTAAACATTTACTATACTGCGCCCACAGCCATAAGAGCACTTATGAGAGAAGGTAATGAGCCAGTAAACAAAACATCACGCAAATCAATTCGACTTCTAGGCACTGTGGGAGAACCTATAAACCCAGAAGCATGGCATTGGTATCATGAAGTGGTAGGGGATGGACGCTGCCCAATAGTTGACACTTGGTGGCAAACTGAGACGGGGGGGATTCTATTAACCCCACTACCTGGAGCAACAACTTTAAAACCAGGATCAGCTACTAGGCCTTTTTTTGGTATTGAGCCAATTATTGTTGATAACGATGGTAACGTTCTAGAAGGGGCTTGTGAGGGTATATTATGTATTAAGGATAGCTGGCCTGGACAGATGAGAACAGTATATGGGGACCACCAACGTTTTATAGATACTTATTTCAAGTCCTACCCGGGTCTGTTCTTCACAGGAGACGGTTGCCGTCGTGATGAAGATGGTTATTACTGGATAACTGGGCGTGTTGACGATGTAATTAATGTATCAGGTCATCGCTTGGGAACAGCCGAAGTTGAGAGCGCTCTTGTTGAACATGACGATGTAGCAGAAGCTGCAGTTGTAGGTTACCCCCATGACATTAAAGGACAAGGTATCTATGCATATGTAACGCTAAAACTAGGCATCGAGACCACTCAGGACCTCCACAAAGAATTAATTAGCTTTGTGCGCAATGAGATTGGCCCAATCGCTACACCAGACTTACTACAATGGGCACCTAGTCTACCCAAGACTAGGTCGGGAAAGATTATGAGGCGGATTTTACGCAAAATAGCCGCAAATGAGCATGACCAACTAGGCGACACTTCCACATTAGCAGATCCAACAGTGGTAGATGACTTAATAGATAATCGTCAAAATAGGAATTAATGAAAGCTCATTATCATACTAATGAATATATATTAAAAATCGACACAACGGCCGTCGCGTTCCCAATCCCCATATCGAGTTGGTTCAGGTCCCTTAGGGCCACCAACCTCTTTAATGTGTGCTTTTTCTTGAGGTTGTTCAGCATTGATAATTGTTTTGTTTTCAGTAGGTTCCACTTTTGGTTTGATAGGTGTTTTATCTTTCGACAAAGGGTGATGCTCTCTAAATCCACTGCTTTTTTGAGACGGCCCTTGGAACAGTAATTTTTCTAATTTAGATTTTATTTCTTTCATATATATAATATGGTGGGAACACTTCATTTTTTCCAACATTATTTGAAAATAATGAGTAAAAAGCAGTTTATAAACTTTCTAGTTAGGTTATTTAACTAAAATATACACAATATAGTGTTCTATTAACAAAAAAAACTACATTTCGTGCCTTATACACTATTTTGTGCTATTGCTCACACAACCCACATGATCTAGTCTATCTATAGCTAAATAACTTAACTTTTAGCTGTTTATAAATTTTTGACCTTTTTATCAGAGGGTAAATTAAAATGGCTTGGACAGATGATAGGGTAGAAAAACTTAGGGAACTTTGGACAAAAGGACTAAGTGCTAGTCAAATCGCAGTTCAATTAGGCGGCGTAAGCAGAAATGCCGTTATTGGAAAGGCGCACCGCCTAGGTTTAGAAGGACGGCCCTCTCCAATACGTGGCGGTGGCAGTTCTCGTAGCAAGCGAAATCGGGCAATTAGCCGAGCGCTGGAAGCCAGAGCGCTACGAGGTACAATGGCTGATGAGGAAATAGGTGGTGAACCAGTCATGCCCCCTCATGGGCAAAAGAACATGGAGAGGCCGCTAGCTCCACCAGCAAGACCAGTCAGTGATGTAAAAGAGTGTCTTTGGCCCATAGGGGATCCCAGCGATCCTGGGTTTAGTTTTTGTGGAGCAGAAACCTCACCTGGAAGACCATACTGTGCTGCTCATTGCGCAATGGCTTATATAAGAAAGGATCGAACAGCTGCCTGATTCTGGGTTACTATTTGTTCAACACCACAGCAAAACAGGCATAAGATAAAGCCTATAAAATTGATAAAATCTAAAAACAAAATAGTTCCAGATGCACGTAAAGTAGCTTCTGATATTTTGGGTGCAGTACTTGATAGAAAAATACCGTTAGATACAGTCCTCTCACATTCGCATGCTTTAAAAAATCTCTCCTCACGAGAGAGAGCTTTCGCCAGGCTATTAGTGATGACAGTGCTAAGAAGACGGGGCCAAATAGACGCTGCACTAGATGAAAAACTAGCGAGAAAACTATCAAAGCATAAAAACCAAATTCGTAATACTTTACGACTTGGGGTGGCACAACTATCCTTTCTTGAAACGCCTGCTCATGCTGCTGTTAACGGTAGTGTTAAACTAATCAGTGAAAATGGTAACAAGGGTTTTACTGGTCTTGTAAACGCCGTGTTACGCACAATTGATAGGGAAGGTGCTAAAGCATTATCCGATACCACAGAGGCCAAGAAGAAAAATTTGCCGGAGTGGTTACTTGAAAGCTGGCAAAAAGCTTATGGAGATGAAATAACTATTTCAATTTTAGAAGCCCACCTTAAAGAACCGCCAATCGATCTTACCCTTTCTAGTGGTTCTTCACCTGAAGAGTGGGCAAATATGTTGGAGGCTAAAGTACTTCCCGGGGGCTCTTTGCGAAAAAATTCTGCGGGTAAAATTACTGAATTAGAGGGTTTTAATGAAGGAAAATGGTGGGTTCAAGATGTCGCTGCTTCATTACCGGCAAGATTATTTGGAAACTTAACAAACCGTAATATTATAGATTTGTGCGCTGCTCCTGGTGGAAAAACAGCTCAACTTGCCTCTGCGGGAGCAAATGTTATTGCAATTGACATATCATCTGAGCGCTTACGTTTAGTTCAACAAAATATGAATCGACTAGGGCTGTCTATTAAAACCGTATGTGCAGATGCAAGAAAGTATAAACCACCAAAACCAGTTGACGCCGTCCTTCTGGATGCACCCTGTTCAGCCACTGGAACAATTCGGCGTCATCCAGACATTCCGTGGCTTAAGAAAAAAGAGGATTTAATAAAAACATCTTTATTGCAAAAAGAGCTATTAAACTCCGGTATCTCGATGCTGGTCTCAGGAGGTATATTAGTCTACGCCGTTTGCTCTCTGCAACCTGAAGAAGGTAAAGAGCTTATAGAGTCTTTTATACAGGAAAAAAGTAACATAGTTCGTTCATCAATTAATATTAATGAATTACCAGATCTTGAAAAATTATCTGAAAAAATTATTAGTCCCTGCGGCGACATACGCACATTGCCCTGCCATTTTTATAAAAATGGGGGTATGGATGGTTTTTATATAGCTAGGCTTCAAAAATTATAAACCAAAAATAACTAGTCATAATCACTATAGCCTTGCGGCGCAGAGCTTAAATCGGGTACCAAGGTTTCATGGTCAATTCGCTCTCTCCGCGCATAGCACCCTCAATCCTTGCTGCCGATTTCGCAAATCTCGGCAAGGAAATCACGGCCATTGACATAGCCGGAGCGGATTGGGTCCACATAGACGTAATGGATGGCCATTTTGTTCCGAATATTACTATTGGGCCAGCCGTTATTAAATCGCTTAGGCACTACACCGAATTACCATTTGATGTTCATCTAATGATTTCTCCTGTTGATCCCATGATTGAGGCTTTTGCTGAAGCTGGTGCTGATACTATCTCCGTTCATCCTGAATCAGGTCCCAATTTACACCGCACTCTGCAAACCATACGGAACTTAAAAAAACGTGCGGGAATAGTATTAAATCCAGCGACACCAATAAATAACATTGATCAAGTTATCGATATTGTGGACCTTATTTTGGTAATGACTGTAAACCCTGGTTTTGGTGGTCAGAAATTCATCTCAAGCCAACTAAATAAAATCAGGTCTATTAGAAAAATAATAGATCAGCACGTTAGTAAAGGCGGCGCTTCCATAGATTTAGAGGTCGATGGGGGAATAGATGCAAAAACCTCAAAACTAGCTATACAGGCAGGGGCAGATGCCCTAGTAGCTGGAACCGCAGTCTTTAGCGGGGGGCCAGATTGTTATGCTGAAAATATTAATTCCCTAAGGGGTAATTCGGCTAATTATCAATGAGTATCGCTCTTATAGAGAACTGGCACTATAACGCAAGCAAGCTGCTCTACTCTGCTCCAGGCTACCATTTTAGTCTGTTAGTAAGAGCTCCGGACGACCTTAAAATCGTTCCGCCCGACGCCTGGCCAGGAAATGCTGAAAAAGGGGCAACCATCCTTAATGGAGAATTTAGTTTCTTTGGTGAATCTGTACGTGGTGGCTTATTAACATGGCGTCCTACTGATATGAGTGATGCATGGTTAGCAGAACTTCATGGATTTGATTGGTTACGTGACCTAAGAGCTTTAGGGGGAGACGGACCTAGGAGAAAAGCACGTGACCTTGTTGAAGATTGGCTTTTAAAACAATCAAGCTGGCATGATATAGCTTGGCGCCCGGATGTAATTGGAAACAGGTTATATTCGTGGCTTGGACAACATGATTTTTTCTGCGCCTCCGCTGATGATGAATACCAACATAACTATCTCGTTAGCCTAGTACGGCAAGCTAAACACTTATCTAGAGCACTCCCTCGTGGTGTTAATAGAGATGATATGATTCTGGCCACTAAAGGTCTTATAGCCGCCGGTCTATCAATCTCTGGGCATGAATCGTGGGTATCTCAGGGACTAAAACTGCTGGAGCGCGCCTGCACACAACAGATTCTTCCCGATGGTGGACATGTATCACGAAACCCAACAATCCAAGCATACGTTCTTCGACATCTGGTAGATATCCGGAGCTGTTTGTTAGCTGCCAAAAGAGAGGTTCCAAATTTTTTAATAGCGGCAATAGAACGTACGGCTCCATTTTTGAGAATGCTTCGACATAACGACGGAGGACCCGCTTTATTCAACGGTGCCAAAGAGACCCCAGGCTGGTTAATTGATATGCTACTTGCCCAAGCAAACTCTCGGGGGCGGGCCCCAACATCAGCACCTCATTCAGGATTCGAGCGTATCGTAGCAAACCGTACAACTATAATTATGGACACCGGCTATCCTGCAGATAATAATTCACATGCCAGCACCCTAGCGATGGAAATGTCAAATGGACGAGAAAGGATTATAGTTAACTGCGGAGCACGTACGGGACCGAGTGAGTCCTGGGCACAAGTACAAAGATCGACAGCTGCGCATTCAACTATGATAGTTGACGATACAAATTCTTCGGACATTTTGAATGGTAAGAAATACAACCGGCGGCCAAGTAAAGTTATTATTGATCGAAATGAAACACAAGGAAAAATATGGATTAACTCAAGCCATGATGGCTACGGCCCTATATTAGGAGTCACACATCAACGTAGATTATACGTTGATTCAAGTGGAGATGATATAAGAGGGGAAGATACAATTTTTCTGGACAGCTATGGCAAAAGACAACCACATGGATATGTCGTTAGGTTTCATTTACATCCTAGTGTTCAAGTGTCGCTAGTTCAAAACGGTAAGACTGCTTTACTACGGCCCCCAAGTGGAGTGGGATGGAGACTAATTGCAGAGGGAGGTGTTTTATCCTTGTCTGAAAGTGTTTATCTAGGCAGTAACGATGAAATTAGGCGTAGTGAACAAATTGTAGTATCAGGTGTTTTTGAACCACCTGATAAAAACGGAGCGATCGCCCGGGTGGTTTGGGCCCTGAAGAAAGTTCCCAAAAAACCTTAATCTACGTAAACATATTGTAAACCACCTTAGCATCTCGAAAGATCCAATGACCGGTTTATACATAGCAATAATAGCCTTGTTTGTTGGTGTTATTAGTTGGTTTTTAGTCGGACGCGTTCGTTTCTATTTATTAAAATATCAACTACTTGATCACCCAAATGAACGTAGCTCACATACAAAACCTACAACGCATGGAGCTGGTATAGGTATTATCTTCGTTCTATTACCAATTTGGATATTAATAACATTCCTGTTTCCACAGCAAAGCCAAGTAGGTGAGATGTCAAGGTGGCTAATTCCCGCCCTCACATTATTGCTGGCGACTATTTCCTTTCTTGACGATCTAAGAGGCTTATCGCAATTAACGCGACTACTAATGCACGCAGGAGCAGTAATTACTGCGGCACAGTTGATACCTGGACCAATATTTATAAGTTTTTTATACCCCGCTCTAGATATCTTTCTAATTACTTTATGCTGGGTTTGGTTTGTAAATTTATTTAATTTTATGGACGGGATAGATGGCATGGCGGGAGTTGAAACTATTGCAATAACATTAGGCATATACGCAATAGGATTAGTTTTTATACCTCATTCTTCTATTTATGGCCAAAATTTAGTTATCGCAGCTGCAATGATAGGTTTTTTAATATGGAACTGGAGTCCAGCAAAAATATTTTTGGGTGATGTCGGCAGCATACCATTAGGGTTTTTAATTGGGTGGCATTTATTCAATTTAGCTGCAAGTGGTTTCTGGATGGCGGCACTAATTTTACCACTTTACTATATTACCGATTCTTCATTAACTTTATTAAGGAGACTTTTGAGTGGAAAATCAATATGGGAGGCACATAAAGAACATTTTTATCAATTTGCAGTAAAAAATGGGCGAACCCATTCTTCTGTAGTAAGAGGTGTTATGCTAACAAACGTGCTTTTAATAATACTAGCATTTTTTTCTGCCTACCCAAAATTACCAGCTTTTATTTCTTGGCTAATACTACTTACAGCATGCTTAATAGTAGCCCTTTTAATATTGTGGATGTTATATGGCAAAGAAAAAAAATCAACTAAATCTGTCCTATGAAAATAGAGCAAACACAACCCCTAATTTGGGTTGATCAAACTAAACGGTGACGCTGAGTAAAAAAATTGGCCATGAAACTATCAAAATTAATTTCTAACCGAAGACAATCAGTTTATGCCCATGATATCTTTATGGCAGCAATATCGTTTGTCCTTACTTTGCTTTTACGAATGGGCGAAGCAATATATAATCTTCCGTTAAGTTTTTTTATACAAGGCACTATATGTTTTACAATAATAGCTGCTTGTGCATTTTGGTACATGGGCCTTTACCGTGGTATTTGGAGATACGCATCAATTAACGATGCAATTCAAATAACTAAGGCCGTAACAGTTACTGTTTTCATTTTTTTACCAGTAATGTTTTTGTGGAGTAGGGCTGAATTTCTACCCAGGTCATTTCCCATTATTAATTGGTTTGTGTTAATTGCACTCCTTGCCGGCCCCAGATTCATATTTCGCCTGCTGAAAGACAGGCATTTCGATTTTGTGCTTGAGTCAAATAGTACAGAAGGCATACCCGTGCTCCTCGTTGGAGCAGGGGATGCTGCTGAAACATTTATCAGAGAAATCGCGCGCGAACGAATCGCTACTTATAGAATTGCCGGTGTTCTAGATGAAAAAGGAAGCCGTGTAGGTCGACATATACATAACGTCCCTGTACTAGGTACCCCAGATAACTTATCAGAAGTAATAAGTCAGTTAGCAAACAAAAATATTCATCTGCAAAGACTGGTAGTTACTAAGCAGGAGCTTAGTCCAACGCTCTTGAATAAGCTTTTAGATATAGCAGAAAAAAATGGTATGACCTTATCGCGACTACCAAGGCTTACCGAATTTCAGCAAGGTTCTGCAGATAGGCTAGAAGTAAGACCTATAGACGTTGAGGACCTACTAGGTCGCCCACAAGCAAACCTAGACAAACCTGCAATGAAGCATTTGATAGCTGGAAAAAGAGTCCTTATTACTGGAGCAGGCGGTACTATTGGGGCTGAACTAACACGACAAGTTTCAGACTTAGAACCTGACTTATTGATATTAACCGATAATAGTGAGTTTAATTTATACTCTATTGACCTTGAAATAAGTCATCGCAAGCCAAATCAAAACCGAAGTATGCGCCTAGCCAACGTCCAAGAAAAATCTCAAATGGAAGCTATATTTAGTGAGTTCAAACCCGAGTTGGTTTTTCACGCGGCCGCACTAAAACATGTTCCGATTGTAGAAAACCACCCTTGTGAAGGTGTGCTCACTAATGTCGAAGGGTCTAGGGTAGTAGCTGATCTATGTTCTCTTCATTCAGTAAATGGTATGGTACTAATTTCTACCGATAAGGCAGTAAACCCAACCAGTGTTATGGGTACCACAAAAAGAATCGCCGAGAGTTATTGCCAAGCCCTTGACTCAATTAATCTAGAAAAAAATGAAAACCAGCTTTGTCGTTTTATAACTGTCCGGTTCGGTAACGTTTTAGGGTCTACTGGTTCAGTAGTGCCACTATTTGAAAAACAGTTAGCCCAGGGTGGACCGTTAACCGTTACAGACCCCAATATTACAAGGTATTTTATGACGACAAGAGAAGCTGTAGAATTAGTATTACAAGCTTCAGTCATGGGTATAAAAGAACGAAAAACCGCAGGCGATATATTCATACTCGATATGGGTAAGCCTGTCCGTATTTTAGACCTTGCTGAACAAGTAATCCGTTTGGCGGGGAAAAAGCCTTACGAAGATATTAACATTATATTTACTGGGCTTCGTCCTGGTGAAAAACTGTATGAAGAGCTATTTCATGACACCGAGGAAACCCAGCCCACAACAAATCCCTCAATTCTTCTAGCCCCCCAAAGAAATACAGAACTAAAAGAACTTTCCTTATCTATAGACGAACTTACATCCATAGCTCGCACGACAGATGATGAAAGCTGTAGAAAAATATTAAAACGCATAGTTCCAGAATATACCTCTAATAAAACCTAATATTTTAATTATAGAAAAACATTACTAAACCAATATAAAGAGAAAGCTGTTTCAACGTGCCAATAGAGAACAAAAATTTAATTAGAAGAGCACTTATTTCTGTATCTGATAAATCAGGGATTGTGGAGCTTAGCAAAGTTCTAGCAGAAAATAATATTGAAATAATATCCACAGGCGGCTCTGCTAAAACACTTCGTGAAGCTGGTATTCAGGTATTAGAAGTTTCTAAATATACGGCTTTCCCGGAAATTATGGCAGGCAGGGTTAAAACTTTGCACCCTAAAATTCACGGCGGTATTCTTGCTCGACGTAGTCATGACGAAGATAATGCAGCTATGGTAGAACATGGGATCGATGCCATCGACCTAGTTATAGTTAATTTATATCCTTTCGAAAAAACCGTAGAGGCCAACAATGACTATGAAACCTGCGTAGAAAATATTGACATAGGTGGTCCTTCTCTAATCAGAGCTGCGGCTAAAAACCATAAGTCAGTTACAGTCGTTACGGATCCAGATGACTATAATGATCTAATATCTGCTATAAAGGATGATTGTTGCACGTCCTTAGAATATAGAACCCGCCTAGCAGCCAAGGCATACGCGCGAACAGCTAGTTATGATAGCTCTATAACAAGTTGGTTTAGTAAATCGAATGATAAAGATTTACCGCATGGTTTTACCTCAGCCGGCGTTCGGAAAAAATTACTTAGATATGGAGAAAACCCTCACCAGCGCGCTGCATTATATATTGGAGGATCGAGCAGGCCCGGAGTTGCCACAGCCAAGCAGATCCAGGGTAAAGACCTTAGTTATAATAACCTAGGCGACGCCGACGCCGCTTTTGAACTTATCGCAGAATTTGATGAACCATCTATTGCAATAATAAAACACGCTAATCCATGTGGAGTTGCTACGAATACCAACCTGGTAAAAGCTTATAGAGAAGCGCAAGCCTGCGATCCGGTAAGTGCTTTCGGCGGTATAGTTGCATCAAATCGCAATATCGATAAAGAACTCGCAACCGTAATTACAGAAATTTTTACTGAAGTAGTCATAGCTCCTAATGTAGACGAAGATGCTAAGAAAATTTTTTCTAAAAAAGAAAATTTACGTCTTCTTATTACAGACACTATGCCATCACCCTTAAATAACGGGCTTCAAACAAAACCCATCGCTGGTGGATTTTTAGTACAAGAATATGATAAAGGCCAAATAAGAGCAGATAATCTGCAGGTTGTTACAAAAAGAGAACCTAGTAAAACAGAAATAGCAGACTTACTGTTTGCTTTTTCTGTATGTAAGCACGTCAAATCGAACGCAATAATATATGTACGTGATAAAGCAACAGTAGGTATAGGTGCTGGACAGATGAGCAGAGTAGACTCGGCAAGAATTGCTGCCTGGAAAGCACTTGCGGCGGCGGAAAAATTAGGTGAAACCAAGCCCAAGACAATTGGATCATCTGTCGCATCAGATGCTTTTTTTCCTTTTCCAGATGGCTTATTAGCAACCATAGAAGCCGGAGCAACATCAGTTATTCAGCCAGGGGGTTCGGTAAGAGATGATGAGGTAATTTCAGCAGCAGATGAAGCTGGAATAGCCATGGTTTTCACTGGAATTCGGCATTTTAAACACTAAATTTTTTATGGATTTTATCTAAAATATTTCTATGTCTCAAACCTTAATATCTTCAGCAGGACCTTTAACAGTTAACATAAGAAAAGCGCCAATAATTAGGAAGGGTAGAATAGTTGCTAATGCTAGGCGCTGACTGCCGTATGTGAGCGCTACAAAACTAACCAACCACGGCCCAACAAATGCCGTCGCTTTTCCCGAAAAAGCATACAGCCCAAACATTTGACTTGATTTTTCAGGTGCCGAAATACGGACCATCATAGAGCGACTTGCCGACTGTACAGGTCCAAAAAACATTCCTAAACCTGCTCCTAAAATCCAGAACCAGAAAGAGCTTTCAATTATTAATAAAGGGATCCCAAAAATAATAATAAAAAACAAACTAAACAAAATAGTGAGTTTGGAGCCAATCAAGTCATCAATTCTACTAAAAGCAAAAGCCCCAATCCCTGAAGTCATATTCAGAAGCAAACCAAAAATAATAACCTCTTTAATGCTCATACCGAATGTACCAGCTGCATATAACCCACCAAATGCAAAGAGAGTGTTTATACCATCCGTATACAACATCCTGGCCAAGAGAAACCGAGCAAGCTGAGAATTTTTAGGCAAGGTGAGCAATGTATTTAACAATGCCCTAAGGCCACTAATAATTATGGATTTAGATGGCAATTTTCTCGGTTTTTCATCTGATGTCCAAATAAATATAGGCAAACTAAATACTGACAACCACAAGGCCACAAATGGGCCTGATATTCGTATATGTTCAGCATCAACCTTATCTAAACCGAAAGGGGGGATATCTACCTGAACAAACCAAAATAATACTATTGTTAAACAAGTTAAGCCCCCAAAATAACCTAGCCCCCACGCCATTCCAGAAATGCGACCAATATATCTAGAGGGAGCCAGGGTGGGTAACATACCGTTATAAAAAACAAATCCAAGCTCAGAGAAAACTAAAGTTATTCCAACTAGCCATAATAGTAATTCAGAATCCTCAGGATCCGGCCTTATAAACCATAGTAGCAAAGATCCTATTACTAAAAATACCGTAAATATTGCTAACCAAGGTTTCCGACGATAGCCTGCATCAACTATTGCACCAAGAACGGGAGCACTAAATGCAATAATAAGTGCTGCAAAACCAGTCATAACACCCCATTGTGCTGTTGCAATGGTTGCATCAGCAGCCACTGCGTTAACAAAATAAGCAGGTATTACAAAAGTAATTATAACTGTAGGATATGAAGAGTTGGCCCAATCAAACAAACACCACGAAAATATTGAGCGACGAGAATAAAATTTAGAATGGTCCGAACTAATCTCTTTCATGCAAAAAGCACATACCGATACTTAGTTCATAGGTCAAATTAGATTTCCACTAGACGCGCTTAACTTGTGAATACCAATTTGTAATAAAGACGCCCAATAGAACCATTAAAAAACCTGCCATCATCATTGGAGTTAGCGGTTCGTCTAATAAAAGTGATCCCAAAATAAGCGCAACAAACGGATTCATAGGAAGAGCAATAGCAACTAAGGTTGGCGTTGTATGGCGCAGGGCCCATAACCAAAGCATATAGGAGATCGCAGCTCCAAAAAGACCTATATATGCAGCGGCCAACCATCCATTAACAGATAGATTCGCTTCAAAAGTTGGTACACCCAGAAACTGGGCCAATATAAAAAGCAATATTGTTCCGGGCAGCACCCCAGCAACAGCTACAACAAGCGGTTCATGCAACCGCAACCAGCGACTTGACCAAACATTAAATACAGCAGTTATAAAAGCGCCTAATAGCACAATAGAATCTCCAACCCAAGCATCCGAGGGGGACGTGGAAGAGGACTGCCATAAAGCTACAATAACCCCTGACGTAGCTATAAAAATCCCTAACACTTTGTATATGGTTAAAGACTCCGCTCGAAATAAAACAGATAAGACCAATGTCAAAAAGGGCATAGTCATATATGTCATCGCGGCTCTACCAGATGTGGTATAAGTTAAGGCCGTAGCAAATACGACCTGCAAACCACAAAAAAATATTGATCCCATTGCAGCAATAATTACTAATTGAGAAAAAGTAGGCCAACGTCTAATCACTATGAACGCTATAGGTGTTAAAATAATTGCAGCGCCAGCGTTACGCAAAAACGCGATCGTTATGGGATCTGTTTCAGTGACTAAAAACCGCATAGCCACAAAAGAGGACCCCCCAAATGAGGTTGATAAACAAGCGGCTAGCGCAGCCCAAATTGCTAACCTCTGGATACCCATTTTGGTGTCTTGTGACATTACTGCATTACACTTAATTAGATCAGCACAAATAGGTGACTATATAAAAATGTAGTTTTTATTGAAAACTATATAATGCCAAAATGTTTTTATTAAAAAATTGTCATCTAAATAAAAAGGGGTGGCAAAAAAGCCACCCCTTCTAATATAGGCGAAAAGCCCAAATATATTATAAGCTCCCCAATTAAGCTGTATCAACTGATGGGAAAAGTGCCTTATAAGAAGTAAGCTCTTCTTTAAGCTTTTTCTTACCAATCCGACGTACTGTCCGTTTCCATGCAGCCTCAGTATCTTTAACTACATCACCAGCTTTCTTATCGCCAGTATAGGCCTCTGAGATAGCTCGTTTGAGTTCAGTTTCAAACTCAAGTAGACCAGTTAGATATATAGCTGGCGTTGTAACTTTCAGATTTCGATTGATAGCTTCCATACCTCCTGCGGTATAGGTATTGAAAGGCTTCGAACCAGGCTTAAAGTGATCTACATGCCATGGATCATGGAACGTATTCACTGGATCACCAACTATTTCCGCACTATTTTGTGCAGTAGCTAGATACATAGCCAGATGGGCCATTTGTGCTTTTCGTGGACTATGTTTATTTACCACAATAGACACAACTGGACCAGAGAAAGACCTGTGAACAAGCTTCCCTGAGAATTCTGATCCCGGTACCAAACCATAATTCCACATACCCGCTGTCTTTGACTTAGCTGGATTTTCCGCTAGAGCAATAATTCCATCCCAGTATTGGCATGAAAATGCATTACCGTTAATGATCCTTGGTATCATCTGCGGAGTGCCCCAACCAGCCGCTTCTGGATGAGAGGCAGATTTTACATTGAGAAATGTCTGAACCGCGTATTCCCCAGCGTCATTATTTAACGTTGGGTTCATATCGTCGTCAAACGGGAACCCTCCAGCACTGTAGAAATACATATAGAACCAAGCAAGGCTCGATCCGCGATCTCTTAGATTGGCTGAACCCCAAAGGTTATCATCTGGGCGTGTAAAGAAGTTCATGAGCTCCAGTTCTTCTTCCCACGTTTTTGGCCAAGTCATTTCACGGCCATGCTTATCCGCAAATGCTTTGCGTTCGTCAGGATTCTCCATTAGATCCTTACGTATAAACTGGACGTGAACATTGCCATCCGTTGGGATACCGTAAGTCTTACCTTTNTAGGTCATAAANTTACCAAAATCACCTACAGCATTAATNTTAAAACCAGCAGCTTCCATNTANTCATCTAANGGNTCCAACAAACCNGCAGATGCCAAAGATGGNATCATANTTGANTCTAGATGGAAAAAATCAAANTCAGGGGANTTTGATANNGCCTCAGCCATTGCTCGCTGNGGAATATCAAACGTACTAATATCCTGAATNTTAGGTAAGCTNATGCCAGTAGCCTCTTTAAATGCGCCTACGGAAGACGCAATCGCCACCTGATAATTAGACCACAGAATACCTGTTACTTCTGNAGGCNNTAGTTTTTTTGCCTGTGCTATAATGCGATCTTCTTCAGAACCAGCTCTAGCCAAAGAAGGCATTACTCCTGTAGCTGCAGCAACTGCTCCAGCTTTCATGATTTGTCGGCGTGAAAANTCCGACCATTTAATAGTTTTCATTTTACTTCCTCCCTTTAATTCGATTGGTTTTGTGCACAATTTAAACCAAACGGCAATGTTTATATCACTTTAACGTAACTTTGCCACACGTTAAAACTAAAAATTTACGCGTGGCCTTACCGTTTACACAGAATAAAGTAGAAAAACCACAATCGCAACTTAATCTAACCCCTAAAATCATTTTCGGAGTTTAATATAGACTAAAGTTAGCTTCTTAATGAGTGCTTGACCAGTGGTAAGATAAAAAAATAAATTAAAATTACTAAATTTATTTTATTTTTAATTTAAAGAATACAATCAATTCCTTGACTGCCCCAGGTCTGATCAGTAGCTTCTCGTATCAACAAGTGCTGGAATACTGAATTTTGAAACATGGCATCATTAAGTTNTAACCAGATGTTTANAGAAATAATAAAATAAATTTTCAATAATCTATCAAAGTTTTTTACCAGCTTGAAATTAGGGAGATTNAAGATGTTTACNGTTAAAAAATANTTTACTACTGCTATAGCAGTTATTGCTGTTGCAGGCCTAGGTGTTCTAGGCACAACTTCAGCTAAAGCTGCAAAAGAATTCCCCAGCGGGCCTGTAGCAATACAAGTGCCTTTTGCGCCTGGTGGCGGTGCAGATAGAACCTTTCGCCTATTTGCGCCATATCTAAGTCAGGAACTAGGTGTGCCAGTCAAGGTAACTAACGTCGCCGGAGGTGGCGGATGGGTCTCATGGAGCCAAGTAGCAAATGAGTGGAATGCTCGCAAAGATGATCATAAACTTGCAGTTGTNAATATTCCGCATGTTTTCTCATTTCTAAATCCAGCTATGAAAAGAAAAGAAACACTCAAGTCATTTAATTTTCTAGCTTGGCACTCATACGACCCTGGCCTATGGTTGGTTCGTTGGAACGATGATCGCTTTAAGGATCTGAACGACGTTCTTGATTANGCAGTAAAGCAACCAATTATCGTTGCCCCTGGCAGTTATGGTAGTGATGATCACATTGGTGTTGCATTTGCACAACAAGCCGTGCCTGGGTTCAAGGCAAAGTTCGTAACAAGTAAAGGTGACAACTCTAAAATACAGCTACTACTTGGTAATCATGTAGATATGGTAGCAGCTAATGTTGGATACTTCATAAATAGTATTCTTGAGCGCAAACTGCGTCCAATTGCTGTTTTACACCCAGACCCATGGGGGCCTTTGCCTAGCGTACCTACGTTTCAAGAAATAACTGGAAAAGTAAATATAACGTATGCCGGCCGCACACTTGCGACAGCAAACGGGCTNTCAGCAGAGAAGAGAGCAGTTTACCTAGCCGCAATTAAGAGGGCTATGAATAATCCAGAATATATTCAAAAAGAAGCTAAGAATCGTAATCACCTAATGTTTGCAGAAGGTGAAGGTATGTGGAAGCTCTTAGAAGGTGGCCAGGCTGTTGCCGAAAAAGCTGCTTACTGGAAACAGAAGGGCGTACAATAATAATACTATAATAATTTGGCTTTCAGTTATCTATGGTCTGCGTCTCATTGCAGATCGTAGATATACTGAAGGCCATAAGTTTATTAATGTACAAACCAAGCATAAAAATAGACTTAGCGTTACCCTTTTAATCCACTGATATTGGATAAAGTCATGTCGAAGTTGACAGCTGAACGCATAATAGCTGTGTGCCTAATAATTGTAGCAGGTATTATGTACACACAATCCACGGGTTGGCAGCAGCGAGCGGGGTCTTTCCCTCAATTTGCTGAAATTTCCGTTGCGGTTTTAGCTGCTTTAATGTTTCTCAGAACATTTCTTGAAAGTAGTAAAAAAAGACTAAGTGGAAATGTCTACTTTGAATTTACGTATAAAGCATGGAAACCATTAGCTGTTATGGTCGCCGGTATAGCCTACTCTTTNGCTATATTTAAACTTGGGTTTTACGTTTCCTCAGTAATTTTCTATTTTGCGGCTGTGTATATGACTGGATTACGCAGTCATAAGTATATTTTTATAACCGCGGTAGTTCTTTTCCCGCTTATTTATGTGTTCTTCTCTGTTGTATTGGACGCCTTTTTACCCGAGGGCATCCTTTTTTAATTTGATAAAGCATTACATAATTTATTAACACCCACTCAAAACGAGATTTATCTAATGGAAAGTCTTGATTTTTTATACAACGTTNTATCTATAGCTAATCTAGGAGCAATGTTTCTTGGAATTGTCGTTGGCCTCATAGTTGGTGCTATTCCAGGTCTCGGACCACCGATGGCAATTGCCTTAATGATACCCATTTCCTTTGAGTGGCCTCCAGAAACAGCATTAATATTAATGGTAGCAACATACGCGGCTGGTATATACGGCGGCTCATTTACAGCTATATTAATTAGAGCCCCCGGAACCTCGGCTTCTGCCGCTTCTGCAATTGAGGGCTATGAAATGACCAAGCGCGGAAGAGCCATTGAAGCCATCCGCATGTCTACTTTCGCGTCGGTAATGGGTGGAATAATAAGTGGATTCGTTCTGTTATGGCTAGCACCGCCGCTAGCTAAAGTTTCGCTTCTTTTTGGGCCTTCTGAATATTTCGTTGTAGCACTCTTAGGTCTGACAGCTATTGCAGCGGTGTCATTCGGCGCTGTTTTAAAAGGACTGATAGCAGGTCTATTTGGTTTATTTGTTAGTACAATTGGAATTGATGCAGCAACAGCGTTTCCTCGTTTTACCTACGGGATGACAGGCTTGATGTCAGGTGTTGGCATTTTACCTGCTGTAATTGGTCTGTTTGCTTTTGCCCAAGCACTGACACTATGTGAGGGAAGCCCAAAATCAAACATTTCAGGCGTGTCAAAGTTAAGCTGGAATATATGGCCAAGAATCAGTGAAATCCTCCACTGTCGTTGGTCGTTATTTAGAGGCTGGTTTACCGGTCTGGTTATGGGAATAGTTCCAGCCGCCGGAGGCAGCGTCGCACAGTGGATAGCATATTCATGGGAAATACAAAGAGGAAAACCAGGGGATAAATTTGGTGAAGGGGAGGTTAAGGGATTAGCCGCTACCGAAGGGTCAAATAATGGTGTTACCGGAACATCCTTAATACCAATGTTTGTTCTAGGAATACCTGGTGGCATTTCAGCTGCAGTTATTCTTGGAGCACTGATGATACATGGACTGCAGCCGGGTGATCGATTGTTCAGAGACTCTCCAGAAATAATATTTACAGTAATATGGGGTTTTATTCTTGCAAACTTCTTCATGGGAGGCATAGCTGCCGTACTTGCCCGCACAATGGCCTATGTAACGCTTTTCCCTCGCGGGCTCCTTGCACCAATAATTATGATATTCTGCGTAGTTGGGACGTTCACAGCTAGCGGCAACCCTTGGGACGTCTGGATAATGACTGCTTTTGGAGTAATTGGATATCTAGCGCATAAATACGATTTTTCACCTGCAGGGATACTACTGGGTATTATTCTTGGTCCAATAGCCGAACAAGGCCTAAGAAATGTTTTAATTATATCTGACGATAGCCCTCTATCCTTCATATTTAGCCGATGGATATCAGTGCTAATTATTGTAATGATTGCTGTTGCCATATATTACTCTTTGAAACCCAAAAAATGGGAAACCACCGATGAGGATAAAAGTTAATATTTAGTTCTGAAATAAAATTTAGAATAATATAATTATCGTCTAGCTCAAGATACAGAACTGGCTACGAACCTTAGATTTAATGGAGAGGTTATAGTGACAAAAGCAGAATCTAAAAATATGAGACTTATTGCACAAAACACACTTGTCGGATTCGGCGGTATGGGCGAAGGAATGAGTATGCAAATTGCCCAAGATGGCAGGCGAGTTCTATGGTTAGCACATGAATCTGCTCCTAAAAATTTTACTGGGGTCGATGTATCCGATCCCAAAAACCCAAAGGTGATAGTTCAAACAGAGCTACCTCACATGGATATGCGCTCAAACTCATTAGAACTTACTGGGGACATTCTTGCTGTAGCCTATCAAACGAAAGGTAAAAACATGAAACCCGCAGGGGTTGAGTTATTTGATCTTTCTTCCCCAGAAAACCCAAAGTCAATTTCTTTCTTTGATTGTTCTGGTGTCCATTCGCGTGGTGTTCATCAACTTTGGTTTGCAGACGGGGAGTACGTTCATTTTGCTGGGGGGTCAGATGATTTTGTACCAACCAATCCACTAGATGATCAGATCTATAGGTGCATAGATGTAAGAAACCCCTCCAAGCCAGTCGAAGCTGGTAGATGGTGGTATCCTGGAACTAAAGAGGGTGATTCCACACCGCCTCCACCAAGACATCCATTTATGGACTCGGGTTTCCGAGCACATAACACCAATGTCTACCCTGAACGTCCCGACCGTCTATATATGTGCTATCTAGATGGCGGAACATTTATTATGGACATATCAGATAAATCAGAACCAAAAGTCATTAGCTCATGGAATCCGCACCCTCCATACCCAGGATTCGCACATACAGCACTTCCACTTTTTAGCAAAGAAATTATGATCGTCACTGATGAAAGCGTAAGAGATAATGCTGCTGATTGGCCTAAACTCGCCTGGGTAATTGATATTCAAAAAGAAGATAATATGGTTCCAATAGGAACACTTCCGTTACCCGACCCAGAAGAGTTCCGCACCCGGGGTGGTCGTTTTGGTGCTCATAATCTGCACGAGAACCGACCAGGTCCCTCTTTCCACTCAGATACACTAATATTTGGAACATTCTTTAATGGTGGAGTGAGGGTATTTGACTTATCTAATCCGCTTCAACCCAAAGAAGTAGCTTACTTCATACCCCCGAAGCCAGAAAATTCAATAGTAAATGCAGTACAAATTAATGATATTTATGTCGATGAAAACCGTACAATATATGCCGTAGATCGTCATGCTGGAGGTCTTTACGTTTTAGAATTGGATATCTAGAAAATCTAATTTATCTTATTGAAGAAAGCCGTGCTATTAAAACAACGGCACGGCTGTTGGATCATTGCGGAAAAGTGCCGGGCCAAAAGGGTCTGGCGGAGAAGCAATATCAAGCCAAAATTTAGTGAACTTGTCTTCTATTTTTTCAGGAAACAAGTTGGTGCTCAAATAAGCTGATGGAGACTCAACTAAAAAAACTCTCACTTCACTTGATACATCTTTCAGTGTTTTTGCCCTATCCCCACCCTTCAGTAATAAAGCGATAATTTCATTGCCATCCCAAAAAGCTATATCAACCGGTAAAAATTTTTGTTTTGCTCCTGGTATATGAGCTCGTGGTAAAGGGCGCATAGCAGCCATTCCCCATAAATTTAACTCAAGGTTATATTCAGAAATAGAAGACAAAGGTTGTATTTCCTTAGAAAATAAATTTATTTGTTTTATGATAAAATCAAAATAATTATTAACCCAGGTTCTTAGATTTTTTTCAAAAAAGCCGCAATCTCTTAGGTGAATACGTCTTAATATTTCTAAACTAGACTCACCTTTGCTGAGTTGCTTGTCTTTAAGGAGCAAGCTGGACTCTTCAAAAATAGTATTACGGTCATAAGGCCCATGCCCCAAACGTAACGGCTTATTTTTAGTTTTAATAAGCTCAACATAGGGTACGCGATCTATATTTTCTTTTGAAACCAAAGGAATACCATAGGGTATTATTAACTTTTCCGTCCCTCTATTATCTGTAAGCATTTCAATTAAAACCCAGCCTAAAATAATATCTTCCAAAATATGGCCGTTAAAGGTCCATTAACTATTAATTAAAACAATAAAAGTAAGGCACCAATAATCCCAATATTACTAAATATAATTGATTTGTGTATATGCCGCATGAGCAAATCTGATGTAAGCCAATACCTATGGAAAATAATAGTTGCCAAAACCGTAAATGCTATAAGAAGGCTGGCCCCCAGACTTGTGTAAGTATCTAGTAATACTAAAACCCCACCTACGTATTGAATTGCAAAACCAGCCCAAAGCGACAGGTACGGCCACGGCACACCAAGAGCTCTCATTCTTTCGGCATGCTGTTTGACTTGGGTTAGAGAGTTTATAAGTGCAGTGCCAAGAAATAAGGCGGCTATCATTAACTGGCCAGCCATTTCTAAATTTGTGTGTTCAGAATACATAAAACCTCCTTTCTCAATACCTCATAAATATATCGTCGTTATAATTAAGTGCAAAAACACCAAATAATATATGAACTTGTAAGCTTAAGAGTAATGCTTATATATCTGCAACTAAGAAACTGTCCTATAACTAAAATAGAATGGTGGTTATTAATGCAGTCAACAGAAGCTAATAGATTTTCATTAAACTATCGCAACGGCCTACCGCAAGATTTATTACAATTATGTGCTAAGTATCCGAGAGAATCATGGGATAAGCATCCTAATTTGGGAGAACGGGTACAATTTTGGCTTAGCCGCCACGATATGTTCCGTGAAATGATTGTTATGCTAGAGGACTGTTGTCAGAAATTAAGCAATAATTTAATTGACGCTGAAGAATTTTCACAATGGTTTATTCCGCGTCTAAGTTTTTTATTAAATCACCTAGACCTCCATCATAAAGTGGAAGAGTTCCATCTTTTCCCTATATTTGCCGCAGCAGAAACAAAATTAATTGATGGTTTTTCTATATTAGAGACTGACCATCAGTCTATTCACTTATTCGCTGATAATTTGAAAACAGAATTACAAGCTTTATTTGAGTTAAAGAATAAACCAAGAGATGAGGTAAAAAGAGCCGGTGAAAATTCTACTATGAAGTTTGCGACTTTATCCAAAGGCCTGGTTTCTCATCTCAACGATGAAGAAGATCTCATTGTTCCAATAGTGCTCTATCACTCTGAAGAAAGTCTAGGTCTAATCTAGGAATCTAGCTCACACGAATAGATTACTAATTAGGTGTCGTCTAAAAATGGAGCGGGAAACGAGATTCGAACTCGCGACCCTCACGTTGGCAACGTGATGCTCTACCACTGAGCTATTCCCGCATAATCCATCCACCGAAATAACCTCATCGTAGCGATTATTGCAAGTCCCTTTACACATCCTTTGTAATCTAACATAAAAAAAGTTATAAAAAACCTGCAATGAATGAAGAAAAAACAATAGAAGCCCCCCTGCTTGCACGACTAGCAGATCTAGAGATTTCGGTAGATATACATCGTCATCCTCCCCTTAACACTGTAGCAGAATCAAAGGCATTAAGAGGAAAGATGCAAGGATCACACATAAAAAATCTTTTTTTACGCGATAAAAAGAAAAATAAATGGCTAGTAACAGTCCTAGAGGACGCTGAAGTAAACCTTAAAGAATTGCGTAATGTTATAGGCGCAAGCGGAAATCTTTCTTTTGGTAATCCTGAACTACTATATCAATCCTTAGGTGTTAAGCCTGGTGCTGTTACTCCTTTTGCCGTCATCAATAACACTAAGGCTGATACAAAAATGGTATTAGCAAGCAATGTATTAGCTAATGATTATGTAAATGCACACCCCCTGCATAATCGCGCAACTGCTTCAATATTAAGCTCTGATTTACTAAAATTTTTAATTGAATGCGGATACCCTCCTATCATTATAGAATTACCATAGCTAAAATATTAGCCAAAAACTCTTATAATATAAGAAAATTATTATTATATTTTTCACGTAAGGGCTTGATGCGAGAGCTATTAGCCGCCATTTTTGGCTTGAAGTAGTAAAACATTAAAAACAGGCAATAGAAAACATGGAACCGACCAACACAGGAATTGGCGAACTTGCTGGCATAAATGGCGAAAATAATGCGCCTCAAGTAAAAGATTCTAGCACCTCTGAGTTTAGAACCGATGTTATAGAGGCGTCAAATAATACTATAATAGTCGTTGACTTCTGGGCAACGTGGTGCGGTCCCTGTAAGACACTCACCCCGATACTCGAAAAGGTAATTGCTAACTCTAAAGGACTGGTGGGATTAGTAAAAATTGACGTTGATAAAAACCCAGAATTATCGTCACAATTAAGGATACAGTCCATTCCTGCCGTAATTGCATTTAGCAATGGTCAACCAGTAGATGCTTTCCAAGGTGCTCTTCCTGAGAGCGAGGTTCAAAAATGGATTGACCAATTAATTTCCCAACATGGTAAAAAAGTCGCCCCTTCACCTGTAGAAGAGGCGTTAATATCTGCAGAGCAAGCATTTGAAAACAATGACATTGGTAGTGCTGGAGCACTTTACGCTCAGGTACTTAACATAGAAGAGAATAATACTAAGGCCTTAGCAGGGATGGCTAAATGTTACTTAAAGGCAGATAAAATAGATAAAGCACGTGAAATACTTGATAAAATTCCTGATGAATTAAGTGCAGATGAGAATATTCGTTCAGTCATATCAGCTGTTGAGCTAGCGGAAGAAAGTTCTTCATCAACCGAAGATATTGAAAATTTACTTGAAATACTACAAAAGGACCCGAAAAACCTACAAGCTAACTTTGATCTAGGTATCGCTCTTTACGGCAACGGAGAAGCAGAAGCTGCTATAGATAGACTGATCGAAGTAATTAGGGAAAACCGTGATTGGAGAGATGGGGAGGCCAGACAACAACTCCTAAAAATATTTGAGGCTCATGGGCCAACTGATCCTATAACCATATCAGGACGACGCAAACTCTCTTCAATTTTATTTTCATGAATAAAAATCCTTTTTTCCCAAAATTTGAGGACTTGCCCGGAGACTTGCCACTCTTTCCTCTTATTGGTGTTTTGCTCTTACCAGGAGCGCAACTACCTCTTAATATTTTTGAACCACGATATATAAATATGTTAGAATATGCTCTAGCCAATCAACGCCTCATTGGTATAGCGCAGCCCAAGGTAGAGGGCCAGTCTGGCACAAGCACTGAAGACAGCACGGCAATCTACGAAATTGGTTGCGTGGGAAGAATTATAAGCTTTAAAGAAGCCACCGATGGACAGATTCAGATCACACTACGCGGTATATGTCGATTTAATATTATAGACGAACTTCCATTAATGAGAAGTTTTCGAAGAATAATCCCAGATTTTTCTAATTATAAAAATGACTTTATTCTAGAAAAAGATATGGTGATAGACCGGCAGAGGCTTCTTTCAGATTTGCGTGCCTATTTTGAAATGGAAAATATAGAGGCAGACTGGGAAACTATAAAACAAACACCAGATGAAAGGTTAGTAACCACATTAGCTATGGTGTGCCCATTTGAACCTCATGAAAAGCAAGCTCTTTTAGAATCTACAGACCTTTCAAAACGGTGCAAACTAATTATTGGTTTAATTGAATCTGCTTTGCGAAGAGATAGTAACGGAAGCTCAGCTTCAGTAAATTAATGTATATTTTTTGTAAGGAAATATAAGAATGGCTCTAAAAAATACAAAAACTTTAGACCCAAAACTGCTAGAAATACTTGTGTGTCCTCTCACTAAAACTGCACTAAGGTATGAAGAGAAAACAAACGAGTTGATAAGTGATAAAGCAGGGCTAGCGTACCCAATAAATGAAGGCATACCAATTATGCTAGTTGATGAAGCTAGAGAACTTAGCACTGATGAAGTAAAGCCGAAGGTAAAAACGTGACGGAAAAAAAACCAGAAAACATCACGTATTGGCCTCTTACAATTCATTACAACAAGGAAAAAAAGAAATTAACAATAGATTATGATAATGGCAGCACCTTCACTTATGCTGCCGAGTTTCTTAGAGTTGAAAGTCCATCAGCAGAAGTCAAGGGACACGGAATTGAAGAAAAAAAAATAATCCCAGGTCGCTCGCAGGTAGGCATTATTAAAATAGAACCAGTAGGTAATTATGCCGTACAAATCTATTTCGATGATATGCATAATACTGGGATTTATAGCTGGAGTTACCTTTACGATTTAGGGAAACGAAAAGATGAAATATGGAAAACTTATTTAAAAAAACTCGTCGAGAAAGGTTTATCACGACATCCTTAATTTATTTCAAAATACATTTTAAAGAGGCTTACCTCTTACCAGCCGTGGTAGATCACCCATAGTTCCTGTAGCGTGACGCATAAAATCGCGTCTTAATGGTGCTATTTTATTAACTGCACCTAAACCAACATCTCTAATTGCACGGATAGGAGGAATCTTATTTGAAAACAGCCTATTCATAGCGTCAGTAACAAATGCGAGTAGTAAGTTATCAAAAATCCTCCAACGTTCATATTCACCTATAATATTAGGACTCCCTATATCCAAACCCAATCGACGCGCATCTATTAATACTTCAGCTAATGCTGCAATATCGCGTATACCCATATTTAGCCCTTGCCCTGCAATTGGATGGATTGCGTGAGCCGCATCACCAACAAGAGCAAAACGACAATCAACATACTTCTTGGCATGTGAAAGCCCGAGTGGATGAGACCAGCGCGGACCGGCCAGCTCCAGTGAACCAAGAATATCGCCAAATCGAATCATTAATTCCGATACAAAAGATTCATCATCCAGAGAAATTATTCCGGGCATTAACTTATTACTATCTGTCCATACAACAGCAGATCTATAACGATTAGTTAAATCTTTCATTGGTAAAATTGCAAATGGTCCACCAGGCAGAAAACGTTCATGGGCAATATTGTTATGAGGCAAATCATGAAAAACAGAGCAAACAATGCTGGTTTGCTTATAACTCCAGCGAGTAACTCCTATACCTGCCTCTTCCCGAAGAACTGAGTTACGGCCATCACAGGCTAATAAAACTCGTGACCTAATTGTAATACCATCAGAAGTTAGCGTGGATACGCCTGAAGAATTACGAGTGATACTACTGACGTCAGTTGGCGCCAACATTGTTAAATTATCCAGGGAATAAAGACGCTCTAACAGAGCCAGGCGTAAATCTCGATTTTCTATAACATAACCCAAAGGTTCGTTGCCAATTTCTCGATGATCATAATGCAAAAAAAGCATGGAATCACCATCGCTGACTCGAATATCATTTATAGGGCAAACATAAGAATTAATAGCCTCCCAAAGTCCTATTCCTTTCAAAACACGAGCACTACCATTCGCTATAGCTGTGGCACGTCCATCAAATTCTGGTGTTATAGTGGTTTGGGGATTAACTCGATCAATAATAACAACTGGCAAACCAACACTTGCTAGAGTTATTCCTAGAGTAAGCCCCACCAAACCTCCGCCAACAATAAGCGCTTCAACTTCAATAATATTGTCATTTTTATTAGATGAGCTCATATCTACTAACCTACAAACATAAGACACCGTGTCCAGCATACCTTTTGTCGCAACCTAATACACACCAGAGTGCATATAATATAGGCACACAAATACTACTGCCTATTTCTTATGCATATTTATACTTTGTTTAAATCTTGAATTTTTTTTTATCATTTATTTTCAATGGGTTATGGAAAATATTCGTAATTGGCACAGTTCTTGAATTAATAATTATGAGTAATTCAAAAATAAATACACTAAAGGGGTATTTCATGA
>PASR01000001.1 GCA_002713365.1 Rhodospirillaceae bacterium
GGTATTGCTCCGTCAGGCTTTCGCCCATTGCGGAAAATTCCNCACTGCTGCCTCCCGNAGGAGTCTGGGCCGTGTCTCAGTCCCAGTGTGGCTGATCGTCCTCTCAGACCAGCTACCGATCGGAGCCTTGGTGAGCCTTTACCTCACCAACAAGCTAATCGGACGCGGGATAATCCAAAGGCGCCGAAGCTTTTCCCCTGAGGGAGCATACGGTATTAGCCGCCGTTTCCAACGGTTATTCCGTACCTTTGGGCATATCCCCACGCGTTACTCACCCGTGCGCCAGTTTCTGTTAGACCGANGTCTAACTTCACCTTCGACTTGCATGTGTTAAGCCTGCCGCCAGCGTTCGCTCTGAGCCAGGATCAAACTCTTAGGTTTGATTTTACCATCAAAATTTACTTAAAAAAATTAATGGATTTGACTTAAAGCCTTGCTTGCACAAGCGAAGTCAAAATTATTATTCAATAAATTTGACCTCGTATTATTAAATGCGCAAGCAGGCGTACATTAAAACGCACCGCCGCCTGCGCATCCCTTCGTTCATCTTTACAATGTCAAACAGCACAAAAACCCACGACGCTCATTGAAGAGCACCAAAAACGGGNTAATGGAAACACCATTGCAACGGTCTAACCATTACAAACGGTGGCGGGGTTTGTACGCCCGGTTGGCAGAGGTGTCAAACCCTTTTTTTATATACTATAATATCTTATAAAAAAATCTCCAATCCCAAGCTCACAGGGGTTTTTAGCTATAGACCAATCAGGCTAATTAGATATAAAATTCTAAGGCGAATCGTGAAGCCAACTGAACGGTTACATTTAATNAGTAAAAACNAGGGGCTTTAAGTGGGCCTATTGCCCCCTAAATGTTAGTATTAGCCACCTAAAACCTGAGATTCTGTAATTTTAATTAAAGGTAAAGCGCTGCAATGAAACGATTACTTATGATGCGTCATGGCAAGTCTGTTGCAAATAAACCTGGCCAGGAAGATATTAAACGAGCGCTTTCACCTAAAGGACATAGTGCAATTTTAGAAATAGCAAATTGGATGCTACATAATTCAATTCTGCCCGAAATAGTACTTATATCTAAAGCTCAACGAACAACAGAAACCTGGCAATTAATTAAAAATGTAATTGGTCGGGTAACAGTTATACACAGCCAAGAAGCCTTGTACCTAGCAGGACCTAATGAAATACTTGATCAGCTTTCCAAAATACACAACAATCATAACACAGTAATGATAATAGGTCACAATCCGGGACTAGATATTTTAGCTCAATCTTTGGTAGCCAAAGGAAGTAATAGTGCNGCAGTTAAAAGTCTTCAAAAAGGTTTTCCAACAGCGGCCATGGCTATCTTTCAACTAAAAGGTAATAACTGGCAAAACCTGGCCANTGATGGTGCTGAACTATTAACTTTCATGTCGCCTTATGAATTGAAGAAGNTATAATCAAAAGAAGTAAAACGCATGTCAGGACAATCGATTATCGAAGTAAATAAAATATTTACAGATAACGTTCGAAGTATCAAAAAACGCCCTTTGCCTGTACTCGACCTGGGACCATACTTATCTAATCATTCTTTAAAAATAAATGAATTGCAGAAAAAACTGCATGATGTTTCCAAAGACCTAGGATTTATGTGTATCGTCAATCATGGCATAAAACCCATTACTATGAGAAATATAGAAGAAGAAGCAAAAAAATTATTTGACCTTCCAAAATCTCAAAAGTTGGCGTTAAAAGTTGATAAGCATGAGAGNGGTTACTTACCCTATAGATCAACGGTGGTCAGAAAATCAAGGTATCACTCTGAAGAACAAATTGATAATTATGAAGCATTTAATTATGGCACTAATTACCATTCTACTAATCAACACGTAATTGCTGGAACTCGATTATTTGGAACGAATAGATGGCCNCTTAACACACCTAGGCTAGAAAAAGCTGCCCTTACCTACACCAACGAAATGACAAATCTAGCACTGAAAATGCTACCTTTATGGGCAAGAGTATTTAACTTATCTTCTGATTACTTCTCAGCTTACTTTAGCAATCCACATAGTTATGTAAGACTGATTCATTATCCACCAAAGGCAGACTTATTAAAAAATGAATATGGGCTAGGTGCTCATTCAGATACATGCATGATGACGTTTTTACCTAAAGAGAATGAACCCGGTATTCAGATCTTGGATTCTAACAATGAATGGTTTTGGCCCGAGATACCGGATGAAGGTATAATGGTTAACTTTGGTCAGCTATTGGAACGCTGGAGCAATGGATTTGTTCGCGCAACACCACATCGGGTAATTCCTCCATTAAATGAACATCGTTATTCTATGCCCTTTTTTTTCAGCCCTAATCTTGAAAAGAAGGTTGTTTGCATACCCACNTGCAAAGAGATAGACACTCCACCATTATACGAACCGGTTTCCTTTCAAGAATTTCATACTTCCTATATGAATCGTGTTTACAAACATTTCGAAGATTTTAATAATTAGAATAAGCAGCAAGGAAGAACAACATGCAACTTTACGGCAAAGGTTTATTAATGACGTTTACCGAAGTGCCTTCCTTAATTGAGCACGACTTTAACGAATGGTATAATAATGAGCATCTAGATGAACGCATTAATATACCTGGTTTTCGTCGAGCGCGCCGTTATGAGGCGATCAAAGCCAATATTAAATACTTAACAACCTACGAAGCACTTGATTCAAATAATATAGCGTCTAAAGACTATCTAGATGTACTTAAAAGTCCATCAGATTTGAGCCAAATTATTATGCCGCAATTTACAAAGTGGTATCGCATGACATGTAACGTATTAATTGACCAAACTCATGGAATGGGTTCTGCTCTAACTCTTATTAGATTTTTTCCTGATCCGAATAAAGTAGTGATGTTATTGGATTGGCTAAAAAACAGTGTCCTAGAGGAGCTTAATAGATCGCCAGGAATAACAGGTTCATGTGTCGCTTCAGTTGATCTTGAAGCTGACAAAAGGCTAGCAAATGCATTTAGCCAAATTTCTGACCCTGAACAAAATATCGAATGGGCAATCTTAGTTGAAGGCACTAACACGAACATCACGGAAACAACTTCTCGTAATCATCTATCAGACTATCTAGATACTGTTATTATTAATAAAACTAAAGTTATTTTTGAACAATATAGATTTATGTATGGCAATCTAAGAAGCAATGACGACGTTATTGCATAATTATTGAGTTGATGAATTATGAAAAATTTAACTAGTAATACAACGCATCAAAACGCCGCAAAAGAAATTATAGCTATAGCAGAACCAGAAGATGAAAGAGTTTGGGTACCACAATCAGATAATGTTTGGTTTCGCCCGCTCATGCTGGACACAAGGTCTGGCAGTTTTACAGACCTTTTAAGAGTTAGACGAGAAGGAATGCTAAGTCGTCATCATCATCCAGCTCCTGTACATGGGTATGTTATAAAAGGAAGTTGGAGATATCTTGAACACACCTGGACTGCAACGGTTGGCTCTTATGTATATGAACCTCCTGGTGAGACACATACCTTAATAATAGATAGCGATGATGAGATGATAACCTTTTTCAATAATGCAGGTCCCGTAATCTATATTGATGAAGTCGGCAAACAAGTTGGCTATGACGATGTTTTTACTAAGATCGATCTTTGCAGGTCATGGTATGAAAAATCTGGATTAGGTACTGAATATATTGATCAATTTATCCGTTAATAATTTATGACACTTAAAATCAACAGACTATAAATCAGAAGAAAATAATCTAACTTTTACATAACCGCACCAATTTGCCATGGTATAAACTCATTATCCCCAAAACCTAAAGATTCAGATTTGGATTTTTGACCGCTAGCAATCTCGAGAAAATAATTAAAAATTTTCTCCCCTACTTCTTGAACTGTTGCTTCTCCATCTACAATAACTCCACAATTTATATCCATGTCATCAGACATCCGCTCATACATTGCTGTATTAGTTGATAATTTTATTGAAGGAGAAGGCTTACAACCGTATACCGAACCTCGCCCAGTCGTAAAACATACCAGATTAGCTCCTGAAGCCACCTGACCAGTTATAGAAGCCGGATCAAAACCTGGGCTATCCATAAAAACAAACCCCTTGGTATCAACAGGTTCAGCATATTTGTAAACCCCAGCCAAATTAGTCGTACCACCCTTTGCCGCAGCTCCAAGAGATTTCTCTAATATAGTAGTTAAGCCCCCAGCCTTATTTCCTGGCGATGGATTATTATCCATAGATCCATGATTACGTTCCGTATAATCTTCCCACCAACGAATACGCTCAATTAATTTTTCGCCAACGCTATGATCAACAGCCCTTCGCGTTAACAAATGCTCAGCACCATATATCTCAGGAGTTTCAGATAAAATTCCTGTACCGCCATTTTCAACTAATCTATCAACAGCATTACCTAATGCAGGATTTGCGGTAATTCCAGAATAAGCATCCGAACCACCGCACTGCAACGCAACTGTAAGCTCACTAGCAGATACTGTTTCTCTACAAACATTATTTGCCGCAGGGAGCATACTAGTAATTCTTTCAACAGCTTCTTCAACAGTTTTACGGGTGCCGCCAGATTCTTGTATCGTCATAGTCTGAAATGTATCGTTTAATTCAAGCCCGTATGCATCAAGTAAGAATGGTATCTGATTAACTTCGCAACCTAACCCTACAATCAATACACCAGCAAAATTTGGATGTTGTGCATACCCCCAAAGAGTGCGTTGTAAGTTCTCATAGCCCTCGCCAGAATCAGCCATGCCACACCCAGTAGCGTGTACAAAAGCTGAAACTCCATCAATATTAGAGAATTCATTTAGTCTATCAGTTTTATTGAATGTATCAGCAATATAACGAGCAACAGTAGCCGAACAATTAACTGACGTTAGAATTCCAATATGGTTTCTAGTTCCCACTTTTCCATTTTTCCGTTTATATCCCTGGAATGTCCGCCGCTTACTTTCAGGTAAATACAGCGTCTCACGTAATTCAGTTGAATACGCATAATCACGATCAAACATTCTAAATTCACAGTTATGAGTATGTACGTGATCACCTGGCAAAATATTTTCCATAGCAAAACCAATAATCTGGTCATATTTTCTAATCAAGTCTCCTTTAGTAATAGGAACTGATGCAATCTTATGACCACGTGGTATAGGGAGATTAGTTGTTACATTTTCTCCCATAATGAAAGTATTAGGAAGAATCTCAGTGCGAGCCACAACCACATTATCATTTGCATTCAATCTAATCGTCAGTTGCGCGTTATTAGTCATAATAATCTCATAAAATTAAGGTTAATTTCTTTTAAAATTTATAATTCCAAAAAGCAATATTGATCTATTTCTTAGTCTCTTCTTGCTCCCGCAGTTCAACTCTTCGAATTTTTCCTGAAACAGTTTTAGGCAAAGATTCACGAAATTCTATTGATCTAGGATATTTGTATGGGGCTGTATGCGCTTTTACAAAATCTTGTATGTCCTTTTCCAATTCAGTAGAAGCTTTATATCCTTCAGCAAGTATCACAAAGGCTTTTACAATCGATCCTCGTATTTTATCAGACTTTCCTATTACAGCCGACTCTGCTACCGCTGGATGCTCTTGTAAGGCGCTTTCAACCTCAAAGGGACTTATTCGATAGCTAGCTGAAGATATTATATCATCGGACCTACCAACGAACCAGATATAACCCTCTTTGTCTCTTGTCGCGGTATCCCCAGAAAAATAATAACCATCATGAAAACACTCAGCATTAGCTACTTCATCATCATAATAGCCTCTAAAGAGTCCCGGTGGATAAGGACTAGTAATTTTCACTCCTATATGTCCCACTTCTCCATCAAGGACCACATTTCCTTTATCATCAATTATATCAACTTCTACTCCAGGCACAGGACGCCCCATTGAACCAGGACGCACCTCCACACCTGGAATATTAGCTACAATATTTATAGTTTCAGTTTGCCCGTATCCATCATAAACATCAGTGCCAGTCATATCTTTCCATACACGCATAACCTCAGGATTTAGAGGTTCACCTGCACTAATAGAGTGACGGATAGAGCTTAAGTCATAATTAGATAGATCAGTCTGTGCAAAGACTCTATAAACCGTTGGCGGAGCACAAAATGTAGTAACGGACAATTTTTTTATTAATTGTAAATGTTTTTCTGCATCAAAACGAAGGTCTCCATCATAAAGAACTATAGTAGCTCCAATTAACCATGGTGGAAATAGCATCCCCCAAGCAGCCTTGGCCCAACCAGTATCTGAAAGAGTCCAGTGGATATCGTCTTTTTTCAAATCCATCCAATAATCACCAGTTATGGAATGTGCCATTGCATAACCATAGTCTCTTGGGACCATCTTAGGAAAGGCAGTAGTGCCTGAAGTAAAATAAGCAAGCATAGTATCATCAGCACGAGTTTTTGAAACATCTTCTCGTAGTAATTGTGTTGAAGATTCTGCGCATACTTTGTCATAATTAATCCAGCCTTTACGATCCCCTCCAATAACTATCAAACACTCTATGCTTGGACAATTAGATACAATATCATCAATTTTTTCAGCAGATTCTGAAGTAACAATAGCTAACTTAGCGCGCGATTTATTGATACGGTATTCTATATCTTTAGATGTAAGCAGATTAGTTCCAGGCATTGCTATTACCCCGGTTTTTATGCAACCAATCATAACCTGATACCAGGCTGGTATTCGGGGTATCATTACAAAAGCAAAGTCACCTTTTTTTATTCCAAGTTGACATAAAACATTAGCAAATCTGTTAGAGTCATTATTCAAATCAGAAAATTTATGATTCTCAATTTTACTGCCATCTCTAGAAACATATATAAAAGCAGTTTTATCGTCCTCTAGGGCTCTTTTTTCAATTACATCAAAACCAAAATTATAAAACTCTGGAATTTCAAGATTATAAGAATCACGGATCTTTTTATAATTCCCAAACGAATTCTGCTTGTTCATATAGAACTCTCCCAATGGAATTAAAATTACTAAGTAAACTTATAAATTACTTCTTAAACATTTAAAAATATAGCAACCTAAGTATTCTTCTTTGGTTTTAGTGCATAAACTTATTAAGAATATTAAACCAACACTAATATATAAACAGCTAAATATACGCTGATTAATAATTAAAGGAATATTTTTAGAACTGTATTCTAATAATTTTAGATGATATTAAAATTAGATCATCAATTCATTATATGAACAATTATATTAGTGAAGTTTCTTTTAGTTTAGCAGTGATTTGGTAGCGGAGGAGGGACTTGAACCCCCGACACGAGGATTATGATTCCCCTGCTCTAACCACCTGAGCTACTCCGCCATAAATTTACGAAAACCGGATATAGTTAGCCCCCCTAAAAGTGTCAAGCAGTGACTCACTGCAATAGAACAAACTATAGCATATTTTTATACTTAATTATACTTTTCTAAAGTGAATTAAAACCATTAATAGTTTTATAAATAATTTTTATGTCGTTTTTGGCGGCCCATAAGAAAAATTCCTGTAAACACAAGTAAAAAAGCCACTGCATGAAATGGCTGCAGGTTTTCACCCAGAACTAAAATTGCTAATACAGTGGTAAATACTGCACGAAAATAATTAGACATACTTGCCTTATTTGGACCCAATGAAAGTACTGCTGAGTTTGTAAAACCCACAGCAAACACTCCTACAACTACACCTATCCATATAATAGTGCTTAAAGCTTCGACAGTATATGGTATCGGTTTATAGACAATCATTTCCACTACATATATTGGAAATATTACTAAGGCTCCAAACAGTTGTACGCCAAGTAAAATAACTGGTCCGCTTAAACCCTTTGGCAAACGTCTTAAAAGAACATTATGCACTGCAAAGCCAAACATAGCGGCAAGCATAATAACGTCGCCTATATTTGGTTTAAAAGACAACAAAACATCAATACTACCAGCCGACAAAATTACAAGAACACCCGTAGCAGCTATTACAATACCTATTGCCTGAACCTTATTAACTAACTCAGAAAGCAGAAAATATGATAGAACTACTGTTGCCATTGGTTGGACAGTAGCCACAATTCCACCATTTATGGCACTAGTAAAATTATAAGCTAGATAAACTGCAGCATTACCAAATGGAGCTAACGCAGCACCCATTATTAGGAAGAGTTTCCAATGGCTGCGAATAATAGGCCAAGATTTAATAAATGGTTTCCAATAAAAAGGTAGTAAAACAGTTGAGGCTACTATTATACGCCAAAAACCAAGCCCCATAGGTGGGAGAGAACCTTGTACTGTCCGACCAACAATATGGTTTGTTGCTAAAATAAAAGATGCCGCAATAAGTAGCACGTAAGGCCAAGCGCCCGATTTAAAGCGGCTCTCTGTAGTGTCATACATTCTTTATTAATATATAAACTAAATCTGTTTTAAACTAGCCTAATCTACTTTAGCCGCAATAGTCTCCATTTCGACAACTAATTTAGGGTTAGCTAACTGACTTATTACCAACCATGTAGAACCAGGTGTATGATCAGGTTTAAGGTATTTTTTACGGTGTTCCATAACATGTGGTAGACCTGCTGGCTCAGTAGAAAAAACATTTATCCTCACGATATCTTCTACACCAAACCCTGCATCATTTAAGATTGCTATAGTATTTTGCCAAATCTGATCATGCTGAGCTTCAAAACCTTCAGGAATAGTGCCATCCGGTGCTACACCAACCTGGCCTGCTGTTAATAGCCAACGAGCGTTAGCAGGAACCTCAACAGAATGGCTATACAACCCTCCTGGAGGGGCTACATTCGATGGATTACGTGTCTTCAACATGCTTAATCTCCTTTTTATAAAAAAATTAATTAACTTAATGACAGCAAGTGAACAGCAAGTTCATTAGGTGCAGAAAAAAAAGGTGAATGCGAAGTATTCAGAGATAATACTCTCTCACAAGGCATATCAGCAATCATACGACGTTGCATTTGCAACGGGATAGCTTCATCCATATGACATTCGATAAATACCCTAGGAACAGTTCCATAGCTCTTATTTGATAAATTAACTTTAGTGTGTAGAATTTGCGTAGCCTGAGGAACTAAGTTTTTTTTAGCAAAAGAAATATCTTCTTCTAGGCAGTCTCCATAGAACAGAGGTTTTATGCTATCATCTCTAATGATTGAAGCCTCCCCTCCCATAATGGAAACCCTTGCTTCTGCAACCTTTGGAATTTCATTTACACGCGCAGAAATATCCATACGTGATTCACCATTTTTTGGCATCATAGCAGTTAAGTAGACTAAATATTTTATCTTATTTGATCTGTTTTCCGCAGTCTGGCTGATTGTAACTCCACCTAAACTATGGCCAACTAAGATAACGGGGTCAGATTGCAAGTCAATTATCTCGCAAACGTGTTTAACGTAATTAGACAATGTAATCTGATGAATAGGCCTAGGGTTATTGCCATGACCTGGTAAATCCAGTGCTATAACTGCATGTCCCGCATCCTTCAAAAAAGGCACTAATTTTGAATAGCACCATGCTCCATGATAAGCACCATGCACTAGAATGAAAGTGCTCATACTCTTTCCTTTGAAAGACTCTCACTTTTTATTATCCATCCTCCACCAAGAAGCCTAGTATTATCATAGAAAACTGCCGCTTGTCCTGGAGCAATTCCAAATTCTGGTTCTAATAACTCAATTTTTCCATGACCATTCAAACCTCCGTAAAGTGTTGCTGGAACCGGATCTTGTGTGGACCGTACTTTAACTAAAATGTCTATTCCATTAGTAGGAGGCGTCTCACCAAAACCAAGCCAATTAATTTCTTTTACGAACACCGTGTTTAAAGATAAATCAGATTTATTTCCAACTACTATTCGGCAGGTATCTGCTTCTATGCTTGTTACATATAATATAGAATCCTTATCCGATATACCTGAACGCCCACCAATACCCAAACCTCGGCGCTGACCAATTGTATAGTGAATTATACCCTTATGGCGGCCCAAAATGTTTCCATATTTATCCACTATGTCTCCAGGTTCACCAGATTCTGGCCGCAATTTCTGGACAATATCACCATAATTACCATTAGGTACAAAGCATATATCCTGACTATCAGGTTTCTCAGAAGTTAATAAATCATAACGACGCGCCAAATCACGCACCTCAGATTTAGTATAACTTCCAAGTGGAAATCGAAGAAAATCAATTTGTTCAGGTGTAGTCGAAAACAAAAAATAACTTTGGTCACGAGAGTGATCAACTGCTCTGTGCAACTGCTGCACTCCATCATTATCCACTCTACGAATGTAATGTCCTGTAGCGAGGAGATCAGAATCTATTTCCCGGGCAGTTTTAACTAAGTCACGGAATTTAACTGTCTGGTTACATAATACACAAGGTATTGGAGTTTCACCCTCCACATATGAACTAGCAAATTTTTCAATTACGTCGCTTTTAAATTTATCCTCATAATCAAGTACATAATGAGGAATATTAAGACGGTCAGCTACTCTGCCTGCATCATAAATATCTTGCCCTGCACAACAAGCTTTAGATTTACTAATGGCAGCACCATGATCATACAGTTGCAGCGATATACCAACTACATCATATCCTTGTTCATGAAGAAGCGCTGCCGTGACAGAACTATCTACTCCCCCGGACATAGCAACAACCACTCTTGTTTCTTTTGGTTTTTTAGCTAAACCGAGACTATTTATTGTTTGGACCATATAGAGCAATATAGGCTTTATATCGTGGATATCAAATAGTAGAATTTTATTTTAAAAAAAATTAACTCTTAACGTCTATAAATTGAGAACTCATTTAATAAATGTATAATAACTTAGTTAATTACGGGGAATATTAATGCGTATCTACATAGTTATAGCATCTGTAGCCGTTGTGATTTCTTTTACTTCAATACCATGCTTCGCAAATATTAGTCAGAAAATTATCTTATGCAAATTGGTCAATAACAAGATTGAACGGCTTACTTGCTATGACAAATTAGCAAAATCAGAAAGTAGAAAACTTCAAAATATTAGCTTAAAGCAACATAACGCTATAAAAAGAGAGTTTAGATTCGATTCAGATTTGTTAATAAGACCCCTAACTTTTCGCCTAAATGTAAGTGGTGATTTGAAAATTAGCCGTTCTACAATGGCGTCCCGTGAAGTAGAAAAGTTAATATTAAGAATAAGTAGAGCGCTGAATGGGAGCAGTAATTGGAAATTGAAGATAACTGTTCACGGAGCCAAAACAGCTCTAAGCAGGGGTAATCCATATACAGGAAAGGAATTATTTGATCAGACAAAAACTGGTTTAAAACTTTCTAAATTTCCTCCTGAACGGTATAGCTTGAAACAAGGGCCAGAAGCCATGCCAATATTATGGGATGATGGGCGTATCCGCAGTATCAATGAACATATAATTTTTGAAATACTTAATTAGAGTTAAAGACAGTAACTTAAAGATAAATTTAATTAATATATATTTAACTACCTGCATCTAAACCCATCTGCCAGAAATCAACTTCGAGCTGCACTGCCTGACTAAAATTATTATTTATCTGGTTTAGTCTTTTTTCACCTGCACGTTGGTTCCATAACATATCCATCATTACTGAATGGGTCTGCGCAACTGACTGATAATCAGCACTTGAATATAGTTCGATCCATGAAAGGTATGGATTACCCCTTAGTGTTGTTAAGGGATCATTAGCTATACGGGCACCTATTTCACTATATCCAATTATACAAGGAGATAGAGCTACATATAGATCCAATAAATCACCCTGCATCCCTTTATCCAGCACATAGCGACTGTAAGCTATAGTTGCTAAAGCTTCTTTGGTCGCTAATATATCCTTTTCATCCAGACCCCAGTTAGCACAGTAATCTATGTGCAACTGTATTTCGGAATCAATAATTGCAGACATACCTGAAGCACAAGACCTTATCTCGTCTAAGTTGTCACTTTTATAAGCTGCCAAAGCATAGGCACGCGCCAACTGAATAAGAAATAAATAATCCTGGGCTAAATAATATTTAAAGCAGGAGATAGATAACGTACCAGCTGCTAATTCTCCAACAAACGGGTGAGTGACATATTCTTTCCAAAGGTCTTTGTTTGCCTCCCGCAGTTTAGTATGTAGCTTATAATTAGATTTAGTTTCTTTAGTCATGCCCTACTCTAACAAAATATTTCGTGTGTCAGATGGTATCATCACAGTCAAACCATCTAGCTTTTCAGTAATAATAATTTGACATCCTAGACGCGATGTTACTTTAAGTCCAAAGACGAGGTCTAGCATATCTTCTTCGTCTTCAGTAGGCACTTCAAGTAAATCAAACCACTTACGCTCAACCACCACATGACATGTTGAGCAAGCCATAGCTCCTTCGCATGCGCCTTCTATATCAATATTATTATCCAAAGCTATTTGTAGAACTGAATGCCCTAAAGGAGCCTCGAATTCATGACTCTCTCCATTAGGTAGAACAAAAGTCATTGTCGCCATAAAAATATAGCCTTAAAATTATTTTTGAATATTACCGTAATTAACACTATACGTGGAATGATTCACCACAGCCGCAAGTGCCTTTTGCATTGGGGTTATTGAAGGTAAATCCTGTTTGGAACTGTCCTTCCTGGTAATCCATCTCAGATCCAATTAGAAACATGCTTGCTGCAGGATCAATAAAAACAGAAAAACCCTCGTATTCTATTACTTCTTCAAATTGACGGCGATCACTTGCATACTCAACTACATATGATAAACCGGAACAACCGCGAGAATTGATTCCAACCCTTAATCCTATTATTTCAGAATCTGCAGCCGACATTAATAATCTCGCTCGTGCAGTCGCCGCTTCAGTCATAGTTATTATAGGGTTAGTCATATATCTATAATCCTTGTTCCTACTTAGTCTTAGATATTTCAAAACATGTCAAGTACAAGTTTTGCTTCATCGGTCATGAGATCCATGGTCCATTTTGGTTCCCAGACCAAATAGACCTCAACTTCTCCACAGCCTTTAAGATCACCCACTGCTTGCGCCACCCAAATTGGTAATTCACCAGCTACTGGACAGGCTGGAGCTGTAAGAGTCATATTAATATTTACAGATCCATTAGTTTTTATTTCTATATCGTATATAAGACCAAGATCATATATATTAACTGGAATTTCGGGATCATGAACCGTTCGCAAAGCTTGAATAACCTCTGATCTATCAGCAACTTTCACTCCGGGATCCAAAGGCGAACCTCTTCTCGCTACAACTGGTTCTCCAGGTTCTGGGGCATTTGGCATAAAGTCAGCAAGGCTAGGTCCTCCAAATTCATTCATTACCATTACCTACTCTGTTGTTACTTCAATATCTCCGGATAGTGCTGCTATAAGCGTATGCCACGAAAGGGTTGCACATTTAACCCGAGTTGGGAACTCCCTCACTCCTGACAGCACCTGCAATTTCTCTAGTTCTTCATCTAATTCGATAGAATTACCAGAACCTATACACATTTCATGAAATGCAGTGAATATTTCATTCATCCTAGATTCTGTTTTTCCTATAGCTAACTCCGTCAACATAGAAGCAGAAGCCATTGAAATAGCGCAACCCCGGCCTGTAAATGCTATATCCTGTATCAACCCATCATCACTCAGTTTTATATAAATGGTCAGTTGGTCTCCGCATAGAGGATTATTCCCATGTGCTTTAGAGGTTGCATCTTCTATAGACTTAAAATTTCGGGGATGCTTTCCATGATCAAGAATTACTTCTTGATATAGTTCTCTAAGTTCATCCATTAGTTAAAAATCTCATGTACTACGTTTATTGCCTCTATTAGTGAGTCTATATCATTATAGTCATTATACATACCAATCGAAGCCCGAACCGTTGCTGGAATATCCATACGTTCCATGAGCGGTTGCGCGCAGTGATGTCCTGCTCTTACAGCCACTCCGGAGCGATCGATAATGGTAGCTATATCATGGGGGTGAGCAAAATCCAGTGTGAATGACAAAACACTGGCCTTATTAATCGATTTTCCAATTAAACGCAGTCCATCAATATTAAGTAGTTTCGGCGTCGCATATTCTAATAGATTATTTTCGTGGATACTAATCTGTTTAAGACCAATCGAATTTATATATTCAATAGCGGCCCCAAGACCTATAACTTGAACTATGGCTGGCGTACCAGCTTCAAATTTATGAGGGAAATTAGCCCAGGTCGATTTTTCAAATGTTACTGATGAGATCATATCTCCGCCACCCATGTATGGCGGCATTTTTTCTAGTAGATCCTCACGCCCATACAAAACACCTACCCCACTAGGACCATATAACTTATGACCAGAAAAAACAAAAAAATCACAGCCAATTTCTTTTACATCTACAGGAATATGGGTTACCGACTGACAGCCGTCAATTAGTACTTTTGCTCCAACCGAATGGGCCATTTTTGTGATTTCAACAACCGGTAATACAGTCCCCAAAACGTTAGACATATGAGACACTGCGACTAGTTTAGTGCGTGGTCCAAGAATTTTTTCAAATTCAGACATAATAACGTCTCCAATATCATTGATCGGAGCAACTTTAATAACTATTCCTTTTTCTTCTCGAAGCAATTGCCAAGGAACAATATTAGCATGATGTTCTAACTCGGTGATGACAATTTCATCGCCTTTTTTTAAAAAAGAACGACCAAAACTATTAGCAATTAAATTAATTGATTCTGTTGCATTTCTCGTAAAAATTATTTCATGACTATTTGCTGCATTAATATAATTACAAATTATATCCCTAACACCCTCATATCGGTGCGTTAGTAATTCACTTATTTTGTATAAGCCTCTATGCACATTGGCATATTCGTTTTCATAGACTTCTCGAATCGTATCAATCACCTGCTGAGGTTTCTGAGCAGAAGCGGCACTATCAAGAAATACTAATGGAGACCCGTTCATAGACTGCCTAAAAATAGGGAAATCTTCTCTAATTTTATTAAAGTCTAAAGGTTCAGTGTTCTCTTTAATATCAGAGACTGATTGCATATCCGAAGCCTTTATTCTAATTCTGTAAAGTTAATATTAGTCTGAAGCCAATTGCGAACATGAGCAGAGAAGTCTTCTGCTACTTGTTCGAGACGTATTTCAGATAATGCTTCACTTACAAAAGCTTCTATCAAAATACGACGAGCCTCTTCAAAAGAAATACCACGGCTCATTAAATAAAATAATGACTCTGAATCTAGTTCACCGGCCGAAGCTCCATGACTGCACTTAACATTATCTGCATAAATTTCTAATTCTGGCTTAGCGTCAAGTTCAGCTCTATTTGAGAGCAATAAAGCCCTACTAAGTTGATGCCCATCAGTTTTCTGTGCTCCAGGACATACATGAATTTTACCTTGGAAGACACCTCTAGAATTTTTATCCAGGACGCCCTTATATACTTGGCGGGAGCGACAGTCTGGGGCAGCGTGTTCAACATAAGTAGTTGTATCTAATAATTGACTGTTAGTTCCTAAATATATTCCATCGAGACGACACTCTGCATCTATACCATTTAATACAGCACGTGTTTCAACCCGACCAACTAGCCCCCCACTTTGAAGTAGAAAACCATCGTAACTTGATTTAGCTCCCAATTTTAATGCTGAGCCAGCTATATGAACTGCTGAAGCGTTCTCCTCTTGGAATGTATAATGGTTAAGTTGTGCTCCATCTCCTAATGTGTGTTCACTAACAATATTATTAAAGTAACCAACCCCAGGATTTCCTATATGACTTTCGATTAGCGTTGCCTTGGATCCAGATCCAAGAACAACCAAATTACGTGGTTGAATCATCATAGGTGAATCATCAGGTGCAATTATAGATAGTAAGTGAACTGGCTTATCTAACACCACATTTGAAGCAACAGATAAAAATAGACCATCGCGAATAAATGCTGTGTTTAACGCCGCCATAGGCATATCTATAAAATTAATGTTTTTGCCTAAATATGGTTCTAATCTTTCAGGGGCCGCAGCAATCATGTCACCCAGACCAGAGATTAATACTCCATCCGGCATATCATCTAAAACACACAGGTCAGGTCGCAGACACCCATTAACAAAAACTATACGATAACTAGCTAATTCGGCTACAGCCCTATGCGGTAAACTCGGCACATCAATTAAACGACCAGGATTTTTAAGTTTATAATCGTATTTATTAAGGCTATTTAAGTTAGTGTAGCGCCAATACTCATCTTTACGACTAGGCAAGCCGTGATCTGCATACACACTGGCCCCCATTGCACGCAGATCTCCCAACCATGCAACATTTTCACCGGGGATGATATTGTCACCATTGATTGCTTGTTCAAGAAAGGGTTGCATATATCCAGTACCGTCCGGCAATCCTCTTACTCCACTACTTCAGAAAATTTGCTATAACCATATTCTTCTAACTCAAGCGCTAGGTTTTTATCTCCGCTTTGAACTATTCGTCCATTGGCTAGCACGTGAACTTTATCTGGTATTATGTAATCTAAGAGCCTCTGATAATGAGTAATCAATAGTATGCTGCGCTTATCATTACGGAGATTATTAACACCGTCAGAAACAACTTTCAGAGCGTCGATGTCTAGTCCAGAATCAGTTTCATCAAGAATTGCAAGGTAAGGTTCAAGTACTGCCATTTGAAGAATTTCCATACGCTTTTTCTCGCCGCCCGAAAAACCTTCATTTACTGCTCGTTTTAGCATGCTATCACTAATATCAAGCGAACTAGCTTTGCTTCTAACAAATTTAAGAAAGTCCATAGCATCCAGTTCATCAATCCCTCGGTGAACTCTTATCGCATTAGCAGCTGTTTTGAGGAAAGTTAGACCTGCTACACCTGGTATTTCAACCGGATATTGAAATGCTAAAAATATTCCTTGTCGTGCTCTCTCATCAGCTGCCATATCAAGTATATCTAATCCATTATAAATAATTTCTCCTTCTGTAATTTCGTAGCCTTCCCGACCGGAAAGAATATAAGATAGAGTACTTTTCCCGGAGCCATTAGGCCCCATAATGGCATGTACTTCACCAACATCAATTGTTAAATCAACACCATTAAGTATGGGTTTTTTATTAACTTTCGCATGCAGGTTTCGTATTTCTAATAAAGCCATTTTATTGTCCCTGTCTTGACGACTCCTAGCCGACACTTCCTTCTAGACTAATTCCAACTAACTTTTGGGCTTCAACAGCAAATTCCATCGGTAACGTTTGTAAAACTTCTCTACAAAATCCATTTACAATTAACGAAACTGATTCTTCTTCAGTTAAACCACGCTGTCGGCAGTAAAACATTTGATCATCACTTATTTTACTCGTCGTCGCTTCATGCTCTACTTGGGCACTAGGGTTCTGACTTTCAATATATGGTATCGTATGGGCACCACAATTATCACCAATTAATAAACTATCACATTGGGTGTAGTTACGGGCACCATTTGCACCTCTCTGCATACGAACTAGGCCTCTGTATGTTTGATCGGCTCGACCAGCAGAAATACCTTTAGAAATTATTCTAGAGCTAGTATTCTTACCTATGTGTATCATCTTAGTACCCGTATCGGCTTGTTGAGCATTATTTGTTATTGCTACCGAATAAAATTCTCCAACCGAGTTATCTCCCTGTAAAATACAGCTTGGATATTTCCAAGTAATAGCAGAACCAGTTTCTACCTGAGTCCATGAGATTTTTGAGTTATTTCCTCTGCAAGCGCCACGTTTAGTAACAAAATTATAAATACCGCCGACGCCTTCCTCATCGCCAGGATACCAATTCTGTACTGTTGAATATTTTATTTCAGCATCATCTAAAGTTATCAGTTCAACTACCGCGGCATGTAACTGGTGTTCGTCACGCATAGGTGCAGTACATCCCTCCAAGTAGCTAACCTTTGCGTCTTCATCAGCTATTATGAGTGTGCGTTCAAACTGACCAGTATTCTCCTGGTTAATACGGAAATATGTTGACAATTCCATAGGGCAACTAACCCCTTTTGGAATATACACAAATGAACCGTCAGTAAATACCGCTGAATTTAGAGTTGCATAATAGTTATCAGTATAAGGAACTACTGATCCCAAGTATTTTCTGACTAATTCCGGATAGTTTTGTATAGCTTCTGATATTGAACAAAAAATAACCCCAATTTCTTCAAGCTTAGCTCTATAGGTTGTTGCAACAGAAACACTATCAAACACAGCATCTACAGCCACTTTGGGTGCACCCTCAACTCCAGCTAATACTTCTTGCTCTTTTAATGGTATACCAAGCTTTTCATAAACTTCTAGCAGTTGAGGATCAACTTCATCTAGTGATTTTGGTTTATCACCGGATTTAGGCGCAGCGTAATAATATGCATCTTGATAATCTATTGGTTTGAAGCTAGCCTTCTGCCATTCTGGAGGGGTCATTTCTAGCCATTTTTTATATGCTTTTAGACGCCAGTCAAGCATCCATTTAGGTTCAGATTTTTTTTCTGAAATTAGCTTAACTACATCCTCAGATAGTCCTTTAGGTGCTAAGTCAACTTCAATATCGGTAACAAAACCGTATTTATAGGGCTCACTAATTGATTTTGTCCGCTCAATAGCTTCTGTGTCTTTAGACATTCTTATTCCTCGTAATCATTCTGCTGCCACGTATTGGTTAGTTTTTAACTTTAAGGCCTGATTTGCTATGCTTCTTGCCGCGTAATCTACTTCAGATTGAGTAGTGAATCTGCCTAAACCGACCCTTATAGACCCTCTGGATATCGAAGGCGATAGACCTAGCGCATTTAATACATAAGAAGATTCTTTAGAAGTTGATGAGCATGCCGAACCAGTAGAAATTGCAACATCATTTAGGGATTTAACTAGTTCCATAGCATCAGTATTTGGAAAACTAATATTAAGGTTTCCTGGTATTCTCTCCTTCATACTCCCATTCACAACTAAGTCAGGTATTAAAATTTTAAGTTGTTCTAATAAAGAGGTTCTCAATTCAAAAAGACGTAATGACTCATTTTTTATTTCTTTATCGCCTATACTACAAGCTTCTCCCATTGCAACAATAAGCGGTACTGGTAACGTACCAGAACGCAATCCTCGTTCTTGTCCTCCACCAGTGATCTCTGGAAGCAAACGAACCCTCGGACGACGTCGAACATAAAGTGCACCAATGCCTTTGGGTGCATAAAGTTTATGGCCGGAAACGCTCATCAAATCGACGAGCATATTATTCACATTAACTTCTATTTTACCAACAGCCTGGGCAGCATCAGTATGAAATAATACTCCATTTTCTCGACATAATTGACCTATTTTTTTCAATGGTTGGATAACACCAATTTCATTATTAACGGCCATAATTGATACTAATACGGTATCTTGTTGTATGGCATTGGCTAAGTTATCTAGATCAACTAAACCGTCTCCCCCAACCTTGAGTATTGTTGTATGGAAGCCCTCTTCTGACAAGGCAGCACATGACTCCAAAACACATTTGTGTTCTGTTTCAAGAACTACAATATGTTTACCTTTTTTATATCGACTTGCAAACCGTGAGGCACCCTTAATAGCTAGATTATTTGATTCTGTAGCTCCTGATGTAAAAATAATTTCACGACTTTCTGCACCAAGACTTTTAGCAATTTTATTACGAGCAACTTCTACAGCTTCGGCAGCCTCTAACCCAAAGGCATGTTGAGAAGAATGGGCATTTCCAAAATGTTCAGTAAACCATGGCAACATATAATCCATAACTCTTGGGTCTACAGGTGTAGTCGCCTGATAATCTAAATATACCTTCATTGCACTATCCGAACTAGCAGGTGTTTTAAGTTTAGTTTGGCTCATAAATCTCGCGCCTAGGCTACCGATCTACATAAGTCATTAGAATTAAATATCCGTTTTACCATATCAGTCCAAACCGAGATGAATGTATTACAGTCATTTTCAGTAGTCTGCCAACCAAGAGATACCCTTATTGCACTAGATGCGGCATTATCATTAAATCCCATCGCCTTCAAAACATGGCTTGGTGTAATTTTACCACTGGAACATGCTGAACCAGCGCTAACATAAACGCCAGCCAAATCTAATGCCATTATTTGGCTCTCATTACTCATATCTGGAAGGCCGATGCAGCTTGTGTTAGGTAAACGCGCCACTCCATGTCCATAAACGGTTACTTCAGGAATTTTTTCCTTAACCTCAAATTCAATTTTATTACGCATGCTCTCCAAATTAGAGGCCTGTTTTAGAGTTGATTGCACTAGAGAAGCAGCAACTCCAAAACCACATATACCAGTTACGTTCTCGGTTCCTGCTCGACGATTTCTTTCTTGCCCTCCTCCTAAAAGCAATGGGGGCAAATCAATACCCTCTTTGACTATCAAAGCTCCAACACCTTTGGGACCACCTATCTTATGAGCTGAAATAGACAACATATCTACACCAAGTTCAGAAAATGTAAACGGTATCTTGCCAAGTCCCTGGACAGCATCACAATGTATTATAGCTCCGAAACGTCGTGCTATATTAACTACTTGTTGTATTGGTTGTAACACTCCGGTTTCATTATTAGCTAACATAACAGACACCATCGAAAGTCTATCAGCGGAACTCAACAATTCTTCCAAGTGCTCAAGATTAATTATTCCATTTACATCTACATTAATTATTTTAGAATCTTCCCGAACTGCGTTAATTGAATCGTGTTCAGTTGCAGAAATAAAAACAGGTATATCTCTATTACTAAGTGCTAGGTTGTTAGATTCAGTTCCACCACTTGTAAATATAATTTCAGCCGGAGAAACTTCCACAACAGAGGCAATCCTCTCACGAGCTTCTTCGATAGCACTCTTAGCCTTACGCCCTGCACGATGGACTGAAGAGGAATTACCAAAAAGCTGGAATGTATTTTGCATTGCAGTTATAACTTCTGGCCGAAGTATGGCTGTAGCATTATAGTCTATGTAAACGTCCATATAAGCCTACTCCGCGGCTATTTCGGTAGTTGTTATTTTATCTATTTTCTCATATGCCAAAATACCACCGTTACACACGTCAGCTAAAGTTACAGAACTTAGGTAAATCATAATTTGACGACCTAATTGGTCCCATAAATCATGGGTAAGGCAGCGACTACTCTTACTCATACAGCTTATCAGGCCTCTTGTTTCGCACCTGGTTACTTTCACTGGTTCATCAACAGCACTAATAATATCAGAAATATAAATAGCTCGCGGATCCAAGGCTAATTTATAACCTCCACCAGGACCCCGTACACTAATAACAAGACCGGAACGACGTAATTTTAGAAATAATTGTTCTAAGTATCTTAGAGAAATTTCTTGTCGCTCTGATATTTTTCTCAATGTAATCGGCTTATTGCTGTCATACATGGTTAAATCAACCATTGCCATAACTGCATATCTTCCTTTAGTTCCTAACTTCAAAATTATCTCCACATTCTCTTGTCATGGAGAAGTCCTTTCAACTCCATGTTAGACATCAGCAATATTGTTTTCATTTTCTATATTTTTTGGAGCCTCATAATTTTCTCCAGAATCATTGTTTTCTAACTCATCTATCCTGCGTCGCAGTAAACTTACTTCACTAAGTAATTGCGCCACTAAGATTTCTTCCTTATCCGGCATATCTATTGTGGGAGTACCATAGGCAGCAAAGTGATCTGCATCAGCTAACTCTTCTTGAACAGGTTTTGCCGGAATCCCAACAACAGTCATTCCATCAGGAACATCACTCACAACAACAGCATTTGCTCCAACCCTTGAGTTACGACCAACGATAAGTGGGCCTAATATCTGAGCTCCTGAACCAATTATAGCTCCGTCTCGTATTGTGGGGTGCCGCTTAACAAATTTTTGTCTTTCACTTTCTATTGAAGGTGTGATACCTCCCAGAGTAACTCCGTGATACAAAGTTACATCATTACCAATTTCTGCAGTTTCTCCTATAACAACGCCCATACCATGATCTATGACTAACCTCTCACCAATAACAACTGCAGGATGAATTTCTATACCTGTAAGAAATCGGCTAAAATTACCGACTAAACGAGCTAAAATAAATAAACGCAAACTCCATAACCAATGTGACATTCTATGCCAAATTATTGCATGCAGACCGGGATAGCTAACAAATACCATCAAGCGCGAATGGGCCGCTGGATCACGTTCCATATAAGCATCAATTTCTTTAATTAAGTCCTTGTAGAGCATGGCTACCTTTATGATATACAGCTATTGAAAATTTTTATAATAAATACATTTAGAGCTGTTATCCCTAAAGGGCATATAGGTTACCTTACTACTGTGGTCAAGTATTAGCTGCAAAGACTAAAGGACAGGAAATGTAAAAGTTAGGTTTGTTTATTTATAAAACTATAAAACTAGTGTTGATGAAGAGGAAAATATGTCTGAAGTTATAATGAAGGGACCTGAAGGGCGCTTAGAGGGACAGTTTTATCCTGCTCAAAAGCCAAATTCTCCGTTAGCCATGATACTACATCCGCATCCTGAGCGCGGAGGCTCAATGAATAATAAAGTTGTTTATCAGCTATACCAAACATTTGTTAATCGTGGGTTTGCCACGCTGCGCTTTAACTTTCGTGGTGTTGGACGCAGTCAGGGAGTTTATGATCGTGGTGAAGGTGAACTATCGGATGCCGCATCGGCACTTGACTGGCTTCAAACAATTCATACTGATGCTCCACAGTGCTGGGTTGCTGGTTTTTCTTTTGGTGCATGGATTGGTATGCAATTGCTTATGAGACGACCAGAGATAAATGGATTTATTTCTATAGCCCCCCCAGCAAATATGTACGATTTTTCATTTTTAGCCCCCTGTCCGGCTTCAGGCCTCGTTATACACGGAGATCAAGACGATATTGTTCCACCAGATTCTATTGATGAAATGATAGCAAAAGTGGCTAAACAGCGTGATGTCGTTATAGAAAGTGAGCTAATTGAAGGTGCAAATCATTTTTTTGGAAATGAGCTAGAAAAAGTAGAAACTCATGTAACCGCATATCTAGATCGACGCATGCCAGAAATAGCAAAAAAACTATCTAATCCTGATGATGATTAGTAGGCATTATAAAATTTTCCACCGGTAATTGGGCTTACTACGCCTGTGGTGGTAGGCCCACTTAGAGGAAGTTTACGTAAACTACGTACACCTAAATAAGCAAAAGCTTGGGCCTCCATGGAATCGCCATTCAAGCCAACCTTCTCAGCCCTAAAGACGTTAGCATTTAACTTACTCTTCAATAACTTCATAAGAAATTTATTATGGCGTCCTCCTCCCGTAACAATCCACTTTATTGGATTATCTGGAAGAAAATACTCAGCTTTTTTAATAGCATTAGCTGAAAATTCTGTAAGAGTTGCAGCTCCATCTGCAGGCGATAAAGCACTAATACAACTAACGTCAAAATCATCGCGACCTAATGACTTAGGAGGATTTTTTTTGAAATACATATTAGACATTAAAATGTCCAGACATTCCCTATTAACAAAACCACTGGCTGCAATACTTCCATCGCAATCAAAGGGCTTTCCATAATGAGATAAAATCCAATCATCAATTAGTGCATTCCCTGGACCAGTATCAAAAGCTAGTAAATTACTAAATTCATTTAGCATCTCATTAGAGTTTTTTTTACCAATCCAAGTAATATTAGCTACCCCTCCTATATTAACTAAACATAAAGGCCTTTCTTTAGCGGGTGCAATAGCAGCGTGAAATATTGGAGCTAAAGGAGCCCCCTGGCCACCGGCAGAAACATCATTAGAACGAAAATCAGCAACAACGTTTATTTTACTAAGAGATGCCAATAATTTAGCATCACCTATCTGCCAAGTTCTTCTTTCTTTTGGGAGATGTAATATAGTATGTCCATGAAAACCGATTAAACTGATATTTTTTGCTTCTAAGTTTGTTTTTTCTAATAAAATTTCAACAGCCTTAGCGTGATAATTTGTGAGTTTCTGTTCTATTCTATCAACTGCTCCATAACCAGCTTGTATACTAGATAGTTCAAGTCGAAATTTTGAAGGGTATGGAATAGTTAAACTCGAGATTGGTTCTACAAAACTGAGACCATCAGTATTAATTATTGCACAATCCACGCCATCCATAGATGTACCGCTCATTAGTCCGATAGCTAGAATTGGTTGTTCAAAGGGCATTAATCAATCCCATAAATTAATTAAAAAAGAAACAGACGCTTTACATGTATTGTGTTCAGATGTGATATGAGCCTAGATAGCATATTAATAGCTCTAAATTTAATTACATATACGATTTATATCATGCCTAATATAAAATCAGAATTCCTAAAAACTATAAGTGAACGTGGTTTCATTCATCAATGTACTGATATGGATGTACTCGACAGTAATGCTAATACTCAGATGCTAACAGCCTATGTTGGTTATGATGCTACTGCTGATAGCTTACATATAGGTAATTTAGTATCAATAATGATGCTATATTGGATGCAAAAAACCGGTCACCAACCAATTGTTTTAATGGGTGGAGGAACTACTAAGGTTGGAGATCCTTCTGGTCGGGATGAGACCCGCCGCTTACTTAGTGATAATCAGATAAATGAAAATATCACCCAGATTAAAAAAACATTTGATAATTTTCTTGATTTTGGCTCTTTAAATAATAAAGCTCTATTAGTTAATAACTCTGATTGGCTTGATGAGCTAAAATATATTCAATTTCTTCGAGATGTTGGACAACATTTTACAATCAACCGAATGCTTTCTTTCGATTCAGTAAAATTACGTCTGGGCCGAGAACAGCCATTAACATTTCTAGAATTTAATTATATGATTTTGCAAGCGTATGATTTTCTTGAACTGGCGAAACGTTACAATTGTTCTTTACAAATGGGCGGTTCTGATCAATGGGGAAATATTATAAATGGTGTTGAACTCGGTAGACGATTCTCTAATCGCTCTTTGTATGGCCTGACATCTCCGCTTATAACAACTTCTTCAGGAGCAAAAATGGGTAAAACAGCCTCTGGAGCTGTTTGGCTTAACTCTGAGCGTTTTAGCCCATATGATTATTGGCAATTTTGGCGAAATACCGAAGACGGAGATGTCGCACGTTTTCTAAAGCTATTTACTACATTACCTATGAATGAGATAAAAAAATTAGAGGTTTTGGAGGGTGCCGAAATAAATGAAGCCAAGAAAATATTAGCAACTCAGGCCACCCAATTGATTCACGGAGTAGAGGCCGCCAACGCAGCCGCTCAAACAGCTCACGAAACATTTGAATTGGATAATAGCGCAGTTAGTCTGCCTACAATCGACATTTCTTTAGAGGACCTTTCAAGTGGGATACCCGTCTTCTCTCTATTAACGACATCTGGATTAACCCAATCTAATAGCGAATCAAGGCGACTAATTAAAGGAGGTGGCTGCCGCATAAATGATAGTTCCATAAAAGATGAAATGACTATAATTGGAACTGAAAAACTTGATAAAAATGGTTTTATTAAAATATCTGCCGGAAAAAAAAGACATATACTTATCAGACCAGTGTAAACTAAATCAGTTAAGTAAAGAGTGATCCTTGCACTTAATCCGGAGACGGATTTAGTTTTATTATGTTTTTATTATTAAAACCGGTAAAAGCTTTCCTAAACACACCAGGAGCAAATACTGTTAGAGGGTTAACTGATATATCGGGACTATTAATTGGCCCTTTCACCGAAAAAGCTAGAGCTATTATGCCATCACCTATAATCTGACCTAGAACAGGTATATTACCTAAAATAGAGTTTATTAAATAGGCGGGAGCAATTTCTCCATTAAGCTCTAACTGGTTTGAATTACGGTTAATTACACCATCAGCTATCACTCCTACACCGGCTCCTTGTGCCTTTGATGTCAATATTTTTATTGAATCGTCAGTCATTTCAAATGGCATAACAGCTTTACGCATTGATATTCCCTTTCCCGTAATAGCGTCAGAAATACCACTAAATGAAGCAAGCGATAAGACTCTCACACCTATTGAGCTTTCCAATAATTTGAAATCTTCTATAGATACTTCACCAGAGAATATATTATCATTTTTTTCATCAATATACTTCCCGTTCAAATATAAACTTCCCCCTTCAATGGTGTTAATCCAGTCAAGAGCACTTAACAAACCACCAGCATCAATAGTGTTTACCCGTAAACTCCTAGTCCCCTTTAGTGTTTGCATCTTAAGCTCAATTGGACCTCCATTTGATAGAACTCCAGTCATATTAATATTCGTCCATTTTTTGCCATCATGCACTAAGTATCCCTCTGGTTTTAGAAGAATTGTTTCTTTACCTAATATAATTTTTTTTAAATCTTTTTTCTTACTTATGTTTAATTGAAAAGGTGTTTGTTTTTTATTATTATCCTTCAAAACATCTTTTATAAACGATCTTAGGTCCAAAGTTTCGCCACTAATAAATATACTTGGTACTCCCGACTTATCGTAAACCCCTTGTAACGAAAAATTAGATTTATTAATGTTAAAATTATTAATATCAACATTATATATCTGAATGTTTTTAGGGCTGATAGCAGCTAGCGCCTGTCCCTGAGCTAATAAACCTGGTGCATTTATTTTAAATTTAATACTTTTTTTATCCAATCCTTCTTTACCAAAAATTTGTACCTTTGCATGACCAGGTCTTCCAGCTGACTTATACCAACCAAAACTTTCTAAAGAGAGGTTTGATGGGTTTAGATCAAAGTTTATCAATCCGCTAACATGACCGGATTTTGAAACTTCATAATTTACTAACGTTGATATAGGACCAGAAATAAACGATAGATGATTCAAACCAATCCTCTGCTGAGCTATTTCATCAAGCACAACTTCTGCTTGATAACGAGACCTTAATGCAGAGTGATCAGTTATATTTTCAGTCCATCTAAGCTTCATAGGCACGCCCAGCAAAGAACCCTTACCAGCTACGGCCAAACTGTCATTATCGAGATCTAAATGAAGGTCTCCATTTGTAAAATTTGAATTAAGACTAGCTATGTATGTATTAAAGTTTTTAAGTTTGGCTTTAGCAGAAACATCAACCATATCGATTTTAAGGTCTTGTATTAGAGGAAAATCGAAAACTACACTAACATCCTGTTCTCCACTTGACCTATATGGGTCGATTCCTAATGGTGAAATAAAATTTAAAGGGTTCCTATCTAGAAGAAGTAAGGCATCTCTGGTAGGTCCATTGATAGTTGCCTCTATATGAGCTAAATCATTTACCTTACTAATAGAAGACTTCTTTATAGAGAGTTTGCCTTTAGTCAGATTAAGTTTTCCTATCGAACCTTTTTCAACATGGATTACTATTCCAGTATTATTAAACTCACCTTCACCATAAACATTTGATAAAGGCACCATAGGCTTTAAGTAACGAACACTCGTGTTATGTATATCAAAGGTACCAAATACATCTTTAAAATAAATCTCAGAAAGATCACCTGCATCAGTAACACCACTTATCAACATGTACGTACTTTCTAAATATCCACCTTTAATATTATTAGTGATCCAATTACGAGCATTAGTTAAGATATTAGAAGGCCATATTTTTGAAATATTATTTACTGAAAATTTTGAGAAATCAGTTTGAATTTTAAAACTAATTTCATCATCTCTCTTTATAATATCACCCAAAAGTTTTATGCTAACAATTCCAGCATCGATAAATACTTCATTCAGTTTTATCTCATTAAAAGTTGAATCAGATCTGCCCTCAACACTCAAGCTATTTACGGGCAAAGGCTTTTTATATAATTCAGGAATAATAATAGTGCCCTCATCACCCTCAATATTAAAAGCTATTTCCTCTATTATGAATTTAGGTGAAAATGTAAATCCTATTAAACCAGATAATGGAAGGTTATATCTTTTAAGAAAGTCTAACCTCTGATCAATATTAATTAGAGTGGTTGGTGACAACTTTTCAAAAACGATACCCAATTGAATTTGATGATCTAAATAACTCTGAAACCCTGTAAAATCGAATCTACTTGGTTTATTCTCGGTTTTAAGGACAAAAGACCCCTTGGTTCTAATATTTTTTTCATCACGTTCAAGTTTAACATCAGTTTTTTCAAACTGAAAAGCTCGCATATTCTTATTATCTAAAACTTTAATTTCTCCATCCGAGATTATTATCCGTTTTATGGATGCAGCTAATGGATAGCTTTCTATATTTTTAAATAATTCTGAGATCACCTCGATATTATTAAGACTAGAAATATTATTCGTAGTCACTTCATCCATGCCGAAAAATATTTTTCCTAATGAAGTTCTAACTACCTTAAAACTTGGAGAAATAAGTTCCAATTCCGTTGGAGCAAATACACCACTTAGCATAGCCCTTAAACTTAACTTGACCGATAACTCTGGAAAATTAGCAGTGGCTTTATTTTCACCATCCAGAATAACTAATCCTATTATACGTAAATCAAGTGTTCTTTTCTGACTATTCCAGAAAACATAGGTCTCTTCTAAATTAACACTAAAGCCATTTTCCTTAGTACTAAGAGAATCTTCTATATAAGGAGAGAGAAAACTTAGTTTTATTGGTCCCCTATTCAATTGCCAAGCAGCAACAATTGTTAACATAGTTATTCCAAGCAATATGGCAGCTATTAATACCAATAAAATTTTAGAACTTCTGATAATCACCCAGAATAATCCTGTGTAATGTTTAATTTACCTGCCTAATCATTACACCAAGCCCTGTGCAATAAACTCTGCAATGTTAAGCCACCACCTGACTGTACATCTTTAATAAAAACTATATCTAGATCAGCTAATATTTTACTAGATAAGTTATTTATAATATGAAATAGCTTTCTTTTAAATATAGAAAAGGAGAATAATTTATGAGTGTTAGTGAAGGTAAAAAAGCACCTGCATTTACATTAAAGGGAGACGGTGAATGTATTGTTGATCTAAAAGACCTTAGGGGTAAACCGGTGGTACTTTACTTTTACCCCAAAGACTCAACGCCTGGATGTACTAAACAAGCATGCGATTTTCGTGATCATATTCAGAGTTTTTCAGAAAAAAATATTACAATTATCGGTATTTCTAAAGATAGTGTTAAGCGACACGATAACTTCAAGGCCAAATACGAGTTACCATTCACATTAGCCAGCGATACAAATGATAAAGTTTGTGAGACTTATGGTACATGGGTGGAAAAATCAATGTATGGTAAAAAATATATGGGTATAGAGCGATCGACTTTCTTAATTGATTCACAAGGAGTAATTCGTAAGATTTGGCGTAAGGTAAAAGTTTCGGGACATGTTGAAGATATTCTAAAAGTCGTGGAAACACTTTGATTTATAATAATAAAAATATATTTAAATGCTCTCTTACATCAGCAGCTATCGAAGTTTTAAACACACCAGATCCAGATGAGAAGGTAAAGTTATCATTTTTAATATCCCAAAATTGGGATAATGGTAGTCTCTTAAAGATAGATAATGTTATTCCCCCTGCTTACCCAGCTCGCCCATCATACCCTCAACTAATAGACCCTAAGAAAGTTGCGCGGCGAAGAATTAATACTGCAGTTCCAGGTAGAGTAGCCCTTTTACATGCATTGGCTCATATAGAATTGAATGCTATTGATCTAGCCTGGGATATCATAGCTCGTTTCTCATCCCAAGAACTTCCTATACAATTCTTCACAGATTGGATTAAGGTTGCAGCAGATGAAGCTAAACATTTTTCAATTCTTTCAAACCGTCTCTATGAATTTGATAAAAAATATGGTGACCTTGAGGCCCATGATGGCTTATGGGATTCTGCCTGGGCCACTCGACATGATTTAGCAGCCAGACTAGCAATAGTTCCTTTAGTTTTAGAAGCTCGAGGTTTAGACGTAACTCCTAAGATGATGACCAAACTAAGGAATGCTGGAGACATAGAGTCTGCAGATATTTTAGAAATTATATACAACGATGAAATACAGCATGTTAAAACTGGTAAGGTATGGTTTGATTTTATCTGTGCCTCGCGGGGAGTTTTACCTGAAAAAACATGGCAAAACTATGTATCAGAATTCTTTAAAGGAAACCTCAAACCACCATTTAATAAAATTGCTAGAGATTCCGCTGGCATACCTGTTTCATGGTATAATAGTAAAATAAATTCATAGTAAAGATTAATGCTAAACTATAATATAAGGTATTATTTTTTTGATACGTGGCTAGCCAAAGAAGCTTCCAGAAAACTGTCAAGATCACCATCCAATACTGCTTGCGTATTTCCGGTTTCGAGTTCTGTTCGCAGATCTTTAACCATTTGATATGGATGTAATACATAAGAACGAATTTGATGCCCCCAACCAATTTCTGTTTTTGCATCTTGTTCCACCTGGGCTTCGGCTTCTCTTTTCTGTAATTCATGCTCGTACAAACGAGCTCGCATCATATCCATAGCTGTAGCTCGGTTACGGTGCTGTGAACGATCGTTTTGACACTGAACTACAATACCTGTCGGCAAATGTGTTAGTCTAACTGCACTATCAGTTTTGTTAACATGCTGACCTCCAGCACCTGATGCACGGTATGTATCAACTCTTAGGTCTTTATCAGCAATTTCCACTTCTATTGAATCATCAATTACTGGATAAACCCATACCGAAGCAAAACTTGTATGACGACGTGACTGACTATCAAATGGCGAGATGCGCACTAGTCTATGCACCCCAGCCTCAGTTTTAAGCCATCCATAGGAATTAATACCTTCAACCTTAAAAGTTGATGACTTTATTCCTGTTTCTTCACCTGAACTCTCTTCTATCCACTCAACTTTACAATCATGACTATCAGCCCAGCGCACATACATGCGCACTAACATTTGCGCCCAATCTTGAGATTCAGTTCCCCCAGCACCTGCATTAATTTCTATATAACAATCATTCCTATCAGCCTCTCCAGACAACAAACTTTCCAAACCCATTTTGTTGGCCACTGATCCCAATGCTAGTATAACTTTTTCAGCATCGTTTACTATAACTGAATCGTGTTCAGATTCACCTAGCTCAATAAGCTCTATTGATTCTGCTAATTCATTTTCAATTTCGAAAACCTGATTTAATGACTTTTCCAATTGTGTGCGCTCACGAAGTAGTTTTTGAGCACGCTCCTGGTTCTCCCATAATTTAGGATCTTCAGCTAAATGGTTTAATTCATCTAAACGTTCAATTGATTGGTCCCAGTCAAAGATGCCTCCGCATCAAATCTATAGACTGTCTTATACTTTCTATTACTTGATTAATCTCTGCGCGCATTATTTAAACCCATATCTTACTAAACTTTAAGATTATAAAAACATTTATGAACCATTTAATAATTATAAACCTATAATTAATGATATATTTAATATATTCCCCGGATAGAGTTGGACCTTTGATCCATTGGATTATAACCACCATCGAGTACTGGACCGAGTTCTAGAGGTTCAGTACAAGGCTTAAAAGCTTCCAAAATAGAACTTTTGTCACCTCGTTTTGCTACTACACCAGTAGCTGCATTTACTCTTACCAAACGTATTCCTGGAGGAACTCTAAATGGAATGGCTGAGCTACGTTCTAAAGCATTTTTCATGAAGTCGTGGAATATAGGTGCAGAGACTGATGAACCTGTTTCACCATAGCCCATTGGCTTTGGGTTATCAAAGCCAACAAACACACCTACAGCAAGATCAGGAGAAAACCCTATAAACCAAGTGTCCATAGAATCATTAGTCGTGCCAGTTTTTCCAGCTAGCGGTTTTCCAACAGCTTTAACACGCACTCCTGTTCCACGTTCGACCACCCCTTGAAGCATAGATACCATTTGGTATGCTGTTGCGGGATTTAATATTTTAGCACGCGTGTCCAGTAAATTTGGAGGTTCTTTATTTTCTGACCAAATTATATTCTGACATTTATCACATAATCTTCCATCATGTCGAAATATAGTTTTTCCATGCCTGTCTTGAATACGATCAATAAGTGAAGGTGTTATTTTTTTTCCACCGTTTACAATTATCGAATAAGCAGTAACCAAACGCAACAAAGTAGTCTCTCCAGCTCCAATAGATATACTTAGCTGCCTAGGTGTTTTATCCATAACTCCTAAGTCTTCAGCATATCTAATAACTTTTTCTATACCCACTGTTTGAGCTAACCTTACAGTCATTAAATTGCGTGATTTTTCTATTCCCAATCGCATTGGGCTAGGGCCATAAAATTTCTTCGAATAGTTAGCCGGCTTCCATTTGCGCATACCTGGTCCTTGGTCAATCACAAATGGGGCGTCAAGAACTAAGGTGGATGGAGTGAATCCACTATCTAAAGCCGCCAAATAAACAAATGGCTTAAAAGCAGAACCAGGTTGACGCCATGCTTGAGTTGCCCGGTTAAATTCACTGGTCTCGTATACTAGGCCTCCTGACATTGCCAAGACGCGTCCCGTATGTGGATCAATAGCAATAATAGCACCATTTACATCTGGTATTTGGCATAAACTCCACATATTGGAATAAGCTTGCCCCCTAACATCATTTTTTATTTTTTTTACTAAAACAATATCTAATAGTTCTAGAACTTGTGAGATCTTTCGTACTTTTGGGCCAAGTTTTTGTCCTTTTTTCCAAGCTCTAGCCCATTTTATTTCTGATAATGGCAAAGACCCCTTTTTGCCACTAGAAAAACCAATTGTTGCCATGCCATTCTCATCATCAATATTTAATATTACAGCAGGGGACCAGTCTATAAAACTTCTCGGTAAATTAATTTTACCAAGATTCATAGCCCATCCATCCATAGTCGTTAGTTTGCTATAAGGCCCTCTCCAACCATGTCGCTTATCATAAGCGACTAGCCCATCCCATAACGCATTTTTAGCAATTCTTTGTAAACGAGGGTCAAGTGTTGTTCTAACAGATAACCCTCCCTGATATAGTGTTTTATCTCCGTAGCGATTGGCCAGGTCCCTTCTAACTGTTTCAGCAAAATAGGGAGCATCAATTATCGGAGACTTATTAGGTTGCACTATTTTTAGAGGCGTCTCTTTAGCAATAAGACCAGAATCTTTGTTAACATAACCATCTTCGATCATCCGGCCTATAACATAATTACGCCTTCCAACAGCAGCTTTATAAAAATACCGAGGGTTATAATTATTGGGAGCTTTAGGTAAAGCTGCTAAAAAAGCGACTTCCTCTAATATCAATTGATCAAGTGATTTTGCAAAATAATTATTAGCTGCTTCCGCAACTCCATAAGATCCAAATCCCAGATATATTTGATTTAAATAAAGCTCAAGAATTTCATCTTTAGAAAATACCCTTTCCATACGAAAAGAAATAATTGCCTCGCGAATTTTACGTTTTAGAGAAACTTCCTTTGTTAACAAAAAGTTTTGGGCTACCTGCTGCGTAATAGTGGATGCCCCAACCGGCCTCCTACCTTTACCATAATTACGTACATTAGTTAATAAGGCACGCAGTACTCCAAAAGCATCAATCCCAGGATGCTGATAGTAGTTTTTATCCTCAGCTGATAAAAAATCATGTATTAGCTGCTTTGGTATACTAGAAACTGGAACAAATGACCTTTTTTCTATAGCATACTCGGCTAATAAACTACCATCTCCTGCATGTACTCTCGTCGTAACAGGTGGGCTATAATTAGAGAGCTGTCGATAATCAGGTAAATCGCGACCGTATTGCCAGAATATCCAAATTGTCGTTACTGCAAGGATAAGCCCACCTATAAAAATTATACCAACTAAATAGGCTAACCAAGGCAATAATTTATTATGAGAGATTTTAAACATTGATATGTTATTATTTTCAATTTTCTATGATAGCTCTTATCTAGTAATACCCTTAAAATATTAAAATTATGGCAAATTTATGGATTTTAATAAAACCAGTGATAATTATTTACATTAATTATTTTTTAAGTACTTCAACAAAGATCGGGCAATGGCACTACTAAGGTTTTTTCGATAATTCTGGTTTTGCAACTGCCCTTCCTCTTTTTTATTAGTAAGGTATCCTAATTCAATTAAGGCCGATGGTATATCCGGCGCTTTTAAAACAGCAAAGCCTGCTGAACGCCAAGGTCTATTTAGTAATTTTACTGAAAATGATGCTTCAGAAATCAAATTATCTCGTGCTAAAATAACCGAAAGCTCATTTGTTTTAGCCTGCGTAAAATCAATCAAAATATTTTGTACATCATTGCTATATGCACCTAGGTCTAAGCCACCTATAACATCTGACTTATTTTCTTTAGCGGCTAATGCCTGAGCCTCAGCATCAGATGCATTCTCTGATAATGTATAGACTGAAAAACCATTTGTTTTAGAATTCTTATGACTATTAGCGTGCAAGGATATAAACAAATCAGCATCAACGCTTCGGGCGAATTTAACTCTATCTCGTAAGGGTATAAATACATCTTTATCACGAGTGAGATACACCTTTATACCACCTTTATTTTCCAACTGTCGTTTTATTTCTTTCGCGTATGATAAAACAATATCTTTTTCATGCACTCCAGATATCCCAATTGCTCCAGGATCTACACCTCCATGACCAGCATCAATAACTATAGTTGGTAGATCAAAGGGTTTTGGCACTGTAGGTAAAGGCTTCTTTGGTACTAATTGGGATTCTTTAATAGTTGGTTTTGGTCTCATTGTTGATACAAATTCTTCATGATCAGTAGGTGATAAATCTATTACTAATCTCCAATTATTATTTAAATTAGGCGATAATATAAATTTTCTTGATACCTTCGCCGGTGTCTTTAAATCAAGTACTAGCCTACTTGATTCAGGTCTAAAAGCTCCATAACGTAAACGATCTATAACCCCTCCTCTAATACTAAACCTTTGATTTGGAAGAACAAAATTTACTTTAGGTAAATCTATAACTATCCTATAAGGATTCGCTAAACCAAATACGTACGGACTAATTTTCTGATCCACTTCTATCACTAATCTTGTTGTAGAGTTTTTTAGACCTATACGTAAATCTTCAACTTTAGCTGACATAGCATCTGAAGTACTAGTTCCAACACTCAATAATAAAAATGTGATAACTATTAAGATAGCAAGTTTAGAAAAGATAATTCCCGGTAGGATTCTAAGCCGAGTGCAACAAGATGCGATCATCATTTTTTAGGTATATCCCAGCATACATGTGTATCGCAATAAGCTTAATTATATTAGATTACATTAATAGCATTGTCGTAGCCAACGGACATCGCTATCTTATTAATGAAAAATAGCTTAAAAACGTTTTGTGTAGTGCCTACTTTAAGCGACCTATATATGCTAAAATGCTATAACTGTTATGGCTCTAGCTGAGTAAAACCGGAAAGTCGCCTTGTAATTCTGCACAATAGTAATTTAATATTGTTGTAACATCGAAGTTTGCCGAAGAAAATCACACTCTTCTGGCTAGGTGGTAGAAATAATTCTCGCCGTACTGGTGTAAATTTTACACCGTTCTACGGCTGGAGAGAATCCACCAAACTTCGCATAGAACGGTAAATACTTTGTTCAGAAATGGCATGAACATAGGTATCAATTCCGTGGAGCGAGTAAAATGACGAAAAGAATGCTTATTGATGGTACCCATGCCGAAGAAACGAGAGTTGTAGTTGCAGATGACACTGTACTTCTCGAGTTTGACTTCGAAACTACTACCAAAAGTCAGCTTAAGGGTAATATATACCTAGCTAAAGTAACAAGAGTAGAGCCTTCACTCCAGGCAGCATTTATAGATTTTGGAGGAAATCGCCACGGTTTTTTAGCTTTCAGCGAGATCCATCCAGATTACTATCGCATCCCCGTTGAAGATAAGGAGGCGTTAATAGCTAAATCGGACGTTTCTGATGAAATAGATGAAATAGATATAGATGAATTCAAAAATGAAGATATCAATGATAATGATGAAAGTGATGATAATCCGGTAGAGGTGATAGGAGATAATGCAGAAGACGATATTGCTGAACTCGGCGATGCTCATCGAAAAAGGCTAAGACAACTAACAAGAATGTATAAAATACAAGAAGTTATTAAAAGACGCCAAATTCTGCTAGTACAAGTAGTTAAAGAAGAGCGCGGAAATAAAGGTGCAGCCTTAACTACCTATCTATCATTACCAGGCCGTTACTGCGTATTAATGCCAAACACTTCCCGTGGTGGCGGAATTAGTAGAAAAATATCTAATCCTGCGCATAGAAAACGCATGAAAACTATAATGGCCGACCTAGTAATTCCAGAGGGTATGGCAGTTATAATGCGTACCGCCGGGGTAGAAAGAAATAAGGCTGAAGTTCGCAGAGACTATGAATATCTTCGACGTTCATGGGATCAAATTCGTGAACAAACATTGCAGTCTTCTGCACCTGCAATAATCTATGAAGAAGGGGACCTTATAAAACGCTCCTTAAGAGACGTATACAATCGCGAAATTGAAGAAGTAATTGTTGATGGAGAACCTGCTTATAAAACAGCGCGGTCACTTATGCGTACTATGATGCCTTCTCATGCTAAACGAGTAAAAAAACATACAGATATTAATACCCCGCTTTTCAATCTGCATAAGATCGAATCTCAGCTCGATGAAATATATGATCCAATTGTAAGACTAAGATCTGGTGGATACATTGTTATAAATCCAACTGAAGCTTTAGTAGCAATAGATGTTAACTCAGGGCGCGCTACACGAGAAAGAAATGTGGAGCAAACAGCCCGAAGAACAAATCTTGAAGCTGCTGATGAAGTTGCCCGTCAACTACGTTTACGAGACCTTGCAGGCTTAGTTGTTATTGATTTCATTGACATGGAAGAGAGTCGAAATATAACAGCAGTCGAAAGACGAATGAAAGAGGCTATGAAAATAGATAGGGCGCGCATACAGATAGGTCGCATTTCAATATTAGGTTTACTTGAACTATCTCGACAGCGTTTAAGGCCAAGCATCCACGAAGCAAGTGCACAAATCTGTGTTAGGTGCGGAGGTAGTGGTTATGTAAGATCAACTGAATCGACTGCACTAAGAGTTATACGCGCAATCGAAGAAGAAGGAGCTAAAAACCGCTCAAAATCAGTTAATGTAAAAGTTCCAGCTGATGTTGCTTTGTATATATTAAACAACAAAAGAGACATGATAGTTTCTATTGAACAACGACATAATTTAAAAGTACTTATAACAGTAGACAGTGAGCTTACACCTCCAGATTATATTATGGATCGGTTAAATTCTAATGCAGCCATAGATGAAATAATATCTGAAACTATAGACAGCAGAAACGTTGAAATAACATCTAAAGAAGAAGAGGATCGTACACGTAGACGCAAAACTCCACGACGCATAAAAAATGATGATGAGCAAAAAGATGCACATGAAACAAATGAAAGCTCAAAAAGTACTGATGAGAGTCCCGAAACCCTAGAACAAGAAAACAAAGATACCCCCCGACCAACAACCAGACGACGCGGAAGAAGAGGCGGGAGAAGAAGAAGAAAACCAGATGATATTCCGTCAATTAATAATATTGATACCGCGACAAATGATGAAATAAATACTTCAAATGAAACTGCAGAAAATATTGTTAATAGCGATACAGAAAGTACAAAAGATAATATTAGCAACACCCAATCTACAAAAGCGAAAGTTACTTCTAAGGATAAATTAGGCGATGGTGATAGTGATTCTAAGCCTAAAAAACGTCGAACTCGCCGTCGTCGAACTAAAAGTTCTGATAATGATTTAAGTAAAACTGTAAAAAAAGTAAAAACAACAGATTCTTCTTCAGAAAAACTAAAAAATTCTGAAACAGCTAATATAAAAGATCAAATTGCAAATGATAGTAATGATACAGCTAATAAAGAAAGCCAAGCTGATAAAAAGGTTTCCACAGAAGAAGAGGTGACACGACCACGTCGTTCAGGTTGGTGGAGCCGTACAACATAGTAAAAATAAAATTACTAATAAGTAGGTAATATCTTCTATTGTTTCCAGTTAGTTAAACGTTCACAGGCTGTTATCATATCTGATTCAGAACCAGAAAAAGAAAACCTTATATATCTCTTACCATTGAACGGATCAAAGTCTACTCCGGGCGTAGTGGCAACTAAAGCTTCAGATAGCATCCTACGACAAAATTCTTCGCTGTCATCAGAAATACTTTCTATATTAGCGTACAGATAGAAAGCTCCATCAGCAGGGGCTATGTCACTAAATCCAGCAGAAGGTAAATACTTTAACAATATTTCACGATTTTTTGTATATCTTTTTATATTAGCTAGAAGTTCTTCGGAACTATTGAAAGCTTCTACTCCAGCATGCTGAGAAAGTGTTGGGGGCGAAATAAATATATTTTGACAAAGGCATTCTATCGACCTCATCAATTCATCCGGAACTATAATCCATCCTAATCGCCAACCTGTCATCGAAAAGTATTTGGAAAAACTATTAATAATAATAGCGTTTTCATCTAGATCAGCCACAGTCTCAGATTTAGTTCCATAAGTAATACCATGGTATATCTCATCGGAAATTAGTCTTACGCCCGCAATGCTGCACCAATTTACTAACTGCTTCATTTCCTCTCTGGAAATCATAGTCCCTGTTGGATTTGATGGACTAGCTAGTATTAATCCATCAAGTTTACCACTATTTTTTAATAACTCTATAGTTGGTTGAAATTTATCTGCAGCGGTAGTTTCTATAATCACCGGTTCCACACCTAAAGCAGTTAATATATTCCTATAAGCAGGATAACCTGGGGCTACTAAAGCAACTCTATCACCTGGTTCAAATGCAGAAAGAAATGCTAATAAAAACCCCCCTGATGATCCCGTAGTTACCACCACACGTGATGGATTCAATGAAACCCCATAGAAAGTTGAATAGTACTCAGCAATACGTTCTCGTAGAAAAGGCAGGCCAAGTGAATCGGTATAACCCAGAACCTCTTTATTTAAAGCCTCTTGCGCTGCCTCAATAACTCTTAATGGTGCAGGCGTACTTGGTTGTCCGACTTCTAGGTGTATTACATCTTCCCCTAGTTCTTCTAGTTTATTAGCAGATCTCATTACATCCATAACTATGAACGGATTTATCATACCGCGATTTGATACTTTTAATGACATGTATTTATCTACAAATATTAAAGGGTTTAACCACTAGTGAAGCCTACATAAATATTAATTAACATATAACAAATAAAATATAAGTATAATCAAAAGCATATAATAGTCTAATTGACCAAGTAATATCACGGAATTAAGTTATTGACATATATGTGGAGTTAAACATGCATGGGCCCGTAAAAACATTATCATTAATTGTTATGATAATTTTTGTTTTTGCTAAAACACAACAATGCCATAGCAATCAGTTTAATATTGTCCGTGATGCAGAAATTGAGAATATTATTGAAGGCTATGCAAGACCCATTTTCAATTCTGCTGGGCTAACTGCGGATAATATTCAAATCCGGATGCTTAATAACTTACAAGTAAATGCCTTTGTCCTTGGAGGACAACGTATATTTATTAATACAGGATTAATAATAAAAGCTTCAAATCCGAATGAAGTAATTGGGGTGCTAGCACATGAAACCGGACATATATCAGGTGGGCATCACGCGCGCATTCATCAGGATCTGGACAGAACCAACAATATAGATGTTTTATCCATGTTTTTAGGTGCAGCACTTGGATATGCAACTCGCGATGTTTCCGCTGGTTTTGCTGTTAGCAAAGCGGGAAAAGGGTTAGCAATCGCAGAAAGGCTTAAATATAGCCGCATGCAAGAAGCATCAGCAGACAGTGCGGCACTTAAATATCTTGATATAACAGGTCAATCAGCAAAAGGTATGAAAACATTTTTTGAAAAAATTAATAATAATCAACTATTGATGGTAGGGCAAAAAAACCCCTACTTATCAAGCCATCCAGTTACAACTGACCGCATAATCTTAGTTGAAAATCATCTTCATTTGTCTCGCTATACTGATGTGAAAAGTAAAAATTCTGAGATTACAGACTTTGAAATGATGCGAGCTAAAATTATAGGATTCACATTACCCTACAAAAAAGTGCATAAAATTTATCCAGTAGAAACTGATAATTCACAGCCAGCTATTTACGCTCGTTCGATTTCTAACTATTTACGAGGGGATTTGATAAAAGCTTTACCAATAATTGAAAAACTCATAAAAAGACAACCTAAAAACCCATTCCTTTACGAACTAAAAGGTCAGATGCTGTTCGAAAACGGTAAAATAAAAGAGTCTCTATTGCCTTATAAAACATCCGTGAAACTGGCACCAAACGAACCATTACTTCGTATAAACTTAGCAAAAGCACAAATTGAGTTGAATACAGATATACTTATGCAAAAGGCTAAATCACATCTTAATTTAGCAGCAACTCAAGAACCGGCAATATTAGAAATATGGAGACTTCTTAGTATAGTTTATGGACGACTAGGTATGATGGGAGAAATGGTGCTTTCTCAAGCTGAATTTCAATTATTATCTGGCAACTACCAAAGTGCCAAAGTTTTATCAGACCGTGCTACTAAAAAACTAAATGTTGGTTCTCCTCAATGGCTAAGATCGCAAGACATAAAAGCCGAATCGCTAAAGTTTCTTACGTTAAAATAATACTAAAGAACATATTTAAGGACTAACTATTATGAAGCGTCTGGTTGGTTTTCTGGCAGTGCCTGCTCAAAATATGATAAATTCATACAAACGTCATTTATTCTCATTACTGTTTTGTAACTGGTCAAGTCACAACTAAAACGCTTGGCATTATATACTTGTGGAACCAAACAGCAATCGGCCATTGTCAAATTATCTCCAAAACAGAACTCCCCTGTCAACGAACTAGAGTTAAGCGTAGATTCTAAGCTTTTCATGCCCTCAGCTATCCAATGTTTGTACCAGATATCATTTCTAGTATCATTATCAACATCAAATTCCTTTCCAATATGTCTTAAAACCCGTAAATTATTTAAAGGATGTATATCGCAGGCGATTATTTCTGATAAAGCCCTCACCCAAGCACGATCTTTTACCGTATCAGGAATTAGTCTAGGTCTATCCGGACGTGTTTCATCGAGATATTCAATAATTGCCATTGATTGGGTAACTACTGTTCCGTCATCATCAACTAAAGTGGGAACCAGCCCTTGTGGATTTAATAATAAATAATCTTTTGACCTTTGCTCTAAATCAATCAAACTAATAAACTCTCGAACTGGCATTAAGCCTTTAATATTCAGAGCTATACGAACTCGAAAAGCTGCCGATGATCGATAATAATCATATAGTTTCATAGGTTATTTACTCCTTTAATACCTTTGTAAGCAGTCTTCTTTAATAAAATACTAATAATTATATATTTTAAGATCTTCTAGAATGTTATCAGGTTCAAAATTAAAAATTCGTCCGTAAAATGTAAGCTCGGCTATCAGTGCTTTTTCTATATTTATATCCTTACGAAACCCATGCCCTTCACCTTCAAAAGACAAATATGAGACTGGTACGCCATTTGACTTAAGAGCATCAACCATAGTCTCTGCTTGGTTAGGAGGAACAACTTTATCTTCAGTTCCTTGTAAAAATATAACTGGACACTTTAACTGATTGGCATGGTTTATTGGAGACCGTTCAAAATATCGGTTTTTGTTTTTCGATAATTTCCCAATAATTGTTTCTAAATAATAGCTTTCAAATTTATGGGTGTCTTGAGATAGGGAAATTAAATCTCCTATACCATAATGGCTAGCACCTGCAGAAAATATATTACGAAATGTTAAGGCAGCTAAAGCCGTATACCCTCCTGCACTTCCACCACGAATAATTAATCTTTTTCGATCAACCTCCTTTTTCTCAACTAGATTTAATGCTCCATTAACCATATCATCTACGTCACTAACCCCCCATTTTCCTTCAAGTAATTTACGGTATTTACGACCAAATCCACTACTACCCCGATAATTAACATCAAGCACCGCAAATCCTCGACTAGTCCAAAACTGGATAGGAAGATTTAATGAATTTGATGAAAACCCTGTTGGACCCCCATGACCCCGAACAATTAAAGGAGGTAATTCATTATTAGATGAGACATATTTTAGATTTTTAGGCCTATAATAAAAACCAAAAGCAACCATCGCCTCACTAGTGCAAAACTCTAATTGTTCTGCTTCTGAAATATAACCCGGATCAATAACAACTGTGCTAGAAAGTCTTATAACCTCATATTTCCCTGAATTAATATCTAAACTAACAAGTTGTGAAACCGCAATAGAAGACGAACCTAAAAACATTACCTTATTTTTTTCGACGCAAATATTAGTAAATTCTGTAAATGGCAAATCAAATAATTCAAAATTAGAATTACGTATAATACCTAGCTGACATAAGCCTCCTTGATTGCGGGTTGCAATTATATAATTATCTTCAGTGATACCATAGGTTGACATGCCAAATGCCCATTGTGGCAAACCGTATTCTGCATCATCTAAATAAATAGGAAATGTTTTTTGATCAGTGTACATATATAAATTCCACCAATTACTGCGATCTGAAATATATATAAGTTTTCTGGCATCAAACCACTCTGGCTGAAAAATAGATTCTTCTGAACTACCAGCAACTATTTTTTTCTTTTTTAAAAAACCTCCATTTGAAAATTCAGATATCCATAAGGTATTATTATCCCAAGGCATATTTGGATGATCCCACGTAAGCCATGCTAAATTATTACAGTTATTGTCTATACGAGGACTAGAAACAAAATCATGTTCATCATCTAAAATATCTATAAATCCACTCTCAAGGTTTATAGCAATTAACTTGTTGAGTGGTTCACTATCGTTATTGTGTTCTTCCTGTACGCAAATAATACGGTTACGAATGGAGTCAAACTGCATATCAGCAAAACGGGAATTAATACTTTTAGTTATAGCATAAGGATGTTTATCTGGTTTTTGACAAAAAATTTGCTGTGAATCATAGTCCACAAAATAAATCACTCCGTTAGTTATAAGGACTGCACCTCCTCCATATTCATGTACTCGACTTCTAACATTAAAGCCTACCGGAGTCATAATTTCGGTCTTGCCTTCTGATCGACGCATAACAACCAGTCTTCCAGATTCAGTCGGACGACTTTCTAGCCAATAAAAGCTGTTATTTTCAATTTTTAGGGGATTAAGGGATACGGTTTTACCAGCAATTAAATTCGCTGTAATAGGTGATTCCCATGTACCGTATGGTTGACTTATATGTTTTTGTTTTATCATTTTATAAGTACTTATATTTAATTCTTAGATAATTATTACTTAAAAAGTAGATTTACTTTATTTAACTACACATAATAAATACTAACTAACTTACTAATTGCCCTTTAGAAAATAATTTATTAATAGTTCTAACGAAGTAAGTCATAGATTTGATATTTAGTAATCTAATTTTTCGTTTAAATAAGTATAACCAGTTCAGTTTAGGAAGAGTCTAGTAAATGGTTATAGCACCATCATTACCTGTAATAGTTAATAGCAGAGAAGAACCTGAATGGAAAAGTGAACAAAACCTATCATCATATGTTTATTCAGTTAAAGAAATGGAAAAACGAGTTTCAGCAATAAGAATGGAAAGAGCTCCTGAGCTGATATGGCTATTAGAACACCCTGCTGTATATACAGCAGGAACTAGCGCTAAAGATGTAGATTTAATAAACACCAGTCACTTGCCCGTATACCACACAGGTCGTGGAGGGCAGTATACCTATCATGGCCCAGGTCAATTAGTGGTCTATGTCATGCTTGATTTAAATAAATATGGTCGAGATTTACGTTCTTATGTATCTAATTTAGAGCTTTGGATAATATCCGCTCTTTCGGAATTTGGGGTTGTGGGAGAACAGATTAAAGACAAAGTAGGAATCTGGGTCAATCGTGAAAACGGTCGAAAAGACAAAATCGCTGCGATAGGCGTTCGTGTTAGACGCTGGGTGACCTATCACGGTTTTTCTATAAATATTTCTCCTGATTTAAGTCACTACGATGGCATTATACCATGCGGAATTTCAGACCCATCCCTGGGTATAACTAGTCTTGAGGACCTAGGTTTAAACGTTTCAAAAAAAGATATGGAGGACATCCTTCATAAAACATTTAAAGCATCCTTTGTTATATAAATTTAAATTCTGAAACATCCAAATAAATCCGTCTATAAAAATGATCAAATTTACTATTCGAACTCAAGAATTATCTCGTCTACAGCTAAGCTATCTCCAGATTTTGCTGATATGTTTTTAACTCTAGCATTTGTTTGTGCGTACAAAATATTTTCCATCTTCATAGCCTCAACAACAGCTAGCTCCTCACCAACACTAACTTCATCACCAACTTTAACTGCTACTGAAACAAGTAATCCAGGCATGGGCGAGAGTAAGTATTTACTTTGATCAGGTAAAACTTTTTCTGGCATAAATTTATATAAGTTTGCCTCAAGCAAAGATAATATTCTTATATCTAATCTAATACCTGAATGAGTTAATGTATAACCGCACAATTCCGTATCTACCTGAAAAACAAATGACTCTTCATTTAGATTTAAAACTAGAAGTGGTTGGCCTATTTCCCATTCAGCAGAAAAGCAATACTCCTCTTTATTAAACCTTATAGAGACTGTTTTAAGGTAATTTGTAATATCCAATTCATTAATATCTTTATCTAAAAGGACTACAATTCTATCAGTATCCTCAGTTTGAATTAGATATTTATTGTTGATAAATTGTTTATCTCTTTCTTTAAGTTTACGGTTAATCCAAGCGACAGCTGCAAGAAACTTAATTTTATCTTCTGCCATAGGATTATTAGGTAAATAGCCATTAGGATATTCATCAGTAATAAAGTCAGTATTTATTCGGCCCTCAATAAAGCGTGGGTTTGATAATATTGAAGATAAAAATGTTGTATTTTGACCAACGCCTCTGATGTAATATGAATCCAAAGCATTTTGCATTAAATGGATAGCTTTAGTTCGGGTGTCGCTGTGTGTAATAAGCTTAGCTATCATTGGGTCATAATATATTGATATATCTGAGCCCTCCCCGACCCCAGCATCAACACGCACTTCATTTAATTTAGTTTTTGGAGGTCTATAGATAGAAAGCCTTCCTGTAACAGGTAAGAAGTTTCTTTCAGGATCTTCCGCGTATACACGGGACTCAATAGCCCAACCATCAGTTTTTACGTCCTTCTGGCATAAAGGTAACGGTTTACCAGAAGATATTTCAATCATAAGTTGTACTAAATCCAACCCTGTGACCATTTCTGTTACTGCATGCTCAACCTGTAAACGGGTATTCATTTCAAGAAAGTAAAAATTATTGTTACTGTCTAAGATAAATTCGACAGTTCCCGCAGAATGATAACCCACTGCCCGAGCTAAATCACATGCTTGCGCTCCCATTTTTTCTCTTGTTTCTGGATCTAGAGCTAGAGAAGGAGCCTCTTCAATTACCTTTTGATGACGTCTTTGAATTGAGCATTCCCGTTCGCCTAGATGTATAACATTACCATGTTTATCGGCTAGTATTTGTATTTCTATATGTCTCGGGCCCTCAATATATTTTTCTATAAATATTCTATCATCTCCAAAACTAGATTTTGCTTCACTTTGAGCTAATCTAAAACCATCAATGATTTGACTCTCTTCATAAGCGATACGCATTCCCTTCCCACCGCCTCCAGAAGAAGCCTTAATCATAACAGGATAACCAATAGAGGCTGCAATCTCTGTAGCTATTGTATGATTTTCAATAACACCAACATGTCCTGGTACAGTATTTACCCCGGCCTTATTTGCTAATTTTTTAGATGCAATTTTATCACCCATTACCGAGATAGCTTCAGGTGGCGGTCCAATAAAAGTAATGCCATTATCGTTAAGCAAAGTCGGGAATGAAGCATTCTCAGATAAAAAACCATAGCCGGGGTGTACTGCTTCTGCCCCTGTTTCTTTTGCAGCCTTTAGAATTTTTTTAGTATCTAGATAACTTTCAATCGCCGGCGATGAACCTATATGTACTGCTTCATCAGCTTCTTCTACAGAGAGAGAATTTTGGTCAGCATCCGAATAGACCACAACTGTTGCGATTCCCATCCGTTTAGCAGTTTTTATTACCCGACAGGCAATTTCACCCCGGTTAGCGATTAGTATTTTTTTAAACATATATCAATAAACTAATAAATAATCCAAAAACTTACAAAAACATTAACGTTAAAACATTTATTCATAAAAATAATAAAGTTAAACTGAATTAAAGGTAATATATACTGTCCTGCTAAATACTATTAATAGAACGATCGAACGACATTATGTAATTATATTGATAATATAAGCAAAAAAGTACAAATTAAATATATTATAGTTCAATAAAGCACCTACAGAGGAATATTGTCATGCTTCTTCCATGGGTTTTCTAGCTTTTTATTCTTAAGTAGACGAAGTGATCGACAAAGCCTTCTACGCGTATTTCGAGGGAATATAACGTCATCAATAAACCCTTTCTGGGCTGCCACAAAAGGATTAGCAAACTTATCCCGATATTCTTCAGTTCTTGATTCTATTTTTGCAGGGTCATCTCTATCTTCCCGGTAAATGATTTCTACTGCACCCTTAGGCCCCATAACTGCTATCTCAGCAGTGGGCCAAGCATAGTTTAAATCTCCACGAATATGTTTAGATGACATAACATCATAGGCCCCACCATATGCTTTTCGGGTTATAACCGTTATTTTTGGCACGGTTGCCTCAGCATAAGCAAATAATAGTTTTGCACCATGTTTAATGATGCCCCCATATTCTTGTGCAGTCCCAGGTAAAAAACCTGGTACATCCACAAAAGTTATTATAGGTATGTTAAAACAATCACAGAAACGAACAAACCTAGCTGCTTTTTTTGATGAATCAATATCCAAACAACCTGCTAAAACTAATGGCTGGTTAGCGACTACACCTACTGTTTGCCCCTCTAAACGAGCCAATCCAATAACTATATTTGCAGCATAATCTGCCTGTATTTCAAAGAAATCTGAGTCATCTACGATTTTGTTTATTAGTTCTTTAATATCATAGGGTTTAGCTGAATCTAAAGGCACTAATGAATCAAGTGAGGGCTCAGCTCTATCAAAGGGGTCGTTTGTAGGCCAAGTAGGTGGGCTTTCTCTATTATTGGATGGTAAAAAGTCAAAAAGTCGACGCAATTGTTTCAAAGTATCAATATCGTTTTCAAAAGAACCATCAGCAACTCCAGATCTAGTATTATGGGTTGCAGCACCCCCGAGTTCCTCGTGAGTTACTTCTTCATGAGTAACTGTTTTTACAACATCTGGTCCAGTAACAAACATATATGAAGTGTCACGCACCATAAAAATAAAATCAGTCATGGCAGGAGAATATACTGCCCCTCCAGCACACGGCCCCATGATAGCTGATATTTGTGGAATCACACCAGACGCATTTACATTACGTTGAAAAACTTCTGCGTAACCAGCAAGTGATCCGACGCCTTCTTGAATTCTGGCACCACCTGAATCATTGAGCCCTATTACTGGCGCCCCTACGATCATTGCTTTGTCCATAATTTTGCATATTTTACCAGCATGTGACTCTGAGAGTGAACCACCAAAGACTGTAAAATCTTGTGAAAAAATAAATACAGTACGGCCGTTAATTGTTCCCCAACCTGTAACCACACCATCAGCAGGTATAGGTTTAATATCTCTAGTCAACTCATTAGGTTCTTGCTCAACAAACATATCCCATTCTTCAAAAGATCCATTATCAACTAATAACTCAATACGTTCACGAGCTGTTAATTTACCTTTTGAATGCTGGGCTTCAATACGTTTTTCACCACCACCAAGGCGCGCCCTAGCTCGCCTGGCCTCTAGTTCATCAAGAATGTTTTGCATAATAATTTGTCCAAATATGGAATTTTACTAAATAAGAAATAACAGTAAGTAATAGATTCATGCTAGTAATTTAAGTTTTTTGATATAACTCTATAAATATATAAGCTGCTTCTAAATCCTTATATACATTCTGCTGACGCCTTTCTGTCTCTTCATCATAACCCCATTTTTCATTTTGCCATATCTCATCAAGAAAACTTGCCTCAAAAGCTGACTTTACATTTATTTTTCCCCTACATAGAGCTAGCGCAATAACTAATGACCCACTAGCCATAGTGGCCGAGCCCAAACTTGCTAATTCAAATGCACTATATTTAATTAATAAGTTATGAAGTCCCTCAAGAGTTTCTAAAGGTTGCAACACAGGCGATATGCTGACCGTCACAGATAAAGGTAAAGAATACTCTTCTGCAAGCCAGTCAATCAATGGTTGCCAGAGCATTGATTGCTTTGAAACCAAAGAATTAGGGCCGGAGGATCTATAACAAACTAGATCTGTGTTCCCGTACGCAGCTATTTCATTAACATAAACATTAATATCCGGTTGCACTAAGTCTATAGCCCTAACTGCTAATTGGGTTAAAGGCATATCATTCAAAACAATCTTATCAGTCTGATCAAGCCATTCTTTTAATATAGCTTCTGCCATATATATATTTGGGACCTCTACCAATCTGCCTTTAGGGGTTTTTAGACGATTTCTATCTAATAAAATATAATACCTGGGTTCCAATTCAGATTTCAGTATGGTTGCATTTTTATAAAACTTTTTCATAATTATTTTTTAAATCAGTCTATAGTTTCATCGAAATCAAGTATTTTCCAACTCTCAGAACACTGATTTATAAGCGGAGCAAAAATTTCTACTCGTTTACCAGTAATTGGATGAAAAAAGGTAATAGACCTTGCGTGAAGGTGAAGTTTTTTGGGCAACCCTTCTACATATGATGCTTTACCTCCATATTTTCCATCTCCTACAATTGGTGTGCCAAGTGCATTACAATGAGCGCGAAGCTGATGTGTTCTGCCTGTCCTTGGAGTTAACTTAAGCCAAGAAATTCTTTGGCCTGCATTTGCGAGTGTAGAATAATGAGTGGTAGCATTTTTTCCTAATTCAGGAGAGAGGCGCATTTTTTCACCTCCCTGCCCTGGTAATTTTAGTAATGGAATTTCTATAATTCCAGAACTAGGAAACGGCACTCCAGCCACTAATGCCCAATAATTTTTAGTTATTGATTGTTGTCTAAATTGTTTAATTAGATTGCTCGCTACTTTACTGCTTCTAGCCAACAATAATACACCACTAGTGTCCTTATCTAGGCGATGAACGAGGCGGGGGCGTTCCAAGGCGCTAAATTGAAGGACATCAAGCATACCATCTAGGTGCCTTAAAGTTTTACTACCGCCCTGTACGGCCAGTCCACTGGGCTTGTTAATTGCTATTATCGAATTATCACGAAACAATATCATATCTCGCAAGCTTTTTGCATCGACAGCACTTGTTTTATAAATGTTATTATTGTTTGAGGAATCAAAATCTGATGATTGTAGCCTAATAGGCGGTAACCGCACCGACTGACCCTGGATTAGGCGTTGCCCTAGTTTGGCACGATGCCCATCTACCCTTATTTGGCCTGTACGCAACCATTTAGCTAATTGACCATATTTAATATTAGGTAATCTACGACGCAACCATCTATCTAAACGTATGTCTTCATCATCTTTATCTATTTCAATAAAGCTAACAATTGGTTTATCTTCCTCTTTAGATTTACTCACGATAATATTAACCGGCCGAATCGTATTCCTACTAGTAATGCTAATATAGAGACAAAAACAGAGCTAACTTTATACGCTGACATAAATAATTGTCCTCCACGCTCATACAGTTCAATTGAATATAAAGAGCATGCTGAGAAAGTAGTAGATACCCCAAGATAAGCCAATATAAAAAACGCTTTCATTTCAGTAGCAAGTAACCAGGTTTTGATAAAGATTCCATTGGAAGACAAAGTTCAAAAAAACCTATAGCAATAATAAATCCCATTATAATATTTATAAGTAATGTAGAGAAGTCTCTATTAAGAGTACTATTAGAGCAGACTAGAGCTATAGCATTAAATGTTTTATAAAAAATTGAGTAATAATTAATTAGTCATCTCTATTTTTTAGTGAGTTAACACTTTTATTTCTGAGATTTTGCCAAAAAGAGAGGCGTTTACTTATCTCACTTTCAAATCCCCGATCTGTCGGCTTATAAAAATTCTGACGCTCCAGGCTATCTGGAAAATAGTTTTGTCCAGAAAAACCATCTTTTGTCGAATGGTCATAAGAATATTCTTCACCATAACCCAAATCTTTCATAAATTGTGTAGGTGCATTTAGAATGTGCTTTGGTGGCATCAATGAACCACTACTTTTAGCTGCCTCCAAAGAAGAACCGAAAGCTCTATAAACCGAATTAGACTTAGGAGATGTTGCAAGATAAACAACACAATATGCTATTACTAATTCACCCTCCGGGGCTCCCAAACGTTCATAAGATTGCCAAGAAGATATAGCTTGGAGAAGAGCTTGAGGATCAGCCATTCCAATATCTTCAACTGCTGTTCGAATTAAACGTCGGCAAATAAAGTACGGATCCTCTCCACCTGCTAGCATTCGTGCTAGCCAGTAAAGTGCTGCATCTACATCCGATCCCCTTATAGATTTATGTAATGCACTTATCAGATTATAATGAGCCTCTCCAGTTTTATCATATATTGATGACCTGCTTTGTACTTTTTCAAGCATACTAGAAACATCAAGTATCGGATTTTCAGGCAATGTAAATAATTCTTCTACTAAATTTAGAACATACCTTCCATCACCATCGACTATATTAATAAGTGTTTCACGTGCAAAATTATTAATAGGTAATTTTCTTCCCTGTATAGTTTCCGCCCTAGAAATTAACTTCTCAAGACCACTTTCATCAATACGATTTAAAATAAGTACCTGACAACGTGATAATAGTGCAGCATTAATATGAAAAGATGGGTTTTCAGTAGTAGCTCCAACGAGAGTAACTGTACCATCCTCTACATATGATAAAAAGCTATCCTGTTGAGCTCGATTAAAACGGTGTATTTCATCTACGAATAATAGTGTTCGAAGTCCATCTTGTTGTCGTGATTTTGCACGGTCAAATACTTTGCGTAAATCTCCTACACCTGAGAGAACCGCAGATAAAGGTTCATATACAAAACCAGTTAGACCTGAAAGTAATTTAGCTATCGTTGTCTTACCACAACCTGGGGGTCCCCATAAAATCATACTGATTAAACGATTCTGGGCAACCATACGGCGTATAAGTCCATCGTTACCGATTAGATGTTCTTGTCCAACAATGTCAGAAAATACTTTTGGCCGCATACGATCAGCCAGAGGGCTATTTATCTTGAAATTAAACAACCCTTCCTGATTATCATTTACTTTCTTCATCCAGGTAACATCATAGTTAATCGTTGACCATTACGATTAATAATCAAATGCCACGATGTGGGGTTATATCTAGTAGATTTAATTAAATCCAAGACAGATACAATACGTGTTTTATTTATTTGTAAGACAATGTCTCCGGGACGGAAACCTATCCTAGCTGCTGGGCTACCTTTTTCTATACCTATAATTATTACTCCCGTTAATAATTGGTTTAACCCACGCTCTTCAGCCACGGCAGGTGATAAATTAACAACCGTTGCTCCAGAAACCGGTTGAGCACCTTTTAGCAGTGTTTTTTGGCGGGCAGGCACCTCGGGAGGCGTTTCTAAATGAAAGATAACTGGTACAATAACACTTCCCCTAACAACTGATAGATTGGCTTTCTCACCCACCTTGCTTGTAGCTATCCTAAATAAAAGACTTTCAGTATCATATATTTTATGACCATCAATCTGCGTAATAACATCTCCTACAACTAGCCCGCTACGATTAGCAGGGCCGTTAGGGTGTAATTCAGTAATCAGCGCTCCAACCGGTCTATCTAAACCTATAGCTTGAGCTATTTCTTGCGTAACAGATTGTATATTAGCACCCAACCATGGTCTTTGAAGTTTACCCGCTCTCTCTGCACCAAATACAACGGTTCGCACCATGTTTCCCGGAACAGCGAAACCTATTCCTTGACTTCCCCCACTTCTACTAAATATAGCAGTATTAACACCAGCTAGTTTTCCATCCATGCTTAATAAAGCACCACCAGAGTTACCCGGGTTAATCGCAGCATCTGTTTGAATAAAAAAATTAAAATCAGATATACCTACCTTTGTTCTAGCTAAAGCAGAAACGATCCCACTTGTAACTGTCTGGCCGACACCGAATGGATTTCCGATTGCGATAACTAGGTCACCAACCTCAACATCATCACTATTACCAATTTCAATATATGGAAATTCATTTCCATGTGGTTCAATTTTAAGAACAGCTAAATCTGAACGTTCGTCTTGTCTGATTACTGCTGCAGAAAATTCTCTACGATCGTTTAAAACTACCTTGATTGCATCAGCCCCTGCAATAACATGATAATTCGTAACGATATATCCATCAGGTTTAACTATGACCCCAGAGCCAAGAGACCTTTCAATACGTTCACGATTCATATTTGGAAATGATTTACCAAAAAAGTTTCGAAAAAAAGGATCTACAAATAATGGTGGAATTTGTCTTTTAACTGCCTTACTAGTAAATATATTTACTACTGCTGGAGCCGCCTGTTTAACGAGAGGTGCGAACGAATAAGCGATATTGTTTAGATTATCTGGAACAATCTTTTTATCAATGTTACTTAACAAATCACTAGGGCATGAAAACACTAATAAACTAACTAATGGCAATACCTTCAATATATTTTTAATTAAATTATAATCAGACATAAATTTATAATAACACGTAGTTACATATAAATAAGTATATTCATTATTAACAATCTTCAGAATAACCAATTAATAAAATAGGGCTACAAATTTGTAGCCCTGTGTTTTAATTATTTAGTGTAATATTTTTTTAAGCAGCTTCTATTTCTATATCTTCTTCAATTTGCAAAGGACCAGAGTCCAGGCCCTTAGCATCCTCATCACGATCAACTAACTCAATAATTCCATTTGGTGCTGAATCTCCATACCTATATCCAGCTTTCATGACACGCGTATAACCGCCGGCTCTATCAGCATAACGATCTGATAAAGAAGTAAATAATTTATCTACAAGACCTTTGTCATGAAGTATTGCCATGGCCCGTCTTCGTGAATGTAGATCTCCTTTTTTTCCCATAGTAATAAGACGGTCTACAACACCTCTTAACTCTTTTGCTTTAGGTAAAGTTGTTGTTATTTGTTCATGCTTTATCAATGCTGCAGCCATATTAGAAAACATAGCTTTGCGATGACTTGAGGTCCTATTAAGTTTTCGTCCACTAATACGATGACGCATTATAATATACTCCTAACGCAAATAGTCATTAAAAAGGTTCTTCAAGCCGTTTTGCCATATCTTCGATATTTTCAGGAGGCCAGCTTGAGATCTCCATGCCGAGATAAAGACTCATTTGTGTAAGTACTTCCTTTATTTCGTTTAAAGACTTACGGCCAAAATTTGGTGTTCTAAGCATTTCCGCTTCCGTCTTTTGCACTAAATCTCCAATATAAATGATATTATCATTTTTTAAACAATTTGCTGATCTAACAGACAACTCTAACTCATCCACTTTGCGTAGTAAATTTCTATTAAACTCAAGTTCTTCTTGTACAACTTCAATCTGTTGTACTGGTTGTGGTTCCTCAAAATTCACAAATAGTTGCAGTTGATCTTGCAAAATACGCGCAGCTAAAGCAATAGTGTCTTCTGCGTTTACAGCTCCATTAGTTTCAATATCCATCGTTAAACTGTCTAAATCAGTACGCTCACCTATTCTTGCATTACCCACCTGATACGAAACTTTTTTCACCGGAGAGAATAGGGCATCTACTGGGATTAAACCGATTGGTGCATCAGCTACTCGGTTTTGAACGGCTGGTACATATCCTGCTCCTGTTTCTACCGTCATCTCCATAACAACCCTTGCTCCTTGATCAAGAGTTAATAGCACATGATCTGGATCCATTATTTCAATATCTGGACCAGTTTCTATTTGGCTAGCCGTTACCACTCCCGGTCCCATAGCTGTCAATGTCATTCTTTTAGGTCCCTCGCTATGCATACGCAAAGCCATACCTTTAACATTTAATACAACATCTGTTATATCTTCTAGTACACCAGGTATTGATGAGAATTCATGTAATACACCTTCAATTTGAATAGCTGTAACAGCTGCTCCTTGCAGTGAAGATAGAAGGACACGACGCATAGAGTTACCTAAAGTAAGTCCAAATCCTCGTTCTAAAGGTTCAGCTACTATGGTTGCCTGTCTAGCCGGGTTTAAACCTGGCTCGACTTTTAATGCCTCTGGCTTGATTAATTCATTCCAATTTTTTTGTAGCATTTATTGCCCACCTTAAATATCGACTAGATTTAACTATCGATCCAAAAAAATACACACGTGTAAATTTAACAAGTGTGACTAAAACTAATACCTGGATGATATAACAATTATAACCACCCCACGTTTCGTGATATTTCAGACGCGTCGACGCTTTCTTGGACGACATCCATTATGAGGAACTGGAGTTACATCTCGTATAGAGGTAATTTCGAAGCCAGCTGCCTGTAACGCACGAAGTGCCGACTCACGACCAGAACCTGGACCACGAACTTGAACTGAAAGAGTTTTCATTCCGTGTTCTTGAGCTTTTTTACCTGCATCTTCTGCAGCCATCTGTGCTGCATATGGTGTAGATTTACGTGACCCTTTAAACCCTTGATTACCAGCCGATGACCACGCAATAGTATTTCCTTGTGCATCGGTGATAGTCACATGTGTATTATTAAATGTCGCACTAACATGTGCCACGCCCGAAGTTATATTCTTACGTTCACGCTTTCTTACACGTGTTGTTGTTGCCGCTCTTGCCATTATGTTCTAATCCAATAGCTAGTTAATTAAGCTTTTTTCTTACCAGTAATCGGCCGCGCCTTACCCTTTCGAGTTCTCGCATTTGTGTGAGTCCGCTGACCGTGAACTGGTAAACCCTTACGGTGTCGTACTCCCCGATAACAACCAAGATCCATGTAACGTTTAATATTCATTGCTACTTCACGTCTTAGATCACCCTCAACCTGGTAATCTTGATCTATTGATTCACGAACACGAATTACTTCGTCATCAGTCATTTCGTGAACTCTACGCTCCAATGGGACCCCACACTTCTGACAAATTTCTTCTGCCTTAGTGCGTCCAATCCCATGTATATAAGTCAACGCAACGGGAAGCCGTTTTTGCGTTGGAATATTGACACCTGCAATACGCGCCACTTTCCGAACTCCTTAAGTTACGGTTTTAAAAGACAATGCAAATTTCGGGTAACCGAAGTTCGCGGATTATATGTTTTTTCTCCGTTTGGTCAATAGTTTAGACAGTTGTTACTATTTGTTTTATCTTATTCGAAACCTCCGTAATTGACATCATACCATCAACCTGATTTAGCATTCCCCTTTCCCTATAAAAAGGCAGAATTGGGGCAGTTTGTTCATGATATATACCAAGCCTTTTACGAAGGGTCTCAACATTATCATCACTACGCCTGTCTTCTTGTGACATTTCTTCAACCCTACTTTTAATCCTATCCACAAGAATCTCATCGTCAACTACAATTTCAATTACAAAATCCAATACTTTATCACTACTTTCAAGCATATCTTCTAAAGCTAGCGCTTGTTCGGTAGTACGCGGAAACCCATCTAAGATAAATCCATTTATACAATCAGTCTGTTCAATTCTCTGTGATATAATCTGTGTCATTATATCATCAGGCATCAAATTTCCAGAATCCATAACAGCCTTTGCTTGTTGACCTAATTTGCTTCCCGAAGCAACAGAAGATCTTAACATATCTCCAGTAGAAAGCTGAATAATACCATAAGCCTTCTGCAAAATCTTAGCTTGTGTTCCCTTACCAGCTCCCGGAGGGCCGAGCAATATAATATTCATGAATTCTAACTTTTAAAACGGCGCTAACCTCGCCGACCTTTCAATTTTGCTTTCCTAATTAGCCCTTCATATTGATGTGCCAATAAATGACTTTGTATTTGTGCTACTGTATCCATGGCAACTACAACCACAATAAGCAAACTTGTACCACCAAAGAAAAATGGTAAAGAAAAGCGTGAAATTAATATTTCAGGAAGTAACGCGACAGCTACCAAATATATAGCACCTACCACGGTTAACCGAGACAAAACATAATCAAAATATGTAGCGGTATTGGTGCCAGGTCGTATTCCTGGAACAAAGCCACCGTTACTTTTTAGGTTTTCAGCAGTATCAGATGGGTTAAATACAATCGCGGTGTAAAAGAATGCAAAGAAAGCAATTAGCAAAGCAAACACTATTAGAAATAATGGCTGACCTCGACCAAGATAGGCTGTTATCCAGCCTAATATATCTCCTCCACCTCCGCTGGAAAATCCAGCAATAGATACAGGAGTAAGTAAGATGGATGTCGCAAATATAATTGGAATAACCCCCGATGTATTTAGCTTTAAGGGTATATGTGAAGCTTCTCCACCAAACATGCGTTTACCAACTTGGCGTTTAGGGTATTGTACAATTATTCGTCTTTGTGCCCTTTCAAAATAAACAATTATAGCAATAACTCCAACAGCCATAACAAGAAAGGCTGCAATAGCTAATACAGGTAAAGCACCTGTTCGTCCAAGCTCTAAAGTAGATGCTAATGCTGTTGGTAAATTAGCTACAATACCTGAAAAAATAATTAATGATATTCCATTTCCAACACCACGCGCAGTTATTTGTTCGCCTAACCACATCAAAAACATAGTGCCGCCTACGATGGTGATGACGGTACTAGCGCGAAAAAACATTCCAGGATTATCAACCGCAGCACCTTGAGATGAGTTGAGTCCTTCTAGACCAACCGATAAACCATATGCTTGAACCATCGCCAGTAAGACTGTTAAGTATCTCGTATATTGATTAATTCTTTTTTGACCGCTTGCCCCTTCTTTCTTCATGGCTTCAAACTTTGGGGATATAGCAGTCATTAACTGCATAATAATAGCAGCTGATATATAAGGAATAACATTTAAAGCAAATATGCTCATACGTGAAAGAGCACCTCCAGCAAAGGCATCAAAAACACCTAAAATACCGTCCGACTGCTGTGCGAATAAGTCTCCTATGACTGCGGGATCTATACCGGGAATTGGAATAAAGGTACCCAGTCTATAGACAATCAGAGCCCCTAAAGTAAATAAAAGCCTTTGTTTAAGCTCCTTGGCTTTTCCAAAAGCACCAAAATTCACACTAGAGGCAAGTGTATCAGATTTAGTTGCCATAAATTAATCCGTCCCAGATTTTTGGAAAACCTAATTAATAAGCTTGAGTGCTTTGAAACTCAGATTTTCTATAAAATTTATAGAAGTCCGTGATATAAGGGTTAATCATTATCATCATCAACCGTATTTTTATTCTTCTCAGAGTCTTTAGAAGAAGATTTCTGACTGAGAGCAATAGTTCCTCCAGCCTTTACTACAGAGTCATATGCAGATTTAGTCGCGCTAGTTACGCTGATTTGTATTTTAGATTTTAATTGATGATTACCTATCAATCGAACTCCATCCCGTATTCTTCTTACTACCCCAGAATCTTTTAATATTTCTTCTGTTATCTCATTATTTGAATCAATTTTACCATTATCAATAGCCGTCTGCAGTCTCAATATAGTTAATTCTTGATACTTAGGCCTATTAGGTTGATGAAATCCGCGTTTAGGTAATCTGCGGTAAAGTGGCATTTGACCACCCTCAAAACCTAATAAAGAAACACCACTGCGGGATTTTTGTCCCTTCATTCCGCGTCCCGCTGTTTTACCGAGACCTGAACCTATCCCACGCCCTACGCGTTTACGTTTTTTGCGCGCTCCAGGATTATCAGATAATTCATTTAAATTCATAGTTCTTATCTTTCCATATACCAATAAAGCATCTCGCGAACTAACTAATTTTCTCAACTTTAACTAAATGACTAATCTTAGATGTCATACCCCTTATAGCAGGCGTATCTTCTAATTCTCGCACACGATTCATCTTATTTAGTCCTAGCCCAACTAACGTCTTACGCTGGTCAGAACGCCTACCGATAGGACTGCCAATTTGGGTTACCCTTATGCGGCTTATTGCTTTATCAGCCATTTGCAGATTCCCTTGATGCGGTATCTTCTGAATTTGCTCGTTGTGCAGTAATTTGTGATACCTTTACACCGCGCCGAGATGCGACACCGCGTGGAGACGAGGTTTTTGTCAATGCATCAAATGCTGCCTTTATCATATTGTGGGGGTTTGAACTTCCTACTGATTTTGAAACTACATCTTGAACACCCAGACATTCAAATATAGCTCTTAAAGGGCCTCCAGCAATAACTCCCGTTCCAGCGGGCGCAGCTCTTAAAATCACTCTCCCAGCACCAAACCTACCGCGCATGTCGTGATGCAGAGTTCTACCTTCTCTTAAGGGGATTCGCACCATAGTTGTCTTCGCTTGGTCGGTGGCCTTGCGTATTGCTTCAGGTACTTCACGTGCCTTTCCTGATCCATGACCTACCCGACCATTACCGTCTCCTACTACTACAATAGCTGCAAAACCAAATCTGCGACCACCTTTTACTACCTTTGCAACTCGGTTTATACTTACCAGTCGTTCTAAAAGATCACTTTCTTCCCTAGAATCGCGTCTTCCTCTCCTTGCCGGTGCTTGTGCCATATTAAAAATTCCTTAAAAGTTCAAACCGCCCTCTCGGGCAGATTCAGCAAGGGCCTTTACACGCCCGTGAAATATATAACTACCTCGATCAAAAACTACGCTTTTTATACCTATTGCCGTTGCCCGTTCAGCAACTAGCTTTCCTACTTCAGATGCAGCCTCAACATTTGAGCCTGTAGACCCTTTAAATGCTTTATCTTTGCTAGAAGCTTGGGTCAAAGTGCAACCAGCAGTATCATCAATAACCTGCACGTAAATATGCCGGCTTGATCTATAAACAGAAAGCCTTGGACGAAGTTTTGATACTTTTAATAGCCTAGCACGAGTACGTTTTCGCCGTCGTTCAGCCAACTGTGACGCACTGATACTCATTTTTTCTTACCTTCCTTACGCAGTATTTGTTCATCACGATATCTTATGCCTTTTCCTTTATACGGCTCAGGCTTACGAAAACCACGAATCTCTGCGGCAACTTGACCAACCTCCTGTTTATTAGGACCGGAGACTTGAATAGTTGTTTGAGATTCACATTTTATATCTATACCGTCAGGAATTGGGTAATTAATGTCATGACTAAAACCGAGTTGTAAATTTAAAATCTTTCCTTGAACTGATGCACGATATCCTACACCAGTAATATCGAGTGTTTTAGAATAACCCTGCGAAACGCCAGCAACCAAATTGGACACAATTGCCTGAGACGTACCCCACATAGCATTTGCCCGTTTACTATCTTCACGTGGCTTTAACCAAATAAGATTACCCTCTTGGCTTATTGCAACCTCGCGAGGCAAAGTAACTGTAAGTTCGCCTACTTTACCTTTAGCGCTAACAAGCTGGTCTACTATTTGAATTTCAGTTCCTTCAGGAACTGTAACAGGATTTTTACCAACACGAGACATCTTATTTTACTCCATAACCGGTCGAATTTAGAACACTCGACACAGAACCTCACCACCAACATTTTGCGTACGTGCATCATGATCAGATAAAACGCCTTTTGGTGTAGAGAGTATGGCAACCCCTAGACCATCATAAACTTTTCCAAGATCATTTATTTTCGAATAAACTCTTTGCCCAGGACGCGAAACCCTATGAATTTCACGAATAACAGGCTCACCATCATAATATTTTAATTCAATTGTTAATTCACTAATACCATTACGTATCTCAGCATGACTGTATCCACGTATGTAACCTTCACTTTGCAAAACATCCAGGACATTAGCACGTAGCTTTGATGCAGGAGAAATTATTGAAGACATACCTGCACGCTGTCCATTACGTATTCTAGTTAGCATATCACCAAGGGGATCGCTCATTGACATTACGTTATCTCCTTACCAGCTCGATTTTATCATACCGGGGATTCGACCCATAGAAGCGAGGTCGCGTAATGCAATTCTTGACATCCTGAATTTACGATAAACACCTCTAGGACGCCCAGTTAATTCACAACGATTTCTAATACGCACCTTCGAAGAATTACGAGGTAACTTGGCTAGCTTCATGTGTGCAGCGAAACGTTCTTCGGGTCCACGCCCCATATCTCCAGCAATTCCTTTTAATTCTGCTCGTTTATTTGCAAAACGTGCAGACATCGCCCGCCGTTTTTTGTTTCGTTCTATAGAACTTTTTTTTGCCATTCGTCTTAGCCTCTTTTCAGCCTAATTGTTAATAGGCATTTCAAAGCCACGCAGTAACTCACGAGCTTCATCATCTGTTTTTGCAGTAGTACAAATAACTACATCCATACCTCGAATATCATCAATATCATCATAGTTAATTTCAGGGAATACTATCTGCTCTCTAAGCCCTAGCGCATAATTTCCACTACCATCAAAACTTCTCGGACTAAGTCCACGAAAATCACGGACCCTCGGTAAAGCAATAGTAATTAGACGATCAAGGAACTCATACATCCGTTCTCCTCTAAGTGTCACTTTACAACCTATTGGCATACCCTCTCGTAACTTAAAGTTTGCTACCGACCTTCGTGACCTACAAAGAACTGGTTTCTGACCACTTATTAGTGTCATTTCATTCACAGCTGTCGCTATTTTTTTAGAGTCTTGAGCAGCTTCTCCAATACCCATATTCAATACAATTTTTTCTAAACGAGGTACTTGGTGATCATTGCTATATCCAAGCTCTTCTTTAAGCTTAGACTTTAAGACAGTATCGTAATGTTCATTTAAACGTGTAGCCATCATGTTACCTATTGGTCTAAGACTTCACCGGATCTAATGGCTACGCGTACTTTGCTACCATCATCCAGATTTTTGAACCCAATCCTTGTAGGCTTGGATGTTTTCGGATCTATAAGTGCTACGTTGGATACGTGAAGCAAAGCCTCAAACTCATTTATTCCACCTGGTGCTGTTTGTGTGGGTCGCTGATGACGTTTTACCATGTTAACACCTTGTACTAAAACACGGTTACGTTCTCGATCAACTCTGAGGACTTCTCCAGTTTTACCTTTATCTCGGCCAGAAATAACAATTACGCTATCACCCCTACGTATTTTCAACTTAATATTTTTTGTATTTACATTGGTCATCTATAAGACCTCCGGAGCAAGAGATACAATTTTCATATATCGCTTCGCTCTTAATTCTCGAGTTACAGGACCAAATATACGTGTGCCGATCGGTTCACCCTGCGGATCCAGCAGTACGGCTGCGTTACGGTCAAATCGAATAATACTTCCATCCTCACGTTGAATATCACTTTTAGTCCGTACGATCAGTGCCCTATGTATCTCACCTTTCTTTACACGCCCTCGAGGGATAGCTTCTTTAACAGTAACAACAATCACATCTCCGACACCAGCCGTCATATGCTTGGAACCTCCAAGCACCTTGATGCATTGCACCCGCCGAGCGCCGCTGTTATCGGCCACCGATAGGTTAGTTTGCATCTGAATCATGTCTATATTCCTCTTAGATATGCTAGCTATGCGCCAACTTTTTCAATTACTTCAAACCGTTTTATCCGAGAAATTGGACGGCACTCTCTTATGCGAACCGTATCACCAACTGTAAGATTATCAGTTTCATCGTGAGCTGCATATTTTTTTGACCTTGTAATGATCTTTTTATAGAGAGGATGCATGACACGTCGGTCTATACGAACAACTACTGTCTTTTCCATCTTATCGCTGACCACTTTGCCGGTTAAAACTCGTCGAGGCATGTCTACAAACTCCTAATTTATTGCTTTGCAGAAAGACGTTCTAATAGAACCGTCTTCACTCGAGCAATATCTCTACGAACCTGACGCTCGCGTGCTGTATTTTCTAACTGGCCGCTAGCTTTTTGAAAGCGCAAATTAAAAGCTTCTTTCTTTAAGTCACCGACCTTTTCTTGCAACTCATCATCACTACTGGCACGAAATTCACTAATTTTCACAGTCCACCTACCCTGCCACTCTACTTACTATACGTGTCTGTATTGGAAGCTTTGCTGAAGCCAATCGAAAGGCTTCTTCAGCTATATCTTGAGATACTCCGTCAAGTTCAAACATAACCCTACCTGGTTTAACTCGAACCATCCAATACTCTGGAGAACCCTTACCTTTTCCCATCCTGACCTCAGCTGGCTTACTACTCACTGGAACGTCTGGAAAAACCCTTATCCAAACTCGACCAGCCCTTTTCATATGTCTTGTCATTGCTCGCCTGGCAGCCTCAATTTGACGTGCAGTTACACGTCCAGGTGTTACAGCCTTTAGGCCATACGAGCCAAAGTTCAGGCTTGTTCCGGACATCGCTATACCGTGCAGACGACCCTTGTGTTGTTTACGAAACTTAGTTCGTTTAGGACTTAACATAATTATATTACCCTTTAGCCGCCTGACGTTGTGGACTACTACCCGATTGCTGTTCACCAAAACGACGGTCTTCAGCCATAGGATCGTGTTCCATTATCTCCCCACGATAGACCCAAACTTTAACTCCACAAGCTCCATAAGTTGTCTGAGCCGTAGCAGTTCCATATTGAACATCCGCCCGCAGAGTGTGCAGAGGAACACTTCCTTCTAAATACTGTTCAGTCCTTGCAATTTCTGCTCCCCCCAAACGTCCTCCACACATTACTCGTACTCCACCTGCGCCTAATCGCATTGCATTCTGCACAGACCTTTTCATAGCTCGTCGAAAACCAACTCTGCGCTCGAGCTGCTGAGCAATATTTTCTGCAACGAGTACCGCATCAATTTCTGGTTTACGAACTTCCACTATATTTAGACTTACTTCTGCTCCAGTTCTCTCTGCTACATCTGAACGTAGCTTCTCTATATCTGCGCCTTTTTTGCCTATAACAACACCAGGGCGGGCTGTGTGTATAGTAATACGTGCTTTTTTTGCTGGTCTTTCAATAATAACTCTACTAATGCCTGCTGACTGTAATCGTTTATCCAAAAATTTTCTCAATTCAAGGTCTTCCAGCAGCAAACTGCCATAACCTATACCTTCAGCATACCAACGAGAATCCCAAGTCCTATTTATTCCTAATCTAAGTCCAATTGGATTTACCTTCTGCCCCATAATTATGCCTCCTCTTGTTCACGTACAACTAGCGTAATACTACTGAAAGGCTTTAATATACGAGCCATACGGCCACGTGCACGAGGTCGCCATCTTTTCATTACCATACCTTTACCAACTGTAGCCTCTGAAACCACTAATCTATCAACATCTAATTGATGATTGTTTTCGGCGTTAGCTATAGCTGATTCCAGCCCCACTTTAACTTGTTGAGAAATTCTACGTCTTGAGAATTCAAGATCGCGTAATGCTGTCTGCACATTCTTTCCTCGAATGGATTGTGCGACCAAATTCAACTTTTGAGGGCTAACTCGTAGCGAACGAACAACAGCTTTCGCCTCATTGTCTGCCATCACCCTAGGCATTGATTTTTTTCCCATAACTAACCTCGCCTCGCCTTACGATCAGCAATATGACCATAGTAAGTCCGCGTGGGAGAAAACTCACCAAATTTATGACCAACCATATTTTCAGTAACAGAAACAGGTATAAATTTTTGTCCATTGTGAACTCCAAAAGTGAGTCCAACAAACTGAGGTAAAATTGTTGATCTACGTGACCATGTTTTTATCACATCATTCCTTCCAGAATCACGAACAGTTTCTGCTTTCTTCAATAGATAACTATCTATGAATGGTCCTTTCCAAATAGATCGTGCCACAATCGAACTCCTCTACTTAGCTCGCCGACGTAGAATAAGAGACTGAGTTCGTTTATTTGAACGCGTTCTCTTTCCTTTAGTCGGTTTTCCCCACGGCGTCACAGGATGTCGGCCGCCAGATGTTCTTCCCTCACCACCACCATGTGGATGATCAATTGGGTTCATAGCAACACCACGGACGGAAGGACGTTTTCCCATCCATCGATTACGTCCTGCTTTACCTAATTTAATATTTGATTTATCGGCATTTGATACTGCCCCGATAGTTGCCATACACTCAGCACGCACCATCCGAACCTCGCCAGAGGTAAGTTTTAATAGGGCATATCCCTGATCCCGCCCCACTAATTGAACATATGTTCCACCTGCTCTTGCAAGTTTACCTCCACCAGAAGCCTTTAACTCAACATTATGAATTATTGTACCTATAGGAATGGAACTAAGAGGCATGGCATTACCTGGTTTAATGTCAGCTCTATCTCCAGATATTACAGTATCACCAACACTCAAACGTTGCGGTGCAAGAATGTACCTGTGCTCTCCATCTTCATATTTAAGAAGCGCGATAAAAGCACTGCGATTGGGATCATACTCAACTCTCTCCACGGTCGCTGAAATATCATTTTTATTTCTTCGAAAATCAATTTTTCGATACAAACGTTTGTGACCACCCCCACGACGTCGTGCAGTTATTCGCCCGGTATTATTTCGTCCACCCTTCTTTGTTAATCCCTCAGTGAGCTGCTTTAGTGGGTCGCCCTTCCAAAGGTTTGATCGATCAACTAGCACCAAGCCTCTTTGTCCAGGGGTATTTGGTTTGTATTGTTTTAATGCCATCGTCTATTCTCCCTAAACGCCCGACGATACATCAATTGATTCACCGTCTGCGAGGCGAACCAAAGCTTTTTTAAAATCAGAAGTGCGTCCCATAACCCCACGCCATCTCTTAGTTTTTCCTACCTGGCGTATAGTATTAACTCCATCTACTTTAACACCAAATATCCCTTCTACAGCTGCTCTTATTTCTGCTTTAGTAGCATCCAGAGGAACACGAAAAATAACTTGGTTATATTCAGCGACTAAAGTTGCTTTCTCTGTAATAATTGGAAAACGAACAATATCATACATTCTCTCCTGAGAGAGTTTAATACGACCCCGGGGTTTGCGTGACGTGCTCATCTAAGGCGCTCCTGCAACTGTTGAACTGCTTCACGAGTTAATACAAGAGTATCTCGGCGCAATATATCAAATACATTCGCCCCCTTCTGAGATAGAAAATCTATTTCAGGAATATTACGAGTAGCCAAAACAAAATTATTATCGAGATCATTACTATCAACTATTAGAGCCGACTTTAACCCCATAGTCATAAACGTTTTTGCAAGCGGTTTAGTTTTAGAATCACCTATTTTAGCTTGATCAACAATAATTAGCTTTCCCTCTGCATATTTTGCAGACAGTGCTGACTTTAAAGCCAAACGCCTAACTTTCTTAGGCATGTCATGTTCATGACTACGTGGGGTTGGTCCAAATGTTGTTTGACCTCCACGCATTTGAGCGGAGCGATTACTACCGCGCCTCGCTCTACCTGTACCCTTTTGCTTAAATGGTTTTGCACCTGTACCAGATATTTCACCAACTGTCTTAGTTTTATGAGTCCCCTGTCGGCGCTTAGCCAGTTGATAATTTACCATACGATTCAGAAGATCTTTACGTAATGGNAATCCGAACACCTTCTCGTCCAGCTCTATTTCACCAGCGGCTTTATTTTCGAAGCTTATAACTTTGAACTTCATAACCTATTCCTTAGACTCATCATCTGCTTTTTCTACATCAGCAGCTTCAACTTCTTTTATTTCATCTTGGTTTGGGTCAGAGGNTTTTTCTTCACCGTGATCTTCAACGCCTACTGTCTNATCACTAATAATTTCNTTTTCTGATGACGACCCGGCAACAAGCGAGGCAGGAAACGGTAAGTCTTCTGGTTGTTTCTTTTTGAGAGCATCACTTAATAAAACATAACCACCAGTCGATCCTGGAACAGANCCTTCAACGACAATCACACCATCATCAGGATTAGTAGAAACAATGCGCAAATTTTGAATGGTCACACGTTCATCTCCCATATGACCAGCCATTTTCTTTCCTTTAAATACTTTTCCAGGATATTGACACTGTCCTGTTGAACCATGACTTCGATGAGATATAGATACTCCATGTGAAGCACGCAAACCTTTGAAATTATGCCGTTTCATNCTTCCTGCAAAACCTTTACCTATAGAAGTTCCACATACATCAACAAATTGTCCTGCTACAAAGTGAGAAGCTGAAATCTCTACACCNGTATCCAGCATTGCATCTGAACTAACCCTAAATTCTACTAATTTTTGTTTAGGTTGTACTTTGGCTTTGGCAAAATGTCCCCGAAGCCCCTTACTCATACGTTTTGGTTTCGCCGCAACCGCTCCAAGTTGTAACGCTGTATAACCATCTCGCTCCAGTGTTCTCTGAGCTACCACCTGACATCCATCTATCTGCAACAGAGTAACAGGCAAATGATTGCCTGTATCATCAAAGACACGGGTCATACCTAGTTTTTTAGCTATCAATCCAGTACGCATAATTTTCTCTTACAACTTTATTTCAACATCAACACCAGCTGCGAGATCCAATTTCATCAATGCATCTACCGTTTGTGGTGTAGGATCTATAATATCTAATAATCGTTTATGAGTTCTAATTTCAAATTGCTCTCGCGACTTCTTATTGACGTGAGGTGAACGTAAGACGGTAAATTTTTCAATTCTAGTTGGCAAAGGTATTGGTCCATGAACATCAGCCCCNGTGCGCTTTGCNGTACCTACGATGTCACTTGCGGATTGGTCTAGAATCCGATGATCAAATGCTTTTAATCTGATCCGTATATGTTGGCTGTCCATTAATGTACCTCTTAAAACTAAACTACTACTTATTATTTAAGATTACTCTTAAACACATTTTATTCGATTATTGAAGTTACAACACCAGCTCCAACAGTGCGCCCACCTTCGCGAATTGCGAATCGAAGTCCTTCATCCATCGCAATCGGTGCAATCAAATTAATCTGCATGGAGATATTATCTCCAGGCATAACCATCTCAGTTCCATCAGGTAAATCAACTGTTCCTGTTACATCCGTTGTACGAAAGTAAAACTGAGGACGGTAATTAGAGAAAAACGGCGTGTGGCGCCCTCCCTCATCCTTCGTCAAAATATAAGCCTCACACATGAACTTAGTATGTGGCGTTATAGAGCCCGGCTTCGAAAGAACTTGGCCACGCTCAACTTCTTCACGCTTGGTTCCTCGAAGCAACACACCAACATTGTCACCTGCTTCGCCCTGATCAAGCAACTTACGGAACATTTCTACACCCGTACAAGTCGTCTTCGTCGTATCTTTGATACCAACAATCTCAATCTCATCACCAACATTAACAATACCACGCTCAATACGACCAGTAACTACCGTACCTCGACCTGATATCGAGAACACATCCTCAATCGGCATTAAAAAGGGCTGATCTTTTGGGCGATCAGGCTGCGGTATATACTCATCAACAGCAGCCATAAGTTCTTTTATTGAGTTAGCTCCCATGACTTCATCGCCATCCTCTAAAGCTACCAATGCCGACCCTTTAATGATAGGAATATCGTCGCCTGGAAAATCATAAGAAGATAAAAGCTCTCTTACTTCCATTTCCACCAATTCCAACAACTCCTCATCATCAACTTGATCAACCTTATTCAGATAAATTACTAACGCAGGAACTCCCACCTGACGTGCTAATAAAATATGCTCGCGTGTTTGTGGCATCGGTCCATCCGCCGCACTTACCACTAATATAGCACCGTCCATCTGGGCAGCACCGGTGATCATATTCTTCACGTAATCAGCATGTCCTGGACAATCCACATGCGCATAGTGACGTCCATCCGTTTCATACTCCACATGTGCAGTTGAAATAGTAATTCCCCGAGCTCTCTCTTCTGGAGCTTTATCAATCTGATCATATGCCGTAAATTCAGCACCACCTGCTTGTGCTAATGTCTTTGTTATTGCAGCTGTCAACGTAGTCTTTCCATGATCAACATGGCCTATAGTGCCAATATTGCAATGTGGCTTTGTACGTTCAAATTTTTCCTTCGACATCGCTTATTCCATAATTTGCGTCATGTTACAGCTAGCATTGCTAGCCCTCTATAATAATTCTCAGTCAACTCTAACACCTAAAATGACTACACCCCATTTATCACTTGGAGCGGGTGAGGGGAATCGAACCCCCGTCGTAAGCTTGGAAGGCTTCTGCTCTACCATTGAGCTACACCCGCATATACGTGTTAATCAATTATGTAGACAGTCGCCTTATTACCCCATCTTTTTAATGCTTTATTTTAAATGTATATTTACCTAACTTTTGTTCCTAGCATTCTATAACAATTATTTAACTACCCAGAGTAAGTACACTAACTGGTGGAGGGGGTTGGATTCGAACCAACGTAGACATAGTCAACGGATTTACAGTCCGCCCCTTTTAACCACTCAGGCACCCCTCCATTTGAAAACGTTTCTACAAGCAGCTAACGCGCCGAAAGCTCATGACTAACGCCGAGCCGCGAAATATGTGTATTTCTTAACGCCTGTCAACAGAAAAAAGCTTTAAATTGTATACATTTACGTATTTGTTAGCACAAAGTACAATAATATTAAGACTTTTATATGCTTTAACATAAAAATAATAGGGTCCAACATGTCGCGCCGCAAGCCCGAACTAATAAATCACATTACACAAAGAAATAAAAAAATGAACCGTTCTTTTGAAAAAGAAGCATCATCATGGCTATATGGAACTCATACAGTAATAGCTCTATTAGAGAATCCATTAAGGGTTTATTCAAGAATTTTAACCTGCGATACCTCACTAGCTAAACGCATAAATAGTAATGTAAAATTACTACCTAATGTAAGATTAGAGATAGTGACAAGAGATATTATCAATGACGTCCTTCCAGAAGGTGCAATACACCAAGGAATAACCGTTCTAACTAAAGAGCTGGATACCATAACACTAGACGATGTATGTGATATATTATCTAAAAAAAATAAAGGGGCTGTTGTTGTTTTGGATCAAGTTACCGACCCTCATAATATAGGGGCTATAATACGAACAGCCGCTAGCTTTAAGGTAGACGCTATAATTGTTCAAGACCGGCACACACCACAAATTACTGGGGCACTAGCTAAGTCAGCTTCTGGTGGACTTGAACACTGCCCAATAGTGAGAGTTAAAAATTTAGCACGAGCCCTATCAAGCCTAAAAAANTCAAATATTTGGTGCATTGGCCTAGATGGTGAAGCCTCACAAAAACTAGATGAAATTAAAATCTCAGGACCTACAGCATTAATATTGGGAGCAGAAGGTCGTGGTATGAGAAGACTTACTCGTGAAGCATGCGATATTTTAGCTAGCATATCTTTGTCGGGGTCGTTGAAAAGTTTAAATGTATCTAATGCAGCTGCAATCGCACTATACGAAATTTCTTAAATAGCTTATTTTAAAATATAAATTTGATAAATTACGATTTAAGTAATAGAAGATCAATAAAGTGCCGCAGTAGCTCAGTTGGTAGAGCAGTTGCCTTGTAAGCATCAGGTCAGGCGTTCAAATCGTCTCTGCGGCACCACTTCTTTCTTATACTCTGTCGTTTTGTAATCTGTAATAATAAGTTTTTAATTAACTTGAATAAAATAACTTTTAGAGATTGGCTAAGAAATAATTTCAAAAGATATTTAAAGTAATAAATAGTAAAACCGACTTAACCCAAAAATTTAAGAGATACCTATATGCCTGATAATTCCAAAAAAAATAAAATTGAAGTTATTGGAAATAATTATCCTTTCTTTCGTTATGTAGATGGTATTAGAGATGGCTTAAATTTAAATTATAATCCGGTTTCAGGCGTGGAAGCATTTAAAGCCGTACTTGAAAATAAACCTTTTGAGGTCAATGAATTTTCTTTAGCAAATTATTCTATGATGAAAGACCGGGGCGTAGACTGGATGACTGCGATCCCTATCTTTCTTAATCGTGACTTTAGACATGGGTCCTTATATGTCAGTAAAGATAGTGAAATCATACATCCATCGAACTTAGTCGGTAAAACCGTTGGCGCTAAAGAATTCAGTCAAACAGCAGGAGTTTGGTGGCGAGGCACCATGATTGATCAGTATGACTTACACTGGTCGGACATTAATTGGGTAACTGGAAAAAACCAGCGTTTCACCCCCCCTGAAGAAGCTTCTGTTGAAATTATTGAGGGTGATTTAGAACAATTGGTTGTTGAAGGATCAATCGATGCCTTTCTAGCCCCAGTAACAAAAGATGAACAAAAACCTTACGAAGAAAGAAAGCTTCGGCCAATCTTCCCTGACACGGAAAGCGAAGAACGTAAATATTTCAAAAAAACAGGAATATATCCTCTAAATCACACTATAGTCATTCATAATAATACACTTTTAGAACACCCTTCACTTCCTTTGACGCTTTTTAATGCCTTTTGCCATAGCAAAGAAAAATTTTATAAAGAAGAAGGGAAGCGAAACCCCTGGGGAGAAGATACTAATAATGACTATATGAGCTTTGGCCTCTCAGATAAAAACTTGGAGATTGTTAATATACTATTAGGTTACTTGTTTGAACAAAAACTAATTACGAAAATACCCATTATTGAAGAATTATTTATAAAGGGNGCATTAGACTTTACTGAAAAGTAAAATACAATATGTATCCTAGTCTCTAAAATTTATAAACTGCAAAGGAAGTTCTATTTTTAGTTCTTTAATCAGTGATATGGTGTCTTGTAGTTGATCCCTCTTTTTTCCAGAAACTCTTAGCTCATCACCTTGTATTGCGATTTGCGTTTTCAACTTAGAGGATTTTATAGCTTTTGTAATTTTTTGTGCCGTTTCACGATCTATGCCCTGCCTGATAACGACTGACTGACGAACTTTATTACCCGATGCCAACTCAGGTTTTTGAAATTCAAATGCGCCAGCCTCAACCTTACGTTTTGATAAATATCCGCGCAGTAACTCTTGCACCTGACGCAACTTTAAATCGTCATCAGCAGTTAGTAATAATTTTTTTTCATCACGTTCTATACTGCAGCTGCTGCCTTTAAAATCAAAACGTGTAGAAATTTCACGGAGTGCTCCTTGTATTGCATTATCAACTTCAGGAAGTTCAATACGTGATACAACATCAAAACTTGGCATATTAAAAAGTCTCTTTTTGCATATAATTTATAAATAAAAAGAAAATAACAATATTTGAAGATATATAAAGCTCTAATTATTTGAATATGGATATCCCAATTTATGATAGAGCCTTTAGAAAAAAGAGAGGCACCTGTGCTTTAGACTACGACTCGTCTTCTTTTGCTGCAAAATGAGGATAAATTTTAGACATGTGATTTGTATGAAAGCTCCAAAATGATTCCGGCTTATACTTTGGCGGGTTTGTCGAACTATAACATGTTGGCAAACATTCAATTACTGCTTCTAGGTTGGGGCACATAAAAAATGGCATAGAATAGCGTGTGCCAGATATAGGCGGTATAACTCTATGGGGCGTGGCACGCACTACTCCATTTGATAGACGTTCAAGATACATCCCAAAATTAACAATTATCCCGCCTGGAGGACAATCAGGCCAAAACCAGGTTCCATTTTCGTCCATCACCTGTAATCCAGTTTCATTTTCAGGCGGCAATAAGGTCACAAATGACGTGTCTGAATGAGAACGTATTCCTAATTCTTCTTTTTCCAAATACGGTCTTGAAGGGTACCGTATAGTGCGGACATATGAATGTGCACTATCAAAAAGATGATCAAAATAGTTTGGCTTGAGCCCTAAAGCAATCGCCCATACTGGCAAAAGCCTTTTACTAAGTCGTTCCATTTCAAATATATAACTTTTAGCAACTGAAGAAAATTCAGGGATAGATTTGGGCCAAACATTAGCAGCATACATGCGTTTACCAGATATTACTCTGGGATCATCTGGCGGATACTCTACACCAAAATTAAAAGATTCATTGAGATCATTTCTTGAACTACCACCTATGGCATTATCCTCTATAACCTCTATGTTTATTGCTGTGTAACCTCGTTCATGCCGATTGATGGCAAGAGATTCCTTTTCTTCTAAAGGCAATAAAAAGAAATTCTCAGAGAATTCTGTCATTTTTGCGATAACTTTTTCTGAAACTTTATGGTTTACAATACATAGAAAACCAATTTGACTAATGATATCCCGCAGGCTTATTGCTAAACTTTCAACATTACTGAGATCAGGAGAGTCTAGGAGTGATAAATCTAGAACTGGCAGTTCCATATGAGGAGCACCACGCACGCTTTCATCATAACTATTAAGTTCCAAATTTAGCGAATCACTCATAAAATATCATCCCATATATATAAATACTTGCAACTTTAATTTTATATTATGTTTTACTAAATGACACTATCCCCTTGCCGCCAAGCAATCTGATCATTACCATAAGTGATATAAATCACACTAACTCGTTCATCGAGGAGGACTAATATGAATAGTCAAGTAGCTCTGGTAGCCGAAAAAGATGAAGAACAGAAATATGCTGTAGCACGAAAATCAGCACCTAATGTCGTTAAAGGTCGTAGGTCATTTTTTGAATACGTCGACCTTGGGGTTACGGATGGTAGCAAGGGTAAAATGCGCGTACAAAAAACATCTGCAACAAATGGATTATCAAAACCAACTGGTTGGCACTATCATAAGTGTGAAGGTCAGTTTGTTTACATGCTTGATGGTTGGTTAGAACTTGAATTTTCTGATGGAGAGACAATTCATTTAGAAGAAGGCGATTCGGTGTATATTCCAGGATTTATGCCACATAATGAAATAAGAACATCCGATGCTTTTGAACTATTAGAATTTTCTGTACCAGCAGAAATGGGCACGGAATCGTGTGACCCACCTGCCAACTAAAACATTAGAAAATAATTAGACTAATAAGTAACTATTTATTTAATATTATTAATCTTGATTGGTAATGAGGATGATGCTCGGGATTGTTTTGTAGGAGCATTCATCAATAAGTTTGTATCTAAGATTAAGTATAAAACCGGCTGCAATGGGCTCAAAGAGACAAATTGCTTGCCAGATATATGTAGCAAAGGGGCCGAAATGGCACGCAAGACAAATTATAAATTTGAAAAACTAGACCGAGAAAGACGGAAGGCAGAAAAAAAAGCAGCTAAAGCAGAGGCTAAACAGGCGCAAAACNTTGCATTAAACAAACAAAAAATAGATGAAGAAGATCAAAAGCAAGATAATNTTTAATAAAAACAAATCCCAACAGTTTTTTTAGATACAATAAACTGAAANATTAGATCTAACGTATTTATTTAGATAATCTATCANATAGCGCTCGTACATATTTGTGATCACTATCACTAAAATCGCCATTGGATATATCATTCTTATACTCTTCTAACTCCTGCCGCATAGCATCGGAACGCGCAGGGTCTGAAAGCATTTTTTCTATTAGTGTTAGTGAATCATTAATCTTACCTTTAACATCATCATCTATAATATTTTTGGGTTCGTTATGGTCACTAACGGTAGAACTTTGTTCTTCTTCAGGAATTAACAGTTCATCCCAGTCAAGACCAGATGTTGCAATTTTCTGATTTAAATCCCGAGCAGCCGATAATATATCATTATCCTGATCACTACCTAAGTTTTGTAATAATCGAATAATCTCAGATCTATCTAACGGTTCTTTCATATCCGTCACTTTCTTATAAATTGATACTAAAATTACCTATTAAAATAATTTTTCACAAATTGGTTTTAAATAATACCAGCATATATTTCTAATTTTTGTAAGGCCGCCAAATTAAAAAAGTTNTNATTTAAATTGGGTTACCTATTTTAATAAACNTCTTACCAGATTTTACACGACTAGAAGCTCTGTAAAAATAATAAATAGCAGATTAATTAATGTATAATATAAACTAGCAGAATATTAATAGGATAGTATTTATGATAGGCGGCCAAATTAAATCAATGAACCCGTTGCAATGGGGTTTATTAATAATATTATCTATATTTTGGGGTGGATCATTCTTATTCGTTGGTATTGCTGTAGAAGATTTTCAGCCATTCACAATTGCATTTTTGAGGGTATTAATCGCCAGCCTTATACTTTGGTTNGCAATAATTATATCTTCGATAAAAATACCAAAGACAGCTAGTATTTGGTGCTCTTTTTTTATAATGGGTACTATTAATAGTGCCATTCCCTTCTCATTAATTGCATGGGGTCAGTCAAATATTCCAAGCGGTTTAGCATCCATATTAATTGCCACAACTCCATTAATTACTGTAATTGGAGCTCATTTCTACACAACCGACGAAAAAATAACAGCTAATAGACTAATCGGTATTTTAATGGGCTTTGTNGGCGTGATAGTGCTGCTTGGACCAGATTTATTAGGACAGATCGGAAGGAATTTATTTGGGCAATTAGCGATTATATCAGCAGCCATACTTTATGCATTATCTAGTATTTATGGTCGACGTTATTCAAAACAAAAAATACCGCCTTTGGTTATTGCTGCAGGCCAAGTAACGACGTCAGCTATTATACTATTTCCTACNGTTATACTAATTGACCAGCCCTGGCTTCATTCACCAGCAAGTAATNTATCATGGGCAGCTATAATTAGTTTAGGGGTGTTTTCCACCGCTATAGCCTACCTTATATATTTCCGTATTCTCGCAACGGCTGGAGCCACCAATTTAATGCTGGTAAATTTCCTTGTGCCAATTACAGCGATTTTTCTGGGCATTATGGTGCTAGGTGAATCTATATCGCTACAAAATATTTTAGGAATGTTTTTTATTGGGATTGGACTAACACTTATCGACGGAAGACTAAACAAAAAAATCAAAATTCTTTTTAGTTAAATAATCACTGAATTAATTATTATATAAGTTTTTATTTGTTATTTTATTTCTGTTTTAAGTATTTCTGAAGAAGTNGTCTTTAAATGCACATCTCNTTGCGGGAAAGGAATCTCTATACCACTAGCATTAAAACGNTCCCAAATATCTAGGAGAATTTCACTTTTAACATTGGTTAAACCATTTTGTGGATCAACCACCCAGAACCGAACTTCTAAATCAACTGAGCTATCACCAAATCCTTTTAACAAACAGATTGGACTTGGTGTATCCAGTACACGCGAATTACCTAAAGCTGCCTCAGAACAAATATTAATAGCCTCGCGAACATCAGAATTATAAGATACTCCAATAGGTATCTTCTGCCTAATCCGGAGATTGCTGAATGACCAATTTTCAACTCTTGTGGTTATTAGTTCTTCATTAGGAATCAGATGTTCAATGCCATCACGAGTAACCACAGAAACATAACGAGCACCTAGAGATTGAATCCAACCATAGGTGCCGGACACTCCTATAGTATCGCCTGGTTTAATAGACTTATCGAGCAATAATATTATGCCGCTAACAAAGTTAGCAACTATTTTTTGTAGACCAAAACCTATACCAACGCCTAGCGCTCCGCCAAATACTGCAAAAGCTGTTAAGTCAATACCCACAGCATTTATCGCAATCATTCCGGCGATTACAACTAAAAATATTTTTATAAATTTAGTTAAAAGCACCTGAACTGACGGGGTAAGACTTGGAAAAGAATTTATTTTTCGTTCAATAAGCCTAGAAAATAAGTTAGCTAGCCAAAGCAATATAAAAAAGTAGAACAAACCCTTAGAAACTGACAAAACAGTCAGTTTTACTTCGCCAATTTGAACAGATATCCCATCAAGTAAATTTAGCGCCGGCTGCAAAAGATCAAATATATTAAGTATTGCTATCAAAGTAATAATAATACCAAATAATTTTACGTAAGCCTTTATATTTATAAATCTTGCAATGAATATAATTATAATTATAGCGTTAACTGCACTTACTACTATTGAAATTAATTTATTAGACCAATAGGCAGTATCAGCAACTTCTACTGCGGCCCATAAAAGCAAAACCCAAATGGTTGGAGTAATAACAGACATAAATGTTGTGCAAACTATTCGTAATTTAGAATCATCTCTAAAGTCTTCGGATAAACGTTCTAAAAAGCGGCGAAATGGCGGGGTTAAAAGCTTGGCAATAAGTAATGCTATTAATATAACACCAGCTTGCCAAAGAGCTGCAATTGTTAGTATTTCAGATGCAATCCATATATTTGCATCTGTTATAAGGTTTCTCATAAAATCTAAATTAATTAAGCCACTCATATTTCTTNTACCCTAGATAATAATAACATCTAGAAAGCAACCATTATGTCTATATGATGAGCATCATAATACAAAAAGACTAATTAATTAACTGCTTCATATTTTACTGACGCCCTGCCCTTTGCATTAAGTTGCTAACAGTAAATACTAATATACTATTAATTCATTTGTTTTATAAGTGGAGTTAAAAGCAAAATTATGAAAACCCTTGTTTTAGGAGCTGGAGCTATAGGGGGCTATATTGGAGGACGCTTAAATGAAGCAGGCGCTGATGTAACTTTCCTTGTGAGAAATGCTCGAAAATCGCAACTCGACAAAAATGGACTATCTTTACATTCTGTATTTGGCAACGTCCACGCATCAGTAGTTACCACTAGCGTTGATGAGCTTCTACCAATATATAATCTTGTAATACTAACCTGTAAGGCCTATGACCTTGAAATTTCTATGCGCGATGCGGCCCCTGCTCTTGCGGAAGATGCAACCATAGTCCCAATACTTAACGGCCTAGGACATATAGAAAACCTAAATCAATTTTTCGGCCAAGAAAAAGTTCTGGGTGGTACCATAAAACTATCTGCTGAGAGACTTTCAAACGGTACTATAAAGCATTTAAATGATTGGCACTGGTTGCATNTAGGGGAACAGCAAGGCGGATCAAGCCATCGATTAACCAAAATAATAGAGCAATTTGATAAAACGGTTGGGCTGGATGCAGTCTACTCAGAAAATATTATGCAGCAGATGTGGGAAAAATTTGTTCATTTATCTACTGCTGCAAGCATGACTTGCCTGATGCGCGCAAACTCTGGGCAAATCATATCTACAGATGAAGGAACCGATTTATTTCTGCATATGCTACAAATTACATCCGAAGTTGCTAAAGCTAGTGGTTATCCACCAAGCAAAAAATTTATGGATAGTTATCAAACTCTGTTTTCTGATCCAGAAGGTAAATACGTTACATCTATGCTACGTGATATTGAAATAGGTAATTGCACAGAAGGAAAACATATCATCGGATTAATGTTAGATTATGCGCGTAAATTAAATATTAATTCAACATTGCTCTCTGCCGCTTATACTCATTTACAAGCTTATGAAATACGACGCCAAAATGGAGGATCATTATGAGGATAATTAGCTTGTAATGACAGAGATCACCAACAAGGTTATTTTGCATTATGACATCAAAGATATAAGCAAAAATATACTCTTAGCGTTACGAGAAGAAGGAATTGATATAAGCTCCCTTTCTTCGAAAACTCTAACACGTATGGATCAGTTCCACACAAGGGGTATTAAAGCTAACAAGGAACTAACTAATTTAGTAACTCCAAAAAAATCAATGCATATACTAGACATNGGTTGTGGAATCGGTGGACCAGCACGTTATTTAGCATCTGAGTATGGATGCCGAGTCACGGGTATTGATCTCATAAATAGTTATATTGAAGTAGCAAATATGCTAACAAAACTATGTCATTTAGATAGTCTAGTAAGTTTTAGACATGCCAACGCCCTTAACTTGCCTTTTAATGACAACTCGTTTGATATGGTCTGGTGTCAAAACGTTAGTATGAACATAGAAGATAAAGATACTTTTTACGATGAAATAGCCAGGGTAATAGTTAATGATGGATACCTTGTATCCACGGAAATGAGTGCTGGTAAAAANAACTCCCCTTATTATCCACTGCCATGGGCGCGAGGACCCGAAATTAGTTTTCTTTGTTCGCAGATAGATATGCGAACCAAAATTGAAAGTACGGGGCTAAAAATCATTAAGTGGAAAGANACTAGCCTGGAAGCCATTAAATCCCTAGAAAANGCCGCAAAAAAGACGCCTAAAACTAAGCTTTCACTGAGTTTAATCGCCGGAAATGATATAGATGAAAGAATGGCCAATGCCGGCCTTAGTCTAAACGATGAACATCTATCAAATATTACAATTGTAGCAAAAAAAAATAACTAATTACTTTATTCTAATTNATCATTTTCTGTGCGAGTTCAAGATTAGCTGGATCAGGTTTTAACTCCCCAGTTTTGATTTTGTGAGTAATTTCAGTGACTGCTGCATTCGCTGGTGCTTGAAGCCCAACGCATTCATATTCTTTAACTACAAGGCCATTAATCAAATTCACCTCGCTATAGCGACCCTTGATATGATCCTGTAAAACGCAATCACGCGCACTGGGTCCTATATCTTTAGCTAGCTTGTCTAGCATTTTTTCGAGCAAACTATTGGTATCTGTGATATCCTCAGGTTTCAGGCCAAAAATAGGCTGTATGGTATATCCCTTTTTTTGACCAGCAGTCAAAGCTTCGGTTCCAACTTTAGAAATAAAATCACGCACACCTGGTAACTGAACGGCCTCATAAAGTGTTAAACCTAACATCGCAAAAGGCCCTAAACACATTGTGTTAACAACTAATTTCATCCATTTGGCCGACAAAATATCAGACGAAATAGTTACCTTACCCGCATTTAAAAGTATCTCTTTGATATCAGGAAGACGATCCTTTGTTGATGGGTTAATACTTCCTATACCAAACCAAGTATTTTCNTTAGGAGTATTTCGTTTAACAATTCCCGGTGTAAATATTTCTGATGATAATTCCACTACACAACCAAGAGTGCGCGTAGAACCGACTATTTCAGAAATATCATCTACTGTCATAGCGTTTTGAATGCCAATTAGCAGACCATCTTCTTGAAGGTGGGGTTTTATAAACTCACACAACCATCGTGTATCGTAAGCCTTAGCTACTAAAAATACGATGTCATACTTCTCATTTAATGTGCATATATCACTTAGATGGTATGCTCGTGGAAAAACCTGAATATCTTCTTCAGGTAATTGAATCAATAAACCATTCTCTCGTATAGCATTCACATGATCAGCCCATTGATCAATCATTACGATGTTATAGCCTGCATCAATTAGGCTAGCCGTTATGCTACTACCATTCGCTCCGGTTCCTAGAACTGCTATATTTACCATTACTTACCCTCTAATATTTTATATATAACAAAATATTACAAATCACTAACCTGGCAATCAAAAATAAAAGTTATTTATAACGTAACCAGAACAATTTTTCTGCTCTTAATTTAATAAAAGTTTAGCCTCGTGCGTTTGTATTGCGGCCAATGCACACTTCATTATTGGAACAGAAATGCCATGGTCATCCGCACGTTTGATGAGATCGCCTATTATATGCTCCCCTTCGGTAACTTTTCCTGATTCTAAATCACGCAGCATAGAAGTAGCAAAAGGTGAACCTTTAGTATCGAATATTTTCTCATAAAANTTAATTACATCTTGGCTCATGGGATAGCCATTCGCCTTACAGATTTCTTGGCCTTCAGCAAAAACATTATTTAAGAATTGACGCCCGGATTCTCCTAAGGTTATGTCTCCTACAACAGATCGGGTTATTATGTTGGCGCTAGATAATGCGCCCTGACCTGCGCACTTATCCCACATAGTCTGCATTATCTTTTCTTTGAGTTCAATATTGAATAAAACCTTTGCATCTAGTTCAGCAAAACAATGGGTATATTTAGTATAATTACAATCAACTTCTCCAAAAACAATACTGTGAAAATCACCAAAATGTTCGATTATCCCCGTCTCATAATCTAGGTTTGCACCCACATAACACACACCCCCTAAAACATTATTTTGGCCAAATTTTTCTCGCAAAACATCAATTTGTCGTATACCATTAATAACTGTTAAAACTACGCTGTCAGGTCCCATTGCAGGCAGAATGCTATTAATAGCAATATCTAGGTCGTAAGCTTTGCAGGACATTAATACCAAATCAAACGTACAATCTATCTCATTATCAGTAATGACTTTTACTGATAATGAGATATTACCGAACTTACTTTCAACTAACAGTCCATTATTTATTAGCTGATGTTTTCTTCTTTCTCGAACTAGAAAAGTTACATCAAGTCCTGCTTCAGCCATTCGTCCACCAAAATACCCTCCAACTCCACCAGCACCTAAAACCAAAATTTTCATATCGAATTCCTCAATGAACTATATCTTAACCTTAGTACAGATTTTTATTATGTAAATAAACTGGCCCAGATAATGCTTTAAAACCCAGCCCCTTTTACATTATTCAACTTAATATATAGACGCATAAGAAAAGAAACATGTTAGGTTCTTTTCTTAAATATTTTATATTTCAAATGCCATAAGCATTAATTAATAGGATAGGCCATTAANCAGATAGGTTTGACTAATAAATAGCAAATTTAAAATCACTAATAAAAGCCTCGTATATTTTGTCTAACAGGAGTTTCTAATATGACCGTTGAGAATAGCAAAAGAACTAATCGTCGAGCCTTGATTACCGGAGCCTCCAAAGGCTTAGGACTTGAGATTGCTATGACACTAGCAAGAGACGGATATGATTTAGCTCTCGCTGACAAAAAGCTAAGCAGACTAGATAAAGTGCTAGAAAAACCTGAATTATCTGAAATCAAAGCTATTCCAGTTGAAATTGAACTTTTATCAGAAGATAGCATACGCAGTGGCTTTAACGCAGCGATAGAGGGTCTGGGTGGATTAGATGTCTTAGTTAATAACGCTGGCACGACCCTTCTCAAGGCCGCAATTAATGTAACTTGGGAAGAATGGGATGCCGTAATGGACGTAAATCTAAAAGGTCAATATTTTCTAGCCTGTTTATTAGCTGACCACTGCATAAGTCAAAAACGAGATGGGTCTATAATTAATATAGCCTCTACTCACGGTCTTACTGGACTTGCTGATCGATCAGTTTACGGAATTTCTAAAGGCGGGATGATACAAATGTCACGAATGTTGGCTATTGAATGGGCCACTTCAAATATTAGGATAAATACTGTTGCTCCATCTACAGTGCTGACAGACTCAAGAAAAGAAATGCTTAAAGATCCTAATATCCGCAAAAAAATGCTTGAGCGCATCCCAACAGGTGAGTTTCCTATGCCAGAGGATATTGCTGAAGGAGTACGCTATCTCGCGAGTGCTCAGGCTAAATCCGTTACTGGGCAAACTCTGGCCATTGATGGAGGCCTAACTGCTGCGTAAATTCATAGATTAAACTAGATTANATTTTAAACATATTTAAAAATGAGTTTGACAATTGCGCCATGATATTTAATTGTCCAAGGGTAGATATATTATACGCACNAACGAAAAAGGGTAAGTAATAAGCCCTAAGAGAATAATCAGGAGTTGTTTCGTGTGCGGGAGCAACACCAAATATTGGGAGGGTTGTATGAAACTCACTAAAAGTGCTGCTATATTAGCAGCTTCTACAGTTGCNTTATTTGGAGCAACTATNNCTGCAAACGCTGGAGGACACTTGACTGCTCAAGAAGCAGCACTCGTTNCTNNCGCAGCAAAAGAAGGTAAAGTTACTGTTATTAATCCGCTTTTTGCAGATCGTACTGCTCGGCGGTTGGGTAAAGCTTTTAAGAAACATTATGGTTTGCCTGATAGTTTTAAGTTTAATAGCCTACGTAAAGGTACTGGTGCTACTGTAGCCCAGGTTAGACAAGAGATTAAAGCAGGAAAA
>PASR01000002.1 GCA_002713365.1 Rhodospirillaceae bacterium
GCGGGGTGGAGCAGCCCGGTAGCTCGTCAGGCTCATAACCTGAAGGTCGTAGGTTCAAATCCTACCCCCGCAACCAAATCTGGTCACTAAATTAATGCTTTAGTGGCCTTCTTTATTGCCTAAATTAGAAAAGTGCAGAAACAAGAGAAACATTGTGTAGATGAACAAAATAGCGTCATTTTAAGCTAGTCTTAATAATTAGGAGCTAACCTCGAACATTTGTTCCTGCAAATAGTTCTGTAAACCTGTTGANGCAATCAGTGACTTTTGTGTTTCTAGCCAATCTATGTGTTCTTCCGTATCATCTAGGATACCTACGAATACCTCTCTAGAAACAAAATCTTTAGCTTCTTCACAAATCACAATCGCAGATTTTAATGCTTTTTGATTTGTCTCTTCAGACACCAAATCTGCATCCATTATTTCAGAGACATTTTCCCCTATATTTAATTTTCCAAGATCCTGAAGGTTTGGTAACCCATTTAAGACTAGTATTCGTTCAACAAGCTTATCTGCATGCTTCATTTCACCAATTGATTCCTGGTAGACCTTTTCTGCTAATCGAAAAAACCCCCAATCTTTTAGCATTCGAGCATGAAGAAAGTACTGATTAATGGCTGTCAATTCATTTTTTAAAATTGAATTTAATTGCTGTTTGACGTTGCTATCACCATCCATAAAATTTATTCCCTATTTATAAAATGAGATAATACCACCCTTAACTATATATATATTTCTAGTATATGACTATTAATTTTATATATATTTCAATATCTTACGGTTATATCAGTGTATAATATTGTTATGTTATTGAATCTAATGTAAATAATATGTGATAATCATAATCATTAACATTATTAAAGTTGAATCATTCGAAACTAATCTAAAATGTATGTATGTGTCTGCAACGCAATCAATCTTAAAAAAGTACAGCTAGCAAAAGCTGAGGGTATCAGAGATGCTGACAAGGTCTTCGCATTATACGGTGTCGAATCTTGTTGCGGTCAATGTATAAATGAAATGAATAATTTTTTAACTGAAACAAAATAATCCGATAGATTAAATCTAAAAATACAACAAGATCAAATCCTACATTTTAATTTATAAATANAATTTAACTAATTGGTTAAATTGTATTTATTGAAAAAAATCACTTCNGCACAATTTTATTTCTTATCAATATTACCTAATCTTNATTATTTTTTAGACACATCGTCAGGGTCTATAGTTAGAGGTAAACGTTTNACCTATAGGTTTTTAAAATATATCTTGCATGGTAAATATTTCGGCACAATAATAATGATTTAAGGTATCTAAAGGAAGGGTACCAAAATTATTAGAGGAAGTGCTCTCAGTGGCGAATAAACCAACAGCACCGCGTCGTGTGATCGTCGGTAATGGAGTTGACGGAAAGTCGAAAGTGATCTCTGACAGTCGTAACCCGCATCAACATGAACGTGGTGGCGGCTCAACAATATTCTTTAACGAAATCTGGACCTTTGACGATTGTCCGATAAATCTTAAGGACCATCATGATGGTGGTGATCGTGCCATGAGCCATTCGCCACCTGCGAATGGAGCTCATTTCAGGGTAATTCAATCCTATAAGGAAGACNCGTCAATTATTGANAAATCGTCCGCTGACGATCAATTCGCGTCGATGAATGTGACAGGGCTATCAGAAAAAATGGATAGTGATANACATTGGAATATGCATCGTACCCGCACCGTTGATTATGGTGTCGTAACTGAGGGAGAGCGTGTTCACGTCTTGCCCGACGATGATTTTATCATGCATACAGGCGACGTTATTGTTCAGCTCGGCCACTGGCACTCCTGGGACAGTACCCGAGGTGCTAACAATATGCTATTCGTGATGATAGGTGGTGATGAATATAACGATGGGGATNATAATGACCATTAAGGATCCTAGAGAGGTGCGTCGTATCATTGCCGCTGGTGACAAGCAAGGTAACGCCGTAATCTATGAAGATAAATTAGCAACTGATGTACGTACCGACCCAGCGAGACCCGGTTTTGCCTTCACGCGTTTCTGGGTTACTGAAGAGACACCTGCACCGATTAGAGGCGTTAGTGACACACTGCATCTCTCAAATACCCTGCAGCCCCCTATTGGGGGTTCGGTCGGGAGTTTTGTAACCATTCCGCCCGATGATTGGTATATGCATGGATTAACTGATGAGAAGGTCTCGGACTATTTTTTGGACATGGGTGCTCCTGAAGCTTCCCGCCTCGGTGAAGGGGCGCCTCACCCTTACATGCAGCAAACACGCAGTTTAGACTATGTATTAGTTCTTTCTGGCCAAGTAACGATGGTTCTGGATATGGAAGAGGTTCACCTCGGCACGGGTGACACGGTGGTCAATCTAGGTGGCAGCCATGCATGGAGCAACAGGTCTAGCGAGCCGTGTGAACTCTTTTTGTCAACGCATGACGGGAGTTCCAATTGAGTGAATNAAAAAATATAGTAAATCACCAAATAAATATTTAACCTCTGGATGAAGAAAATTACATCCAACCTCTATAATTAGGGAGAATAGAATGAATATAAAAGCAACTATCGTAGGGAGTTTGGCTGTATTGGCTGCATTTGCGGGAATATCTGAACCCGTTTCGGCCAAGACCAATTTTCTGGTTCACATTTTTGCGCCGCCTCAATACCCCAATAACAGCCATGGTTGGAAATATCTTAAGGAGAATGTGGAACGTGATACTCAGGGGCGTGTGACCTTCGAATTTACCAACGGTAAAGTCGGACCGCCACCACGTGGATGGAATATGGTAACTACGGGAGTTGTAGATGCCGCCTATCTCCACACTGGATTTGAACGCAAACGATTGTGGCTCCCGGAAGTCAGTCGTCTGACCGGGCACACCCCATCTGCAACTGCTCAATCCGTTGCATCATGGCGAACTTATAAGAAATTTTTTGAGAAGGCTAATGAATTCAAAGGTGTTAAACTTGCCACGCTATATAGTTTCTCTGGTGAGAACCTCTGGACCATCAATAAGCCAGTTGAAAAATTCGAAGATCTCAAAGGTATGAAGTTGCGTACGGGTGCGGGTCTTTCTGCTAATATCCTAAAAGCGTTTGACGTAGCGCCGGTACCTTCGACTGCAGCTCAGATATTTCCTATGGTTTCTAAGGGGGTTGTCGACGGGATGACCGGTCCTGCAGCGCTTGTAACTGTTTTAAAGGTAGATCAGTTTATAAAACATGGACTGCGTTATCCTGGAGCACTCTTTACTCTAGCATGGACCCCGATACTAAATAAGCAGAAGTGGGATTCTATTTCTGCTGATGATCAAGCGATTATGGAGAAGTATATGGGTGAGCCCATGGCTCGCAGTGTTGCGGGTGAATGGGATCGTCGAAATGTAGCTTCACTGAAAAAGATGGCAGCTGCTGGTGTTTCCATCAAAGATGCTAGTCCAGCTTTTGTTGCTGCAATTGAAGCTCGTACAGCTTTTTTTACTGAGCAGTGGCTAGAGCGGGCCGAGAAGCGAGGTGTTGATGGGCCAGCAGCGTTAGCGTATTTCCGACAGCAGTTAAAAGAGGCGCAATAGTTAAAGCTTTTATCAGCTATGACGGATCTTGATCCGGGAATATCAGACAACAATGATGAAGGTGTTGGCCCGATGCGAATTCTGGTTGCCGTCTTCATTGGTCTGATGCTCCTCGTTGGCAGTACTGATGTAATATTACGTTATTTTTTTAATGCTCCTCTTAGCTGGGGCTTACCAGTTGTTGGATTGTTACTAGGTCTTACCGTTTTTTGTGGTTTGCCGATTATTAGTCGGGATGATGAACATATTACGGTTGGACTACTAGATCGTTGGATGCGGGGTCGAAGCCTTCTCATCCAAAACCTTACTGTTCATGTTGTTAGTATAGCTGCTACGTTGTTTATTGCTGAACGCATGTACTCCTACGGGACAGTCAGTTTTGAAGGTGATACGCAACACATGATGATCGATATCCCGATCTGGCCTTTCGCATATATATTTGCTTTATTAGCACTGATCTCCGCGCTCTACATTCTACGCAACCTCTATTACTCGATAAGGTCCAGAACGTGATTGAAACTTTGATCGGGTTCTCGGCACTTATCTTGCTACTCCTCGCTCGTGTTCCGCTGGGCTTTGCTATGCTGCTGGTGGGCGTTATTGGAACTTCGGTTGTCCGCAGCCCGACCGCTGCCCTGATGGGCGCCAGTACAACAATATTTGAGATCGCGATTTCACCGTCTTTTGTAGTGCTTCCGTTATTCATGTTGATGGGAGCATTTGTTACTCAAGCTCGTCTATCGGATGACCTTTATGACGCTGCTCATGCTTGGCTAGGTCATTTCAAGGGTGGTTTGGCTATGTCGACTGTGGCAGCTAGTGGCGGCTTTGCTGCAGTGTCGGGTAATTCTGTAGCGACGGTCGTGACCATGGCGAAAGTTGCCTTACCTTCTATGCGACGGTACAAATATGGCGATAGTCTGGCTGCAGGAACAATTGCAGCCGGGGGTACTTTGGGTATTCTTATACCGCCAAGTAACGCCCTTATCATTTATGGCTTACTTACAGAGAGTGATGTAGGAAAACTGTTTATTGCAGGAATTATACCAGGCTTAGTAACTATTCTTTTATATATCGGAGTTGTTCAAGTAGTGGTTACGGTGAAGCCACAGCTAGGTCCACGCGCTGATCGTAGTAGCTGGTCTAGGAGGGTTCGTACACTCGGGTCAATATGGGGAGTGCTAGCTCTATTCTTAGGAATTATGTTTGGTATTTCATTAGGTATTTTTACTCCGACCGAGGCTGGTGCTGCGGGAGCTTTGGGTGCTCTGTTATTCGCGATTGGTCGGAGACGTATGTCATGGAGAGGGCTTTACCGTTCGCTGTTTGATGCTGGTAAAACAACGGCTATGCTTTTCACGGTGATCTTTGGTGCATTAGTATTGAACCAGTTCGTTGTTTTGACAGGAGTCGGGAATACATTATCGGAATTTGTAACCTCACTTGACGCGGGACCGACGGTCTCGATATTCGCTATACTAGGAATACTAATCATTCTCGGGATGTTCATTGAGGGGTTAGCGATGATCTTACTAGTGGTACCAATATTTGTACCAATAGTTGACGCAATGGGCATAGATCTGATTTGGTTTGGTATTTTCTTGGTAATAGCGGTGGAAATGAGTCTGGTTACCCCGCCCATAGGCATAAATGCTTTTATCCTAAAATCTATGCTTAAGGATGTTGAGTTGTCGACAATATTTGCTGGCATTGCACCGTTCTTCGCCGCTGATGTTTTGCGCTTAATTTTGTTGATAATGTTTCCCGCTTTGGCGCTCTGGCTTCCTAGCTTATTGAGTTGAGTTCAGTTCTCTATCTCTATGAATTCAATGTTATTCTCGTACCAATTCAAAGAACCCATTCTGGCCCCATGGCCCATCAATCATTTCTTGGCAGGTTGATAACATGGCGCCCTGCATCTCGTCAGTTGGGATCACCAGGTAATATCTGACACTAAACTTTCTCCAAAGCATTGCGAAAGCATTTAATCCGTAAGGAACATGTACTTTAATCTCGCAGAGACGTTTGCTGATTTGTTTGTATATAGTGCCTTGGCGGGACGCATGATTATAAAGCACTAAAGACTGCTTTCTTTGAACAAAAAAGTTAAGGTCTGACCAATACAAGAATTTGGGCCCTTTATTGCTGAGCGGCCTTGGATTAGTTCCTTCAAGGCCATTGTCTGGATCAAAAAACACAATATCAGCCTCCCTTGTTTCTAATACGCAATCGGACAGCCACTTTTCTCTGGCATCTTTTCTCATTTTGTGTCCCCTCTTGCTGGACAAAGAGCAAAAATGGCTCATATCTAGTGGTTCACTATGAAACAAAGTATTGGCGCCTAGAATCTTCGATTTTTCAATCGCCGCTATGTTTCTTTGTTTAGTTGAGATTAGTTTTTCCATTTCGCCATACAAAACTGGATCGCAGTGACGAAATTCATCGCGTCCGATATATGCAATGTGCTTACCGTCAGAATTGTGTGTCTCATCCGGAAATAAATACCAAGCAAGCGCTGTGGTGAATCCAGCTTTAGTAAGTTGTCGCATCAGTCCGTATTTAGAAAAATCTCCAACATCACCAGTGTATCTATTCTGCATTCATGAATCCAAATTTTACGTTTTCATTTGGGTCGAAATTTTATTATTCTCTTAATAGATTTACCTCTATATATCTTCCTATTTATATATTGACTATGGAAAAGCTCTCAACCGCTATGTTAAGAAATCAAAGTAAATTCGTTCGCTTAGGCGTCGTTGTTGAGTTCAGTTTGTAAAAGTTGACTGGCCTAATTTATATATTAATTACAATTGGGAGATAAGCAATGCTCAAGATTTGGGGACGTAAAGATGGATCGAACGTTATCAAGGTGACGTGGTGCCTTGGAGAGATTGGCGTTGACTACGAACGGATCGACTGGGGTGGTGTATTTGGTGGCAATGATGACCCTACATACCGAGCTAAGAATCCTAATGGCCGACTTCCCACCCTAGAGGAAGATGATGGCTTCACGCTTTGGGAATCCGGCGCTGTAATGCGCTATCTTTGCGCAGAATACAGTATGGGTGAACTATATCCCCAAAATTTACGTGCACGCGCAGCGGCTGATAAATGGATGGATTGGAGCTCGATCAATCTAGCGCCTTTCAATGGGGTATATTTGGAAGAAATTCTACAGAAATCTGCCGCTGAACGAGATGAACTGCGCCTAGCAGCTGCGATAAAGCAGGCTGGCTTGATGTATGATATCTTAGACGCACATTTGGTAGATAATGATTATATGTGCGGAGAGAAGCTGACTATGGCAGACTTTCCGTTGGGTTCGTTAACTGATCGTTGGATTAACTGGACGCCAAACCGGCCCTCCCATCCAAATGTTGAGGCCTATTATGAGCGCCTCGCCTCACGTCCAGCCTATCGACAACACGTTATAGAAGTCAACGCGTCGAGGTGGCAGAAAATCCAAAAGGGCTGATTTCTAGCAAAACATAAGTTGTTTACTACTGGATTAACTGGGCTAATTTCTGTAAATTTACTTTATGAAACTATATTTAATTCTTTATGGTATGTATTTGCTTTTTCGTTTTGCTTGCTGGCGGAACGCTGAGTTTCGTGACCGTCTGAAAACTAAAAACATAAGGGTTCAGATTCGAACACAAGATGGTAAGCATGGTCGTATATTCATATTTAAGGATGGGCATGTAAGTTCAAAGGTCGGGGTGCATTCTTCGGCTGATTTCTCTCTTGTTTTCAAAACTTATGCAATTGCTGTGAAATTGCTAATGCCTCCAATCAACCAATTAGAACAAATTGAGGCGATGAAAAACTTTCTTTTTCATCCAGAAGGAAAAGATGAAGACAGTGTTTGGTTCGCGCAGACGGTGATGACGGCTATTAGTACTAGGTGGAAGCATGGTACCGCGGCAGGTGATGGAACCACACGGTATTGTACTATTACAAATGGTGGCCCACTATTTGTTTATGTTAAAGACGAAAAAATTGTTCGTACGACACCTATTATTTTTAATAATGATGATGCGATGTCCTATTCCATCCATGCACATGGAAAAACCTTTAATCCCCCAAGGCAAACATCGCTTTCGCCGCATGGCATGAACTGGAAGTCAATGGTTTATGCACCAAATAGACTTCTAACCCCCATGAAACGTGTTGATTTTGATCCGAACGGTGAACGTAATATCATCAACAGGGGAGTATCAGGGTATGAACCCATTAGCTGGGATGAGGCATTTGACCTGGTAGCATCTGAGATCAAACGTATGAAGCGGGACTATGGTCAAGGTGCGATCGCCCAATCTAATGGCTCTCATCATACTTGGGGAAATATAGGTTACTATTTAAGTGCCAAAATGCGTTTTATGAATGCTATTGGTACTACCGAAGTTCACCATAACCCAGATAGTTGGGAGGGCTGGTATTGGGGGGCGGTTCATCATTGGGGTGGAAGTTTACGTGTTGGAGGGGGCGAACCCTTCGGTACTATGGAAGATTGTTTGAAAAATGCTGAGATGATTGTCTTTTGGTCGAGTAATCCCGAAGCCACAAACGGTATATATTCTGGTTTTGAAGGATCAATTCGCCGAAAGTGGTTAAAAGAATTAGACCTAAAAATAGTGCACATTGATCCACATCTAAATGATACAGCACAATTTCTAGGCGGCAAGTGGATAGCGCCTAGGCCAACTACTTCGCCAGCCTTGGCACTTGCCATTGCTAACGTTTGGATGAATGAAGATCTTTATGACAAAGACTATGTTGCAAATCGAACACAGGGCTTTGAGGCCTGGAGTGATTACGTTCTTGGAAAAGAGGATGGAGTAGAAAAATCACCGGAATGGCAGGAGCAAGAAACGGGCGTATCTGCCAAAGATGTACGAGCATTGGCACGTGAATGGGCGTCAAAACGTACATATTTAGCCGCAGGTGGCATGGGCAATACATTCGGAGGTGCAGCGCGAAACCCTACTGGTAGCCAGTGGACACGAACTATGGTTTGCCTGATTGCAATGCAAGGTTTGGGTAAGCCGGGTATTAACGTTGGCAATATGCAATTAGGCGTGCCACATGATTTTAGCTTTTATTTTCCTGGGTATGCTGATGGTGGAATATCTGGCGATCTGAATAATACAGCTCTTGCTGTAAGTCTTTACCAACGGATGCCTCAGCTAGCAACTATAAACCCGTCGAGCCAAAAAATCCCGCGTCTTAAATTACCTGATGCAATAATTGATGGTCATACCGAAGGTCACCTTTGGGACGCAAGAACAATTGAAGGACAATTTTCTGAAGCAGTTTATCCGGCCCCTGGTCATTCGCCGGTTCATATGTTGTACCGTTATGGAAACTCGATATTGGGTACACTTAGCGATGCTAACCGTTACGTTTCAATGTATCGTTCACCAAATTTAGAATTTGTTGTTAACCAATCTATATGGGATGAGGGTGATACTCAATTTGCCGATGTTATTTTGCCTGCCTGTACTCATTTGGAGCGCACGGATATAGGAGAATGGGCTAATGCTGGTGGCTATGGAGCGAACTTTAATTCACAAGTTAATCATCGTGTAATTGCTTTTCAATCCAAATGTATTGAGCCGCTAGGTGAGAGTAAATCAGACTATGATATCTTCGCTGGCATAGCCACACGATTAGGTCTTGGCAGTTACTTCACAGAAGGAATGCGAGACATTGATTGGGTTAAACGAATGTTTGATGCATCGGATTTGCCTGGTCATATATCTTGGAAAAAATTTATGCAAAAGGGTTACTTTGTGGTGCCTCCAGAAAGAGAAGACCTGCGATCTCCAACAGCATATAACTGGTTTGCAGAAGGGCGTAAAAAAGATGTCCCTGAAGCAATGCCGTTACCTGGAGATTATACCGAAGAATTTGGTGAAGGACTGCAGACACAAAGTAGCAAGTTCGAATTTGAATGCGAAAGTTTAAAAAGGTATAACCCTAGTGATGATGAAAGAACACCAATTCCTAAGTATTCTAGGTCTTGGGAAGGACCACACATACCGGAGCTAAAAGAGTTTCCTCTGCGTATGATAACACCTCATGGACGTTATAGTTTCCATACCCAAGGTGATGGCAAGGATAGTTATTTAAACGATATTAAGGACCATCGTGAATGGATCGATGGGCACTATTATTGGATCATTCGGCTAAATACTGAGGATGCTAAAATCCGTGGTATCAAAGAACATGATCTTGTGCGTGTATTTAATAATAGAGGTGCCGTAATTTGTGCCGCACATATCACATCCCGATTGATCCCTGGGGTAGTTCACAGCTATGAATCTTCGGCTGAGTACAAGCCAATGGGAAAACCTGGTGAATCTGTCGATCGCGGTGGTTGTGTTAATCTACTGTCGCCGTCCAGAACCCAAATAAAAAATGCCCATTCTATGGCTAACGGACTGTCTATGGTCGAAATTGATAAATGGGACGGAACTATAGAATTTATAAGAAAAGATTCACTTACGAAAGCCCAGGGCTTGAATGAGGAAGGTTCTTTTAAATGAAAAAATGGAACCTAATTGTTGATGTTGAAAACTGCACTAACTGCAACGTCTGTACATTAGCTGTACAAGATGAACATGTTGGTAATTCATTCCCTGGCTATGCGGAAGAAATGCCAAAGCATGGACATCGCTGGATTGAAATTATGCGTAAAGAGCGTGGTGCGGGAAGTGCTACTGATGTCGCATACCTTCCAACCATGTGCCAACACTGTGATGATGCTCCGTGTATGAAAGCTGCACCAGATGCAGTTAGTAAACGGCCAGACGGAATAGTGATTATAGACCCGGTTAAAGCCAAAGGCCGTAAAGACTTGGTGGGTAGTTGTCCCTATGGTGCGATCTGGTGGAATGAAGAAAAGCAAGTGCCACAGCATTGGATTTTTGATGCGCATTTGCTTGATGCGGGTTGGAAAGAGCCGCGGTGTGTTACGGTATGTGCTACGAACGCCCTACAATCGGTCAAAGTTGACGATGATGAAATGTTGCACCTCATTGATAAGCAAGGTCTTGAGGTTCTGCATGAGGAGTATGAAACCAAGCCACGGGTTTATTATAAAAACTTATGGCGTTATACATCTTCATTCATTGCAGGCTCGTTGTCTGGCATCCGAGATAATAAAATAGAATGTCTTGAAGGTCTTGAAGTTCAGTTGGTCTTTGATAACGAAAACGTAGAAACACAAAATACTGATAATTTTGGAGATTTTAAGTTTGATAAACTGAAAGCTAGAGGCCAAACCTACCAAGTTCAGGTAATTGATAAGGGTAAAATAGTTAAAACTATTGATGTTATATTGGACCAGTCCATAAATATTGGTGAAATTATTTTAGAATAATGTTTACTAGTAGTTAATTTATACTACTAGTTGCAGTATCGATAGAATCAGAAAAACTAGTTGAACCCAGATCTTCTTTGATTTCCTCGATGGTTGGACGTTTCATTCCAAAGATTAGATCATCTAAGGTTAGTTTGCCAATTTTTTCACCATTCCCGTTTACTATTATAGTTTGGCTTGTAGATTGTTCTGCAAATACTTGAAGTGCTTGCTCCAATGTTGTGGAACTAAGCATATTTGGCCCATTGGCATATGTATCAAGAGGTTTCATTAACGTGTGAACACGTAGTACTCTAGCGCGGTTTATGTCTTTCATAAAATCTGCGACATATGTATCAACTGGCTTCATCAATATATTTTGAGGGTTATCAGTCTGTATGATTTCACCATCACGGAGAATAGCGATATTATCTCCAATGCGTAGTGCTTCATCTAGATCATGTGTGATAAAAACAATCGTTTTTTTAAGTTCTTCCTGTAGGTCTAGAAGAATATCCTGCATTTCAGTTCTTATCAGTGGATCGAGCGCTGAAAAGGCTTCATCCATTAATAAAATTTCAGCATCCGTGGTTAGAGCTCTGGCCAGTCCCACACGTTGTTGCATGCCGCCAGAAAGCTGCGCCGGGTAGTAATTCTCATATCCAGATAGTCCTACGCGTTCAATCCAGCGAGTAGCACGTTTCTTTATTTCTAGCTGGTTAATACCCTGTATTTCTAGGCCATAGCCTGTGTTTTCTATGATTGTACGGTGAGGAAATAGTCCAAAACGCTGAAATACCATGGACATTTTGTGACGGCGTAATTCTCTAAGTTCTTTTGCATCCATAGCTAGTACGTCCGCTCCATCAATTAGTACTTCACCAGATGTAGGTTCAATTAGTCGGTTAAGAAGGCGAATTAAGGTGGATTTGCCCGAACCAGATAGACCCATGACCACTTGAACTTTATTCTGTTCCATCTCCAGATTAATATCGCTAAGGCCTAGAACATGACCTGTTAGTTCTAATAGTTCATCTTTTTCCATGCCCTTTCGGACACGATTCATGGCACCTTCTGGATCTCGTCCAAAAATCTTGTAGAGATGCCGTATGCTGATAAATGATTCAGTCATCAATGATCTAGCCCTTGGTGCTTTTGAAGACGCTTTCCTAATCGCTGGGTGACACGATCAAAAATAATTGCCAGTGCTACTATCGCAAGCCCATTCATAAGGCCAAGAGCTAGATACTGATTAGAAACTGCCTGCAATACAGGGATTCCAAGTCCCTTTACACCAATCATTGAAGCAATCACCACCATAGATAGAGCCATCATTATTGTTTGGTTCACACCTGCGAAGATATTTGGTAGAGCAAGTGGCATTTGTACCCCAAAAAGACGTTGTAGAGTGTTGGCGCCAAACGCATCGGCCGCTTCCAGTACTTCTCTATCAACTAGACGGATTCCTAGGTTAGTCAGACGTACGATAGGCGGGAGCGCGTAAATACATACTGCTAATAGGCCAGGCACCTTTCCGATTCCAAGTAACATAACTACAGGTATAAGGTAGACAAAGGAGGGTATTGTCTGCATGACATCAAGAATTGGTGTGATAATTCCTTGAATTCGGTCGGAACGGGACATCAGTATACCGATAGGAATGCCTATCCCAATACAAATCAAAGTAGCTGCAGATATTATTGCAAGTGTCGACATTGTATCTTTCCACATGCCGAGGTAACCAATAGCTAAAAAACACAGTGCAGACCCAATGACAATTACTTTGCTTCGGGAACCCATCCACGCGAATAAAGCTATGACTAATATGATTATCGGCCATGGAGCGGTAATCATTAGTTTTTCTAACCAAATCAAAAACTGTAGTAGGGGATTAAAAAAATTTTCTAGCGCTTCACCATACTCACGTGAAAAATCTCGAAACCCGTTATCAATAGTGCGCCGCAACTCCATAAGGTCGCGTCGACTAAGTGACGGAAAATCGTCAAAGAAACTCATGGATTCCCCATAGCATATAACAAATAAAGGGGGACGTCACATACGTCCCCCAGTTTATTTGTCGTGGTATAATTATAGTGCAGCTTTGATTTTCTTTGCGGCACCCTGACTAACCCATTTTGTCCATACGCCTTCGTGACGAGTTAGAAACTCTATAGCGGCATCTGCACCATTAGCTTGGTTATCAGTCATAAACACCAGCATACTATTCATTATATCTCCAGGATATTTACGTTTTGCTAAGTATTCAGCAGCAACGCTACCACGATTTTTAAATTCTGTGGTGATTACGGTTCGCACTGCTGACTCTGTCCAAGAAGAAGGTTTTGGAGATGCACATTCCTGTTCGGGTTTTACTATACAACCATCCCAGTTTTTAGAGCCTGCAAATTTAGTTTCAAAAGGTAGCATTACTAAATTATATTTGCCTACTATAGCCGTGGGATTCCAATAGTAACCAAACCAATTTTCACCGCGGTTAGCAGCTTTGGCTATGGATCCATCAAGTCCAGCAGCCGAGCCTGGATCTACTAAAACCCATCCCTTTTTTTCCATATTGAAAGCTCTAAATAAATTAGCATTGGCAAGTTGACAGCCCCAACCTGCAGGACACCCCATAAAGGCACCTTTTGATTTATCCTCTGCGTATGGAAAAAGATCGGGGCGTTCGAGTACCTTTTCAACTGAGTTTAGCCCTGGATTATCTTTTAAAAACTTTGGTGTTACCCACCAACCCTCACCTAGTCCAGTTATTGGTGCATTATTAACTACTTGCAAGCGGCCGGCATCAATAGCATTTTTTAAAGGTTCCCTAACGGCATTGACCCATAATTCAGGCGCCACGTCTGGTTTTCCTTTCTCATTCATAGAAGTAAATGTAGGCATGGTATCTCCAGGAATAATTTCAGCATTACAGCCATATCCTTCCTGTAATATAATTTTATCCACGTTAGCCATTAGTTGAGCAGAGGCCCAGTTCATCTCAGATATTGTAATATCACCACATTCAGCATGCGAAGTATTAGATATGAAAAGTCCCATACTAAGTCCCATTGCGCACGCAATTACGAATGTTTTTACCCGTTTCATAATTTTTCCTTCTCTTAACAATTTAATATTTTTCGAGTCAGTGTGATTTATGTAATCTACCCGCAGAATAGAACTCGATTAATTGATTTTTACACCATATGAGTATAGCGTAGCCTGCTTTTAATCGAATAATGACATGCTGATACTAGCCAAGGCAAGGGGCTATAAATAATTAGATAAGTGCCTCAACTGATCAAACAAATTAATTTATTAGTAAGAACTATAATCGGGCCATATGTAGAATAAAGAGATAAGTTAAAATTAATGACTTATTTTTAAAATAAACCTACTGAATCTTTAACTGATTTACACACCCATACACTAGATCAAAGAAACCAGGTGGCATTAAAATGAAAGTTATTAGATTACATAAAACTGGTGGTCCTGAGGTATTACAGATAGATGAGATGGACTCGCCTAAGCCCGGATTAGATGAAGTTTTGATTAAAGCGCATTCGATTGGTGTAGGACTCCCCGATCAGCTTATCCGCACAGGACGTTATCCCTGGATGCCTAAATTACCGACGATTCCCGGCATTGAAATGAGCGGTACAGTTGCTGCAATAGGAAAAAAAGTAACAAAATTTAAGGAAGGTGAGTCGGTTATCGTTTCAGCAGTTCCACAACGAGGTTGTTACGCTGAGTATATGGTTGCTGATGTTAACTGGGTATTTCCGTACTCTAAGACGATTAATCCTTCTTTCGCTGCTAGCTTAATTAATTATAGGGTTGCTTGGAATATTCTCCATACGGCCGCGCGGGTTCGTGCTGGTGATACAGTTGTGATAGTTGGCGCTGCAGGTGGGGTTGGAAATGCACTTCTCCAGTTGGCAAAAGCAGCTGAATTAGTAACGATTGCGCTGACGCGTAGCCCGCTAAAGGTTAAGTATTTAATTGAACAGGGTGCCGATCATGTAATTGAAACATCAAGTAATGATCTTTTGAAACAGATAAAAACGGTTACTTGCGGCCGCGGAGTTGACTTCTTTATAGATCCAGTTGGAGGTGTAAGTTTTGTTAATCACCTTGATTTACTTGCACCTATGGGAATGTTGATTATGTATGGCCTTATGGAAGGATTTCCTCCCGATGGTGTTTTTCGTGCTCAATGTAAAAACTGGGCGCGTAGCCCAGCTGTTCGCATGTTTTCTATCCATAGTTATGACGATCAGCCAGAGGTTACAGAAAAAAATGTAGAGATTCTATTGAAAATGATTGAGGACTTTAGGATAAGGCCTATGATCTATGCTGAGCTTCCTCTAAACATGGCTTCCGAGGCTCATAGATTACTAGAATCAGGTGATGTTATGGGTAAGATTGTTCTTCAGCCAGACAGAATAGAACCATTATACACAAATTTTTCAAATACTTTTTAAGAGTTAATTATTTTTAATTACGAAAATTCTCATGACAGCTATTACAAGTGTTTTTAGTGTCTCTAAAACTTTTGGTTAATTGATTTAAATCATTATTTTGAGCATCCACAAACATTTTATTAGCGTTTGCCCTGAAAATATTAACGTTATCTTTAAATTTTTCAAATTCTTTCCATATATCATTACTAGCTGATGAAAAGTTAGTTTCCGAAGCCTCAGACCCTTGAGGAAAAAATTGTATCATGATATCTGCCCAATTTTTTATATTTTTTATATTCTGACTAGCTTTTGTAAAATCAGATTCTAATATATTTTTTTTAATTGAATTCATAATCCTATCGGATTCTTGCATTTTATTAATACGGGTTAAAATTAATTTATCTGAAGCTGATGCCTCAAAATTGATAAACAAAATTAGGAATATTAAAATAAACCTTAACAACGAGGCTTCCTCTCCGATGTCGATATTGTAGTACATAAACAAGATTAGGTAGATTTAATATAGAAAATTATTTTGCTTCATAAATAAATAAAGTAAACGAATAGTTGAAAACTTTTATAATATTTATATCGCTACATAGAGATTAAAGATAACCTAATATAATTTAAATTTTTTATTAAGGGAGGAACTAAAATCAAAAGTTATTTAAGATATTTCTTACGATTATTTTCATTGTTTTTAGCAATATTAATTATACAATTCTCAGAACTTAGAGCTCACGATATATTAAAGACAAATTTAGTTTTTCTTAAGGCTTATTACTCGCTTGATGAACCGCGTTTTCTATGTGTCGATATTCCTGGTCATAAAGAACGTGTAAATATTTCTCGTTCACTGACTGTTCATACTTGTAAAGAAGGTATTTGGCATCAAGATGAACTTTTTGATATCACAGCTGTATCACAAGGTCTTCTAAAAATGTCAGAATATGATCTTTGTATAGAAGCTATATCATTAAAGAATAATACAGAACTTTTTCTAAAAACTTGTAATCAGTCAAAAATGCAGAATTGGCTGTATAGTAATTATAGACTAATACTCAAGGAAAATATGGATAAATGTCTTACTATTGTGAACGAACCATCGCGTCTTACAAGAGGAGGGCGACGATTAAATTCAAAACATATGGCACGTTCCCTTGTTATTGCAGACTGTTCCGAACAAGCATTTACTAGACAGATGTGGCGTTTCGAGGCACCACAAGAACGTACTGGAGCAATTATGCCATTTAACAAATAAATATTTCTGAATTAATGTATACAGAATAATATTCATAGTCGTTTTTATATTAGATATTATACCACTCTATTGCGATATTATAGTTAGTTCTATGGAAGACCACTTATTGATCATCCATCTTAAGTAAGGTTTAGGATTAGTATGGAGACGATGTAATGAAAATGCTTGGTGTGGATGTTGGTGGAACGTTTGTCGATATTGTGCTCTATGATGACGTAAGCGGCGTTTTTGTTTCGACAAAAGTGCCATCTAGTTTACATAACCCTGCCGATGCAGTTTTAAACGGCATAAAAGAAATTGATGTACAGCTTGAGACTGTTGATAGATTTGTACATGGAATAACTATCGGAACAAATACAATACTAGAGCGTAAGGGTGCACCAGTATGGATGCTCACTACCGAAGGTTTTGGAGATACACTTGAGATAGCCAGAACTAACCGAGCTGCACTCTATAATATTAAAACGCTTAAACCGCCTTCAGTGGTGCCAAGACAAAATGTTATTGAAATCAAAGAACGTCTTGAAGCTAGTGGGAAGGTTCTAAAAAGCTTGGATATATCTGAACTAGATAACACTATAGAGTGCCTTTCTAATGAGAGACCTGCTGCGGTGGCAATATGTTTCCTACATAGTTATATCAATCGTAAGCATGAGGAAGATGCTGCAATTCTTTTGAGAAAAAAACTTCCTCAATGGTTTATCTGCACTTCGTCAGAAGTACTTCCCGAAATGAGAGAGTATGAGCGATTTAATACTGCAGCTCTCAATGCTTATATAGGGCCCATTATAGTTGAATATCTTGATCAATTAGAGGCTCTGTTAAATGAAGCTGGCTATAAAGAGGTAGCTTACTTGATGATTTCAAGTGGAGGAATCATAAATGTTGACAGAGCGAAGAAGTTCCCTATTCAGACCGTGCTTTCAGGGCCGGCCGGTGGCGTTGCTGCAGCAGTTAATTTAGGTAGAGTTCTTGGTCTTAATAATATGATTACCTATGATATGGGGGGTACAAGTACCGATGTATGTTTGATTCAAGGACTATCTATACCGCTAACGACAGAACAATATATAAACCAATATCCGATACGAGCACCGCAGATTGAAATAAACACTGTGGGTGCTGGTGGAGGTAGTATTGCGTGGATGGATGATGGACAAATTCTCAAAGTTGGGCCGCGCAGCGCTGGCGCTACGCCAGGTCCTGCTTGCTATGGTTGCGGTGGAAACGAGCCAACTGTAACAGATGCTAATATTATACTGGGCCGATTGTCGATTGAGACAAAAATAGCTGGGGGTAGTATCAAACTTAATAGTGCTTTAGCAGAAACTGCTATTCGTAGAATTTCAAAGGAGATAGGTCTTACGATAAAGAAAACTGCCGAAGGGATTTTAAGGATTTCTGTAGCTCGAATGGTGAGTGCTATAAAGCAGATATCAGTTAGTCGTGGCTACGATCCTCGTGATTTTGTGTTAGTAGCATTTGGTGGGGCTGGTCCTTTGCATGCGGCTTTTGTGGCTGAAGAATTAGATATAAAGCACGTCTTGGTTCCTCTGAGTCCTGGAAATTTTTCTGCCTATGGTGCTTTGATTTCAGATGTGCGGCATGATTACGTACAAACTTTTCTTGCTAAAGCACAAAATTCCTCTCTTTCTAGTATGTATGCTCTTTTTAATAAAATGGAGAAAGTTGCCTATGAGGTTATGTTAAAGGAGAATATACAAAAAAAGCAGATAAGCACGAACCGTGTTTGCGGCATGCGTTACGTGGGTCAGGCATGGCAACTGAATGTGCCAATTCCCGAAGAAGTCAGAAAAATTGAAGAATTAATAGACCTATTTCATGAAGCTCATGAGCAGAGGTACGGTTATAGAAGTGCTGATTCAGTAGAGTTTGTAGCATGTTCTTTATCTGTGATCGCTAATGTTGCAAAGCCTCGCTTAATGGAATGTGAGATAGATAGTTCATTGAAAAAAGCTTCAGTCGATCGTAGGGTTGTATTTTTTTCGGGTGAGGAACACAGTACTCCCGTTTACAACCGCGATCTCCTACCTAGATCAGAAAAAATTAATGGCCCAGCCATCATAGAAGAAATGGGCGCTGTAACAGTAGTACCAACAGGTTGGACGAGCGAGATTGGTAAATTTGGTGAGATACACCTTAGGAGAATTTGAAGATGTCTCGGACTGTAGATCCTATTACTCTTGAAGTTGTATGTGAGGGACTGATAGCTATAGTGAGAGAGATGCGGGCTTCCATTATTCGTTCTTCTTACTCTCCTGCGATTTATGAACTTGATGATTTTTCATGTGCGTTATTTAATTCGAAAAGCGAATTGGTTGCACAATCAGAGGACCATCCCGGACACGTGATTCCAATGCCAAGTTCTGTAAAGAGCGCTATGGATGAATTTGGTGATAAAATTTTTCCCGGGGACATTATTTTGATGAATGATTCATATCGGGGCGGCACTCATTTGAATGATGTAACACTACTTTTTCCTATATTTGATCATGATAAGCTTTTACTATTGCCAGCTGTTAGATCGCATTGGGCTGATGTTGGTGGAATGGTACCCGGTAGCTATTCAGGTCTGGCAACAAATATTTTTCAAGAAGGTCTGCGAATGCCACCCATAAAAATTTATGAACGTGGTGTTTTGAATGAGGGTGTATTGACATTAATTAAGGCCAATATGCGTTTGCCGGAGCACCGAATGGGGGATTTACGAGCTATGATAGGAGCTTGTCGGATAGCCGAATCTCGCATTCGCGAGGTTGTTGATAAGTATACAGCTACCACTGTAAAGGCGTGTATTGTAAGTAACCTTAATCGCTGTGAACAACGAATGCGAGACCGAATCTCTGCTTTACCTGATGGGACTTATCACTATGAAGATTATTTGGAGTATTTTGATGAAGGAAATTTTGATCCGGTTTTGATGAGGTTAGCTCTTACTGTGGATGGTGATAAAATCATTGCCGATTTTGATGGGAGCAATCCACAAGTGCCGGGTGTGGTTAATTCATCTCATGCAGTAACTAGCGCAGGTGTATTTGTAGCTGTTAAATCAGTTCTTGATCCCGACGGAGCTATAAATGATGGAGTGTTTCGGGCGATTGAAGTTATTACACCGGAAAAGTCTATTGTTGATGTTAAGTTTGATGCACCGGCTGGTGCGCACGGGGAGGTTAGAAAGCGGGCTGTTTCAGTTGCACTAGGAGCTTTAGCTCAAATAGTTCCTGAGCTTGTATCTGGAGACCTGTGCGGAACATCTTTTCCAAACTCTATTGGTGGAATTGATAATACCCGGAACCGTTCATACGTTTATTATGAAGTACCAGCGGGTGGTAACGGAGGGTTTATGGAGTCTGATGGTTCGAGTGCTTTTGTTAATGTGGATTTTGGAAATATTCGCTCTATTCATAATGTGGAACATTTAGAAAATGAAATGCCATTACATGTTATACGCTGTGTGCTTCGAAAGGATTCGGGTGGAGCTGGTAGGTCACGAGGTGGCCTAGGTATGCAAAGAGAGATCCGTCTATTAGACTATGATGCAACTTATTCTGTCTTAAGTGATAGGGCAGTTGTACCACCATTTGGCACTGCAGGAGGAAAGTCAGCCTTACCAGTGTCTGTAACAATATGTAATGCTTCTGGTGAAAAGTCTCTTTCAACACCAGGTAAAGCAACGGGCAGAAAAATACACCAAGGTGACGTTGTCATAATGAAATCTGCTGGTGGTGGAGGTTATGGCTCTCCTTTAGACCGTGATGCAGACCTGGTAGTAAATGATGTGATGGTTGGTTATGTTTCAAGAGAGGGGGCCGAAAATGATTACGGTGTTGTAATAGATGATACGGGACAGCTTGATAATGACAGAACCATCTTATTGCGTAAAAAACAGAAAGTTCAGCTAGCACCTCTGGTAGTTAAAGAAGAGGAGGTTGATTCTTATCGAGGTATAAGAGGTCGCCACCGTATTGTTCGCCTTTCTCATAAGGTTTGTCAAAAACTAGGTATAGTATCAAATGATTTGGTGGAATTGATTGGTAGTACCCCTGTTCCACTTCGTGCCTGGGTAGAAATAGACGAAGCACTTAGTGAAACCGTTATTCCCCTGGACGACTTTGCCTGCCGAGTTTTACGTGTTAGGCAGTCCGATCATGTGCATTTAAGGGTGATCTCATGTTCTATTCGACCTTATTAAGTAATACCTACAGGAGGTTTAGTATATGAAACTGATAATTGGTGCGTCTGGAGCAGTTGGAATACCGACAATTAAGAACATGATTAAATCGGGTCATGAATTTTGTGTTTTGTCATCTAACGAAGAATCCGCACTTAAATTGCGCGCATTGGGAGTTGTTAACGTCATTGTAGGTGATTATCGAGAAGATGGTGTGCTTGCTTCGGTAATGCGTGATGTACAATCAGTTTGCTATATTCCTGCTCGTCATATTGAAGATGAGCTAGAGGTAGGTAAATCCATAGTTGATGCGGCCAAGGTAGTAAAACTAGATCATTTTCTTTTTTGTTCTGCTTTTCAACCACAACTCCAGAGTCTTAATCATCATTGGAAAAAACTATTATTGGAAGAGTATATTATTGATTCTGATTTACGCGCCACTATTGTTCAACCTTCTATGTTTATGCAAAACATACGTGTGGAATGGCCAACGATAATAGAGTGTGGAGAATATCGCCGACCTTACTCAACAGAAAGTCTCATGAATGTAATTGATGTTGATGATCTAGGAGAGGCAATGGCAAAAATTATGAATGAACCGCTACTGCAAGGGGCGACTTATCAGTTTTCCGGAGACGGTCCGATGAGTCATTCTGAGATGGCTAAGAAAATTTCTAAAAAGCTTGGCAAAAAGGTTAAAGCAATAAAAATTGACATTGAAGATTGGAAAAAATGGGCAATTGGGCGTGGGTGGACAGAGTATGGAATAAACAATTATCAAAATATGTGCCAGCACTATGACGAACACGGTTATAAATATGCTAACAAATTAACACTTACGGCAATATTAGGGCGTGAACCACTAAATTTCAGTGAATTTATTGAAAAATTTATAGAAGAGATCTATTTGAATTAGTAAAACATTAGCAACAATTTAATTTTTACCCGTTTACTAAGACATGTGATGTTAGTGCTTATTGCGGTTTCTTAACAATCTGCGTTGAATTTTTCCCGTAGTAGTCATTGGCAATTCGTCGACAAATTCAATGGCGCGAGGAAATTCATGTGCAGATAATCGTTGCTTAACATGGTTTTGGATTTCGGTAGCAAGTTTATCAGATGCCATTCTATTATCTTTTAGAACAATAAAGGCTTTGACTAACTCACCGCGTAACTCATCGGGTACACCTACGACGCCTGACATGGAAATAGCCGGGTGAGTTAGTAAAGAATTCTCTACTTCTGCGGGTCCAATACGAAAGCCTGCTGAGTTTATTACATCATCCGCTCGGCCAATGAAAAATAACCAGCCGTTTTCATCTATTCTAGCTTTATCCCCTGTGTTAAGCCATTGATCTCCTCTAGAGTCTGTAATAAATTTTTCTTTAGTTGCTTCTGGGTTATTCCAATATTTTAGAAACATAACTGTGTCAGGTGATTTAACACATATATTTCCTATTTCACCCAAAGGCATTGAATTTCCTATATCATCGAGAATTCTAAGTTTATGGCCTGGTATCGCCCGACCCATTGATCCATCGGGAGGTGTCATAACAGAAGAACAACACCCAACAATAAGGTTACATTCTGTTTGTCCATATGCTTCGTTAATTGTCACTCCTAGTTGTTCTCTTCCCCAATTTATCAATGACGTGCCTAGAGCTTCTCCACCTGAAAACATAGAACGTAGATTATAGTTCCAATTTTTCCGTGGTTCGTTGACCTGACGCATTACTTTTAAAGCCGTTGGTGGTATGAACGCGTTACGAACTCCGTAATTGTCCATCAAGTCGAATGCTTTCTCAGGGTCAAAGCGTCCTGGAGGATTAACCACCTGGGGTATGCCGTGATATAACGCCGGCATAGCGGAATCCATTAAAGCACCTATCCATGCCCAGTCAGCAGGTGTCCACATTACATCACCTGGCTGCGGGAGGAAGTCAAAAATAAAATCAGCACCGGGTATGTGGCCGATCATAGTGCGGTGCGGTAATAAAGCACCTTTTGGATTTCCCGTAGTGCCAGAAGTGTAGATTAATAATGCTGGGTCGCTACTTTTGGTGAGTACTGGTTCAAAAATATCCCTAGCCCGTGACATTTCCGAGTAAAAATCCTTTATATTATTTGAAGTGCATTCATTTTTACCATCTAAAGATAGAATAAGCTTTAAATTAGGCAAGGGTTGCTTAACTTCATCAAGTTTTCTACAGCCAGCTAGGTCAGTGATGACTACGCTGGCTTTACTATCTGTAAGACGGTGCTCTAGAGCATCGGGACCAAATAATTGTGCCAGAGGCATAGCTATAAAATTTGCTCTATAGCAAGCAATATGAGCAATTAATGTTTCTGCTTTCTGAGGCAGTAGTATAGCTACTCGGTCACCTTGTGACACTCCATATGCTAACAGTAGATTTATAAGTTTATTGGATTCTTTTCGTAGATCGCCGAAGGTGTATTCGAATTGTGTTCTATTTTTTTGCGGAACGATCAGCGCTATGGCGCTCTGATCCTGAGCGTCACATATGCAAACTCCCATGTTGAATTGCTGTGGTATTACCCATTGCCATTCATTAACTGCTTGGGAATAACTAGATACTTTCTTCATATGAAACCTGATGTTCTGCTGCATATAGTTTAAAATTACTAAAACTAACGGTGAAAAGAAAGTCAGTCAGTTTCCTCTATAATATATTAATCATTTGTTTATTATTTATATTTATATATAGATTATTATCTAATCTTAGATTCAATTTTTAATATTTTATCAAGTATATAAATACTGCTAGCTACAGCTGGTCCTATTAAGAATGCAAATAATATAGTACCTAGACCCACAGGCCCCCCTAATAACCACCCTATCATAACTACAGTTATCTCAATACAGCTTCTAATCATAAAAATTGTTTGATTAGTGAGTTGTTGTAATCCAGTCATCAAACCATCTCTAGGCCCTGGACCTAGATTAGATATCAAGTAAATTGCACTTCCAATGCCTGTTATCAAAACACCTATCAGGGCCTGGATAATTATATAAAAATTGGTTTTTGGATTGGGCAAGTAGGGTATTATATACTCCAAAACTATTGCAATAATTATTACATTTAGAATGGTACCAATACCGGGTATTTGTTTTAGTGGTATCCAGAAAAATAAGACCATTACACTTATTAAAAAAGTGGAAGCTCCGATACTAAGGGTGGTTACATTACTGATTCCAAGTGCCAGTACGGTCCATGGGCTAACCCCTATACCAGCCGCAATTAATATTGCCTCACCAAGTCCGAATAGTAATAGTCCGAATACTAAAAATATTAATGTTACAGGTTGTGGTTGGAAGTTTAGAGGTCTAGATGAACTCCAGAACAAGACAGGTATACTTTTAACGGATAAAAATGGAAATTTTGACAATGCTTAACAGCTTTCACTCTTTAGGATCGTGTTAAAAATACATGTTATTCCTATTAGAGGACAAAAATATTTTAAATCATTGTAAAATATATAAAACTTCTATTACAAAATACTACTTTTATCCCAATTAATACCTTTGTCTGGTGATTCAGCAGTAATATGCATTGCTTCGGCGAGTCTATTGGTACAATTCCAAAGAGCGGTAGTATAAGTCAATTCTACTATTTCAGCTTTTGAAAAGTGATCAAGCATTCTTTGAAAAAGTTTATCTTTCTCACGGGCCGACATATCTGTTACCGCGTTTGCCCAATCGAGAACAACTTTTTCTTTTTCACTAAAGCTATTGTTTTTATGCCAAGAATTAGAAGAGATTGATGATAGTTGTCCTTCAGTAAATTCTAGCTGTCGTGCCAGTGCTACATTATGATGAGCGCAATTATGACATGCGTTATCTAGAGAAGGTTTAAGTATACATAGCACTTGCATTCGTGAGCGCTCTCGATCGTTAGCACGTAGAGCGGCAACTTTTATGTCTCTATCAAAAACAAGAAAGCTTCTAGCGGCCCCTGGAGAATGCGCTAACACTTGTATAAACTTAGGAACAATACCGTACATATTGAGACATAGATCATAGAGTTCTGTTACTTCTGGTGACTCGCTTCCTGGTTCTATTGCTGGTATACGGGTGTTTATTGGGCATGCCATATCACTGAGAACTTGATCTACTGATTTTTCCACCTTAGTTCCTTTTACGCTGTTTATTAAAACATAGAACTTACTTAATATTCTGCAGCACTTGTTTTATAAGAAATAAGTACTCAAGTGCTTATATAGCTGGGTATTTATTATTTTATTATAGATTTAGGTCTTTGTTCTCATAAGAGTTATATAAATTAATGCTGTAGCAAACATTATAAGGCTATAAGTAGCAGCTGGAATGATAACTGGGCCACCTCCAAATAATAATGTACCTACAGCTATTGCTAATGTTCCATTTTGCAAACCGCATTCTATAGATATTGCTGTCCTTTGTTTTGGTCCAGATGCAAAAATTGTAGCAATAATATAGGCAACAAGCATCATTACTACGTTTAGTGCCAACGTGACCAGACCTGCCTGTGCAAAATATTCAACTATATTTTCTCGTTGCTGAAATATTGCTCCTAAAAGTACCAGTGCAAATAATACAGCCGATATTTTTTTTGCCCAAGGTTCAAACCGTAATGAAAAATCTGAAGCAAACTGCCTAAATATTAAACCAATACATACTGGTATAGTTACTATAAGGAAGACACTAATTGCTATTTTATTTATATTAATGTTCTTGCCATCTCCGTCGAAAAGTAAATTGTAAGAAAATCCTATTATTATAGGAATTGAAATAACACTTATGAGACTGATAATGGCTGTAAGAGAAATTGATAAGGCTACATCACCTTTTGCAAATGAAGTTAAAATATTTGAGGTTACACCACCTGGCGCTGCCGCTATTATCATAACACCTAAAGCGAGTTCTGCGGGCAAGTTCCATAAACCGATAAGAAAAAGTGCGATTAAGGGTAACAGTATTAACTGGGAAGCTAATCCTATTATAAAATCCCGCGGCATTTTAGCTACTCTAGTAAAGTCTGCTAAAGTGAGTCCTAAGCCTAAAGCGAACATTATAAACGCCATAGCTAATGGAAGTATAATTTCAGTTACTATTCCCATAGCTCCCCCCAGTAAGAAATTTTATTCACACTTATTATTATATATTTTAGAAATATTTGCCATAAATTTAGCAATTATTATATATCTAAATATTTTAACTCTTAGGTGAAAGGGAGTTTATATTTTCTTATATATTTAGGAATTGTTTACAAATGATCTGAATTAATTAATTTATTTATTTATTTATTTATTTTTCATTTCTTGTTTCCGCATTGGCATTGTATCAATCAATTTAAATATGGCCTCATTAGTAATAGCTTTTTGCGATCTTAATTTCTCATTACCATCTTTTCCAACAAGTATTGCTAAATAATCATATTTATCAGCAGAAAAATAATTTTTTAAATTTTCAGTATTCATATTGTTATGAGAGAGCCCATTTATCATTACTATATTGTTAGGACCTAACTCAATAAGAACTAGATCTCGGTCGTTCCATCCATTTAGCGCTAAGTCTCTATTTTTACTTAGTTGATGTGCTTCAGAATATCCACTCTCAGAAATAAATGAAATTATAACTCTATTTTTCCATCTGTACTTACTTAAGTCTAAAGCTAAAACTTCATTTGATGTAACAAATGATGACATTATAAATATTGCAATGAGGCTTATTAAGTTTTTCAAAATTAATACTACGTATATTTTTTTATAAATATAAAGTTAAAAATATTATTATAACTAAACTAACCAGTAGCCGACTGTTCTTGTGGTTCAATATGAGTATTTACTCTTGGCATCACTTCCTCGGCCATCAATTGAAGGGAACGCTTGCTAAGTTTCTCATCTACCCAGTCCATACCAGCATAAACTAGTTCTCCAAAATCGCCTGTTGTCTCACGAAACTCTAAAATTTGTTCTACCACACTATCAACTGTTCCGCATATTACTAAATCCTCAATAACTCGATCTAGAGTTATGGAATCATCGGGTTCATCTGGATGATTTTTAAAGACTGCTTGCCTATTGCCTCTTATGAGCTTTTTAAGTATTTGGCTGTAATAAAAACGGTAAGGACTATTTATATTATACTTACCATATTCTTTGGCCGTAGTGTCATCGTCAGCCACAAATATTGTCCTAGCTATTCTCCAGTCTGATATAGATGCCTTTTTATTAGCATTAGACTTACCTTCACTGTAGTTCTTCCAGTGTGTAGCAACCCATTTGGGGAGTAAGAAATTTGCAGAAAGTGGATGAAAGTCTCTTTCTCCCATAGCTATTACCCCCTTAGAAAAAGGAGCTACAACTGTCCCAACAATCTCTGGATAAGGTTTTTGATATGGTTTTGGTAAAATACCATAACCAACTTCAGGGTATCGGGTTTTAGATGTACTTACTTTAAATCTGTTATTATTCAGATCAATGTTATAAGGAGATTCACCTTCCCAAATCGCGATAATTACATCAATTGCTTCCGCAAACATTTTATTTCTATCTTCATCAATAATTCCTAAAGCCTCGGCATCAGACCTGAGAGCACCTGGACTTATACCCAGAATAAATCTACCCTCTGAAAGGTGATCGAACATAGCTGCATGTGCAGCAATTAGGACAGGATGCATATGAGATAGATTGGTAGTCCCCGTCGCCAATTTAATATTCTTGGTAGAATTTATTAGGGTTGCTTGGAAAAGCATGGAATTAGTTATGTTTTCAGCCTGGTCTGTAAGATGTTCTCCCACAAAGGCGTCATAAAAACCTAATTCATCACATAACACTATAGTCTCTCGGTCTTCTTTTAGTGTTGTTGTATAATCACGATCAAGTGGGTGAACAGGCATAGTAAAATAACCAAGTCGCATATTTTTTCCTTATTTATCGCTTTTTATATATATACGCAGAATTTTTATAAACAGATCAGTTACAAAAGTTACTAGATTATAATTAATTATTTTAACAAAATTTTATTAGAATTACATGCAAATCTAAAAGATAAAATATTAATGTCATCCAAATTATTTTAAAATACGTACAAGTGATAACTCCTTTAAATAAATAATTTTTATGTATTTTATTAGATTACTATTCACATATATCAGAATATTAGGATTAAATTAAATAACTATGTTAACAGCTAAAAGTACCTATGATTATATAAACATGGAATCTTTTGCAGGCTCTTTAAATGTACTAATAATAGGGGCTTCTGGAGGTATTGGTGGAGCAGTTATTAGTAACCTTTCCAAAAACCCCACAACACGTATATGGGCAACTGCACGAAAGAATATAGAATATAATTCTGATATGATTATTCCTCTTTTTTTAGATCTTAATGATGAAAAGTCAATTAAATCAGTAGCGGAGAATATAGCTAATTCAGGAAATACATTGGATTTGGTACTAGTTGCTACAGGCTTTCTCCACGATGCTCTGATTAAGCCTGAAAAAACATGGAAATCATTAAATCATAGTTCCTTTAGTAAATCTTTTTCTATCAATTGTATTGGTCCAGCTTTAGTCGCGAAACATGTATTGCCCCTACTCAGAAAGGAAAGTAAGTCTGTGTTTGCAGTGTTATCAGCAAGAATTGGAAGTATATCTGATAATCATACTGGTGGTTGGCACAGCTATAGAGCATCTAAGGCAGCTTTAAACATGTTAATTCGTACACTTGCTGTTGAGTTATCACGTACAAATCCAAGTGCATTATGTGTAAGTCTACATCCTGGAACCGTAGACACTAGCTTATCTCTACCCTTTCAAAGAGGTGTTTCTAAAGAACAGCTATTTAACAAGAATTTAGCAGCTTCTCAGTTATTAAACGTAATTGACACATTGAAGATTAATTCATCCGGGGGGCTTTATGCTTGGGATGGAAAATCAATCGCTTTCTAAACGATTTTCAAAAAGTTTTGATTTAAATTATTTATTTTTAATTTTTTTAAAACAGTCTAGGGCATATTTTCTTGTTACGACATGATCCACAATAGGATGAGGATAATTTCTTCCAATAGCTACGTTTGCATTCAATAAAACGTCACTAGGTGCAAGCCATGGTTCATGTAGGTATTTAGTTGGTAGCTTAGATAGCTCCGGCACCCATTTTTTTATATATAGCCAGTTTGGATCAAATCTTTGACTTTGTCTAGTTGGATTAAATATACGAAAAAATGGTGCTGCATCAGCTCCACAACCAGCAATCCACTGCCAGCTAGCTGAATTATTAGCTAAATCGGCATCAACCAAAGTATCCCAAAACCAGGCTGCTCCATCACGCCAGTCCATAAGTAAATTTTTTACGAGAAAAGAACCTGAAATCATTCGTACACGGTTATGCATATACCCAGTTTCCCAAAGTTCTCGCATGCCAGCATCAATTATCGGATAACCAGTTTTACCTTTTTGCCAACTTTTTAAAAGATTTTTATCCTTTCGCCATGGGAAGTTATCAAATTTTGTTTGAAGATTTATGTTGGGTAAATTTGGAAAATAATAGAGGAGTGAATATGAGAATTCTCGCCAGGCAAGTTGTGATAAAAATTTATTAATACTTAGATTAGAGTTTTTTATATTTTGAAACTTTTTAGTCTCATACCATACCATATTTGGCGATATAGAACCCCAGTGTAGGTGCACTGAAAGCTTAGATGTAGATTTAACTGCAGGAAAATCTCGATTATTTTTATAATCTTGTAATTCTGTGTTTATAAAAGTATGGAGATGTTTTTGTGCAGTAGACTCACCTACATTCCAATGCTTAGCTAAATTAGATTCCCATTGTTTATTTGTTAGAAGAGAAAGTGATGACAAAGATCGAGAATAATCTTTCGTCTCATATAACTTGATGCTCTTTGGCTTACTGATGGGCGAACGAGGTGGAACTGCACACATGCAGCCTCGTTTATAAAATGGAGTAAATACTTTATAAGGTGATCCATCCTTTTTAAGGACTTCCCAAGGTTCCCATAATAGTGAGCCATTAAAGCTTTTTACCTCAATGTTCTTAGGCAATATATTTTCTTTCAATATTTTATCTCGTGATATACGCCATGGTTCATAACAACGATTCCAAAAAATACCAGATGCTCCGGTATTTGCTATAAGGTCAGGAATTAATTTTAGAGCGTTTCCTTCTAAAATACATAATTTACCGTCAAGTGAATGGTTTAACGAATTAAGTTGTTGGTGCAACCACCACCGCGCCGCTCCTCTAATTGAATTTTTATCTACATTAACGTTATCAAATATATATAGGGGAAGTACTTCACCTAATTTAGCAGCCTCATATAACGATGGGTTATCAGTAAGCCTTAAATCTTGTCGAAACCAATGAATTATAATTCTATCCATTACTACAAATGCCTTTATTCTTTAGTTTAATTTCATTAATTTGAGGCTGGATATTAATATATTAAATTAATAGAATTTAATATTATTTATGAAATTTAGGGTTTAACTGTGATCCATAGTTTAAATAAAAACGTAAGATCGGTGTGACTAAAACAGAGGTAGGGACTCAATATGCTAAAAATCTATGCATTAGCATCTCTTTTTACTTTCCTTGTATTCATAATCGTTGATTTTATATGGTTAGCTAATGCAACTCGTTTCTTATATAAACCTCATATAGGTCCACTTTTGCTAGAAAAGCCTGTTCTACCTGCGGCTGCCATATTCTACATCCTTTATGTATTTGGACTGATATTTTTAGTTCTAAAGCCTGCAATTGATGCCAATTCTGTAATAAATGCTATTTGGTTAGGGGGGGTATTTGGTCTTGTGGCTTATGGCACCTATGATCTTACCAACTTAGCCACCATAAGAGGATGGTCAGTTACTGTCACACTAGTAGATATGGTGTGGGGAGCTTTCCTTACGGGTCTTTCAGCTGGTCTGGGTGTATGGATTGCATTTAAGTTTAATTAACTAATAAAATTTTATGTTCAGCATATATGTATGCTAATTTAAATCCAGATTTATGAACCGCTTCCAATAATATTCATAAATTCTTGCCTAGTAGCGGGGTTTTCTCTGAATGAACCAAGCATATGGCTGGTATGCATGTCCACTCCTGGTTTATTAACACCTCGTGTAGTCATGCATTGATGTGATGCCTGAACAATGACGCCAACTCCTCTAGGCGATAAAACATCATCAATAGTATTTGCTATTTGTGCTGTCATTTTTTCTTGTATCTGAAGGCGGCGGGCATAGACTTCTACTATTCGAGCCAATTTACTTATTCCGACAACACGCTGATCTGGAAGGTATCCTACATGTGCTTTACCGATTATAGGCGCCATATGGTGTTCGCAGTGACTAACGAATGATATATTGCTAAGTACAATCATTTCATCATAGCCCTCTGTTTCAGTAAATGTTCTCTCAAGTATGGCTATTGGATCTTGAGAGTAACCATTAAAAAACTCGTCATAAGAGCGCACCACTCTATCTGGGGTGCTTCTTAATCCTTGCCGGGTTACGTCTTCACCAGCGTAAGCTAGGAGAGTTCTTACAGCTCTAATGGCTGCTTCTTTAGGCGGCCTTTTATTGCCTATATACGGAGGTTTTTCTTTATCTTCCTCTACAGAAAAATTTAGATTATTTTTAGCCATTACGTGAGCTCCAAATTTTTTTTTATTTATTTAACGATCCAGTATAGGACCGAGCTAATAGGGAGATACGAGCTCGGTCCAGATTTCTCGGGGGGGCCGGGAAATCTAACTGGTTAAGACCTCAAGTAGTCTAAACTATTAAAATATACGATAATTAAAATATTCTGGATCACTGTTAGATAAAACAAATTATTTTAAGTAGTAAATGTGTTTTATAAATAATCTATAGGTGATCTGTAATCATAACTTCTGCGTAAGAAAGGTGATGATGTTATTGAACTCAATAAGATATAGAAACTTTAAAAATCCAAATGAATCACTTGCATGGATTACAGGGGCAAGTAAGGGTATTGGACGAGCTCTGGCTATTGAATTAGCTTCTAATGGATGGAAAGTTGCTGCGAGTGGAAGGAACTTAGATGAACTTAATAGCTTACTAAATAAAAATAAAGAGTGTTCTGGTAATATCTATATTTATCCATTTGATACTACTGATGAGTCATTAGCCAAAGAAGTCTACACTAGGATTGAGAACGAACACGGACCTATTAGTTTGGCTATACTAAATGCAGGGACCCATAATCCAGTTGATGGCGAGTCTTTAGAGATAAAAAGCATTAAAAGAGTTATTAACACTAATCTAACGGGAACTGTTAATTGTCTTGTGCCTACTTTAGAAAGTTTCATTGCCAGAAGGTCAGGACATATAGCGGTTATGACCTCTCTTGCTGGATATCGTGGTTTGCCAACGGCTAGCGCTTATGGGGCTACAAAAGCGGCCTTAATTAATATGTGTGAGGCTTTACGCGTTGAGGTTGAAAAGTCGGGTGTGGTTATATCCATAATTTCCCCTGGATTCGTTAGAACTACATTAACTGATCGTAATTCTTTTCCTATGCCATTTTTGATGGAACCAAAGGAGGCTGCAAAGAGAATTATTCGTGGATTAGAATCACACCGATTTGAAATCGCATTTCCACGCCGTTTTTATTATTTTATTAAAATATTACGTATCTTACCGTATACACTATTTTTCTTTATAACCCGTCGCCTCATTAATAAGAATAAGGGCTAATTTTTTTCTAAACGATATTGTCCTACTGATATTGTCCCTGATAAGAATCCTGCTTCACAGTAACTTAAATAATAAGTCCATAAACGGTTGAACTTTTGGTCAAATCCTTGCTGCTCTATATATGGCCAAGCCGTTAAAAACCTCTCTCGCCATTCTTTGAGCGTGAGGGCATATGATGAAGCAAAACTATTTTTTAAAGCAATATTAAGGCCTGAATTTACTGTTGCTTGCGTAATTGCCTCTTCAGATGGAAGCATCCCTCCTGGGAAGACCCTTAATTGTATAAAATCAGGGTTACTTCGATATTTATCTAACCTTGAGTTGTCAATTGTTATAACCTGTAGTCCTGCTGTTCCGCCCTGGACAAGGTTTTGTCTTATATTTGTGAAGTATTTTTCCCAATAAAACTCACCAACCGCTTCAAACATTTCTATTGATACTATTCGATCGTAGGTATCTTTAATATCACGATAGTCTTTTACTAGAATATCGATATATTCAGTTAATTTTTCTTTTGACACCCAAGATTTTGCCCATTCTGCTTGTCTCCTAGATAATGTTAAGGCCGTAACTCGGCAGCCAAAGTTTTTTGCTGCGTATATGGAAAATCCTCCCCAGCCACACCCTATTTCTAAAATATTATCTCCATGATTAATACCAGTAATTTCGGCTATTTGTTTGTATTTTTCGTTTTGAGATTCGGCTAATGTGGTATGAGTATTGTTAAATATGCCCGAAGAGTAAGTCATAGAATTATCTAGCCAAGCTTGATAGAATTCATTGCCTAGGTCGTAATGATTCGCAATATTACGTTTGCTGCCTGCGTAAGTGTTTGCATTAAGTGCATGTTTAAGCTTATTTAGTAGAAGTGAGGGTTGATATTTAGTCCATGGTGATAAAAGTGCTGCTTCATTTGCAATTCCTAGAGAGATAACTTTAGTAAGGTCAGGTGTCTCCCAATCTCCATCAATATATGAATCTGCAAACCCAATGGCCCCGCCAAATAAACATCTACGAACAAACCTTGAATTATTAACAACTATACTTGCTTTTATACCGGAGACATTGCCTTTATTTGACCATTTAGTTCCATCTGGCCATAATATTTCAAGTTCTCCCGAATGAATATATTTTGTCCATTTCTTAAAAATATATTTATTAAGCCTAGATCTATTTTTCTTTTGTAATGTTTTATTAGATAAATCCCTATTTGGAACTGTTTGCGTAAAATTACTCATTGGTAAAACCAGAACGCGGACTGACTATAGATATCGATGCAGAATCTGCTGGCTGATGCTGAAAAACTGGTATGCGTTTACGCCATAAATTAAAAGCCTCCCAATAGATTCCAGCTATCACTTTAACGGTCATAAATGGATAGCGTATTAGAGCTAGTGTAAGAAATATATTTGTTAAAGATTTAGCTTTACCTCTAAAAATTGCAACTAAAAGCGAGCCCTCTATATCCGCTTCTTCCATAGTAATGCTCAATCCTTTGTCTGGAGGAACTATTGTCATATTGTATATGCAATCCATTGAAACGAACGGTGAAACATAAAACACTTTATCAAAACTATGCTTTAGAGTTGCTAACCTATTATCACCAATGGGCACTACGTACGTATGTGACTCACCGAAAGTATTATTTACTTCATATAGAATTGCATTCAGACAATCGTGTTTATTATAGCAAAAATATATACTGACAGGGTTAAACACGTAGCCAAGCATCCGTGGTAAACACATTAGCATCACTCTTCCATCTTCTATATCTATATCTGCCTTTTTCAGGGTCTTAAAAACCCACGATAATAATGAGGTGCCATCTCGAGGGCCATGATCAACATCATAAAATGAAAATACTCCTGGGCGATTGTATGAGAATAATTTTAACTTTTTATCCAATATTTCTAGGTCCCCTAGATTTAGAAGAAGATAGAACACTCTATACTTTAAAAGGTGTTTTTTTGGGCGATGTCTTAAATGGCTAACAAAGCCACTATATGCCATTGATGTGGACATTGGTTTATATTCCAATTAGTTGGTATTTTTTATATTTAAAGATTATCATTACTAGCGATTAACCGGTCATTTTGTCTAGGAAGGGACCAAGGTCTTTTTACCTTTCCTAGTTTTTCTGCAACCCATAAACCTGATTGTAACGCATCTTCATGGAATCCATAACCAAAATAACTTCCGCAAAACCAAGTTTTATTTTTACCTTGAATATGACTTAGTTGTCTTTGGCCCTTGATTGCCTCAGTATCAAACAAAGGGTGATGGTATTTTATAGAAAGATATGTCTTTGATGGTGATGGGGGAGTGTTAGGATTAAGGGTTAGAAATAAATTTTTGGGATAACTAAGGTTTTGTAAATTACTAACCCAATAAGTTACTTGCGGAGATATGTTATCACTATCCTCGTTATTTATGTAGTTCCAGCTTGCCCAGACACGTTTACGTTTAGGCATAAATGTAGAGTCTTTATGTAGGAAAGCTGAATTGGAAGTATATGAGAATCTGCTAAGAATCTGATGTTCTGTTTTAGTTGGATTATAAATTAATTTTAGTGCTTCATCAGCATGTAAGGCCAATATTACTTCATCGAATAAATTTCGGTTTCCCTTGTCATCTATAACCTCAACATTGTCTTGATGTCTTATTATTTGCTTAACATTAACATTACAAAAAATTTTATCAGTAAAATCAGCCGTTAAACGATCTATATAATTGCGACTACCACCAGTTACTGTTCTCCAGGATGAACGCTTTCCTAGTTTAAGTAGGTTATGACTTTCAAAAAAACGTATGAATGATTCCGCTGGATAATTATTGATATCCATACTTGGTGAAGACCATATAGCAGCCCCCATAGGTAGAATATGGTCAACTATGAAACTATAACTATAATTTTCCTTATCAAGGTAATCACGTAAAGTTAAACCTCTAAGATTTCCTGTTCGCAAGTCAATAGGCGCTTTTTTATAAAATCTTTTAACATCGAAAAGCATTTTCCAGAACATCGGCCGCAGTAAATTAATTTTTTGTCCAAATAAACCTATTGGAAACTTGCTGGAATATTCAAAGTTGCCTGCTCTTGAAGATATTGCAAAAGACATGTCGCTAGTTTGTGTTTGTATATTTAAATAATCAAAAAGGGCTACTAAATTAGGATAATTAAAATCATTGTAGACAATGAAACCTATATCGGCGTTTATGTTTGAGGTACCAATATTTAGTGAAACGGTATTTGCGTGTCCTCCAATTTTATTCGCCCTTTCAAAAACACTTAGACTAAAACTTTGGTTCAATAACCAAGCTGCAGATAATCCGGCAATTCCTCCCCCAATAACTGCAATTTTTTGTGATTTATTGTCCAATTGTATATATCCTAGTTAAATATATGGTGTATACACTTACGAACATCATTACTACGCAGATCACTATTTAACATAGAGTATAAAAAAAACGTTTAATATAGATCCATTATCTGAGAGCCTACGTATAAGTATGTATGTTGCAGATTATGACCAGGCCAGAATTAAGTATAAACCCATATATAGGGTCCGATTTATTAAAATCGTTAACAAGTCTTTGGATTAATCAAGCTTTGCAAAAACCAATACAAAACAAACAACCTACAGATCCAATTGACTGGTCAAATGTTTTAGGCAGGGTTGCTGATGTTGGAGATGTAGAAGCTTTTAAGAGCATATTCGAATATTTTGCTCCTAGGGTGAAAGCCTATATTATGCGTTTAGATTGTGACAGCTTGGTTGCTGAGGAACTAACGCAGGAGGTTATGTCAATTGTTTGGCGCAAAGCCAAGCAATATGACTCATCTAAAGCTGCAGCATCTACATGGATATTCACGATTGCCAGAAATCTCAGAATAGATACATTCCGAAAAGAAAAACGCCCAGATCTTGACCCATATGATCCCTCTTTGGCGCCTGATCCAGATATTTCTTCGGAAGATGTAGTGTTCGCTAAACAAAAAGCAGCACGCCTTAATACAGAAATTAAAAAGCTGCCCAGTGAACAAAGGCAAGTACTACATATGTCATTTTATGACGATATTAGTCATGCTGAGATTGCTAATCAGCTTAACTTGCCCCTTGGAACAGTAAAATCCAGAATAAGGTTAGCCTTTCAACGTATAAAAAATTCTCTTGGAGAAGAATTGTGATTATTAACCACCACCCACCGGAAGACTTATTATTTGCATACTCTGCAGGAGATCTCGCAGAGGCATGGTCATTGATGATAGCCACACACGTATCACTGTGTTCGAGCTGTAGACATCAAATGTTCGATGCAGAGGCTATAGGTGGCTCTTTAATAGAAAATATAACGCCAGAATTATTAGAAAATGATATTTATGAAAAAACGCTGGCAATTGTAAAAAATGAAGAGCAATTAGCTAAACCTGAACTTTTAAGTCAAAGTGATTATTCTGATGTTCTGCCTTATCCTCTGCTTCAGTACACTCGAGCTGATATAGATGATTTGCCTTGGAAAAGGTTAGGGAAAGATGCATTTCATATACCTCTTGTTAAAGGACGCAATGGAGAACTAGCCCGACTTCTTAGAATACAAGAAGGTAAAGCAGTGCCTGAACATGGTCATAACGGAACAGAGCTGACAATGGTTTTGTCGGGAAGTTTTTCAGATGAAAATGGACAGTTTGTAAGAGGTGATGTTGAAACAGCTGATATAGATGTTATCCATCAGCCTAGTGCTGATGCTGGTGAGGACTGTATCTGTTTAGTTGTAACAGATGCTCCTCTCGAGTTTACCTCTCCACTAGCTCGTTTATTTCAACGTTTTGTTAATATATAGAAATATTAGTCAACTTATTAAAGTATCGTCCTTTTATTGATCAATGTAATTATTGAATACTTAATAAAAGTTTATTTATATTGGCCTAATTCAGCTCGTCTCATTACAGCCCATTTATATTGTTCAGGCCATAAGCTAAAGGCATCAGTAATATTTAATTTTTCAGCAGCATGCAGGGCCCAAAAGGGGTTATGCATAAGTTCTCTTCCCAAGGCAATTAGATCTGCGCAGTTATTATTCAAAATGTCTTCTGCTTGTTTAGGATAAACAATTCGGCCAACTGCCATAGTCATAATATCAGCGTCAGATTTTATGTTCTCCGCATAAGGCACCTGAAATCCAAGTGGTCGGTCGCCAGCTGAGTTTATAGGACTACCGTCATCTTTCGATCTAAAAGCTGGAGCTCCGGTAATGCCGCCTGCTGAACAATCAATAACATCAACACCTCTTGTCTTTAATTCTTTTGAAAGGGTTATTGAGTCAGTTATCTCCCAACCCTGATTATCTACAGCAGACATCCTAAAAAATAATGGAAAATCTCTAGGCCACGATTTGCGAACAGCTTCTGTAACTTCTAATGCAAAACGCATTCTATTTTGTAGATTTCCTCCATACTCATCTTTTCTGTTATTGGTCATAGAAGAAAGAAAGCTATGAATTAGATATCCGTGTGCTCCATGTATTTCTAATACTTTAAAACCTGCATTGGCAGCTCGTACAGAACTATCTGCAAAAGCAGTTATTATTCTTTTAATCTCATTTTTACTAAGTTCTTGGGGTGTTTGCCATCCTTCAGCCAATCTAATTTCTGAGGGGGCAACAGTTTTCCATCCCACATGCTTATTACTCTCATCTATTGTTTTTATTGGTATTCCTCCTTCCCAGGGAGGAGCTGCTGATCCTTTGCGTCCAGCGTGGGCAAGTTGGATGCCGGCAACAGATCCCATGGAATTAATAAATTCTGTTATTGGTTTAAGAGTTTCAGCTTGTTCATCAGTCCATATACCTAGACAACCAGGAGTAATTCTACCTCGTGATTCAACCGCAGTTGCTTCAGTAAAAACTAGGCCAACTCCTCCGCGAGCGAAGGTACTAAGGTGGGCGAATTGCCAGCTTGAGGCTACACCATTATTTGCTGAATACATACATAGAGGTGATAACACAATTCTATTACGTAATAATACGTTGCGTATTTTTAGAGGGGAGAATAATTTTATTTTATTGCTCATTATTTTTTTCTTTTCAGCTCTTCCATTAAATTATTTTTATAATTAAGAACATATAATTAATCGTAAGTTATACAATAGTATTTTATGGAGACTTAAAATGCGCTTTCTTTATCCTGCCTTTATGTTTTTACTTATATTCAACATTTTTAGTTTATTAGGATTCGTTGAGGTTTTTGCAAAGGATCACCGTAGTATAAATATATCTATAATTAATAAAGAGGCTATAGGTGCAGAAGTTAAAGAGTCTGGCGGATTAGGAGTTATTAGGGTAACTCAGGGACAGAAAGTACAAATTACTTGGCATAGTGATCAATCAACTGTACTTCACCTTCATGGCTATAACATTAAGACAAAACTTCCCAAAGATATGGATGTAATTATGGAAATCAATGCCAGAGCGGCTGGTCGTTTCTCTATAGAGGCGCATGGATTTGGAAATGATCATAAGCATAAGACGCTTATATACCTTGAAGTTCTACCGCAGTAATTGTTTAAAGACATTAACTTTAATTATTAATCAATTTATGACCAGATCAATATTATATTTTCTCGCATTAGCTAATTTTTTACTTTTTGTAATGATATCACCCGTTAATGCCCACGCTTTTGCGCAGCGTTACGACCTACCTGTGCCTCTATGGCTTTATCTTTTAGGTGCAGGCGCAACTGTAGCTATATCTTTTTTGGTGGTTATAATTTTTTTAGGTAGAGACAAGGAAGATGATACACCCAGACTGGAGCTATTAAGAACACCGGTGGGTAGAATTTTAAGTCATCGTTATTTCCTTCTTTTAATAAAGATTTTTTCAGTTTTCTTTTTTTTAACGGTTATCATTTCTGGTTTATTTGGAACACAAACACTTCCTGAAAAAAACATTTTACCCACAACAGTATGGGTGATTTGGTGGGTAGGCCTTGCTTTTTTTAGTGCTTTATTAGGGGACCTCTGGAATTTAGTTAATCCCTGGAGAATAATTGCTGAATGGACTTCAAATATCACTTGCCGTTATAGGCCAGTAAGTTTTCAAAAGAAAAAAACTTTATCTAGGTTTTCTTCCGTATGGCCAGCAGTAATAGTATTTGCAGGCTTTTCCTGGGCGGAGCTGGTTTGGCCTGATCGCGCTATTCCATATAGTTTAGCAATTGCCATAATTATATATAGTGTCATAACTTGGATAGGAATGTATTTCAAAGGTATAGAAGAATGGCTCTCTCAGGGAGAAGCATTCACTATACTCTATGGTCTTTTTGCTAAATTTTCTAGAATAGAATACAGAGTTATAAATAATAATTATTGTAGTTCTTGTTACCATATAGAATGTCAGCTTAATAAAAAAAATAATTGTACTGATTGTTCTTTGTGCTTTCGCAAAGCTGTTTCAACAGAACGACGTATTGATTTAAGACCTTACGGTATTGGACTTTTAACTAATCAAGTTCCATCAATATCTATGATGTTGTTTATTTTGTTGGTTTTAGCAACGGTTAGCTTTGATGGCTTTGCCGACACCTCTGCATGGCGGAATATATTTGATGCCATGGTTTTAACCACTTTTATTAGAGAACTTACTCATCTTTTAGATCTGAATAACTCCATAGGTTTAATAACCTCGCTAGGAATAATAGTAGCGCCTTTTATCTTCTTTATTGTTTATATGATATTTTGCTTTTTTGTTTCTTTACTTACAAAAAACTTCTCAGCAGATAATATGCATGGACTACCTAGAAATATATCAGCTATCCATGTTGCGCGTGTTTTTGTTTATACGTTAATTCCCATAGCTATTGCTTATCATTTAGCTCATTTTCTTACTTTTTTCTTAATATATGGGCAGCAAATCATTCCACTCCTATCAGATCCATTTGGTTATGGTTGGGATTTGTTTGGCACGGCTACGTATGAGGTTGATATAGCATTTGTCGGCGCTAAATTTGCTTGGATTTCTTCTGTGACAGCTATCGTGATCGGCCATGTGGTTGCTGTTTTTTTATCCCATTTAATGGCCATGAGGGTTTTTGATAACCGTAGTGCCGTATTGCGCAGCCAATATCCTATGTTAGTTTTGATGGTGGGATACACTATGATAAGTCTCTGGATTCTATCACAACCTATAGTTGAATTATAATAAATTCATAGTCATAGACCATATTATTTAGACTAATTAAATTATATGCTAATTAAAAAAAATAATATTTTATTAAATTACTTGTTCGAAAATTATTCTAAGTAAATATTCGTCTTATATTGGTTTCAATATGTTCTAAAATTTTGAGGATAATTAAAAATGTCAGATCCTGCAGGAAAAAATGTTAGCGTTGGTGCTCCACAGATTTTTAAAGGAGCTTTTGACTTTCAATTAGTACGAGTAATGGGAACGCAGACATATGGAGGTGCCGAAATTGGAGAATGTTTATCTACTGCGCGTAAAATTATAAATAATGATACTGAGAGTTGGTTTAGAGAATGGGATGCTATCGCAAGTCGTATCAATAACCTTGGAGATGGTTACCTAGCTAACGGGGATAAAGTAAGTGCTCGAGAAGCATTTCAGAGAGCTAACTGTTATTATAGATCGGCTGAATTTTTTCTTGAACGCAATGATCCTAGACATCGTGAGACATGGCAGAATGCAAGAAGCAGTTTTCAGAAAGCCGCTGTTTTATTTGATTTACCTATTGAGATAATTGAAGTGCCTTACAAAGGTATTACTTTGCCTGCATATTTTGTTCCTGGAAGTGATACAGGCGATAAATGTCCTACTCTTTTACTTATGGGAGGGTTTGATAGCTCAGTCGAAGAGCTCTATTATTTTGGAGGAGCCGCAGGAGCTCGCAGAGGTTATAACGTTTTGCAGTTTGAAGGCCCTGGCCAGCGTACAACTGCTCATATGCATCCCGGGTCGATATATCAACCGGATTATGAAATACCTGTTTCTGCGGTGGTTGATTATGCACTTACGCGTTCTGATGTTGATCCAGATAGACTTGCTTTTGCTGGTTTTAGCCTTGGTGGAAACTTAGGGGCAAGGGTTGGACTCTATGAAAAACGAATCAGTGCTTGCATTGTGAATTCCCTGTTAACCAATTTACGAGAGGCTTTTCTAGGTCTCCTTGGATTAGAACTTTCAGATGACTTTGTATCACAAGATCATATTGATAAGGTCACTAATGAAACAACTGGCCCTGTATTGGCATGGATTTTACGTGAATCTGAGTGGCGTTTTGGTACAACAAATTTACCAGAATTTTTTGAGCTTTTAAGACTTTACGACCTTAGTTCAACTATTGAAAACATATCAGTACCATTCTTGTCCATAGCTTCTATAGGCGAAGGGCCACACATAGTTAATTATACTCAACATATACAAAATATTGGTAAATCGAATATGACGGGAATAATTCTAGATGGTGAACTAGATGGTGCAGATGCTCACTGCCATTTAAATAACCTTAGTCGCATGCATGCCGAGATGTATGGGTGGTTAGATAAGGTTCTAAACTAGCAAAGATGTAAGTTACAGTTTCCAACAAATTAGGTTTTGATACTGAAGAAATAATAATTTACCTTTAACTTCATATTTATAAAAAGTAAATTAAACGAACGTTTACTATATTTAATGTCTGGAAATTTTATGAAAACGCGTATCACTGAACTATTCGAAATAGAACATCCAATTATTCAGGGTGGAATGCATTATGTTGGCTTTGCCGAACTTGCAGCGGCTGTGTCAAATGCTGGAGGCTTAGGTATTATTACCGCACTCACGCAGAAAACTGCAGAAGATCTAGGCAAAGAAATTGAAAAGTGTATCAGTTTAACAAATAAACCATTTGGTGTAAATTTAACATTTCTTCCGAGTGTCGCCGCGCCTGACATGCCAGCATATGTTAAAGTGATAATAGATAGCGGTGTTAAGATTGTTGAGACAGCTGGGCGTAGCCCTGAACAGGTGTTGCCATATTTTAAAGATGCTGGAATTAAGGTAATACATAAGTGTACTTCTATACGTCATTCATTAAAAGCCCAGTCAATAGGATGTGATGCGGTATCGGTTGATGGATTTGAGTGTGGTGGGCATCCAGGCGAAGACGATATTCCTAACATGATCCTACTTCCAAGAGCTGCTGATGAATTAGAAATTCCGTTTGTTGCCTCTGGAGGAATGGCCGATGCTAGGTCATTAGTTGCATCTCTGGCTATGGGTGCAGATGGTATGAATATGGGAACACGGTTTATGGCGACAAAGGAAGCTCCAATTCACGAAAGAGTTAAAGAGGCAATTGTTGCTGCGACCGAGTTGGATACCAGACTCATCATGCGTCCTTTGCGAAACACAGAAAGAGTTCTGAAAAATCCTACAGTTGACCTCGTTCTGGCCAAAGAGAAAGAGCTAGGCCAAGATATAAAAATCGATGACATTATAGATGAGGTTGCGGGCGTCTATCCCCGAGTAATGTTGGAAGGAAAAGTAGATTCTGGAGCCTGGTCATGCGGTATGGTTGCTGGTCTCATAAATGACATTCCGTCATTCAAAGAATTGATCAATCAAATTATGCTGGAAGCAGATTATTTAATTCGTAAGCGACTGGAGCAGATGCTATCAGCATAGTTTGTTAATATCAGTATTAGAATAAATCTATTTGTCTAAAGATCGTATATAAAAATGTTTAATTATATTATTATAGGCGGAGGCTCTGCCGGATGTGTCTTAGCTAATAGATTATCAGCTTTTTCAAAAAATTCCGTACTTTTATTGGAGGCTGGAAGAGATACTGCCCCAGGTGTCGAACCAAGTGATGTTTTGGATACCTATCCGGTATCATATTATAATCCCGATTATGCTTGGTCAAATCTAACTGCTCATATGCGTGAATGTGGAAATTCTTTAGATCTACCTTTACGACAAGCAAGAATTTTAGGCGGTGGATCATCACTGATGGGTATGGTGGCGTTACGGGGAACGCCAGATGATTATAATGGTTGGGAAGAGCGGGGAGCAATAGGGTGGAGTTGGAGTGATGTTTTACCTTATTTTCGTAAACTAGAAAGAGATAATGACTTTGATGGTGATCTACATGGTCAGGAAGGACCTGTTCCTATTAGAAGGTTGGAACAATCACAATGGCCTCCGCTAATGAATGCTATTAGTGAATTTTGTAAAAATCATCAGATTTCTATCATTGATGACTTTAATGCTGATTTTAGAGATGGCTTTGGTGTTTTACCTACCAGTAAATTTATATCAAAACGTGCTTCAAGTGCTATCTGCTATCTTGATGCATCAGTAAGACAAAGACCTAATTTAAAAATTATAACAGGAGCCAAGGTAAGCTCTTTATTTTTTGATGATCTAGAAAATCAACAAAAAGTTACCGGGGTCATTGTTAATATTAATGGCAAGAATGAAAGAATTTACGGACAAGAAGTTATTTTATCAGCTGGTGCTTTGCAATCGCCGACAATGTTATTACGTTCTGGTATAGGTCCTATTGATGATCTGCGTAAATTAGATATTGACGTTATTGCTGATGTGCCCGGCGTGGGCTCTAATTTACAAAATCACCAGATTACGTACTTGGTTGTTCATACACGATCTAACGCAAACCACAAATATGGTAATAGACTCCATACGATGGCAACACTTCGCTATTCCTCAGGCCTTAAAAATTGTCCGCTTAGCGATATGTATATATCTCTAGTGGGCATGACTGGATGGCACGAATTGGGACGAAGGCTTAGTTCATTAACTCCAGCAGTAATTAAGCCTGCATCTAGGGGTAGAGTTACTTTACGGAATGCTGATAAGAATATCAGACCATTAATTGAATTTAATTTTCAATCTGATGATCGTGACCGAATTCGTTTAAAAGAAGCGGTTCGACAAGCGGCAGAAATTTTATTATCTGAACAAGTAAGTGGGCTATGGCATCATGCATTTCCGGTCGTGCATGCTCATCGTATGAGGCAGTTAAATGATGTGACTGCCTTTAATTCTTTAAGAGCTAAAATACTGGCCAAACTTCTTGATATTGTCCCTAAAGCGGGTCGACCAATAGTAGGCTCTCTTTCAAAACCCAACCTAGATATAGCTACTCTTATTGCTGATGAAGAACGTTTAAATGAATTTGTTTCAGAAAGTGTTACAGGTATGGCGCACCATGTTGGTACCTGTCGGATGGGAACATTTACTGATCCTATGGTGGTAGTTGATAGTTCTGCAAGAGTTCGTGGGATTAAAGGCTTAAGAGTTATCGATGCTTCTATAATGCCTGATATACCGAGGGCTAATACTAATATACCAACTATAATGTTAGCTGAAAAACTTGCATCAAATATTTTAAAATAAAAGTAATTTTTATAACTAAAAATGGAACATTAGATATGCAGATTTTTAATGCGTTTGAAACCGGAAAATACTCTGATGAAAATCCTTCAAAAAATACATCAGAAATAGCAGAAGATGGGTATGTTAGAACCAAAATAATAAATGATGAGAGTTGTTCCGTGTCGGTTGCATCATTTAGAGATGGTCAGGTTAGAGAAAAACCACACTATCATCCAAATGCTGCAGAAATTTATTACGTTCTAGAAGGAAAAGGAGTGGCTACAGACTCTCATGGAAATAAAAAGAATGTTGGACCAGGAGATATAATATATTTTAGTGCTGGCGAGTCTCATAATATGCATTCAGCACCAGGTTGCGATTGTAAGTATTATAGGGTGCAAGCGGGACAAGATAGGCACATGGAAGATTAAGGATTGTTATCTAAACTACCATACCTGTGAATAGAATTTAAACAGCTATATAATAAGTTATTCATCTTCTAATAATCATAATCTAGTCAGTCTAATTGGAATGATACTATAAATTGAGATGTAATTAAATAATCCTGGATAGTAAGAGTTTACAGCTATAGCCCATATATTTTTATTTAAATCAGGTGTTACATGGAAAAACCTGATAAAGAATTTACAATACAAGAAGCTTTGGATATGGCTGTAGATCATCATAGAGCCGGACGTTTGTCTGAAGCCAATAATATTTATAGGTTAATTTTAGATAAATTACCTAATCAACCGGTAGCGTTGAACTTAAATGGAGTAATTCTTCATCAATCGGGCAATTCAATTTCAGCTATTAATCAGATTAAAAAAGCAATTGAGTCTAATCCCAATTATGTTGACGCGCACCTTAATTTGGGGACAGTCCTAATGGACCTGAACAGATTTGAGGAAGCAAGTGAATGTTTTTCTCTAGCTACAAACATAGATCCAAATCACTCTATTGCTTTCAACAACCTAGGTAACGCTAAATTTAAAATGTATCAATATGAAGACGCTGTTGTTGATTATGAGAAAGCTATTGCTTTGGATCCACTATGCATAGAAGCCTACACAAATATGGGTGTACTATTCAAAGAGGAAGGTGAACTCGAAACTGCTCTTAAATATATACAAAAAGCTATAAATATTAACCCCGAAAATATAAATTCTCTTAATAATTATGGTGCCATTTTATCTGACCTTAGACAATATGAAGAAGCAGAAGATAGTTATAAAAAGGCCTTGTCGATTGATCCTAATAATATTGGTGTGATTGGTAATTACGCCATACTTTTGAATATTATTGGAAAAAAAGAATTATCTCTTTCGTTTTTTTCGAAACGGTTAGACCTTGCTAGAGGTAAATATGTAGATAACCTGGACTTACCGCAATTCAAATATATCAGTAAATCCAAGATTAAGCATGATATAGAACAGTTTCAATTTTTAAAGTCTACCTATAAAGGAGATGTGAGGTTTGAAAACCTTGTAGACATTTACTCTAAACTGGATAAAGAAATTACCTGGCCTGCTAACGATGCAGAATGGGTTCTTCTTTCAAAATCACAAAGAGAACGTATAGCTGATAGTTATAACCGTTCGGTGCATATTGCTTATGCACCTGAAATATCAGGCGGAGCTTTAAACAAAAATTTAGATGCAGTTGCAATTACCAAAAATTATTTTGAAAATAAACCTGGCATAGCTTTTTTTGACAACTTTTTGAATGCTTTAGCTCTTAAGAAACTAAGACAATACTTTATGGAGAGCACTATATGGTATGATTTTAGTTATTCGGGCGGTTACCTAGGAGCAATGTATACAGATGGTGTGGCGTGTCCGTTGCTTCTGCAGATTGCTGAAGAGTTAAGGAAAGTATTCCCAAAAATAATAAAAGATCATCCACTAGTACAAATGTGGGCTTATAAATATGATAGTCAGCTTAAAGGTATTAATAATCACGCTGATATTGCTGCGGTGAATGTGAATTTTTGGATTACTCCCGATGTTGCAAATACGAACCCTAAGTCAGGTGGTATAATCATTCACAAGGCGGAAGCTCCATTAGACTGGAATTTTAACAGCTTTAATAGAGATGAAGAGCAGATCAAGAAATTCCTTAACCAGAACCAGAGTGGAAATATAAAAGTTCCATATGCTGAAAATAGAATGGTGCTATTTAATTCTAATCTTATTCATAAAACAGATAATATAGCATTCAAGACTGGTTATGAGAATCGGCGTATAAATATTACTATGCTTTTTGGAAATCGAGTAAATAATTAGTCAAAAATGAAGGTTATTGCGATACGCTTAAAAACATATATTTTGTATTTTAGGTTTTAAATGGAATATATTTACCTTTGTAGAATAGTAAGGGCTTATTATCTTGGTTTATCAGTAAATCAACCACTCTTCCAATCACGATAGAAGTATTGTTCCTCTCAATTACTTCTTCTAATTCACAATCCATAACAACAACGGAGTTGTTGTATATAGGTGCTCCGGTAGTCATTTTTGTCCATAATTTAGGATCAAATCGATCCGAGCCTTTTAACTTTCCTTTTCCCGAAAAAGAGTTAGCTAAGTTTTCTGTTCCTACCGGTAAGATATTTATTGCGAAATGATTCGATTCTTTAACTGTTTCTAGTGCTGTCGTTTTTTTATCAATTGATACAAGCATAGTTGGTGGATCGGCTGTAACATGCGTAGTTGATAGAGCTAAGAGGCCAGCTGGTCCATTAGAACCAACTGCAGTTACTACAGTTGTTCCAGATGGTCTATGCCCTATGGCCATCCAAAAGCTTCCAATATCAATAAGGTTTCTAGTTTTTCTTATGCTTGAACTCATAAAGCTTATAATAGCACTATAACTTTGAAAAAGTATATTAATGCTAGATATGACAGTCGAAGGACAATCAAGTACAATTGAATAAGGTGCAATAGATTTACTTTTAAAGGCTTTGATATGAATGGTTAGAAAACGTCAACTTCACTTGGGTGCATTTATGAGGCCAGCTACAATTCACACAGGTGGTTGGCGTTACCCTAATTCTTATGCAGATGCGAATTTTAATTTTGAACACATTAAAAAATTTGCACAGCGATTAGAAAAAGCAAAATTTGATGCTTTTTTTATGGCTGATCACTTGGCAGTACTTAATATGCCTCTTGATGCACTTAAAAGAAGTGCGACACCAACTTCTTTTGAGCCTTTTACATTGCTTTCTGCTTTAGCAAGTGTAACAAAGAATATTGGTTTAGTGGCCACAGGGTCGACTACTTATGATGAGCCATACCATGTTGCACGTCGATTTGCTTCTTTGGATCATATTAGTGGAGGAAGAGCAGGATGGAATATTGTTACGACCTCAAACCCAAATGCTTCATTAAATTTTGGTCTTGAAGAGGCTCTTGAGCACGGAGACCGCTATGCTCGCGCTAGAGAGTTTTACGATGTGGTTACCGGTTTGTGGGATAGTTGGGATGAAGAAGCATTTATAAAAAACAAAGAAACCGGAGAATATTTTGATCCCAAAAAATTAAATATACTAGATCATAAAGGTAAATACTTCTCGGTTCGTGGGCCTTTAAATATTGCACGTCCTGTGCAGGGTTGGCCTCTAATTGTTCAGGCTGGTTCATCTGATGCTGGTCGTCAACTCGCTGCCGAAACTGCTGAAGCGGTATTCACGTCGCACTCTGATTTAATCGCCGCTCGCGCATTTTACTTAGATGTTAAGACAAGAGCCAAGTAGTTTGGTCGTAATCCGGACGAGATAAAAATACTTCCGGCTTGTTTTGTTGTGATTGGTGACACAATTGAAGAAGCAAAAATGAAAAGAGCTAAACTAGATAGTTTAGTTCACGTTGATAGTGCTATAGCATCATTATCTATTGCCATTGGAAGTGATGCTTCAAGGTTTGAACTGGACAAACCACTTCCAGAAATACCAGAAAGTAATGCTAGTAAAAGCGGTCGTAGTAGGGCTATTGCATTAGCTAAGAAAGAAAACTTAACTGTACGTCAGTTAGCTCAAAGATTAGGTGGTTATTCGGGGGCAGCAATGGTCGGCACACCAAATTCTATAGTTGATGAGATGCAGGAGTGGTTTGAATCAAAGGGCAGTGATGGGTTTACAATTATGTTTTCGCATTTGCCGAGTGGATTAGAGGATTTTTGTGATTTAGTCGTTCCCGAACTGCAGCGTCGAGGACTTTTCCGCAGTAAATATTTAGGAAAAACTCTGAGAGAGAATCTTGGTTTACCGAGACCAAGTAATAAATATTTTTAGTTTTAAATACACAAATCATAAATGCTTATGGTTATATATTAAGCATTAATGTCAGATTATTTTTAGTGTAATTTTATTAATGTAGTTTTATTTAAGATAATAAGTTTAAATTAATGAATTATAGATTCAATAAAATAGTTAGAACAAAATAATAGAGGTAGCAATTAATGAGTGAAAAATCGCAAGTTGGTTCTTTTCAGATTGAAGAGGCAACGATAGACGAAATGCATGAGGCGATTAAATCGGGTCAAATAAATTGTGTTGAAATAGTTAAGGCATATATAGCAAGAGCTAAGGCATATAATGGTGTTGCCAGTATGCTAGTAACGGAAAAAGGGGAACCTGTAACTGAATCACAGGGAGCAATAAGAGCCGAGAAAACACTTAATTTTCCTACTCAAACTGTCGCAGCAAGCGATTTATTACCTGACCTGGATAAATATAAAGGTCCTCCTTTAGAGTTTGGTAGAATGGAACCAACAGCATCAGACCCTGAAGTGGATCAACAATTTGGTATGATTGTTGGGATGTCAGATGCAGGCCAAGTTAATGCATTAGCTACACTAAACATTAGGGGAGAGCGTTCGGTTACATGTCGTGGTGATTATGATTTGCACCCTTCTAAAGGACCGTTACCGGTTGGTGCTCCGCCTGTTTGTGAAATGTTTCGTCAATTACCTGATGCTTTAGAGCGTGCCGCCGAACTCGACAAAGAATATGGAAATGATCCAGATCTAGAAAAAATGCCAATGTATGGTGTTACATTCTCATTCAAAGATCCTTTTGATACAAAGGATATGCGTTCTACCGGCGGAGGCGATGCAGCGTATGATATAGATTTTCCTGCTCGTGACCACATACTAGTAGAGCAGCTAAGAGATAAAGGGGCTATCATTTATGCCAAAGCCGTAAATACTGAATATAATGGCAGAGCTGGTGATCCTGGGAATGGTACTCACATACCAGATAAGGTTTTACCTTCTACACTTGGTTATCAGCGGAGTACATGGGGAGGAAACCCCTCAAACTCATACGATACTACCCGTGCAGCATCTCTGGGATCTAGTTCGGGTTCAGCTGTATCTGTAAGTTGTAATCTCGTTATGGCCAGTTTAGGTGAAGAGACAAGGGCTTCTTGCCGTGGTCCATCCAATCATAATTCGGTTGCATTAATATTACCTCATAAGTCTATGTTAGGGTTTGATGGCGGTGCAATTGGTGCCGATATATATTGTGATCGTAGCGGTATTCACTGTCGAAAAATATCAGATTGTGCTAAGATTCTAGATGCACTCAAAGATGCAGATGAGGGATACTATGACCCAAGAGATCCCTTTACAACCATACCTAGGTCCTCAGTTTTAAATTCGACTTATGCAGAGCATGCTAGAATGCATGGAAAACCAGGTGCTCTTAAAAACATGAGAATTGGTATCATACGTGAGTCAATGGTCTATCCTAAGGGCTCTAAAACAGAAGAGCCTATAATTAATGCCGTTAAAGAAGAAATAAAGACAGTGATAGGAGAGCATTTAGGAGCGACGTTGGTAGAGTCAACTGACCCTCTATGGGAAGCTGATCCAGATGTAGAGACTATGGAAACTGACTTTAGGCGTGCCTTAGCGCGTCTGGTTCCTGTATTTATGCCAGATTTACTTTTTCGTCTAGGAGCTGATGATCAACCAATATTTAAAGACTTTGCATCGTCAATTGTATCCACTGAATTTATGCCTGGTAAGTTTTTTGGTACGGGTAAAATGAAGCCCATAGATTATATGATTAAAATGTCAGAAGGTATTATATCACCTCCAGAAAACCTGGATATAGGTACAATTCAACAGCAAGAAATGGCAATGGCCTTCCGATTTCATATACCCCAATACTTGACTCGTCGTGCTGCTGATTGGAAAGCACTTGGTTTTACAGAATCATTAGTAGATTTTAACGAGCTTAATAAACGGTCTAAATTTTGGGGCGATGATCAAAGAGCTTCATTCAAAAACTGGGAAGAGGTAGATGATCCTCGTAACCCGCACGGTTCACGTCAAGGAGTTAATGAGAGAATAATGTTACGTGAGTTACTCCGTCGTGTTGATATGATGGTAATTCTTGAGAATCATCTTGATTGTCTTGTTCGGCTTCACACGCCTTGGCCACCAGGAATTATTGGAGGTCCAGCTCAATATGATATTATGCATAACCTTAGGCCGGAAACATTTAACGGACCAAATGCTGGTTTAACAGAAGTATTAATACCAGCAGGTTATGTTAAAACTGCTTTTGACCCAGTATTTAAACTAAGCGATGATGCAAAAAGTTATGTATCTGCTGCGACTGATGTAGCCACTGAAGCTATTGAACCAGGATTGCCGTTCTCATTAGTCTTTAGAGCTGAACCTGGTAAAGAAGATACATTGTTGCGGGTTGCGTCTTCCTATGAAGAGGCCTCTAAACGTCGAGTATCTCCGCCATCATTTGGACCTTTATAAATAAAACTATGTATAAATATTACGCTAATAAATGAAAAAAAGTAATTTTGGAAGGTTAATATGCCAATTGTTGTTAGAGGATCAGAAATAGAATGTATCGAGATCGAGAAAGGAGTGACTACCCAGTCATTGCTATCTCCTAAAAACACAGGTTCGGATCATGTGCTTTTAAATCTGATAGAATTTACTAAGGGGTCGATATACAAATTATCACTAGATGAAGGTTCGTTTGGTTGGTTGCAAATCCTTGATGGTTCGGGGGTATTAACAAACTATGAAGTAGAATTGGAACCGCATGGCGTAACTTATATGCCTGTAGGTTATGAAGGAGAATTTAGGGCTGTCGAGGACTGTACTAGATTATTAGTTGCCATCGTACCTAATGCTCGACGTTTTGATAGTCAAATAAATAATACCCCCAGCATATTACAAACTACTGATTGGTCTAATGAACCAGTTTTAAAATCTGAACATGATGAACGAACACGTATATATATGGCTACGCGTACATTGACAGGTACTGAGGCATATCGCGGAGAGATGATTAGGTATCCCGAAGGTACCGAGGCTCCCGAACACCATCATGAAGGCGCAGAACATTTCCAATACGTACTTAAAGGGTCTGGTACAGCCTTATTAGCAGGAGCACCATGTGATTTATCCGCCGGGGATGTTCTCTATAATTTTGATAAAGAATCTCATTCATTTTACAATAATGGTTCCGAGGAATTTATTTTTGTAGAGTTTTTCGTGCCCGGAAGTTGTAAAACGGTATGGGCTCCTGGAGCGAATGTTTGTGCTTGGCTACCTACTAACGTAGATATTATGGGAAGACCACCTTCTAGGGACATTGCATATCATGTGCACGGAGAAGATAAAGGTATCTAAAGCTCTAGATAAATATATGAAATAGATTTTATGAATTGATTAATTTTTCTTCTAGTTGGCATGAAACTCTACCAAAATTTATGTCATCACCAGGAAACCCAGCAAGCATGAACCCTATAGGCATGCCTGATTGATCTTTTCCGCCAGGTAGTGAAATAATCGGACCACCTAAAGCTGTCCAGGGAGCAATAAACCTTGGATCACCTGTCCATTTAAGTCCTTCTGGTGCAGTATCAGGCGTCGTTGGAATAAGAAAAATATCTGTTGTATTGAAGTTTGAAAAAAACAATTCTCGAGTTTTTTCCATTTGGTTGCGTGCTAATAGATAATCATTTTCTGTAAAATTACCACCACGACTTATAGCCTCGCGAAGCTTTTCGCTAACTTCTTCAACGTCAAATTCTAATAAATTAGCATGAATACGTGATAGCTCAAATTCTACCATAAGCATTTGTGTTTGGCTTAATGTCTCTAATGAGATAGGGGACTTAAGATAACTCACATTATATCCAGAAGAACTTAGTTTTTCTGCAATGATGTCACGAGCTGATAAAATTTCGGGGTTAGTTTGGTCAAAAAAATTATCTTCTAAAATTACTAAGCGAACTGATTGCTCGTTTTTATGAGAATCTTTTTTAATGGTAATTTTCTGAGTTGCTTCAAATAGAGCAACTGCATCAGCCACCGACCAGCCATAAAACCCAACGGTATCAAACATAGGAGATAATGGAGTGACGCCATAGTTTGCCCCTACTCCAATGCTTGGTTTAAATGCGCCTATGCCGCAATAAGCTGCGGGTCTATTTACTGAAGCAATGGTTTGAGTTCCAATTGAACCAGGTACTGTTCATGAAGCAACTGCTGCTGCTGGCCCACTGCTAGACCCCCCAGGTGTGTGCTTAATATTATGCGGGTTACAAGCAGGTGAGGGATTAAAATAGGCAAATTCAGTAGTATGACATTTTCCTATAATAATTGCCCCTTTAGATTTTAGAATAGATACTATTTCAGCATCTGCGTTTGCAGGGGCTATGTTACTTCGAGTGGGGCTATTACATTTTGTTGGCCACCCTGCCACATCTATAATATCCTTTATTCCTATTGGAATACCATGCAAAGGACCCCGAATTATACCTTTCGAAGCTTCTTTTTTAAGGCACTCCGCAGTCTCTAATGCTCCTTGAGCATCTACTGATACCCAAGCATTTACTGATGAATCAGCAATTGAAATTCTCTTAATATAGTTTTCAACTAGTTGTACTGGACAAGCCTCTATATTTCGAATTTGATTGGCAAGCTTAGAGATGCTTCCGGGATTTTTAACAAAATTATATTCTTTTTTAATATGATTTTGAATCATTTATATCTCTTTATGTAACCATTTTTAAAGTAAGTAGAGCATGCGGATATACCTTCATGCTAGAGTATTTATAAGTGTAAAAGAATATAGAGAAAGATTTAATTATCTATATTCATATGAACAGTTAATTTAATGAAAAATGTAGACTTATTATCATAAATACGTCTTACGACACCTGATGGGTTATTAAATGGGTGTTCTTAATATTAAATAATTAGCATAATATTAGAATATATTATTTATTTGAGGAATTTTTATTATTTTTTAAAAATAAAAGCCCGATCGTGATCAATTTCTAAATTTATTGGCTTACCTTCTTCTAATAAAACTCTTCCTAGTTCCCTAGTTATAATATGTGTGTGGGGTTCAGGCCAATTTCCAATCCCTATGCGAACTAAACTAGAGTCTCCTGAATATCTAACGTCACAGACTCTTAGATTACCACTGAAAGAAGAATTTTCTATTTCTGGAGAAATTCTTATGCCATCTTGCCGTATTAAAACGTCAACTTTAGAACCAGTTGGAAAGTTTTTATTTGAGAAGGTTCCAATGTCTGTAGATATATTAGCACCTTTAACTTCTCCATCCACCTTATTAATATTTCCAAAAAACTCTGCAGAAAAAATATTAGTAGGTCGCTCATATATATCACCAGGTGTACCACTTTGAACAATATTTCCTTCATTCATTAGAACAATTTGGTCAGCAATCAGCATTGCTTCTTCGGGATCATGCGTTACTAAAACGGTTGTTACGCCGCGCTCTTTTAGTATCTGTAGAGTTTCTTCACGGATTTTTTCTCTTAAAGAAGTATCCAGTCCTGAGAAGGGTTCATCCATTAAAAGCAGGCGTGGTTCAGGAGCTAGAGCTCTGGCTAATGCAACTCTTTGTTGTTCTCCACCAGATAACATATGTGGGTATTTGTCAGAATGATCTTCTAGCCGAATTTGCGTTAGCATTTCTGTCGTTCTTATTTGAGCCTCAGTTTTACGTAAATGCTTAAGGCCATAAGCAATGTTATTCCTTACAGTAAGATGAGGGAAAAGGGCAAAATCTTGAAAAAGAAAGCCTATATCACGTTTATATGGAGGAATAACAAATGAGTTTGTGGACACATTAGTTCCGTTAATCGATACCGTTCCTGAATCAGGCGCTTCTAGACCTGCTATCAAACGTAAGGTGGTTGTTTTCCCGCAACCTGAAGGACCGAGCAAGCACAATAGTTCTCCTTCTGTAACATCAAAGGATATATTTCGAATAATTTTAGTTTCTTCGAGTGCTAGATTTATATTTTCTAGTTTTAACATATTTGATTCTATAGGGTCCGTAACTGATAAATATTTTTAGAAAACAGTGAGTAATAGTCAGTTCTATAAGTTCATTTTGATTTAGATATTACCGATTAAATACTAGTGTTTGTAATTAAAAATCATTCTCATATATTTTATGTTCAATTACAATGCTAAATGGTCAAAATAAATTATACATTTGTATTTAAATTGTTTACTTATTAATATCTATTAAGTCACTGAAATATAACAAATAAAAAATAAAATAAGTTGTACATTAAATAATCTCTTGCCCCATTTATCAATAATGATAATCATTATCATTGACGTTGATTACTATTCTCATTAAAAAGTAGTTAATCGAACTAACTGTATTTAACGGATCGAACTATTAAAGAACAAATTTTTTTATGATTATTGAAAAAATATTTTGGATATTAAGTATAATTTAGGAGGCAATAGTGAGTAAAGGTTGGGTGAATAATTTATTAGCGTCAGGTGCATTTATTATAGGGGTGTCTATGCTATCCCTTAATGTGAATGCAGGAGATACTCTTTATGGTGACTTCCCAGTTACATTAAAAGATTATAAGGGATCTAAATCTAGTTCTGTTTCTTATACAGGTCAGATAGCGAGACATGTTCTCCATGATTCACTAAAAAAATTAGCGGGTAAAGGAAATGGTAGTGCCAACCCTGAACTCAAAGCAAAGATGATGAGTTATTATGGTGAGAAGACTCCTAATCGTGAGATAATTGCTCCCAAAACTAAGGGATCGTTTATAGTAAAGCAGACTAATGTCGATCAGATTAGTAAAAAGAAGAATTTATCGGGTAAAACTTATAAAGGCACTATCTCTGGTATGCCTAATAATATGACAGGGCCTGAATTAATTACATTTTGGATTGATAAAGCATCTTCAGCTAAAAAGGGTGTTGATAATAGAAATGGATATAACTACCCACAATTAATATCCAAATTTATAATGGGAGCAGTTTTCTATAATCAGGCTGTAGATAATTACCTTGATGAGAAGCTTTCGGCTAATAAAAAACCTAATAACAAACCTTATAAAAAAGGTGCTGCTTACACAGGTAAGGAGCATAGTTGGGATGAAGCGTTTGGCTATTTTGGAATGCCTGCGCATGGACTTTCTTTATCTCCAGGTCAGCTCTATTCTATAGCTAAACAGAAGCCCGAAGGTTTTGAAGCTGCAGACCACAATGGTGATGGTAAGGTCGATTTATATAAGGAAATGATGTTTGCACCTGCTTACTATGCTGCTGGTTATGATAAATCTAAGAAAACATCATATGCTAAAAATATTGGGCATGCATTTCTTAATGGCCGTCGTGTGATAACGAATGCTGATGGAGCCGTACTGACTGATGCGCAACGTAATAAACTGAGAGATTACGCCGCCATAATTGAATCGAATTGGCAAAAAACTTTGGCTGAATCTGTATTTAAATATGCAGGCTCGGTTTATAAAGACTTGAAAAAAATAAATGAAACTATGGCCACTGAAAAGGGTTCTGATAAATACGAGAAAAAATATATTAAGCACTGGGGTGAGCTAAAAGGTTTTAGTCTATCATTGCAGACTGGACGTGTTCAGCTGGGAGAGACCGCCGTTAAACTTAACCGTCTAATCGGTTTTGGACCTGTTTTACCAAACTCTAGCCAGGTAGTTGATATTGATAGTAAAGGAAACTACGTAAAAGGTGAGTCATCAGGTATAGAAGAGTACATGGTCCACATGCTTAAAGTACAAAAACTAATGGTCGATAAGTTTGATGTTAAGGCACGAAAAAATGATCAACTTGCTGGTATGGCTGAAATGCTGAAAAAATTGGGAGATGGTGCTTCAGCTGAAAATGATTAGAAAAATAAAGTATTTGGTCATCCATAGAATTGGGTGGCCAAATACTTTATGTTAAGATTGAGTTCCACTTATTATGATTGACTGGTTTTTTGATGATTATATTCAAAAACTTATTATATCATTTACTAACCCTCAGAAGAGAGTTTCTATAGGATATATAGGTACTGCTATTTTAATTGCACTTTTTTGGAGTGTTTGCTTGCAAGGAGCTAAATGGCGATGTGGGATTTCAAATACGATACGAAAACTATTTAGCAGAAATATTTTACTGTCATTATCAGCAAAAGCTGATTACCAAATAATGTTAATTAATCATGGCTTTTTATTGCTAGCTGCACCATTTTTAATTAGCAAAGTCGCATTTACAACTTATCTTTTCTTTTTACTGCATGAATTGTTTCCGTCTGGGTCTGCCTTCCTATCGCCGCTTCCAATTTTAATTGTTTCTATACTATACACAATATTTTTGTTTTTATTGGATGATTTTTCTAAATACTTTACTCATAGTATGATGCACCGTATTCCCTGTTTATGGTCTTTTCATAAAGTTCATCATTCAGCTGAAGTATTGACCCCGATTACGGTATATCGAACCCATCCTTTGGAAGCGATTATTTTTTCATTTAGAGGAATTTTTGTTCAGGCTACATCAATATCGCTATTTGTTTATTTATGTGGCGATAAAATTGATTTAATATCAATTTATGGGGTTAATATTTTTCTTTTTTTATTCAATATTACTGGTGCCAATCTTCGTCATTCGCATGTACAAATCAGTTATGGGAAGATCTTAGAAAAATTAATAATATCACCAGCTCAGCATCAGATACATCATTCAATTAATTCCTCGCATCATGGAAGAAACTTTGGGGCTGCTCTAGCTATCTGGGATCTAATGTTTGGTACTTTGTTTTTGTCTGAAAAAAACATGAATTTAGTTTTTGGCTTAAATAAGAAATTAAATCCTGAGACTCATAGATTACTAAATATTTATATACTGCCTTTTAAGGAATCGATGCTTAGTTTTGCAGGTTTACGATTAGGTAGCCAACTATCAAAGAAGAAAGATATTAGAAATGCGGTTTAGTATATATCAATTTATTAGAAGTGGTCTAACTGCTGTAATTGTAATGATCGGACTACAATTTAATACCGAAATCTCTAATGCCACAGAACTTAATGTTTATTCTCATAGGCAACCATTTCTGATAAATCCATTTTTAAAAGAATTCGAGAAGCAAACGGGCACTAAAATAAATGTCGTTTTTGCCTCTAAAGGACTGGTTCAGCGTCTTCTGGCTGAAGGATCACGAAGTCCGGCTGATGTAGTTTTAACCGTGGATATTGGAAGACTTTATGCTTATGCCGACAAAAACTTATTTGCTCAAGTTCTATCAGAAAAATTAAGTAAAAATATTCCAGCACATTTGCGTGATAAGAATAATCGTTGGTTTGGCTTGTCAAAACGTGCAAGAATTATTGCAATATCTAAAGACCGAGTTGGTGTTAATGAAATTAAACGTATAGAGGACTTAGCTGAATCAAAATGGAAGGGGCGGATTTGTAGCCGGCCAGGTAGTCATGTTTACAATCGTGCTTTGCTAGCCTCAATGATTGCTGCGCATGGTGAAGAAAAAGCAGAAATATGGGCGCGTAAATTAGTATCTAATTTTGCTCGTAGACCTCAAGGCAACGATCGGGCGCAAGTAAAAGCTATCTATGAAGGAGTATGCGATATTGCCATAATAAATAGTTATTATTTTGGCAAGTTAAAAAATTCTAAGGTGCCAGTACAACGTGATTGGGCTAATTCTATTCAGATTGTTTTTACAAATAAAAATGATCGTGGTAATCATATAAATATCTCTGGTGGAGGGGTCGCCATTCATTCGAAAAACAAAGAAATGGCGGTACAGTTACTTGAGTTTCTAACTGAAAGTACTGCCCAAGATCTATATGGAAAAATTAACTATGAATTTCCTGTTAATTCATCTGTTTTACCCTCTGAAGAGGTTAGGTCATGGGGAACATTTAAAGAAGATAATTTACCGATTTCTTCAATCGCGGCGTTGACACCTAGCGCTCAGCGAATTATCGATCGGGTAGGATGGTAAGAAACAGTTGTCTGAAAAAATTATTTAGATCTAGTAAACAAATTAGCTTTTGGTCGCTGGTCACCTTATTATGTGGCTTGTTGCTTATAGGTCCTTTTGTTTCTATGTTTTATCTTGCTACAGGTAATAGTGAAGGCTTGTGGATTCATCTAATACAAACTGTTTTCCCACGCTATGTTATAAACACATTATTACTCATGGGCGGAGTTGGTATACTTAGTCTATTATTTGGATTGAGCACGGCTTGGGTTATTGCACGTTTACATTTCTATGGTGATAGGTTCTTTGAGTGGGTACTACTTCTTCCTGCAACGGTTCCCTCTTACTTAATAGCTTATACATATACAGATTTGCTCGAGTATGCTGGGCCAATACAGGGGTTCCTTAGAAAAATATTTGGATGGAATTCAGCGGCTGATTATTGGTTCCCGGAAATTAGGTCAATGGGAGGAGCAATTATTGTTATGGCTGCCGTTTTATATCCTTATATTTATTTAATGGCACGAACTGCATTTCGTCTAACCCCAGTTTCTTACTATGAGGTTTCGCGTGTGCATAACCGTAATTTTTCTTTTGCCGTAGATCTTCCTTTAGCTCGGCCAGCTATTTTTGCTGGTCTAGCTTTAGTTCTAATGGAAGTGGTTTCAGATTTTGGAACAGTGGAGTTCTTTGCTGTGGAAACCCTTACGCTGGGGATATTTAATGTCTGGTTAGGGATGAATAACCTCACTGCAGCTGTGCAAATAGCGGGCATAGCATTCATATTTATACTTGGACTTCTATATATTGAAAGAAAGGCAAGATCTAGACAAAGGTTTACCGATACAACTCAGAGGAATAATAGCATTGCTAAAAAGCATGTAGATGGCTGGACTTGCATATTACCTATACTAATTTGCTGTTTGCCAGTGATATTAGGCTTTATTATACCTGTAACAATTCTTATAAATTTTGTTCTTAAAGGCTTGTCTGTTGCAGAAATTAACCTTCTTACTTCTAGCGCTATTAATTCATTATTATTAGCTCTTTCAGCCGCAGTTTGTATAATGGTTTTATCTACAATTATGGTGATAGTTGTAACTTACAAGAAACATCCTTTCTTAAAACTTTTGAGTGCAATATCTGCAACTGGCTATGCTTTTCCAGGAGTTGTATTAGCGATAGGAGTGGTTTCTTTTTCCGGAAGTATAGATGCAATTACACAATGGATTGCTTTTAACTTTTTTGGGATAGACTTTTCAGGTATATTATTGGGGAGTATTGTTTTGTTAATATTCGCCTACATAGTTAGGTTCCAGGCTATTGGCTATGGGGCAATAACCTCTGGCGTTAACCGTTTATCTCCTAATGTAATGAATGCAAGTTTTCTTTTGGGAAGAGGTTTCTCTAATAGCTTAGTATTTCTCGTTCCAAATTTATTACGAAAATCGATATTGGCTGGGGGGCTGTTGGTATTTGTTGATGTAATGAAAGAGTTACCTATGACTCTGCTTTTGCGACCTTTCAATTTTGAAACGCTTTCTACATATGTTTATCAGTTTGCCAATAACGAGTTATTAGAAGAAGCTGCTCTAGCAGCTCTCATAATTATTATCGCTGGTTTAGGTCCGGTCATATTAATGAATTCTTCTCAAGGGCGATAAGGTTGGCGAGTATTCGTTTCTTTACTGTAAAAAGTTAAAGCTATAGCTTAGCCATGAGTTGATTTTGGTTAATAAAATTACTCATTGTGATCATAATATTATCTGTGGAGAAATTATATGTATGAGGCCAGAGCTGATGTTGCAAAAATTGAGGAGCTCGAAAATAAACGATACGACGCGATGTTAAATGCAGATATTCATGTGCTTAATGATTTGCTGCATGAGAACTTAATATATTCACACTCAACTGGAGGTTTAGATACCAAAGAAATTTATCTTAATGCTCTGCGAGATAAAGTGTCTATATATAAGTCAGTAAAACGTGATGACCAGACTGTTAGAATTACAGGAGATATAGGTCTAGTTTTTAATCATGTCCAAATACATGCAGAGCATAAGGGCAGTGAGTTGCGTCTTGATAATAGGCTACTAGCAGTATGGACACGCGATAAGGGTATTTGGCGGCTTTTAGCTATTCAATCTGGCGCAATTCCAAAACAGATAGACTAGTATTATAAATACTTTAGATTATTAATTATAGTAAAATTTTTTTAAATATTATAGAATTACATCGAATCAAGAATTTTAAAAGGGATTGTTATGTCTAATAAACTTGGAATAGGTGATAAATTTCCTAGTATGACGATTAATTTAGTTAATGGTGGTACTATAAATTTACCAGAAAGCTTAGATTCTAAGTATGGGGTTATCCTATTTTACCGAGGGCATTGGTGACCATATTGTCGCCGTCAGTTAGGCGGTTTTGCAGAAAATAAGAAACAGCTAGATGAAGCTGGTGTTAAGGTTTTTGCCGCAAGTATAGATAATTTTGATAATGCTAAAGAAGTAGCTAATGATTTAAATTTTCCGGTTGGTTATGAAGTTTCTCGAGATATTGCCGATCAGATAGGGGCCTGGTGGGAAGAGCGCAGGCAGATTATACAACCCTCAGAATTTATTATAGGACAAGATAACAATATTATAGTGTCAAGCTATAGCGATGGCCCTCTTGGTCGGATGGATGCAACTGACGTAATTAAATTGGCAAATTTCTTTACATCTCGTGAGTAGAAACACAAAATATTATCTTAAAATTAAGATCTGCAATTATGCGGATCTTTTTTTATATCTGTAGTATTTTGCATCGCTTTCCAAATACGTTCAGAGGTTGCAGGCATATCAATGTGACGAATACCAAGCGGTCTTAGCGCATCACATATGGCATTCATAACAGCTGGTAGAGCTCCTACGGTGCCAGCTTCACCAGCACCTTTGAATCCAAATGGATTATTTTTAGAAGGTACTTCATGTCCGATAATATTGAATGATGGAAAGTTGTCTGCCCTAGGCATAGTGTAGTCCATGAAGGAACCTGAAAGAAGTTGTCCAGTTTTATCATCATAAACAATTTCTTCCATTAATGCTTGGCCGGCACCTTGCGATATACCGCCATGTATTTGCCCTTTAACCAGCATTGGGTTTAACATTAAACCAACATCATCAACTACAACATAACTTACGATTTCGGGTGTACCAGTTTCACAGTCAATTTCAACTTCACAGACATGGCAGCCATTTGGGTACGTTGGTCCAGGCGGTAGAACTATAGAATTTTCAGCAAGACCAATTTCCATGTCTTTTGGAAGTTTTGCTGGTAAATAAGCTGCCTTAGCAATATCTACGATGCTTATAGATCGATCTGTTCCTTCAACAATAAATTTTCCTTCTACAAAGTTTATATCAGCTTCTGCGGTTTCCATTAAATGTGCAGCAATACTTTTGGCTTTAGTAATGATTTTATCGGCAGCATGTTTTAAAGCAGCACCTCCAACACTAATCGAACGAGAACCGAATGTGCCCTTACCGTGATGTGCTATATCCGTATCACCATAAAGTATATTTATCTGATTGAAATCTAAACCAAGAAGTTCGGATGCGATTTGACGGAAAGCGGTCTCATGCCCTTGTCCATGAGAATGTGTACCCATTACCACAGAGGCACCCCCATCACTTTCAAAACGAATAGAAGCACTTTCTTCATTTGGAATAGGCAAAGGTCCTCCAGCTATCTCTATTACGCTAGCAATTCCTAATCCGCGTAATTTTCCATTTTCTTTTGAAATCATTACTCTTTTTTGGTAGCCATCTTTATCTATAGCTTTTATTGCTTTATCCATCACAACCTCAAAATCACCAGAATCGTAGGTGAAAACAAAACCCGTGTCATACGGAAATGATTTTGCTGAGATTAAGTTGCGTCGTCTTAGTTCTATTGGATCGAAACCTAGATCATGGGCTGCTGTTTCAATTAATCTTTCTACTGCGTAGGACGCTTCTGGCCTTCCTGCTCCTCTATAAGCCGTCGTTGGACTGGTATGTGTGTATAAGCCTCTTACTTCAGCAAAAATGTGAGGCGTAGTATAAACACCTGATAGGCCGCCTAAATTATTTGTAGGAGAATGAGGTCCAGCAAAGCTCAGATATCCCCCAAGATTCGCTTTTGTGCTAACTCTCAGACCTAGAAAATTACCTTCATTATCTAAAGCAAGACCTGCTTTAGTAACATTATCTCTTGCATGGTAATCGGTTGCCAAGGATTCTGAACGCGTTGCTACCCAACGGACGGGTCTTCTAATTTTACGGGATGCCCAAAGAACGAGTGCGTGCTCAGCAAATGGAGCTCCACGCATTCCAAACCCACCTCCCATGTCTGGTGATATAATTCTCAATCGTGATTCAGGAATGCATAAGACGTTATTAGCTAATTCTGAACGAACACGGTGAGGTGATTGCATACCGGCATATAGGGTATATCGTTGGTTGCTAGTGTTATAAAAACCGATAGCACCCCGTGGTTCCATTGTATTTGCAGAGACTCGGCTTATTACAAAATCAAGTTCGACTATATGCGGTGCATTCTTAAATACATCATCTACTTTGTTTTTATCTCCAATAGTAAAATAGAAACTTTCATTATTACGTACTTCATCCCAAACTTGAGCTACCCCGTCTTCTAATGCAGTGCCAGTATCAGTTGCGACTGGCAAAATATCGTAGTCAACCTCAATTATTTCTGAAGCATCAATTGCTTGTTCTAGTTTTTCTGCGAGGATAATAGCTATTGGGGCTCCAACCATATTCACTACTGAATTGGCTAGTATAGGGTAAGGGGGTTCAAGCATAGGTTGGCCATTTTCTTGTTTGCGTTTTACACTGCAAGAAAAATTACCTAAACCATCCGTTTCTACATCTGCACCTGTTAAAATTGATAATACGCCGTCCATATTTTCAGCTAAAGTGGTGTCAATTGATTTTATTTTTGCAGCTGCATGCGGTGATCTTAATACGGACATAAAAACTACATTCGGCACTTGGTGGTCGTCAGTATAATTACCAAGTCCTGTCAGTAGTCTGCGGTCTTCAACTCTAGGTACTGATTGCCCTATACCATATTCACGCATAAACTATCTCCGTATTAAATTTTATCTACATCCTAATTAATAGATAAATTAGTAACATTTATATTTTAAATTAAAGCATAAAGTTGTTGCGTTATCATTTAGGAAGCTAATTGGCTATATTTAATATAGTTTTTTTATCAGAAATTTATTTATCTTTGTTAGAATAGGACAAAAGTGTTAAATGGGGTTGCATGAGAAGAAATAGGAACGTGAAGGTACTGGCCACTCTTGGCCCTACTAGTTCTAACGATAAAACTATTCGAAAACTCTTTGAGGCTGGTGCTGATGTTTTTAGGCTGAATATGAGCCATGGGACACATGAGGAAGTAGAAGCCATCCATAAAGCAATTCGTAGTGTAGAGCTTGATTTAGGAAGACCTGTAGGCATTTTAGCTGACTTGCAGGGACCGAAGCTTAGAATTGGGGTTATGGAACAAGATGTTGTAATTGAAGAGGGTAATAATTTTCAACTAGTTCTAAGCAATATTATGGGTGATGTTAATCGAGCGACTCTGCCCCATAAGGAGGTGTTTGAGGCATTAAAGCCAGATATGCTATTACTACTTGACGATGGTAAAATTCGTTTAAAAGTAGTTTCCACAAAGACAGATATTATCGATACACTTGTATTAGTAGGAGGGGTACTTTCCTCAAATAAAGGCGTTAGTGTTCCCGACGCTATTCTTCCACTCAGTTCATTAACAAAAAAAGATAAAAAAGATCTAGAATTCTGTTTAGGTTTGGGCGTGGATTGGGTAGCTCTTTCATTTGTGCAACGAGCAGCTGATATAATAGAGACAAAGAAAATTATTGGGGGCCGTGCATGGGTTATGGCTAAGCTGGAAAAGCCCCGAGCTATGGAGCATCTTGATGAGATTATATCTGTAAGTGATGGTATTATGGTTGCGCGTGGTGATTTGGGCGTAGAATTACCTATAGAACAAGTTCCAGGATTGCAGAAATCAATCACTAGAGCTGCTCGTAGAGCAGGGAAACCAGTGGTTATAGCCACTCAAATGCTTGAATCAATGATTAAGGCAGCAAGTCCGACCAGGGCTGAGATTTCTGATGTGGCTACTGCTGTCTTTGAAGGAGCTGATGCTGTCATGCTTTCTGCTGAATCGGCTATTGGTAATTATCCTATTGCAGCAGTTAGTATGATGGATCGGGTAGCAAAATCTGTGGAATCTGATCCACAATATCGCTCTATTATAGAACGAGATGAAACTAGACCTGAAACAACTAGCGCTGATGCTATAACTCTTGCCGCACGACAAGTTGCAGAAACTATAGATGCTGCAGCAATCATCTGCTATACTAACTCAGGGTCAACTGGTTTAAGAGCTTCCCGCGAAAGACCTAATGTGCCGATCATGGTACTTACTCCAAGTCAGGATACTGCTAGAAGAATGGCATTAGCGTGGGGTGTTCATTGTGTGGTTACTGATGATGTGCATAGCTTTCAAGAAATGGTAGAACACGCAACTGTCATAGCCATTAATGAGTGCTTTGCTGTCTTAAATAATCAAGTAATTATTACAGCAGGCGTTCCATTCGGTTCACCTGGAAATACTAACGTTCTCCGCATTGCAACTATTGGTAGTACGTACCAATAAACCTATATTTAAGTATTTTGTTTACGTTTTATGAGGTATGTAAAACTTCCAAATGCTAAAAAAGCTGCAGAACAAATAAGAATTGATATGGGCAGAGCCGAATTAGAAGGTAACATACCAGCTAATTGAGCAAAACAAGCACCAACTGACATTTGTATAAATATTAGTAGTCCTGATGCTGAACCAGCAATAGATGGTTTTACACTAACCCCCCCTGCTTGTGCGTTAGGCATTGATAAGCCATGACAGGCAGCCATTAATGCTCCAGGACCAAAAATAGCCCAAGGGGTCTTAAATCCCATTAGTATAATTACGATCATGGATAAGCCAATTAATAAGCTTGTAAAACTTGCCAGACCAATCATTTTATCTATGCCAACCAACGGGGTAATCTTTGTACTGAAGAATGTGCCTATCAAAAAACCAGTCATGATTAACATTATAAAAAAACCAAAGTCTGATGGAGGCCGTTTATAGTAATCAACCATAACGAAAGGCATTCCTCCTGCAAAACCCATAAACATTCCTACCCCAAAGCTGGCATAGCCGGTATAAGCCAAAAAATTTGTATCTTTTATGAGAACTGGAAATGCGATAGTTATTTCGTTATAAAAATTTACTCCAGTTTTAATTGTAGCTGTTTCTCTGTAACCAAGAAAAGTAGAAATAAGAGCTATGATTCCTATTAAGGTGGTGCAGATAAATACGGTTTGCCAGCCATATAGTTTGGTAATAAACGCCCCTACAATTGGAGCAAATATTGGAGCTAAGATTATAATCGACATCATATAACCAATGATTTGTGCAGATTGTTCCCGACTATAAACGTCTCTAACTATGGCTCTACTAATTACCATGCCAGCAGCGCCTCCCGCTGCTTGTATTACTCGCCCTAATATTAAGATTTCAATATTAGGAGACCAAAAACACAATAAGCTGCCAACGACAAAAATAGACAGTCCAGTTAACAATACTGGTTTTCTCCCAAATCTGTCAGCAGCCGGTCCATAAGCTATTGTAGAAAATGCCATGGCAAATAGCCCTAGGGATAAAGAAAGCTGAGTAATTCCGCTACTGCGCATAAACTCTTTTTCAATTTCCGGTAAAATAGGAAGTAGTATATGTATTGAGATAGGTGCAAGACCGGACATTAAGGCGAGTAGGGCGACAAACTTTATATTTTTAGGCATTCTTTTCTACAAAAAAAATTAAAAATAGTAACTTTATAGCTATCAAATAAAATACAACTTAGGTTAAATTGTTTATACCGCGTCGATCGGACGCGGTTTCTAAATTTATCTTTTTTGCAATTATAAGAAAAATATTATGCACTTTTAATAATCATGTACATTAATTTACTGGATCAATAGGCTTGTAACTATTTAGAATACTTTACTCATACAGGTTTTTATTTAACTTACTAGATGTAAATGTACTTAATCGTCGAATTACGACGAGGGGGATATGTAAAATGAGTACACCGGATGTACCTAGAGATGTTGGTACTGGTAATAAGAAGTTACTATCCTGGGTAGAGGATATGGTAACTCTAGCTGAACCTGATAGCGTTCATTGGTGCGATGGTTCGCAAGAAGAGTACGAGTCTCTCAGTTTGAAGATGGTTGAATCCGGTACTTTAATTCCCCTTAACCCTGAAAAACGACCAGGATGTTTTCTTGCACGTTCAGACCCAAACGACGTTGCTAGAGTTGAAGACCGTACGTTCATATGCTCTGAAAATGAAGTAGAGGCTGGCCCAACTAATAACTGGATGAGTCCAGTTATCATGCGTCAAACAATGAACGAATTATTTTCTGGAGCTATGCGTGGTAGGCGTATGTATGTGGTGCCTTTTAGTATGGGGCCACTAGGTTCACACATCGCGCATATAGGAGTGCAATTAACTGATTCACCCTATGTAGCAATGAGTATGCGTGTAATGACACGTATGGGACAGTCCGCTTTAGATGTACTTGGTGACGAAGGAACCTTTGTACCATGTATGCATTCAGTCGGCGCACCTTTAAAAGATGGTCAGGAAGATGTTCCTTGGCCATGTAACGAAACTAAATATATAGTCCAGTTTCCTGAAGAAAGGTCTATTTGGTCTTATGGTAGTGGATATGGAGGCAATGCTCTTTTAGGAAAAAAATGCTTTTCATTACGTATTGCTTCGGTTATGGCGCGTGATGAGGGCTGGTTAGCAGAGCACATGCTGATTTTAGGTCTAGAATCTCCTCAAGGTGAAAAAACTTATGTTGCCGCTGCTTTTCCTAGCGCATGTGGAAAAACTAATTTGGCCATGCTTATTCCTCCTAATGGATATCAAGGTTGGACCGTAAGTACTGTAGGAGATGATATTGCTTGGATTAAACCAGGTGAAGATGGCCGTCTTTATGCAATCAATCCTGAAGCAGGGTATTTCGGTGTTGTCCCGGGTACGTCTATGGAGACAAATCCTAATGCAATGAAAATGATGGAAAAAGATACAATTTTTACCAATGTTGCTCTCACAGATGATGGCGATGTCTGGTGGGAAGGAAAAGGCGGCGAAATACCAGATCATTTAATTGATTGGAAAGGTAATGACTGGACCCCTAATAGTAACGAGCTAGCTGCTCATCCTAATGCCCGTTTTACTTGTTCGACTTTACAATGTCCCAGTGCTGATCCAGCATGGGATGATCCTAACGGCGTTCCAATAAGTGCCTTTATTTTTGGAGGGCGTTTAAGTAATACTTTTCCATTAGTTTATGAATCACGTGGGTGGCAACATGGCGTTTATATGGCTGCTACTATGGGTTCAGAAGCTACCGCAGCAGCTGATAATCAGGCAGCAATACGTCGCGATCCAATGGCAATGCTCCCATTTTGCGGTTATAATATGGCTGATTATTGGAAGCATTGGTTGTCTCTAGAAAATAAGCTTTCTGATGCCCCTAAAATTTTTCGTGTAAACTGGTTTCGCAAAGATGCAGAAGGAAACTTTATATGGCCTGGATTCGGTGAAAACATGAGGGTTCTGGAATGGATAGTAAATCGTGTTAATGGTCGCGGACCTGCTGATGATACGCCAATAGGTATTATGCCAAAATACGAAGATATTACCTGGGAAGGACTCGATTTCTCTACAGAATCTTTTTCTAATATTATGACCGTTGATACCGAAGCGGCTATGCAAGAAGCTAATGCACAAGAATCTCTATTTAATAGTTTTGGTGAAAGACTGCCGGCGGAATTAGAAAAACAACGACAGGATCTTAAAGCTCGTTTAATTGAATAATTAGATCAATCCATAATTTATGCATTTGTATTATCCATTTTAATGAAAAGATCATTTATTATAATAGGCTAGTTTTTAATAGATAATTAATTTTAGTCTATTGTTTATAATTAAAGACGCGACATAAACTAGATTTAGTGGGACTTAATGACGGATAATAATATTAAAAGAGAAGATGTATTTTATTATAGTGATGGTTACAAAATAACGGCCCATCTATATAGACCCTCACATTGGAAGAGTGAAGACGATCCTCTGCCTGCAGTTGTTTGCTTAACTGGGTATACTGGACGGAAGAATGTTGCGACAATAGATATACCAAGAAGGCTGGCGAGAGAGGGTTTTGTTACTTTAGCTCCTGACTATGTAGGATATGGAGAGGCTGAAGGACCTAGAGGTAGGAACCGTCCACTTGAGCAAGCCCAAAATGCATATGACGCGGTTACTTATCTAGAAACAATTGCCGGAGTTAATTCTGATCGAATTGGCGTTTATGGGTCCAGCTTTGGTGCCGCTAATGCTGTTTGGGCAGCAGCCTTTGATAGTAGAATGAAAGTAATTGTATCCGCTGTTGGTGTGCATGATGGTGAAAGGTGGCTTCGTTCGGTGCGCTCTGCTTATGACTGGTTTAAATTTCGTGATATGGTTCATGAAGAATCAAAGAGGCGAGTTGTAACCGGCGAGAAAAGTATGATTTACAGGTATGATATCTACCCTAATGACCCCGACGCAATTGAAAAACCTGTTATGACATTTGAAGAACATGGAGCTGAAGATGTAACCCATGTGGATATAGAAAGTGTAGAGGCATGTTTTCGATACAAACCAGATTGGGTCGTTGATAGAATATCACCAAGGCCAGTTTTGTTTTTTGCTGCAGAGTATGATTCAATAGTTCCNCCCGAAGAAATATATAAAACATATGAAAATTGTGGTGAGCCAAAAAAATTGGTAGATCTTAAAGGTGCAAGGCATAACCATGTATATGAATTTTCAAATTCTGATTACTTTGAAGTAGTAGCTGGAGAAACAACTGATTGGTTTCGGCANTATCTCTAGAGATAAGGGAAGCTNATAGAATAAGGTTTTATTTNAATAAACCAAGAGAACAAATAATGCCAGCTGNCTTAAATAGCGATATTGATATAACGCCTTANATTGNTCAATCAATTGCGGATGAAGAGATACCGATAATTGATGTTGGTAGTTATCTAAATGGTGATTTAGGGGCCCGAGATCAGTTAGCGGTTGATCTTAGGGCTATACAAGAAAGCCTAGGTTTTTTTGTTATTGTAAATCATGGCGTATCTCAGGATTTAATTGATAATAGTTTCGAACAAGTGGCTAAGCTCTTTGCTTTGCCATTACAAACCAAAATGAAGTATCAAGTTGGTTATCACCATATTGGCTATATACCAGATCGCGCAAGTTCTGTGCGTCCTCATGATGTAAAAATATCGGAGTCACATAAAAACGATAAAAAAGACGTAAATGAGGGTTGGGCATTTATGCGTGACCGTTTACCAAGTGATGCAAAAGTATTAGCCAATATGCGCCATCGCAATACCAATAAATGGCCTGAGGAACTTCCAGATTTTAAAGCTGTTCTTTTAGAATACCAAAGTTCTATGACGGAGTTGGCTTTAAATATGTTGCCGGCTTACGCATGTGCCCTAGAAATGCCAGCAGATTTTTTTGATGATAAATTTACATTACCTGAGTTTTATAACCGCTGTTCTTGGTATCCTCCATGCTTTTTAGAAGAAAGTCATTTGTCGGTAGGCCCTCATGCGGATCATAGTTCTATGACATACCTACCTTTGATGGATGTCCCTGGTCTTGAAGTAATGGCTCCTTCTGGAAAGTGGATGGAGGTATCACCATTGCGCGGAGGAATTGTTGTCAATACCGGGGAATTTATGAATCGTTGGACAAATGGTCGTTTTATAGCCACGCCGCACCGAGTGGTTCCTCCAAAAAGAGACCGTTATGCGTTAACCTTTTTTTTCAATACTAATGATGAAACAATAGCGGAACCATTACCCACATGTATTTCTCCTGGGGATCAGCCCAAATACGATCCTATTGCATTTCACGATTATCAAGTTAGTTACCTAGATGGTAATTACAATTACAGCAAGGGTAATAATTAAAACTATACGATCTGTTTTACATAAAATTAAGGAGACCAAAATATGTCTGTTGCCTTAAATACTGATCTTAACATAACACCCTACGTAGCTCGTTGTATTGCTGTGGAAGAAATACCAATATTAGATGTTGGCAGCTATCTTGATGGTAACATTGAAGCTCGAGAGCAGCTTGCGATTGATCTTATGGCGATCCAAGAAAGTCTTGGCTTTTATGTTATCGTAAACCATGGAGTGTCGCAGGATTTGATTGATAGTAGTTTCGAACAAGTTGCAAATCTTTTTTCTCTGCCCCTTGAAACAAAAATGAAATACAGAGTTGATTACCATCACATAGGTTTTATACCAGATAAAGCAACTGTTTTGCGTTGGTCTAAGATAGCAGATAATAAGAAAAAAGATCTCAACGAAGCTTGGGCATTTATGAGAGAAAGACAACCAGATGATCCAAAGGTTGTGGCCAATATTAGGCATCGGGGCCTTAATAAATGGCCGCAAGAATTAACAAATTTTCGTAAAATAATACTTGAATACCAAGAGACTATGGCTGGTCTTGCCTATAAAATGCTACCTGTTTATGCGCGCGCATTAGAAAT
>PASR01000017.1 GCA_002713365.1 Rhodospirillaceae bacterium
ATCCATGGGAACCCCATGATTTGTTACAAAATAGAAACCTATATTTTCCTGTGCATAACATAATTCAGCAGCAAGTTTTTCAGCAGCTCCTGCTTCGCCAGAAAAAAAAGGGCCCAAATCCAGAACTGGTATTTCTTCCTTAACCTGTTCATTATTTTCTGATTGTAAACTTACACCCATCTCTTTTGCCTCCGATGTAATCAATTATGTTATGTATTCTACATAAAGTCATTAATATTTCCTAATCTGCCACAAATAATCCTGCGGCAAAGCCTTCATCTATAACAAAGTTCGCGCCATAAATAGGATTACCAGTTCTTGGAGATGCAAGGAAAAGTGCTGTATTGGCAATTTCTTCTGCACTCGAATAAGTTTTTCCAGAAGGTGTTAATTTTTGCATAAAATCTAGAATGGGCTTCCATTCTGGATCAGTACGAATAGTTTCATTCATTGGAGTTTCCGTATTTCCTGGTGAAATTGAATTTACATGAATTCCATCTCTTGATAACTCAGTAGCCAGCACCTTAGTTAACATGACTACACCTGCTTTAGAAGCACAGTAAACACCATAAAGAGGCAATGCTCTGACACCTGCTACTGATGCCATATTGATAATATTACCCTTTTTTCGTTTCTTCATATGAGGCACCACAGCATTAATCGTATTCAATGTACCTTTTAGGTTAACATCAATCATACTGTTCATATCGATGTTTTTAGTATCTCCAGCTGGTGTAGGGACAAAAATTCCTGCGGAATTAACTAAAATATCAATCTTTTTATGGTTAATTAAAACTTTCTCAACTAAACTTTTAACTTGTCCAGGCTTAGTAATATCGCAAACATAACCCTTTGAATTACGCTTAATCTCCCGAGCAACTTTATTTGCTTTACGTATATTATTACTGGCTACTACGGCACATGTTGCACCTTCAGATGAAAATTTACGAGCAGTGGCTTCTCCAAGACCAGAAGAGCCCCCAACAATTAAAGCTACCTTATTTCGCAGTTCCATAATTTACCTTTCACAATATTTATTTCTAAAAACCGATGTTAGCTCCCTCATCCATAACAACAGTTTCACCATGCATAGGCTTTGCTGCATCGGAAACCAGAAATAATGCCATAGCTGCTATTTCTTTCGGATCTGAAAATGGACGTCCACTAAGAGCTCTTTCTGTAATTATTTCTCTTGTATTCGCATAAGATTCTTCGGTCCGTACATTCTCGTTCATTGGAGTTGCAGTGTTACCAGGAGATATACAATTTACATTAACACCGTTTGGAGCAAGCTCACAGGCGAGAGACCGTGTCATTTGCATAATAGCCGCTTTAGCCGCCCCATAAACAATATAGGAGCTTCGACCTTGTATACCTGCTGCTGAACCAAAATTCACTATCTTACCTGATCCGCGCTTAGCCATAACTGGCCCAACAGTATTGCACATAAAGAATGTACCTTTTAAACAAGTATCAACAATTTCATCATAATCTTTTTCAACTGTATCCCCAAGCTTAGTTGGAAAAAATACCCCAGCACAATTAATTAATATATCTATAGACCCAATATTCAGTGTTACAGAAGTTACTAATTTATCTATTTCATTAACTTCAGAAACATTACAAACATAAGGCTCGGCAAAACCTCCATCTGCTTTTATTAAATTAACTATATTTTGAGCTTTATCCTTATTTTTACTAGCCACTACACCAACTTTAGCACCTTCACTAGCAAACAAAGCACAAATTTCTGCTCCTATTCCAGATGAACCACCAGTAACTAAAACTACTTTATCTTTTAATTGCAAAATCGAGTTCCTTAACAAATAAATTAAATTGATCTGTATAGACTTTCTATCATAGGGGTAGCGAAAGGCCCTAAATCGGCAATTGGCGCCATACGATTACAGCAATAACTAAAGCCCATACGTTTATCTGGATCTCCAAACCCAACAGCACCTCCAATACCAGTATGACCAAAATTATCTTTTTTTCCACCAAAAGGAAATGGAGGACATGATAACATAAACCCACAGCCAAATCGAAAATGACGATTAGTCATCCGATCTAATTCATTCCAGTGTTCACTAATGGCTAATTTAATTATATCTTTTGATAGAATTTGCTTACCATCAATTCTTCCGCTATTAGCCAAACCACCAAACAAACTTGCAATAGCGCGGGCGTTACCATGACCATTTGCAGATGCAAACTCCTTTTTAAGCCAGTTCTTTGAATTAAAATTCTCTTCTTTTGGCATTGGGTTCCAGGCTCGAAATAATGGTGATTCAGTATTTATTTTAATTCCGTCGCGTGATGGAGTACCTGGTGTTTCAATAAATTCTGCACAACGTAAAGCCTCTTCATTATTTAAACCTATATTAAAGTCTAAATTAAAACGACTTGATATTTCTTCACGCCAGAATTGCCCCACTGACCGGCCATCAACATGTCTTATCAATCCACTGATTAAAGGGCCATAGGTAAATGAGTGATATGAACCAGCTGTGCCTGGCGTCCATTGGGGAGATTCTTGTTCTAGTGCTTTTTCGACTATACCATCTTGCCACAACGAGCCCGCTGGAGCAGCATCCGCATAGATAACTCCAGATTTATGCGATATTAAGGTTGAAACAGAAATGTTTTCTTTTCCATTTACACCAAAATCAGGCCAATAATAAGATACAGATTTTTCAATATCGACAATACCCCTATCAACTAGTGTCAGCAAACAAATTGCAGCACATGCCTTAGTCACCGACATCATACAAGTGATAGTATTTTTTTCCCATATTAGTTTGCGCGCTGCATCTTTATAGCCTCCCCACAAATCAACTACTGTTTCCCCTTCGATTACAATTGATACACATGCACCCACCTCATGACCACAGCTAGGATCTCCTTGAGACATGTTACGTTTAAATATCTCCTCTACCTCATAAAAATCAGGCAAGCAAAATCCACTTATAGGCACCTCATTGGACATTTTAGTCCTTTCTTTTAAACAACTAACGTCGAACAAGAAAAATTTATAGTACTTAGAATTATCCTGAATTATTTATATTAAGGCCATAAACTTTCAATGCACGTTCTTCACTAATATATCCTTCTAATAAATCAGACTTTACTAATTCTGGGTCTCGATCAAATGGCTGTCCATATCCACCTCCACCGCAAGAATATGAAGCTATCATTTCTCCATCTTGCAGTGTAACACGACCACAATTTGGAACTTCGACCCTATCACCATTAGTATTTATCTTATGTTGATGAGCGCAAGCACCCATGCCTCCTCCCCTAACTCCCTTAGGGCCATTAATATTACCATCACTATTATAAATAATATCCATAGTTCCTCCTCGAGGACCGTAGACTACAAAACCTGATCTTGAACCACAAAACCTACCAGCTCCTTCGCTATCAGCTATAAATCCGCGAGACTCAACAAAAATCGGATGGCGTAGTTCATCTAATTCAACTGAATCCATAAAACACATACCACCATTTCCAACATGAGATATAGTTTGCCAAGCGTCCGCTGAAGAAGATGCAGCACCGCATGTCTTGCCAAGAAAAACCTGATTTACGTATGATCTACCATTTCTTGGATCTACTCCAGATATGACACTGGCAGCAGGTGGGTTTATTGCCCCACATTCGGCCATTCCAATTCCTTCACCTAAGTCTGCTATTGCTGCCTGAACACCATTAGAAACTCGATCAGCTATATTTGTAGTTGCTACAGAGCAACTGGTCGGATGCTTGGGAATTCCAACAATACATCCTTCACGAAGGTGAACATCTAATCGCCTAAATGAACCAGCATTTTTAGGAACTTTATGATCAATAGAATTGAAGACACCAACCATGGCGGCAGTTCGAGCACATGATTCTGATAAGTTTAATCCACATGGAAGACAATCTGGGTTATCTCGTAAATCTATAGATATTCGACTAGTTTTATTATTAACCGTAACAACACTTCTAATAGGAATGCCACCTTCAGGAGTTCCAGGAAAGGGATCATGAACGCTTATGTGTTCCGCAGTACCCGACGGAACTGCCCTAATTGCCTTATCCATCATTAGTTCACTATAGTTAAACCAATCACTTACAAATTCCTCTAATTCATCCCAACCTATCTCTTCACCAAGCTCTATGATTTCACGTTCTCCAATTCTAGCAGCTCCCATCATTGCTAAATAATCCCCCCACCATTGGTCAGGAACCCTAATTCTTAAACGACACATACGTATTATATCATCAATATTTTCATAGTTTTTTTGTACTTGCACCGCTGGAAATATAAGTGCCCCTTCTTCGTAAACATCACGAGCCGAACCAAAATAAGTTGTAGGAATGGAGTTTCCTATGTCAGCTTGGTGAGCTTTTGCTTGCACAGTAAATCTATGATTACCACTTGAATCAAATACTGGAACTAGAATTGTATGATCGGCTGGGTGAGAACATCCATGATAGGGAGAATTGTGCAAAAACGCATCACCACGTTTAAATTTTGGATGAGCAGCTTTCATTGATTTTGCCATCAGGTCAGGCCCTGACAATACGTGGATAGGTAAACTTTCAGCGGCCGCTAGCAGTTCATCTCCTGCTGTAACAATGCAACAAGAAAAGTCTCTCGCCATAGCTAATACACCAGAACGACCAGTACGCATCAAGGTATTGGACATCTTCCGTACAATTCCATTCAATCGATTACTGAGAATAGAAAGCTGAACACCGGCTGTAGTTTGTTCAACTGGCATGATTAGTGACCAGAGATATTAGATTTATTGCGTAATTCCAACGTCAGGTTTAATTCAATTTGTTCGTATTCATCTAGAACCACACCATAAATAGAACTCGCACGTTCTTTAGTAATATAGCCTTCTTCTACATCACGACGCACCATTTCCGGCTCTCGTTCCATGGGGTTTCCATACCCCCCGCCACCAGTAGTCATAGAAACTATGCGTTCCCCTGATTCTAACTTCACCACTCCAACATTTGATAATTTTGTCAGCTTTCCATTACGAGTTATTTTATGTTGTTGCGACGGAGCACCTGGCAAACCACCCCTAACACCTTTTGCTGCATTTATGGCTCCGTCACTAACATATGCTACTTCCATATTTCCTCTTATGGGCCCATATTCACTGTATGCGGATCTTGCACCACAGAATTTACCTGCACCCTCAGAATCAGTAGCAAACTGACGTGTATGTACATAAATTGGATGTCTTAGCTCATCCAGTTCAATACTATCATAATAACAAAGTCCGCCATTACCTACATGACAAATAGTTTGCCAACAATCGGCACTCGGTGCTCCTGCTCCACCAGTAAACGCAAGCATAATTTGATTTACGTATGGCCGATCATTAGCCGGGTCAACTCCTGATATAACCCCAAGGCCTGGTGTCATAATACCCCCACATTCTGCCAAGCCTAATCCTTCGGAAATATCAGGCATTGCAGCTTGCGTAGGGTTTGATACCCTATCCGCTACATTTGTAGTTGCGGCTGAACAAGACGTTGGATGCTTTGGAACTCCGCAGACCAGTCCTTCTCCAAGTAATATTTTCAAACGTCTAAAAGAGCCAGCATTTTTTGGGACTGTATGATCTATAGAATTAAAAACCCCAACCATAGCAGCTGTTCGAGCACAAGCTTCTGATAAATTAAGACCACAAGGTTGCTCTTTTGGGTTGTTCAATAAGTCTACTGTAATAATAGCGTCATCAGGATTAATTGTTACAGTTGAAGTAATTGTAATTCCATCTTTCGGCGTGCCAGGAATTGCGTCATGCGTTGATTGTCTAGTTGCAACTCCAGAAGGTAATTTTTTTATGGCTGATACCATTCTCTGTTCAGAATAACTGAACCAATCATTATTAAATTGTTCTAAAACCTCCCAACCAATTTCTTTTCCTAGTTCAAGTATTTCACGTTCTCCAATTCGGGCTGCGCCAATCATTGCTAGAAAGTCACCCCACCACTGTTCAGGAACTCGAATACGCATACGACACATACGAACTATGTCCATATTTGTCTGATAATTTTCTTGGACTTTTGTTGCAGGGAATATTAGGGCACCTTCTTCATAAACATCACGCGCAGTACCATGGTATGTAGTTGGTATTGAATTACCTATATCCGCCTGATGAGCCTTTGCAGCGACGGTATAACGATGAATACCTTCGTCATCTATAACTGGCACTAAGATGGTGTGATCAGCTGGATGAGAGCATCCATGATATGGTGAATTATGAAGAAAAGCATCACCTTTTTTTAGTATAGGATGGAATTTCTTCATATATTGAGCCATTATATCAGGACCAGAAAGTACATGGATAGGTAAACTTTCGGCAACAGCCACTAATTCATTACTACCGGTAAGTATGCAACAAGAGAAATCACGGGCAATATTTAAAACTCCAGAGCGACCTGTACGCATCAGAGTATTTCCCATTTTTCGTGAAATTCCTTCAAGTCGATTTGATATAAGGGCGAGTTTTACTCCATCAATCGTATTATCAATTTTTAAAGACACTAAATAGCTCCCGGATTAATTGATAGACTACCTGATTCTCGCCTAGTTACTATGGCACCTGGATCAATTACTACTGTAGTAAATGCAGATTCAATTATGGCAGGTCCTTTAATTTCTTCATCAATATTCATAGTTTCGAAACGACGAACACTAACGTCTACAAACCCTAATTGCGAAAAGTAGGCTTTACGATTAGTTAGATTTAATGTTTCAGAATTCCCTGCTACTAAAACACCGCTCTCAGATGTTTTAAGACGGCATTTAACATTAGCCGTCCAACCTACTACTTCAATACCTGAATCGGGGTCATTAATCGCAAATATATCCTGATGTGCAGCATGAAAAGCCTCAACAAGGGATTTAATATCATTTCTACTTTCAAATCTATGACTTTTAATTGGAACCTCTATTTCCCAAACCTGTTCTGGATACCTAGCTTCTGCAAAAAACTCTATACTACTTTCAATAGCTCCTTCACCTGGTCCAGCAATAAAATTATTACAGCTCATTTCCATATCATTAAGCAATTCATTGACGCTATCCATATCAAATTCATCTGAAGTCATAAAATGTGTGCGCCTATATTGTGATGAAAGGTCTGACATCATTGCACCAGCTGCACTTAAAGCAGCTCCCACCTCAGGTATAATGGCACGAGAACAACCGAGACGTCGTGCAATCGCTATTGAATTTAATCCCGCAGCTCCACCACCACCGATTAACACTGCTTTTCTGGGATCAATACCTTGATTAACAGTAATATCTACTATTGCCTGAACCATGTTTTCTGTTGCTATACTAATTATGGCTAACGCTGATTCTTCTAGTGATAGATCCATAATATTTGATATTTTATTAACTATAGCTGTTTTGGCACTATTAATATCTAACTCCATTGCACCACCGAGAAAGAAATTTGGATCAAGATATCCTAAAGCTAAAGCCGCATCGGTAACCGTAGGGTTATTCCCTCCCAGACCATAGCAAGCCGGCCCTGGTACTGCGCCTGCACTATGAGGTCCAACATGCAACATTCCGCCTTCGTCCACCCAAGCAATGGAACCACCCCCTGCCCCAATACTTTTTACATCAACGGACGGAAAACCCGTCATATGGCCTCGGTAGGGTTCCCCTATCCAAGTTTCCCTTGTCCAAGGAATACCGCCTTTCCGAACGAGACTAACATCATACGTGGTTCCTCCTGTATCAGCTATTACAGCAGTGTCTGATTGCTCATCTATTCGAGCAAAATATCTACCAGATACTGGTGCCATTGAGGGTCCCGAATTAATTAAATGTATTGGAGAATTTGCTATATCTTCCGCATCCATAACGCCCCCTTGTGATGTTACAATGAGCACACGACCAACAAATCCTGATTCATGCAATCTACCACTAAGATTTTGCATATAGTCGCTCATTAATGGCTTTAATGATGCATCAATAGCTGCAGAAGATGCCCTCCTATACTCGCGCAAACTGGGGTTAAGTATATGAGAAAGGGTATAGGGAATACCTGGTAAATGTTTACTAATAAGTTCCCCAACTCTTAATTCATGATCAGGATTAACAATAGACCAAAGTAAGCAAATGGCGATTGATTCTATGTTCTTATCTTTAAGGTCTTCAATGATTCTTATAACTTCAGCGTCGTTAATCGGAGCCATTTCTGAGCCATCGGCTAATATTCTCCCAGGGATCTCATAAGTTAAAGCTCTTGGTATATATGGTTGCGGAAAAGGAACAGTAAAATTAAACGGTTCCATCCTCCCGCCTTCTCGAAAAACCAATATATCTTTATGCCCTTCAGAGGTTAGAAAAGCTGTTTTTGCAGTGTTCCCCGTAACTATCGCATTAATGGCATGTGTAGTGCCGTGAATGAATAATTCACCTCTTCCTAAAAGTTGTTTTAAATTTATATCAAGCCCAGCAGCAGCATTTTCAAGACTATCCAAAACACCTCTAATTGGATCATCAGGGGTTGTAGCAGCCTTAAACATATGAAGACCACCATCATCATCTTCAACTATCAAATCCGTGAATGTACCACCTGTATCTACTGCAAAACGCATTACTAGCCCCTCCTAGTTAGTATAGATAATTTTTCTACATTGGAGCTCATTTTGTAAAACCGTTTATTAATCCATTGTACATAGGTAAAAAGCAATTAAAGTAGAAATTAATTAGTTATCAAATAAATAACTATGAGATAAGAAATGACTTTATTTCATTTATGAATATAGAACTAGATTGGATTTGCGGACAGTGACCACAATGAGGAATTGTAACAAGTGAAGCACCATTAATACCTTCATGTAAAGAATAAGACATTTCAGGAGGTGTAGTTTTATCTTCTAGACCAACCATAATTAAAGTAGAGTTATTTATTCGACTTATTTCACTTGACATATCCACATTTGATAAAGCTCTTGCAGTCGCAGCAAAAGCCTGAGGGTTACACTGACTCAATGCTTTCTTGCGTATAGCAATAATTTCAGGGTTTTCATTTATGAAAGACTCAGGAAACATTCTAGCCATGGCTGCATCAAGGACACCTATCATACCTTCTTCTTCCACGCGCTTAGCTAAAAGTTTTAGAGGGCCTTTTCCTTCTTCAGGAAAACCAGAACCAGTATCAGCAAGAATTAATTTATCAAAATTATTTCCATATTTAATTGCTAAGGAAACAGCCATAAATCCTCCGGCTCCGTTACCAAGAACTGCAGTCTGATTTGTTAAATTTAGTCTCTGCATCAAATTAAATATAAAGTCTGCATAATCTTCAACTTCAGGAAATGACTTATCTAAGGCAGCTGTACCTCCAAACCCTGGAAGATTAGGTAGTGTTACACGAAATTCCTTAGCTAGTGCTGGTAAAACCCCATCAAAAACACTTCTTTCCGCTAATAAAGAATGAAGTAGCAAGAGATCAGGTCCATTTCCAGTTTGGATTACATCAACATCGGTTATATTAACTTTTTCAATATCCATAAAATTACCTTATTATTGAAATTTTAAATAATTTATTAGTACGATCTTATTAACTTGAATAATACTTATTAAGAAATTATAGATATAATAATTGCACAAAATACAAACTATAATTACAAATGACGATAATAATTAATAACATACTTACATTAAGATCAAAGTATGTAGTATACATATAACATCTAAGCTACTTTATGTAATTTAGATAAATGCGGAATAAACAAGATAAGGATAAGTTGATTGTCTTATCGCTGGGGGGGCCATTTTCATATGATAAAAACTTATATGTGTTTTTGGTCAAGAAATTGTAGGAAGTATTCTATTTTGGAGAAACAAAAATAATTATTAATTAATTCTTTTAGTTATTAATAATAAGCTAATTTAAAATATTTTATATATCTGAAGACGCATATTGCGTGAAAGAGTGATTGAGGCCTTGATATAATGACAGCTGAAAACACATTAGGAAGAAACATACCAGAGAGTGGACGAGCGGCTTCACGAGCTCTGGGTATAAAACGATTTAAATGGACAGTATTAACACCATTCTTACTTTTAATGGCCTTCATACTAGTGCCAGCATTACTTGGACAAGGTTTCTTTTCATTGTTCCAGTTTTCTATATTTTCGATGGGCGATGATACAGGCTGGAGATCATATTTAAATGCATCTGAATGGATTGGCCTAGAACTTTTCATTGAAGTATTCAGGGATGAAAGGTTTGGTGCCGCAATCATTCGATCGCTTCTCTTTGCTACCGGCTCAACATTAGGTTGTTTTATTTTTGGGTTTGGCCTAGCTCTACTAATGTACAGACCGTTTCGTGGACAAGGGCTGTATTATATTTTCTTTATATTACCAATGCTTACAGTACCTATTGTCATAGCATACACAGGAGAAATGATACTTTACCAAAATGGACCACTAAATGATATTCTATCCCGTTTATCAGGTATGAGGGTAGAAGCACAGTTCCTTTACAAAAAGGAAATAGCTCTTACCACAATAATGTTCCTAGAAATATGGAATTGGACCCCATTTAGTTTCATTATTATGATGGCGGGTTTAGCAGCTTTACCAAAAGAACCGCAGGAAGCTGCTTCGATATTAGGGGCAAATAAATGGCGTATTTTTTGGGAAATTCAATTACCATTATTACGTCCAGTTATTATGCTTGCGCTAATATTACGTTTCCTTGAAGCGATGGCAGAATTTCCAAAAACTTGGGGACTCTTGCAGGGTGGGCCAGGCTCAGCTACTGAAACAGTTCCAATATATATATTTATAACTACATGGCAGTACTTTGACATTTCGTACGGTGCCGCTCTTTCTTATGTGGTATTAGTTATGATGGTAGCTATAGTCCTTACAGGGATCTATTTTCTTCAACGTGAAAAGAAAAATCTTGATGCAATGTATTTTTCTAAACCACAAGAATCTGAATAGGGAGATAATATAATGGCTATGACATTATCTCAAAAACGACAAACATTTTCGGTATTTAGATACGCAATATTAACTGTTTGGTTATGCATAGTTGCATTCCCTATGTTTTGGATGGTTGGAACATCGTTTAAGCCAGACCGAGAGTGGTTTTCTTGGCCACCAGTTTATATAACTGAAAATGCTACTCTTAGAAATTATGCGATTGTTTGGGCTAACATAAATGAGTATACGAAGGCAGATGGGGCTCATATAGACCCAAAAACTGGAGAGCTTTCTCAGTACACACAATCATTACAACGCCCTTGGACTGCATTAAGAAACAGTACAATAATTGCCGGCCTCGCAACAACACTTGCGGTTATTTTTGGCTCAGTTTTGGCTTATGGAGTGTCAAGACACCAAATTTTATCAGAAAGCCGAATGTTTCAACTGTTAATGCTTAGAATGGTGCCTCCAATAGTACTAATTGCACCTATATCATTATGGTACCGACAAATCGGATTGCTTGATACTATTACTGGATTAGTAATTCTATATTTTCTTACATCGCTTCCGTATGCCGTGTGGATGAGTAAAAGTTTTATTGATGAAGTCCCTCGCGAAATGGAACAAGCAGCTGAGATACTAGGGGCTAGTCGCTGGCGCACCATATGGGAAGTAGTTCTGCCACTTGTTAGATCTGGGTTAGTCGCAACATTTTTATTTATTTTAATTCTAACTTGGAGTGAATATCTATTAGCTCTGCTGCTGTCAAAAGCAGAAGTACTAACTTTACCTGTAGAATTATCTAAGTATCAAGGATCTACTGAAGGACGAGTTTATGGTCGTCAAGCAGCACTGTCCGTAGGAATAACTATACCATTAGTCTTCGTTGGACTAATAATTCGTAAACATCTAGCCCGAGGCTTTAGTTTCGGGATGGTAAGGAGGTAATAGCCGTGTCTCGCATAGAACTTAAAGACTTACGTAAAGAATTCGGGAACACTGTTGCCGTTAATGATTTGAATCTAACAATAGAAGATGGAGAATTTATTGTTCTTGTAGGGCCATCAGGATGTGGAAAAACAACTACATTAAGAATGATTGCTGGATTTGAAGACCCTACAAGTGGACAAATAGAACTAGATGGTAAGATAGTAAACGATCTAGAGCCTCGCGACCGTGACTTGGGTATGGTATTTCAGAGTCATGCTTTATTTCCGCATAAAAACGTGGCCGACAATATTGTCTTTGGACTAAGGATGCAAAATGTTGGCAAGGAAGAACAACTTAAAAAGCTACATGAAGTTTCTGAACTTGTTCGCATATCACACTTACTCACAAAAATGCCAGGTCAATGCTCAGGTGGAGAATCTCAACGTATTGCCTTAGCAAGAACACTAGTAACAGAGCCCTCTAATTTTCTATTAGATGAACCATTATCCAGTTTAGATGCTAAACTAAGACGTGAGTTAAGGGCAGAATGCGACCGTTTACATGCAGAACTTCAAAAGACATTTGTATACGTCACACACGATCAAGAAGAAGCAATGACTCTAGCTGATCGCATAGTAGTTATGGACTTGGGTGAAATTGTACAAATGGGTTCTCCTATTGATATATATAGTGATCCAGTCTCTTACTTTGTAGCTGACTTCTTTGGAAACCCAGCAATGAATCTAATTGAAGGTGAGTTTTTCAAGGAAGGCGATGGTATAGAATTTCGTAGCGATTCCTTTAATGTGTCAGTGCCTGCAAGTTATAACAATATGACTCCTGGAAAAGGTACTTTTGGAATAAGGCCAGAAAACGTTAACGTATCTAGTTCAAAAGGTGATGGCTCAAGAAAGATAGGATTAGTTGAACCTCTTGGAAAGGATACGCTGCTATATTTTGAAACAACTGCAACCAGACCTTTTGTAGCTATAGTTGACGGCACAGAAAGTTATAGCGCAGGTGAGCCAGTTGAACTGACATTCCCAGATGAAAACATGTTCTTATTTGATTCAAACGGCGATCGAATCCGTTCATAATTAAATTAAGAAAAGTTACTAGATATCAGTTTTACTAATTCAAAATACTATTTAAAGCCTTGGGGACTCGACGACTGGGTAATCTGTATATTGGGACAACCAGTCAAAACCAACTAGGTCAATATAAGAACTAATTAGCAATTTTGTCACTGGGCCTGGTATTGCTTCATTTTTGAATACTCGACCATTAACACTACGGCATGGACAAATACAGAAACTAGTCGATGTAATAAAGGCTTCATCAGAATTGTATGCATCAAATAAATCGTAATCTTTTTCAATGCACTCAATATCATTCTTTTTGGCAATTTCTATAACGGTCTGCCTACTAACTCCTGGTAAAACATAACGTTCTTTTGGTGTATATAAACATCCATCATTAACGAAAAATACGTTACTTCCTCTTCCTTCAGCAACATTGCCGTTATGATCAAGCATAAGAGCATAAGCTTCTGGGTTTTGTGCTGACACCTCTTCATCTGCCATTATAAGATTTAAATAATTATGAGTTTTTGCTCTAGGACTTAGCATTTCAGGAGACGTACGTCTAACCGAAGACACAATCATATCTATCCCATCTCGGTATAGTTTAGAACGAGTAGCCAATGGAAGTGGTAAACATTCAACTATAACAGTAGATCCCGTATAATCTGGCCATGCTGATCTTTCGTTGGGATCAACGATACCTCGAGTTACTCTCTGTGATACCCAATAATCCTCATTTTCATTGAGTAGTGGCAAATTTTTTTGAACCACCTCTTCCGTTATTACTTTCATTTCTTCTATTGTTAAGCCCGGATCAATCCCTACGTAACGTAAAGACCTATACAAGCGTTCCAAATGTTCTTCTAATTTAAATATTTTATGATTAAAAGTTCTGGTAGTATCAAATACGGCGTCGCCATATTTAACCCCTCTATCTCGAAAGGGCAGCTTAGCTTCATTCTCAGGTATATAATTACCATTAAGGTATACCGTACGTTGATTTGGTATTGACACAAATACCCCCATATTTATTTATTATTATTTATATATTATTCGTTACGAAGACGCCATAATCTGTATAATAATATTATAAAATTATTAGAGAGGATGAACAACATGACCAAATATGGTGTTGGACAACCAGTCCTAAGAACAGAAGACCCACATTTATTAAAAGGCCAAGGAAAATTTAACGACGATTTAGTCACGGAAAATACCGCCCATAGCTATGTTCTACGTTCACCTCATCCTCACGCAGATATAATATCTATTGACAATACAGAAGCATTAGAAACTCCTGGTGTTCTAGGAATTTATTTAGGCAAAGATCTAGCAGATGATGGAATCGGCGGATTTCCTGGTCCTCCACCATTCTTTGCTTCATTAACAAAACCTGACGGATCACCTCTAAGCTATCCACCTCAGTTTGCACTAACATCAGATAGGGTTAGATATGTAGGTGATCCAGTAGCGTTTATCGTGGCCGAAACATTGGAAATTGCTAAAGATGCTGCGGAAAAAATTAAAATTGAGTATAAGGTTCTACCTTCTGTTGTAGATACATCAAAAGCAATGGCACCTGATTCTCCCCAATTGTGGGAAGAAGTACCTCAAAACTTTTTATTCCAAGCACAAGTAGGAGATAAAGAAAAAACCGATAATGCATTTTCAAATGCAACGCATATAGCAAAGGTTTCACTTGTAAATAACCGAGTTGTTCAGAACTCAATGGAAGTAAGGGGTGCTATTGGATCATATGACCCTGATAGCGGTCGATATACTTTATATTCATCAAATCAAAATCGGCATATGTTGAGGGATTGGATAGCAAATAGTTTTCTTAAATGTGATCCGACTATGATTAGAGTTCTCGTAGATGACGTTGGTGGGGGTTTTGGAATGAAAACCCATGCATACCACGAACAAGTCCTAGTATTATATGCAGCAAAAAAATTGGGACGCAGCATACGTTGGATAAGTGATCGGACTGAAGCGTTTATAAGTGACTTACACGGACGGGATCATATTTCTGATTGTGAACTTGCATTGGATGCAGAAAATAATTTTTTAGCAGTTAGAGTAAATACTATTGCAGCAATAGGTGCATATTCCTGCTCTGCAGGAGTAGCAATTCCTACACAAGTTGGTCCAAAAATATTAACAAATATCTATGATGTTCCTACAGCTGATGTGAATATTAAGTGTGTTATGACAAATACTGCTCCCGTAGGGCCATATCGTGGTGCTGGGAGACCCGAAGCAATATATGTCATGGAACGACTAGTAGATGTAGCAGCCCACGAGCTGGATATCGACCCAATAGAATTACGAAGACAGAACCTCATACGTCCTGATCAAATGCCATACACAAATGCAATGGGAACAACATATGACAGTGGAGAGTTCGAATCTAATATGGATGCCACATTAGAACTAGCCGACTGGAAAAACTACGAGACCAGAAAGACGGAAGCCCTAGAAAATGGTCGTTTAAGTGGCATTGCTGTTTGCCAATATATTGAAACTACTGCTGGTAACCCAACCGAGTCAGCCGAAGTTATAATTGAAGATGATAAAGTGATTGTACGCGTTGGTACTCAGCCTATGGGACAAGGTCACGACACATCTTTTATGCAACTTATTTCAGAAAAGCTCGGAGTGGATTTCGAAGCAGTCGTGATTGAAACAAACGACAGTGATAATCTACCTAGTGGGGGTGGGAGTCATGGATCTCGGACAAGCCATATTGGTAGTGTAGCCACCTTAAATTCAAGCGATCAGATTATAGAGAAAGGTACGTTAATTGCGGGTGAAATACTCGAAACGTCACCTATAGATATCGAATATAATGATGGAAAATTTCGAGTTATCGGTACTGATCGATCTATATCATTATTTGATATAGCCCGTGAAGCTAAGATATCAACAACTCTACCAAAAGAACTTACCGGTCCTCTAAGAGGTACTGATACTCACACAATTGAAAATTGGAGTTACCCTAACGGCTGTCACCTTTGTGAACTTGAGATTGATAAAGAAACCGGTACAGTTGATATTGTTCGTTACTGCGCTGTAGATGACGTTGGTAGGGTAATTAATCCCATGCTAGTTGCAGGTCAGGTACACGGTGGTGTTGCTCAAGGAGTTGGGCAGGCATTACTCGAGAATACAGTATATGATGACCATTCAGGACAATTAATAACTAGTTCTTTCATGGATTATACAATGCCAAGAGCAGATGATTTACCATCAATGCAAATTGATACAAATGAAGTTCTTTGTAAAACTAATCAATTAGGCGTGAAGGGTGCTGGTGAAGCGGGTGCGCTCGTTGCTCCACCAGTAGTAATTTCAGCTATAACTAACGCCCTAAAAGATTACGACATCAAACATGTAGACATGCCGGCAACATCTGAAAGAATATGGGAATTAATGCAATAAAACTACTAGGCGTAGTTTCTAAATTAACTTAGCTTTAAACTAAGTTCCTAGATAGTAACTTTTGACCATATCATTATCACGAAGGTCATCAGCATCCTTACTTGCAAATGCGATTTCGCCGTGAACAATAATGTATCCTCTATCAGCAATTTTTATCGCCTGATTAAAGTTTTGTTCAGCCATAAGTATAGTTAAACCCCGACTACTGCTTAATTCACCAATCTTTTCAATCATTTGGGATACTAGTATCGGAGCTAACCCTACCGATGGTTCGTCAATTAACAACATTTTTGGTGCGCTCATCAGGGCCCTGGCCACAGCTAGCATCTGTTGTTCTCCGCCGCTCATACTACCAGCTTTTTGCGTGCGTCTTTCCTCTAATCGTGGAAATAACTCAAAACAGAAAGCCATTGATTCATCAATTTTATCACGCGCTTCTTTGCGGTACGCGCCTAAATAAAGGTTTTCTTCTACCGTTAACAATGGAAATAAACGACGACCTTCCGGCACCATTGCAATCCCATGACTTACTATCTCTTTAGGACTGCATGAAGCTAAATCAATTTCATTACCCTCATCAATTAATCTAATGGTTCCAGATGTCGGCTTTATTAAGCCTGCTACACACTTCATTAGTGTGCTTTTACCATTACCATTAGTTCCGAGGAGAGCAACAGTATTTCCTTCAGGCACATCGATTGAGACATTATGCAATACCGATACATTTCCATAACCTGCTACTAAATCTTTTATTACAAGTTCAACCATAATCAAACACCCAGATAGGCTCTTTCCACGCCTTTATCTTTAACAATAACGTCGGGAGTTCCTTCAGCAATAAGTTGACCTGCGTCAAGACAGATAACCCGGTGAGAAAATTGCATCACTGCTCGCATAATATGTTCGATCATAATAATCGTCATACCTGCTTCATTAAATTTTATTAAAATATCCAATACTTCATCTACCTCGTTACCCGTCAAACCAGCCATAGCTTCATCAGATATTAGTAGTTTTGGTTTTGCTGCAATTGCTCTTGCTAATTCAAGTTTACGAAGTTCAATTTGTGTTAAACCTGAGGTTTCTTCATTCGCTTTTTCGGCCATACCCATAGTTTCGAGTATTTCCATAGCTTGGTCCTTCATTTCATTTTGACTAGATGAAGATCCACTAACAAATTCTATCGGAATTCTTAGATTATCCATTATAGTCATACTATGAAATGGCCTAGGTATCTGAAAAGTACGTGTAATGCCTGCAGCTGTTCTCTGATGAGCCTTCATACCAGCAAGTTCTTGACCATCAAAAATTATATTTCCACCCTCATTAACGAGAGTGCCTGAAATACAATTAATAAGAGTTGTTTTTCCAGAACCATTTGGTCCAATAAGACCAAAGCGTTCGCCTGTGAGTACTTCCGTAGTCACGTTTGATAATGCTGTAAACCCACCAAAGTTCTTAGTTACAGATTCAACCTTGAGAAGTGCTTCCGACATGATATCTAAGTACCCTATCTACTTATTTTTTTTCATAAACCATCCAACAATACCTTGCGGCGCTACCGTAACAAAGAAGATCAATAATACACCTATTATTAATAAATTGATCTCTGAAGAGATTGTTACAATTGCTACTTGTTGTACAGTTCCTAAAAGAATAGAACCTACTACAGGTCCAATCCATGTAAAAGTACCACCTATCATTGGCATAGCTAGTGAATTAACCGCTAATTCTAAGTTAAATGCTGTAGGTGGATCTACGTAAGTTACATAACTCGGGAATATTGCCCCAGCCATGCCCATTAGAGCTCCACTAATAACTGTAGCTACTAATTTTAGTTTGAGTGTAGGAACACCCATACATTCAGCTGCTTCTTCATTATCTTTGATAGCATTTAGTCCTCTACCCAATTTACCAAACTCGATAGTTCTCGCAATCCAAACGCTCATGACAGCCATGACAGCCATTAAGAAGAATAAATACTCTTTATTATTTTGAAATATTCCATCGCCTTTTCTATCAACTATCAAGATTCCTAATAGCTCAGGTTTTCTTGGAGGAAGTATGGACACTCCCGCAGCACCTCCAACATAATCCCAGTTATTAACAATTGTTTCCAGGACAATGGCTAATGCCAGTGTGGCTATTGCAAAATAAACACCTTTTAAACGAAGTGTAAAAAATCCAATTGCTAGACCTAGAAATCCAGCTATTATTCCAGCAGCGACTATCTGTTCTATAATACCAGCACCGTAAAATTCTATCAACGCTATCGCTGCATATGATCCAACACCGAGAAAACCGGCAGTACCAAAGTTAATATAACCACCATAGCCCCCTAATATATTCCACGCCGTTGAAATCATCACATACTGCAATATTGCAAAGCCTGCAAAATAGTAGAATCTATTAATGTCTGCTTGCGTGAATATAAAACAAGCAAGTAATACTAACACGCATCCAATTTCAAATTTGAATCGCATCACCGTGTATCCCCGCTACCAAATAATCCAGTTGGTTTAAATGCCAGCACTCCAAGAAGTATGGCAAATGATACCGCAGGAGCCCAAGATGGCCCAAAAAATGTAGACACAACACTTTCTGCAATACCAAGAATAAACGCCGCTACTAATGTTCCACTTATCGATCCCAAACCACCAAGAACAACAATAGCAAAGACATTTCCGATAAAGAACCTACCAACAGCCGGTTCGATCGGGATAACTATAATCATTAGTGCCCCTGCTAACCCGCATGTTGCTAAACCCAGTGCAAAAGCAATTCTTTTGACCATTACCGGATCAACACCCATTAATGAGAGCGCCATACCATCTTGATGAACTGCACTCGTTGCTCTTCCAAAGAAAGATTTGGATAGATAAACCTGCAGACCAACCGTCATAGCAGAAGCAACCACGAAAGCAGCCAATAATCTATAGGGAATTGAGAATTCCATTCCAGCTAATGCAGTGGTAAACGAATTACCAATGTAAGGAGCAGAAACTAGTCTATGATCAACGCCAAATGCCATGATCATTAATACTTCTGCTATAAATAGTAAACCAAAGAAAAAGGCCAATCCTCTTAAAGCTTCCGCACTCTGTTTTTCAAAAAATTGGTAGTACATTGAGTATATAGCCAATCCCAGTATAAAAAATACGGGAGTGAGTATTAAACCAGCTAAAATAGGATCAATTCCGAGCAGATCATTAAGAAGGAAAGTACAAAATGCAGCTCCAACTATTATTGTTGGATGAGCGATATTGACTGTATCAAGTAGGCCAAAACATATTGAAAGACCAATAGATAAAGCCGCGAAGAAACCTCCCAACAATATTCCTGCCACTATAGCATTGAGTAGTAATTCAGTGAACTCCACGACGCCTCGCTTACCACTTAAAATATACGTTAATAAGAAGATCTATTTCTAGAGAGAATAAATCAGAGATTTATCCCCTCTAGAAAAATATTAAGTAACTAACGTAAAGAGTTGAATGTTACAGGTGATCCAGTTTTAATATCCGCTGGATACATAATCTTACGAACACCTGGCTGAGCAAACTGACTCAAATCGTTGTTTTTAATGTTTTGATATTGAACAACGATCGTCCTGCTGGTTGTCCACTCGCCATTATCACCAAAGGCGACTTTACCCACAACAGAAGTAAATTCAGTTTTATGTATATATTCCGCTATCGCATCATGATCTATTTTTCCAACTGCGTTAACAGCCTGGCCTAATATATCAAGATAAGCATACGCCCACGGAACTAGATAATAACCTAAAGCATCGGTTTTTAGCCCCTCGGTTTTTACCTTATTTTGATAACGCTCAATTAGTTCAGATGCTCCTGGATAAAGTGCCATGGTTGGCTCTGGAACATAGAAATCGTAATTTAGTATACCATTAAGATTCGGACCTAAACCGGCCATTAGACCAGAAAACTGTAATCCAACCATACCGCCACCAACTGCTTTTGCATCAGTGCCAACTTCAGCAATGGCTCTAACCAAACCAGCTGATCCATTTGGGTATGAAGCTATATAGAATATGTCTGGCTTTTTAGCATTAACAGCTCTTACAATTGGAGTAAAATCAGCTGTTTTTGGAGGATAGTTCTGATTATAAACTATTTCATAGCCTGCTCTCTTGGCATTTGTAATCGCGCCTTCCTTTAGATTACGGGCAAATCCCGCATCCGCTGAAAGTAAGGCGATTGTTTTGGGTTTAAATGTCTCAATTGCTTTAAACCAGTTTTCTGAGAACCCTACCGCTGGATCCGGACCTGCAGGCAGAATTTGGAAATATTTTTCATATTTCCACTTTTTGTTATTGTTCATGCCGAACAAGCCCATGAAAACAACATCTCTATCGATTGCAACAGGCATTGCTGGAGCGATTAGGTTTGTTCCATAACCACTAACTATAAAGTCAACTTTATCAACATCAAGCAATTTAGCATAAATGCCAGGTACATTTTTTGGGTTTGTTTGATCATCATAGTACTTCAGTTCAACCTGTCGTCCAAGCATACCACCTTTAGCATTGATATCGTCACGCCATATCTTCATAGCCTCTAGTGCCTGTTTGCCACCTCCGGCAAGTGCACCAGTTAGGGCCATACTAAAGCCTATTTTAATGTTTTTTGCTTGTGCTACTGGTGAAAGTGTTGTTATCAGTGAAAATGCTGCTGCAAATAAAGCAACCAACATCACACTGCGCATACGAGATTTTAAAAACCGGGTCATTAATTACGCCTCCCTTAAATCTATGACAGCTAACTTAATTAAAATTAAACCATCAACATAATTAAAAATCTACAAGATTAACGATTATTTTCCTTTAATAATGAAAGAAAAAACCTATTATTATTGGATCTTTTTATAGATCGTACGACTACAATATAAAACTTTAAACATAAATAGTCTATAAGTTTGTACTTTTCGCTAATTAAAACAAACATATTGCACGAAAATTGTAAGAAAATGGCTAAACTGAAGTAATTATTGAATCAACGATTACTAATAAACACAAGCAAAAAAATAATTAAAATACCTAAAAATACAAATGAAGGTAATAAATATGGCTGAATATGATCTAAACGGAAGAACAATTATCGTAACAGGTGCTGGTCGTGGATTAGGACGTTCGATGACGGAAGCGCTTACTGAAGCTGGAGCAAATGTTCTTGCTGCTGCTCATATTAGTGATGACTTTCAAGAATTAAAAATATCTTGTAAGGAACATAGTGGCCATCTTCACTGCTTAAAAGCAGACATTAGAGAAGCTGAAGATTGTGATAATATAATTAAGACGACCAATGATGTTTTTGGAGGTCTTCATGGGCTAGTTAATAATGCGGGCTTAACATTTACTTACATATGGCCGGATGCTTTTCGTCGTAAAGAGTGGACTGAACATCAACATTTTCCTGCATTTTATGAAGCTACAGATGAAATTATTGAGAATGTATTTGCCACAAATTTTGTAGGTGCAGATAGGCTAGCCAGACGTGCTGCTCCTATAATGATTGATCAAGCATGGGGACGCATAGTTAACGTAACTACAATGTATAATACCATGACACGAAGAGGCGCTTCTCCATACGGCCCATCTAAAGCAGCATTAGAATGTGCAACTGAAATATGGCATCAGGACCTACAAGATACAGGCGTAACAGTTAATATTCTTAACCCAGGCGCTGGAGCTGCAACACCTGGAATGGCTAAAGAAATGAGACAAATGAGCAAAGAAAGTGAAACGCCAATTCTTATTGAACCTGAACTCTTTAAAGCCCCAATTGTTTGGCTAATGTCTAATGCAACAGACGGTATTAGCGGAATGCGCTATGATGCGAAACCTTGGGATGCCTCTCAACCAAGTCATCTTGAGGGAGAAAGAATAGGAGCAAAAGCCGGCGTCTTACTTTATTCAATGCCTGACTACTAAATCTTTAAGATTTAGTCAGATGTGCAGTCATAACCATATTGGACGACGAGAATACTTAGAACCTACCGGACTACTGCTTCTAACACAGACAATGATATCTTGGGCTGTATATGCGCCACCTGTTATAGCTAAACAAGCTTTACCAGAAATGGGCCTGGATCCAATATGGATAGGAGCCCAACCTATGATAGTATTTATTTCGGCAATGTTTGTTGGAGTTCTGGCTAGTTCATGGGTTGTATCGATAAATCCTATGCGCTCTTCTCAATTATTGATCTGTTCTTGTATTATCGGAGTACTCTTATTTTCTACTGGCAAAATTGTTTTAGTTGTCATTGGTAGTGCATTTGTTGGAGCGGCTTTAGGCCCTTCCACTCCAGCAAGTTCTCATATATTAGCACGGGTAACTCCGGCACATTTACAGCCATTAATTTTTTCCATTAGACAAGCTAGTGTAGCCTTAGGTGGAGTACTAGCTGGTTTTGTCACACCACTATTAATGCAACATTGGAACTGGCAAATTTCGATGTTAATAATAGCTATTTCTTGCTTAGTTACTCTTTGTATAGTCGAAATTTGGGTCAAAAATTACAAAAAATATTCAGAACCTAATATAGAACATCGTTTTGATATTCTTAAACCTATTAAACTAGTTCTATCTATTCCATCATTGCGTTGGCTCACTGTAGGCATGATTCCAATGGTAATAGCCCAGTACTGCTTAACAACATTTATTGTATTGTACCTTCAGGATGATATTGAACTATCGGTTATCACGGCTGGCTGGATACTTGGAACTGCTCAGGCTTCAGGTATGTTTGGCCGAATTTTATTCGGTTTAATAGCAGGACGCTACTTTACTCCTCTGGCAGTTTTAACAGGACTATCAATTCTAGCTGCTACTGCCTCTATATTGACTTCCATTTTATCAGGAACCTGGCCAATCGGGTTAATCTTCTTGATAGGAATAATATTTGGGGCCAGTGCAGCTGGTTGGAACGGCATATTTTTAGCAGAAGCTGCTCGACAATCACCTTCTGGTCAAATTAGTAGAGTTACTGCTGGCTCAACATTTTTTATCTTTGGAGGTTGTGTATTCGGACCCGCCGGTTTTGCAATCATAATTGAGAAAAGTAGTTTTAGTGTGGCATATATTGTTTCAGCCAGCCTTTTGCTTTTAAGCTTTTACGCTTTTAGAATGTCTAGTAAAAACAGTAATTAAAGTGCCATATATTAAATAATTTATTTTATCTCTATATTATCACTTGGCTCAGGGAACTAATCATTATTAATTTATACAACCTTAAATACGCCTATCAAAACCCTCCCAAAAATAATCTCGTATATCTTTTTTTCTTACCTTACCTACGGCACTACGAGGCAGTTCATCCCAGAAATGAACAGCCTTGGGAGCTTTAACGCTACCTAATTCCTGCTTACAGATATCAATTATTTGCGATTCATTAATCATTTTTCCTGACTTAAGTTCAACAACAGCTGTTACGGCCTCCCCCCATTTATCATCAGGTGTTCCTATAACAGCGCAATCTTGTACCGAAGGGTGTGTCCAAATTACTTGTTCTACTTCACTAGGAAAAATATTAAAGCCTCCAGAAATTATCATGTCTTTTTTTCGATCTCTAATATAGATATAGCCGTCTTCATCTTTGAAACCTATATCGCCTGTGCGGTGCCATCCACTACTAGTAGTTACCTCCTCAGTAGCACCTTTGTCATTATAATAGCCCGCCATTACGAGACGTCCGCGAACAACAATTTCACCACTTTTATTTGCTTGAAGTATGTTATCGTCATCGTCCATTATTTCAACAGAGGTTAGTAAACCTTGTTGACCACAACTAGATAAACGATGTGCTTTGTTTGATTCAATAGATTCCACATGATCTTCACGTGAAAAAAATGTACATATCATTGGTGCTTCTGCTTGGCCATAAGTCTGGGTCATTACTGGACCAAACACATCAATCGCCTCTTTTAATTTTTCTACAGACATTGGAGCTGCTGCATAAACAAAATACTCTAAAGAAGAATAGTCATAAGTACGAACTTCAGGATGCGCCAGCATTATATATATAGCGGTTGGTGGAAGAAAAAGATGGGTTACATTATACTTTTCTATATTTTGCATTAATTTTGGTAACTCAACTCCGCTCATAATTACATTCGTGGCACCGTGACCCATCATACTTAATGCTACAACACCTGCTGCATGTGTCATTGGAGCAGCACACAGATGCACAGGAGGCTGTTTACAAGGCATATTTAACATCCATTCTGCTACCATGGTTTCAAATACATCGTTGGTCCACACAATCCCCTTAGGCTTTCCCGTTGTTCCACCAGAAGAAAATATTCCACAAATTTCCTTGGGGTTATCTGGAAAACCAGCCAATACACCTTCGTGTCCATCAATAAATGTTTTATATGATGGCGCAGAATCACCCTGCTTATCTATGCAAACAAAAGATTTTATATTAGGACATTCACTTCGTATTTTATCTATATGAGGTTCAAACTCAGAATGATAAAATAGAAACTCCGCTCCATTATTATTTAATATATAACAATTTTCATTTATTGCATTTCTAGCATTAATAGGAACCCAAATGCCTCCAGAACGATAAATACCCAATAGAGCATTAAATGCTCCTGGATGATTGGGACTATAGATAGCAGCTTTCTTTTTTTGAGAAAAACCAACTGAATGCATTGCTAAAGCTGTTCGGTGGGATAAGACTTGTGCCTCAATATAAGTAGTTTCAGTACCCTCTTCGTCTATCATAAATGCACGTTGTGGATGCATTAATACACCGCGATCAAAAAAATCTATAACTCTCATAATAAGTCTCGTGACTACCTCCAGTTATTAAACCACAACACTTTTTATTAAATTTCTATATTCGGAATTTTTTTTTATAAAAATATAATAGAGAAGTTAACACCTACTTAATATCGACAAGCAAGCTACCGCTTCCTCAACACCATGAAATCCCCCTCCATTTTCGGCAATTCCAAAACGGGCCCCTTCAACTTGTCTTTTACCTGCATCACCTCTCAACTGCGCAACTAATTCATATATCTGAGCCAACCCTGTAGCCCCAATTGGATGCCCCTTTGATTCAAGACCACCTGAAGGGTTTATAGGGATATTTCCGCCGATACGAGTTTCTCCAGAAATACTCATATGCCCACCTTCACCAAACTCACAAAATCCTAAGTTCTCAATCTGCTGAATTTCTGCAAAGGCAGTAGCATCATGAACTTCGGCTAGATCCATATCATCGGGACCTAGACTTGATTCCTCATAAGCTTGTTGCGCTGCTACATGGGTTATATGTTTTGTAAATTCCTCAGGTTTACGATCACTTCCGGTACGAAGAACAGTAGCCTCAATTTTAACCGCCTTTTTACTATCAAATCTGTAAAGTTCATCTTCTCTACATATTATAGCCGCCGCCGCTCCGTCAGATATAGGACTACACATTGGTAGTGTTAAAGGCCAACTCACTTTTCGCGCTGCTAAAACCTCTTCTATGCTAATTGCTTTTTGATATTGAGATAGATAATTGTATTGGGAGTGCTCATGGTTTTTTGCTGATACAGCAGCAATTTGTTCTTGAGTAGTGCCAAAACATTTCATGTGGTATTTCGCAAGAGCAGCATATACATCCATAAAAATACTTCTCTGTGCATTATCATCGTTATCAACATCCGGATCGTCTACACCAACCCCCAAATGAAGTAAGGCTTCAGTTGCTTTTTTTGAATTATGTATATCCCAGCCGCCATCAAAAACACTAAACATTTTATCGCGATCTTCGTGAAACATCTTTTCAGCTCCAACTGCGAGAGCTATTCCACCTCGACCGGCCTTTAACCAGGTTGAGGCCATATCAAGAGCTGTTGATGCACTTGCACAGGCATTTTCAACATTAACAATAGGAACGCTTTGCAGTCCCATTGTTCTAAGCGCAATTTGACCGGGTATTGTCGCCTGTCCTTCTAAAACTGATTGTGCAGCATTAGAAAAATAAGCAATATCTATATCACTTAATTTACACTCAGCATCATTAATAGCGCTATTGACTGCTTCACTTGTCATTTGCTTAACTGAACGATTCAAATATTTACCAAACGATGTCATTCCAATACCAACAATGTAGATATTAGTCATCTCTTTCGCTCCAAGGCATTAATTATAAAACAAATCACAGACCACAATTATTAATACTACAATTCATATTCAAAAATAATTATCATTTTTTCATATTTAGCATACTAGGGCACCAACATACTTATTCCAGTTAATTTTCTTGATTCGACATCTTTATGGAGTTTCATAGCTTCACTAAGTGAATATCTCTGATTAATCTTTAACGTAATTTTACCACTCCTAATCATTGAAAATACGCGTTTCGAACTAAGTTTTCTGTCTTCTGAAGAAGCGCAATAATTAAATAATGAAGCACGGACTATAAAAGGGGCTCTTCCCATAAAACGCGGCTCATTAAGATTAACCATCGGTACCGGTCCTGAAGCACCGCCAAAACTAGCTAATAACCCCCTATCCTTAAGGCAGGCCAACGATGTTTCCCAAGTATCCTTACCCACAGGATCATAGATAACATCAACTCCCTTATTCTTAGTTAATCTCATTATCCGCTTAACAACATCCTGCCGAGATGTATCAATTGCATAATGTCCACCAGCAGCTAAAATCTGCTTACATTTTCCAGCTGTAGATGCTGTACCTATAACCGTTGCACCCAGAGAATTTGCCCATTGGCAAAGCATTAATCCAACTCCACCAGCGGCCGAATGCATCAATAGAACATCACCTTTCTTAGTTTTGTGAACTCTTTCTAACAGCATCTCTACAGTCATCCCCTTAAGGTGAGTTGCTGCAGCCTGCTCATCACTTATGTCGCGTGGTATTGGAACACATATATTTGATGGCACGTTCTGTGCTTCTGAATAACTCCCAACTTTTCCTATATAGACTACACGTTGACCAACTTTTAGTTCTTTAACACCTGGACCTGTAGCCTCAATCACTCCTGCAGCCTCTGATCCAATACCAGTAGGCATCTCCAATGGGTAACGGCCAGCTCTGTGATTACAGTCAATAAAATTAAAGCCTATAGATGTATGTCTTACTGTTACTTCCCCTCTGACCGGTTTAGGTAAATCAATAGATTTCCACTTCATCACCGATGGAGGACCTGGTTTTGCTATTTGTATGGCCTTTATTTGCATAGTTAAAATTCCTGTTTTATTAATTATGTCAACCTGAGGTTCGACCTGCATCCACCTTAAGCATCGTTCCAGTCATATGCGGAGCTTCATCACTTAGTGCAAATGACACTAAAGCCGCGAGCTCTTCTGGTTCAACCAATTCATCCATAGGTACATACTTGAGCCCTCGAGCAGCATACTCGGGACCGCCAACCATCAATGCCTGCGTTCGTGTAACACCGGGTACTATCGTATTACACCTAATTTTATCCTCAGCTAATTCTATAGCCAAAGCTCGCATCAATTGATGTACCCCGCCCTTACTGGACGTATACGGGATCATTCCTGGTATTGGTCGTATCGCTGTCGAAGAACCAGTTGCTAATAACGAACCACCTTCCCCCTGCTTCAAAAGAATTTTTAGTGTTGCTTGAAGAGTGAGAAAAACTCCAGTCAAATTAACAGCAACAACCCTATTCCAATCATCCAAAGACATTTCAGCAAAAGATGTTTGTTTTACAAAAGCGCCAGCGTTAGCTACGGCTCCATCTATCCGTCCAAATTTTTGTAAAGTTCCATCTACCATTGCTTTAACCTGATCAGGCTCGGTAACGTCAGTTGGAATTGCTACGCAATTACCAGCTAAATCAGACACAGAGGCAACAGTATCATCAAGTCCTTCCGTATTAATTCCAGCAATAACAATATTTGCACCATCTCTTACTGCCCTCATTGCGATTGCCTGACCTATACCTGACTCTCCACCTGTCACTATGAATACTTTACCACTTAGATCACTCATAAACTTTCTCCATGCATGCGAAACTCTAAAATAAAGCTCAACTTAATATTATTATTTTGCTTTATAATACAATATACGCAAAATTAGTCTTTTTATTTTTTTAAATTATTATAACTCTCTACCAGATACTCCCTAAACTATAAGCGGATAATTAATAATGACAAATAAATGGAGTGATGAACCAAAGGGTAACTTACTAGTAGATTGTGAGTGGTTAGCCAATAACATTGAGGATGAAGATTTAAGAATCTTTGACTGCACTACAAGGCTAATACCCGACCCAAAATTAGGATACAGAATTGAGAGTGCTGAAGATAACTGGGCCGCAGGACATATAGTGGGATCTGGATATCTAAATTGTCAAAAAGATATGTGCGATACCGAACATAAATATCGGTTTATGTTAGCTGATCCAGATGTATTTGCAAAATCCGTAGGTAATCTTGGGATCGGAGATGAAACAAGGGTTGTTCTTTACAGCACTTCTGAATTATTCTGGTCCACGCGTGCTTGGTGGGCCTTATATGCAAATGGTTTTAATAATGCATATGTTTTAAATGGAGGTTTTAAGAGTTGGATTTCTGAATCAAGAGAGATTTCTACCGAACCTTGTAGTTATAAAGCTACTAAATTTACTCCAAATAGACGTGATAATATTATTTTAAATAGAGAAGATGTTCTTTCAAGTCTGAACAGACCGGATATATCAAGGATAAATGCTTTAAGTCCTGAACAATTTCAAGGTACAGGTGGAATGGTATTTGGTAGACCAGGACATATACCCGGCTCTGGTAATGCTCCCTATGCACAGCTAGCTGATATGAATTCGGGAATATTAAATGATCCCGAAACAGTAAAATCTATTTTATATAATTCAGGCGCAAACCCTAACAACACTGTCATAAACTATTGTGGCGGAGGTATATCAGCTACAATAGCTTTTTTTGCGCAAAAGCTATTAGGTTATGAAAAAATCGGACTTTATGACGCGTCAATGCAAGAATGGGGATTTGATGAAAACCTACCGATAGAAACTGAAAAGTAAATAAGTAATATATTTTTTAAGTCTTAGTTATCTATACCAGATTATAAATTTGTAAATAACTCGGAAGACCGATAAAATGCCTTTACCAAACACCTTTAAAAATAGATTAGCTCTTCCTGTTGTTGCTGCACCTATGTTTTTAGTATCGGGGACAGAAATTGTTATCGCTTGCTGTAAAGCCGGTATAGTTGGAACGTTTCCTGCTCTTAATCAAAGAAGTTCTGACGGCCTGGAGAAATGGTTAGAAATAATTAGTGAAAATCTTACCGATAAGGATGCGCCGTATGGAGTTAATTTAATTGTTCATAAAACAAACCCCCGAGTTCAGCCTGATTTAAATATTTGTATTAAATATAAAGTTCCATTGATAATTACATCTCTCGGAGCTATTGCTGACTTAGTTGATGAAGTACACTCATATGGAGGGGTTGTATTTCATGACGTCACTACCGTACGGCATGCCCAAAAAGCTGCAGAGGCAGGTTGCGATGGCTTAATTCTTGTTTGTGCAGGTGCAGGCGGCCACGCAGGAACTATAAACCCCTTCGCTCTACTCCCTGAAATAAGAAATTTTTTTAAAGGAACAATTTTACTAGCTGGCTCTATATCAGACGGACGCTCAATTGCTGCAGCACAAATGTTAGGAGCCGATTTAGCTTATCTAGGAACAAGGTTTATAGCTACCCATGAAAGTAAAGCACCAGATGCCTTTAAAGAAATGCTTGTGAATAGTACTGCAAAAGACATTATGTATACTCCAGCAATCTCAGGCATACCAGGTAACTTCTTGAGGCCTAGCCTTGAGGTAGCGGGGTTTGACCCAGACAAACTTCCTATAAAAAAAGCTGATCAAGCTGAATTTGGAGAACAAATGCAAGAAGAAAGAAAAGCCTGGCGAGATGTTTGGTCCGCAGGTCAAGGAGTTGGACAAATAGATGATATACCTAATGCACAAGATCTCATAGAACGTTTAAAAGAAGAATACGCTACAGCGATTAAAGAATTCAAATAAATTATTCAGCTGATTATAATTCCTTTAGCTTTTAAACAGGGTCATTTGGGTGAGCTTTATCTGGCTGTACATATGGCGCTGTCATCTCAAATATTGATTGCGTTCGACAGTATCTGGGTCCGCCCAGACGACCAACAGGAGCTAGCTTATGAGGATCTATATATTTATCATCAAGCAGTAAATCCTCCCTAACATGCCACCTGAGAATCTTTCCTATTACAAGGTGCGTAACCCAATCATCTCCAAAGTCAATAATACGATCAAATGTACACTCCATAGCGACCGGAGCATTGGCCAGTCGCGGAGCATCAACTAAATCAGAAGGTACAGTTTCTAAATTAATGGCAATAAATTCATCTTCATCAGGTTGAAAGTTGGCCGAACTGGCATTCATCTTTTCTTCCCAACCATTTACTACGGTATGAATAACGTAACCTTTAGTCTCTAGAATGTTACGCGAAGTATCTTTCATACTATGTTCTCGTTCTCCTACAGAAATCGAAACCATTGGTGGAAAGTGAGATACCATGGTGAAAAAACTAAAAGGAGCTAAATTAGGTATTCCATCAGAACTAATACTGCTAACCCAAGCAATCGGTCGAGGCACTATTGAACCAATTAACATTCGGTATGTTTGCTGATGATCAATTTCAGAAGAATCAAAGGTTCGATAGCTCATTTCATTTTCCATCCATAAATATCAAGAGTCGTCTTACCAGTGCGTAAAACCTCCATCATTTTCATTTCCCTAGTATCCCTTTCAATAGAGTCCTCGATCGCATTCGAAACTTTATTTCGAGGTATGGTAACAACACCGTCGCCATCACCGATAACAAGGTCACCTGCTTCAATCAAAACATCACCTATAGGCAAAGATTTAGCCAAGGCACCAACAAAATCTGTGTTCTTCTCTGTACCTCGCATGCAAGTACCCCGACAAAAAACTGGAAACTGGCTATTAATTATAGCTTGTCCATCTCTAACGCAGCCGTTTATGACTAAACCAGCGAGACCCTGTGCTAATGCAGAAACTGTCATAACTTCTCCCCAATAACCTGCTTCATATAGCCCACCCATGTCGGCAACCAAAACATCACCTGGCTTTGCCTCAGCCAATGCATAGTGAAGCCATAGATTATCTCCTGGAGCACCTCTGACAGTGAAAGCTGGGCCACATACACTAGCAGTAATATCTAGAGGTTTTATTGCAGACGGTAGTGCTCCAATTTTGCCTGCAGCCTCATGAATAGTAGAAGAAGATATATTTTTTGCTAAAATTAGATCGTCACTAGATGGACGGAGAAAATCCCCAATAGCTTTGCTATCATTCATATCATTATCCAATTATCTTATTATTATTAGCTTTATTACAGATACAATCTATACATTTCTCCATTAGAAAGATGAAGCTTATATCTCTTAATTTAATATTAACTAATATTTTACTGTCTAGAAAATGAGAAAGTATCTGTTTATCCTTTTAAATAACTTAGAATTTAAATACCTCTACCATCTATAGTATCTATTCATTTATAACAGACAGTGACTTATTTTAGTGCTATGCACATTTAGTACTACCTTAGATGAATACTATATGATTTGGACGTAAACATATGAATGCAATACTTACAGGATTAAGAGTGGTTGAGGGATCTGCTTTCGTTGCAGCTCCACTATGTGGAATGACCTTAGCCCAGATGGGTGCAGACGTAATTAGATTTGATTTGCCCAGTGGCGGTATCGACTATCGTCGGTGGCCTATGGCTGAAAGCGGGTTGAGCATATATTGGGCTAGTATGAACAAAGGAAAACGCTCACTAGCCATTGATTTTCGACAGCCTGAAGGACAAGAAATATTAACAGAACTAATAACTGCGCCAGGTGAAGATAGAGGTATACTATCCACAAATTTCCCTATGAAGGGATGGCTAGATTATGAAAAATTAAAGAATAAACGCAGCGATTTAATAGCCATGAATATTATAGGTAATCCAGATGGATCTGTTGCTGTGGACTATACAGTAAATGCAGCAGTGGGTTTTCCTTTCGTTACTGGCAACGCAAAAGTTGACAAGCCAATAAATCATGTATTCCCGGGATGGGATATATCTACTGGTTATGCTGCAGCTATGGGTTTATTGGCAGCCGAAAGGCACCGTCGATTAACTGGCATGGGCCAACATATAAAATTATCCTTAGCTGACGTAGCTTTCGCTACAGTGGGAAACCTGGGTTATATTGGTGAGGTGGAGATTAATAAAGAGGAACGCCCAAACATTGGAAATAGTGTCTATGGAAGTTATGGGGATGACTTTGGAACAATAGATAATAGACGGGTGATGATTATTGCTGTTTCTGTCTCACAGTGGAAAAAACTTATAAAAGCTACTGAAAGTGAAAACGCTATAAACAAATTAGAGAAGAAATTGGGATTAGACTTTAATAAAGAAGAAAACAGATTTGAGGCTAGAAAAGAAATTAATAAAATAATTGCTGGTTGGTGTGAAAAATATAGTCTTGAGCATATCCAGACAATATTCAACAAACATAATGTGTGTTGGGGTCCATACCAAACATTTACACAAATGCTAGAAGAAGACGATAGGTGTTCAACTAACAACCCATTATTTGCGGAAGTGTTACAGCCTGGAATAGGTAAGTATCTTATGCCAGGAGTACCTCACCAGTTTAATTCAGAAGAACGAGAGCACCCACGTGGACCGCTTCTAGGTGAACATACGGACCAAATATTATCAGAAGATCTAGGACTTAATGAAAATCAAATTGGCAAATTATATGATCAAGGTATAATTTCTGGGATAAATGAATGAAAATAGACCAACATATAAGTTACGGTGATTGGTTACCCTCAGTAGAGAAAGTTACTGAGATAATTGATCTTACCCAGGTTAGAAAGTTGGCTGGAGTTTTGAACCTTGATGAAACATCCCTGGTAAACGGATCTCATCTTCCACCAATGTGGCACTGGCTTTTTTTTCTACACAGAGCGGAAACTAATAATATAGGAATAGATGGACATCCAAAGAGAGGTGGATTTTTTCCACCAATAGAACTTCAACGTCGAATGTTTGCTGGAGAACAAATTAACTATCATAATCCACTATTAGTAGGCCTACCCGCCACCAGGACGGGTACAATAACTCGATTAGATGAAAAAAAAGGTAAAAATGGACGAATGGTGCTTGTAACAGCTACGTACATTATTGAACAAGAAGGAAAAAAATGCATCGAGGATAAGCATGATATAATATATATAGATGGCGGAGAAGAAACCCCCGCACCTGGTCAAGATTCATTCATAAAACCTAATGATAAGTGGCATCGTATATATAAAGCTGACCCGGTACTCTTATTTCGTTATTCAGCGCTAAGCTTTAATAGTCATCGTATTCATTACGATAGCAAATACGCGGAAAACGAAGAGGGGTATCCAGGCTTAGTAGTTCACGGACCATTCACTGCGCTACTATTAGCAGAATTAGCAAGAGATAACATCCAAGAATCTTTAACAGAGTTTAGCTTTCGAGGCCGAGCGCCACTATTTGAACCTTGGTCTTTTCATTTAATTGGTAATTCTAATAATGAAGGTATTGCTGAACTTCAAGCCATACGTAATGACTCTGTCATAGCAATGACCGCCACTGCAAAATTCAGATAGTGAAAAAATATGAATAATATTATCAACACCACCTCTAACATGAATAAAGAACGAGTGCTTTCTTTATGTCATCAGTCATTAGAGGCGATGCAAAAGCATCTTAATGTGTTGACGTCTGTAGCAACATCAATAGCCGCACCGGGAGGTCCGATAGAACCTAAACGCCTTATTGAACATCAATATGCGTTGCATGGATTTGCCTGGATGGTAACCTATATAACAGCCTTACGAGAGCTTCTTAACTGGGCAAAGCGTCTTAACAACAAAGGGCTTTTAGATGATCTAGAAATTTTAATTCTACAATGTGGGTATGGATCCTACCTTAAACAACTGAGATCTGGAATTGCAATGAGCCAGGATGAATTTGCTCGTCCAAATGATCTTGGTATAGCTGATGCTGCTGAACTGAATACTCCAGCGATTGATGAGCTTATATGTTTGGGAGATACTATTAGCGTTAGACAAAATATAGCTATAGTACTTAGCGAAAGAATAGGTACAAGAAGTTTCGGTAATTTAAGTTTAGACGATACACATACAATTATTCGAGACCAATTTTCACGTTTTTCAGATGAACGTGTAGCTCCAGAGGCTCAAGCGTGGCATATAGCCGATGATTTAATTCCAATAGAAATTATAGAGGAAATGAGTGGCTTAGGTGTATTCGGACTTACTCTTCCTGAAGAAGATGGAGGATTAGGTTTAGATAAAACTGCAATGTGCATAGTTACTGAAGAACTTTCTCGTGGTTATATTGGAGTGGGCTCTTTGAGTACTAGATCAGAAATAGCTGCAGAATTAATTCGCTTTAATGGAACAAACGAACAAAAGGAAAAATACCTTGCGTCCATTGCGTCAGGTTCAATACTGCCTACTGCAGTATTTACGGAACCAAATCATGGTTCCGATCTAGCTCATATTCGAACACGTGCTGAATATATTAAAAATAATTATAAAATAACTGGTAACAAGATTTGGATAACGCACGGAGCACGTTCGGATCTAATGACGCTCTTGGCACGCACAAGCAATAAAGATGATGGATATGGTGGATTAAGCATGTTTCTTGCCGAAAAACCAAGAGGTACTGATAAAGAACCCTTCCCTGCAAAGGGAATGAGCGGGTCTGAGATAAGGGTACTTGGGTATATGGGTATGAAAGAATATGAAATTGCCTTTGACGGTTTTGAAGTTGATAAAGAATCATTACTAGGTGGTGAAGAAGGTAATGGGTTTAAACAATTAATGTCCAGCTTTGAAACAGCACGTATTCAGACAGCCGCACGTGCAATTGGGGTTGCCCAAAATGCATTAGAATTATCTCTAAATTATGCTAACGAACGGTCTCAATTTAATAATTCCATTATAGATTTTGCCAGAGTTGGTGGAAAGATAGGCTGGATGGCTGTAGAGACAATGATTGCCCGTCAACTTACATACTTTTCAGCACGACAACGCGATAATAATCAGCGTTGTGATATAGAAGCAGGTATGGCTAAGTTATTGGCAGCAAGAGTAGCTTGGTCAAACGCCGACAATGGTGTCCAAATCCACGGTGGTAACGGGTATGCTGAAGAATTTGTTATGTCCAGGGTATTATGTGATGCACGTATATTAAATGTTTTTGAGGGTGCAGCTGAAATTCAGGCAGGAATTATAGCCCGTGGACTAATAAGCCGACCTAATAGACCATAAATAGATGTATTTATGATGAATAAAACCAATATTCTAATAACTGATACAGTAACTAAATTGGGAAACGAAGCTTGTCAAAATGTCGTTATTGCTGGCTCTCACGGAGGCATTTATGCAGGCTATGAAGCAGCGAAAGCCAAAGTTAGAGGAATAATTCTACATGATGCCGCAGTTGGTCTAGATGAGGCGGGAATTGGCTCATTAAAATATCTTGAGAACTTAGGTATAGCTGCAGCTACAATTGACTACCGTAGCGCTATCATTGGTAACGGAAATAGCTTAGCTAATGATGGTATTATTAGCTTTGTTAATAAAATCGCTTATAAAGTTGGATGTTTACCAGGGCAAAAGGCTATGGAATGTGCAATAATGATGCAGAAATCACCTTACATTACTAAACATGTACCTACTTATGAAGAAGCTCGTTTTTTAATTCGGGAGAACTCAAAAGGCATAATCGTCAGAGGCTGTGACTCTGTATCTCTAGTAAAAGCAGAAGATGAAAACGTAATAGTAATTACCGCATCTCATGGAGAAGTATTAGCATCCTCTCCTACTTGGGGAAAACGACCAAAAGTTATGGCTGCTATATTCAACGATGCCGGATCAGAATTAGTTACACGTTTACCGGACCTAAATAAATTAGGTATTCCAGCTGCTACAGTTACCAGCGATAGCGCCAGGATAGGAGATGCACGTTCATCATATGATGATGGTATTATTTCCCATTATAATGCAAAAGCCTCTCAAATGGGTATTACGACTGGCATTAGTACAGTTGAGTTTGTTAATATCATAATAAGTAAAGTTAACTAAAAAAAGCTTCTAGCCTTAGCAATAACTTGTTCTTGAGATATCATGTAACTCTCTTCAAGCGGTATCGAGAAAGGTATAGGTATTCGAGCACCGCCCATACGTTTAACAGGACCTTTAAGGTTATCAAATAAATGTTCTGTTACTTCAGAAGATATCTCTCCACCAAAACCGCCAACCTGAACAGCCTCATGTACAACCATCATTCTGCCGGTTTTTATAACCGATGAAAACACAGCTTCTCTGTCCCATGGCCATAAGGTTCTAAGATCAATTACTTCTGTAGATACTCCTTCTTCTGAAAGAGTTATTGCAGCCTTCTCTACTACACTTACCATACCTGCCCAAGTTACTATAGTTAAGTCGGAGCCTTCCTTAACAATCCGTGCTTTACCCAAGGTCAAAGGTTCAACATCATTTTCATTCACTTCACCTACCGAGCCCCATAAACCCTTATGTTCCATATAAACTACTGGGTCATCACAACGTATTGCCGCTTTCAATAACCCTCTATTATCAGATGGCGTGGCAGGCGTTACAACAACCAACCCGGGTACATGAGCATACCAAGCCTCTGGAGACTGTGAATGTTGTGCTGCTATACCGCCTCGTATACCAATTGGCATTCTGGCTACCATCGGTACTCTTGCCTGACCGCCAAACATGTAGCGAGCTTTAGCTGCCTGATTAACCAATTCATCAACTGCACACATAGCAAAATCAGAAAAGCGTAACTCAGCGATTGGCCGAGTCCCTGCTAACGCGGCACCTATTGCAGCCCCCATAATTGTTGCTTCAGATATAGGTGTATCTACAATTCTATCAGCACCATATTCTGCTTGTAAATCTTTGTATTGACCGGCCATTCCTCCTTCAAAGCCTAAATCTTCCCCTAGCGCCCAAACTGTTGGATCACGTTCTAATTCTTCTTTCAGTCCCAATCGAGCTGCCTGCGCATAAGTCATTTCAGTCATGAATTAACTCCCACTTGTGGAGCGCCAACATCTTGGACATCAGTAAAAGCGTCAGCTATATCAGGCCAGGGAGCAGCATGCGCATCAACAACATATTGTGAAATCGTTTGTTCTGCTTCATCCCTAGCATTAGCTAATTCTTCTTCCGAAATACCCTGTGTAATCAACCAAGATTCGGTACGACGAACTGGTTCAAATTCCAAAGCTGCTTCTGCCTCACCTGGAATACGGTATAGAGCTTTATCGTGAGCGAAATGACCCCGTAATCGATAGGTCATAGCTTGAATTAATTGTGGACCACTACCACTTCGAATCTCATCAATTATTCTAGCTGAAGTATTATCAACCAATAAAAGATCATTTCCATCTATAGTTATTGCAGGAATTCCATAACTCTCAGCTCTTGCAGCAATACCCTCTCCAGCGGTTACAGTTTTTGTAGTTGTTGTAGCTGCAATTTGATTATTTTCACAGACAAACAAAACAGGTAAATTATAAATTTTAGCCCAATTAAGAGCTTCCATGAATGGTCCCCTATTAATACCTCCATCACCAATAAAATTAACTACAATCTTATCCTGTTTAAGTAACTTTATTGCTTGTGCAGCTCCGACAGATATAGTGCAACCATCAGCAATTACTCCGTTAGCTCCAAGCATACCAACTGAGAAATCAGCAATATGCATAGACCCCCCTTTTCCACCACTCGTTCCTCCTACACGACCGAATAACTCAAGCATCATGGCCCTTGGATCTGCACCTTTAGCAATTGAATGTCCGTGACCTCTATGATAGCTGGTTAGTAGGTCTTCCTTTCTTAAATTTGCACAGATTCCAACAGCAATAGCTTCTTCACCAATATATTGATGGACAGAACCACGAACATTACCAGCATGAAAATTTTCGCCAGCTGCCTCCTCAAAAGCTCTTATAAGGAGCATTTTTTTATACATATTAAATACTCTTTCTGGTTCATTTGCTTGGTCTTGAGCCACGCTTTTTTCTCCCTTTTGTTACGTATAAAAACACTTCAAAGGTAAACATTTGTTTTCTAAGCTAGAGCATATTAGTATTACTCTGATGATGCACCAGGTTAAATTTAAACTATATTGAATAGAACATAAAAAAGAAAATGGTAATAAAATGAATATTAATGCGGAAGAGCAATCAAGCGGAGATAACGCCCGCTTAGAAATGTCCGGTGGCGAAGCTATTGCCGAAATGCTCAAACGACACAATGTTGGTCCAATGTTTGGAATGGCTGGGTTTCAGCTTCTCCCTTTTTATGATGCTGTAAGAAGTCTTAATATGGCTCATACCTTGATTGCTGATGAAAGAAGCGGAGCATTTATGGCAGATGCATGGGCACGTGTTACTGGACGTCCTGGTGTATGCGACGCCACCCTTGGTCCTGGTGCAACAAATCTACTAACTGCTCTTACTGAATCATTGAATGCAGGTATTCCTATTATAGCAATGATTGGTGATACTAACAGAACGCACGCATGGAAAAACATGACTCAGGAAACGCGTCAAGTTGAAATGCTACGCCCAGCTGTGAAAGAAGTCATACGTATTGAAGTAGGTCAACGTATACCCGAACACATAAGATATGCGTATACCATCGCTACCTCAGGGCGTCCTGGCCCTGTTCTAATAGACGTACCAGAAGATATATGTCATGGCGTATTTGATTTTGATGAAGATGATTTATATGTTCATGAGTCTACTACTAAGGCCCCAGCTGTACGCACTAGACCTAGCGTTAATGATATAAAACAGGCGTCCTTAATGCTAACCAGTGCCGAAAGACCAGTAATTCTTGCAGGAGGAGGCATACATATTTCTGGTGCTCAAGAAGCGCTTACGGCATTATCAAGGGAACACTCAATACCAGTTGCGCATACATTGTCAGGTAAAGGATCCATAGCTTGTACAGATGAACTGTCCTTGGGTTTATTTGGTCGCTATGACCGAACTGCTAACGAAATAATCGATAAAAGTGATTGTATTTTAGTAGTTGGTTGTAAACTTGGCGAGATAGCTACCAAACGATATACCATTCCCAGGACGGGAATACCAATTATACACCTAGATATACTTCCTGAAGAGATTGGTCGATGGGCTAATACTGACTTAGCTCTCTGGGGAGATGCCCGCGAAACCCTGAAGGATTTACGTGAGGCTATGAAACAAGAGGCTGAAACATTAAGGAATAGAAGAAGTAAATACATTTCAGAACTTAGTGCTGGAAAATTAAAATGGAGAGCGAATGTTAATGAACGGCTAGTATCGATTGAAGAACCAATTAATATGGCCCGTCTATGTCATGAGTTAAATAACACTTTACCAGATGATGCCATCTTAGTAGCCGATGGGGGATTTGCTGCTCATTGGACAGGGCTTCTTTATGATACAAAAAGACCAGGCCGTGGCTTTATAGTTGATCGTGGAATGGCCTCAATCGGCTATGGAGTAGCTGGTGGAATTGGCGCTCAATTAGCTGCTCCTGAACGCTCGGTATTTTCATTAACAGGTGATGGGGGACTTAATATGACGTTGGGTGATCTCGAAACTGCAGCCCGTCTTAAAGTACCACTGACCATGATAGTAGTTAATAACGCTGCATCAGGATATATAAAAGCATTGCAGCACGCGATGTTCGAGGGCCGTTATCAATCATCAGAGCTATCTGAACTTAATTATGCTTTAATAGCTGAGTCTTTGGGATGTAAAGGTATTAGAGTTACAGATCCCGATAGATTAGCTGATGCATTTGAAGAGAGCCTCAAGGAACGTAAATTACCCACAGTTATCGATGTAATAGTCACCCGAGATGCAGGGAAAATGCTTCCCGGTGTCGATAGTAGATCAGCACCAATTAAAAAAGGCGACCGAATTGCATAAGATAAATTATAACGATGAAACAGGAAAGACATGACCAATAACACAGCTTCTAACTATCCTGCTAGAATACTAGAAATGTATAAAACGATGACTCTTATAAGAGCCTTCGAAGAAATTGCTGAAGAAGCTTTTGACGCTGGATTAGTGAATGGTTCTATCCATCAATATATTGGCGAGGAAGCTATAGGTACAGCTGTATGTGCAAACCTACGTAAAACTGATTTTATTTTATCAAATCATCGTGGTCATGGTCATGCTATTGCAAAAGGTGCTAATCCCGAAGCAATGATGAAGGAATTATTAGGTAAAGTAGGTGGAACAAGTGGAGGTAAAGGTGGGTCAATGCACATTGCTGATTTTTCTGTAGGTATGCTGGGAGCAAATGGAGTTTTGGCTGATGGCCTAACTATGGGAGTTGGGGCCGCTCAGGCACTAGTTCTCCGCAATGTTGATGCAATCGTTACAGTGTTCGTAGGAGATGGGACTACAAATCGAGGACCTTTCTATGAATCGCTTAACTGGGCAATGATATATGAGCTCCCAATTTTATTTGTCTGTGAAAACAATACTTATGCATCATCGACTTCTACGCGCAAAGTCACGGCCGGTCCTGGTCCTGTAGCCCGGGCTGAAGCCTTTGGCATGCCAGCATATGATGTAGATGGTAATGATGTTCGTGAAGTAGATGAAATTGCTAGCAAAATAATTACAAATATACGTAATGGAGGTGGTCCACAATTTCTCCACGCAAAAACTTATCGTATTAAAGGGCATGTTTCTAGAGATAAAATGTTGTACCGACCAGAAGGTGAAACTGAAGCTAATTGGAAAAATGAACCTATAAGTAGATGTGCAGACTGGCTAATAAAAAACGGTATTAGCGAAGCAGAGATTAATTCAACTAATGCTTCTGCATATAAAGAAATTAGAGATGCTCTGGAAGCTGCAATAGCAGCACCTTTTCCAGATGGCAAACTTGCATATAAAGACGTACAAGACTTAGGAAACCGTTATCTTGGAGAGCACTCATGAGTATGATTACGATGACTCAGGCGGCTGCTGTTCGTGAAGGGTTAGCTGAAGAAATGCGTCGAGACCCTCTTGTTTGGGCTTTAGGTGAAGACCTTAGCACCGCTCATGGCGGTACCAGTGCAGATCAGTATCTAGGATTGATAGACGAGTTTGGGGATAAGAGGATAGTAAATACCCCGATATCTGAGAATACTATTATGGGAGCAGCAGTTGGTGCCGCTGTAGCTGGAACTAGACCGGTCGCTGATCTACGTATGGCTGACTTTGGTATGTGTGCGGTAGACGAATTAGTAAACCAAGCAGCAAAAATCCGTTATATGTTTGGTGGACAAGCTCGAGTTCCCCTAGTCGTTAGACAAGCGATTGGTGTCCGCAAAGGAGGAGCCGCCCAGCATTCACAATCGACAGAAGCTTGGTATATCCATACTCCTGGCTTAGTTGTTGTTGCCCCTGCTACGGCGTCCGACGCTAAAGGTTTAATTAAATCAGCAATACGCACAGACGATCCAGTCGTTTATATGGAACATAAGGACCTGTGGTTAGCTGAGGGGCAAGTGTCCGATAACCCAAATGATTTAATAGATATTGGTAAAGCTAGTATTATGCGACAAGGAAGCGATCTAACAATCGTCTCTTGGTCAAAAATGGCTTTATTATCTCTTCAAGCCGCCGATCAACTAAAATCTGAAGGTATCTCTGCTGAAATTATAAACCTACGTAGTCTTTGGCCATGGGATAAGGACACAATCTATAAGTCAGTTAGTAAAACAGGACGGCTACTTGTTGCACAGGAATCAGTTCAAGTCGCGGGCTTTGGAGCTGAGATATCAGCAGATATAAGTGAAAATCTAAACCATTCATTGAAAACTTACGTGCGTAGAATTGGAGCTCCACGAACCCCAGTACCTTACTCGGAACCTATGGAAAACGAATACAGAGTGACTACAACGCGTATAATCAAGAAAGCAAAAGAGTTATTCTCCGCACCTTAATGCTAAAATTTACTTCATTATACTAAAAATATTTAAAAACTTCAGCGTTATAATTTTGTATTATCAATTTTTTAATATCTCAAGTAATTGAAATTTGTTAAAAAATATAAGTGAAAGGTAAATAATAATGAAGATAGCAAGCTACATTCATAATGGTGAAGAAAGCTACGGGGTTATTACCCAAGAGGGAATCGTAGACCTTCGACAACGCATAGGAAAATCTTATCCCAACCTTTTAACAATTTTACAAGGCCAAGCAATTGATGAGGTCCGTAATGCATCAGAGGACACAAAGGCCGACTTTCCTACTGAAGTAGTTGAGTTTTTGCCACTCATCCCTGCACCAGTCAACGTATTCTGTGCTGGTATAAACTATATGGACCATGTTATTGAAACTGGAAATGAGCCCCCTGAAGTTCCTGTTCTTTTTATGAAAATTCAGCAATCACTTGTTGGTCACGGAAAACCAATTATAAGACCAAAAGCATCTATACAATTTGACTATGAAGCTGAGCTATGCGTTGTAATTGGACAACGTGGAAGGAATATTCCAATTAGCGATGCACTTACCTATGTAGCAGGTTATACGTGCCTAATGGATGGCTCAATACGAGACTTTCAGAAAATTGCCGTGGATCAGGGAAAAAATTTCTATCACTCAAGTTCGGTCGGGCCGTGGATGGTAACACCAGATGAATTACCAGATACATCTGAGATGCATATAGAAGGTCGATTAAATGGCCAAGTCATGCAACACTCAACGATCGATCAGTTAATTCATAAAGTGGATTATCTGATTTCCTACTATTCACAGATCGCGGAACTTCAACCTGGTGACATGATATCAACAGGAACGTGTGGTGGTGTAGGTCATAGACGTAAACCTCCAGTGTATATGAAAGGAGGCGATGTATTTGAAATTGAGATTACTGGAATTGGAATACTAAGTAATCCAGTAATCGACGAATAAATTTTATATCTTTCTTATTTTATGTAATCTGCTCAAACCCAAATAATTCAGCTGGGTTTTCTACAAGAATTTGGTTACGTGTCTTCTCGTCTGGCACCCAATCCAACAACAGGTCAAGCAGTTTACCATCATCTGGCATCTTCTTAAAATAGTCAGGATGAGGCCAGTCACTGCCCCATAAAAGTCTTTCAGGAGCACGCTCAACAAGCAATTTTGCCATAGGCAAGACATCACTATACTCGGGCCAACCTTCTTTTGAAAACCGTCCAGGACCAGATAATTTTACCCAACAACGGCCTGTATCAAGACAATCGAGGACAACACGAAAACCTGGACTATCACAACCATACTCAGCAGCCTGCCAACCCATATGGTCTATAACAAAATTCCCAGGTACAGACTTCATTTTATCACGCCATGAAAGCGCTTCTTCTTCACCGCGAAACCAAAATTGAGGATGCCAGCCAAACTCATGCAGACGATCAATTAAAGGCAAGTCAATTTGTGAAGAAAAACGATAAGCAAAACGTACGCCCACAACACCAACCCCAGTTAGGCGTTCAAGCTCTGCATCAGAAAGATCAGCAGATGGTATGGCTATAGCTCGAAAACGATCAGGAAAGCGTTCTAAAGCATCTACTAGATGCTCGGTCATATGCCCCTGCATAACTGACTGGACAATTACCCCGCGTTCAATACCTAACACATCATGTAAACCAATTAGATCCTCTAAAGTACACTCTTCTAGATCCAATGGACGATTTTCAAGAAGAGGAAAGCGATCATATGGCCCAAAAATATGAAAATGCGTATCACACGCCCCCGAAGGAATCTTAAACTTAGGTCTAGTAGGGTTTCGCACCGGTGGTGGTGATTTTTTACGTTCTATCATAAAACACCTTTTAACTTTAAAGACTCATTAACTCTTACTTAATTAACTATTCTTATTCTTAATTTATACTTCCATTAAACGTTTCATTTTTTTTACTGCACATTCTGGAGCAGTTAAAACTGGTTTTTCAACAATATTAATTATTTTTTGAGCAACTCGTCCCATAGAAAATTGACCTAGCATTAAACTATCACATTCAGTTACTAAAGAAGCAGATTCAATAACCATTGCGTCTGATGCATCTATATCTCCATCCAAAGCTTTCTGAAAAGCACCATCTGCTACTTCTGATACAATAGTGCATTCAGCTAAATTGTTATCAGCATATCTATTAATGTCATCTATTAAACAGCTTAAAGAACCTTCTGCCGTGGTAACAATGCCAATTCTAGAACCGAAACTAAAAGCTTCCTCAATCATGCCCTCGAATGATGTAAGAACTGGAATATCTAGAGCTTTCCTACCCTCTTCAACCAATGCACCAAATACAGAGCCACAAAATATTATGCCATCTACACCAGTATTTTTACTGTACTGAAATAAGTTAGCAATCCTAGTATATGCTTCTTCAGGCAGATTAGGTTGTACGGTAAAATCAGAGTTAACAAAATCCGCATACAGAGATTCGTCTAGTAAACAGATTGGATCTGCTTCTGGCCATAATTCTGAAAATGCATCCTTTACTGCAGGGAATGCTAAATTTACCGGAGATAAAACACCTATCCGAGCGTTGGCCACTTTTTCTACCCTCATACATTCGTTATTTAAACTTTTTACCTGGACCCTAATTTAGTAAAAACAAATAAACGCTTTTTATTTAACAAAATATTTATTAACAGAAAGGACAGATACTTACCCATCAAAAAAATATCAGAAAGTAAATATACGTTATAAAATCTTAAATTTTCAACAACGCTAATATATTATCAGGAAAGTCTTCATGATTGATACTCTAATAAAGAGAATAAATGAATTAGAAATACAGTCTGCACATCACCAACGCATGACAGAAGACCTATCAACTATTATAACTAAACAAGGAATAGATGTTGATAATCTTAATCAAAAACTAAACAACCTCATTGATCGAGTTAAAACATTTGAGAATAATAACTTAAGCCCAGTTGCTGATGAACAAGTCCCTCCTCATTATTAAAAACTAAAATATGTTAGAAAAATCAATAGCTAAACCCTCTTACTTTGTTTACGTAATACGAAACAAAAAGAACGTTCTTTATACTGGCATAGCATTGGATATTACTAAAAGGATAGCTCAACATAACACAGGAAAAGGAGCAAAATTCACCAAAGGTCGGGGGCCTTGGGTTTTAATATATTCCAGTGATCCACTACCAGTAGGAGAAGCTCTGCGCTTAGAGGCAAAGCTTAAACGAGATAGAAAGTTTAAGTTAGCTCTTAAAAATAATAATAACTCTAGTTAAATTTTATTTTAAACGTGAATTCACTGTAAGGGAGAAAAAGATACGGGCTTTAATATTTTGTTCTCCATCTTTACAATTAGTTCTGAGCTTTTTAATTCAGCTATATATTTTAACCACCCATCATCTTCATACATAGCTGAACGTCTACGCTCTCGATCTCCTTGATCTTCGTAGCGCCACATATGAACCACTTGACTTAGATCACCTACATCACAAGTAAACATGCCAACGAATCCTTCCAGATATTTCATCTGATATGGTAGAGCCATTCGCTCCCAAAGATCAAGAAAGTCTCCTGTCCTGGTAGCTTTGGTATAATAAGTCCGATGATCTATAATAATAACTTTATCTCCTTAATAAATAAAATGAAAATTCAGTCTTGCTGAATTTATAAATATTTTATCCTTAAAAAAAAGCCAAACAAATAAACTACAAAAATTATTTTTATATTACTCACGATATGAAGAATCAATTTGGTCTAATCGTCTTAAAAAACCAGGCCAATCAGCACTTCCTCTTCCGGAGTCATGAGTAATACGCTGTTTTTCATAAGTCTCTAATACTTCTTTTGAAGGAAGAAAATATTCTTGACCGGCAGCTTGAAGACGCAACTGCAAATCGCAAGCATCTGCTATATCACGCATACGAACAAAGGCATCACGTACTGATTTACCGCATGTCACAACACCGTGATTGCGCATTAATAAAACATTTTTATTACCTAGGTTTTTTGCGATTCTCTCGCGTTCATCAAGATTTTCCGTTATGCCCTCATAATCATGATAACCAATATCTCCATAGAATCGTATAGCAGTTTGAGAAACGGGCAAAAGGCCATCTTTTTGGTTTGCAACAGCTATACAAGAAGCAATATGTGTATGATAACAGCAATTAACATCTGAACGATCTATAAGTAACCCTCCATGCAAAGTAAAACCAGGGCGGTTGACATGTAGAGATTCATCTACATCTTTTCGTCTCATATCAACCTTTACTAAATTTGAAGCACACACCTCATTATATAATAACTCATGTGCCTTTATTAGAAAAAAATTTGGGTCATTGGGCACTCTCATAGAAATATGATTGTAGATACTATCAGCCCACCTATATTCATGAGCTAAACGGTATGCAGCTGCCAAATCAACTCTCGCCTGCCATTCTTCTCTATCAACATTTTTTCTTATTGATGGAACATCACGGAGTTGAAAAACATTTTCTCTCATCGGCACCCCAACATCTAAAATTCTGAAAAAATGGAAGCTAATAATTCTGGTTTGATTCTAAAACACAAACTTTTTATTAAAGACGCAGTACTTTTCCAGGGTTCATAATATTCTCAGGGTCTAGTGCTTTTTTAAGAGAACGCATAAGACTAACCGCTTCGTCATGCTCAGCAATTAAAAAATCCATCTTACCAACACCAATACCGTGTTCACCTGTACACGTTCCACCCATAGCTAAAGCTCTTTGTATTATTCGATCATTACAATCTTTAGCCCTCTTCATTTCTTCTTCATCATTAATATCTACAAGAAAAATACTATGAAAATTACCATCTCCAACATGACCAACTATTGGAGATTCAAAACCAGAAGCTAATGTATCTTGTTCCGTAGCCATAATACATTCAGCTAAACGTGAAATTGGAACACATACATCTGTTGATATACCTTGTTTACCAGGAAACTGGGCTATGCAGGCGTGGTACGCATCATGGCGTGCTTGCCAAAGTTTATTACGTTCTTCTGTAGAACTAGTCCACTGAAATGCAGAACCACCAAAATCATCTATTATAGACCTTACTGCTTGAGTTTGCTCTTCAACACTACTCTCGGTTCCATGAAACTCGTAAAAAAGCGTTGGTTTAGCCTCGTAATTATCAAGATTAGAGTAGTTTATAGTCCAGCTCATCATAAGAGAATCAAGAAGCTCAATACGAGCAACAGGAATACCGGATTGTATGGTCAATATCACGCTGTCAGCAGCATCTGCCGTAGATGGAAACTGACAAACAGCTGATGCTATTTTCTCAGGAATCCCATACAGTTTAAGCTGCACCTCTGTAATCACACCCAGAGTTCCTTCAGAACCAACGAATAATCTCGTCAAATCATAGCCTGCCGAAGATTTTTTAGCTCTTCCACCTGTTTTAATAATCCTTCCATCTGCTGTTACAACAGTTAGTCCTAAAACATTTTCCCTCATGGTACCATATCTTACTGCATTGGTTCCGCTGGCCCTTGTAGCGGCCATTCCGCCGATAGACGCATCAGCACCTGGATCAATTGGAAAGAAAAGGCCTGTGTCTCGTAAATACTCATTTACTTCTTTTCGAGTAACACCAGCTTGCACCCTACAATCCATGTCTTCCGGATTAACCTCTACTACAGAATTCATCTGCATAAGATCAATTGTAATGCCTCCATAGGGAGCCGTTACATGCCCTTCAAGTGAAGTACCTGTTCCAAATGGAACAATAGGAGTTTTATATTTAGAACAGATTTTTACTATTTCTGAAACTTCTTCTGTACTATGAGGAAAACAAACCGCATCCGGTGGATAAGGCGCAAAATAATCTTCTCCATGTCCATGATGTTCACGCACTGCAAGAGAAGTGGTTACACGATCACCCAATAATCCCATCAGTTCAATAACCACGGGTGTCTCAGTATTATCAAAGTCTGCAATAACTTTTGTCATAAACTTAAGCCTTTTACCCTATAGTCGAATTGTAATCATATGTACCTATTAGAAAGTTAAATTATTTTAGATAGCTAGCCAAGAGTAGGATCCAAAATTACTTTCCCAAGCCCCCCTCTGTCTGCCACTATTCGATGAGCCGTAGCAGCTTCACTAAGAGGCATAACTCTATCTATTAGAGTTTTAAAAGTTCTTTCCCCTGCAAGTTTTAGAGCTTTTTCTAACCCACCAGGCTGCTCTCTTGGTTCACCAATTATTTGAAGTTGAAAAAGGTAAAGTTTCCACAAGTCTAAAGAGACCTTTCCTCCTGCATGAGCTCCAGCTGTAACCATTTTAGCACCCCGACCCATACTATTAAAAGCGCCTATGAATAGTTCCGGATCACCGATATTCTCACATACCAGTTTTACTCCCTGTCCCTCAGTGATACGCAATACTTCTTCAGAAAGTTCTTGTTTCCTATAATTAATTGCGTAATCAGCACCTACCTCAAGTGCTGCCTCCACTCTATCATCAGCTCCAGCAGCACCTATAACATTTGCCCCATTCATTTTAGCCACTTGGACCGCTGCACTTCCTAAGCCACCAGCCGCACCCATAACTAGCACCCAATCGCCTTCGGTTATATTTCCAACGCCTTCCACTTGATTAATTGCCGTAGCTAGATGTCGGCCAATAACAGTTGCATCATGAAAGCCTAAATTATCTGGTATAGGATATACTACCGAGGCAGGTATTTTAACGTAGTCTGCATATCCACCCCAAACATTAACACCAAGAAAATCAACTCCACCTACACCGGGCAATTTTATAGCTGCTGGATCATCAGAGGGAACAAACAAACTTACATACACTCTTTCACCAATCTGGCGATCTGTAACATTATTCCCCACAGCTTCTATTACTCCTGATGGATCTACTCCCAGTACATGAGGTAAAGTCGGAGTTCGTGCATACTTATTAGCACGTACCTCTAGATCTAGAGTTCGATTAACAGACACTGCATGAACTTTAACTAAAACATCATTAGGCCCTACATTTGGAGTCTCTACTTCCTCATATTTAAGAACTTCTGGACCACCAAACTCATGTATAACCGCCGCCTTCATTATATTCTCCATTCAGTTATAGTAATGTAAAAATAATTTATTTCTCTGGAATAATGGGCAGTAATACATATGAGGGATAATTACTTCCAACGTGAATAGTAACATTATTATCAAAAACTTCAGCAGGCCTATTATCTGGATCATCGTGGAGAAACGGCCCTACTCCAGTAAAAGTATTCTTCATATTAGATAGTCCAGTATTTGGTTCGCCCGGATAAACATAATCACAACCTCTTATAGATAACCCGAACCGATATCCTTCTGGCAATACAATTCCAGTAGCATGTATCTCAATATCTAGTTCATAAACATCGCCTGGGATTAATTCTTGTATTTCATCATGAGTATGATAAGGCGCCCATTCTTCTGATTTATCAGGGTCAGTTTTCCTATGCGAGGCCCTCAACCAGCCTGAAGCAACAGGAGTATGAGGATCAAGTGCACCGCGAAAGGTTACTTCTTTAAAATCTGACTGAAATACCCTTAGTATTACAAATATATCCGCATCCTTAGTATCAGAGGAAACAAATAGTTTAGCGGCCATAGGCCCACATATCTCGGTTTCTTTTTCAACAGGACTAGATATAAAGGTTAGACCATCTCCCATAGCACTGTACGTAATATCTGCTGAGTTTGAGCTAGAACTACCAGAAAGAACTTGTCCCTCAGGTTCAAGATAAAATTTTGTCCAATCGGTTCTAGGCAAGGGCCAATCATCTTCATCACGTAAAACAAACTTCTCTCCAGGATGACGAACGTTCAAAGACACACGCGGTTGGCTTTCCCATATGGAGTCTTGACCCTTTAGATATTTATCAAAGAAACGCCACTGAATATCGTTTCCATAATCCGTATAATATAAGGACCAGTGTTCTAAACCATGAACTTCAAGATACTTTTCATGTGATGCTGAATGCATAAAGCCATTAAAATTACCTCTTGGATGTAATGGAGCACCTCCCCAATTACTACAACTAAGTATAGGCACCTCAATCTTTGAAAAATCAATAAAACGTTCAGCAAAAAATTCATCATCAAGTGGGTGCGCGCTAAGAGTAGCGTGTAAATCAAACCTATTATCTTTTAATTCCTCATCAGTGAGTGTTACTGGTCCTGCAGCTAATTCTCCGTTTGCTCGAGACTTATATCCACGGTCTCCATATCCATGCTGTATTTGCATAATTTGCATGTCATACCAATGCTTAGCGAACGTAGAATAAATTCCTCCATGATAAGCACCCTCTCTGTAGTAATCGGCTGAACCTTCCCAAGGACAAATAGCCGCTAAATGACTTGGTTGTTCAGCAGCTACCATCCATTGATTAATGGCGTAATATGAAATGCCGCTTAACCCTACTTTTCCGTTTGACCAACTCTGCACCCCTGCCCATTCTATACATTGGGCAAAGTCTAGTGTTTCTCGTCTTGCAAAAACCTCAAGATAGCCAGGAGAACGTCCAGCGCCACGAGAATCAACTCTTATAAGAATATAACCCCTTGGTACCCATTTCTCAGGATCAGCAACCTCCCATGCTTGGTGAATGTTTGTACTACCTAAAGGCACGTCTGGATGATTTTGACACATAAGATCCCAACAAGTTTTATATAATTCCTCAAAATGTAGATCTTTTCCGTATGGGCCATACGACATGATAACCGGATATTTTTCGTCATCGTCTGGTCTATAAACATTAGCTCGAAGCACTAATCCGTCATCCATCAAAATTGGAACGTCCCAATCAATGCGCATACCTTCACGAACTTCACTTCTAAACATGTTATCAGCGCCAGTTTTTATATCATCCATTTCCATCTCCCGTAATTAACCTTGATGTTTATGCACACCCTATTAAAAGCTACTCTTATATAGCTGGAAATACTTACTCACGATAGTATATGTAATAATATTAAATCAATCATGCCATATTAATCAGCCCTTATATCAGCTAAGTAAATTAAGAGATCTAATCAAAATACTACAAAACATTCTACTAAGAAAATAAACAGACATAACAGCACTAGAAAATGTAATACTATCTGGAAGAGTGTATACATAAAGCAATAACTCATGACACTTTTTATTATACAGCACTCATGTACTGAATCTGTTACGGCAGCTAATTTGGATGAAGAAAGTGGATTGTGATATGAATAACTTATTAACCTAATATATAACTAATTGGAGAATATAGATGTCAATTAAACACGTGGTACTGGTTGAATGGAAAGATAATGCCGATGAAGCAACCATTAATGATTTTTTTAATTCAGTATCAGACTTTGTTGGAAAAATTGATGGAGTACAAGAAGTGGAATGGGGCATCAATTTTACAGATCGTGCAGGTAATTTCTCCCACGCTGGCATTGTAACAATGGATAATAAAGAAACACTAGAAAAATATGGACCTCATCCACTGCATCAAGCCGCTCTCAGTATAGCGTCACCAATACTACAGAATATTATGGTAGTAGATTTTGTTCCTAACTAAGATTTAATCCCAACCAAGCGGTTGAGCAAAACTTAATTCGTGGCCATCAGGGTCAACCAGGTGGAAATACCTCTCCCCCCACCTGGCATCACGCGGTGGAAATTCTGGAACTAATCCCAGGGCTAAAACCCGATCATGCATTACATCAACATCTTCGACATAAATAATAACCCTTCCCCACCAATTAAGCGGAGCATCGTTAGAAAGATTAACTATGTTCAAAAAGCTCGATCCAATCTTAAAACTAGTGAGTTCTGCTTTATTTCCTCCATAAAGCATAAAAAATCCAAGGGACTCATAAAAGTTTATCGACCTCTTCATATTATTAGTGGCTAATGTAATAGCACTCAAAGATTTTATATTAGAGGAAATTATTTAATTAACTCCTATAGGCATATTTGTTTCTGATGATTTAATTATTGCTTCTAGAACCGTCACAACATGTATTATTTGACTATGCGGTATGGGATACGGTTCTCTTTCATCTATGGCAGCTGCAAATGCTTCAAGTTCTAGATTCAAAGCATCGCCCTCAATATTAAATTCACCAAAGTCAATGTTTTCAATTTCTCCTTCAAATGGAAGTACTTGCATTTGATTATATGAACGCGGACTAATAAATACAGATGATTGTGTACCATGAATAGCAAAACGTAAATTTTGACGCGCAGCCACCATAACAGCAATATAACCAGTCATACCGTTATCAAATTTTAGAAGAACTGAGGTGGTGTCATCTATATTTGCCTCCACAACTCTATTAACACTTTGACAATAAACTGAAGAAATGGTCCCAAATAAGTCGACCATTCCATCAATTAAATGAATTCCCATTGGAGTCATGCCACCAGCGGGCCATTCACTTCGGTCGAATCGCCAATTATCGGAAGGTAGCATCATACCAGCTGGCACAGACTCAGTCGCTTCAACATGCAGAAGTGTTCCTAAATCGCCAGCTTTTAGACGCGTTCGTAATTCACCCATAACCGGATGAAAACGCCTATTATGGCCAACTACAATTTTAACACCAGCTTTATTAGCAGCATCTATAGAACGTTCTGCGTCTGCCCTATTCATAGTAAAAGGTTTTTCACTATATATATGTTTTCCAGCTTTAGCCGCTGCCACCATTTGATCCGCATGAACCGAATGAGGAGTGGCGAGTACTACGGCCTCTATATCCGCATCAGATAGCATAGACTTAAAACTATCAAATAACTCTAGATTATTGTTGTTGGCGTATTCAGCAACTTTTTCAGGGTGACGAACCGCGCCAGAAGTAAAAATTATTGAATCACTAATTCCTTGTACAGAACTAACTAAGTTTTGGCCCCACCACCCTAGACCTACAATACCTGCTTTTATCATTACGCAATTACCCCACTTTAATGATACATAGTTGTATTTTATCCTAGCCCTTAGATAATTTAAAATATTATGCTCCACTATAAATCAATATTTTAAAAGCGTTATAAAATATTTTATTTAATTATTCACTTAGGAGATTACTGATGGCTTTAAATATCGGTGTGTGTGGATTGGGAATTATGGGAGGAGCATTTGCTAATAACCTGGCAAGAAATGGCTTTCATGTTACAGGTTACGACCCAAGTAAAGTTAGATCAAATATTTTTAAAAAAGCTGGTGGTGTAATTGCTAAAAGTAATAAAGAAGTAGCAGAAAATTCTGATGTAATTATTACTTCTGTGGCAACTGCTAAAATACTCGATGAGGTTATCCAAGGCAAAAATGGCATAATAAAAGGAGCAAAAAAGGGTCTTATTATTCTTGAGGCGAGTACCGTTAGCTTCGAGGAAAAAAAGAGAAATCAAATAGCCCTAAAAAAAGTTAACGCAACAATGCTAGACACACCAGTAAGTGGAGCTGGTAGACAAGCCGAAGCAGGCGAAATTTCTATAATGATTAGCGGACCTAAGAGTGCATTTAATAAAATTAAAACCATACTGCCTGGATTCACCAAAGTTTCTTACTACGTCGGACCATTTGGTGAGAGTTCAAAATTAAAGCTGTTAATAAACATGTTAATATCCGTACATGGGGCTGCTTTTGCTGAAGCAATTACCTTAGCAAGAGCATCAGGAGTAGATTTAAAAACATTTCAAGAAGTACTAAAACCATCAGCAGGAAATTCTCGGGTAATAGAGTACCGTGGCCCGTTAATGATTGAAGATGAATACGCAGACTTGAAAGTTAAAACTGCTGACCTAACAATCATGATGAAGGATAATGAACTAATAGAAGAATATGCAAAAACATATAATGTCCCTGTTCCAATGTTCCTCGGAAGCATGGTGACTACTTACGCAGCCCTAGCACAGGGGTATGGAAGCGAAGACCCTGGTGTAATCACTCGAATTTATGAGCAAATGGCTGGTATACCAAGAAAGAAAAAGTCTAAACGTTCTTCTTCTAAAAACCTCAAAAGAATTAAATAAATTAGGAGATACATCTATGAAACTTAAAACTGGCGTGATCGGTTTGGGGAATATAGGTAACGGAGTTGCCAAAAACCTTTCAAAAAGTGGTTATGAGGTAGTTGGGTACGATGTTAATCCAGAACGTTTAAAAGAAGAAGGAATACATCCGGTAAATGGAGCCGACGAAATAGCATCTATGTGCGATTTGGTAATGGTTGCTGTAGCATCCTTAGAGGCCTATCGAGAAACCATATCAAATATCTGCAACAGGCCAAGGACCGGATTAATAGTAGGTGATCTATGCACATTTCCTGAGGAGATTAAGGAAGAAATGAGAAGAGAGTTAGACGAGAATGGTTGTAGCTTATTGGATTGTCCAGTTTCGGGGGCACGACCCCAATCTCAAGCAGGCGAACTTGCTATGATCGTGAGTGGGCAAAAAACATCCTTTGATCAAGTTGAAAATGCACTGAATAGTTTTTGTCGTTCGGTAATTTATGTTGGTGAATTTGGTACTAGTATTAAAATTAAGTATATCCTCAATTTAATGATAGCTATTCATAATTTAACATGCGCCGAAGGTTTTGTAATGGCAAGAAAGGCAGGAATAGATCTAGACTTGTTCATAAATGTTGTTAGAAATAGCGCCGCCCATTTAAAAATATTTGACACCAGGTCTGATGTTTGGAAATCCGGCGATTATGAAAATAATATTACTGCAGCACTAGCAATCCAATTAAAAGACAAATTAATTATTGAAGATTTTGCTCAGAAATTAGGAGTCCCAACACCTCTATTTGATGTGGCCGGATCATATTATGATCAAGCAGATAAAAGAGGTTGGAAAGATAAAGATGCTGCAATAATTTTGAAGCTTTTGGAGGAAACTGCAGATATACCGCGTAACTAAAATTATTTTAACCCAGTTAACTAAAAACATACTAATATTTATCTGTGTTGTTTAATGCTATTCATTCTCCTTATATAAAATGGGTAATAGATAAAATGACTATAGAACTAATTGATCGGATGCTAAATGGACCAGGCGTATGGTTTGGACCAAAAATACAAAACGATACCAGCTGGATTATGCATCTTAATAAAGATGATATAAATGAAATAGATTCAGCACTTTTTTCAGTTAAAGAAGCTAGACTTAAAATTCCGTTTTCCGCTAAAGATTTTTGTTTACCTAACTTATCTAAAAAAATTGATAAAGTTGTCGATTTCATAAAAAATGATAAAGGTATAACTATTATTCGGGGATTACCTCGCGAAAAATATAGTGATAATGATTGTGAATTAATTTACTGGGGCATTGGTATAAATATTGGTAATCCAGTTTCCCAAAATTCACGAGGGCACCTTCTAGGACATGTCCGTGATGAAGGAAGAAGCATTGACGATCCAACTGCTCGTCCATATCAGACCTCCAGTAAAATGGATTTCCACTGCGATTTAATGCCAGTAGATATTTTAGGACTCTTCTGCTCACGAGCTGCACAATTAGGTGGTGAAAGCTATGTTGTTAGTGCAGAAACTGTTCATAACGTTATATTAGAGGAAAAGCCAGAATATCTCGAGGCTCTTTACCAACCGTATAATATTGATTGGGCGGACGAGGAACCGGAGGGTGCAGATCCTTGGTATACAATGCCCATGTTTAGTTCAGTTAACGGAGAGATCACATCACGAATAACTAGTCGCCGATTTATCCAAATGGTTACAAGACATGGAAAGCATCTAGCAGCTAGTAAAGTTCAAATTGATGCTGTGGAGTTTGCCCAAAAAGTTTCTCAAAGGCCAGAACTGAGGTTATCAATGACCTTAAAAGAAGGTGATATGCAGTTTCTTAGTAATCATAGAACGCTCCATGCACGTTCAGCTTTTGAAGATAAAAACACAGCTGATCAGCAACGTCATCTATTACGAATGTGGATTAGCTTAGATGATAATAAAAGAAGACCCTTATCACCCCTTTTAGACGAACGATACAGCTGGGTTAAAAAGGGGGGTATTCCAAAAAAGAGTAAATCTGTTTAATAATAAGATTATGACTGTAATATAAATTTATAAATGGAAACAAATCTAAATGTCTAAGTACCATCTCATCAGTTCATTTACCTGACCATGGGTTCAGCGCGCCGTGATTTTAATGCGTGCTAAAAAAGTTGAATTCGAAGTAACATATGTAAACCTTCAAGATAAACCGGACTGGTTTCTAAAAATATCTCCGCATGGAAAAGTACCATTACTAAAGTGTGGGGATGATATTCTTTTTGAATCCAATGCAATAGCCGAGTTTCTTGATGAAATGGTAGAACCTAAATTACATCCATCAGATCCAATTGAACGTGCACATAATAGGGCTTGGACAGATTTTACTTCTGATTTTGCTAGTGCTCTCAATTCAATAGGGTATGCCAAAACTCGAGAAGAAATGCTTTTAGCCTTAGAAAAAGCACCTAAAACGCTCCAGAGAATTGAAACAGCCCTTAAAAATAATCAAAGAAAAAATGGACCTTATTTTAATGGTGAAAAACTATCTCTAGTAGATGCAGCCTATGCACCTTTTCTACAAAGGTATTGCTTAGTTGATAAATTCTTAAAAAATAATGTTTTAAGAAATTTTCCGTATATTAAAGCTTGGTGCGATACTCTATTATCTGATGAACGTATTACTGGCGCAGTTCCTTCAAACTTCGAAAAAGAATATATTGCGGCATTAAAAAGACGACAGACATATGCTGCAACATTATTTTAAGCTAAAATAGTTAATTACTAAACTTTGTAGAAATAATTGAATAATTCTATTAACCCTAATGGATATAGATCAGATGATCCTAGATATGGACTATCTGGAGAAGAACTGACCCAGTATTATCAGAATCAGCCTCCGCATTACTTTATCAAAGCACTTTATAAGCCAGATGTATTTTCATGCCTTAAAAATGTAGAAGATAAATACCGAGATTATGTCGAAAGCCATCTTAATTTAATTCACTTCTCGGGCACTTGTTTTTCTAATAAAAGCCCTGAACCCAGAGGGATAATGTGTATAATTGATGCTCCTGATAAATACCTTGCTAAATTATATATTAAATCAAGTATATATAGCCATTATGGTCTCTTAGAAGAACCTAAAATAACAAGATTTGTAAGTAGTAAAAAGTTAAAGTATATGGACCGCATACTAGATTCGAATAAACAATTATTCGTTTGCGAATGTATTGACGGTCCTGAATCAAGCGAACGACGCAAATATTCTTCGCTTGCACATCATAAATACCAGGGGGAAATTATAGATAAGTTCATAGCCCATGGCCCTTTGCGAAACGATGACAACACAGAGTTGATTGGAAGCTTATTCATAATTGAGGTAGAAAACAGAGATGCTGCCTATGAATTAGTTTATAATGAACCAATGGTAAAAAATGATGTATTTAAAACAGTTGAAATCACTCGTTGGTGTTACGATAGTTTCTTATAAAAATATTGAATACTAGTTACTTTTTTGCAATGAGTTCCATATATTTTGCGGTGTAGCAGGCATATCAATGTTTGTAATTCCAAACTTATAAAGAGCGTCAACAACAGCATTCATTACTGCTGAAAGTGCTCCACTGCAGCCAGCTTCACCTGCTCCTTTAGCTCCAATGACATTGGTGGTAGCAGGAACCGGAAAATCATTAAATAAAATATTTGGTATTTCTACAGCTCGGGGAAGTTGATAATCCATATATGAACCAGTTAGCAGTTGACCGTTCTTATCATAAACGATGTTTTCCATTAGAGCCTGTCCAATACCCTGGACTACTCCCCCATGAACTTGGCCTTCTGCTAAAAGTGGATTGACTATGGTACCAAAATCATCAACTACTGTATAACGATCAGTACTAACGATACCCGTATCGGGATCAATCTCGACTTCACAAACGTGTACCCCATTAGGAAACGATGAAGGTGCTGTAGTATGGACTAACTCGGTATCTAGTGTTTCTGGTAGCTGGTTAGCACCTGCATTTTCTAATGTACGGTTAGCTATTTCAAAAATACCTATACTACGATCAGTACCGGAAATACGAAACTCTCCATCAAAATATTCTACATCTTCTATTGAAGCCTCCAAAATGTGGCCAGCTACAGCACGTCCTTTTTCTATTACTTTATCTACTGTTTCATATATAGCCCCAGCTTCGGCAATTACCGATCGTGAACCACCAGTACCCCCTCCAATAATAAGCTCATCACTATCCCCTTGAAGTAAATCAATACATTCAAATGGAATACCTAAACGCGCCGATAATATCTGTGCAAAAGCTGCTCGATGGCCCTGTCCATAATCAAGCGTACCACTAACGATAGTTACACGGCCATCTTCTCCAAAACGCAACCCACCCATTTCTTTCCCTGAAGGTGCAGATACTTCTAAGTACGCACAAATACCGATTCCACGAATAAAACCATTTTCCTCAGATTTTTGTCGTCTATTAAGAAATCCTTTCCAATCTGAATAAAGCAATGCCTTATCTAAAATAGATTCAAAATCTCCACTATCGTAGATTTGCCCACTAGCGGCTGTATACGGCATGGCATCAGAGGGAATAAGATTCTTACGGCGGATTTCGATCTGGTCCATACCAATTTCACGCGCTGCGGTATCAACTAATCTCTCCATTATATAGTTACCCTCGGGACGACCTGCCCCTCTGTATGCTCCAACATATGTGGTATTAGTGAAAACACACCGCATATTCACATCAATGCAAGGCGTTTGGTACATACAAGTAATATTCTTAAATACATTCATAGTCTGTGCATGCGGCCCAGTACCAGTCAAATAACCACCCATATTTGCTAGTCCTGATACTTTAACAGCAAGAAATTTACCCTGTTTATCTAGAGCTAATTCTGCATCATAAACACTTCCGCGCCCCATATGATCAGATAACATACTTTCTGTACGGTCTGCGGTCCACTTAACAGGTCTACCAAGTTTTTTTGAGGCGAGTAAAATAACAGGATATTCATTGTATGGCATTGCCTTCATGCCAAAAGATCCCCCTACTTCTGAGGTTACAACTCTCAGTTGTTCTGGTTCTTTATTCATAATTGAAGCAAGCAAATTACGCATACCAAAAACTCCTTGGCATCCGGTATAGATAACATATCTATCTTTATTTTTATCATAGTCCCCTATGAAGGCACGTGGCTCCATAGCCGATACAAAAACTTGATTATTAACTAATCTTATCTTGGTTATATGGTCAGCTGATTCAAATGCTTGTGAAACGGCAACTGATTCACCCATTTGAAAATCTATACAAACATTACCTGGTGCTTCTTCATGCAATTGAAAAGCATCAACAGCTATAGAATCAATTATACTTGTATTAACAGGTAAACTATCAATATCAAGTTCAACTAATTCTGCTGCATCTTTTGCTTGTTCGATAGTCTCAGCAACTATTGCAACAACGGGTTCGCCAACATATCTAACACGTTCTTCAGCTAGAATCGGACGAGGAGGCTTAACTAATGGAGAACCATCTCTACTCTTAAGTGGCAGATTATTGGGAAGAGTGCCATAGCCTGCTTCAGAAACATCATCATGTGTAAAAACTGCTAGCACTCCAGGTGATAATTTAGCAGATTCAACAGCTACAGAATTTATTTTTCCATGAGCTATTGGTGACCGGACAAAAAAAACAAATACCTGATTTTGAATATTTCTATCATCAGTATACTCACCATCACCACGTAAAAGCCGAGGGTCTTCAGTGCGAGTAACCGGCTGGCTTACGGCATATGGTCCAGTTCCAAATACAGGGGCGCTCAATTATTTATTCCTTTTAAAACCGAAAATTTTATAGAAATATTTACTCTGCTGCCTGAGCAACAGGTCCTTCTTTATCAATAAAATGAGGCATAACTTCCTCTGCAAATTGCTGTAAAGATTCACTCGAACCACTAAGATCATGAGCCAAAATATTTCTTACACCTAGATCATAAAGTTTTTGTACTCGTTCTCCCATCTCTTCTGAGTTACCCAGAATAGCGCCATCTTCAGAAACCATATCGGGATCACCGCGGTCCTTCCAACGTGCGTCAGCCACTGGGTTGAAAGATTTAGCCTGAAATTTTTTATCAGTTGCTAAAACCTGAACCTCTGTAATAAATTTACCCCTTAATATATGAGCCTCTTTACGTTTATGATCATTATTGGCAACCATAAGACCTCGTGTTACGGCTACCGAATAAGGGTCAAATTCACGTCCCTGTTTTTCTATTTCATCGCGATAATAACCTATTCTTTCTCCTATAGCTTCAAATGGTGACATTTGGTCTAACAACAGATTATACCCGTTCTGTGCAGCCTTTCGAATTGAACCCTCACTTCCTGCTCCTACCCACATTGGAGGATAAGGTTCTTGTACCGTAGGAGGCTCAACAATTACCTGATTAAATTCCCACCGTTCTGACTTATAAGACCAACGTTCTTTCTCTGTATAAGATCGTTTAATGATAGAAATAGATTCTTGAAAAATTTCTTCAGCATCTTTGATATCAATACCAAAGCCTACAAATTCATTTGCCCTATACCCACGTCCAATACCAAAGTCATACCGACCTTTGGAAATCTGATCTAAGGTAGCCACTTGTTCTGCTAGCATGATGGGGTTAAACCATGGAACGACAACAACAGCGCTACCAAGGCGAATTTTCGAAGTAATGCCCGCAAGATAACAAAGGTAACTTAGTGTTGCTGACAATTGAGAGAAACCAGTAAAATGGTGCTCAACAAGCCAAGCACTGCTATACCCTAACTTCTCAGCAAGTTTTATATATTCGCCGTATTCATGGTAACCCAGTGCAGCTTCAGTAACGACTTCTCCTGGTACAGCCTGCGCACCCCCAAAAAGACCAAACCTCATAATTTACCTCAAATAATAATTCTTAAGTACAATTTTATAACAGATTTTTGGTAACGCTTATAATTATATATATTTATATAGAGTATAAGGTTATCTTATAATTAGAAATCAATACATTAAAACACTAAAACATGTTATTTTTATTTCTCATATTAGGTCTAGATTCGACATAAGGAAAGTAAAGATCAAAAAAACTCTAGCCTTTCCTTACAAACCCAAAGCTAAGTCCCCTAACTAAATGTTTTCGAATCAATATTCCTATGACAATAAGAGGCAATGTAGCGCCTATCGATAAGGCAGCCTGAAAACCATAGGCTCCGCCCCCTCCATACCTATTTAGATACATTGGTAATGTTGATATATCGGACTTAGAAAGTATTAAGGCTAAAAAAAACTCACTCCAGTTTAATATAAATAAAAACAGAAAAGTAACTGCTATACCCGGCCTTAACATAGGAATAATTACTTCTAAAATAACCTGATAACGTTTTGCTCCCAAACTTTCTGCAGCCTGCTCATAATCAATAGGTATATCATCTACAAAGCTTTTTAATACTAAAAGTGCGAATGGAATAGTGGTGATGATATAAAGGAATATAAGGCCAAGTTTAGTATCCTCAAGTCCAATTGTAGAAAACCATAGTAAAAGCGGTCCAGCTATCACAAAGGGAGGAATTAACCTTAAAATTAATGTCGCCATTAGTTGTCTATCAGTTAATATTTGGTAACGCGAAGCCCCATATGCAATTACCGCACCCATAAAAGTAGCTATAACTGACGCACTAAACGCAATGATAAATGAGTTCATAAATGAAGCCCAGGGACCTAATACCTCGGCCCCAGAACTTTTATTAAGAACCCCAGATATCCAAACATAAAAATAACTACTAAAGGTAGGATCATTTGACCACCAAACAGGTGGCCATGCTATCCACTCTGACGATTGTTTGAAAGATGTAGCTACTATCCAGTAGATTGGAAACAAAACTACAAAAAGCCATACAGTTAGAATACTATAACGTAAAGCAGAAAAGATTAATTTACGCGAGGAACGTTTTAACATGAATTAATTAAATTATTTTTTACCTAGGGATTAAGCCCATCATAGCGCAAAACGTAAATACCATGGTTTTTATCGGATATAAAAATATTTCCACGATTATCTACTATTACATCTTCTGTTTGTGCAACTAATTTACTTGCCGGTAGTAAGCCTCTTCGCTCTCTAGGATCTGGAGGCAGAAAATAACCAACTTCTTGAGGTAATCTTTCATCAGAAATATCATATATTCGCAAACCCCCGTTAAAATATGTAACGAAAGACAAGTCTTCACCCTGATAAAGAATATCCTGGTTTTGTGGTTGATGCTGATTATGAGGACCAAACCTTCCCCCGCGTTCGCAAAAATTACGATAAGGTGCGCCATCTGGTGGGACAGGGAGCGGAAATAAAGATATCAAATGAGGGTTTGTTTCATCACTTACATCAACAATACCACAATAACCTAGAGGCTCTTCACAATTCTCTTTTATAGCTTCGGAGTTTACAACTACTAGATCTCTGCCGTTTAATGGTACCGCCGTATGCACAGAAATAAAATTAACAAAAGGTGGTGAAAAAGGTAAATCACTAATCATAGTTGGTCTAGTTTTATCTGAAATATCAAGGATTACAAATCCACCAGCTCCATAAGGCAAAAATGCCCTATCACCTTTAACATAAGCACCACCATGCAGCATCGTGCCAATTCTAGCTCCAGACTCACCTCCGGCTTCCCATTGACCTGGCCTCCACCATCTTCCAACTTCAATTGGGTTTTTTGGATCAACTATATCTACTATCTGTAATATTTGGCCAACATAGCCAGCTGGAAGTCCTGTAGCATAAACGTACCGGCCCCCATCATAATAGTTTCGATGAGTGCCATCCCCATTTGTTTTAAAATGTCCTTGAAGTTCAGGATTCTCAGGATCTGCTAAATCCCAAATTAAAAAACCTTCACCATAATCCTGACCAGGTGTATTACCCCAACCCTCCATAATTTTTTCCTGAGAAGTAATCATTTTACCATCAGCTATTTGAACCTGTAAGGTCCACGTATTTGAAGGGCCTTCTACGAATTTTATCAAACGTGGATTAGCAGGATCTGTTACCTCAACAATAGAAAAACCAGGATGCCAAAATTTTGCAGTATATAGATACCAACGATCGCCAGATTTGTGCAGGGCTAATTTAAACCCAGGTCTACCATCAAGGTCGCAATAACCAATAGCCTTAACATTTGAAGCATAACTTTCTCCAGCCGGATAGTTCATATCCTTCTCCCATTTTCTGCTCAATATATCTTTTTAATCACTTTATTTGTTAATTGCTAATTCTTGTACCACTTCCTCATTTACTTCAACTCCAAGTCCAAAGCCTTCTGGCAGCAACGCTTGACCAGAATTAATTATCACTGGATTATGAACTAGATCCTTAGCTACATATTGTTTTGTTATACTAAGGCCCCATTTAAGCGACGGGGCAGCAGCAGATATATGCATTACAGCTGCACTAGATATACTAGATTCAGCAACTTTCCCTGCCATATTAACATTCATACCTAATTTATCACATAAACATGCAGCTTCATAAGCTTTAGTGACCCCGCCTAGTTTTATCATTTTCAAACTACCGCCCTGCGCTGCTCCCTTTTCTTTATGATGTTCTATATCTTTTATGCTGTGTAAGCCCTCATCTGCTCCTATTGGTACTACAGTAGATTTTTGAATATCTGCCATTCCATCAACATCTGAACCTAATATTGGTTGTTCAATAAAGCTTAGAGCATCTCCAACACCAGTGACAAAGCCAATTGCATCATCTTTATTCCAACCCTGATTCGCATCTGAAGAAAGTTGAACCTTTTTACCAACAAGTTCACGAACGTTAATCGCTCTATCTATGTCCTGGTCTATAGGATTTGAACCTACTTTTATTTTAAATGATGTAAATCCCTCATCAAGCTTTTGCTTACTATCTGAAATATCTTCATCTAATTTGCCTGAGGCCAGCATCCACAAAACAGGAATACTAGAACGCTTTACTGAACCCAACAACTCAGCTACTGGTTTCTTTAAATTCTTACCCGTAATATCGTACAAAGCCATTTCTAATACAGTCTTAGCGCTTGCGTTACCGTACAATCTAAAATCCATAAACGCCAAATTCTTATTAAATTCTGATGTGTTTCGGCCAATAAAATGCGGAGTGAGGTAACGTAATGCTGCCATCATGCTTTCTACTGTTTCGCCAGTCATTGTAGGCGCTGCCGAAGCCTCACCCCAGCCTACCAGGCCATTATCGGTTTCTACTTTTACAAGGACATTATCGCTACTATTGAAAACAACCCCAGCCATCTTTAACTGCTTTGTCATTGGCAATGAAATAGCTATCGGAGTGATCTTTGTTATTTTCATTTTTTTTCCTTCTGTATTAAAGGCATTTAGTGTGAATAATTATTCTTTTAGAAGTTCTTTTCTAGAACGTGATCGCGGCTCTAATACTCCAGATTCTTTTTCACTCTCACCGCGCAAAAATTCAGTTAGCCTACTCAGTCTAATTCCAGATTGACTGCGTATATTCTTAATATCAATATCACTCCAATCATAAAAACCTTTTCCATCACCTAGACCGCATTCTCCGCGTTTAACCATATTCTGGATCATAGGATTAGGAGTATCAATAGAATGTAGATTAGGGACTATAGACCTCTGTGCATCTGCATGTATTTTTAAGCCACTTATATCTTTTTGTTTAATCAATCCATTAATGCACATGCGTGGGCCTAGCATCATACGTGCCGACATATCTATATCACCTGGCCCTGCAACGCCATTTTCAATCAAATAATAGCATTCGTGAAGTATTATATGTTGTAAACGATTAATCAAAAAACCAACTACAGGTTGATATAATACCACCGTTTCTTTTCCGGAACATTTCATAGCATTTGAAACATCATCTACATCTTCCGGTTTACAATTTGGTCCAGCCATTACCTCCACAACCGCTGTACTTTCAGCTGGCATAAAATAATGAACACCTAGAAAACGTTCTGGATATTTAAGACCTTTAGCGAGAACGATTAGATCCAAACCTGAGGTACCTGTCGCTATTAAGGGCTCACCACCATATGAAGATTCGATTTGTTGATAAACCTTCTGTTTATCAACTATATCTTCCGGAACAAATTCTATTACTAAATCAGGTACTTCAGAAGGTAATTTTTTATGGAATGTTAGGTTCTTTTCGCTATCTGATAATTCATCAGCTCGTGAGGAAAATACACTAACCTCGAAACCGGACTTAACAAAAGTCCTAGCAACCGCCTCTCCCATAACTCCATATCCATAAATCAATATTTTTTTGATTGATGTTCTAGGAAATTCATTCATATGACACCTATGGTTTTCTTGATTAATCGAGGAGACAACTGGTTAACTTAGGCCATACATAGTCTTTCCTGCTATTGGAAAATCAGCAGTCATAATATTACCATTGAGAGAATCTGTAATGTATAGCGTTTTGTTATCTGGGCCACCAAAGGCAATATTAGTCATTAGCCTATGTGCATCCCCCGAATGAATTAAATGTGTGGGCAGACCATTATCATCAAAACGCCAAATTCCAACCCCTAAATGACAAACTAATAAACCGTCTTGAGAATCTGTTTCAATACCATCTGGTCCTGCGTGTCCTCCCGACAGTTGAATAGATACACCAGTTTTTGAAACATTCCCATCTGCCATCAATGGCAAACGCCATATTTGTTGAGTTCTAGTTACCGCTACATAACACTGGTTCTCTTTAAGGTTAAGAGTAATACCGTTAGGACTAGGGACGTTAACCGCTAATCTATCTAAACTACCATCAGCACCCCATCTAAATACCCGACCGGTAGGATCCGCAATTCCAGTTTGTCCTTGATCTGTAAAATACATATCACCGTTTTTAGCAAAGTGCAGATCATTCGTACCTTTAAATCCTTCACTAAAAACTGAACCTAAAACAGTCGTAACAGTTCCGTCATTCGGGTTAACTTCCATAATCCCATATTTATAACAAGCTATAAAAATACGTCCGTCTTTATGAATTTTAAGTCCATTAGGCCATCCATCATATTCAGCAACCAATTCTATATCTCCTCCGGGAGGTATTCGAAAAATGCGACCAAATGGAATATCTGTAAAATATAGGTTTCCTGAGCGATCAAACGACGGCCCCTCTAAAAAACATTCAACTTCAGCCCCTTGACGATTAGGATCTGACCAATCAGAACGACGTTTATTACGAAATTTATCTGGTAAGGGTTGAAATACTGTTGCTTCTATTAGTTCGACCTCTTTAAATGGATTAAACATTATAGGAACCTCTCCTCTAAAAAAAATAGCCAATAGAAAGCAAAAATAAACTAACTATGTTGTTGGCGTAATGAAAATTAGTTATATGTCATGACAAATTATACAATCTATACGATCAATACAAACACACGTTGAAAAAGACTTAAAAAAAATTACATAAATACATATTAATAAAAAAAGGAGTGAATTTATATGTCCAATATGCCAACGTCAGAAGATTTCAATGACATTCTATTTGAGGTCAAAAATAACGTTGCCTGGATTACCATCAATAGACCCAAATCTCAAAATGCGTTTCGGGAGCACACCCTTGATGAGTTAATTCACGCTTTTAAATCAACTCGTAACGATCCATCTATAGTTTGTGCGGTTGTTACAGGTGCTGGTAACAATTCTTTCTCAGCTGGCGGTGACTTCGGAGCCATGATGAAACTTAATTGGGCAAATGCTTATCATTGGAATGACCGTATGCTGGGAACTGCAATGACAATTCGTGGTTTGCCAATACCTGTTATTGCAATGGTTAATGGATGGTGTATGGGAGGAGGTCATGAACTAGCCCTTTGGTGTGACATGGTTATAGCATCGGATAATGCTATGTTTGGACAATCAGGAGCTAAGGTAGGAGCCTGTCCAACAGTAGGGGCAACACAATATATACCAAGGATGATCGGTGAGCGTTTAGCTCGGGAAATGATCTTCTTAGCTCGAACCTTCACTGCTGCTGAAGCAGTTGAAATAGGACTCATCAATAAAGTTGTTCCACAGGGTGAGTTACGTAGTGAGACTGAAAAATGGTGTGAAAAAATTAAATCACATAGTGGTCAAACAATACGTATGACTAAAAAGTCTTTAAATCATGAGTCTGATGAACTTTATGCATCATGGCAACATGGGATGGAGTTATTAGCCCACGTATGGGGTACCGATGAAGCAAATGAAGGGATGGAAGCTTTTCTAGAGAAACGTAAGCCTGATTTCATGCAATTCCGCATGAAAAATAAACAAGTAGTAGATACGTACCTTGACGACTTAAAAAATAATCGTAATCAATATAAACCTGAATAAAATATCTAGTTTATTTAAAATATAAGTTACTGATTATAATTTAATTCTATTGTTTGCACTTTAATACCGAGGATCTCTTTTAATGACCCATGACAAAAGACCTGGAGCTCTTGATGGACTAAAAATTATAGACCTTACCAGAGTTCTTGCAGGCCCTTTTTGCACTATGCTTCTTGGTGATATGGGCGCAGACATAATAAAAATTGAGCAACCTGGGCGTGGTGACGATACACGCGCCTGGGGCCCTCCATTTGTTGGAGAAGAATCTGCGTATTTTCTCGGAGCTAATCGTAATAAAAGAGGTATTACATTAAACCTAAAAGATAAATTAGGTCAGGGTATTCTTGGAGAAATGCTACAAGATGCAGACGTAGTTATAGATAATTTTAAGCTTGGTACTATGGAAAAGTTTGGGTTCACTGATTCATGGTATGAGAAGCAAGCTCCTAAGCTAGTTCGGTGCTCAATTCTTGGCTATGGCTCGACTGGTCCAAGAGCAGGCTTACCTGGTTATGACTTTTTACTTCAAGCTGAGAGCGGACTTATGAATATAACTGGTGAAGCTGACGGTGACCCTATGAAGCTAGGTGTTGCTATAGTTGACCTCTGTACAGGTCTATACGCAATGTCAGCTATACTTGCTGCTATTAACTCTCGTAATAAAAATGGATACGGCCAAGCAGTTGAGGTTTCTCTTTACGATACTGGAGTATCATTATTAGCTAATGTAGCAGCTAATTTTCTAGCTTCAGGTAAAACTGCTGAAAGATATGGTAATGGGCACCCTAATATAGTCCCCTATAACGCCTATCCAACTAGCAACGGGATGATTGCTTTATCAGTTGGTAACGATATGCAGTTTACTAACTTCTGTGAAGCTGTTGGTCATATTGAATGGTCTGAAGATAGCAAATTCTCTCGAAACCGTGACAGAGTTAATAACCGAGGAGCTTGTGACGGCATGATCGCTGATTTATTTAGGACTAATACTACAGATTTTTGGCTTGAAAAACTCCTATCTGCGAACGTGTCGTGTGCTCCAATAAATTCCGTAGAGCAAGCATTAACCGCTGCTCATACCGTCGCCCGGGAGTTGGTTACTACAGCACACCACAAAACTGAAGGAGAAATAAAAATTCCAGGTATCCCATTTCGTTTTTCCAAAGACCCGGCATCTATAAGACGATCTCCTCCTATAATAGGAGAACATACAATTGAAATATTAAAAGAGCTTGGAAAATCCGAAACAGACATATCAGAACTCAGTAAAAACGGAGTTATTTAGGTTTTTTTTAATTTATTACCTAATAAATATGCTTATAGGATCAATGGCTAATTATCAGAGGATGGAGGGACATCTCTAACTTTTCTATAAATTATTGCCACCAAAACTAAAGATATAGATAAAGTTCCAAACATTACTTTATAAGCAATGTTTGGACTGCGCCCTAGTTCATCTACAGCAAAACAATCAAGTATTGTCCCAGTTACGACCTGAAGTACAAATATACCTGACCACGTGCATAGATTTATAGCAGTGAAAACTCGGCCACTATATTTATCAGAAAATAGACTACGTGCATGAGCGAAGATAGGGCCTGCCATAGCTGCAGTTAAAGAAAATAATATTAACAAGATGGTTACAACAGTAACTGATGGACTATCATTTAAGGCTAATAGCATTGTCATAAGTGCAAATAGCAATAAACCACCCGTCACTACTCCACGTCTTGTATCAAAAAGCCGATCAAGTGGACCATAAACTAAAGCACTTATTATCCATGCTACTGACACAAAAAATATGATGTGACCACGTTCTATGGTATCTAAATGATAAACGTCATTTAAATATGGACCAATCCATAAATTTCTTATTGTAATGAGAGTGCCAAACGAAATAGCTGTAACTGCTGCAAAATAATAAATACGTTTATCAGTAAGAACATATCTTAAACCTAAAATAACCTCAGATAAAGTTTCTACTTCGTTTGATGGCTGTTTCTGTTCTGGTCTATCTTTAATAAATAATAATAAGCTAAAAGCGACCAAAAATGTTGTAAAACCAACAATTTGTAAAGAAACACGCCAACCGTAACTATCGACAGCTGAAGCAAAAGGTGATGATGATAGCAACATACCAACGCCTCCCACCGCAACAGAAATAGCTGTAGCAGTAGAAAGTCTATCACGAGCTACCCAACGTGATAAAAGAACTATAACTCCCATAAATACGGGAGCAGCACCGCAACCTATAAGAAATAAACCCAATCTTAAATTAAAAATATTATCTGCGAAGGCAAACACAAGAGTTCCGATAGCTGCAACATTCATAAAACTAAACATTGAAAGACGTGGACCAAAACGATCCAGTAATACACCGACAGGTAATTGCATCAAAGCAGCGCCAAAGAATATAGCGGCGGGTAGACTAGATAATTCTCCTGGGGTTAAGCCCAGGTCCATACGTAAATCAGGAGCAATTAAAGCTGGTGCTGAACGCAAAAAATGAGCAAGTATGAATGCAGCGCTTAGTGCTGGTGTCATTACGATGATTGAGCGAGTACGTTTACTGAATGTATTCATACAATAACCAATATTCTCATTATTTATGGCTAACTTTTTTTAAAGTAAAACGTACAATTATATTTACAGAAATTACTTTATGATCGACGCCAAATAATTATTGCGGTAGTTAACCCATCTTCTAATTTACCAGTAAAGATCATACGATCTCCCAAATAATCAATTGTTCTATCGCGTTTAGTCCCTACCCAAATCGGGTTAGAACCAGTATCAATTTCATGGGTTACAATATTATCTTTTAATGTCCATTTACCAGAATATGTCATAAAGTTATCAAATGCTGCGGCTTTTTCACTATCACTTGCGTTATCACTTAATGGCTTACGATCATCTATTTCTGTCATAGCCACCATATAACCATCAGGCGTATAAATAATCCGGCCTTTTGGGTTTTCACCCAAGGTTGGTGTTTTATTACCTCCATCATCTACAATATACGTTTCTACTAGTGTCCATACACCAACTATATTATCAGGCTTCATTTCCATTTAGTGATTCCATACATTATTAAATTATTCAGCAGCATCATTAATATAACCCTTATCATTTAAGGTTAAACCTGTATTTGCGGCTCCTTGAACTATTTCCTCTGGTCTAGTTATCGCTTTATTTTCATCGCCTGAAATTAGTACCATTAAATATCCATAATCACTGCCTACATTAGTAAATCCCCGCATAACATTTGGTGGTACAGATATACAATCCATAGGTCCAACTATAGCTTCTTCTCTGTTCTCACCCTCATTCCAAAAAACCGACCACTGTCCAGAGAAAGGAATAAAAACTTCCACTTCGTCAGGATGAGTATGCAAGGCAGAACCATTACCTGGTTCAGCTCCTACATAAACCACATTAAAACCAGTTGATTCTGTGATAGCGGGTTTAGTATTAACGTCTTCAGAAACTCCTCGACCAATTATACTATAAATATCACGCTTATAACCTTCCATTCGTTGCGTAATCAGCATCGTTTTATTTGGAATCTGATCCTCAAAGTTAGCCACCCTTTTATTCATTACTTCTGAACTAACGACAATAATATTTTCATCGGTCATTTTGAATCTCCCTTAAGTGATTCTATATCGATTATAAGCAATTCTGATATTATTTAATTATAAAAATAATTAAATAATATATTTATACTTATTTTTCTATGGACCCCTTCACTTCATTACTAAAATGAGAATCTATAGCCGCCTGAGATGCAGCCCTATATGATTCACTATAAACATCGCTATTTTTTTTCATATTTTTTAATGAATTAATTCTTTGCGAGTTACGGTTAGTAAATTTCGGCACAGCGTATCGTGCGAATAATTCATATGATTTTTTTGTATTATCAAAATCAGCCCAATTAGTTGCGAGATGCAGAAAACAACCAAATCCTCCCGTTTTCTTCCAATATTTTTCTAAACATTCAACTGCGTCATCAGGTGTACCAACAACCGCAAGACCATTTTCAACGGCTTCTTGAATACCACCTAAACCTAAAAGCCCTGTTTTAGGGTTAACCGAAAAGCTATAATCTTCCCACTGCTTAAAACCAAACTGTATATTTTCCCAAGCTTTTTCTCTAGTATCTGCCAAATGCATAGGCACTACTAATCGTAGTTGTGAGGGATCCATTCTTAGGCCATTATTTTCAGCTGTTTTACAAGCGATTTTCCAGTTAACATCAAGAACATCGTAAGCAGCAAATACACTGGCTGCTAAACACAACATTCCTAGACCATGCTCACCTGCTAATTTTGCACCTGTAGGGGTAACTGCACTAGCAACCGCAATTAATGGATGGGGGTTCGTGTAAGGCTTTAGGTTTGTATGTGCTTTATTAAGTGTTATCCATTCCGACTCATAAGTAACTGTTTCCCCTGCAAACAATCGTAGAATTATACCAAGTGATTCAATCATACGTTCACGTTGCGTAGAGGCACTTATACCTAGCATACGGGCATCTGACTGAAGCTGGCCTGGGCCTATACCAAGCATAGATCGTCCTCGAGTTTGGTGATCCAATTGTAAAAAACGTTCAGCCACCATTAATGGATTATGATAAGGTAATGAAACAACTCCGCTGCCCAACATAATTCTTTTTGTTCGTTCTGCTGCAGCTGCAATGAATATTTCTGGTGACGAAATAATTTCAAAACCACCCGAATGATGTTCTCCAATCCACGCCTCGTGGTAACCTAATTGTTCTAAAAATTCTACAAGTTCTAAGTCTCGTTGAATTGCAAGCGTTGGATCTTCTTCGTTAGGGTGATGAGGTGGTATGAATACCCCCATTTGGACCTGATTTCTTGAGAACATTTACAACCAATAGTCCTTTAACTTTTATTGACTAATTAGTTTTATAAAATATGATTTCACCAATTAAGTCGTAGATAATAATTAAATTATAAATATTTAGTATTCGCTTGTGCTATTTATATCCTTGTCTTTTCCATTAAGGCTATTTCTTTATACATTCAACCGGCAATAAAATTATTTTAAACCTGATATATCTATTGATTTTTCATGGGGTAAACCCATAGTTTCAGCAGAAATTAGAATTTGGTTCCAACTTTCAGTATCTAAACGTATACCGTTTCTAGCTCTCGATTGACTTGATATTCTTTCAGGCTCCCCTGGTACTAAAACTGGATAATCAAGATTTACTGGTGGGGACGCTTTTACAAATTTAGACATAGCATCAATTTCATCATTTATCCAATCAAGATCGCCTAACCTTGAAGGATCAATAACTATCACTGTCATAGTATTAATAATTCCTTCTAGGCGCTTGTTTTTTGGTTGTATTGTTCCCCCTCCAGATAAAACACCTGATAACAATTCAGCCATTAGAGCTAAACCGTAGCCCTTATGTTCAGCAAAAGGAAGTAGGGCTCCTTTAGGATCATTAAACATGACACCTGGATCTCTAGTTGAGTGGCCATCTTTGTCAATTAAAATACCTTCTTGCATTAATTCTCCGGCGTTATGTGCAACACGTAATTTACCCATAGCCACCTTACTAGTTGCCATATCCAGTATTATTGGCCTTGATTTTTCTTTAGTAGGCATTGCAATGCAAACAGGATTGGTTCCAAAACGAGAATCTGACCCTAGGTGTGGGGCTACAATAGTAAAATGATCAGTTACGTTAACAAAGTGTAAAGAAATAAACCCAGCCTCAGTAGCCATTTTTCCATATGCACCAACCCGACCTATATGATGAGAATTTTTAAGCGTCATAACAACAACGCCAGTCGTTTTGCATCTCTCCAGAGCATATTCCATTGCCTCAGCAGCCACCCGTTGACCGTATCCTTTACCTCCATCAAACTGAAGAAATGAGCCATTATCTGAAGTGTTTTGTACACTCGTATTAGGCAATAATAATTTTTTCTGTAAGTTCGCTATATATGTAGGTATAATTCCAACACCATGACTATCATGACCTGTTAAGTTTGCTTCTACTAAGTGATCAGATACAATCCTACACTCGTCAGCATCACTTCCACCAAGTCTAATAATTTCATAGACTAAGTCTCGTAATCGTCCAGCCTCAACGATAATTTCATTATCCATAATCAGAAACCTATTTTATTTTTAAAAAATATTGGTCAATAATAATTCAGAATAATAATTAAACTACGGGAGATCGACCGCCATCCACATTAATAGCACAGCCAGTAATATAAGAAGCCGCATCGGAAACTAAGAAACACGCCATATTTGCAAATTCCTCAGCTTCACCAATCCTTCCCATCGGTAGCTGCTCTTCAATTGGTGAGATATATTCATCAAATGTTTTTTCAGGTGCAGATCTTTTATGACGACGTTCGTGTTGTCCAGAACGAATTAAACCGACTAAGAGAGCATTAACTAGTATATTATTAGGAGCACCTTCCCCAGCCAGTACCTTTGTTAACGCCATACCTGCCGCTCGAGAAACAGAAGTGGGCGCGCTCCCTGCTCCTGGTGATTTACCACTAATAGCCAGCACATTTATTATTCTACCCCATTTCTGCTCAGCCATACTAGGAAATGCTAAACGTGAAAAACGTATTGCAGCATATAATTTTAAATCCAAATCTGCCTGCCACATCTCATCAGTAGTTTCTAAGAATGGTCCTATAGCATGAGCACCGGCATTATTCACCAAAATATCTACTTGACCTAATAAAAGAGAGTTAGCTTTCCATACTTCTTGAATTTGATTTGCATCAGTAACGTCACAACAAAATGTTTCCACGCGCACCTGGCTGCCTTTAACAGAACTAATAATATCTTGTTTTGCACTTTCTAATTTACTAGCATCACGCGCTAAAAGAGCTACATTTGCACCAGATTGAGAAAATTTATGGGCCATTGCAAGTCCAAGTCCTTCACTACCGCCAGTAATTAAAGCCGTTTTTCCATCTAAACGAATATCCATAAACTTCTCCTAAGGTTTTAATAATATAAAAATAATAATACTATGCTATAAACGTTGTTTTGACATCCTTACATTTATGCATAAATGTCATATTAGATTAAATAAAAGGATATGGATTCATGACGAAGACAAATCATTTTCACACATCACACTGGGGAACGTTTACTGCTGAAGTAGAGGATGGTCGTCTTACTGGTGTACAGCCTTTTTCCAAGGACACAGACCCTTCACCAATTATGTACTCTATGATTGATGCTGTTTATGATGAAAGTCGCGTTCTAAAACCGATGATTCGTAAAGGTTGGCTAGATAAAAAATCTATTAATCACCGTCAGAAAAGAGGAACTGATCCATTTATATCCGTACCATGGGATGAAGCCTTGGATATAGTGGCAAATGAAATTGAACGCGTTCGCTCTGATCATGGAAATAGCTCAATATTCGGCGGTTCTTATGGATGGTCAAGTGCCGGTCGATTTCATCACGCAAAAACTCAATTACAGCGTTTTTTAGGTACAGTAGGAGGTTTTACAGGGCAAGTTCATACTTATTCAATAGCAGCTGGCTATGCAATTTTACCTTATATTTTAGGCAGTGCTCAAGCGGCTATGGCCGAAGCGACAACTTGGGATTCAATAGTTGAAAATTCTGAACTATTTGTTGCTTTTGGCGGCGTTCCAATGAAAAACACACAAGTAACCTCTGGTGGACCTGGGCAACATGTTGCATCTGACTATTTAAAGAAAGCCATTAAATCAGGCGTCAAATTTGTAAATATATCCCCTATTCGAGATGACACAGCTGATTTCCTTAATGCCGAATGGTTACCGTTACGGCCAAATACAGACGTAGCTTTAATGCTTGCATTGGCGCACACTTTATATGACGAAGGTCTTGCCGATGAAGTTTTTCTGGACAAATACTGTGTTGGTTATGAGAAATTTAAAAGATATTTAAATGGTGAAGATGATGGACAAATAAAAAATGCAGAATGGGCCTCTAGCATATGTGAAATTGGATCACTAGAAATAAAAACCCTCGCTCGCCGAATGGCATCAAAACGTACAATAATTAATACTAATTGGTCACTTCAACGTGGAGACCATGGCGAACAACCATTTTGGATGACTGTGGTATTAGCTGCTATGATCGGTCAAATTGGTCTACCAGGAGGCGGGTTTGGTTTTGGCTACGGAAGCATGGGAAACATCGGTAATCCCAGACAACCTATACCTACACCAATGCTTTCAGCAGGTACAAATCCATGTGATAGTTGGATTCCAGTAGCTAGAATATCGGATATGCTTCTTAATCCTGGAACCGAATATGATTTCGATGGAAAGAAAAGAAATTATCCAGATATAAAACTTATATATTGGTGCGGTGGAAACCCCTTTCATCATCACCAAGACCTAAATCGTCTTGTAGAGGCATGGCGCAAGCCAGAAACTATAATTGTCAATGAACCGTGGTGGACAGCTACTGCTAAGTTTTCTGACATAGTTTTACCGTCTACAACAACCTTAGAACGCAATGATATAGGCGCCACATCCCGTGATAGGTTTATCCTAGCAATGGAACAGACAATTGATCCATTAGGTGAAGCAAGGCATGATTATGATATATTCTGTGAATTAGCTAAACGCATGGGAACAGAGCTTGAATTTACTGAAGGACGTAACGAAAGCGATTGGCTGCGACATATATATAATCGTTCAAGACAACGTGCTGCAGAGCATGATCTGACTATGCCATCATTTGAGAGTTTCTGGAAAAAAGGTCATATAGAAATACCGAAACCTAGAGAACCATATGTAATATTATCGGATTTTAGGGCTGATCCAAATCTTTTCCCTTTACCAACAGAGTCAGGAAAAATAGAAATATTCTCTAAGATAATAGATAGTTATGGCTACGAAGATTGCATTGGCCACCCCGTCTGGCTTGAGCCTGTGGAGTGGTTAGGAGGAAAAGAGATTAAGGATTTTCCCCTACACATGATTTCTAATCAACCTAAGACCCGCCTACATGGACAAATGGATAATGGAAAAATTAGCCGTGAAAGCAAAATAAATCAGCGAGAACCAGTATGGATACACCCAGATGATGCAAAAGAACGAAATTTATCTTCGGGGGATATTGCACGTTTATTTAATTTACGTGGAGAAATACTCGCTGGTATTGTAGTAACTAACGAGGTTAGAAAGGGCGTTGTACAATTATCCACTGGTGCCTGGTATGACCCAGAGAGCCCAGATACTGAAAATAGTTTAGATAAACATGGCAACCCAAACGTACTCACAATAGATAAAGGAACATCTAGACTCGGTCAGGGTCCTAGTGCTCACAGCACGCTAATACAGATAGAGAAATTTAATGGACCGTTACCACCTTTAACTGCATTCAAACCACCAATTATTCTAGAAAAATAAACATTGAAAACTATTAAAGTAATTAAGTGGTAAAGTTGATAAAGTATTGAGTTTTAATTATTAATCATGACTTATTAAAAAACTTATCATATAGTTCAGGTCTTTGCCACTGATCAAGAACCCCTGCTTTAGCTCCATTACTATTAGCTGATAGCACTTCATCATCTTGTGATCGTAAATCACGTATTCTTGAAAGATCTATATCTACAACTGACATTCCAGCGGATGTACTTTCAAATAGTATTTCTTCAGGTGTTGCAACCATTGCTAAACCAGTTTCAGACTCAGAAAATAAATTTTGCGTAGTTATAGTAATAGCTAGATTTTCAATAGACCTAGACCATATTAAATTTCGCCAAGTATCCCAAAGCTTTAATTTGTCAACACCACCTGGTAAGAATATAATTTCTGCTCCGCGTAATGCTAATGCTCTAGACACCTCAGGAACGTAAACTTCGCTACACATGGCTAGACCAACTTTACCATGTTCTGTATCAAAAACTGGAAATTCATTACCTGGCACATATTGGAATTCCCAATACCCACCTCCAGTATAAATCCAGGGCCCAGGAGGATGTGTTCTTTTATACTCACCTGGTTTTCTTCCGTCTGGATAAGCAAGTACTAATAAATTGTGGGCTGTACTATCAATCTCACTTATTGGTTGAAGGGTGCCAAACTGTACATACACCTTATATTTAGAGGCTGCCTCAGCTATATCATCAATAGGATTGTAAGTAGCGGGCATCCGCCATGGTCCAGGATATGATTCGGGAAATGTAACAAACTCTGCGCCCTCTTCAGATGCTTGCTTTATATATTCAATAGCATCGGCAATATTTTTTTTATCATCAGGTGGTTTGTGAGCCATAGGTTGAACAACAGCGACTTTAAAACTCATAATATAAACCCCTATAAGAATAATAATTAGATTAAAGCAGTTGAGATTCTGCCAAAGTATTAGCTAACTGAGCATCAGCATGTTTATCTACTAACTTACAAGACCATTCAATGTTATAAGAAAGAGCTGCTTCAAGCATCTGAGAATGGTCATCGTGAGCTCTTCTTTCTTCTTGGTGATTGAGAATTAATGATCTTCTGTACCTAGTGGCTTGATCATAAATAATTTTTCTAAAATTTAAAATCCATTCTGATGTACATCGGGAAACTAATGTATCATGAAACTGATCATTAGCTACTTCCCAGGCGTCTACTGTTTCGCCAAAATTATTTGATAATTCATAATGTTCTTTATCTAAGTTTTCATACGCTATAACGAGCTCTTGCTCCCATTTCCGATCGCCGTTTTTAAGAGATTCTTTTAACGCGGCATGCTCTAATAATTTTCTTGTATTAGTAATATCTCGTAAGTCTTTTTCAGAAATAGGCGCGACACGAAAACCCTTCTGACCTTCAGATGTAACAAGTCCATGCGAAACCAGTCTTGACAGAGCCTCGCGCAAAGGACTGGCGCCTATATCATATTTATTTCGTAATTCTTCAACGCGAAGTTTACTTCCTGCAACAAGAACACCTCTTAGTATATCTTCCCTTATTCTTCTAAGGGCTAAATCTACTAATGTTGGAACTACAGTTTCGTTTACCATGTTAAACCTGAGTTATATATCATCTTCTTATATATATATTATTTATACTACTTATATTTTATATATATAGTTGAAGCAAATAAAGCACAAAAAAAGTGCCCCAACCAGTGGGACACTTTAAAGAAATTACTACTTAAGTTTTAAATTTGTACTTTAGATTAGAATCCCCAGATATTCTGAATGATTACTGAAGTTCCTTCATTATCATCCCCGGTTACTCCACCACGGTTTTCTGCTTCACTGAAGGTTATACCTGCTGCGAGTGTCCAACCTGGAGCTACTTCTGTATCCATATCAATACTAATTGCTGTATTTGTTGAATCTGGTGCACCATCAGCATTTCCTACTGAAGATGAGTAAACACCAAGTGATATATTATAAGCACCCATGTTATAACCGATACCCGCTGACATCCAGCTTCCCGCATCCGCTCCTGCTGCTGCCTGAGCATTTGTTAGTCCGGTATCATGATTATTGGCATAACCAGCTGCAATTGTAATATTGCCGAATGAAGCCGATGCACCTATACCCATTGCTTCACCAGAGGCATTAGTTGCAGTTTCATTGTCACCACTCTCATACACCCATGATGCTGATATTGAGGCTCCATTAACTTCCGCTGAGTACATAACTCCAGCACTGAGAACGTTTTCAAAACTTCCGTTATTATCTTTCTCTCCAAAACTGGAACCTGCTGCACCTCCGTCAGGGGTAAATGATGCACCAATTTGAAAACCATTCAAGCTTGGGCTGTAATAGCTTATTTTGGTTGCATTACCTGAGACAGGATCTGTACCGCCTCCGATCCAGCTTCCGCCAAAATCGAATACATCCGCATGTTCACCATCAAATCCACCACGGCCTGCGAGAGCGCTTGCACCGGTTATTTTAAACTCATCAGCTGCACTTCCGATATCTCCAAGGTGCATTGTGCCAAAATCATCACTTCCTATGTCAATCCAAAGCTTATCACCATTTTGGGTATCAGACACATTAGCGAGAAGTACAAGATTAACTCCATATGTGAACCCATTATCCGAAGAGCCGCTCGCCGTTATGGCCAACTCGCCTGCATCAGTTGTGAGTCCAGAACTCGAGTTAGTGTCTTCATCCTGGCTAGCTATATATGCGCTAAAACGCACTTCACCCGCTAGATCAAGTGACATGTTTTTGCCGGTTCCAACAGAACCAGCCATGGCTGGTGAGAATGCCATAACAGCAACAAGAGCTGTTCCACCTAGCAATGCCGCACGATTCATTAGTTATACTCCTTAAATTTTTATTTTACCTGGCACCTAAAAAACAAATACCAGTAAATCTGTTCTTCAATAATATAAAGAATCATTGATAAAAAATATATACGATTAAGCTTAAACAACACACCCATACTTATTGCAACAAGAAAATATCGATATTTTTGCCATTGTACCGTTATAATACAATAGTGTGACATATTTGCAAATGCGGTCTAATTAATTAATTATATAATAATTATTTAAATTAAATATATTTATATTAATATTTAGACCAAAATACAGATTATTAAGTTATAAAATACAATTTTTATTTCTCATCAATATTATAAAATCAATAAATAGGATAATTATGATGCTATTTCAGTGCGCAACCCACGCTTCTTCTGCAGATCATGGACATAGTGAAACTATAAAAAGCGAAAATAAGTATCTCACCGTTGATATTCATTGCCATGTTCACATACCGGAAATTGACCAGATGACTGAAGGTCATTGGAATGTAGATGATATCCCAGCAATTAAATATGCTAGTGATCTTACACGTGGCCTAAATGTTGAACAAAACGACATACTGATGCCAAAATTAACTCAGCCTGAGTTAAGAATAGCTGATATGGATGCTTGCGGCGTCGATGTGCAAGCAATTTCGCCTGCTCCATGGCATTACTGCTACTGGGCTGATCGCGATCTTGGCATAGAGACAGCAATGCATACTAATGACCATATGGCCGAGTTAGGTGCAAAATATCCAGACAGATTGGTACCAATGTGCACAGTCCCGCTGCAGGCGCCAGATCTAGCCGTAGCCGAAATTGAACGATGCCATAAAAAATATGGGATGCGGGGTGTTGAGATAGGTACTAATGTAGGTGGCAAAGAACTCACTCGTATTGGCTTAGAAAAGTTCTTTGCTAAAGTCCAAGAACTAGACATGCTTATTTTCATGCATCCTATAGGCACTACTGAAGGTGACCGGATGAAAGATCATTATTTTACTAACTTAATTGGCCACCCTCTGGAATCGGCTTTAGCTATTGGCCATTTAATATTTGATGGTTACCTAGATAAATACCCAGATTTAAAAGTATGTATCGCTCATGGTGGTGGATATTTACCAGGTTATTGGGGACGATTTGATCATCCGTACCCTACTCGTGAGGACGTACACGGAACTCTACCAAAATTACCATCGTACTATCTCAAAAAATTACACTTTGACACCGTTGTTTTCACGGAGATGCAATTACGCCATTTAATTGAGGCTTGGGGCCCTGATCATATACTAATGGGTACAGATTATCCCTATGATATGGCCGAGACAGATCCAGTTGGACACATAGATTCAGTTCAAGGCCTATCGGAGAGTGATAAGGCTCTTGTGTGGGGTGGAAATGCGGCAAGGCTCCTTAACTTAACCGAAGAATTTAGAAAATAGATTATATTAAACCAGTATCAGTTCATTGCAGAAACAATAAATAAGTAACTAGTTAATGGTAGTCTTATACTGAAGCAGAGAAATCAAAACCCGTTTCTTTTACAAAAGCTTTTATTAGATGACTGGTAATAGGACCAGGTAAGCTATCTTTCGGCTGAAAGCTATCAATTTCTCTTACTGGCATAGCACATATTGCACTAGAGGTTAAAAAGCACTCATCTGCTTGTGCTACATCATACATTGTAAAATTTTGTTCTATTAATGGAATACCTAATTGATCACATAACTCAAAAACCACCTTACGCGTTACTCCTTCAAGTATATTTCCTTCGGGTGGGGTCATGACTATCCCATCACGAACTATAAAAAAATTAGCTACAGAGTTTTCAGCTACGTTTCCATATATATCTAACATTAGAGAAAGTGAATCGCTCGAAGCTGCGTCTAGCTCTGCCAATATTTGATTCATCTTACTCGTTACTTTAGCTCTTGCCTCAATACAAATTGGAGGATTACGACGAGTTCCAGTAACAGATAATTTTATGCCAGCTTTCTGGTTCTTAGCTATAGTCTCTACATCAACTTTACGAAAATAAATCATAATAGTAGACGGCCCCGCAGCTGATGCACTCATTGAATTAGTATCCTCCCCACGAGTAACCCAATGCCCTACACGATACATACCCCAGCTTTCTAATCTATTTTTATTAGCTTTGAGAACATCATGTGTTAATAATTTCATCTGTTTTTGATCTAGCCCAGGATCTATTCTAACGTAACGTAAAGATCGATAGAGCCTGTCTAGATGATCGTCTAGTCTAAACATATTACCATCAAAACACGGGGTTATCTCATAAACGCCATCTCCCCATAAAAAACCACGATCAAAAGGAGAAACTCTTGCTTCAACCTCTTCTAATATTTCACCATTTAAATACATCAGTGGTTCAGATATCATAGCTAGTCCAATTCAAAGTTAGTTATTGACGCTTAAGACTACGACACAAAACAAAATAAATAAAACAATCTATTTAAATGCTATAAGATTATATGTTCTATTATTAAAACCCATTAAGGAACCAAGATCATGGATCGGAGCTCAAACTTTATTAACCTCTCATTAGTACTCTGGTTTACTGTGAGTTTTGCGCTTACAAATAGCATGGCTGGAATGGCTTATGAAGGAGGGGCTGACCCCCTTACTGTGGCAACTGCGCGCTTCATTGTTCCAACGTTGGTTCTAGTTTTAGCTTTAGGAATTACAGGCTCTGGTTTAAAGCTTCCTATTGCAGACGCTTTAACGGCAATTGGACTTGGGATAATCACTGCAGTTTTTTCATATGCAATGTTAAATGCTATCGAAATTCTAGGCGTTTCACTCGCGGTGCTAATATTCTTCTTATTTCCTGTATTTACCAGCTTAATTATTGCAATGATGGGTTGGGAAAAACTAAGCGCCATAACTGTGATTACCGCGCTTATAGCTTTTGCAGGTCTAGCTCTTACATTGGGCGTAAATGGCGAGAGTTTAAATATTGTGGGTATAATTTGCGCCCTAATAGGAGCATTTGGCCTAGCCCTTGTTTCCTCAATCAGTAGCAGGGTTATTCGCAGCGGGGATTCTCGAAAAGTTACTTTTTACATAGTTTCTAGTGCTGCAATTATTTTTATAATATTTAGTTTGATCCGTTTTGACCTCCACCTTCCTTCTACAACTAGCGGGTGGACCGGCGTAATTGGGACTTCTGTTTTCTATGCTTGCGGTATTATTGGATATTTTGCAGCAATATCAAAAATTGGCCCAGCAAAGGCAACGTTATATTCCTACGTCGAACCACTATTTACTATGTTAGCTGCCTATATATTTCTCAGCGAATTACTTCTTCCACTGCAAATAGTTGGGGCAATTATAGTGGTTGGAGCTTTGACCGTTTCAGGTGTTGCTGATTTAAGAAAAAATAAATCCTCATAATGCTTTTCATAAAAAACTAAATATGAGCAGTAGAGGAAATTTCGACTAAAAATTCTGGCTTAACCAAATCAGCTCTTATACAATATCTCGCCGGTGGATTATTAGAAAAATATTCAGCATAAACTTCGTTCATATCTGCATAATCAGAAAGATCGGCAAGAAATATCTGATTAAAAGCAATATCGCCCAAAGAACCCCCAGCCGTTTCGACAACGCTCTTTATTGTTTCAATAACTTGACGAGTCTGAGCCTTAATATCATCTGCGCCAACTATATCACCCACTTCATTCATAGATAAAACACCCGAGACATATACTGTATTACCCACTTTGACACCTGGTGAATATGGGGCAAGAGGAGGAGCGGATCCTGTAGGTATAATAGCTTCATGTGACATTTCTAATCCTCACTATTTGTTGTATTTTATTTAAGGAAAACTAATAAATGGTTGTTAAACTCATTACTCATTGTACGTGAACAAGCGTGTCCCCCGTAATTCATAAGTATAAGTTTTGAGTTTGGTATTTTTGATGCAAGTTCTTCAGAAAAATAAGCAGGAGTTTGAATGTCATCCTTAGAACAAAGAACTAATGTATCATTAGAAATTTTTTCAAGCTCACCCCTTCGGTCAAATTTTTGTACTGCTTCTATACGGCTAGTCATTATTTCGACTGGGGCTAACATGTTTTTTTGGGCTTCCTGTTGTCGTTCTAACTCATCAGAATTCTCTGTTATCCATTTAGCTGGATAGAGCATTATGCTAGTCATATCTCCATAAAGGCTTGCACCCTGACTTTCGAGTATCGATCGCCGCACTCTCCATACTTTAGATCGATAATGATCACCAAAGGTCGTACTGGCATAAATTACTAACTTTGATATTCTATTTGGATAATCAATCGCTATCGATTGGCCAATATTTCCTCCTGTCGAATGACCGACAAAATCTACCGTTCCAACACCGAGCTCATCCAACAAAGACAATATATCATCAACTAACTGGTCGATATCCTTCACATGCCTGTGTTCAGTTCTCCCCGTACCCCTTTGATCATAGGTTATGACCGTGTAATAACTAGAAAAAAAATCTACTTGTTGTTTCCAATAATTGGCTGTTCCACCCATACCAGCAACAAGCAATAATGGCGGTCCACTGCCAGAAATTTCATAATAATGATCTATTCCATTCGCTTTTTTTTTGGGCATCCTTGATACTTTCCCCTTTTACCCGTAAGTCTGTAATAGGAGTTTATTTTTTGGGAGGATCAAAAGGCATTAAAGCGCCGAAAGCCTCAGCGACATCTTCTCCAAATTCTTTACTTACCCTTTCTTTTACGGAGTGAGGCATAGTGACATCATCACGTTCAACTGGCCCCGTTAGGATTGTGAGCTGAAAGGCTGTATCTTCTCCCACATTATTAAATTCACGATAAATTCCAGGAGGACAAGAAAAAACGTCCCACTTGTTTAAAGTACGCTTATGAGCAATAGGATCACCCACTCGATATTCTATTGTGCCCTGAAGAACCATGAAGGTCTCATATGTATTGTTGTGGTCATGTAAGCATGGTCCCTGTCCTGGAGGCATTTCTGAAATAAACATGGTACAACCATTAGCTCCTTTTATTGGAGAGTCATTACCAAAAGGACTTTTGGTATCCTCCAGGATAACCGCACTTATGGTTTGCGCAAAAAATACCTCCCAAGCCTTTTGTGGAACCCATGACAAATCATCTGCAGTAGACATAGGTTTCAAGTCTTTAAATCTTCCTATTCGTTTGTCTAATTCTTCTGCTGATGGTGTATAGATTTCGCGGCTCATGAACTATCTCCTTATCTTATTTATTTATTCAGTTTATGTTAACTCAATAGATAGACTTGTCTAGGCTGGAAAATATGAGTCTAGCCAATCGCGAAGAGCCTTACGAGGACGGTCATTCCCAATCGAAAACGGAAAATGGTCAACGCCTGAAAGAAGTAAAAGATCTGTAGGCTGAGCAGCATGTGAGAATAATTGCAGAGACTGATCCGTAGGGGTAACGGAATCATCAGAAGCGTGGAATAACAATAAGGGTCTCGGAGAAATTTTACCCACAACGTCATTAGCTCTAAAATCAAACATACTCTGGGCGGTTTCTGAAGGAAATTCCATAATAACATTCTCTCCCATTTTACCTCTAAGATGTTCAGGTATGGGCACTATATCCCAGCGAGACATCTTTAGGTCAGGCTCTCCAGCTTCCCGGCGTCTTTTTCCTTCAGCTAAACTACTAGTAAACTTTTTCCAATCATCACCTATATGCTGAAGTTGGAATTTAGTATCGCCATCTCCCCAACCACAGGAGGAAATAACAGCTGCTATTCTTTCATCCACACCACCTGCGTAAGCGGCCACAGCTGCACCAAAACTATGTCCAATAACTCCAATTCTTTTTGCATCTACACCATCTTGTGACGCCATCCATGTTACAGCATTTTTAGTGTCTTCAACTTGATCCAAACAACGAATAAGTCCTCGCTCTCCTTCACTATCACCACAACTTCGAAAGTCAAAACGAACGGCTATATACCCCCATTCACAAAACATGTTTGCCATAACTTCAGGTGTAGAGCCGTCTTTACTAGTGCCAAAACCATGTAGTATTAAAAATGCAGCTCGCTTATCACCAGGAGCCATATCCTTAGGCGTGTGCATCACACCTGCTAGCTTTAAATTATCCGACATAAAAGTGACAGATGTTTCCATTTTATAAATCCCTAAGAGTTATCTTATTATTTTTATTAGCAAAAATCTTTATTATATTTAGCCCCTACACGGCTTACAAATATCAAACAGAGCATACCAAGTAAGGCAAACAGAGCAACCAATAAAAAAGTGGACGTGTACGAACCAATATAAAAATATACGATAGAAAAGGTGGCAGGGCCAAATATTACCCCTCCATAGCTTGGAGCTGTAATTCCTCCAATAACTGCCCCCAATTTTCCGTCGGGTGCATAGCGTGCAGCCTCTACCTGAAAGACACCCGTCCAACCTAATGCATTAAAACCTAAAAAAAAGAAAAGAGTATAGATAATAAGCGGTTGCCAGTTTTCTGTAATAGCAGAAACTAGAACAGAACTACTGATACAGATAGCTCCCATTATTAATAAAACTAAAATACCGTGACCTAACCGATCAGCAACCCAACCCCAAAATATTCTTCCCACAGCGCCAGAGCCTTGAATTATAGCAAGAACAATGCCAGCTTCAACCAAACTGAAATTGACATCTGTAACAAGTAAAGTTACAACAAATGTCGCTAAACACAGCTGAACCGCAGCATAGAAAAAGCCGCTTATTGATAGCCATACCAGTGGCGGAGATTTTATAACTATAGTTATGGAGTCAAATATTTTACTACCAAAGCGGACCGCTGAGTTACGTTTATTATCCCATTTTTTCCTCAATGGCTGCATAATTAATATTAAAAACAGACAAGATAACGCTGCTACAACAGGCACTGCTTGCCAACCAAAGTACTGACTAATACTAGGCCCCGTTAATCCAGCTAAAACTCCACCAATAGGTACACCTGTCTGCTTAATTGAAAATATTAAATTACGCCGTTCAACTGGTACCAATCGTAACAGTAACTCTGATGCAGCAGGGTTTGTCATTCCATAACCAAAACCAATAATTAATGAACCAAGGGCAATTACATAGACTGATGGGATAACGGCTAAAGAAGCTCCAAATACACAAAAAGCCAAACTAGCTTGGCTAACCCTAATTGGGCCCCACCGGCGCAGTTGGAACCCAGCTATAGTAGACATTAAAGCTGCTCCCAAATAAAGCAGACTAACCTGAAAACCTACTAATTCTGGAGATATTTTAAGCCCATCTGCTACATCAGGAGCAATTGCAGCTAATGACAAACTAGTAAACGTGGCCAAAACCTGTACTGAAATGGTAACCAGTAAAATAATCCATAAACGAGAAGTAGTTCTATTTATTTCGCTAGATTCTAAATCGTTTTCATACATATCAGTTAGTGACCAGCAAGATATTATTTAGTTAGGCTGTACCAATTAAGGTAACAACAAATAATGTAATCTTTCATTTGTAATCTTATTTTTTTCTGCCACATTTTGTATTATAATATGTCTAGCAGTTAAACATGAATAAATTATTTATTTAGATAGTTTTTTATAAAATTGACAATATCAGTGATTCAGAGAACATTTATAAAACTAATTAAAAAACACTAAGAAAGATTTTGAAATTAAAGATCAAAGAACAGTATTCTCTGTTAGAGGTAAATAAAAAATGACCCTAACTAAAGCAAACGACCCTTCCAATACAAAAACTGATAATTGGTCAAACGCGATTTATGAAATATTTATAGCTAACCAAATAAGACAAGTTGTTTACGTTCCTGATGCAGGTCACTCCGGTCTAATAAATTTATGTCATGCTGACGCAAATATAGATGATGTGGTCTTATCCTCTGAGGAAGAGGGGGTAGCACACATAGCCGGTGCCTGGCTTGGAGGAGATCGTGGAATTATGCTTATGCAATCTAGTGGTGTAGGAAACTGCGTAAATATGTTTTCACTAATTACATCATGTAAGATACCATTTTTAACTCTAATTACGATGCGCGGTGAGTGGGGTGAGTTCAACCCCTGGCAACTGCAAATGGGTCAGACTACACCAGAATTACTTAAATTATGCGGATTAATAGTTCACAGGGTCGACGAAATAGATCAATTAGAAGATACTCTTGATTCTGCTTTACGTATAGCTTTTGACGGTTCCCAGGGAGTTGCTGTCTTGCTCTCACAGCGTCTTATAGGTCGCAAAGATTTTATAGGTCAGAAATAAAATGTCACAAAATATATCTCTCGACCGCCGTGAAGTAGTTGCTAGTTTACTTAAGAACCGTAAAGACTTACTTGTGGTTTCTGGACTTGGATCAGCAACATATGACTGTGCCGCAGTTGATGATCATCCAAATAATTTTTATCTATGGGGCGCTATGGGAGGCACGGCATCTCTAGCCTTTGGACTGGCCTTAGCACAACCTAGAAGACCAATTCTCGCATTAACAGGTGATGGAGACATGCTAATGGGCCTAGGAGCCCTAGCTACAATAGGCACCCAAGGCCCGAAAAACCTTACTATCATAATTCTTGATAATGAAGAATATGGTGAAACAGGATCTCAGCCAAGTGCAACAGCTCTAGGAACAAGCTTATCAAATGTTGCTCGTGCAACTTCTACTAATATTGTTGAAGACATAACTAATATGAATGAAGTCAATAATATTAGTAAACTTATGCATGAAAAAGCTGGGCCACTCTTCGTTAATATTAAGATAGCCTCAGGTAACCCCATAAAAGTTTTGCCATCACGAGACGGTCATTACCTAAGCAACCGATTTAGTGAAAGTGTTTTGAGCTACGCAAAAAACAAACAAGGGAGATAAATATTATGGAGAAAGTTGGTATTCTTGGCCTCGGACTGATTGGCCGATTAACTGCAGAACTAATTATGCCACATGGATACGAATGTTACGCAGTGGATAGGCCAAGTACTAAAGATTTTCCTGATATGGGAGGCATATTAGTTAACACTCCTCGTGAACTAGCTCAGAACTGTGACTTTTTGCTATCTGCTCTGCCCGATATAGATTCTGCACGAGAAACATTTTATGGAAATGAAGGAGTAATATCGGGAGCTCATGAAGACCTTATCATAATTGAAATGAATACTTTTCCTGTTGATATTAAAGAAGAACTCAAAAAATCAGTTGATGCAACTCCTTCTATTATAATTGATTGTCCTATTAGCGGCACTCAGCCAGTCATCCGCGCCGGTAAGGGAGTAATTATGATGAGTGGTGATGAAACTGCTTGTAATAAAGTTAAGCCAATGCTGGAACACGTTGCTCCAAAAACCTCATACGTTGGAGAATATGGCACGGGTATAAAATTAAAACTTATGATTAATTTTATGGTTGGCGCTAATACGGTAGCCCTAGCAGAGGGTATGCTTTTTGGAACCCAAATGGGACTAGATAATAAAACTATGCTTGATATTGTTGGCCCTAGTGCGGCCGGCTCAACAGTCTTTGGTATGCGTGCCGAAATAATAGCTGATCGAAAATGGCAACCATGTGCGGGGCCCAGTAAACTCTTGTGGAAAGATTTAGACATTGTGGAAGAACAGGCTGATACGCTTGGGCTTTCAGCTCCATTACTACGTGTATGTAATCAATACTACAAAAAAGTAGCTGCGGCAGGCAGACTTGAAGACGAATGTGCAGTAGTTTTTGAAATTCTTGAAGAAGAAATAAATTAAACTTACTCAATATTATTTAGGGAATTTAGATAGATTTTCTATAAGAATTTCATAAATCTCTTTAGGCGTTTTATCAAGATCACTATCTGTTAAAACTTCTATTAATTCTTCAATTCGTCTACCAATCAAGCCTTGCACTTGATAAAGAATACGGGCTCGACGTTCTTCATCTCTATTTACTTTTTCTGAACGCCAAATTCGGTGACTTTCGATAGCTTCATCTAATGCCCTAAAACTATCAATATTATTATTTGAGGTTTGTATAACTTTGGGAATCCATTCTTCTTTAACCCCAGACTTACGAGCTGCGGTAACAGCAATATCACCAGCCATTTGTTCCGCTCCAGGTAAATCTGATTTATTAACTACATAAATATCAGCCATTTCAAGTATACCCGCTTTCATAGCCTGTATGGCGTCACCTGATTCTGGCAGAAGAACTAAAACTACGGTATCAACTAAAGAGCGAATTGAATATTCAGCTTGGCCTACACCAACTGTTTCAACAATAACTTCATCAAAATTTTTATCTTCCATAGACCACAATATATCAGCCGTATTATCTGCTAAGCCATCGTGTGCACGTCGACTAGGAATTGAACGAATAAAAATATTTGGGTTGTCGGAGACTGTTTCCATTCTTATTCGATCACCAAGCAAAGATCCCTTAGAAACAGGGCTAGTTGGATCAATAGCAATAACTCCTATCTTTCGATCCCTTTGAACTCGTTTTGAAGCTAGGTGACTAATAAGCGTGCTTTTCCCCGCGCCAGGTGCCCCAGTAACCCCGATCCTATAGAGATTATTTATTGGTATAGACTTTTGTTCCTCAAGTGTTTCTGATACGGAAGCATTAGCAACACGAGACAAAGCCTTACTCATCTCTCGTCGCGAATTACGCGACTTCGGATTCATTTTTTTTCTACCTTAATTATTTCAGTTAATATTTCACTATTGTGTTCTCCAAGCATTGGCGGAGGAGCATAGCTTGTTTCTTGACCAACAAATTTAATGGGACTGCCGAGAACTCGCAAAGGTCCATCAGGGGTCGGTATGATGGCTATCATTTCACGAGTAGCGACAATATCGCCTTCAATCGCTTCTTCTAAAGTTTCTATGCCTGAAATGACAATACCCTCGCCACCCAAGAGCTCTACCCATGATAATGTATTCTGTGTTTTCATTAATTTAGCGGTCTCAGAAATAACTTCATTTCTATTTTTAGAGCGTGCTGCCATAGTAGAAAACTTGGGATCATCAATACGTTCATGCCACCCAACCAACTCACAAAATCGTCGCCAAAATTTATCGGTGCTAATAAATAAAACTGCAAAACCATCTTTAGTAGAAAAAACCTGAGCTGGCACCATATGAGGATGCCCACTATTAGCTATACGTTTTGGCTTAATACCATGATTAAGGTAAGCAGCTGCTAAATAATTTAACTGCATAAGCATTGTATCAAATAATGATACATCTACCTGTCCCCCTTTACCTTCCACTATTTTAGCAAGTAGACCAACAGCTCCCATAATTCCGGTAGAATTATCAACAGCTGAGTAACCGGCTTTTGTTGGTACTTCTCCTGGGTTACCCGTTAAAGCCATGACTCCGGTTAATGCCTGTACTATGTAATCATAAGCTGGTTTATCAGCATACGGACCCTTAAGACCAAATCCGGTTAAAGCCACACAAACAATTTTTTTATTATAAATTTTTAGTGATTCATAATTAAGTCCATATTTATTGATTGTCTGAGGCCGTAGATTTGTAATCAATCCATGTGAAGATTTGGCTAAATGAGCTAACTGATCTCGTCCATTTTTCGTTTTCAAATCAAGAACAATTCCTCGCTTATTACGATTAATACTACTAAAATAATCATTATATGGCCCAGTGAAATTAGCAGTGATATTCCTTGCCATATCACCATTTGGCGGCTCAATCTTAATTACGTCTGCGCCCAGATCTGCTAAAATCATGCTACAAAACGGTCCCGCAAGAACGTGGCCAACCTCAAGTATGCGTATACCTGCCAAAGGACCATTAGTCACACTGTCAGTTCCTGATCAATAGCTAATAATACATCATCAATAGTCATCTAAGCAGTAAAAACACCCCTTACACCAGCAGCTATCAGACCTTCATAGTCATCTCTGGGTATTGTTCCACCGACAAATATTTTTATATCAGAAGCGTCAAGTTCATTAAGGCATTCCAAAGTCTGAACGACTATTTCTTTATGACTACCTGAAAGTATACTAAGACCTATGGCATCAACATCTTCATCCACCGCTACACGCGCTATATACAAGGGACTTTTTCTTAAGCCGGTATATATAACATCTGCACCAGCATCTCGTAATGCCAGAGCAATTATTTTTGCTCCAACATCGTGACCATCTAAACCCGGCTTTGCTATTAATATGCGCTTGCCTAATAAAGCCATTTTATAAAAATCCGTATAATCTCTGTAGTTAGAATCTTACTGGTTCCTGGAATTCGCCCCATTTGCTCTTCAAAGTAGAAATCATCTCTCCTACAGTGGCGTAAGCATGGCAGCAATCAATCAAATAAGGTATTAAGTTCTTGTTATCATCAATGGCAGCAGCTTCAAGAGCAGCTAATGATTTTTTTACATCAGCTGAATTTCTTGTGTCTAGAACTTGTTCATATTTAGCTATAACCTTAGCTGCTGCTTTCGGATCAAGTGTAAAAATTTCTCCAGCGCCTTCACTTTGGTTTTTACGTCTAAAGTAGTTTTGACCAACAATAACATTCTGACCTGAGTCAGATGCCTGTTTACGTTCAGAGGCACGCCTAGCAATCTTCATTTGCAACCACCCGTCTTCAACTGCTTTCTCTACACCACCATATTGTTCTATTTCTTCTATAGTCTTAGCCATCCCGGACTCCATCTGATCAGTGAGCCATTCGACATAATAGCTACCTCCTAAGGGATCGACCGTGCGAGCAATACCAGATTCATGCGCAATAATCTGTTGAGTTCTAAGTGCTATCTCAGCTGAATGTTCAGTAGGTATTTGAAACGCTTCATCGAATGCGCACGTAAAAATAGACTGTGCTCCGCCCAAAACAGCCGCCATAGTTTCGGTGCCAACTCGAACAATATTATTATGTGGCTGAGCACCGATTAATGATGATCCTCCGCATACTACACCAAAGCGAAACATCTGGGCCTTCGGATCTTGAACATTATACCGTTCCTTCATCAGTTTAGCCCAAAGTCTACGTCCAGCTCTAAATTTACAAATTTCTTCAAAAAAATCCATATGAACATAAAAAAAGAAACTAAGACGTCTTGCAAACTTTTCTACATCTCCGCCTCGTCTTATTAATTCATCCGTATATGCCAACCCATTAGCCAACGTATATCCCATTTCTTCAATTGCTGTGCACCCGGCATCACGAACATGGGCTCCAGCAATAGAAATTGCATTAAATTTAGGCGTATGCTGATTAGAAAATAATATTGTATCTGCAATTAATCTCATTGATGGTTTGACAGGGAATATCCATGTACCACGGGCTACATACTCTTTAAGGATATCATTTTGGATAGTTCCTGTTAATTTTTCCCGAGGTACGCCCTTTTTGTCTGCCACAGCACAATACATTGCATAGCTAATTGAAGCTGTACCATTTATAGTGAAAGATGTAGAAATTTCTCCCACATCAATGCCATCGAATAAAATTTCTACTTCAGCTAGATTTGAGAGAGAGACACCAACTTTTCCCACCTCGGCCCGAGCCATTGGATCAATCGGGTCATAACCACATTGAGTTGGAAGGTCGAGAGCAACAGATAGGCCAGTCTGGCCTTGTTCAAGCAGAAATCTATAACGCTCATTTGATTCTTCAGCAGTACCAAAACCAGAATACTGTCTGATAGTCCATAGTCTACCACGAAATCCACTTTCAAATATCCCCCTAGTGAATGGATATTGGCCTGGACTACCTACTTCTGAAAAGTCTACCATATCTGGTGTCACTGAAATGGGTACTTCTATACCAGAGGGCGTAAAAGAATTAGGAACATTTGGTGGTTTCATCTCATTTGCTGAATCCGATTGTATTTTATTTTTTTGATTATTTATCATTATTACGCCCCCGTACTGGTAATATTTTTTCAGCAGCATTCCAGTGATCTTCGTGAACCCAAGTATCCACAAACATCTTAGTCTCTATATCTTGCATTGATTTACGCGAATCTCCATTGCGGTACGAATCAGACAATGCCTTAAACACTCTAACCACCTGGGGAGCTTGAGCTCTTAGTGGCAGTAAAAATTCTTCAACATAATTCGCCAGGCTATCACCATTCGACACAACCTTATCAATTAATCCTAAAGATAATGCTTCATCGCTAGAGACCATTTTCCCCGTTAACATTAATTGCAGGCCTCTAGACCTACCTACTAATTGAAGCAAATCTGGACCTCCACCCCAAGCTGTAGATAAGGCTAAACGGCCTTGCACAAAACCAATTTTAGCATGAGAAGCGGCAATCCGAAAATCACAAGCCACTGCAAGTTCTGCAGCCCCACCAAATGTATTACCATTGAGTACTGCTATAACCGGAACTGGAAAGTTTCGAATTGCGTTTAATGAGGCTTTAGCACTTAAGGACATCTCCTTTGCTTGGGCCTCGGTTTTTAATAGAGATAATTCCTTTAAATCACCTCCGGCAGCAAAAGTTTTACTTCCTGAACCAGTTATAGTCGCTGCTATAATATTTTCATTATCACTATAGTTTTCAAAAAGTGTTTTGATATCAGATAATAAAGCTAAACTGAGAGCATTATGTTTTTCTGGACGATTAAGAGTTACATAAAGAACTCTATCGCACACCTCAAATAGCAAGTGGTTTTCACTATTCACAGAACCGTCCCTTAGTTTTAAAGCTGAGCTTTAATTATTAAGAATTATTACACACAATATAGAGTTAATTATAACTAAATAACCCTATACTATAAATTTATTACAAACGTCCCGTAATAAAATATTTTTGCGTAACACTATGATAAACATTATAAAAACTTTGTTTTCGTTGAGTTTTCCTAAGACATATTTATGAGCAATCAATTATCCATCTCTTCAGTCCGATAAATATAATTTCCGTCCATATAAGTAATAAAAAAATCATGAAATGACATAGGTTCATATAAGGGTTTAGCGTTTTTTTCTATACAACTGGAAATAGGGTTTGCAACAGTTTCATCATTAGCATTATAAAAAAAGGTTAGTGCATAACGATCCTTAGTTGGTGGAACAACCCGATGAGGAGTTGCTATAAACCGGCCATTTGTCCAGCGGTTAAGAAACTCTCCAGTATTAACAACAATACCGCCACGTAATGGTACTATTTCAATCCATTTACCTGATGGCGCCATTACCTCAAGACCGGGAACGTCCATTAGAGGTAAATAGGTAATTGAGCTATGATCTGAATGTGGGGCCAGGGAAAATTGGCCTTCTTCTGATTCGACCGGAGGATACCATGCGCACCGATTATAATATTCTGGATGAGAAAACATCTTATCAAAGTAGTCTGCTGGCATTTCTAATGCGCGCGCATAAACAGGTAGCATTTTATAGGCAAGACCAGCCATAGTCTCTTGGTATTCAAGTATTATTTTACGAAAATTTGTTAATTCTTGCGGCCATTTATTAAGGCCCCGATGCCTAATATTGGCCACAACCTTTGGATCATCTGGTTGTCTTTCTCTCATAAATGCCCAAGCTTCGTTGAGATCTTTTTTCTTATTATCTGCTATCTTAGACCAACGCAAAACAGTTGCTTTATCTGGTATAAAACCTATGTGATGGTAATCAACTCTGTATTTCATTTTTGTTTCAAGGGGCAGAGAAAAAAGATTTGCAACTTGTTCGAAACTACTATCAATCAAATCCTGCGACACTCCATGGTTTACGATGACATAAAAGCCAAGACTTTCTTGTATCGCCCTAAGATCAATCGCAAGCTGCTCTCGCGCTTCAATGTTACCATCAAGATAGCTGCCAACATCTAATATTGGTATTTCTTCCTCAGCAATACAACGAGCTACGTAGGGTGTTATGTTAAGATCAGTATTTAAGGCAACAGACATATTTTGGTCTCCTTAATTTTATGTAAAACAGATCGTATAGTTTTAATTATTACCCTTGCTGTAATTGTAATTACCATCTAGGTAACTAACTTGATAATCATGAAATGCAATAGGATCGTATTTGGGTTGATCCCCAGGAGAAATACATGTGGGTAATGGTTCCGCTATTGTTTCATCATTAGTATTGAAAAAAAAGGTTAACGCATAACGGTCTCTTTTTGGAGGAACCACTCGGTGCGGCGTGGCTATAAAACGACCATTTGTCCAACGATTCATAAATTCCCCGGTATTGACAACAATTCCTCCGCGTAATGGTGATACCTCCATCCACTTTCCAGAAGGAGCCATTACTTCAAGACCAGGGACATCCATCAAAGGTAGGTATGTCATAGAACTATGATCCGCATGAGG
>PASR01000018.1 GCA_002713365.1 Rhodospirillaceae bacterium
AAACGCCAATTGCATTTAAATTTATTTATACAATCACGAGGTCACCATGAAGCTGCGTGGAATCACCCCGGTGCATCATCAAAGTTACTTACAGATATCGGTTATTATCAGGGCCTAGCCCAAAGAGCAGAAGAAGGGTTATTTGATTCCATTTTCTTTGCTGACGCTCTTTCTCTGTCGGCGGACCAAGCTCGGTCTGGACGTCTTTGGCTGGAGCCCCTAACTTTATTAGCAGCGATTGCGGTTGTTACAAAACGAGTAGGATTAATTGCCACTGGTTCAAGTACCTACACCGAACCATTTAATCTCGCCCGACAGTTTGCTTCCATTGATCATATTAGTAATGGTCGCGCTGCCTGGAACATTGTTACTTCTTGGCATCAACTATCTGCCCGTAATTTTGGTGATAAGGGCCAACAAACGCATTCTGATCGTTATGTTATGGCCGAAGAATATGTACAGGTTGTCAAAGACCTGTGGGACAGTTGGGCTGATGATGCAGTAATTGATGATCGGGTAGGTGGTATGTATGCCCACCCTGATCGGATACGTCCTATTGATTATAAAGGCGAGCATTATTCCGTTTCCGGACCGCTTAATTTACCACGTGGCCCTCAAGGGAGGCCCGTGTTAGTACAAGCTGGTTCATCTGAGGCTGGGCGCGGCTTTGCCGCACGACATGCTGAGGCTGTGTTTACTGCACACCTTGAGAAGAATACGGCACAAGAGTTTTACGCTGACATAAAAAGGCGTGTTGTCGCGGCTGGGCGCCGTGCTGATCAAGTTATTATTTTGCCTGGTTTGAATCCAGTGATTGCATCAACAGAGACAGAAGCAAAACGTATGGAGCGGGAATTAAATGAGAGTACTGATCCGGAGATTGGTCGAAGGACCCTTTCGAGTCGGTTTGGTGGCCATGATTTCACCCACCTTCCATTAGATAGGCCTTTAACTCCCAAAGACTTTCCCAATCCTGCCGAAGTTGAGACGATGCGCAGTCGCGCTGAATTAGTTGTTAGTTTAGTTAGAAACGAGGGTGTTACGTTACGAGAACTTCTGGCACGGTTTGCCGGGGCGCGCGGCCATTTTACGTTTGCTGGAACACCAGAGCAAGTTGCTAATCTTATCGAGGACTGGCATCAAAATGGGGCCGCTGATGGGTTTAATGTTATGCCTCCGGTTTTTCCTGTTATGTTAGATGCTTTTATTGAGGAAGTTATTCCTATTTTACAAAAACGCGGCCTTTTCCGGACTGCTTATGAAGGAAACACACTGCGGGATCATTATAAACTAGACCGCCCTGTGGGGCGGTTCTGGGATAGTAACTAAGATATATATAAAATTTTTATAAAAGAGGATAAATATAGTGTTTGATATACGCTTAAATGAAGAACAGAGAGCTTTTCAACAGATGGCTCGGGAATTTGCTGAAACTGAAATTAAGCCTATAGCCCTCGAACTTGATGCCAGGCCAAATTGGGAGGATCGCATCCCTTGGGAGGTTTTAAAAAAAGGATCTCAGTTAGGTTTTCGTTCATTTGTATTACAGGAAGAGAATGGTGGAGCAGGTGCATCGGACCATCTTACATCTTGTGTTGTGGCTGAGGAGCTAGCCGCAGCCGATATTGGCACAGCTTATTACTATATGCTTACTGCTAGGAGGGCTAGGGATTGGTTTGAGCTGCGTATGACACAGGAGCAAAGGGATTACTTTCTTCCGCGTTTTTTAAAAGATGATACGTATTTTACAACAATTGCAATTCACGAGCCTGACACAGATCTTGGTTTTGATTATTTTACTGAAACCCCACCAGATGTTAAATTTAAAACTCGTGCTGTTGAACAACCTGATGGTTCTTGGGTTTTAAACGGTGCTAAAAATTATCAGACAGTGGGCTATTTAGCTAAACTTCTTGTAGTTATGGCACAGACCGATGATGGACCTAAGGCATTTTTAGTAGAGGGGGAATCAGAAGGTTTAGTACGTCATCCAATGGAAAAAATTGGTCGTCGGATAGGCGACAATGCAGAAATATTTTTTAGTGACGTAAGTGTACCAGCTGGTCGTATTCTTCTCCCTGCTCCACCCGGTCGCACGGATATGGGTACTCATGTTACAGTTGCTTCTATAACCCTTGGTCTTGGTAGGGCAGCATTAGAGGAAACATTGAAATTCACACAAGAAAGGGTCTCTGGGGGTAAGCCCATTATTCAGCACCAAACGGTTGGTATGTACCTTGCGGATATGGCAACTAATCTTGAGGCTGCCAGGAGATTAATATGGACGGCGGCGTGGGCTAAAGATAACCCCGAAGCTTTTGTTGATGGAAGTGCTGATTGGCAACCTTATGAAATGATGGCTTTAAAATTTGCTGGGAATGCGGTTCAGCGTTTGACTGAGCAAGGTATGGAGCTTTTTGGTGGAATGGGCGTAACCAAAGGGATGCCAATCGAAAAATACGTTCGTGATGCGCATGTACAAAAGCATATATCATTCCAATTCCCTATGGGATTTAGGATAGCAGAGGCATTGTGTGGATTTGAGCGTTCAAAGAAGCCACTGCTTAATGAGCAATTATAGGCCTTCATATATATTTTAATTACCTATTAGTTTATTAAAAAAACCTTACTGAAGAACATATTATTTTATGAGACTACTTAATTAATGGCTAAAAAAACAACTATACGTATGGGTGGATACGGACCGCCGACAACAACACATAGTCGTGGGCTTAAATATATTGGGGATGAGTTAAATAAGAAGTTTGGTGATAGTTTAGAAATTAAATATATATGGAATGTAATGGAATTGGGTTATGGATCTGATGCTGTTCTCTGGCTCACTGAATGTGGGATGCTTGATCTTGTATATATGTCAACTACGGCATTAACATCTAGAGTACCTCACTTGGAGTTTTTAGATCTCCCCTTTTTGTTTTCTGACAATAAATCTGCGCGTGAGGCTTATGATGGGGAGCTAGGTGCAAATATGCGTTTGGCAGTGGAAGAAAAATGTAATTTTCTGGTGCTAGGATATTTTGAAAATGGGTTTCGGCATTTATCAAATAGATTAAGAACAGTAAGTTCACCTGAAGACCTTTCTGGTATGAGTATTCGCACCCTAGGTAGCGAAATGCATAATCGTACATTTGAGCTATTAAATATGAGTCCAAAGTCGATGCGTCTTGATGAAGCAAAAATTGCCATTGCAAATTATGAAGTGGACGCTCAGGAAAATCCATTTGCCAATACAATGACTTATGGAATACATAATATTCATAAATTTCACACACTATCTAGCCATTTTTATTTATCCCGAGGATTGTTTGCCAATCCCCAAAAATATGATTCCTGGCCGAGTGAAATACGTGATGAATTAAAATTAATTATAAAGAAATCCATAGAGTATCAAAGAAAATTAGCCGTAACTGAGGAAAGTATAGCACGTGCTACGATAGAAAATGTTGGAGGATTTGTTTACGAGTTAAATGAATCTGAGAAGAAAAATTTTAGGGATTCTTTAACACCAATATATGATGAGGCTAGGAAGCGTTTTCACAAATCAATGTTTAATTCTGTTGGTTGGTAATAAGTCTAGTTTTATAGCTTTTAAACCTCAGGTATTTCTATGCCTATACCTTGGACTCATTATGAACCTTAAACTATTTTTAAAATAACTATGGTTAGCATTATGCTGGATAAGTTAATTTTATTAGTCCATTGGTTAATCTTTTCTCTTTCCTTAGGATTAATTGGTGCTGGAGTTCAAGCGTCATTTTATAAAGGCGGGTTTTACTTAATTATTGTTGGATTAGGGTTATCTATTATTTATTCTTTTTTTATATATTGCCTTAAAAGGAAAATTGTATGGTTTCCATGGAAATATAATCGTAAGTAAAGGGATGTTGCATTTGAATAAAAGGCAAACACGGTTTTTACTTCTTAATTTAGCGCACTATCTAGATCATTTTTTTATGCTGGTTTTTGCAAGTGCAGCAGCTTTAAAGTTAATACATGATTGGGGCATGAGCTATGCAGAGCTAATACCTTATGCAACTCCGGGTTTTATCGCATATGCCATTTTTTCTCTTCCATCTGGCTGGCTGGCGGACAGATGGAGTAGAGATAATATGATAATAATATTTTTTATTGGTATTGGTTTTTCTTCATTTATAACTGCACTTTCTCAAAGTCCACTACAAATAGCTCTAGGGTTAACTTTAATTGGAATATTCGCTGCTATTTATCATCCTGTTGGTATAGCCTTGGTGATTGAGGGGCATGTTCGTACCGGAATACCATTGGCTATAAATGGAGTTTTTGGAAATCTTGGTGTGGGAAGTGCTGCTTTGGTGACAGGGTTTTTTATCGATAATATGAGCTGGCGATCAGCATTTATTTATCCTGGACTTATATCGGTTTTTTTGGGTCTCATATACTATTATGTCTCTAGTAAATTACCTTCAAATGCCGAACAGGAAAGCCCGATGACAGATGGACTTATTAATAATGAGTTAGGGCGCTCAACTATGTTACGAGTGTTGTTAATTGTATTTTTTTCTACAGCAATAGGTGGCCTGATTTTTCAAAGTACAACATTTGGTTTACCTAAAGTTTTTGATGAAAAACTTGCCGAGCTTGCAATTTCTGCTACAGAAGTAGGGTGGTATGCATTTCTTGTTTTTGGCGTTGCAGCGATAGGACAACTAATTGTTGGGTATTTAATTGATCGGTATTCTATAAGAATTGTTTTTGTTGGTATTGCTATTATACAAACGGTAATGTTCGCAGCGATGGTGGGAAAGAGCGGATGGGTGGCTTTACTTATTGCATTTATATTTATGTTGGCTGTTTTTGGTCAAGTGCCAATTAATGATGTTTTAGTTGGTCGTGTAGCACGTGAAGAGTGGCGTAGCCGAGTTTTAGCGATGAGATATATTTTAACTTTTTCGCTTACTGGTATAGCGATACCAGGAATAGCTTGGGTCCATGGAAATATGGGTTTTGATGGCTTGTTTGTTCTTCTATCGATTGGAGCAGCCTTAATATTATGTTCAGTAGTTATGTTGCCGCGCTTGCGTGCAATCACAATGCCCGTTAATTAAGTGGATCATGGAGTTAATGTTGTTCACTTGTAGAAATAACAATAAACAAACAGATTTTTTTTAAGAAAGTGCTTTTATGCTAAAACTAAACGTTATTACAGTTAGTACCCGTCCAAGCAGGGTGGGGCCTGCCATATCAAAATGGTTTATAGATATAGCATCCGAAGAGTTTGGGAACACTTTTGATGTAGTAGATGTTGATTTAGCAGATTTTAATTTACCGGTTTTTAATGAGCCTAAACACCCGCGCTTTAAAGATTATGAAAACGAAGCAACTAAGATTTGGAGTGCAAGTGTTGAGTCAGCCGATGCTTATGTATTTGTGACTCCCGAATACAATTATGGTCCACCTCCATCTTTTGTTAATGCTTTATCTTATTTAGCTGGAGAATGGCACTATAAACCTGCAGCTTTCGTAAGTTATGGTGGAGTTTCAGGCGGGTTACGAGGAGTACAAATGGAAAAGCTTTTATTGACTACTTTCAGAGTAGTGCCAATTTTTGAGGCTGTACCAATACCTATGTTTGCCGAACACATTGAAGACGGTGTATTTAAAGCCAAAGAAATTCATGTGGATTCTGCGAGAATGATGATACCTGAATTGGCACGCTGGGCGAATGCCTTAAAAGTTATGCGTAAAAAAAACTAAAATAATATTTTTAATAATTAACTAATCATTATAATTTATTAAATTTGGCTTTTTATTATTAATAAAAATAATGTGCGGAGCTAGCTATGAAAACTCGTTTGAGTGGTAAATCTGTTTTAGTGACGGGGGGCGAGAGTGGCATTGGTCGTGCTATAGTTTTGAGATGCTTAAACGAGGGTGCATCAGTAGTAATTGCTGGTATCAACGAAGAAGATATAAGTAAGACCATCTCAGATGCTGAGGCTGATGGAGCCAAAGAACGTGTATCAGCCATAGTGACGGATGTTACTAATTCAGAACAAGTTCAAAATGCTATTGATTTGACAATAAATAATTACGGTAGGCTTGATGCTGCGATAGCTAATGCTGGAGCGTTTTGTGTAAGTACACCGTTTGGGGAATGGGATATAGATGAATGGGAGCGTGTAATAAACGTAAACCTTACAGGAGTTTTTTATGTTTTACATGCCGCGGCAAAAGTCTTGGTATCTCAAGGTGAAGGTGGTAGTTTGATTGCTACCGGTTCTTCTACCGGTATCAGACCTATTTCGAATTTAATTCCTTATACCTCTAGCAAGGGTGGAGTACACCAGATGCTAAGGGGGCTAGCTGTAGAAATGGCTCCACATAAAATAAAGGTAAATACTATAGTTCCTGGAATGGCTGAAACCAGACCAGTAATGACTCAGCAAGGTTATGTAGAGGCTGGTTTAAAGGCTGTACCTATGAATGAAATAGTAAAACCTGAAGAACTAGCTGCTTTTGTAGCTTTCTCGTTGAGTGATGAGGTGCCGCATATGACTGGAACACTGCTTAAAGTTGATGCTGGCCGAACATCGGCTTAAGGAGAAAAAAATGAATTATTATAACCTTGCTGGGAAAACCTTACTAGTTACAGGTGCTGAAACAGGAATAGGCCGAGCAATTGCCATAAGGGCTGCAAAAGATGGTGCTAATGTAACTGCGGCTGGTATTAATAATGAAGGACTTAAAGAGACTTTGGAGTTGGCTAGATCCGAGGGTGCAGAAGAACGTTTTCTAACACTAGAGGTTGATGTAAGGGATGCAGTCCAAGTCCAAAAAATGTTTGATGATACATTATTAAAGTTTTCTAGGTTAGATGCTACTGTAGCTAATGCTGGGGTTATGATAGAACGAAGACCTTTTATAGAATCCACTCATGAGGAATGGCATCATGTATTATCAGTAAACCTTCACGGTACTTTTCATACGCTTCAGGCCGCCACGCGAATATTAAGAAAACAAGGACAAGGTGGGGATTTATTAGTTACTACTTCCTCTAATGCTGTTCGGCCAGGGCCCCAGGCATCTTCTTACGTTGCTTCTAAGGGGGCGATTCATCAAATGGTCAGAGCACTTGCAGTTGAACTAGCCTCCGAAAAGATAAGGGTTAACGCTATAGTTCCAGGCCTTACTTTGACGCCAGGGACCCAGAATCGTCCTGGTCACATAGAAAGAGGAATAAAAAACGTACCGATGGGTGAGATAGTGATGCCCGAAGAAATAGCAGCATTAGTAGCATTTACGCTTAGCGGAGAGGCGCCACATTTGACAGGGACAGACTTGAAAGTTGATTCAGGCCGCACTTCAGCTTAACAACTTTATATTGTTGAATTTCTTGCAGCCAGTTGGGATGTGTCTGGCTGCTCTGCTATACTGTGAGGCCAGCCATGGGATTTTTCTCTCAGCATTTATGGCAAGAGGTTTCAACAATTTTGGTAGATAGATTGTAGTTCCATACAAACGAGTCCATTTTTGAGTGTGTTCTGTAAGAGGGCGTTCACGATTTTCCCAAATATTTAAAGCACTTTTTAAGTCTTTGGTTTCGTTTAATGCTACAGATAAGCCTAGACCATTCATCATTGCATGTCCTGCGCCCTGTCCTAAGTATGGAGGCATGGCGTGTGCTGCATCTCCAAGAATTGCTATTTTTCCTTCCGACCAACGTTTTAAACGAATTGTTTTAAATTGAGCCCATCTACTTTCATTCCATTGAGCGTTTTTTGCAAAACGCTCAATGAGCGGTTCCAGAGTGGGAAAAGACTTTTTCCAAGAGCTGACGTTTATAGGGGTGGTACGTCCAGCAGAATCATCTGCCATGCAGGTAAAAATTGCATAAATTTCAGATTTTGAGTTTGGGCAATACAAAATTCGTCGATTATCTGCCCAAGCTTCTACCATTGCGATGCCGTCAGAAGGGTTAGCAGGCATATCTTTGGGCAAGCTAGGAATTACCATACGCGTTCCTCCCTCTTTTTGAAAAACTTGGCTGTATGTTAAATCTAGACAATCACGAATGCGTGAATTAATGCCATCAGCAGCTATTATTAGATCTGCTTGATGTACTTTTCCGTTAGCTAGAAATATTTCTCCTTTGGGATTAGCTTCAGTAACATTTGACCCAGTTAGAATTTCCACCCCGACATTCTCAGCCCGCTGGGCAAGTAAAGAAATAATATGCCGTCGGCTTATCCGATACCTACCAAGTCCTGACTTAAGTCTTAATATTAATTTTCCGTTAGCGTTTACTGAATCTCGATAATCTATCTCTATGCCTCCCGCTAGAATAGGATTGAGAATACCTAAGGCATTAAAAATGCAGACCATATTATCTTGTATGGCTATCCCATATCCTTCGGCGTTAAGCGAATTACGCCTTTCATGAACCCGGACAGTCCATCCCCTGTCAGCCAAACCTATTGCTGCTACCAATCCTCCAAAACCGGCACCAGAAATTTCAGCGTGGCGTTTTTCTAACATTTAAAATTCCTTCTAAATTCTAAAGAAAATGTAAATATAATTTTGAAATATATTTAATAAGATCACACTTATTAAAAAGTATAACCCCTAATGATATCAATTCTATTACTAGTTTATGGAACGGCGGCAGACTAATATGGATTTTAACATATGGTGTTGATTAATTTATAATATATTTCTGATATCTGTTATCCAACAATAAATTTAGATACATAATTTTTGTTTTGGTTATATGATTAATTAATGAATTTAGCCCTTAAAATTTAGAAATTTGAGACTTAGTATGATCAGAATTATTGTTGAATATGGTATACTGATGGTTGGAGGAGGTAATCCGTGAAGCTCTATATGACTGAGATGTCAGGAAATTCTTTTAAGGTCCGTGTTTTGGCTGCAATATTAGGAGTTGATTATCAGAACATACGTATTGATTGGGAGAACAAAGAGCATAAATCGACGGACTTTCTCAAACTCAACCCTAGAGGTCAGGTGCCCGTAATGGAGATTGAGAGTAAAATCTTATGGGATTCTACTGCCCATCTAGTATACATAGCTAAGAAATATGGCGGTGATGAATGGTTTCCACCAGACCCTCTTGAGATAGCTGAGATAATGCAATGGATGTCATTTGCGCAAAATGAAGTACAATTTGGTTTACAGTGGGCGCGGGGGGTTACAATATATGGCCGTCGACCAGAAAGCTTTGCAGGCTATACAGCAGATGGTAAATTGGCATTAGAGGTATTAGAGAAACAACTCTCATTAACGGGTAATTGGTTGGCTCTAGGACGTGTAACGCTTGCTGATATTTCTTGTTATCCGTATGTTAAACGAGCCCCGGAGGGCAATATAGCATTGGGACCTTATCCTTCTGTGAGTAAGTGGCTTGAACGTTGTGAGTCATTGCCCGGCTGGATAGTTATGGATCCATAGGATTTACATCTATCTCCGTATCTTGAGTTCCACCTAATGGTGAAAGACAGAATATGAATGATAAATTATTAACGACTGTAGAACCTTGTGAAGGAGTTATGTTAGTAACCCTAAATAGGCCTAAAAAGCGCAATGCGCTTTCTGCTGAACTAAAAATAGCTCTTACAGAAACTGCTAAAGCATTGTCTGAGCGCAATGATATTGGAGCAGTTATACTTACTGGAAACGGCAGTGGTTTTACCTCTGGGAACGATATATCTGAGGGTAATTCTTTCGCACAAGGGCTCTCCCTTCCCGAAGCAAGGCGGCATATTCGTTTAGGACTAGAAATGTGCAATGCATGGGAGGCAATGCCTCAACTTTCAATTGCAGCAATTGAAGGTTTTTGTGTTGGTGGTGGAATATCTCTAGCAGTTGCTTGTGACTTTCGTATTTTACATAGTAATGCTTGGCTAAGAGCGCCGGAGGTCGAACTTGGCATAACGTTTTCTTGGGGAACACTTCCAAGATTAGTTCGATTGGTGGGGCCAAATAGAGCTAAATTGATTGCAGCCCTAGCTAGAAAAATTGATGCCAAAACTGCTTTATCGTGGGGTCTTTGCGATAATGTAGTAGATGATGTAATGCAAGAGGCGTTAGATATGGCAAAAGAAATTTCAGCGAAACCAAGAGTGGCGCAGCAGATGATCAAAGAATCAATAAACCGATTAAAAGTTGGTTCCGATAACAGTACACTTGAGCAGGACCAAGTATTACTTAATATGAGTGATCCAAATACTCATAATTTGCAGTCGAATATTTTAAAAGGTTTGGCAGAAAAATGATTAAAAACGGGCAAATTAGATATCTACAAGATATAAAGAAATACACCCCCCCAGACCATACAGGGACAACCAACGCCCGATTGATTGAAAAAACGTTCTGTGAAAATTTTGAAATGATTCATGGAACTATAGAGCCTGGCTGCGGAGCACATAGGCACTCTCATGATGTTCATAGTCAGGTCTGTTATGTTCTTGAAGGTGAAATGGATGTTAGTTTTGATGACAAAAGCCCCATAAGATGTGGTCCTGGAGCTGTCGTTGAAATACCCCCAAAAGTTGAGCACCTAATTATAAACTCTGGTGAAAAGCCCTTAAAGATTCTTGTTATATATAGCCCACCTTTGCCTCCTAGGGGAGACATCCCGATTGATTGTTAATGGGTTTATCTAAATTAATATGTTAATTAGACTAGTGTACTTGGCCGGCTATTTATATTTTCCAGCCACCTTCTAAGATTAGTCGCTTCTTCAGGAATTTCAAATTTTAGCCGGTCAGCAAAACTGATTGTACAAAAGGCTGTAATATCTGCGATCGAAAAATTTTTACCAGCTATATATGTTCTATCGTCAAGAATTTTATTAACTACAGTAAAAAACCTCTTTACTCTTTCTCGTCCTCTATCAGCCAATTCAGGTATTTGCTCGTAATTATCGGGACCAGTTAATGCTCGGTTTTTAAGGCCTGGAGCAGAGTTTCTTAATGACTCACCAACCGCCAGAAAGCCATCTATTTCCATCCTCCATTGCATGTCAGCAACCATAGCCTTTTCCTCTTTATCAACTCCCATTAACGGAGGGTTCGGATAAGCATCTTCTAAATATCGACAGCATCCAGCAGTGCTGAAGAACCGTTCCCCTGTTTCAGTTTCGAGCACCGGAACAGTGCAATAAGGGTTAATATTTTTAAACTCAGGACTTAATTGTTCGGCATCTCGCAGGTTCACCTCTATATTTTTAATAGAATTTGTTAATCCCTTTTCAGCAATAAACATTCTTACCTGTCGAGGACTTGGCGCAGTTGTGCAGTCATAAAATATAATCACTTGGCTTCTCCATTTATATTCAGATTATCACAGCTATTAATTTGAAAATATAGTTGGCTCTTTTTAAGGCTGGTGTGATAAAAATTATCATCGTCTTTTATAAGTGTAATTTTTCTTCTCAAGAATATTTGTATCATAGGCAATTTGCTGAATACTATGGTTAGTTACATAAAATGTTATATTAATTGGAGGCTATAAAATAATTTTCTTAAATATTCTTAACTACCAGTTCTCGTAATACTTTCTTTAGGCCTAAACATGAGATTTTATAATTTATGTAGTTAAGGAATGATCATTATTTATTATTAACTAAATTTATAAAATCAGTTAAATGGAGAGAGACTAATGACAGGAGATAATACAAAGCAAACCAAGACAGAAGGTGCGTATTCTGCGGGTGAAGGAAAATATTTTTTTGAGGTTTCTAATTTAACCGGTTTCAAAGCCGGCCCTAATTATGCTGATACATACGGTTCAGTGGTTGAGGGGGAATTAACGCAAGTGGGTATTATGACAATTCCTGCGGGCATGTCATCTGATCCTCATACCCATCCAAATGAGCAATGGGTTTATTTGTTAAGGGGGCGTTTAAGTGCTGTTGTAGACGGCCAAGAAAAACAAGTTTCCCCAGGTGAACTGATGTATATTCCAGCAAATACAGTTCACAGTGTAGATGTTTTGCCCGGTGAAGATGCCCACTTCTTTACTTGTAAGGATTTACGCCATGGTATTGCGGGTACGCCAATAGGTCCTGAACGAAAATAATTTAAAATAAACCTATGTAATGAGGATTAAAGATGTCTAAAAAATCTACAGAAGAAACCAAGACCGATGGCGCTTATAAAGGAGGAGACGGAACTTATTTTTATGACGTGGGAAAGCTATCATATGTAAATGCTGGTCAAAATTATGCTGATACATACGGCTCAGTAGTTGAAGGAGAATTAACGCAAGTGGGCATTATGACAATTCCAGAGGGCATGTCGTCTGATCCTCATACCCATCCTAATGAGCAATGGATTTATTTGTTAAAGGGGCGTTTAAGTGCTGTTGTTGATGGCCAAGAAAAACAAGTTTCTCCAGGTGAACTGATTTATATTCCAGCAAATATAGTTCACAATGTAGATGTTTTGCCCGGTGAAGATGCCCACTTCTTTACTTGTAAGGATTTACGCCATGGTATTGCGGGTACGCCAATAGGCCCTGAACGAAAGTAGTTTAAAAAGTGAATAAGAAATTACATGAAACTGTAGCAGTCATCGGCTCCGGTACGATAGGTGCATCATGGGCAAGTTATTTTTTGGCCCAGGGTTGTAGCGTTCGAATTTGGGATCCAGACTCTAATTTTTATGAACGAACAAAACTTTTTATCGATAACGTTTGGCCAATTATGAAAGAGCTTGGTATTGCTGAATTGGCTTCGCCAGATAATGCTATTTATTGTAAAAGTATGGCTGAAGCAATTTCAGGGTCTACATTTGTACAAGAGAGTGGACCAGAGAACGCGGAATTAAAAACAAAACTAATTGCAGACATTGATAGTATTTTATCACCAGATATTGTGATATCTTCAAGCTCGACCGCTCTGCCAACTAGCGAATTTCAGGGTGGGGCGAAGCATCCACAGCGTGTGGTTTTAGGGCATCCGTTTAATCCCCCGCATTTAATGCCTTTGGTTGAAGTGGGGGGAGGAAAAAAGACTGAGGTATGGGCCGTGGATAGAGCGATTGATTTCTATCAAAAGATAGGTAAATCCCCGGTAAGGTTACGCGCTGAAATACCTGGCCATCTGGCTAATCGCTTACAAGCAGCAGTTTATCGCGAAGCAGTTTATCTGGTGTCTGAGGGGTATGCTTCTGTTTCTGACATAGATATGGCGATGGCTCAGGGACCAGGGCTAAGGTGGGCCTTTATGGGGCCACACATGACTTATCATTTGGGAGGAGGATCTGGCGGAATATCTAATTATTTTGATATTCTGGGTTCTAGCCAAGAGAGACGTTGGGCAGCCCTCGGTGAGCCCAAGCTTACAGATGAGGTAAAAGAAAAAATTATAGAGGGCGTTAAAGAGGAAGCAGGGGGACGTTCTTTAGAAATGTTGGCTGCTGATCGAGATGAGATTTTAGTAAACCTTTTGAAGGTATTACAAAAAAAATCTCTATAACTAAGTCCTATAAATAAAACAAAGGAGAAATTTGTGAGCGAAACCAATGATTCTAAACCACTTTTATTTACCCCTCTTACATTGGGTGAAGTAACACTTAAAAATAGAGTGGTAATATCTCCAATGTGTCAATATTCCGCGACCAATGGTTTGGCGAATGATTGGCATAGTATACACCTCGGACAGTATGCGCTGGGAGGATCTGGTTTGGTGTTTTGTGAAGCTGCTGCTGTTGAAGAGCGAGGAAGGATTACTCATGGTGATTTGGGCATATGGTCAGCGGAACATGCTACTGCATTAAAACCTATTGTATCTTTTATATCTGCTCAGGGCTCTGTCCCGGGGATACAAATAGCCCATGCTGGTCGTAAAGCAAGTATGCAACGCCCTTGGTTTGGAAATGGCCCATTGGAAGAGAGCGACTTTAGGCGTGGTGAAAAGCCTTGGGATATAGTGGCTCCTAGTCCTGAACCAATTAATGAAAAATCCTTAATGCCCCATGAGCTATCTATTAGAGAGATAAAGGAAATACAGGAGGCGTTTGCGAACGCTACCAGACATGCAAATACAGCAGGGTTTGAGGTTCTTGAAATTCATTCGGCTCATGGATACCTTTCTCATACTTTTTTATCTCCGCTGTCTAATCTCAGGAATGATATATATGGTGGAGACTTAAACGGAAGAATGAGGTTCACTCTTGAAACGGTAGAAAAGGTTCGCGCTGTATGGCCGGCCGGCAAACCACTTTTTGTTCGTATATCTACGATTGATGGAGCGGATGGTGGTTGGACAATGGAGGATTCGATTGCTTTAACTAATGAGATGAAAATTAGAGGAGTTGATGTTATTGATTGTTCGTCAGGGGGTATTGCGGGAACTGTGACCGCTTCTCGGGAACCTTTGCCTCTAGGGTTTCGGGTTTCTTTATCAGATGAGTTGCGCCGTAATAATAATATTTTGACTATGACTCATGGGCTTATTTTACACGCTAATCAAGCTGAGAAAATATTGCAGTCCGGCGACGCCGATCTGATAGGAATAGCTCGTGAGGCCCTATATAATCCTTATTGGGCTCGTCATGCAGCGAATGAGTTGGACTTTGATGAAAATTACTCTGATTGGCCAGAACAATATGGTTGGTGGTTGACAAGGCGTGAAGCTCACTTGAAAAACATAGGTGTTCGTTAAAAGTATAAAAACTAATAATTTAAAGAAAGACTTCATATGCCATCCCCTATTCGTTTCTATTTTGATTTTGTTTCCGCTTATTCGTATGTCGCGATGAATCGGATAGATAAAGTGGCTGCAAGATATGGCCGTGAAGTTGACTGGAAGGTGGTTGTTTTACCAGATATATTAGACCATCATAATTCTATATCACCTCGAGAACAGCCAGCTAAATTCGCCCATAACCAGAAAGATTTTCCTAGGTTATGTAAGATGCATGGACTGCCAGTTACTTTTCCACCAGAGGTTCCTCCTTATGGTGCAACCCTGCATAGATTAGTATTTCTTCGTTTAAAAAGAACAAACATTGAGTTAGCTAAAAATTTTAGTCTAGCTGTTGGTAATCGTTACTTTGGCATGGGTAAGGAGGTTCGGACCGCTCGTCAGTTGGCCTCTGCCTGCAGTGATTACGGTGTTCCAATCGGTATTGATGAGATAAAGGCAGCAGAAAATGATAGAACGGCGCAAAAGTCTTTATCTTCAGGCTTTAAACGTGCAATCGCCGATGGAATGTTTGGTGCTCCCTTTATGGTGTGTGATGGAGAAAAATACTGGGGGGCAGACCGTCTCGACCACTTAGAATATAACTTAAAGAGAAAAATAAAAGTACCCCGTGGATTCGAGCCATTTCCCTTACTAAGTAATTTCACTGAACGTAATGGTCCTTTATTTCATAGAGTGAGGAATGGTAAAATAACCTTTGCATTTAGAGTCGACGAGAGACACCTAAACCCTCGAGAAGTTGTTCATGGTGGCTGGTTAACTAGTTTTGTTGACGTATCTATGGCAAAAACAGCAATGTTTCAAATCGGCCGTGATGGTGTTGCCCCTACTATCCATCTAGAAACCGATTTTATTGGTGCTATAAAACCCGGCCAATGGGTTGAATGTCAGGCTAATTTAGTAAATAGGACACGTTCTATGAATTTTGTTGAGGGCGTGGTAACTGCAGATGGAATACCTGTAGCGCGCTGTTCAGCAATTTTTAAAATTCCGTATAATTTACAAACATAAATAAATTAGTAGTTCTAGCTAGCAGTTTGCATTAGTAATTAAAACGTTTATGGCCAAAATAATGCACGTCCTTTATATATACCTTTCATATAGCCTATGACAGAGGCGTTGAAAAAGATTATCTGGTTTATACAGCAATCAAAATTACTTCTTATTATGGTTATGGTTCCTTTTTTGGGCTTAGCTTTTATGCTAAGCCAATTTTTAAGATCAGTGCCGGCTGTCATAGCCCCAGATTTAAGGAGTGAATTGAATTTAACAGCAATAGAACTTAGTTCTTTACCGGCGGCTTTATTTTTAGGTTCTGCTTTGATGCAACTACCTGTCGGCGTTCTTTTAGATAGGTTTGGCCCTAGAAGAACAATAGCAATATTTCTGTTAATATCTGCAGTGGGCACCACATTGATATCTCGAGCAGAGAGCTCTTCAGTTCTAGCATTAGCGTTATTTGTTGCTGGTTGTGGCATTGCACCGGTTTATATGGGTTTGATTGTTTTGCTTTCTCGGTGGGTTCCTCGTGATCGTTTGGCTACAGCAAGTTCCATAGCAGTAGCTGTAAGTGGAGCTGGTTTATTACTATCTGCTGCACCATTTGCCTGGGCGAGTGTAGTTATCGGGTGGAGAGAGACGCTTGGTTTTGTGGGGCTTGGAGCAGCTTTGCTATCGGCTATAGTTTGGTTAGTATCGCGAGATCGGCCACCTGGAGAAATGCCGGAGAAAGTTGTACCCGAAACTTTGCGGCAAACAATTCTGGGTTTAAAATATGTTTTAAGAGACAAGAGGCTCTATGCCCTTGCATCAGTGGCCTCAATCTCAGTTGGTTCTTTTTTAACCACTCGTGCCCTTTGGACAGGCCCCTATCTGAATGATGTTTTTGGTCTTGATATGATAAGTCGCGGTAATGTGATATTGGCATTATCTGTAGCTTGGCTCGTTTCAGCTCTATTTTATGGGCCACTTGATCGTTTGTTTGATACACGGCGTGGCGTTGTTAGCGTAGGAGCAATAAGTATGGCTTTATCCTTTGTATTACTCGCCGTAAATAACAGCGCATCTGTTGGGGTTGTTACAGTCTTACTTGTTTTACTTGGCTTATCATCCTCATTTACTGCACTAATTTTTGCACATGCCCGAGCTCTTTTTCCTGACACACACACAGGTAGGGCTATTACTGCAATTAACCTTTTTATTTGGAGTGGAGTATTTTTAATACAGGTTATTACTGGTTTTATAGTAAATGCTTTTCCGGCTGACTCTCAGGGCCATAGTCCAATAGAAGCCTATCAAGCAATGTTTATAACTTTGGCCATTGCATTAATTTTTGCTGTTTTTGTGTATAGGCGGATTGAAGATGTACCACCCTCTAAAGACATTGCTCATTAGATAATTAATTTTCGAGACCCGCTCTTAAACTTATATCGTTAAATTGTATCTGAACATGTTTTCCAACTAGGTCATCTGGAGCGTTACGTGCCAACCAGGATAATACCTTTGCTGGTCTTTCGGGCGCCTGACCATTGGTGGTAGTTAATGCTGAAGCCTTAAATTCTTTGTTGGAATACATATCACGTACCATATCTGTATCTGTGAATCCTGGAGAGAATGCATAAATTTTAATTTTTGTACCTTCTAGATCAATATTTAGACACTGCGTCATTGATATAAGTGCAGCTTTAGAAGAACAATATGCGGCATAGTAACGGCCAGGAATAAAAGCGCGGGCGCTAGTTAGATTAATAATTGTTCCGCAATCGCTTTCTATCATTGAAGGAAGTACAGCATGGATCATATTATAGGGGCCCATAACGTTAATTTTATGAACATCTTGGAAAACATCTGGGGTCATATCCTCCACACTTCCCATTTTTCCTGAACCGGCGTTATTTATTAAAACGTCGATATGACCATGTTGTTCGATTATTGTGTCCACAAGATTTTTGCTTGCCTTGGCATCTGACACGTCAAAACCATATGTCTCAACTTTAGCCCCTAAAGACTCTGCTGAAATTTTAGTTTCATGGATAGCTTCCGCAGATTGAGCACATAAAATCAACTTTGGTTTATCTGCAGCTATAAGTTTTGATGAGGCTGCACCTATTCCTCTGCTCGCTCCAGTAACTACAACAACTTTGTCTTTCAAGTTAGTCATTTTAATTGCCTTCTTCGACTTTGATTGTAGTAATATATAAATACATTTATGTAAAAAAAAACGCCCAAGGAAAGCTCGAGCGTTTCTTAAATGTTAGGTAATGTATATTTAATTGCGGTTACCAAACAGCCTTAGCAATAATAAGAAAAGATTTATAAAGTCCAAATATAGTGATAGAGCGCCCATTATGGCTTTTTTTCCTGCAATCTCTGAATCATCTAGAGAATTATACATTTGCTTTATTCTTTGAGTGTCGTGGGCAGTTAGTCCAACAAAAATTAGAACTCCCAATACCGACACGACAAACTGGATCATTGAGGATCCAATAAACATATTAACAACACTTGCAATGATAATACCGAATAAGCCCATCATTAAAAATGACCCCATACCAGTTAAATCACGCTTAGTAGTGTAACCGTATAGGCTCATAGCAGCGAAAGTAGCAGCAGTAATAAAGAAAACCCTCGCTATGCTTTCACCAGTATAGACAATAAAAATATTGCTTAAAGATAAGCCCATCACTCCGGCAAACAGCCAAAAAAGAAGCTGACCCGTGGATGATTTCATTCGGCTAATCCCAAATGAGAGTACTAACACGAACGCCAATGGGGATAGCATGGCAATCCAACCAAGCGGCTTTGTTGAAAGGTACCCTTGTGGGGTTATGGCATAAAAAAGCCCCAGTAAAGCAGGCGTAGAAGCCACAAAATAAGCTACTACTCCGGTTAATGCCAGGCCCGTCACCATATAGTTGTAGACCCGTAACATATGGGCTCTCAGGCCTTCATCTATCTGGGAATCTACTCCTGTTCGATTAGACATTACGCCGTGGTTAAACTGGTTAGACATATATACCTCATAATCTTTGTATTTAATTGTGCTCGATTAGAGCAGTATTATACTATGAATATGGTCATTCTAAGCTTGAAAAGCAACAGCGAGTTATACTGGCTTATTTAGCTGTCAACTATTTACGTATTTTATGAATGTGATTATATACGAGAGAAAACCTGATTTCTGTAGCACCCGCCGCAAGACATAGACCAAGAGATATTAAAATAAAACCAAGAGCTATTTGTGACGTAATTATAGGCAAAAGAGCCAAGGTTATTATAATTATCATCCCTAAGCGCAGGAAGGGATACCAGCTCTTCAACGGTTTTTTGTAATGATTAGGAAATATCAGTGTGTAAAATAAGGTTGCATGGTTGATTACGCCTATGGCGATTACCCATCCACTAACCTTTCCGCTAGCATATATAAATAATGCTATTGAAAAAAATAAAACACCGTTTATTTGTCTTTCCAACTGTTGGCTGAACGCACTGGAATATTGTACTTTTTCTGTGAGCCATATCTCTATTGTTGAAATTATTATTGAAGTAGTCGCTATAATCGAAATGCTCCACAACATCATAATTGGTATCTCAGGGGGAGGATGGACAGCTACGCCCCCTAATAAGCAAGTTAAACTGATGTGTGCTAACGAAAGCCGGGTACCAATTGATGACATGGAGTGAAATTTAGAAGTGAAAATAGCAACTAAAAACACTACCGATAAAAAAATGCATATGCTTATTACGATTGGCATATAACCTAGTTTAAATGCCAAGGAAAATAACCCCGATAAACTGATAGTAATAAACAAACACAATGGAAGATGAACTACATTCAGTGCGCCATCAGATAAACCTTGCCCTATCTTCATTTGTAATAATTTAGCTTGAACTGATCAAATACAGATATTGCCGTAATGATGTTCATACGAAAGTTTTTATTCATTATAATACCGAATAGAACCGATCTTTTAATATTTAGTTTGTATCTTTTATTATTTAAAGGGTGCAGCCATTACGTTTTCTAAATTAGAACAAATAGAAAAACATCAGTTTCATATGGGTGTAGACAACATGTGTGGTATGGACCAATTTTCGACAATTACAGTTTTAGATAAAAATTTAGGAACGTTTTTATTAAAAAACACCTCATCTATGTAGGTTCCAAAACTGTAGAGGCTGCCATTACCCTCATTGTCTGTTTGGAATAATGCATAATTTGCCTCCACCATCATGATATTCGCGTCTACTTCCGCCTTGATACACACATTACTTATTAAATGTTTGTCAGTGTGAATGCTATATTCATTAGCTTGACGCAGAGATACGATTCTATCGCGGAGCATGTTTTTGTTTTCACAAAGCATTAGTGTTACTGGTAGCCCAAGGGTTACGTTTTGTTTGGGCGTAATCTTATATACACATTTTTCAACGAACAGATCTAACCATTCTTCTAGTTTATCATTATCCAGACAAGAACCGTAAGCAGAATACAGATCCTCGATAGCGAAACGTTTTTCTACTTCTATCAACGAAAGGCTCCATCTGGTTCAATTCCCATTAACTCAGCATAATATGACCAGAAACCTCTTATTGGTACGTCATTAACTCGGTAGGCTCTATCAGAAATTTCACCTTTCCCCCCCACCTCTATAACTGTTGATGAATCCCGTTCCTCTGAAAAACTGGCCTTGTGAGCGATCTCAATAGCTTCAGCGTCTTCCATTGAGACCAGGCCGCCTGGGCCAAATAAATTTAATTGGCGTAACCTATGGTTGGTCATATCTGTATCGTCGTCTGTGTAACCAAAATAAGTCCATATCAAGTCAAAAGCGTTAACTCCTTTTGGTTGAATCTGTCTGGTCGCCAGAGAATTATTTAATTGTTGAAATGATGCGTTTGGGAACATTGTGGAAATAGCTAAATTGCGGTCATCTGTATACTCTTGACGAAACTCCAGTAAACTGGGGTCTAGCAACTTTAACTTATCACTATTAATTTCGTGTCCGCCATAAGCTTCCTTAGCATCCGAATCATTATCAGAGGAGGCGTGGGCATAAGTAAGGTTATGCCGGTGTCGTTCGTCCATCTCAACCCCTCCCTTCTGAGTTGCTCTATCTAAGCCAAAGGTTACTAAGAATTCATGCAGAAGACTTGCGTGGTAGGTGTCTCTTAAATTCTCTAAATAGAGCTTCCAATTCCCATGTATTCTTTGGCGTTGATAACCAAGAATCTTTATTGGTTTACAAAATAAGCGGGTGATATGACCTTGCATCATGGGGCCTAGATAATCTTCTAAATCTTCGCTGTCTTCAGAGAAAGAACCAAATATAATGCCTTGGTAGCAAGCCACACGTAGTTTACGAAGTCCGTGATCTGCTTTATCAAAATCATCATCCATCCCCCCCATACCCTGTATTCCTCGTTGGAAAGGAATGCCAATTAAATTGCCAGTTAAGTCATAACTCCATCTGTGATAAATACAGGTGTGAACTTTAGTATTTCCCTGGGCATGTCGACACACTGCAGCTCCACGATGCGCACAACGATTGACAACGGCATGTATTTTACCATCTTTGTTTCGGTTTATGAGTATTGGGGTATCACCTACCCAAGTAGTTTTAAAGTCACCTACCTCAGGTATTTCTGCTTCAAGGCAAAGATAGGACCAAGTTGTTCCCCTAAATATTAGTTTTTGTTCATGATTGTAAAGGTCAGTATCATGATACAACCAATAGGGAACTCGAGAGTAATCGCGTCGCTGCCATTCCACATTTAGTGACATCAGTTATCCTTTACAAAAGCTTCAAGCGTTATTTTTCTTAATCATTCCGTATGAATCACTATTCTATCAAAACTGATATATCAGTAGGCCTCCAGGATAATGTAACTGTATCACCTTCTGATATTGACTGGGCAGAATGTTTGTTAGGGGCATCGGCAGTTAGTTCCGTGCCATCTTCTGTTATATTTTTAAACCTAAACATCCCCCCTAAATACATTTTTTCGGTCACCAAAACTGAAATACTAGTGCCGTTTAATTGTTCAGTTGTATTTTCTACACTGACATCCTCAAACCGTAATGCAATCGAAACTGGCTGTCCTTCAGTTAGCCCGTCTGGGGTAATACATCGAAAAACTAAATCTAGACTAGAAACTAAACATTCACCATTCTCTTCGATTTTTGTTACATTTCCATCAAAAACATTTGTGTGCCCAACAAAGTCAGCTACAAAACGCGTTTTTGGTGTCTCGTAAATGTCTTCAGGTGTTCCAACTTGAAGAATATGTCCTTGGTCCATAACAGCAATTCTATCTGACATTGCCATTGCTTCACCTTGATCATGCGTTACAAAAATAAAAGTGTTTCCAAGCGATTTATGTAACCTTCTTAATTCGTCTTGCATTTGAAGTCTTAATTGAAGATCAAGTGCGCCCAATGGTTCATCAAGTAATAGAACAGAAGGATTGTTGATAAGGGCACGTGCCATTGCTACCCTTTGTTTTTGTCCTCCACTTAGTTGATCAATTTTGCGTTGGCCGTAACCTTCAAGTCGGACCAGTTCAAGTGATTCTTGTACTTTTTGATCAATGGTATCAGATTGAAAGCTCTTCATTTTTAGACCGAAGGCAACATTTTCTATTACGTTCATATGCGGAAATAGTGCCAAATGCTGAAAAATCATGTTAGTGCTGCGTGCGTAAGGTGGTTCCCCAATAGTATCTGTGCCGTCAATTAATATCTGGCCCTCGCTAGGGGATTCAAAACCACCAATCATTCTTAACAATGTTGTTTTTCCGCAACCTGAAGGGCCAAGAAGAGAAAAGAATTCACCTTGTTGTATATTTAAAGAGACGTTGTCTAAGGCAGCAACCTCGCCAAACCATTTTGATACGTTACGAATTTCGACAGTTGGTTCTGACTTTGAGGAGGTTTTACCTTGTATCTTATTATCTATATCAATCGACAAATTTTTTCCTTTATCACACTATTAAGATTTATCAGCAAAGTAGTCGCAACATAAAGTTGCGACTACTAGCTTTGAGAGTGGAATTAAGCCGTTTTAATTATATTCCAAGATTCAACCCATTTATCCATATTAACAGGGAAACTTAGCCCATAAAGCTTGACACCCCGATCAACCAAATCAAGGCCTAGCTTACTTTTTTGTTCTTTACTGAAAGTAGCAGCAACCTCGGCAGAAGTTGATGGATAATTAGTTACTTCTGTGAGTTTTATACCAAAATCTTTTGATAACATTGCATTTATTACTGCTTCTGCATTGGCAGCATTAGGGGAATCTTTAGGCACAAATCCAGATTGATGCCAGAATAACAGACCGTCACTTGGCCAATTATTCACAACATTAAGACCCTTTCCTTGTAGAACTCTTCGCATTGCAATCCAGCCGTACATGGCATCAACTTCGCCTGATGAAATGAGGTTTACCGCTTCACCAAACTTAGTCCACATTGTTCTGACATTCTTCTTTTTATCAATTAAATAAGCTGTCATATCCTTAAGATCGCTGGCATCCATGCTAACGGGGTCCGGATGCCCTCTGTGAAGAGCGGCAGCCATAATCATACCGTGCGCATCGTCCCTCCAGGCTATACGGCCTTTATATTTATCGGAGAATAAAACCCCCCAAGATTGAGTGAATGGATCATCAGTAGGAATTTTATCGGCGTTGTAAATAACTGAATCATAGCCCCAGACTATCGGAACCATGTAAGTTTTTCCGCCTCTAGTCACTATGTCTTTTTTAAATAGAGGACTGAGTTTCTGGGCATTAGGAATTTTGCTCATGTCTAGAGCATGTAATCGCTCGTCACCATCTTTAGCACCCAAAGCTGGACCTTTAACAAAATTGGTGAGACTAATCATCATATCATAATTTTTTGTCCCGCCTGGTGCCATCAGTTTAGCGAGTGTGTCAGTCGGAGAAACGTATGGAGCATTTTCTACCTTTACACCTGACATGCTTTCTACAATAGGACGCCCCTGCTTCGGCATGAAAACACCAGGCATGATTGCAACCACTTTTTTGGACTGCGCTAGTGCTGTTGACATAGGAAGTGCACTTACAGCAAGTCCTCCAAGGCTCGCCACACCCGCTTTTTTAATGAAAGCTCTCCGATCTGATTGCTTTTCTTCAATAAAATTTGATTTATTAGTTTTATTTTTCATTATAAATCCTCCCTCCAGAGAGTGTTAAGTTTATTAAGCACATAAATTTCTTCATCTCATTTGCTGAACTACGTTTTTGTACTGCGTGAAGCACGATGCATAAAAACAAACCCAACAAAAGAACTAAAGATTGAAATCACGATGATTAAAACTGCCATCGCGGGTAACTGAGGGGCTAATTCATCAACTATTAAACCCCAAAACTGAACCGGTATAGTACGATCATAACCGGTAACAAAAATAGTTCTTATGAATTCATCGAATGATAGACTAAACGAAAATAAAGCTGTGGCAATGATGCCTGGTCTAATAATTGGAAATACGACACGAAAAAAAATTTGCAGAGGTTTTGCACCAAGATCCATCGCAGCTTCTTCTAGTGCTCGGTCAAATCCGTGTAAGCGCGGGAAAAGTGTTAGAAATGCGAACGGTAATACCCAGTTAACATGTGCAACTAGTACAGTTGTCCAGAGAGATGATCGCACGCCAGAAAAACCAAAGAAGATTAATAAAACTATACCACCTATAATTCCTGGTATAATTATTGGTACGAGAATAAGGTACAAAACTATCGATTTTCCTCGAAAATCATGTCGAAAGCCCATGGCTAAGGATAATGCTAGAATTGTTGCTATAGTTGCTGAAAGAAAACCGACTCCCAGACTATTTAGAAGGGAATCTAGGAGTTCAGGACTAGAGAAAACCACCTCATACCAGCGGATAGTAAAGCCACGAAACGGAAACCCAACTATCTCTGAGTCGTTAAATGATAGTAAAACGATCATTAATAACGGGCCGTAAAGAAATGCGTAAAATGCCCCAGCATATATCCATAAAGCTGTTTTGTATCCTCTATATGGTTCTTTAGTTTTGAGGCTAGCTCGTCCAAGGGACTTTTTGTTATCTAGATTTTTATAAGTCATTTTCTAGCGATCCCTGCCCCCCGTAAATACATGCTGCACCCCAATCCATCTAGAGCTTATAAGAAGTAGCAATAGTACTATTATGATTAGGGTTATTGAGAGAGCAGATCCAAATGCCCAGTTATTATTAGCTAAGAACTGGCTGGCAATGACGTTTCCATACATGATGCCCGATGCACCACCAAGTAACTGAGGAGTTACGAATGCGCTGATTGATAAAAGAAAAACCATAATACAGCCTGAAAGAACCCCGGGCCAGCTAAGCGGAAGAATAATTCGTCTAAATATTGAGCCTGGTTTTGCACCAAGGTCAGTAGCAGCTTCAATCAATGCCGGGTCGATTTTTTCTAGAGAAAGATAGATAGGTAGCGTCATAAATAGTGTGTAGACATAAACCAAACCTAAGAAAACGGCCCCCTCATTGTAGAGCAGCCAATCTATTGGAGTGTCAATCACCCCTAAAGCCTGAAGAATATTATTGATTGCTCCGTGGCGACCTAGGATTGGAAGCCATACAAAAGCGCGAATTACATAGCTGGTCCAAAATGGTAGAAACATCATTAGGACAAATAGCGCTTTCTGCATTCCTTTTAGTCGTGAAAGTAAATAAGCAACTGGATAAGAGATTAACACGGTAAGAGCCGTCGTCATAAAAGCTATTCTTAAAGTTTTAAAAAGTTGATCTCTATAAAGGTCAGTAATAATTACTCTGGCATAATTATCAAAAGAAAAATCAGGTTTGGTGCCGAAAATAGTAGAGGTCCAAAATGACATCATTAACATAAATGCTAGAGGGGCTAGACCAAATAACAAAAGCCAGATAACGCCAGGACTAAGCAACCAAATTGGGCGTCCAATAGGTTTTACTCCTCCACTGAACGCAGATTTGCGTTGCCTTGGATTATTATGAAAGATAGTTGTCATGCCATCTTTTTTCGTAAAAGTTCAGTTGCTTGGATATCTACTTCTAAAACATTAGGGTTAATAACTACCCCGTAATCTTTTTTAGCATTTTCAATTGATACGTATCCTTGAACTACATCTTCTAAAACCCTCGCTGTTTCTCTTTGTAAGGCATCTCCATATCCTCCTCCTCCACTCAATATAAATTGAATTTTGTCATTGGGAGATAAACGACGGTATATTCCATGGTCAACGGTCTCACCATTAGCCCACATTCCGCTACCACGACCATTTCCCCCCCCGCATCTACCGAATACTGGAAAGGTACCATCTTCAGTTCTACCACTTAAGCGAACGGAACTTTCAACGTCATGAGCAAACTCTTTATTACCATCTAAAATACAAAACTCGACTTTTTGTCCTAGACCTCCGCGATTAAAACCAGGCCCCCCCGAGTCAGGAAGAAGTTCTTTATGGGTATAGTACATCCTTGCTTCATTTTCAGTTACCTCTATGGGGATGTTACGTGTGTTATTAGGAAAGCATAAACAAGAATAACCGTCGTATTGGGCACTGGCCCCGAACCCCCCGCTATGCTGAGCAATAGCCATAAACGACCTTCCATCTGTATGTCGCCCGTGCAAATAAACCTCGTTAGCTGGCGATCCCCCATTTGAAGCAAGAATGGTGTCAGGCATAATATTTTCCATGGCAGCAAAGACAATTTCTGGGAATAGATGAGATATCATCGTTCGCCCCCAAGTGGCTGCAGGAGGCCGGGAATTAACAACGGTTCCTTCTGGAGCGATAACTTTTATCGGCCTTAAGCCACCGTCATTATTTGGGATGTAGGGGTCCAATGCTAATTTAATAGGGTAGGATGAGTAAGACCTGGTCATGTTATAAGAGCAATTTATTGCTGCCCCAACCTCCCCTGAAGAACCAGAATAGTCTATTATTACTTCGTCATCTATAACTGTTATTTCGGCATTAATTCTAATCTCGTCCTCGCAACCAGGAATTTTAGGAAGCAAAACATTATTTTTGTAAGAGCCATTGGGTAACGCTGATATTTTTTTTCGTAGGCTGGATTCAGTACGATGAATAACCTCTGCCCCCAATTCTTCTAACCCATCTAATTTATATTCATCGAGTAAGTTTTTAAGTCCGCGTGTACAAACATTGTTGGCAACTAATTGAGCCCTAAGATCTCCTAAAACTTTATCAGGGACACGTATGTTAGCTTTAATAAACTCGAATATTGTTTGATCAAGTGTTCCTTCTGTAAATAATTTCAGAATTGGGATTTTTAGTCCTTCTTCATACATGTCTTTAGATTCTAATGTCGACATACGCCCACCCATATCCAAATGATGAACTATACATAGGGTATAGCCGACGATTTTATCACGATGAAAGATTGGGGACGCAATTGATATATCGATGAGATGGCCACTCGCAATCCAAGGATCATTAGTTATGATAGCGTCCCCTGGTTTTAAACTTTCTGGTGGATGTTTTTTTAGGAAATTACGCATTACTTCTGGCACTATTCCCAAAAAACCAGCTGTTGTAACAGTTGAGTGGGATAGCATTTGAGCGTTCGTGTCAAACAAAGCACAACAAAAATCATGGTATTCTTTTACAGATGGGGTGTAAGCTGTTCGCATCAGTCCCGTTGCTGCTTCGTCGACTATTGTTATGAGTCGACTCCAGAGAATTTGTATTGTCACTGGGTCTAGTTGCATAGCTTAACTCTCCCCGATATAGGAATTTATCGATTGATCATCACTTTCTTTCGTATTAGTAGACGATTTAGCCAAGTCTATTTCAAGGCAGCCACGGTTATTAACGGTTAATTTATCTCCATCACCAATAACTGTTGTAGATTCGCGTTCTTCTACAATTGCAGGGCCCATGATTAATTGTCCTATACAAAGATCGGTTCGTTCATATACCGGCACTGTTGCTGTACCGGTTTCTGATGAAACGTAAACGTCTCTAACTGCTTTTGGTTCAGCGTCCGTAGTTGCAGTTGGTTTAGCAATATCAAGATGGGGCATGGGTTGGCTAACATAAACACGGATACTGGCCAGTTCTATTGGGTTTTCGTCGTCTACTTTTCCATAAAGTTCATTATACTCAGCTTCGAAACTGCCTTCCCAATCGGTTTTAAGTTTTTCGTTAACTGTCGGCTCTTCTATATCAATTTCTAAGGGATAATCCTGACCTGAGTATCTTAAATCAACTGTTCTTCTTACTAATAATTCACTACCCTCCGGCATTAGAGAACGAGCTTCCTGTTCTAACTCCCTATAAAACTCATGAATTTTTGTAAGATCAACATTACGTAAAATTTGTCGAATAGTTCTGCTGCGCTCAAAAGCAACAGGAGCAGCTAATAACCCCAGTGAGGACATTACTCCTGAAAACGGCGGTACAATAACTTTAGGACAGCCTAATTTGCGTGCCAGACCCAAAGCGTGAACGGGCCCGGCCCCCCCGAAAGCGACGAGGGACAGTTTAGAAGGAGCTTGCCCTTTTTCTGCGACATAAACACGTGCTGCAGACGCCATGTTTTCGTTCACAATTTCGTGAACCCCGGCTGCGGCTTCAATTGGGGTAAGTCCTGTTTTTTCTGAAAGGGTATTTCTAATTGCTCGCTCAGCAGCGTCTCTATCAAGACGCATTTGACCGCCAAGGAAGTAGTCGGGGTTAAGGTAGCCTAATAATAAATCCGCGTCTGTTACGGTTGGTTCTTGACCATTCAATCCATAACTTGCGGGTCCCGGGTCTGAGCCAGAACTATCAGGACCTACTTGCATTAACCCTAGATCATTCACCCTAGCGATACTTCCCCCCCCAGCACCAATTTCAAGCAGGTCATAAACTGGAACTGCTGCCGGCAAGCCACTTCCCATTTTAAAGCGATGTACTCGGTCAACTTCGTATGTTCGTGTTCTAGCTGCTCGACCATTTTCGATTATACAAAGTTTTGCGGTTGTTCCTCCCATATCAAAGGATAACATCGGATCAATGTTCATAAGTCGTCCAAAATATGAAGCTGCTTCTACGCCCGCAGCGGGCCCTGATTCAACAATTTGTACTGGGACGCTCTTAGCTGTTTCAACCGTTGCAGTTCCTCCATTTGAGAGCATAACAAAAAGTCTATTTCTGTAACCTCGGCTCTTCAAGCCTTCTGACAATTGATCTAAATATCCTTCGGCAATGCCTTTTACGTATGCGTCAATGACAGTTGTTGATGTTCGTTCATATTCCTTAGGCTCGGGGTGAACCTCGTGAGATAGCGACAATATTACATTTGGTAACTCACTTTTTAATATCTCTCCAGCTCTTATCTCATTTGAGCTATTTTGATACGAATGAAGAAATGCTACTGCGACGGCTTCAACGTCAGCTTCTCGAAATATCTCGGCTGCTTTGCGAACGCTTGCTTCATTAAGTGGGTTTAGAACCATACCACTAGCTAAAATACGTTCTTCAGCTCCCAAACGTAAATTTCTTGGAACCATTGGCTCCGGTAAGCGAATAAACATATCAAATATGTCATAACGGACCTCTCGAGCAATTTCGAGAATGTCTGTGAAACCCTCAGTCGTTAAAAGGCCTGTTTTTGATCCTTTTCTCTCGAGAATAACATTAGTTATTAATGTAGTTGCATGAATAACTTCTTTTGCCTCAGTTAACATGTTCGGGATAGTTTCAGATAAGAGATCTACTCCTTGGATCACAGTTTTTTCCGGAGCACTGGAAGATGTTAACATTTTTTCTACTCTGACTTCGCCAGAAATAGCATCAACCAAAGAAAAATCAGTAAAAGTTCCACCAATGTCGATACCTAGCCTATATCGAGACATTTTAATTCCTAACATTTATGCTTATACAATTAACTATTTAACCAAAGCGAGATCGAGCGGTAACTACCAGTAAAATTATAAAAATAAGAAATATATATTAGTAAACATTATCAAAAAAAGTAAAGGCTCCTAAAGCGTATTCCCTCTATATGGTATAAATATCTTTTCCTGAAGAACATTGACAGTGTTAAGAAAGAGGATTTACCGTTAGTTTCTAAATATTGTTACATATTAAGGTCATGGATTTTTTAATGACACCCGATGAGATAGCCTATTGCTTAGGAAAATTTCCTACAGCCACGATTTATGAGGCAGCAGGGAAGTTTGGTGATATGGGGCCGGAAATCATACCTATGGTCCCAGACGCAGGCTTTAGTGCAATTGCATATACTGTAAAAACGTTTCCTAGCGATACGACAGCAGTTATCCGTGCTCTAGACACTGCACCTGAGGGTTCGGTTTTAGTAATTGATTCTGGGGGCACTAATCGAGCTGCTGTTTGGGGAGGCACTTCTTCTTTGGTTTGCAGCATCCGAGGTTTGGTTGGTTGCGTAACAAATGGGTGTGTTAGAGACACTTCAGAGTTAATTAAATTAGGTGTTTCTGTTTATGCTGCCGGGATTTCTCCAAGAGGCACGTTAAAGAATCATGAAGGATGGTGTGGATTACCGGTATCTGTCGGAGGTGTTAGCGTATCTACTGGTGACTATGTTGTTGGTGATAATGATGGTGTTATGGTTGTTCCTGCTGAAAATGGTGAACATATATGTGAACTAGCTAGACAACAACGAAAGAAAGAGGAAGAACGCGATAGAAGAGTGCGTAATGGGGAAGCCCTGTCAGCTATAATTGGTTTGGATGAAATAGGATAGGAGCATATGGGCAAGACTATTACAGAAAAGGTGCTTTCTAGAGTAACTGGTGGAGATGTTTCAGCAGGAGAAATAATTTATCCTGAACCTGAGTTAATAACTGTGCATGACTGGTATGTAGTTAACTTTGATAAAGCGCTTAAAGAACTTGGAGTTGAGAAACTTTACGAGCCAGATAAAGTAATCATTTCTACTGATCACGAACCCGTAGCCGTTAGTCCTCAGGCATCAGAACGACAAAAACAAGTGCGCGAAATCGTTAAAAAATATGGAATTAAGCATTTTTATGATTCAGGGCGTGGAGGACATGGCCATATTTTTCCGGTTGAGATGGGTTTTGTTAAGCCGGGAATGTTTGTAGAGGCTTATGATGTCCACGTTACTAATTTTGGAGCAGTAGGGGCTCTTGCTATACCCGTTTTAATTGAAATCACTGAAGTACTGGCTTGCGGCTCGGTATGGCTAAAAGTTCCAGAAACAGTTCGCGTTAATCTTACTGGTTCTTTACTCCCTGGTACTAATATGCGTGATGTGGCACAAAAATTAATTTGCGACCTAGGCGCAGAGCGAGTTGATTATGCAGTAGTTGAATTTGGGGGGGATGCAATGCCTTCAATTGATATTGCAGGCCGACATACACTCTGTAATACGCCAATTGATATTGGAGCAAAGTCAGTATTAGTAGAACCTGACCAGTCAACACTCGATTACTTAGCTGGAAGAGTTAATGGTCCTATAGATCTTATTTCTAGTGATTTAGATGCAAATTTTCGAGAGATCATTGACTATGACCTTAATGTTTTGGAGCCGCAAATTGCGATACCCCCAACACCAGATTGTGTGGTGGGTGTGTCTGAAGTTGTTGGCAAAGAAGTGCACCATGCCTTTATCGGTTCGTGTGCTGCGGCGAACCTTAGTGACCTAAGAGCTGCAGCCGAAATACTGAGAGGCAATCGAATTCATCCACAAGTGCGGTTTATTATAACTCCAGGAACTCAGGAAATAATGTCTGCGGCCGAAGAGGAGGGTCTTATTGGTTTGTTTGCAGAAGCTGGAGCAATGATTACACAACCTGGTTGTGGCCCTTGTGCTGGTGGACGCATTGGAGGAATGGCTGATGGAGAAACCTCGATAAATACAGGAACAAGAAATGATTACGGTCGTTTGGGAGCAATGAAATCTGAAATTTATCTAGGTAGTGCCTCTACGGTTGCTGCCTCGGCAATTCAAGGGAAAATTACTGACCCAAGAGATTTTTTAAATTAACCCTTGTTAATATTAGGAATAACTATGGATTGGATCTATAAGGGAAAGTGCTGGAAATTTGGCGATAACCTTGGCATTGACGGTGACGTTATGCCGTTACGTTTCGCATTAGAACGCGAGCTTGATAAAAATATTCTTCGAGATTATCTAATGGCAGGTGTTGATCCTGAGTTTCCCCAAAAAGTATCGCCAGGTGATATAATCGTTGCGGGAAAGCGGTTCGGTCAAGGGAATCCGCATATTCAAGGGTTTCTTGGTATAGTTGGGCATGGGCTAGGTTTGGTAGCTGAGAGTATTCCAAGAGGTAGTTTTCGAAATGCGATAAATGCGGGTCTACCTTTTCTAAATGGATGCGATGGAGTGGGCAATGATGTGGATACGGGGGATGAACTTGAAGTCAACTTTTTAACTGGAGAATTCAATAATTTATCACGCAATATTACGCGTCAATATATGCCGCTGGATGCCAAACTTAGAGAAATTATACAGGCCGGTGGTTGGGCGCCGAGTTTAGAAAAACGTCTCTCACATGTGCGCTAGCATTATTTTTGATTTCTTAGAAAACCTTCCAGATGAAGCCAACAAAAAAAGAAAAATAGCTATGGAGGAATTTAAATGCCTTATGTAACCGCCACTGACGGAGTTGAACTATTTTATGAAGAAGCGGGCTCAGGTACTCCAGTAATCTTTGCGCATGAATTTGGTGGTGATTATAGGCATTGCGAACCCCAGATGCGTTTTTTCTCGCGTTCACATCGCTGTATAGCTTTTAATGCCCGTGGATATCCACCATCAGGTGTGCCAGAAGATCCAGATATGTATAGCCAAAATAGTGCACGTGACGATGTGCTTGCAATACTGAACGGATTGGATATTGATAAGGCACACATAAATGGTTTGTCGATGGGTGGGTTTGCTAGCCTACATTTTGGTTTTGAATACCCAGATCGTGCTCTATCACTAGTGGTGGCTGGCTGTGGTTACGGCGCAAAGTCTGACCATAAAGAACAGTTTGTTCGTGAGACAACTGAAGTAGCTGACCGAATTGAAAACGAAACGATGGCTGTATTTGGAAAAGTTTATGCTTTAGGCCCTACTAGAGTTCAATTTCAAAATAAAGACCCGCGTGGTTGGCAAGAGTTTGAACAGCAGATCTGTGAGCACTCAAGCATTGGTTCAGCTAACACTATGCGCGGCGTTCAAAGGAAACGCCCATCATTATACGATTTAGAAGATAAGATGCACGCTCTTAAGGTTCCCACTTTAGTAATAAATGGAGATGAGGACGACCCTTGCTTGGATGCTGGGCTATACATGAAAAGAAACATTGTATCGTCTGCACTAGTTCTCCTTCCTCGCACTGGCCATCTTTGCAATCTTGAGGAACCTATTCTGTATAATCAAATTTGTGGCGATTTTATGCAAAGAGTTGAATCTGGTAGATGGGAGATGCGTGATCCTCGTTCAATGACTACTGCTATTATATCAACCCCAGGAATGTAATAATTGACGAAAGATAAAACCTAACTAAAGTATGTTACTCTAACTACTAAATATAGGGCCTGTTAACATAGTATTAGATCATGAAAGTCATTAAAAAACCTTAAGGAGTGATGTCATGAAATATAAAAAAAATGAGGCGAAAGAAGCCGGCCATGAAATTCTAAGAGGGGTCTGGACGGCTATGCCTTATTGCTGGAACGCTGACGATGAATTTGATGATAAAGCAAACAGCAGTAATATGGAGCATATTATCACTGGCCTTAAGATAGATGGACACTACTGCTCAGGTAATATTGCCGAATTTTGGTCAATGCCAAACAATGAACGCATGCACGCTCATGAGGTAATGATTGATGCAGCATCGGGGCGAATACCTCAAATAGCGGGCTGTCATCATCAGTCAGTAAAAGATGCAACTATGTTAGCTCAGCATGCTTGGGATGTGGGGTTTGATTTTGTAATAATTCTAACACCTTATGTTGCTGCTGGTAATGATGATTCTGTTTTTGCTTTTTATGAATATATATGCGAGCGAACTGACATAGGGATAATTCTTTTTAATGTACCGGGTCAATGCCACCCAATAGGCCCTGAGCTAGCAAGTCGTCTGGTGGCTTTACCAAACATTGTGGCAATTAAGCAGGCTGACGCGACTCCTTCTGCCACTTTTTCATTAGAAGCCGCAGTAGGTGATAAAGTTGTAATATCCGTAGCGGATGAAGCCCCCTGGCTTCATAACATGACACAGTTAGGCCATAAGTGGCTGATAAACTATAATCCCCACTTATACCAAGTGCCAGGCTATCTTCCAATTAAAGAATATACTGAGCTAGCACTTGCTGGAGAAATTGCTAAAGCCACAGAACTTGCCTCAACTCTCCGACCTTTGCGTGAATTACATGCTAAATGGATTCAAGGCTATTGGCGTAAGGGGCGTATGCCAATGGCTGAAATGAAACTTTGGCAAGAGTGTATAGGAATGAATGGTGGTTTAGTGCGGCCGCCTATTGTAAATATGGGGGATAAAGCTAAGGCCCAATTTAGAGATGATTTTGACGCAACTGGTTTAATGGCCAAACATAATGGTTTTTTAACAGAAGCAGCAGCTGAGTAAATATAAAATATGGCTAACTGACGACTAAATTATTTTTTAATAAACGTATTATAACAATCCTAGCCGATAATGCTTTTGTTTTCCTTCAGTTTTTTGAAAAACACAAACTAGGAGATAAATTTGGGTAATAAAATAAGGCTAGGATTGATAGGTGCCAGTATTAAAGGGAGTTGGTCCGCACGCTCTCATCTGCCAGCAATCTTAGCGAATAATGAAATAGAGTTAACAGCTGTTTGTACTACTAAAGCGGAAAGTGCAGAGGCAACACGTGAAGCATATGGCGCTAGTTTTGGATTTAGTGACTATCGGGAGATGCTGGTATCTCCCGACATCGATGCTGTCGCAGTGGTTGTTCGTGTGCCATCCCATTATGAGCCTACTAGAGCAGCTTTGGAGGCCCAAAAACATGTTTATTGTGAATGGCCGCTTGGAAGGACGACAAAGGAAGCTTTAGAGTTATTGGAGCTTGCTAAAGATAAGGGTGTAAAAACAGCAACTGGGTTGCAGGCTAGAGTTAACCCCACATTGATCCATATGAAAAATCTTATTTCAGATGGATACGTAGGCCGAGTTATGTCAGTACAAGTGAGCTTAATGAGGGATGGTATATTATCTCGACCGTCTAATAGGAGTTGGCAACGTGATGAAAGCCTGGGTGCTAACACGTTAACTATTGCTAACGGTCATACGATAGATGCTATGCGCTTTGTTGTTGATGATTTTAGCCGTCTTTCTGCTATGATAAGTACACAAGTGGATAAGTGGTTTGAAACAGACACCAATGAACTGGTTAGTGTTAGTTCGCCTGATAATGTAATCATTAATGGCTTTTTATACTCTGGTGCAATTGTATCCTCACAAGTAAGTGAGGTACCGTTCGCTGGCAGTGGGTATCGTATGGAAATTCATGGTAGTGAAGGAACATTAGTGGCAACCAGTCGAAATGCTCCTCAATTAGGAGAGGTTTTCTTGAGTGGAGCTAAGAAAAAAAACAAACTTTCTATAATAACAGTGCCGGATATTTTAGGTCATGCCGTTGGAGAAAAAGTAGTAGGCGAAGCATTAAATGTGGGCCTGATGTATTCAGCTTTTGTTGAATCTATAAGAGAAAATAAAACTAGTCATCCTACATTTGAAACAGCCTTAGAATTACATCGACTTATCGATGGTATTAAACAATCATCGGATAGCGGTCACGAAATAGAACTTAAAAAATAATTATACTTGCATTAATAGATCAATTCATAGGAGTAGAATAATGGTACTTCCTGTTCATAAGCCAAAACGAGAAGAAATATTAAAATGCGTTGCTAGGTTTGAAGACATTTCGCCAGCTGATACAGGCCTTCCTGATCAAGAGGTGGATGGTTACCGACGAACATTTTATAATGCTTTAGGTTTTTCTCAACCTGCTGGAGAAGGTTCATATTCACCATTGGGTGATGATGCAAAACCTTTAATTAGTCATCTTAGTCCTGGATTTAACCTTGGTTATGTTGAGGCCGCTCCCGGGCAGGGTGTTATGATGCACAACCATGATACTAATTAAACTTTTGTAGTTATTTCAGGGACCTGGATGTTTGAATGGGAAGGTCATCAAGGTGATGAGAGTGTTATATTAAAAGAGCGTGATATAGTTTCATTTGAACCAGGTATGCAGCGTAGGTTTGAGTGTGTGAGTTCTGCTACTAATGCCGATAAAGGTGTTATTTTAGGAGTGATTGGAGGAGATAATCCTGCGGCAGAGTTTTCTCCAGAATCCATTGAAAGACTTAGAGAGCTTGGGGTAGAAGTTCAGCAGGCTGCTGCAGAGTAATTTTATTTTCATTATTTAATAAAAAATTAATTAGCCTGTAAATTTATGAACCTTCTTAAGAACATAATTGTTGGTGACCCAATATTTATTTTAACAGGTGCTGGAATTTCTAAAGAGTCAGGGTTGGCTACATTTCGTGACCCAGATGGGGTCTGGTCTAAATATCGGATAGAAGACGTGGCTACGCCAGAAGCTTTTGCCCAACATCCTAAGCAGGTTCTCGATTTTTATAATCTGCGACGTCAGCAGATGAATGACACTCTGGTAGTTCCTAACGCAGCGCATAAAGCTCTTGCAAAACTAGAAAGTTTTTGGCCAGGAGAGGTGTTATTAGTTACCCAAAATATTGATAACTTGCATGAGCGTGGAGGAACGGCAAACCTTATTCATATGCACGGAGAACTCAATAAGTCACGGTGTGGTAATTGCGATAATCTAGTTTCAAATGAAGGCAATTTAACTACCGACATGGTTTGCAAAAAATGTGGTTTGAAGGGGGGCATAAGACCCCATGTTGTTTGGTTTGGGGAAATGCCACTTTTTATGGATGAAATTATTACTTTTTTAGATCGCAGTAGGTTGTTTCTTTCTATTGGAACCTCAGGTAATGTATACCCAGCGTCCGGCTTTGTTCAAAGGGCAAGGAGTGCAGGTGGCCAAACAATAGAACTTAACCTTGAAAAATCAGAGGGTGCTTCACTATTCCATGAAGCCCATTATGGTTTGGCAACAGAGTTGGTGCCAGCTATCGTGGATGAGCTAGAAAAAATGACTCAATTTTAATTCGATAATTATTATAAATCTTGTGTGCTAATTTAATTGTTAATTATTATCCCAGAACCGCCCCACAGGGCGGTCTAGTTTATAATGATCCCGCAGTGTGTTTCCTTCATAAGCAGTCCGGAAAAGGCCGCGTTTTTGTAA
>PASR01000019.1 GCA_002713365.1 Rhodospirillaceae bacterium
TCGTGTTATTCCTCCTAAAAAAGATCGTTATTCAATGGCGCTATTTTTTAATCCAAGTCCAGACACTATAGCTGAGCCGTTAGATACGTGTGTAAGCGAAGATAATCCTGCTAAATTTGAACCTGTAAGTATTTATGACTATTTAGTTTGGTATAATGAGAAGAACTATTCACCGTTAGCTGGTGGTACTAGGAAAGATATAAAACCTAAATCTTTCTGATTTATACTTAATGTCTTTATCATAGAATATTTATTTTATAGTTATATTTCCCATTCTACGTTTCCATCCATACCTATTTGTTGCCCTGTTATATGGCGTCCGGCTGGAGACGCTAAAAATACCGATAGTTCTCCAACTTCAGACGGGTCTATCCAAGTTCGAAGTGAAATATATTTAAGAAAGTTTTTTTCAGCTTCTTCGAAGTCAATATTTTTTTCTTTTGCATGGTTTGATAGTATTCCGCGTCCCCGTTCGTTATTAATAAGTCCTGGTAAGATTGCATTACATCTTATACCAAATGGGCCATATTCTCTTGCGACGGTATGTGTAAGTCCAAGAACCCCAACTTTAGATGCAACATATGGAGATCGTCCCGGCAGTGCTACTTTAGCGGATGCAGTAGATATATTTATAATACAACCACTTTTTTGGCTTTTCATGGTTTTAGCTATATTTTTTATACAATAAAACATTCCATTCAGATTTACCGATATGGTTCTGTCCCAATCTCTATATGATATGTCTTCTAAATTACTATTGGGACCTCCAATGCCTGCATTATTTATCAGTACATCAACACCTCCCATCCAATTTAAGGCTTCGGTAACTAAGTTTTCCACATCTGCAGGATTACCCACGTCTGTAACACTGCCTCTTAGTCCTATGTGTTTTTGTAAGCAGCCATTAAGAATTTTCTCATTTATGTCGCAAATATGTACTTTGGACCCATTATTGAGAAAACTTTCGGCAATAGCTTCTCCAATACCAGAACCCCCAGCTGTGATTAAGACTCTTTGCGTTGGTTTTAAGTCCGGCATAAAAATCTCACCTTTATTTATATAAGATGACTTATATAATTATTTTTACAAATTGATTAGCTATTAAGTGCTCTAGTTAAATTCAAAAAAACTATTAGATTTTATTTTTAATAAGATCTTAATAATCATGTTAACTATTTTGTTCTGACTTTGACCAACTTTCAGCTGTTATTTGTAGAGCTGATTGCAGATTGTCTACCAGCATATTGGATGCCTTATTCAAAGGTCTTTGTTTTTGATTTATTAAATAAAAATCTATTGTCATAGATGGTTTAAGAATAGGATTTATTGTAAATCTACCTGTATCTATTTCATCAATTATAGTGGATATAGGAAAAATACCGGTCCAATCAGATTTATGTATAAACTCGAGTGCCCCAAATAATCCATCCATCTCTAACAGTCTATCAACTGCTATATCCCCGCTTAGGTTATAACGCTTGAGAATACCCCTTAAACTGTGTTGCTCAGATGGTATAACCCATTTTCTAGGAGGAATATTCTGCAAACTAATAGGTTTTAAGTGGGTCAAATTACTATTTGGCCCTGATGTAACAACCAGTTCTTCAGTTGAAAGTGCTTTTAAAGATAGTCCATCTTGGATTTGTGGATCGTTAACTATCGCAAAATCTAGTTCACCTGAAATAACCCAGTCCGTCAAAGTCCCCGAATAGCCTTCAACTATACGTATATCAACATGAGGAAAACTTTCTGTAAAGTCGGTTAAAACTTGCGGTAGGACACTTTTAGTTACGGTTGAAATTAGTCCTACTGTTAGAGCTCCTGAAATTTCTTGTGCCCAGTTTCGCATATGCTGTTCAGCATTTTTTACTTCTCCTAGTATACTTATGCAATGTTGATAAAATTGCATAGCAGCTGGAGTTGGACGTACCCCCCTAGCGTGCCTTTCAAATAAAACTATAGATAATCTCGCCTCTAAGTTCCGCAACTGCAGACTTAAACTGGGCTGTGCACAATTAAGACGCATAGCGGCGCGATTAATGCTTCCTTCTTCATATACAGCAACAAATGAACGAATATTTCTTAAATCCAATAGATTAATCCTATATATCTTTATTGTTAGCTATAGTCTTATGTGATAGTTAGTATTAAAACTTATTATTTGTAGTAGGCAAGCTAAATTAATTATTTTATAAGGTATAAATAGAAAATATATTAATTACTGGAGTCCCACATGGCCCTACCTAAAGTTATATTACAATTATACCCTATGTTTCCAGCAGATGGAGAAGAGGGAAGAAAAGCAAACAGACCACTCGGTAATGATAGTGATCTATATCATAAAATAGTCCATGAATGGACTGATATACAAAAAGCCGCAGATGAAATGGGTGTCTGGGGTTTAGCAACTATTGAGCATCATTTTCACTCTGAAGGTTATGAAGTTGGACCGAACCCGGGAATATTAAATTCTTACTGGGCTAGCCAAGTCAAAAACGCACATGTGGGTGCACTCGGATATGTAGCTGCAACACAAGATCCAATTCGTATTGCAGAAGAAACAGCAATACTGGATCACTTGACTAAAGGTAAGTACTTCGTCGGTTTTGCTAGAGGCTATCAGTCACGATGGACAAATACTATAGGACAATTTAGTGACTCTGTAGCTACAGTATCTGATGGAAGTGCAAACGATCAAAGAAATAGAGAAATATTTGAAGAACGAGTTGAGATGGTACTTAAATGCTGGACGGAGGAATCAGTTCGTCTCGATGGCAAGCATTATCAAGCACCATATCCCCTAGAGACTGGCGTTGAAGACTATCCTGCTTGGAAGATAGCCTCAGAAGCAGGCGTAGAAGGTGAAATTGACAAAGACGGTGCTGTTCAGCGGATTTGTGTAGTACCTAAACCATTTCAGAAACCTCATCCTCCGGTAATGGTAGCGGCTTCTAAGAGCCCAGATTCTATAAAGTTTTGTGCAAAACATGGTTTTATACCGACATATTTTATGACAACTGAGGGGATGTCTGAATTAGTGGATTTATATGTTGAAGAATCTGCAAAGCATGGCAGACATGTACGTAGAGGTCAGAATCAAAATATGGTTCGTTGGCCACATATTGGTAAATCAACTGAAGATTATGATCGCAAGCTTCGTGAGTACGATCTTGATATATATAAAAATTTCTACGGTCCTTTCTTTCCGCAGTTTCCTCAAGGTAATGATGATCAACTAGTTCAATCAATGAAGGATTCAGGAATATTTATTGGTGGTGACTTGGACGAGTCGATACGAGCTTGGAAGGAGACTTATGCGGAGGTACCTGCAGAGTATATCACTTTGATATTTCATTGGGCACAGCAACCTAAAGACGACATGCTCGAAGAATTATCTACTTTTATGGAAAAAATTCTTCCTGAATTAGAAATTCCTGATTATGCTATGGCAGCAGAGTAGTCATTAAATATTAAACCGTTAATATAACTAGATAGTACTAAGGCCATCCTTTCATAAGGATGGCCTTATTTTTAAAATATTTATTAGATATACCTGTGAGAATTAACCAATCACCCCATTTTTTCTTAGTTTATCTAGTTCTTCATCATTTAGACCCAATTTTTCTGTAAGCACTTCATTAGTATGCTCACCAAGAAGTGGGGGATGGTGACGGTAGGCAACCGGTGTTTCTGATAGTCGTAAGGGGCTAGCGATTAATTTTGCTCCTCCATCTTCTTTTATTAGGGGATGAGGAATTTTAGTAATCATTTCTCTTGCAAGTACATGGGGGTCGGTAAATGTTTGCTCTAGACTATTAATTGGTCCGCAACCAATTTTCATCTTTTCAAGTTCATCAAGCCAGTATTGAGAGGGCTTTTGTATTATTAAGTTCTGTATTAATTCAACAGTTTCGGCACGATTATTTACTCGAGCGTCATTAGAGGCAAATTTTGGATTGCTCGGTAGTTCAGGGGCTCCAGCAAATTCGCAGAATGTTTTAAACTGTTTGTCATTACCAATTGCTAAAACAATATGACCGTCAGAACTTTTAAATACTTGATAAGGCACTATGTTGGGATGAGCATTGCCAAGTCTTTCAGCCTCTCCTGAATGGAGAAAATTCATTCCTTGATTTACTAACCAAGCTACTTGTGTATCAAGCATACCTATATCTATATATTGTCCTTCTCCTGATAAAGCGGCATGTCTAAGAGCAGCATTTATTGCAACTGCAGCGAACATACCAGACATTATATCTGCTATTGGTACTCCAACTTTCTGAGGCTCGCGATCGGCTTCCCCAGTTATAGACATTATTCCCCCCATGCCTTGTATTAAAAAATCATAGCCGGGTCTTTTAGCATAAGGACCAGTCTGTCCAAATCCAGTAATTGAACAATATACAAGTTTAGGATTTAACTCTATTAGGTCATCATAGCCTAAACCATACTTTGATAGATTACCTGTTTTAAAATTTTCTACTAAAACGTCAGCCTCTAGTACTAGTTTTCTAATGATGTTTTGTCCGGCCTTACTGGTAAGGTCAATTTCAACGGATCTCTTATTACGATTCGCGCTCATAAAATATGCGCTTTCTGTCGTCTCTTTACCCTCATTATCTGTTACGAAGGGGGGAGCGAACTTACGAGTATCGTCACCTGAGCCAGGCCGTTCAATTTTAATGACGTCAGCTCCAAGGTCTCCTAGCATTTGTGTGCAATATGGACCTGCTAAGACCCGTGTAAGATCTATGACTGTAACGCCAGATAAGGCACCAGTTTTATTATTCATTGTATATCTCAATATAAAAGTTTAGGTATTATTTTGCTATAAGTTTTAAAAGAACGTCTGCATAAAACATTATTTCTATAGATGCCAGTGTCTGACGAAACTAAAAGATTAATTTAATAATAAGATTTATATCTGATCTTTTGAAAATAATTTAATTATTCCAAAAAATATAATAAAGCACCAACCTAATATTAAAAATATTCCCCCTGTTGGAACAAGACCTGGAATTTTCGATTCTAAAGCAATTGCGTATATACCACCGCTGAATCCAGCTATGCCGATGGTAAAGGTTATATACGTTAATAAAAGTATTGATTTAGCTTTATAATTTGAATTTATTCTTTGTGTTAATATTAAATGGTAAATGATAGCAATAATAAGGATTACTAAAGAATGGACCATTTGTAATTGGCTTGCTGAATTTATAAAGTCATTACCACGTGAAGCTAACGTAAATCCAAATCCGTGTGCAGCACAGGCCGCAGCAATTATTGAACATAGTCCATTCAGTGCAGCTATAATTATAAATATTGCAGTAATTTGGCTCATAACTTTGCCTTTTCGGTTGTCAATGGTATCTCTTTTGGAAGCTTCAAAATATTATAATATTAAGTTAAGGAATCATAAAACAAGGTAAATACTTTACAGGTATGGAGAGAAATATGCGTGACCTTACAAAAGAAAACGTTACAGAAGCTGTTCTCGATAAAATTGGAGATAATACTGAGCCAAGGGTAAAGGAGATTATGGAAGCGCTTGTTCGTCATGCCCATGACTTGATTAAAGAAGTTAATCTAACCTCAGATGAATTATTATACGGAGCAAGGTTTATTCAGGATGTCGGAAAAATCTCTGATGATAAGAGAGAAGAGGGGGTTCTACTTGGCGATGTACTAGGAATGACAGCATTATGCGAAATTTTAGGTGATATAGTAAGAATAGGTGCGACAGAGTCTAGTTTGCTTGGCCCATTTTATAGGGATGGAGCGCCAGTACGGGAAATGAATTTTGATATATCTTTAGGTGATAATGAGGGAGAACCTGCTTTTGTTTCAGGCGCGGTTTTTGATTCAAAAGAAAAACCTATTGAGGGTGCAGTGATAGACTTATGGCAAACAGCCCCAAACCAATTTTATGAAGCCCAAATGGGTCAACCTAAAGAATATGATGATTATGCTTATCGAGGAAGATTTATCACTGGTAATGATGGAAAATATTCATTTCGAACGCGTAAACCAGTTGATTATCACGTTCCCACCGATGGTCCTGTAGGTAAAATATTAAAAGGTACTGGTCGTCACTCATGGCGCCCGGCTCATTTACATTATTTAATCTATAAAGATGGATATCAAACTATTCAAACAGAGTTGTTTAATAATGATAGTGAGTATTTAGATAGCGATGCTGTTTTTGGCGTTAAAGAGTCGTTGATAGTTAAATACAAAAAAAATGATAATAAAAAAGATGCAGAAAAATTAGGCTTTTCTGGTTCTTTTTATGAGGGAAATTATAATTTTGTTATGAAAGAAGATTTATCTTCGATCAATGCCGCTGATCAGTATAGTAAGCGTGCCAGTATGAGCTCAGATTAAACTTTTTTTTCATTAGATATTATATATAAAGATTCAAATCAAAAGGAGTAATATTATGATTTTGAGTGAAACAAAAGTTGGTTGGATTGGCGCTGGTAAGATGGGGTTTCCAATGAGCCATTGTCTTTTAAAAAGTGGTGTTGAAATATGTGTTTCTGATCCTGATGAGAGGCAAGTAAAAAAATTAGTAAATGAAGGAGCTCAAGCAGGTTCAACAAATATATCTGTTGCATCAGAAACAGATGTGGTTATTTCAATGATTCCAAATGATGCTGCACTTCGTGATGTGGTGTTTGGAGAATTAGGTATTTTTTCAGTTATGAAAAGTAATAGTATTTATATTGATATGAGTACAGTTTCGCCAGAAATCTCTGAAGAGGTTTCAAATGAAGCAAATAATCGGGGTATATTTTATTTACGAGCGCCTGTATCAGGCAGTACCTTACTTGCAGAGGGCGGAAATTTAACAATAATGTGCTCTGGTAATAAAAGCGCTTATACGAAATGTTTACCTTTGTTTGAAGTGATGGGGGCTAAACAATATTATGTGGGAAGTGAACAACAAGCTTTATATTTAAAGCTTGCAATAAACTTACTGGCTGGTTCAACAATTGCAGCTCTTGCGGAGTCACTGGCCTTTGGACGTAAAGGTGGACTTGATTGGGATCTAATGATCGATGTGATGAATGAAAGTGTAATTGCATCTCCTCTTTTAAAATATAGCTTACCCCCATTAAAAGAGCGCAACTTTCAAGCAGCTTTTGCCGCCAATCAAATGAATAAAGATTTAGGTTTGATAACCGCTGCCGCTGATAAGATAGGCGCTCCAAGTGATATATCCCAGATTGTTAGTGATATCTATATGGCTGCTATTGCCAGTGGATATGGATCGGAAAACTTAACAGCAGTAGTAAAAGAGATCGAGAATAAAGCTGAGTTAGGAGAACCGTAATTCAATAATAATAATTATTACTATAGAGCGGATTCCCCTGTTTCGCCCGTTCTAATTCTGACTGCATCTGGTAAATCAAAAATGAAAATTTTTCCATCGCCGATTTTTTCTGTATTAGCTGCTAGTCTTATAGTCTCAACCGTTCTGTCAGACATTTCATCTTTCACAGCTACTTCGAGTTTTATTTTAGGAACAAAGCTAACTTGATACTCAGCTCCTCGGTATATTTCTGTCTGACCTTTTTGACGGCCATAACCCTTAACTTCACTCACTGTTAGGCCTTCAATACCAATCTCAGTTAATGCGTCACGTATATCGTCAAGTTTATAAGGTTTAACAATTGCAACTATAAATTTCATAGCATTCTAGGAAGCTTTAATGGATTTATTTCTTCTTTTTTCAAGCCATGTTTGGATATCAAGTTTAAAATGCATGTAATAGACCTTAGGGAATACTTTTAATATATCGTAAAGAGCTATCCATCCACCTTTTAGGGTAACGGGTATAGTTATCCAAGGAGCAGCTCCAATAATGGCTACATGTTCATTAGAATTAATTTTTTCACGATTTGTTAGAGCTTCCTCAACATTATGAGCAAATGACCAGTCGGCTCGATAAATAACTTTTCCATCAGGGTTTATAACATACACAGTATTTGGTAGTAGACCCCAGTTATGATGCCATGTTCCTACCACATCATCTACTGCGATCTTACGTTGTTCATTGTAATCATCACGATTCCGTTTAGCATAATTAATTTTTTCATCTATAGTTTTTGCTTGATGAGCTTTTTCCCCCGGGTGTGCTTCACGAACATAGACAACCAACCATTCGACATCAGGAAATTTATCTTTTAATTTTGCAAAAGGTTTAACATTTTTAACATACATTGGGCAGGTTAAGCTCCCTGATTCAATAACAAGCCATTTACCCTTATAATCTGATAATTCTACTTCGTTACCGTCTAGGTCAGTTAGCTTATAATCGTAATCAATTACTTCACCAGCTTTTGGGCCAGGAAAGTATCCAAGTTCATAATTACTCATCTTAAATCGTGGGTAATTGTAGGTCTCGTCTCGTGCGGACAATATTTTATCCCCCTTGTATATTTTTAATAATTATAGCAATAAGTTTTAATACTGCAAAGAGTGTCTAGTAATCTTCTATACACGGATAAAAATAAAATTATTTATTGAAAACAATAACAAGAAATAATTATATAATGTTTTAAATAAGTTTTATGTTGGTGTTAATATTATATATAAATCATATAAACTTATAAATTAAGTTAAGTATACAAACTTTCTATTTTATCCCACTTATCGAATTCCACGACTTTTTTATAGTCTTCAAAACTGATTGCCTTTCCAGACATTTCTAGTTTTTCGCTATAAAGGTCTAGAAGTACATCTTGCATATGTTTCGTTATATGCATTAGTAAACTAATTCCGTATATTGCCATATCATAGCCAATTTCTCTAAGTTCGGAAGGTTTAAGTATAGGTGTGCGGCCGGATTCTAGCATATTAGCCAACAGATAGGCATCAAATGCGGAACCGACTTTAACTAGTTCGTCAATATCTAGTAGTGATTCAACAAATAATCCATCTGCTCCTGCTGCTATATAGTTTTCACCACGTTTAATTGCGGAATCAAGTCCTTCTATAGCTCTTGAGTCGGTTCTAGCAATTATAAAAGTATTCGGATTTTTTCGTTCTGAAACTGCTGCACGTATTTTATTTACCATACCATCAACAGGAATCACCTGTTTCCCGTCCATATGGCCGCATCTTTTTGGTGAAACTTGATCTTCTATAAATATACAACTAACACCCATATCTTCATATGTATGTAATGTATGAACTACATTTTTTACGTCCCCATAGCCATCATCGATATCCAGTAGCACAGGAAGAGATGAAGCATTAAGAATATTTCTTACTATTGGTATAAAATCACCCAAGGAAATTAGTCCGAGGTCAGGCAGGGCATAATGAGTTCCTGCTACTTGGAACCCTCCTATAAAAAAAGCTTCAAAACCAGTTTGTTGTATAAGACGTGCACTTAATGCGTCTTGAGCTCCTGGCATTACTAATGTCTTATCGGGTGATAGAAGTTCTCGGAAATTTTTACGCGGTTGCACTAGGCATTACTCCATAATTAAATTTAAGATATTTCTCATATATTTATGTGTAAAAGTGCCGCTAATTGTAGCTTAATATACAGGCTTAGTTAACCCTAAGCCTGTATATATTTTTCAACTATTTAGTCTTCCCACCAGTGCAATGCATCCTGACCTAGCCCCTGCGAGCCACTTGGACCACCGCCACCAGTGCGTAAATAGATGTTTCTGTCGTGGCCTGCTTTAAATTTACCTTCTAGTGCTTCGACTAACCAGTCCATGCACATCATATGACAGTCTAATCTATTACTATCTCCTCCAAAGAGTCTTGCTTGGTGATAAGTGTCTTCGTAGACCCATAGTTCTTTTGGAGCTTTTATCTTATTATAAAAGTCATAAATCAACTCAATTGGGCTACGTGAGTCATATTCACCTACAGTTAGTAATACAGGACATTCAATATCCGCTTCTCGTCCAGATACAGTCATTTGGCTAACCCAGCTGTCTAATTCGGCTTCACTCGAGGCTCCGGTTAGGTAACCAAACAGTTGCTTATAACGAGGAGAGAAAGTGTCTAGTATATAGTACTTATCGATATATGATGCCCATGGTCCGGCCACGGCCTTAATTCTTTTGTCTCCTGATGCAGCAACTTGTAAGCCCCAGAAAGACCCCATTGAATGAGACTGCACAACTATAGAATCTTCATCTACCTCATCGCGTTTTTGTAAATAATCTGCAACGGCTAGAATTGCACGTTCATAATTATCAGGGGTTAGTTTAATATTTCTAAGATTACTGGTGCCTTGTCCTGGACCATCCATTACGAGCATATGCATTCCTCTATGATGAGCATGGTTAACGCGCGGATCAGGATATATCTCCTTAGTCATATCGCAGCCAGGTATGTATATTAGTGCAGGAGCTTTCGGCTTGCCTGGCATAATATGGAAGTTGCACTGAAGTTCTACGCCTTCAAAAGGAATCTCAACTCTTTCGATAGGGTAGGGGCTATGTTCTATTACTTTTTCATAGTTAGCTAGACATTGGCCATGAAGATAGGCTTTTTCATCATTCGTTTCTAAGACTGGATGTTGGGCATTAGCAAAAGTTAATGACGCCTGATAATAAAGTTCGAAAGCCGTGGCTGAATGCCCTGCCTTTTCTTCTTCGAGCGCCACTCTTTCAAGTCGTTGTCCCATACGTCCCAAATGTTTTGATATTTGTGCGTGACTTTTAACACTTTTTGGAACTTGTCTTCCGTCTTCATCCCAATGGAAAACTCTTCCACTTTCTTTAACTACATAATCATAGACCCATTGTTGTCGGTCTCTGTCCAGGCGTGGTGTTCTCATTAGGTATATACCTCCATATAAATAAAGTTGTGATTGTATTTAATTGATTAGACTGCTGTCCAGCCACCGTCAATGGTAAGACTAGCGCCGGTGATTAAAGATGAAGCAGGTGAGGCCAGAAAAACAACTGACCCTGTGATATCTGAGATCTTTCCTAATCTCCCCATTAATATTCTATCCATTACAAAGGAATTAAATTCAGGGTTTTCAAACATTGGTTTTGTCATCGGTGTTTCTACAAAAGTTGGGCCGATACAATTACTTCTTATACCTTCACTCGCTCCTTCTGCTGCTATGGCTTTGCTCATTCCCTCTACTGCATGTTTAGTTAAACAATAAACAGTGCGTCTAGGTGAACCTACATGTCCCATTTGAGAGGACATATGTATTATGCTTCCGCCTCGACCACCTTGTAGCATTTTCTTCATGCATGCCTGAGCTACTATAAACATTGACTTAACGTTTATGTTAATTAAAAAGTCTAAATTCTCTTCAGACACTTCAATGAATGGTTCTGGGATATTAGATCCTGCGTTATTCATTAAAATATCAATTCGTTCTTCGTCTTTTATAAGATCTTGAATGCTATTTGTATCTGTAACATCACATGCTAGTGCCTTGGCTTTCCCGCCTTTACTTTCAATTTTTTCTTTAACTAAATTTATTTCTGATTCTGTGCGGCTAACTAATATAAGTTCTGCACCGGACTCAGCTAAAGCTAGAGCACAACCTTCTCCGAGACCCCGTCCTGCTCCAGTGACTAGTGCTGTTAGCCCGTCTAATCTCATATTAGGGCTATTCTGTTCTTGATTTTTGTTTTCCATAATATTTTACTCCTTAATATCAGATCTCTAACTATATTCTGACTGATAAACTTGTTACAGTTTGTTAAATTATCGCAACTTGGGATAGAACGAGGTAATTTTTTTATTTAATTAATATATATACTTGCAAAATGTTTAAGTAATAACGATAAACTTTGGGATAAGTTTGCTGGTTACTACTGACTAGTAAAGGTATAATGAAAATTTATGGTGAGGGCAAAATGGCACGTAAACAGGCAATAAAAAGAAAAAGCACTAAGAGTAGAAAAAAGGGGCTAACCAAAGCAGACGTTTTACGTAAGTGCAAGCAACTTAGTAATTGGGGTAAATGGGGACCAAAAGATGAGCTTGGGGTTCTTAATTATATTACACAAGAAGATATCGTGAATGCGGCTTCACTCATAAAAAGAGGTAAAGTTTTTCGTCTTGGATTGAATCTGGATGAAAATGGACCACAAAATGGTCTTTTCGGTGGACGATGGAACCCAATGCACCAAATGTTAGCTACTGGAACAGATGCGGTTCAAGGAATACAAGAACCTCTAGCTGGTATGAGATATGCTGATGATGCGATTAACCTCCCAACACAAGCGGCTACACAGTGGGATGCATTAGCCCATGTTTTTGTCGGTGATAAAATGTGGAATGGCTACGATGCGACTCTAGTAGATACTCGTGGGGCTCATAAAAATGCTATTGATAAATTTGCCGATAAAATGGTGGGCCGAGGAGTTTTATTAGATGTAGCTAGATATAAGAGGAAGAAACGTCTTGCGGATGGATATGCTATAACAATTGATGATTTGGAAAACACAGCAAAAAAACAAGGCGTAGAAGTTCGTAGAGGTGATTTTGTATTATTTAATACAGGTCAGATGGCCGATTGTTTAGATAAAGGTAAATGGGGCGGCTACGGAGGTGGTGACGCACCGGGTTTAGCATTTGAAACCGCTGACTGGATACATAAAAAAGAAATTGCAGGTATTTGCTCTGATACTTGGGGAATTGAAGTCCGGCCAAACGAGACAGTAGATGGGACTAATCAACCTTGGCATTGGGTTACGATTCCTCACATTGGTATAGTACATGGAGAAATATGGTATCTGCGTGAACTTGTTGAGGATTGTAAAAAGGATGGAATTTATGAATTTTTCCTTTGTGCTCCGCCGTTAGTTATAACACGTGGTACCGGTTCTCCTATAAATCCGCAGGCAATTAAATAACAATTAGATAGTTATATTTAAGTATGTTTCGTTATCTTTAGGCACTGCAAAGATTGGAAGAAGAGTACGTGGTATAGAGCAAATAATAAAATAGTTTTATGTTAATGTAATATTTAATTAAGTACGGTTACTTTATTAAGGGGGAATGAATGCCGCACTACTATGAAGAATCAAATTTAGTTATGGCTGATCTTGAAGCTATGGCTGAAAAGTGCAGTAATTGGGGACGATGGGGACCTGATGACCAAATTGGAACATTAAATTTTATCGGTCCAGAAGAGCTAAAAAACGCAGCGTCGCTAGTTAAACAAGGCAAATCGATATCTTTAGGCTTAGACTTTAATCAAGATGGTCCTCAGACAGGCAAATTTCGAAGGTTTAATCCTGTGCACACTATGCTAGCAACTGGCACTGATGCTTCTGCGGGAAAACATACCCATCCCAATATACAATATGCCGATGATATGGTTACGATGCCTTTACAGTGTGGAACACAGTGGGATGCCTTAAGCCATATATTTAATAATGGTAAAATGTGGAATGGCTACGAAGCATCACAAGTTGACGCTAATGGAGCAAAAAAAAACGGGATTGAAAATGTAAAATCTAAAACCGTAGGTCGTGGGGTTTTACTAGATGTTGCGCGACACTGTGGTGTGGATTCTCTGGATGATGGAATGGCAATATCTATAACGGATTTAAAAGAAACCGCTAATTCACAGGGAGTAGATATACGTCGAGGTGATATTGTAATTGTTCGGACAGGACATATGGAAAGGTGTTTGTCTAAAGGGAACTGGGATGGCTATTCTGGAGGAGATTCACCAGGAATGGCATTTGAAACTGCTGAATGGGCTTTTGATAATGAAATATCAGCTGTGTGCACGGATACGTGGGGTTGTGAAGTGCGCCCTAATGAAATTGCTGATGCCTTTCAGCCATGGCACTGGGTAGTCATTCCTAAAATGGGCTTAACTTTAGGTGAAATATTTTACCTTAAAGATATTGGTGAAGACTGTGCTGCCGATGGAGTATATGAGTTTTTATTTTGTGCTCCTCCTTTACCAATAACAGGAGCCGTAGGTTCCCCTATAAACCCAATTGTTTTAAAATAAGAAAACCACCCAGATCTAAAATATTCTGTTTTAATAAAATATAAAATGAGGAGATAAAAATGCATCGTTATGACGATAAAGAATTTCAGTTTGATATGGATTTGATCCTAGAGAAAACCGAAAGGAACAAACAATGGGGTAAATGGGGTCCTGATGATGAATGGGGAACACAAAATTATGTCACTGCAGAAGATAGAATTAATGCGGCGAAGTTAGTTAAAAAAGGACAGGTATTTGCTCTTGGCTTAAACTTTGACGACGAAGGTCCTCAAAATGGTCTATTCGGAGGTCGTTGGAATCCAATACATACAATGTTGGCCACTGGTACTGACGCTGTACAGGGAAAGCAGACAGTTCCAGGAAAAAAATATGCTAGTCAATATGCAGACGATTCCGTTTCTTTACCTCTTCAGTGTGGAACTCAGTGGGATGCATTAGGGCACGTATTTAACCAGGATAAAATGTGGAATGGTTACGATGCTACACTTGTTGGAGCTAATGGTGCAGAAAAGAACGCTATACATAAAATGCGTGATAAAATGGTTGGTCGTGGTGTTTTGCTCGATATTGCTAGATGGGCGGGAGTTGAAAGCCTAGATGACGGAACGGCGATTGATGCTGATGATTTGGACGCATGCGCTAAAGCCCAAGGTGTTGAAGTTGGCCGCGGAGATACTGTCATTTACAGAACAGGGCACATGGAAAGGTGTTTAAAGGCTGGTGAATGGGGGGGGTACGCAGGTGGTGAAGCCCCTGGAGTTTCCTTTCATACATGTGATTGGATGAAGGATATGGAAATTGCCGCAATTTGTGCAGACACTTGGGGTTGTGAAGTAATACCAAATGAAACAGACGATGTTTTTCAGCCTTGGCATTGGATAGTTATACCTATGATTGGCATTACAATGGGGGAGATATTTTATTTAAAGGATTTAGCAAATGACTGTGCTGATGATGGAGTTTACGAGTTTATGTTTGTTGCTCCGCCTTTACCAGTCACACGCGGTGTAGGATCACCTATTAATCCACAAGCAATAAAATAATATCTTTACGCAAATAAGACATAGGAGCTAGCAGTAAATGCTAGCTCTTTTTGTTTCATTACACTGAGGTGTATTTATGTCAAAAAAAACAAAATATTATTATATCGCTAGTATGGACATAGAACCAGAAAAAGAGACATTACTTAATGAGGTTTATGATACCGAACATATTCCTGCATTATTACGGGTGCCAGGCGTAAACTCAATCACAAGAAGTGTGGCTAAGCCATTTGATATGTCTATGGGAGGAAAAACATATACTGTAGACATTGATAATGAACCAAAATATTCTGCAATATATGAAATTGAAAGCCCTGATGTTTTGGTTAGCGATGCTTGGGCAGAAGCTGTGGAATCTGGTCGATGGCCAGAAAAAGTACGTCCTTATACGAGTAATCGCCGACAGGTTTTAAGAAAAATAATTATTTAGACGGATACAAATACAATTTTATACCAGACATTTATTAAACAAAATCTATAATTTAGTATCAAATACTGTTTATAATTAAAGAATGGAACAGGAATTTATTTAATGACAATTGAATTTATTAAAACGGGCATGAACTCCGAGCTAGCTGATGAAGCAGATACTAAAGTTCGAGAAACGGTTGAACAAATACTTAAAGACGTTAGGAGTCGAGGTGATGTTGCTGTCCGCGAACTTTCTGAAAACTTTGATAAATGGTCACCTGAAAATTTTCGACTTACTTCTGGGGATATAGATAGTTTAGTTGCGTCTCTACCAAAAGAAACGGTGGATGATATTAAGTTTGCTCAAAAACAGGTACGTAATTTTGCTCAAATACAAAAAGATGCTTTACGTGATGTGGAAGTTGAAACTTTACCAGGTGTAAGACTGGGTCATAAAAATATACCGGTTAATAGCGTCGGTTGTTATGTTCCTGGTGGACGGTATCCGATGGTTGCTTCTGCACATATGAGTATAGTAACCGCTAAGGTGGCAGGTGTTAAAAGGGTCATTGCGTGTACGCCACCAAATGAAGGTGGTCCACATGCAGCAACTATTGCTGCTATGCATTTTGCTGGCGCAGATGAAATATATTGTTTGGGCGGTGTGCAAGCTGTTGCTGCAATGGCTATTGGCACTGAAACTATTGATCCCGTAGTAATGCTTGTTGGTCCAGGAAACGCTTTTGTTGCTGAAGCAAAGAGACAATTATATGGTCAAGTAGGAATAGACTTATTTGCAGGTCCAACAGAGGTGTTGGTAGTTGCCGATGATACATCTGATGTTGAAATCATTGCTGTTGATTTATTAGGGCAGGCAGAACATGGACCTAACTCTCCAGCAGCATTATTAACAACTTCTAGTGACCTCGCAAAAAACGTGACAAAAGAGATTGATAGACAATTAGAAGTTCTTCCTACGGCAGATGTAGCAAGAGTAGCATGGAATGATTACGGTCAAATAATCTTATGTAGTAGTAGAGAAGAGATGTTAGCTGAGGCGGATAGACTTGCTTATGAGCATGTAGAGATACTTACTGCCGAACCAAGATGGTTTTTAGAAAATATGACAAATTATGGAGCTTTGTTTCTTGGCCCTGAAACCAATGTATCCTATGGAGATAAAGTTATAGGTACAAATCACACGCTACCAACTAAAGGTGCAGCTAGGTATACTGGGGGATTATGGGTTGGAAAGTTTATGAAAACATGTACCTTCCAAGAAATTACTGAAGAGGCAAGTGTGCTAGTTGGTGATTATTGCTCTAGATTATGTGAGTTAGAGCGATTTTGGGGCCATAAAGAACAAGCAGATTTAAGGTTAAGACGTTATGGTGGTCGAAATGTCGGTATTAATACTAAATAATATTGACCA